>NZ_JAGQCU010000016.1 GCF_024346355.1 Cyanobium sp. ATX 6A2
AGGGTTCATAGTGGATAAACGGAGCTGCGCAATCAGCTTCCAGGCAGTCATCCCCTGACTGCTCCTGTTCACCCTCCGGAGAGGGTCACAGGACCTCCTGAGTTACACCACTCGGAGGGGCGCTACCTTGCACACCTGGTCGGAGTCACGCCCGCCGCAGAGGCTGTGTCCAGTGCCTATAACTTCAAACCTAGGAAGAAGTCAGCGCTGTCGGCTGAGAGACTGAGCGCATGTCCCGCCCAGCCGCCTGCCTGTTCGACCTCGACGGGCTGCTGCTCGACACCGAGCCCCTGCACGCCAGCGCCTGGCGGCAGGCAGCCCGTCACTTCGGCCGCGACCTGAGCGAGGCCGAGCTGGTGCTGCTGCGCGGCCGGCGGCGCCTCGACTGCGCCCACCAGGTGCGGAACTGGATCCGGGAGAACCAGGGCCAGGTCCCTTCGGTGGAGGAGCTGCTGGTCGTGCGCCAGCCCATCGCCGAAGCGCTGCTGGTGCGGGCCGCGGCCATCGACGGGGCGCCGGAGCTGCTGCAGCGCTGCCGCCAACTGGAGATCCCGATGGCGCTGGTCACCAGCAGCGCCAGGTCTTCAGTTGCCCTCAAGAGCGGCCCCCATCCCTGGCTGGATGTCATCGTCGTGCGCATCCACGGCGATGACCCGGAGCTGCAGGCCGGCAAGCCCGCACCCGATCCCTTTCTGCTGGCTGCCCGACGGCTGGGGGTGGAGCCAGCTCGGTGCTGGGCCTTCGAGGATTCGCTGGCCGGCGCCGCCGCCGCCGCCGCCGCCGGCTGCCAGGTGGTGGTGCTCCTGCATGGGGGCATCGATGCCCGGCGGTTTCCCGCTGGCAGCCATTGCCTGCGCTCGCTCCGCGAGGTGAAGATGGACTGAGGCCAGGCTTGCACCGCCGCTTGAATGACAGGCATGGAGTCCGATCCTGATGCTGTGCCCGAGCAGGCTCCTGCCGTTGGGATCGGCCCGCCCCTGGCCAGGCTTGAAGCGGAACTGGCCCGCAACCGCGCTGAACTGGCCCGCTACAGGGAGCTGATTGCAGCCCTGCCTTCGATCTACGAGGGCAAGTTTGGCTATCAGCGCCAGATGCTCCGCCGTGAGCTGAGCGAGCTGATGGAGGAACAGGAGCGACTGCGCCAGTCCGTCCGCGGAGCCCTGCACGCTGCCGCCCAGCAACAGCAGCTGCCGCCAGCGCCAGCCAGTGCGGTTGATCGTGCAGGGGACAGGGCGGCGACGAAGCTGCCGCTGCTGAGGTCTCGGCAGCGGCAGCTGCGCCGCCGCCTGAGACGTTGGCAGGGTCGGCTGCGCAGGCTGAATCTCACCAGCCGGGTCAGTTCACGGCTGCAGCACCTTCAGGGGAGCCTCAAGCGGCTGCGACTGCGACTGCTGCTGCGGCGGCAAAGGCTGCGGTTGCGGTTGCGGCAAAGGCTGCGGCGCTGGCAGGTGGTGCTGCGTCGCCAGCACGCCCGCCGGTTGCTGGCTCTGGAATCAGCCTCTCGCTAACCAGTGCCACTGGAGCCAGAGGACAGCAACCGCTGGGAGCCGGCTCCGGATCCCGAGGAACCACGTTCCGATCCAGCGCCTGCGTTCGAGTGGCGCCCGAGTGTGTTGGAGCAGGCCCTGGATGCACTGCTGGCCGCGGCACCCCCGCTGGCCTATCCCCGGGCGCGCGAGCTCTACTTCCGCAAGTTCTCCCTGGAGCACAACCTCGGTAGCGATCACCCGGCCGATGGCCTCGGCAACATCAGCACCTTCGTGCGCATGGCGGCCAGGCAGAGCTCTGCTGAGGGAGCGGTCGAATCACCAGTCGACCCAGCAAGCGGAGCACCAGCTGATGCAGCAGACGCTGAGCCGCCAGAGCCGGTGCTGGAGGGGTTCAGTGTGGTGAACTGGGACGAGAACCCCATAGACCTTCATGGGTTTGCGGGTTACCTGGCGTGCCGCTGGGATCTGCATCCCTCCACCCTGGACCCGAGCCACGAAACCTGGTTCCGCGGCCGTGGACAGGTGGCCCATTTCTACCTGCCAGAGATGGCGATCAGGTCAACCCCACCGTGCGAGGGGCAGGAACAGTGATCGCAGGCTGCGCTTACGAGCGCGACCATCAGCGCCGAGGCGCTCAGTAGAGCCGGCTGAGCACGAAGTCGGGCAGGGCGCGCAGGGCGCTGCGGGGCTCAGAGGCAGGTAGCCATTCGATGGCCTCCGAGGCTTCGCGGGTGAAGCGCTCGGCCAGGGCGCGGGAGCGCGGGATCGCCTCGCAGCCGCGCACCAGGGCCAGGGCCTGCTCCAGATCCCCATCCTGGCTGAACTCCCGCTCGATCAGCCCGGCCAGGGCCGGCCGCTCCTCGAGGGCGTAGAGCGCTGGAGCGGTGAGATAGCCGGAGGCCAGATCACTGGCGGCGGGTTTGCCCAGCTGCTGGTCGCTGCCGGTGAAATCAAGGATGTCATCCACCACCTGGAAGGCCAGACCCAGCTGGCGACCAAAGCGGTGCAGAGCGTCGAGCCGCTCGGGCGGAAGCTCGGACAACACGCCCGCAGCCCGGGCGCTGTTGGCCATCAGGGAAGCGGTTTTGCAGTAACTCTTCTCAAGATAGGTTTCGAAGCTCTGGCCGGTGTCGTAGCGGAACAGACCCTGCTTCACCTCGCCATCGGCCAGGTCCATGATCACGCGGCTGAGCAGCTTCACCACGTCCAGGTCGTCAAGGTTGGCCAGATGCCAACTGGCCTGCGCGAACAGGAAATCTCCAGCCAGCACCGCCACGCGGTGGTTGAAACGGCTGTGCACGGTGTCGACACCACGGCGGGTGGCGGCCTCATCCACCACGTCGTCGTGCACGAGGGAGGCCGTGTGGATCATCTCGGTGATCTCGGCCAGGCGGCGGTGGCGCGCGCTCAGCTCGCCATCGGGTGTGAAGGCGCGGGAGAGCAGCAGCACGATCCCGGGGCGCAGGCGTTTGCCGCCAGCGGCGAACAGGTGCTCGGCGGCGGCCTGGAGGATCGGATGACCGGCTCCGATCAGGCTGCGCAGGTCGGCCAGCAGGGCATCGAGATCGGCTTCCACCGGCTGGAGCAGCTCAGCAACCGTTGCCACGACACCTCCTCTGTGGCGCGATCCTAGGCGGCGCAACCAGCCGACCGCAGGCTCACGCGCTCCACCGCTGGGCGGCACCCCAGCCAGGTGCTGGCCGATGTGGCGAAGCTGTCGGGGCAACCGGTGACGCAGAGGCGGGTGCTGTGCTGCGGTGCCACAAACAGCGCCTGGCCCTGCTCCGACTCCGGCAGGTCGCCCAGGCTGGCCAGCAGGGGGCCCAGCCGCTCCACCGCCGCCTCGGCCGGGTCGATCAGACGGGTGCCGACCGGCAGCAGCTCCTGGAGCAGCGCCCGCAGCAACGGATAGTGGGTGCATCCCAGCACCACGGTGTCCACCTGCGCCGCCAGCAGGGGGGCCAGGTAGCGGTTGGCCGCCTCCCGCAGTTCGAGGCCCTCCAAGCGGCCCGCTTCGATCAGGGGCACGAAGGCCGGACAGCCCACCTCGGTGACCAGGGCCCGGGGCCGGCTGGCATGGATGGCGCGCCGGTAGGCCCCGCTGGCGGCAGTGGCGGGGGTTGCCAAGACGCCCACCCGGTCGCTGTCGATCACCGCCGCCACGCTGTCGATCAACCCCACCACCGGCACGCCGGCCTGGGCCACCGCCACATCCAGGGCCAGGGCATTGGAGGTGTTGCAGGCCATCACCAGCACACCCACTCCCTCGAGCCGCAACCACGTCACCACCTCGGCGGCGATGGCACGGATGTCCTCGACACTGCGGGTGCCGTAGGGAACGCGGGCCGTGTCACCCAGGTAGAGACAGGGGGAGTGGGGATAGCGGGCCTGCACCCGCCGGAGCACCGTGAGCCCGCCCAGACCACTGTCAAACAGGCCCACCAGCAGGCTCATCAGCGCCCCCCGAGGTAATCGAGGATGCCCGCGGCGATGGCCAGCGCCATGCGCCGCCGGAAATCGGGGTTGGCCAGCCGGGGAGCGTCGATGGCACCGGTGACGAAGCCCATCTCCACCAGCGCCGCCGGCATCACGGTGCGGCGGATCACGAAGAAGCGGCCCTGCTTCACCCCCCGGTTGGGAGTGCCTGGGGAAGCGGCCATCATCCGGCGCTGCAGGGAACTGGCGAGAGCCTGGGAGGGGCCTCCGGAGAAAAAGAAGGTCTCCACCCCATTCACATCAGGCCGGGCCATGCTCAGCGCGTTGGCGTGGATGCTCACGAAGGCGGCTGCACCGGAACGGTTGGCGATCGAAACCCGCGGTGGCAGGTCGAGGTCGATCTCGCTGGTGCGGGTGAGCGTCACCTGCACGCCGCGGGCCTGCAGCAGCCGCGCCACCTGCAGGGATACATCAAGCACCACATTGGTTTCCCGCAGTCCGCCGATGCCCACCGCACCGGGATCGGGGCCACCGTGGCCGGGATCGATCACCACCAGATGGCGGCCCCTGGGCACCACCGGCAGGCCATCGGCCGAAAGGGGGGCTGTGGCGGTGGGAAACGAAGTGTGGGGCGCAGCGGCCCAGACGCTGGAGGCCTCGATGTTGCCCTCGCCCAGGCCGAGCAGCACGGGGCGATCCAACCCGCGGAATTCCATCCGCCAGCGGTCGCGGGCCGTGCCCACCAGGCGCAGGCTACGGGGATCGAGCCGGGTGCCGGGCGCGAACTCCAGCACCAGCCGGGTGGTGGTGGGAGTGGGTTGACCGATGCGAACCTCCCGGATCGCACCACTGCCCCGGATCGTGCGGCTGCGCTGGGGGGCGCCGGGAAAATCCACCCACACCCGCGGACCGCGGCCGGCCTCACCCGCCTCGTAATACGCCTGCAGGGACACGTCGGGGGTTGTGCGCAGCTCCAGGATCCCCTGGCGTGTGACCCGCCAGGCGGCCAGGCTCGAGGCCAGGGCCGGCAGATCCGCCAGCAGCAGGGCCAGCACCAGCACCCCCCGCCAGCCGAGCCAGCGCGATCCGAGCCAGCGCCGCAGCGGCCGCATCAGCGGGTTGCGAACAGGGCGGGCCGGCGGTGCTGGAGGCTGGGCATCTGGGCCCGCACCCGCTGGCCATGGCGAGGGTCGATCGGCGCCACCGCCAGGCCGGGAGCAACGCCGGCATCAGCCAGCACCGTGCCCCAGGGATCGATCACCAGGGCATGGCCATGGGTCTGGCGCCGGGCGTAGTGCAGCCCGGTCTGGGCCGGGGCAACCACGTAGGACGTGTTCTCGATCGCCCGGGCCTGCAGCAGCACCTGCCAGTGGTCCTTGCCGGTGAAGGCGGTGAAGGCCGCCGGCACCATCAGCACGTCGGCCCGCTGCCGGGCCAAGTGGCGGTAGAGCTCCGGGAAGCGCACGTCGTAGCAGATCGAGAGACCGATGCGCCCCAGCCCCGGCACCTCCACCACTGGGGGCAGCTCGTTGCCCGGCTGCACCGTGGCCGACTCGCGGTAGGTGTCACCGTCGGGCAGGTCCACATCAAACAAGTGGATCTTGTCGTAGCGGGCCAGCAGCTCCCCTTCGGTGCCCACCAGCTCAGCGCGGTTGAGCGTGAGGCCCTCCCCGGCCGGCACCGGGAAACCGCCGCCCAGCAAGGTCACCTGGTAGCGCCGGGCCATGGTCACCAGGAAGCGGCTGCAGCGCTCCGCCAGCTCAGGCGCCAGCTGCAGGCGCAGGTTGTCTTCGCCCATGAAGGCGAAGTTCTCCGGCAGGCCCACCAGTTCGGCACCGCGGCGAGCGGCCAGCTCGATCTGTTCCTCAGCGGCCGCGAAATTGGCGTCAGGGTCCGGCGTGCTGGTGAGCTGCACAGCTGCCGCCAGATAGCTGCTCACCACATCGACGGATCGAACCGGCGAAGTGTATCGGAGCCCACCTCAGCTGGCCCGCAACACCCCGGGCTCCGCCTGCATGGGAACCACCTGGAGGGTGTCCACCGCACTGCAGCAGGCCAGATCACTGTCGTGGTCGCCCAGCCCCATCAGCCGCTGGCCATGGCTGGCCACCCGCAGACAGGTTTCCGGATCCTGGCGCCACTGCTGCCAGAGGGCCAGGGCGGCGAGCATCTCGTCGTTGGTGAACTGCACCTGGCCGTGGGGCGCCACAGCCAGCTCACACAGGGCGGAGGCGAGCGCACCGGCCGCCAGGCTGTCCTCCAGGGAGTAATCCCCCTCCCAGCCGCTGCCCACCACCCACACCCGCTGGCAGCCCCGCTCCAGCAGCAGCCGCGCCACGGCCGTGCGGTTCGGCAGGCAGGCGGT
Source organism: Cyanobium sp. ATX 6A2 (assembly GCF_024346355.1). Classification (GTDB taxonomy): domain Bacteria; phylum Cyanobacteriota; class Cyanobacteriia; order PCC-6307; family Cyanobiaceae; genus NIES-981. Next base: position 6,292 of record NZ_JAGQCU010000016.1, read on the forward strand.
GAGCAGCAGGGGCACCTCCCGCACCGCCGCCAGGGAGCGGGTGCCGTTGGTGGTGCTCATGAAGATGCGCTTGCCGCCCACCAGCGCGGGGGTCACCGCCAGCGGCGAATTGCCCAGGTCGTAGCCCGCCACGCGCTCGCCACCGCGCTCGCCGGCGCGCAGCCGGGCCTCCGCCGGCCAGGCCTCGGCAGCGGCCTCCAGCTCCTGCAGGCTTGCGAAGGCCTGGATCGCCTCGGCTCCGTTCTGCAGTGCCCAGGCGATCGTGGTGGTGGCCCGCAGCACATCGATCACCACCGCCGCGTCCGGGCCCCCGTCCGCCGGCGGGCTGATCAGCGGAACGTGCTCGGAGGTGTGGAAATAGGAAATCTGCACGGAGTCGTGGCCCGGAAGCCGGTTCAGTGTGTCAGCACTGCCCGAAGCCCTGCGCCACAGTGATCAGGACGCTCGCAAGCCCTAATCCCCTTGGCGATCAAGCACGGTCGTGACCTGCGCCGCTTCCTGAACCTGCTGGAGGAGCGGGGCCGGCTGCGCCGCATCAGCGCCCCGGTGGATCCCGACCTCGAACTGGCGGCGATCGCCGACCGGGTGCTGGCCGCCGGTGGCCCGGCCCTGCTGTTCGAAAACGTGATCGGCTCCTCGATGCCGGTGGCGATCAACCTGATGGGCACCCAGGAGCGGGTGCTGTGGAGCATGGGCATGGAGCGGCCCGAGGAGCTCGAAACCCTGGGCGAGCGGCTGGCGTTGCTGCAACAGCCCCGCCCCCCCAAGGGTGCGCGCGAGGCGGTGCGCTTCGGGTCGGTGCTGCTCGATGTGCTCAGGGCCAAGCCCGACCTCGACCTCACCCCCCCCTGCCGCCAGCAGGTGTTCAAGGGGGAGGCGGTGAACCTCGATGCCCTGCCGCTGCTGCGCCCCTGGCCGGGCGATGGCGGCCGGATCATCACCCTGGGGCTGGTGATCACCAAGGACCCCGAAACCGGCACCCCCAACGTGGGCGTGTACCGGCTGCAGCAGCAGAGCAGCAACACGATGACGGTGCACTGGCTGAGCGTGCGCGGCGGCGCCCGCCACCTGCGCAAGGCGGCGGCGATGGGCAAGAAGCTGGAGATCGCCATCGCCATCGGCGTGCATCCCCTGCTGGTGCTGGCGGCGGCCACGCCGATCCCGGTGCAGCTGAGCGAGTGGCTGTTCGCCGGCCTCTACGCGGGCGAAGGGGTGCGGCTGGCCAAGTGCAAGACGGTGAACCTGGAGGTGCCCAGCCACAGCGAAGTGGTGCTGGAGGGCACGATCACCCCCGGCGAGGAGCTGGCCGACGGCCCCTTCGGCGACCACATGGGCTTCTACGGCGGCGTCGAGCCCTCACCGCTGGTGCGCATCCAGTGCGTGACCCAGCGGCGCAATCCCATCTACTTCACCACCTTCAGCGGCCGGCCGCCCAAGGAGGACGCGATGCTGGCGATCGCCCTCAACCGGATCTACACGCCGATCCTGCGCCAGCAGATCCCGGAGATCGTGGATTTCTTCCTGCCGATGGAGGGGCTCAGCTACAAGCTGGCCGTGATCGCCATCGACAAGGCCTACCCAGGCCAGGCCAAGCGGGCGGCGATGGCCTTCTGGAGCGCGCTGCCCCAGTTCACCTACACCAAGTTTGTGGTGGTGGTGGACAAGAGCATCAACATCCGCGACCCGCGCCAGGTGATCTGGGCGATCAGCGCCCTGGTGGATCCCCAGCGCGATCTGTTCGTGCTCGAAGACACCCCCTTCGATTCCCTCGATTTCGCCAGCGAACGGTTGGGCCTCGGCGGCCGACTGGCGATCGACGCCACCACCAAGATCGGCCCGGAGAAGCGCCACCCCTGGGGTGAACCGCTGCAGCGGCCCGCGGAGCTCGAAGCCCGCATCGACAGCCGCTGGGCGGAGCTGGGGCTGGCCGACATCGGGCTCGAACCCCCGGATCCGGCCCTGTTCGGCTACACCCTCGAGCACGTGCTGGAGCGCCTGGCCGGCGCACTGGGGGCCGAAGCCACGCCCGCTCGCTGAACGATGCTCTCGCGTCAGGCCAGCCACGCCCTCAAGGCCCTGCTGGAGCTGGCGGGCGATCCGCAGCGCTGGTGCTCCACCCATGCCCTGGCCACGGCCCAGCACCTGCCGGAGCCGATGCTCGAACAACTGCTGCTCCAGCTCCGGCGCGCCGGGGTGCTGGAGGCGCGGCGTGGCCGCAGCGGTGGCTATCGCCTGCTGCGGCCGGCCAGTGGGATCACAGCGGCCGAGGTGATGGCCGCCCTCAACCATCCGTTCCAGCTCTCCGCCAGCCCCATCGATCAGCTCGGCGCCGGGGGGGCAGCGGAGCCGGAACCAGCAGCAAGCGCGCAGGTCACGGCGGCCCTGGAGCGGCGCCTGCACCAGGCCCTGCTGCGCACCTTGAGGGACGTGACCCTGGAGGATCTGCTGTTCGACCTGCGCAGCGCCGAGGCGGCGCAGGCCAGCGCTGGAGGCCTGCTGCTGGGCTGAACGGCTGCCATCAGCGCACTGCATAGGATCGCCGCACCCGACTGCGGGCACCTTGGGTCTCCCCTCGCACACCAGCACACCACTGCAGCTCCCTGCTGGCCGCTGCCTGCGCGGCCGGGTGCGGGTGCCGGGCGACAAGTCGATCTCCCACCGGGCCCTGCTGTTCGGGGCCATCGCCGAGGGCGAAACCCGCATCGAGGGCCTGCTCCCGGCGGAAGACCCGCTCAGCACCGCCGCCTGCCTGCGCGCCATGGGGGTGACGGTGTCGGAGATCCGCGCCGGTGAGCCAGTGACGGTGCAGGGGGTGGGGCTCGATGGCTTCCAGGAGGCCCACGACGTGCTCGATTGCGGCAATTCCGGCACCACCATGCGCCTGATGCTGGGCCTGCTGGCCGGGCGGGTGGGGCGTCACTTCGTGCTCAGCGGCGACGCCTCCCTGCGGGGCCGGCCGATGCGGCGGGTGGGCGCGCCCCTGACGCAGATGGGCGCTGTGATCCACGGCCGCAGAGACGGCAACTTCGCCCCGCTGGCGGTGCTGGGCCAGCCGCTGCACGGCACCACCATCCACACGCCGGTGGCCTCGGCCCAGGTGAAGAGCGCCATCCTGCTGGCGGCCCTCACCGCCGAGGGCCCCACCACCGTGATCGAGCCGGCCCAGAGCCGCGACCACAGCGAGCGCATGCTGCGGGCCTTCGGGGCCCGGCTGCAGGTGGGCGGGCCCGGCCTTACCGAGGTGACCCTCACCCCCGGCCACGCCCTGCGGGGCCAGAGCGTGGTGGTGCCGGGCGACATCAGCTCCGCCGCCTTCTGGCTGGTGGCCGCCGCCATCACCCCCGGCGCCGCGCTCACGGTGGAGAACGTGGGGCTCAACCCCAGCCGCACCGGCATCCTCGAGGTGCTGGAGCAGATGGGCGCCCGCATCGTGGTGCTCAACGCGCGCGATGTGGCCGGCGAGCCGGTGGGCGATCTGCAGGTGTCTCACGGGCCGTTGCAGGCCTTCGAGATCGGCGGTGAGCTGATCCCCCGCCTGGTGGACGAGATCCCGGTGCTGGCGGTGGCCGCCTGCGCCGCCGAGGGCACCAGCCGGGTCCGCGATGCCGCCGAGCTGCGCGTGAAGGAAACCGACCGCCTGGCGGTGATGGCGCGCCAACTCGGGGCCATGGGCGCCCGCATCGAGGCGTTCGACGACGGCCTGGCCATCGCCGGCAACACCGAACTCCACGGCGCCGATGTGGACAGCGAGACCGATCACCGCGTGGCCATGAGCCTGGCGGTGGCTGCGGGCATCGCCCGCGGCAGCACCACCCTGCACGGCCCCGAGGCGGCGGCCGTGTCCTACCCGGGCTTCTGGGATGACCTCGAGCGGCTGCGCAGCTGAAGCAGGCCCGAATCGGCCGGATGGGACGCCTGGTCTGAGGTCCCGGTCCGGCGCCGACGGCAGCTTCAGCCTCTGGAGCGAGCACTTCGGCGAGGGCTTCCACGGGCCGATCGGTGCCCTCAGCGAGGCCCGAGCCAAGTTCGTGCAGCCGGCCGAGCTGGAGCGCTTCAGCCCCGGCCAACGGCTGGTGGTGGTGGATGTATGCTTCGGCCTGGGCACCAACAGCGCCGCCCTGCTGGAGGCGGCCTCAGGGCGAGGGCTGACGCTGCAGATCTGGGGCCTGGAGCTGGATCCCCAGCCGCTGCGTCAGGCCCTGGCTTCTGAACCCTTCCGCCGCCAGTGGCAACCCGGCACCGTGGCGCTGTTCAGGAGCCTGCTGGAGCACGGCGGCTGGAGCCAAGGCGACATCCGAAGCAGCAACCAAGACAGCACGGCCCGGCTGCTCTGGGGCGATGCCCGCAGCCGGCTGGGCGACCTGCTGGAGCGGCAGCAGCTGGCCGGCCGCTGCGATCTGGTGCTGCTCGATGCCTTCTCCCCCCGGCGCTGTCCCGAGCTCTGGAGCCTGGAGTTTCTGAGCGCCCTGGCCCGGCTGCTACGGCCCGACGGCCGCCTGCTCACCTACTGCTGCGCCGCCGCCGTGCGCCGCAGCCTGCAGCTGGCAGGGCTGCAGCTGGCCTCGATCCCGCCACCTCCGCAGCAGGGGGCCGCGGACCCATCCCCGCGGATCGCCCCCTGGAGCTATGGCACCGCCGCCAGCCCTTCTCTCCTGCCGATCGGCACCGAACCAGACAGCCCCCTGCGGCCGCTCACAGCGATGGAGATCGAGCACCTCGGCACCCGTGCCGCCGAGCCCTACCGCGACCCCGGCGGCCAGGCCGTCGCCGCCGCGATCCTGGCGGCGCGGCGACGGGCCCAGGCAGCCAGCGGCGCCGGCCCCACCAGCGCCTGGCGGCGCCGCTGGGGACTGGAGGGGCACACACGGGCCAGCGCCAAGCCCCCTCGGCAGCCCACGTAGATTCCCGCCCAGTTGCTCCGCCCCGCCGATGCTCGCCGTTGCCGTGCTGGCCGCCGGAAAGGGCACCCGCATGAAGAGCGACCTGCCCAAGGTGCTCCAGCCCCTGGCCGGAGCCACCCTGGTGGAGCGGGTGCTCACCAGCTGCGAGCGACTCAGCCCGCAGCGGCGGCTGCTGATCGTGGGCCACCAGTCCGAGCGGGTGGAGCAGTCGCTGGCCCGGCACGAGGGTCTGGAGTTCGTGCTGCAGCAGCCCCAGAACGGCACCGGCCATGCCGTGCAGCAACTGCTCGAGCCCCTGGCCGGCTTCAGCGGCGAGCTGCTGGTGCTCAACGGAGATGTGCCGCTGCTGAGGCCCGAAACCCTCGAGCAGCTGCTGGAGACCCACCGCGCCAATGGCGCCGCGGTGACCCTGCTCAGCGCCCGGCTGGCCGATCCCAGCGGTTACGGCCGCGTGCTGGCGGCCGAGGACGGCCGGGTGCAGCAGATCGTGGAGCACCGCGACTGCAGTGAGGCAGAACGGCAGATCAACCGGATCAACGCCGGCATTTACTGCTTCAACTGGGAAAAGCTGGCGGCGGTGCTGCCCCGGCTGCGCAGCGACAACGACCAGGGCGAGCTCTACCTCACCGACACGGTGGCCCTGCTCAGCCCGGCCATGCACCTGGAGGTGGCCGATGCCGACGAGATCAACGGCATCAACGACCGCATCCAGCTGGCCCAGTGCGAGGCGGTGCTGCAGCAGCGGCTGCGGGAGCACTGGATGCGCGAGGGGGTGACCTTTACCGATCCGGCCAGCTGCACTCTCAGCGACGGCACCCGCTTCGGCCGCGACGTGGTGGTAGAGCCCCAGTGCCACTTCCGCGGCAACACCACCATCGGCCCGGGCTGCCGCGTCGGCCCGGGCTGCCTGATCGAGGACAGCCAGGTGGGCGAGGGCAGCCAGATCCTCCATGCGGTGCTGCGCGAGGCCGGCGTGGGCCCGGGTTGCACGGTGGGCCCCTTCACCCAGCTGCGACCCGGGGCCCTGCTGGCGGCGGGCTGTCATGTGGGCAACTTCGTGGAGGTGAAGAACAGCACCCTGGCCGAAGGGGTGAAGGTGAACCACCTCAGCTACATCGGCGATGCCGATCTCGGTGCCGGAGTCAATGTGGGCGCCGGCACGATCACCGCCAACTACGACGGGGTGCGCAAGCACCGCACCGTGATCGGAGCCGGCAGCAAGACCGGCGCCAACTCGGTGCTGGTGGCACCGATCACGCTCGGTGCCAACGTGACCGTGGGCGCCGGCTCCACCCTCACCCGGGACGTGCCCAGCGGCGCCCTGGCCCTGGGCCGCGCCCGCCAGTTGGTGAAGGAGGACTGGACCGGACCGCGCTAGCGCATCTGAGTACATGGGGCTCTAGCTGCTCTGTAGCTGGCATCGGCGCTGGCGCACGCAAAACGATGCCGGTGACGATGAAGGTTCTCGGCACCCGAATGAGCCCTGCGTCAATAAAGGATTGAGAGCGGTGCACGGCAAACCTGATGGCCACATTGGTGAGGGGGGCGTTCTGGCGGTCCTGGCAGTAGCGCGATGAGAGATGGTGGGCCGGGGCACCGCTTGTCCCCGTGCTCCGATCTGGTGCAAGTCTGATTTGGCGTCTCCGATCTGGCGTCGATGAATCATCCTGACTCCGTTCAGTTCAGGAGGTGGGCGGCCAACCCGGCGAGCCAAGAATTTACAAAACTGTGGCGCTTGCTACATTCCTGTAGTACGCTAGTGCGAATTCACTGATACCATTATGTTGTTGCTTCCCTATGAATGGCGGACGACGACCCAACTGGAGGGATTGGATCAAAGTATTTTGCATTAGCTGCAGTGGCAGTAACTGCCTTGTTCCTCGGTTTTTTATGGGGCAATCAAAGCAAGACGGGCAAGCTTACAATAGGTGACAGCGGCGTTCACGTTGAGATATCAGACCGCGAGCGAATCGAGTCAGTCATAGATAAGCTGCTTAATGAGAATACGACCAGTCCCTACGAACGACAAGCGCTGATTACACATATGATAAGTGTCATTCGAAAGCACGCCCATGAATCAGATATAGGGCAGGAGATAGTTGAAGCCGCGAATAAAAGCGAAGGCCCATTTTATTGGGAGTACAGAGATGTAGATGTTCGCTACGATCCGACAATTTCGGCTCCAATTTTCTATGTATGCAAAGAGGATACAAGCCTGCAGGGGGTTATCAGTGTGCAGGTATTAGACGGTAACAATGGATTCATGGACGTCGGCAAAGAGCACCAGGCTATTCCGCACAAGCAATGTGGAACAGATCAAAGCGTTGTCTTTACGGGCTACAAAGAGTTGGTTGAAGCCGCAGAGGCACCTGGTCGACTTGCAAAAGCCAGAAAAGTCGTTACCTTCCCAAGAAGGTAAACGCGCCAAGAGGAGGGCGTCGATGACGAGACTAAAGGCACTGCTGGCCGCTGTTGCGGTTGGTTTTATTGGAGTAATGGTTGCTTGGCCTCAGATCGCAGAGGCAGCCTGTACTTACAAAGGCCAGGAGTTCCCCGAAGGAACCGTTATTGAGGGAAGAGTCTGCAAGGGCGGCAAATGGCAGTAGCCCAGGCCTATCGCTAGGGACCGGCCAGCTGCGACCTGAACGCTTGCAGCAGCGGCAGCAGGCGCTCCAGCGCGACGCTGCGGCTGGCCTTGAGCAGCACCACATCGCCGGACTCCAGCCAGTCCCGCAACGGCTCGGCCGCCTGCTCGGGGGTGGGCACCCGAGCAAGTCGCGGCAGCGCCGCCGCGGTCGCGGCCATGGCGTCGCCCTCGGCGCCGCCCACCACCAGCACCAGGCCATCGAGGCCGAGCTCCACGGCCCGCTCCGCCACCTGGCGGTGCAGCTCCACGCCACGCTCGCCGAGCTCCAGCATCGTGCCCAGCACGGCGTAGCGGCGGCCGCCCTGCTGGCGCGCCAGCAGCTCCAGGGAGGCCAGCATCGCCTCCGGTGAGGCGTTGTACGTCTCATCGAGGATCGTCACCCCGGCGAGCTCAAGGCGCCGGCTGCGGCCACCCGGCAGGTCCACGGCCAGGGGCTGCCAGCGAGCGGGCGGTAGGCCCAGCTCCTGGGCCACCGCCAGCGCGAGCATCAGGTTGCGGGCCTGGTGTCGGCCCTCCAGGGGCAGCGGCAGACACACCCCGGCGACCTCCAGGCAGCCGGCCGCCTCATCGAGCACACCCACCAGCTCAGCGTCGTCCTCCCCGGGATCGCCGCACAGGGCCACCCGCAGCACCCGCCCGCTCCACACCCGGGTCAGGCTGGCATCGAGCAGGGGATCGCCGGACGGAATCACCACCACGCCCCCGGGCGCCAGACCGGTGACGATCTCGCACTTGGCCGTGCCGATGGCCTCGCGGCTGCCGAGACGGCCGATGTGGGCGGTGCCGAGGTTGGTGATCACCGCCACATCGGGGCGGGCGCAGCGGCTCAGCCGCTCGATCTCACCCAGCCCGCGCATGCCCATCTCCACCACCACGGCGCAGTGCCCGGCGCCGGCCCTGAGCAGGGTGAGGGGCACACCCACGTCGTTGTTCTCATTGCCGCTGGAGGCGAGCACCGGGCCGAGGGGAGCCAGGACGGCGCGGATCAGCTCCCGGGTGCTGGTCTTGCCGGCCGAGCCGGTCACCGCCACCACCGGCGCCGCGAGCCGCTCACGCCACAGCCGACCCAGGTCCTGATAGGCCTGCAGGGTGTCGTCCACCAGCCACAGGGCCGCGCCGGCCGCCGCCGCCGCTGCCCTGAGCTCCGCCAGGTCGGCGCCGCTCAGGCGGTCACGCTGGGCCACCAGGGCCCTACTGCCGGCGGCCAGGGCCTGCCGCAGAAAGCGGTGCCCGTCGAAGCGTTCCCCCACCAGCGCCAGGAACACTCCACCAGCGCTGAGACGCCGGCTGTCGGTGCTCACCAGCAGGGGCTCAACGGCCAAGGGTGCCGCGGGGGTGAGGGGAGGTCCCCAGAGCTCATGCAACTGCTGGAGATCAAGCGACATCGGCGGCGCCCGCGGCATCGAGCAGGATCATGCCCGAGCCCACCCGGGCGGTCCGTCCCAGCAGGCGCCCCGATCCATCCACCAGCTCCAGACGCTCGTAGCCCAGCTCCAGGGCCCGGAGCCGCCACGCCTCGGCCTGGCGCTGCTGCTCACCGCTGACCAGGCTCTGGAAGCCGGCCGTGAGCTCCAGTCGCAAGCAAGCGAAGACAGGCCGCTCGCGCGCGGCCAGCACCAGCCGGCGGGGATCGGCCGGCTGCAGCAGCGCCAGCAGTGGATCGGGGCTGGGCCCAGGCGGGGCGGGGCCCGCCGGGGCGGGGGGCCGGGACCTGTCGAGCGGTGTCCGGGGCGCAAGCTCAGCGGCCTCTTCGCCGGCAGCGCCGGCAGCGCCGCCGGCTGGCTCCTGAACCTGGCTCGCCTCGCTCTGGGTCAGCTCGTCGAGCGCCGCCGACCGAGGCGGGGAGGAAGAGGGGGAGAGAGGCGGTGAGGGAGGCGGGGGCGCGGAGCGGACCCGGGGCTCCGGCAACGCGTTCAAGGCCAGCACCAGCAGCGCAACCGCGGTGGCCACCGCCAGGGCGAGCAGCAGGGGCCAGAACCAGGGCGCGAGGCGGCGGGGCCAGAGGGCCGGCACGGGCAGATCGCCCTGCCAGTTGCGCCGGCTCAGCTCCCAGACGCGCAGCCGCAGCGAGGCCAGTACGGCCCGCAGATCCCGCCGCAGCAGCTTCCAGGGATCCTCGTAGGGGGCAGGCAGGTCGCGACCACCAGGCAGATCCCGGCCCGCCGGGGATGGAGCCGGCCGCTGCTCGCCCACCGGCCCGGGCCTAGCGACGCTTGAGCAGAGCCCCGAGCCCCCGGCGGCTGGGGTCGGCATCCTGACCCTGGGAGAACTGCTCCACCGCCGCCGCCTCGGGCGTGGGCTCCTTGACGCCGCAGACCTCGCGGTACATGGCGTCGTAGGCCAGGGCCGAGCGGTCCCAGCTGAAGTCGACGGCCATGGCCCGGCGCTGCAGCTGGGACCAGGCGAGCGGATTGCGGTAGGCCTCCCAGGAGCGCACGATCGCGGTGTAAAAGTCGATCGGTTCGTAGCGGTCGAAGCCGTAGCCGGTGCCGCTGCCCTTGCCCCCCTCAGCGCCGGGGTCGTTGGGGGGCACCGTGTCCACCAGGCCACCCACCCGGCGCACCACGGGGATGGAGCCATAGCGCATGGCCAGCATCTGGCTGATGCCGCAGGGCTCGAAGCGGCTGGGCATCAGGAAGGCGTCGCTGCCGCCATAGATCAGGCGGGAGAGGGCGTCGTCGTAGGTGAGGAACACGGCGAAGCGACCCGGTTGGCGGGAGGCCATCTGCCACAGACCCGACTCATAGGTCCGATCGCCCGTGCCCAGCACCACGATCTGGCTGTCGGTGTAGGCCAGGGCGCGATCGGCCACCTGCAGCAACAGATCCACCCCCTTCTGATCCACCAGCCGGCTCACCATCGCCATCAGGTAGCTGCGGGGATTCACCGTGAGGCCGAAGCGCTCCTGCAGCGCCCGCTTGTTGGTCTCCCGTGGAGCCAGATCGTCGCCACTGAAGCGGGCCGGCAGGGTGGCGTCGGTGGCTGGATTCCAGGCCTCGGTGTCAATGCCGTTGAGGATCCCGCGCAGCTTGCCGCTGACGAAATTGAGCAGCCCCTCGAGTCCATCCCCGTACTCGGCGGTGCGGATCTCCTGGGCGTAGGTGGGCGACACGGCATTGACACTGTCGGCGTAGAGCAGGGCCGCCGCCATGGTGTGATCACCCTGCATGTACCAGGGGCACCAGGTCATGCGGTCGAGCTTCCAGCGCCAGGGGCCCTGATAGCGGAGGTTGTGAATGGTGAACACGGTGCTCACCTCCGGGTCCTGATGCATCCACACCGGCAGCATGCCGGTGTGCCAGTCGTGGCAGTGCAGCACCTGGGGTTTCCAGTGGTGCCAGCAGAACTCGGCGGTGGCACTGGCGAAGAAGGTGAAGCGCCAGTCCTCGTCCTCACCGCCGTAGATGCGCTCGGCGTCGAACACCGGATGGCCCACCAGATAGAGGGGCAGCCCGCTCACAGGGTGCGCGGTCTGGAACACGGCGAAGTCGTTGCCCATGGTGTGGCCACGCCACACCGGCTGCTCGGGGATGCTCAGCAGCGACCAGAGCCTGCCGTAGCCGGGGATGATCGTGCGCACGTCGTGGCCGAACCCGGCCAGCGCCGGCGGCAGGGAGCCCACCACATCACCCATGCCACCCACCTTGATCAGGGGTGCGCATTCGGCGGCGGCAAACAGGATCCGCATCCAGGCACTGCTACAGGTGGGCGCAACTGTAGGGGTGGTGCGTGGTCGCTCCCTCAGCAGGGCTGAGGCGGCTGGCCTCAGGGCAGCACCGTGACCGGGGTGCCCAGTTCCACCAGGTCAAACAGCTCGCGCACGTGCTCATCGAACAGCCGCACGCAGCCGTGGGACACCGCCCGCCCCACGCTCTCGCGCTGGGGGGTGCCGTGGAAGCCCGCGCTCACGCAGCCCTCCACGGTGAGCACCTCCAGCCCGTTGAAGCCACGGCGGCCGTGGCAGTCGCGGTGGAAGCCGATCCAGCGGCTGCCGAGGGGATTGGCCGGGCCCGGCGGCACATGCACTCCCGTGGCGGGATGCTCCCAGATCGGGTCGGCCACCAGCTCGATCACGCGGAACTGCCCCACGGGCGTCTCCCAGCCCGGGCGGCCGATGGCCACGGGAAAGCGGCGCAGTTCACGGCCCGCCTCGAGCACCAGCAACCGGCGGGCGCTGCGATCGAGCACCAGGTGCCGCTGAACGGTCGGCCTGGAGACCGCTGAAGCGGGGGAGGGGCTGGCTGCGCTGCCGGGGATGGTGGCTGCACCAGCAGGAACCAGGCCCAGGGCAGGCAGCAGGGCAAGGGCCAGTGCGGGCAGCAGGCTGGGCGTGAGATGCGCCATGGCGGTGCGCGTCAAACCGGCCACCTGTGACCTCAAGGTAACCAGGGGGAGCCGGAAAAGTCGGGGGGCCGCTTCTCCAGGAAGGCGTTGCGGCCCTCCCGGCCCTCCTCGGTTCGGTAGAAGAGGTGAGTGGCCTGACCGGCGAGCTCCTGGATCCCCGCCAGGCCATCGGTTTCAGCGTTGAAGGCGGCCTTGAGGCAGCGGAGGGCCGTGGGGCTGTGCTGCAGCACCTCCCGGGCCCAGCGCACCCCCTCCTGCTGCAGCTGCTCCAGGGGCACCACCGCATTCACCAGGCCCATCTCCAGGGCCTCCGCCGCTGCGTACTGGCGGCAGAGAAACCAGATTTCACGGGCCTTGCGCTGGCCCACCACCCGGGCCAGATAGCCGGCACCGAAACCGCCGTCAAAGCTGCCCACCCGGGGACCGGTCTGGCCGAAACGGGCGTTGTCGGCGGCGATCGAGAGGTCGCAGAGCAGATGCAGCACCTGGCCGCCACCGATGGCGTAGCCCGCCACCAGGGCGATCACCACCTTGGGCAGGCTGCGGATCAGGCGCTGCAGATCCAGCACGTTGAGCCGCGGCAGTCCCTGCTCATCCACATAGCCGCCCTCGCCACGCACGCTCTGGTCGCCGCCGGCACAGAAGGCCCAGCCACCATCGGCCGCCGGCCCCGCGCCGGTGAACAGCACCACACCGAGGCGGGGATCGTCGCGCACCCGCGAGAAGGCATCGCACAACTCCTGCACCGTTCGCGGCCGGAAGGCGTTGCGCTTGTGGGGGCGATCGATGGTGATGCGGGCGATGCCCTCGTCACTGCGCTCCAGGCGGATGTCCTCGTAGGCGCCCAGCTGCTGCCAGCTCACGGGTTGCCAGGCCGGCGGGGCCGCGGTCATGGCGCAGAGGCGGGGACAGGGGCCATTCTGCGCAGCTGCCGGCGGCGCTCCGCGTCCCGGCGCCGGTCGCTGCGCAGCAGCAGCAGGGCCATGGGGAGATCCAGAGCCCAGGCCAGGTCGCGCTCCAGTGCCTCCGAGCCGAGCGGAGCGCGGCCGGGCACACCGTGGGCCGCCGCCAGGGCGAGGGGATCAACCGCCTGGGGCATGGCGAACAAGCGCTCGAAATCCAGCGGCCCCTCGGGCTGGCAACGGATGGGCAGCTGCTCGAAGATGCCGCCGCCCCCGTTGTCGATCAGCACCACCGTGAGTCGGCCCCCCAGCTGGTGGTGCCAGAGCCAGCCGTTGCTGTCGTGCAGCAGGGCCAGATCACCGGTGAGCAGCACGGCACGGCCGGCCGCTTCCGCCACGCCGCAGGCCAGCGACAGCGTGCCATCGATGCCCGAGGCGCCGCGGAAGGCGTGGATCGGACGCCAGGGGCCATCTGCGGGGGTGAAGCTCTCCCAGTCGCGCACCGGCGAGCTGTTGGCGATCACCAGCGGCAGCTCCGCCGGCAGCATTCGGGCCAGCAGGCGGGCCAGGGCCGGCTCACTCCAGGGGGCGCCGCCCCCATCCCCTGGCCCGCCGCCCAGCTGCTGATCCAGCCAGGCCTGCAGGTCGCGGTCGGCCTCCTGCCAGGCCGCGGCGTGGCGCCGGTTGGCCTGCGATGGCTGGGGCGGCGCCGGCGGCAACTGCTCCACCCAGGCCTCCAGGCCGCCACACCACTGCTGAGGGCAGCAGCCGAGGGGATCGAGACGGCGGGGATCGCCCTCACTGATCAGCAGCTGGCGGCCGCCGCAGCGCTGCAGCAGCTGCTGGAGGGGCCGGCTGGCCGGCAGCGGCCCCAGCCGCAGCACCTGGTCCGCCAGCAGCTCGGCCGGCGGGGCGGCGAGCAGGTCGTAGCCCGCCAGCGATGCCAGGCCGGGGATGCCGCGCAGGCCGCTGAGGCCATCCGCCAGCAGGGGCCAGCCGCAGTGCTGCTGCCAGCGCCGCAGAGCCGCCAGGAATCCGGGCCAGGCCTGGGGGCACCCTCGCCAGGGACCGGCCACCACCAGGCCAGGCCGCCGGGGATCGAGGCCAGCAAGGCCGATCGGCGCGGGAGCGGTGAGGGGCCGCGCCAACGGCACTGGGGGGGCAGGGGCCAGCGGCGTCTGTGCCAGGGCCTCCAGGGCCTCAGCGCCGGCATGGAGGGGCTCTTCAAAGGGCAGATTGAGGTGCACGGGGCCCGCTGGGCCGTCCGGCCCAGCAGCCGTGGCGGCCAGGGCCCGGCGGGCCAGCTGCTCCAGGCTGGCCGCCTCCATCGCCGCCAGGCCGGCGGGATCTCCCTCCCCCAGCCAGCGCACGCTGGCGAGCAGAAACCGCTCCTGGTTCACGGTTTGGTTGGCGCCGCAGTGCTTGAGGCGGGCCGGCCGATCGGCACTGATCAGCAGCAGGGGAATGGTGCCGAAATCCGCCTCCACGGCGGCGGGCAGCAGGTTGGCCACCGCCGTGCCGGAGGTGGTGATCACCGCGGCCGCCCGGCCGCTGCCGCGCCCCAGTCCGAGGGCGAAGAACGCGGCCGAGCGCTCGTCGATGGCGGTGTGCAGCGCCAGCGCCCGGCGCCGTTGCAACAGCCCCGCCGCCGCCGCCAGCGGCCCGGAACGGCTGCCGGGAGCCAGCACCAGATGGCCGAGCCCACCCTCCACCAGGGCTCCCAGCAGGATCAGCGCCGCCCGCAGGTTGGCGGCGGCCAGCACATCCTGTTCAAGGCCATCGTCTGGGGCCATCGGGCGGGTGGGCGAGGCGTGGGCCGCAGCGCGGGTGGTGCAGCGCTGCAGGATGGATGCCCCATTGTTCCCCTCCGCTTGGGCGCACCCGCCACCCCCAACCACGCGCCAGAGGACGCACCGGAGCCGGGTGGACCCCAGGCCCCCGGGCCCTGGGGGGCGATCCGCCGCCAGCTGCTGCCCCTGCTGGCCTGGGTGGCCCTGGCCCTGCTGCTGCGCTGGGCCGTGATCGAACCCCGCTGGATCCCCTCGGGCTCGATGCTGCCCGCCCTGCAGCTCAACGACCGGGTGCTGGTGGAGAAGGTGCGGGTCCGCCTGCACCGGCCCCTGCCCCTGGGCAGCGTGGTGGTGTTCCATCCACCGGCGCTGCTGCAGGAGGCCGGCTACGACCCGTCCAGTGCCCTGATCAAGCGCGTGGTGGGCCTGCCGGGCGACCGCATCGAGGTGCGCGACGGCCGCCTCGTTCGCAATGGCGAGGCGGTGGCGCACGACTGGAACGCCGAACCGATCAACTACAGCCTCGAACCGCTCACCGCGGACGCCGGACAGCTGCTGGTGCTGGGTGACAACCGCAATGCCAGCCTGGATTCCCACCTCTGGGGTGCGCTCAGCGACGAGCAGCTGATCGGCACCGCCGTCTGGCGCTACTGGCCCCTGGGCCGCTTCGGCCCGATCAGCAGCGCCTGGGCCAGGCGCTGAGCCTGCACTAGGGTGCGCACGTGACGCAGCGCACAGGCAGGATGTTCAACCCTGAGTTCCTGACGAGCGACAACGAGGCGATCAGCGGCAATGCCCTGATCCAGTACCTCCAGGACCAATCTCCGGATGTGCTGCAGCGGGTCGCCCGCTCCGCCAGTGGCGAGATCCAGGACATCATCCGCCACAACGTGCAGGGGCTGCTGGGCATGCTGCCCGCCGATCACTTCGAGGTGAAGATCCAGACCAGCCGCGACAACCTGGCCGGACTGCTGGCCTCGGCGATGATGACGGGCTACTTCCTGCGCCAGATGGAGCAGCGCATGGAACTGGAGGCCAGCCTGATGGGCGGCTCGGGCGGCGACGACCTGGACGCCGATCCCGGCCCCCTCCGTCTCTGAAAATCAGGGAGCAGGCTCGGCAGGCACCAGACCCAGCTTCACCAGGGTGCGATCAATCCCCGCCAGGGTCGACCAGTTGCCCTGATCCGGTGCCCAGGGTCTCTGCTCCAGCTCATCCGCCAGCCGACTCAGCCGCTCGGGCGTGCAGGGCACGGGGGCCTCGTAGTGAGCTGGCACCAACCAGCGGGTCTCGTCCAGCTCCGCCAGGGAGCGGATCCAGCTGACCAGCGCCGCCCGGCAGCGCGGGAACACCAGCCGCTCCAGCACCGGCGCCACCTGCGGCCGCGGTGCATCCTCCGCCACCAGCTCCACAAAGGCCTGCTCCCAGTTGGGATGCCAGCGGAACGGATAGAGGCCGAAGTGGCTGCGGGGACGGCGCAGCCCTGGGGCGAAGGCGTGGCGCAACACCTCCCTCAAGCCGGCCACGCTGAGGGGAGCCGGCTGCAGATAGGAGGCGAACAGCACCAGCCGCCACCAACCGCGGCGGCGCTGCTCGGGGGTGTCCTCCAGAGGCTGATCGCCCCGGTCGCGGGCATGGAACAGCAGGGGGGTGGGATCGGCGTTGAACACAGGCGGGGGATCGGTGCCGATGGCCACCAGGGCATCGGTGACCAGCAGGCTGCCGCTGGCCCGGTGCAGGCAGGCCACCTCCATGAAGGTGCCCAGGCCGAGGTTGAGCGGCCCCAGGGCCCGCCACAGCAATTCATCCCCGTGGGGAAGACCCTGCTCAAACAGCACGCGGGTGCGGGAGGCGGGAAAGCCGAGCCAGCTCTGGGGCAGGCGCAGGGGAAAACTCCACTGGCGGGGCGTCACCCAGAGCTCTGCCTGGGGGCAGGCCCGGGCCAGGGCCGGAGCCGGCAGCTTGTGCTCCAGGCCTGAGGCAGTGGGCAGCACGATCGTGCGCACCGGTCCGTAGGTGGCCTCCAGCTCCCTCAGGGCGGACAACAGCTCAGCGGTGGGGGGCAGGGGGGCATAGAGCATCAGCCCCTGACGCAGCCGCACCACCGTCATGCGGATCGGCACCGCCACATAGAACAGTCCCTGCAGCTGCTCGAAGCTCCAGAGCTGATTGGGGATCAGCTCGCGCACCAGGGTGCGGCGGCGGCCGTAGGGATAGAGAGGGAGCAGTGGCCACCACGGCCAGCGCTGGCGGGCCGGTTCGGAGTTGCTGGCGGACGCGGCGGTCAACGGTGCGAGCGGCACTGGGGCAGAAGGACGCTGAAGGCGGCAAAGCCCGGCGGGCCAGGGGATGAGGTGCAGTCTGAAGCCCATGCCGCCCCACCTGGGACAGAGCAACAAAAAGCCCCCTCCAAGGAGGGGGCCCGGTGGGAAGCGTGGCCGGCTGGGGATCAGCCGAGGGCCGGGGCCATGAGGGCCACCGGAGTGGCTGCGCTGGTGGCCAGGTCGAGCGGGAAGTTATGGGCGTTGCGCTCGTGCATCACTTCCATACCCAGATTGGCGCGATTGATCACATCAGCCCAGGTGGGCACCACCTTGCCCTGGCCGTCGAGGATCGACTGGTTGAAGTTGAAGCCGTTGAGGTTGAAGGCCATCGTGCTCACCCCCAGGCTGGTGAACCAGATCCCCACCACCGGCCAGGCAGCCAGAAAGAAGTGGAGGCTGCGGCTGTTGTTGAAGCTGGCGTACTGGAAGATCAGGCGACCGAAGTACCCGTGGGCAGCGACGATGTTGTAGGTCTCTTCCTCTTGGCCAAACTTGTAGCCGTAGTTCTGGCTTTCGGTTTCGGTGGTCTCACGCACCAGGCTGCTGGTCACCAGCGAACCGTGCATGGCGGAGAAGAGGCTGCCGCCGAACACACCGGCCACACCCAGCATGTGGAAAGGGTGCATCAGGATGTTGTGCTCAGCCTGGAACACCAGCATGAAGTTGAAGGTGCCGGAGATGCCCAGGGGCATGCCGTCGGAGAAGGAGCCCTGACCGAAGGGATAGACCAGGAACACGGCGAAGGCGGCGGAGAGCGGGGCGGAGTAGGCCACGCAGATCCAGGGGCGCATGCCGAGGCGGTAGGAGAGTTCCCACTGACGGCCCATGTAGCAGGAGATGCCGATCAGGAAGTGGAAGACCACCAGCTGATAGGGGCCGCCGTTGTAGAGCCACTCATCGAGGCTGGCGGCTTCCCAGATGGGATAGAAGTGCAGGCCGATGGCGTTGCTCGAAGGCACCACAGCACCGGAGATGATGTTGTTGCCGTAGAGCAGGGAGCCGGCCACAGGCTCACGGATGCCGTCGATGTCGACGGGGGGAGCGGCGATGAACGCCACAATGAAGCAGATGGTGGCGGCCAGCAGGCAGGGGATCATCAGCACACCGAACCAACCCACATAGATGCGGTTGTTGGTGGAGGTGATCCAGGCGCAGAAGCTTTCCCAGCTTCCAGAGCGGCCGCTGCGTACAGCAGTGGTCATGAAGAAATCCTCAGAAATGACGATCAGCGAGAGGAGAAACTGAACGAAATAACGGAATGAGAACGGTGGAATCAGACCGGCTAGATCCCTACGGCTAGATCTCTCGAGCGAAACCCTGAAAGGAACCGGCACGATGAAAGCCTCACCAACGCTACGGAAAGCGTCGCGCTTAGCGGGAAGCTGCAAAAAAAAGTTCCGATGCTTTGCTCTTCTTTACGCAGACTGTTGCGAAGATTTGCGTCCGGCCAACGGCGGGCAGACCTGCTCCCCCAGCCACTGCTCGCCAAGCCACTGCTGGCCCTGACGCAGGAAGGCCGGCCAGTCGATCCGCTCCCGCTCGGCGGCCCGGGCCACCAGCAGTGGCGCCTCCCGGCGCAGACGCTCCAGGTCTGGCTCAGCAACCCCCACCGAGCGCGCCAGGCTGTCGGCCATGGCGCCGCCCACCACCCGCGTGAGGTAGGCGGCACTGAGGGCCTGCACGGCACTGCCCAGCAGCCAGGTGGCCCCATGCCACTTCACCGCCCCCGCCAGGGCCTGGGTGCTCCACTCCACCACCCCCAGCGTCAGGGAGGCCCGGGCCAGCTCCACCGCCACGGCGCGCAGCTGTTCGCCGCTCCAGGGGCAGCCCCAGAGCTGGGCCATCTCCTTCACCATCAGGCCGTTGGCCACCGCCAGCACCAGCAGGTCGAGGCTGGGCAGCGGGGCTGCCACCACCCCGGCGGCCACCAGCCACTGGGTGCGCTGCTGCAGGGCCTGGAAGTGACTGCGGCGCAGCAACTCCAGGTCTCCCTGCCAGCGGCCATGCAGGGTTTCCAGGCTGCGGAGCTGGCGCTGCCCGCGCAGGCGGGGCGCTTCACTGGCGCACAGCCGGGCCAGGGGCTGCAGGGAAGCGGCCAGATCGGCCGTCTGCCGCCAGCCGAGCAGCGGTGGTGGCGGCTCAAGGCTGAGCTGGGCCAGCAGCTCGGCGCTGGCATTGGCCTCCTGGCCGGGGCCATCAGCGTGCAGAAGCAGCCACAGGGGCTGACCTCTGGGCAGGGCTTCAAGCCAGCGCAGATCGGCGGCCATCAGCGGGGTGGAGAGGCAGTAGAGCAGCGCATCGCAGCTGGCGAAAGGCTCCGGCCACTGCCAGAGCTCGCTGCTGGCCGGAAGCGGCCGGGCCCAGTGCAGGGTGAGCGATTCGGGGCCCTGCAGCGCCTTGGCCAGGCGCTCCCGCCAGGCCGGCTCCTGAGGGGGGTGGCCCACCACGGCCAGGTGCAGGCCGGAGCGCTCCAGCTGGCTGCGCAGGCTGGCGAATTCCAGCTGCCGTTGCCGGCGCGCCGGCGCCGGATCGGCGGTGCCTGAGCCGGCGCTGGGCTCCAGCTCCTCGAAGCGGGCCTCCAGGGCCTCCAGCCGCTCCAGCCAGCCCCCCACATCAGCAGGAGCAGGGCCTCCCGGCCGGGCGCCCGCAGGCCGCAACCACCACAGGGCGCCGAGCGCAGCGGCCGCTGCCGCCGTGGAGAGCAGCGAACCATGGGCGAGGCGCCCCAACCCATCCAGCGCCAGGCCACCGGCAGCGGTGGCGGCGGCCATCGGCCAGAGCCGGCGCCAGGCCAGCCCAGCCAGGGACGGACGTGTCGAGCCCGAGGAGGAGGCCAGCGGGCCTGCGGAACTGGGAGGGCACCACTGGGGGTGAGGCAGCGGTGGCGGTGACGACGGGGAAGTCAACGCGCTGGCATGAGCTGAGCCTCTCTAGCTCAGGGAGCAGGGCGACGCCCGCCGGTGCGGGGCAGGATGGGAATCACGGGCCTTCCCTTGAGGAACCCCATAGCCTTGGTGTGGGTGGACATCGCCCACCAGTCCACCGCCGATCTGCCACACCGCCATGGCTGAGCCTGCCCTGAGCGGCCCCACGTCCCAGCTGCTGGCCGCCCTGACCCCGGAGCAGCAGCGACGCCTGCAGGGCTGGAGTGAGGCGCTCGATGCAGCTCCGAACTGGCATGGCACCCTGCCGGTGGTGCTGCTGGAGCGCTGCTGGCTGCGCCTGCAGGCCGTGACGGTGGCCACCCTGGCGGACGCCGTGCCGGCCGACACCAGTGCCGAGGCCCCCGAACTGATGCGCTGGCGGCAGCTGACGGAGGAGGGCAGCGATCCCTGGAGCGCCCAGCTGGTGTGCTGGCAGGAGTTCGGCGCCCAGGCCTGCCAGCAGGCCCAGCACCGGCACTGGCAGCAACAGGAGCGGCACTGCTGCGGCTGGACCTTCGCGGACTACCTGGGGCTGCTACGGGACTACCGGCGCGGGCTGGTTGGCGGCGCCAGCCGGCGGTTGCCCCTGCTGGTGCTCAGGCGACCGGATGGGGAGCAGCGGCACGCGCTGCACTGGCTGCCCAGCCGCCACCAGCCGATGCGGCACACTTGCCCCTGATCCAGCGCCTGTCGCCATGGCTGACGAGTCCTCCACGCCAGCGCCCCAGGCCGGGCGCAACGCCGGCACCCGAGACGGGGGCGGCTTTCGCATCCGTCTCAGCGACAACGAGATGCGCTCCGCCCGCAGCATTCAGGAGGCCTTCCGGCTGCGCTCCACCGTGGCCGTGCTGGGCTTCTCGGTGCGCGCCATCGCCCAGCTGCTGGAAGAGGGCAAGCTCGACGAGCTGGTGGCCCAGCAGCAGGAGCAGGCCGGCCCCCGCCGCGAGGGTGGCCGCGACGGCGAGCGGGGTGGCCGCGGCGATGGCGGTCGCAGTGAGGGAGCTCGCCGCGAGGGCCCTCGCGGCGAGGGCCGGGGAGGACGCCAGGAGCGCCAGAATCGCATCGACCCCTTTGCCCGTCCGGCCCGGCCGACAACGCCAGCCCCAGCTGAAGCGGCACCCGAACCACAAACAGAGTCCACACCGGAAGCAGAGCCCGCACTGGAAGCAGAGCCCCAACCCCAAGCCGAGCCCGAAGCGCCGATCGCTGCTGAGTCCGCAGAGACCACCGACGAACGCTGATTGCCATGAGCAGGCCCCGGGTTCTCTCCGGCGTTCAGCCCACCGGCTCCCTGCACCTGGGCAACTGGCTGGGTGCGATCCGCAACTGGGTGGACCTGCAGCAGGACCACGACACCTTTTTCTGTGTGGTGGACCTGCACGCCATCACGGTGCCCCACGACCCGGCGCGCCTGGCGGAGGACACCCTCTCCACCGCCGCCCTCTACCTGGCCTGCGGCATTGACCCGGCGCGCTCGACGGTGTTCGTGCAGAGCCAGGTGCCGGCCCACAGCGAACTGTGCTGGCTGTTGAACTGCGTCACCCCGCTCAACTGGCTGGAGCGCATGATCCAGTTCAAGGAGAAGGCCGTGAAACAGGGCGATCAGGTGTCGGCCGGACTGCTCGACTACCCGGTGCTGATGGCCGCCGACATCCTTCTCTATGACGCCGACCGCGTGCCGGTGGGGGACGACCAGAAACAGCACCTGGAACTGGCCCGCGACATCGCCCAGCAGCGCATCAACGCCCGCTTCGCCCCCAGGGGCGCCGACGGCGAACCCCTGCCGGTGCTGAAGGTGCCCGAGCCGATGATCCTGCCGGAAGGCGCCCGGGTGATGAGCCTCAGCGACGGCACCAGCAAGATGAGCAAGAGTGATCCCAACGAGGGCTCGCGCATTGCCCTGCTCGACCCGCCGGAGCTGATCAGCCGCAAGATCAAGCGCGCCCGCACCGACCCCACCATGGGTCTTGAGTTCGGCAACCCCGAGCGACCCGAAGCCGACAACCTCCTGGGGCTCTATGCAGCGCTCTCCGGTCGCGGCCGCGCCGCCGTGGCCGGTGAATGCGCCGAGATGGGCTGGGGGCGCTTCAAGCCGCTGCTGGCGGAGGCCGCCGTGGAGGCCCTACGGCCGATCCAGGAGCACTATCGCGAGCTGCGGGCCGATCCGGCCAGCCTGGAGGCGGTGCTGGCGCAGGGTCGCGAACGGGCCAGCGCGGTGGCGGCAGCAACGCTGCAGCGGGTGCGGGATGCTCTCGGCTTCCTCCCCGTCAAGCCCATGTGAGCAAAACAAGCTGAATAGACACCGCGCCAATGATCAGCCGCGCTGATCATTGCGGCCTTACACCGCCCCAGGCAATCCGAGCGACAGCCGTCGCAACTGCGACGCAGAACGTTACGTGGCTGTTGATACACATTCATCCGCTCCCGTCAACCCCCCCAGGCGCCCTGCTGGCCTCCGTCCACCCCAGGCCAGCAAGGTCATGACGCCCGATGTGAGCGCCCCTGACTCGCCCCCGCCTGTTCGCCTCCACGGTCGTTGCCATCGCCATGGCCACCGTGCTGCCGATCCCCCGCCCCGCCACCGCCGTCTCCTCCCCCAGGCCCATGCCCGAGTTGCCCCAGCCGCCGCAGGCGGTGGCCGTGCGGCCGGCCGATCCAGCTCCCTATGCGCTCACACCGGAGCGCCGTGCCCTGCTCGACACCCTGCGCTACGCCGAAGGCACCTGGAAGAACGGCAGCCCCGACGGCTACCGGGTGCTCTACGGCGGCGGCCTGTTCGACACCCTGGAGCGCCACCCTGAGATCGTCGTGCACCAGCGCTACACCAGCGCCGCCGCCGGTGCCTACCAGTTTCTGCCCGCCACCTGGGAGGCCGTGGCCCGGCAGCTGGGGCTCAGCAGCTTCGAGCCCCACAACCAGGACCAGGCCGCCCTGCACCTGATCGAGCGCCGGGGGGCCCTGCAGCTGTTCGACCGGACGGGGCTGAACGCCGATGTGCTGGCCCGGCTGGCGCCGGAATGGGCCTCCCTGCCGGCCCACCATGGCGGCAGCTACTACGGCCAGCCGGTGAAGAGCCGCCAGGAGCTGGTGGCCTTCTACGACTCCGCCCTGGCGCGGCACGAGAACGCCGGCTGAGCGCCGGCCGGTCCCCAGCGCACTCAGGGCTCGCGGTACACCACCCGTCCGCGGCTGTCGTTGCCCACATCCAGCAGCTGCACCTCCAGCAAATGCTGGATCTCGGCCCGCACCGCCTCACTGCCCACGCCGCTGCCGTACTCCAGCGCCAGCAGGGCGTCGTTGAGGGTGAAGCCGGCATCGCCGCTGTGCCGCGCCAGCTCCAGCAGCTGCCGCTCCAGCGACAGGGAAGCGCCCTGCAGCAGGGGCAGGGCATTGGCCTGTTCCACCATTTCCGGCATCAGCCAGAGGTCCACCAGCTGGCCCACGTAACAGAGGCCAAAGGTGAGCAGGTAGAGGGTGCCGCTGTAGGGCTTGCGGTTGTAGAAGCGCTGCAGCCCGCACACCCCCGCCAGGCCAAGGGCCCAGAGCAGGTAGGAGAGGGCCAGGGTGCGCCGCTCGCCGCGGCGGGAGAGGGAATCCGCCATGGCTTCAGAGCCCCGGGAAGGCAGGCGGTTGCGGCCAGCTGAGCTGGGGCAGGGCCACGCCGCTGCGGCGCAGACGGGCGGACAGGGACCACACCCGCATCACCAGCTGATGCCAGGGGGCCAGGGTGTCCATGGCCAGGGCCACGGGTGCCGGTGTGGACTGGCGCAGGCTGGTGGCGGCAATCAGCTCACGGCGGGCCTGATCCAGCTCAGTGCGCAGGGCATGGCGCTCCGCGGCGGCCATCACCGCGTCGGGGCAGAGGTCGAGCAGCAGCTCCCCGCGCTCGAACCAGAAGCAGAAGTCGCTGAGCAGGGAGCCCAGCAGGTGCTCCAGCAGTTCGGCGGCAGGCTCCTGGGCAGACGGGTCGGCGCTCATAGCAGGAGTTTAGAAGCGCTGCGTAGGATCGGCCCTCGCCCCAGCGCCGCCTGCCCATGCCCGCTTCCGCGTCCGCCTCCAGCACAACCCCGGCGGCCGGGAGCACCATCCACCTGCCCAAAACCAGCGAGAGCGAGCAGCTGCTCAAGATCCGCCATTCAATGAGCCATGTGATGGCCATGGCGGTGCAGAAGCTGTTTCCCAGGGCCCAGGTGACCATCGGCCCCTGGACCGAAACCGGCTTCTACTACGACTTCGACAGTCCCGAACCCTTCACCGAGGCCGATCTCAAGGCCATCAGGAAGGAGATGATCCGGATCATCAACAAGAAGCTGCCGCTCGAGCGCATCGAGGTGAGCCGCGCTGAGGCCGAGGCGCGGATCCGGGCCCAGAACGAGCCCTACAAGCTCGAGATTCTGGCTGGAATTCAGGAGCCGATCACCCTCTACACCCTCGGCCAGGAGTGGTGGGACCTCTGCGCCGGGCCCCACGTGGCCCACACCGGGGAGCTCAATCCCCAGGCCTTCGAGCTGGAGAGCGTCGCCGGCGCCTACTGGCGCGGCGACGAACACAACGCCCAGCTGCAGCGCATCTACGGCACCGCCTGGGAAACCGCCGAGCAGCTGGCCGAACACAAGCACCGCCGGGAAGAGGCGAAACGGCGCGACCATCGGCGTTTGGGCACGGATCTGGATCTGTTTTCGATCGAAGACGAGGCCGGCGCCGGCCTGGTGTTCTGGCATCCCCGCGGCGCCCGCATGCGGCTGCTGATCGAGGACTTCTGGCGCCAGGCCCACTTCGCCGCCGGCTACGAGCTGCTCTACACCCCCCATGTGGCCGACCTCGCCCTCTGGCGCACCTCCGGCCACCTCGACTTCTACAGCGAGAGCATGTTCGGGCCGATGGCGGTGGATGAGCGGCTGTACCAGCTCAGGCCGATGAACTGCCCCTTCCACGTGCTCACCTACGCCAGCCGGCTGCGCTCCTATCGGGAGCTGCCGATCCGCTGGGCGGAGCTGGGCACCGTGTATCGCTACGAGCGACCTGGGGTGATGCACGGGCTGATGCGGGTGCGCGGCTTCACCCAGGACGACGCCCACGTGTTCTGCCTGCCCGAGCAGATCACCGCCGAAATCCTGCGCATCCTCGACCTCACCGAGGAGATCCTCTCGGCGTTCGACTTCCGCAGCTACGAGATCAACCTCTCCACCCGGCCCGGGAAGTCGATCGGCGAGGACGCCGTGTGGGAGCTGGCCACCGCGGGCCTGGTGGAGGCCCTGAGCCGCAAGGGCTGGGCCTACACGATCGATGAGGGCGGCGGCGCCTTCTACGGCCCCAAGATCGACCTCAAGATCGAGGATGCGATCGGCCGGATGTGGCAGTGCTCCACGATCCAGCTGGACTTCAACCTGCCCGAGCGCTTCCAGCTCGAGTACGTGGCGGCCGATGGCTCCAGGCAGCGTCCGATCATGATCCACCGCGCCATCTTCGGCTCGCTGGAGCGGTTCTTCGGGATCATGACCGAGAACTATGCCGGCGATTTCCCCTTCTGGCTGGCCCCGGAGCAGGTGCGGCTGCTGCCGGTCACCGATGAGGTGCTGCCCTTCGCCGAGCAGGTGCTCAGCCAGCTCAGCGGCGCCGGCATCCGCGCCAGCGTGGACCACAGCGGCGATCGCCTGGGCAAGCTGATTCGCAACGGCGAGCAGATGAAGATCCCGGTGCTGGCCGTGATCGGCGCCCGCGAGGCCGAAACCGCGGCGGTGAGCCTGCGCAGCCGCCGCGATGGCGATCTCGGCAGCCTGCCCGTGGCCGCCCTGCTGAAGGCAGCTGAACGCGCCAACCTCGAGCGCGGCGCCACTCTGGAGCTGGCCAGCCCGGGCAAGGAGCATTCATGAGCATCCTGCTGGCCGGCGACATCGGCGGAACCAAGACCCTGCTGGCCCTCTACCGGGCCAACGGCGACCAGCTCGAACCCCTCTGCTCTCGCCGCTACAACTCCGAGGAATGGCCCGATCTGGCGCCCATGGTGCAGGCCTTCCTGGGCGAGGCCCGCGACACCGCAGCCCCCGATGATCAGCCGGCGGCTGCCTGTTTCGCCGTGGCCGGACCGGTGCAGCAGGGGGCAGCCCGGCTCACCAACCTGCCCTGGCAGCTGGAGGAGCGGGAGCTGAGCACAGCCATCGGCATCGCCCCGGTGGAGCTGGTGAACGACTTCGCCGTGCTCGTGTATGGACTGCACCACCTCGGCAGCGCCCAGCAGGCCTCGATCCGCCAGGGCACCCCCTGCATCGGGGAGCCGGTGTTGATCCTCGGCGCCGGCACCGGATTGGGCGTGGCCTTCGGCGTGCCGGGCCCGGCTGGACTGACGGCGGTGGCCAGTGAGGCGGCCCACGCCGAATTCGCGCCGCGCAATCCCGCCGAGTGGCAGCTCAAGCAGTGGCTGGCTGCTGATCTGGGCATCCAGCGGGTGTCGGTGGAGCGGGTGGTGAGCGGCACCGGCCTGGGCCACGTGGCCCGCTGGCTGCTGAGCGAACGCCACCCCGAGGGCGAGCACCCCCTGCATCAGTGCAATGGCGATCTGCCGGCGGCGGTGGCCAGTGCGGCGGCCCTCGGCGATCCCCTGGCCCGGGAGGCCCTCGACCTGTGGCTCGAGGCCTACGGCAGTGTCACCGGTGATCTGGCCCTGACAGGACTCTGCCGCGGCGGCATCTGGCTGGCCGGCGGGACGGCCGGCAAACTGCTGATGGAGCTGCGCAGCCCCCTGTTCCGACGGGCCTTCCTCGACAAGGGACGCCTGGGAGTGGTGCTGGAGCCGCTGCCGATCACGGCGGTGATCGACTCCGCGAGCGGCGAGTTCAGCGCTGCCTGCCGGGCGCGCATGCTGCTGGGCGCGGCGGGCTGAGACACTGGCCGCAGCAGAGCCAGTGCCATGGTGCGCCCGCGGGTCGGCCAAGGGGTCGTTGTTCACGTTCCGGCCACCACCGCCAATTTGGGTCCAGGGTTCGACTGCCTCGGTGCGGCGCTCAACCTCGACAACGTGTTTGAACTGCGCTGCCTGGAGGGGGGCAGCCAGCGCTTCGACCTGATCATCGAGAGCCAGGAGGGCTCCCACCTGCGCGGCGGGCCCGACAACCTCGTGTATCGCTCAGCCCAACGGGTGTGGAAGGAGGCCGGTGAGGAGCCGGTGGGACTGGAGGCCCGGGTGCGCCTGGCGGTGCCGCCGGCCCGGGGCCTGGGCAGCAGCGCCACGGCCATCGTGGCCGGCCTGATGGGGGCCAATGCCCTGGTGGGCGAGGCCCTCAGCAAGGAGAAACTGCTGGAGCTGGCAATCGACATCGAAGGCCATCCCGACAACGTCGTGCCCTCATTGGTGGGGGGCCTGTGCATGACGGCCCGGGCGGCATCGCACCGCTGGCGGGTGGTGCGCTGCGAATGGTCACCGGAGGTGGTGGCGGTGGTGGCGATTCCGGCCATCCGGCTCACCACCAGCGAGGCCCGGCGGGCGATGCCGAAGTCGATCCCGGTGGCAGACGCGGTGGTGAACCTCGGGGCACTCACCCTGCTGCTGCAGGGTCTGCGCACCGGCAACGGCGACCTGATCACCGACGGCATGCACGACCGCCTGCATGAGCCCTACCGCTGGGGGCTGATCCCCGGCGGCCAGAAGGTGCGCGATGCGGCTCTGGAGGCGGGCGCCTGGGGTTGCGTGATCAGCGGAGCCGGGCCCAGCCTGCTGGCCCTCTGCCGGGCCGAGGTGGCCGACACCGTGCGCCGCGAGATGCTGGTGGCCTGGCACCGGGCCGGGGTGGAGGCCCGCGGTGAGGTGCTGAGCGTGCAGCAGCACGGCAGCCACTGGCTGCCGTTGCCCGATCGAGAGTGAGTACATCTACTCAGCAGCCCAGGGGCAGCTGATAGGGTCGGAGCCGAATTTGAGGCGCGGTTGATGGACGCCAACCTGGCTCTTCTGGCCGCGTCCAGTCCCTTGGATCCGGTGAGCCTTGGCTCCCCCACCGTGGCCTTTCCCTGGCTCAGCCTGATCGTGCTGCTGCCAGCGGCGGTAGCCCTGGCGATGCCCCTGCTGCCCGGCGACGGCAGCGATCCGCGCCTGCCCCGCGGCCTGGCCCTGGGGGTTCTGGGGGTCGACCTGCTACTGATGCTGTTCTGCTTCAGCAGCCAGTTCGATGGCTCCCTCAGCGAGCTGCAGCTGGTGGAGCGGGTGAGCTGGGTTCCGGTGCTGGGACTGGAGTGGTCGCTGGCGGCCGATGGCCTCTCGGCCCCGCTGGTGGTGCTCTCCGGTCTGGTGACCCTGCTCTCGGTGGCGGCCAGCTGGAACGTGAACCGCAAAACCAGGCTCTACTTCGCCCTGATGCTGGTGCAGGCCTCCGCCCAGGGCCTGGTGTTCCTCTCCCAGGACTTCCTGCTGTTCTTCCTGGCCTGGGAACTGGAGCTGGTGCCGGTGTATCTGCTGATCGCCATCTGGGGTGGCAAGCAGCGCCAGTACGCCGCCACCAAGTTCATCCTCTACACCGCCACCGCCTCCCTGCTGATCCTGCTGAGCGGGCTGGCCCTGGCCTTCAACGGCCCCTTCACCTTCAACCTCGCCGAGCTGGCAGGCCGCAGCGCCGGCGGCAGCTTCGGCCTTCTCTGCTACCTCGGATTCCTGGTGGGTTTCGGCGTCAAGCTGCCGATGTTCCCCCTGCACACCTGGCTGCCCGATGCCCACGGCGAGGCCAACGCGCCGGTGTCGATGCTGCTGGCCGGGGTGCTGCTGAAGATGGGCGGCTACGCCCTGCTGCGCTTCAACGTGCAGATGCTGCCCGAGGCCCACCTCATCCTGGCGCCGGCCCTGATCGTGCTGGGCATCGTGAACATCATCTACGGGGCGCTGAATGCCTTCGCCCAGGACAACGTGAAGCGGCGCATCGCCTGCAGCTCGGTGAGCCACATGGGCTTCGTGCTGGTGGGCATCGGCGCCATCGATGCCCTGGGCATGAGCGGGGCGATGCTGCAGATGATCAGCCACGGGCTGATCGCGGCGGCCATGTTCTTCGTGACCGGGGTGTTCTACGAGCGCACCGAAACCCTCTCGATCCCGAACATGGGCGGCCTGGCCAAGGCCCTGCCGATCACCTTCGCCTTCTTCCTGGCCAGTTGCCTGGCCTCGCTCGCCCTGCCGGGCATGAGCGGCTTCGTGAGTGAGATCACCGTGTTCCTTGGCGTCACCGCCAACGAGGGCTTCACCATCGGCTTCCGGGTGATCACGATCGTGCTGGCCGCCATCGGCCTGGTGCTCACGCCCGTGTACCTGCTCAGCCTCTGCCGGCGGGTGTTCTTCGGGCCCCGCATCCCGGCCCTGGCCGTGGTGGGCGACATGACACCCAGGGAGCTGGTGATCGGCCTCACCCTGCTGGTGCCCACCCTGGTGATCGGCTTCTGGCCGCGGGTGGCGATCGACTTCTACGAGGCCAGCACCAACGCCCTCTCCGTCAAGCTCACCAGTGGCGTGGCCATGGCCCTGGGACGGTTCACCGCCCTGGGCTGAACCGCAGCGGCAGAGCCGGATGGTCTGAAATGGCGGCAGTGATTTGATCGCCATGCTCAGCACTCCGGGCAGCGCCAAGGCCAGCAGCGATCAGCAGGCGCAGCGGCAGCCCCTGCTGAGCGGCGAGGGGCTGCCGCTGTTTGAGGCCATCACCCCCGAGCAGGTGGACAGTGCCATCCCGGCCCTGCTGGCCGAGCTCAGCGACGAGCTGAGCCGGCTGGAGGCGCGCCTGGGCGTTCACGGTGGGGAGAGCGACCAGCCCCGGCCCGCCATCGGCTGGGAGGACCTGATGGATCCCCTGCACCATCTCGAGGAGCGGCTGCGCTGGAGCTGGGGGGTGGTAAGCCATCTGCACGGCGTGTGCAACACCCCCGAGCTGCGCCAGGCCTATCAGAACCAGCAGGGCGCCGTGGTGGCCTTCGGCAGCCGCGCCGGCCAGAGCAAGCCGATCTATCAGGCCCTGCAGCAGCTGGCGACCCAGCCCCTCGACACCACCCAGCGGCGGATCGTGGAGGCCGAGCTGCGCCACATGCAATTGCGGGGTGTGGGACTGGAGGGGCCGGAGCAGGAGGCCTTCAACGCCGCCACCGCCGAACTGGCCCAGCTGGCCAGCCAATTCGGCAACCACGTGCTCGATGCCACCAACGCGTGGAGCCTCACGCTCAGCAGTGAGGAGGAGCTGGATGGCCTGCCCGAGAGCCTGCGCAATCTGCTCGCCCAGGCCGCCCGCGATGCCGGTGAGCAGGGCTGGCGGCTGGGGCTGGACATGCCCCGGGTGCTGCCGTTCCTCAAGTACAGCCGCCGCCGGGATCTGCGCGAAACCGTGTACCGCGCCCAGGTGGGCCGCGCCTCCAGCGGTGAGGGCAACAACCGGCCCCTGATCGAGACGATCCTCACCCTGCGGCTGGAGCAGGCCCGGCGTCTCGGCTACGCCAACTGGGCGGAGGTGAGCCTGGCCAGCAAGATGGCCGGCTCGGTGGCTGAAGTGGAGCAGCTGCTCCACGACCTGTGCTCCGCGGCCTACCCCGCCGCCGAGCAGGAGCTGCAGGAGCTGCGCGCCTGCGCCCAGCGCCATGGCGCCCCGGAAGCAGACGACCTCAAGCCCTGGGATGTGAGCCACTGGGCCGAGCTGCTGCGCCGCGAGAGCTTCGATCTCGACGCCGAGGCGCTGCGACCCTGGTTCCCGCTGGAGCAGGTGCTGCAGGGGCTGTTCGGCCTCTGCCAGCGGCTGTTCGACATCCGCATCGTGGCCACTGAGGCCGGTGAGGCCCCCACCTGGCACCCGGATGTGCGCTACTTCCGGGTGCTCGACGGGGCCAGCGGCGATCCGCTGGCGGCCTTCTATCTCGATCCCTACAGCCGGCCGGGCAGCAAGCGCGGTGGCGCCTGGATGGACGAGTGCCTGGGTCGCACCAACACCCGCGCCGGCGAGCCGGTGCTGCCGGTGGCCTACCTGATCTGCAACCAGAGCCCGCCGGTGGGCGACACCCCCAGCCTGATGACCTTCGAGGAGGTGGAAACCCTCTTCCATGAGTTCGGCCACGGCCTCCAGCACATGCTCACCACCGTGGAGCGGCCCCAGGCCGCCGGCATCAGCAACGTGGAGTGGGATGCGGTGGAGCTGCCCAGCCAGTTCATGGAGAACTGGTGTTACGACCGCACCACCCTGATGGGCATGGCCCGCCACTGGCAGAGCGGCGCACCGCTGCCTGAGGAGGAGTATCAGAAACTGCTGGCCGCCCGCACCTTCATGGGCGGCACGGCCACCCTGCGCCAGGTGCACTTCGCCCTCACCGACCTGCGCCTGCACAGCCAGTGGGCCCCCGACAGCGGCCAGAGCCCGGAGCAGCTGCGCCGGGAGCTGGCCCGCACCACCACGGTGCTGGAGCCGATTCCCGAGGACGCCTTCCTCTGCTCCTTCAGCCACATCTTCGCCGGCGGCTACTCGGCGGGCTACTACTCCTACAAGTGGGCCGAGGTGCTCAGCGCCGACGCCTTCAGCGCCTTTGAGGAAGTGGGCCTGGAGGACGAGGAGCAGGTGGTGGCCACGGGCCGCCGCTTCCGCGACACCGTGCTCAGCCTTGGCGGCAGCCGCTCACCGGCGGAGGTGTTCGAGGCCTTCCGCGGCCGGGCGCCCAGCCCCGAGGCCCTGATCCGCCACTCCGGGCTGGCCACCGAGCCGGTCTGAGCGTCGCCAGCCCCTGCTGCACTCACGGCCGCAGCAGCTCCTTCACGATCGGCACCAGCCCGGAGGGGCTGGTGATCAGCTGCTGGTGGTGCCACACCGGCAGCTGATGCTTCGGCCCCACGGGCAGCACGCCGGTCCAGCTGGGCACCACCATCTGGTCGCTCAGGCACCAGAAGCTGGTGCATGCCACCCCCTCCAGGCCGGCGGGATCGTCGTTCAGCCGCTGCAGCAGGGGACTGCCGGGCCGCAGGTCGGCGACGGTGGACAGCCAGCGGCGGGGCCAGGGCAGCGCCAGCAGACTGCCCTGCTGGGGACTGCCGACGCTGATGAAGCGGCGGGTGCGCCGCCGCCCGCCCTGCAGCTGAATCCAGCTGCGCGCGATCACCCCGCCGAGGGAAAAGCCGAGCACGTCCACCTCCTGGTCGGGCCCGAAGCGGGCCTCCACGGCCTGCCCCAGCTCCTTGGCCAGCTCCAGCACCGGCCGTTCCCCAAGACCATGGGGCAGGTGGGGCACCAACACCGGATCACGGCGGCCCTCGAGCTGCTTCTCCAGGCGCCGGAACAGGCCCGGGGTGTCCCAGAGGCCGTGCACCAGCACAAGCGGCGGCGGCGCGGGGCTGGACGCACGCTCGGGCTGTTGGGTGCCGGGCTGGGGGGTGTCTGATGCAGGCTGCGGGCTGGACATGACGACGACCGGAACACGGAGGTCCGCTCAGGTCAGGATGGCGCCATGAGCGCCCACGTCGACCCCCCCGCCACGTCCCCCGCCCCCGCCGGCAGCGACCCGCCGCAGGCCATCGCCGAGGCCTTTGCCATCGCTCAGGCCTTTGCCATCGCCGGCCCGGTGCGGGAGCTGACACCCCTGGGCAACGGCAACGTCAACGACACCTACCGGGTGGAGGCCGCCGACGGGCGGCGCTACGTGCTGCAGCGTCTCAACACCCAGGTGTTCCCGCGGCCGGAGCTGGTGATCGACAACATCGCCCGCCTCGGCGCCCATGTGGCCGATCGGCCCCTGACCCTGGAGCGCAGCGGCCGGCTCTGGGAGCTGCCGCGGCTGATCCCCACCCGCGCCCACCGGCGGCTGTGGCTGGAGCACAACGGCCTGCCCTGGCGCCTGAGCACCCACATCGAGGACACCGTGGTCCACGACACGGTTCAGGACGCCAGCCATGCCCGCGAGGTGGGTCGTGCCCTGGGACGCTTCCACCTGCTCATCCACGACCTGCCCTGCGACCAGCTGGCCGACACCCTCGAGGGCTTCCATGTGACTCCTCGCTATCTGGCGGCCTATCAGCAGCTGGCTGCGCAGCGCGGGAGCAGCGCCGACTGCGAGGTCAGCCGCTGGTGCAGCGCCTTCGTGGAGCAGCGGCAGGAGCTGGCACCAGCCCTGGAGCGGGCCCGCGAGCGGGGGCTCCTGAAGCTGCGGCCGATCCACGGCGATCCCAAGGTGAACAACGTGCTGCTCGATCGCCACAGCGGCGAAGCGGTGGCGCTGGTGGACCTGGACACAGTGAAGCCCGGGCTGGTGCAGTACGACATCGGCGACTGCCTGCGCTCGGGCTGCAATCCGGCGGGGGAGGAGGCCAGCGATCCAGCCGCCGTGCGGTTTGATCTGGCCCTCTGCCGCCCGATGCTGGCGGGGTATCTGGAGCTGGCCCGGCCCTGGCTCAGTGATGCCGATCTCCACTACATCCCCGTGGCGGTGCGCCTGATCGCCTTTGAGCTCGGCCTGCGCTTCTTCAGCGATCACCTGGCCGGCAACCGCTACTTCAAGTGCCGCCACCCCGGCCACAACCTGCAGCGGGCCCTGGTGCAGTTCCGGCTCACCGAGAGCATTGAGGCCCAGCACGAGGAGATCCGCAAACTGGTGGAGGACCTGGCCTGATGCTGGCGGCGGAGCTACAGTGCCATGGGCTTCAGCCGGCACCACCAGACCAACCACAGGCTTCCGCGCTGAGGATCAGCGCCCGGGCCGAGCGCCACGGCCCGGAGCTGCGGCTCAGCTACATCCTCAGTGGGCCCCTCGAGCAGCTGCGGGTTCCCCCGCCAGAGCCCCAGCCCCAACGCCGCGACGGGCTCTGGCACCACACCTGCCTGGAGGCCTTCCTGGCGGTGGCAGGGCGGGAGCCCTACTGGGAGCTCAACCTGGCGCCGGCGGGCCACTGGAACCTCTACCGGCTGGATGGCTACCGCCGCAACCTGCGCCCCGAACCGGCCCTGCAGGCCCTGGCCCTGGAGGTGGAGCGCTCGGCCTGCAACCTCCAACTGCGGGCCAGGCTGCCGCTGCCCCCGGCCCTGGCCGAAGCAACAGAGCTGGAGCTGGCGCTCACCGCCGTGCTCGAGCACGGGGATGGAGCTCTCAGCTACTGGGCCCTGGCCCATCCACCCGGGGAGCCCGACTTCCACTGGCGCGGCGGATGGCGACACTGCCGGTGAAGCCCGGCACGGGGGCCGCGCACTTGCGCAGCTCCAGCTGCACCGGCAGGGGCCCATGGCGCGCGGCAATCAGCTCGAGAATGCACTGGCCGTAGTGCTCGAGGGTGTGGCAGTGGATCTGCCTGGCCTGGCGCTGCAGGGAGCTGATCAGAGTGCCGTAGTCGAGGGTGTCGGCCAGCTGATCACTGCGGCCACAGGCCGCCAGATCCACACCCAGCTCCAGATCCAGCTCGAACCACTGGCCCCGCTCCCGCTCGAACGCAAGCACGCCCACATGGGCCCAGAGCCTCAGCCCCCGCACCACGATGCGATCGCCGTGGCTCACAGGGGCAGGGGGCGGTGGCTGAAGCGGCGCTCGCCGCTGGCGTAGTCGGCGGCGATGTGGCCCTCACCGCGCAGCCGATAGCGGTAGGTGACCAACCCCTCCAGACCCACCGGCCCGCGGGGCGGCAGGGTCTGGGTGCTGATGCCCACCTCGGCCCCGAAGCCATAGCGGAAGCCGTCGGCGAAGCGGGTGGAGCAGTTGAGGTACACCCCGGCGCTGTCCACGGCCGCCAGGAAGCGATCGGCCGCCCGCGGATCGGTGGTGCAGATGGCGTCGGTGTGGCGGGATCCGTAGCTGGCGATGTGCTCGAGGGCCTGATGCAGGCTGGCCACCACCCTCACCGCCAGGATCAGGTCGGAATACTCCGTGCGCCAGTCGTCCTCGCCGGCGATGCCGCTCACCCCCAGGGAACGGGCGGCGGCGTCTCCCCGCAGGTCCACCCCGGCGGCGCTGAAGGCCGCCACGGCCATCGGCAGGAACACCGGCGCGATGGCCTCGTGCACCAGCAGGGTTTCGATCGCGTTGCAGGCGGCGGGGTACTGGGTCTTGGCATCGATCGCCACCGCTAGGGCCTGATCGACATCCACCTGCCGATCCACATACAGGTGGCAGACGCCGTCGGCGTGCCCGAGCACGGGGATGCGGGTGTTGTCCTGGATGAAGCGCACCAGGGCGTTGGAGCCGCGGGGAATGATCAGGTCCACCAGGCCGTCGAGGCGCAGCAGGGCCAGGCTCTCCTGGCGGCT
The DNA here is from genome assembly GCF_024346355.1 of Cyanobium sp. ATX 6A2. Taxonomy (GTDB): domain Bacteria; phylum Cyanobacteriota; class Cyanobacteriia; order PCC-6307; family Cyanobiaceae; genus NIES-981. The sequence goes on from NZ_JAGQCU010000016.1 coordinate 41,342, forward strand.
GGTGAGCAGCTCCAGGGCACTGGGTTCCACGGCGCTGCCCGCCAGACCCGCCCGCAAAGCATCCACGATCGCGGCACAGCTCTGGCTGGCTTCCCGCCCGCCCTTGAGCAGGGCGCCGTTGCCGGAGCGGATCGCCAGCGAGGCGATCTGCATCACCGCATCGGGCCGGGCCTCGAAGATCACCCCCAGCACCCCCAGGGGCACCGTGATGCGCTCCAGCACCAGCCCCTGATCCAGTTCGGTGTGCAGCTGGCGACGGCCCAGCGGATCCGGCAGGGCGGCCACCTGACGCACGCCGGTGATGGCGGCATCGAGCTTGGTGGCGTCGAGCTTCAGCCGGGCCACCAGCGCCGGCGCCAGGCCATCGGCGCCAGCGGCCTCCAGATCGGCCCGGTTGGCGGCCAGAATCAACCCGCGCTGGCGCTCCAGGCCGTCGGCCAGGGCCTTCACGGCGGCGCGGCGCTGCCGATCGCCCAGCTGACCCAGGGCGGTGGCGCTGCGGCGCACGGCCAGCGCCCGCTGCAACAGCTCGGGGCTGGGATCGGGCACCCCTGGATCGGGCACCGCAGACGGGCTCAGGGCAGATCTGCTCATGCCGCCATCATCCCAAGGCGCGCGCCGCGTCCGGTGCCAGGCGATCGAGGGCCAGGCGGGCCGCTCCCAGGCGGCCAGCACCGTTGCCGAGGGCGCAGCGCTCGATCCGCAGCCCCTCGCGGCTCACCGCCAGCACCCGCTCCCGCACCTGCTGCCACACCGCCGGCAGGAAGTGCTCACTGGCGGCGCTGAGGCCGCCGCCGATCAGCACCAGCTGGGGCGTGAACAGGTAGAGCAGGGAACTCAGCCCCACCCCCAGCCGCTCCCCGTAGGCCTGCCACACCGCCAGGGCCTCGGCATCCCCGAGCTCAGCGCGGCGGCAGAGTTCCCGCGGCTCGAGGGGGCTGAGGCGGGCCAGCCCGGCCCGGCTGCAGTAGCTCTCCAGGGAGCCCCGGTTGCCGCTGTTGCAGGGGGGACCATCGGGCTGGATGCCGATCAGGCCCGGCTCGCCGGCGGCCCCGCTGCGGCCGGTGAACAGTCGGCCATCCAGCAGCACGGCGCCTCCCACCCCGGTGCCCAGGGTGAGCAGCAGCGCATCCTCAGAGCCCCGGGCCGCCCCGCGCCAGAGTTCGCCGATGGCGGCGCAGTTGGCGTCGTTGGCACAGGTCACCCGCCGCTCCAGAAGCGCTTCGAGCCAGCCGGCCAGGGGCACTTCGCGCCAGCCGGGAAGATTGATGGCGATGCGGGCCACACGGCCGCTGCGATCACTGGGCCCGGGATGGCCCACCCCCACCAGCGGCGCCAGACGGGCGGGATCCAGCTGGGCAATCGCCTCGACGATGGCCACGGTCACCGCGCCGGGCATGGCGGGCTGGGGGGTGGGCACCTCCAGGGCCTCCAGCAGCAGTCCGGCGGTGTCGAAGCGGCCCAGCTTGATCGCCGTGCCACCCAGGTCCACGCCGATCACCTGCTGGTCCGTGCCGCCGGCCGCCGCATCCCCTGTCCTGGGTGTCTGCATCTCAGAAGCGGAAGAACACCTGCAGCTGGGTCTGCCAGGCCCCTTCGGTGTCCAGCGATCCCTGCAGGTTCACGAGGTCGGAGGCGCGGAAGGTGAGGTTGACCTGCGGGGGCACATCGGTGCGATTGGGAGCGGCGAGCACGGAGAAGTTGAACTGCTCGCTCACATCCACACCCACCTCGGTGGCCAGCACCAGAGCCGGCGGCACGCGCCCGGAGCGCTGGTTGGAGCCTCGGCCCACCTCCTGGTTCACGAAGGTGGGGTAGATCGCGAAGCTGAGGCGCTCGCCGAAGGCCTCCCCCAGGGTTCCGAGCACCGGGGAGAGCAAGGTCTGCCCCAGCACCGTGGCCAGCGCCGCTCCGGCGGAATCGCCGCCGAGACCGGCCAGGGAGTTGCCGCCGATCAGCGCCAGCAGGCGATCCTCCGGCAGGGCGGGGGTGCTGCGCAGGCTGATGTTGTCCGCCAGGCGATCGGCCGGACCGCTCACCGACAGGAACACCTGCACCAGGTTGAGCTGGTTGAGGGAACCGAGGCCACTCTGCTGCTCCGCCAGGGAGGTGGCGGCGATGGAGGTGGAACCACTGCCGCTCAGCACACCGCCGCTGGTGATGGTGTCGGACACGCGGGTGCGCAGCGTGATGTCCAGGAAGGGAATCAGCCCCAGCGAAGGGGTGAACACGGCCACGTTGGGGGAGTTGCGGTCGAGCACGAAATTGGTGGTGAACAGGTTCAGCCGTCCCCGCTCCAGCTTCACCACCCCCCGGGCCTCGATGTCGGGGCTCAGGGGTCCGTCGATGCGCAGGCTGCCGCTGGTCTTGAAATCGGCGAGCTGCGGCACCACAACGCTGAAATCCTCTCCGAGGCTGATCCGCAGACCGTCGAAGCCGAGGAAGCTCACGTTCGGCACCAGGGCGCGCAGATCCTCGCCGTTGCGGCTGTCCAGCTCCGGCCCGAGCAGCACCAGGGGCTCCTGAAAGTCCCAGCTCTGTTCGGCCAGCTCCTGCACCGAGGCCACGGTCTGACTGCCGGGCTCCTCGCCGGCCAGCCGGCCGGGCTGCACGTTGACCGAGCCGTTGGCCAGGGCCAGAGCGCCACCGACCCGCAGGGCGGTGAGGCTGCCACCCACCACCAGCTCGCCGTCGATGTCGGTGGCGAGGCGCGGCGAGCGGTAGGGCAGTCCCTCGAGGGCGAGCAGCAGACGGGCTGGCTCCCCCTCAGCGCCCACCTGGGGGCTGAACAGGCCGAGGCTGCCGCTGCCGCTGAGCGTGCCCTCGCCTCCCACCCGGGCACTGAACTCCTGCAGGAGCAGCTGTTCGAAGTCGAACAGCAGCGTGGCCTGGAGATCGTCCACCTCCTGGTCCAACAGCGTCAGCTGGCCGTTCTGGATACGCAGGAAGCCATTGGCGATCGGGCGCTCCAGGCTGCCCCGCACGAGAAGCTGCAGGTCGGCGCTGCCCTCCTGCCACACCAGCGTCGGCTGGGCCAGTCGGCTCAGGAAGATGAGCCCGTCATCGCGGCTGGTGGCCCGCAGTTCGATCCCCTCGTCGGTTGGATCCAGCGGCACCCGGCCCGCCAGATCGATGCCGCTGTCGGCGCCGTCGGCCCGCAGGGCCAGATCCACGGCGATGGCGTTGCCCTCCAACTGCACACTGCCGCGCTGCAGGGCGAGCTCGGTGTCGCCCAGGGTGGCGTCGTCGAGAACCAGCTCCAGAGCCAGGGCCGGCTCCGCGCCCAGGGTGTAGGTGCCCGTGGAAGACACCCGACCCCGCAGTTCGTCGGGCACAGGGGTGAACAGGGCCAGCAGGGAGATGGGCACGCCGGAGAAGCCGAAGCTGCCCGAGCCCAGGCGCGCCGGCCCGTTGAGCTCCAGCCGCAGGGGCTCGCCGGTGAGGGCCTGATCGCGGTCCTGGCCCGGGAACCAGAGATGGCCCTCAACGGAGCCATCGATGCGGGTGTCGGCCAGCCGCGGACCACTGAGCTCCATCTCCAGATCAAAGCGGGCCGCCACTCCCTCCAGCCGCTGCGCCGGGGTGAGGCGCTCGCGCTGGTCCACCAGGGCCTGGCGCAGGCGGGCATGGGCCCGGTTGAGGGCCACCAGCAGATCGTCGATGCTGCCGCCCATCGTGTCGATCATCAGGCTGCCGAGATCGGCGGCGCTGCCGGGATCGATGCCGGGCTCGCCGCGCCAGCGGGGCCAGGCCTCCAGCATCCGCCGCACCAGGCCGTCATCGAGATTGCGGCCACTCAGGCGGGCCACGTAATCACCCCGCCAGATGCCGCTCCACTCGAGATCGAGCTCGCCACCGCCCTCGGTCGTGATCTCCCCGGTGGCCTGATAGCGGCGGTCGCGGTAGCTGCCGTCGAGCACCACCCGGCGCACCGGCACCCCCAGCAGCGCGGGCTGATCGAGCTCCACCCGGCCCAGGAAGGCCAGGGGCTGCAGCTCCAGCACCCCAGCCCCGCTGAGTCCACCACGCAGGGCGCGCCACTCGCCTGTGGGCCCCAGCGCCAGCTGCAGGCCCACGAGGGGGAAATCCGTGGCAGTCCAGTTGTAGGCGCGGGGACTGCCCTCCAGACGCAGGCGGCCGTCGTTGCGCTCCAGGCTCACGGCCACCGGCACCCAGCGGCGATCGAGCCTGGCCTCCAGCCGGCCGGGCGGAGCCTCGCCGCGGCTGGTCATCCGCAGCCGGCCGCCGCCGGCAGGGTCGCCGAACCAGTTGCCCTCCCAGGTTTCGGCCACCAGCAGCGGCCCCGCACCGGGCTGCTCCAGTCGCAGGAAAAATTCCGGGGTGAGGCCGCTGAGGGGGCCGCGGATCGTGCCCTCGGCGTCGGCCACGCCGTGCAATTCGGCGCCGAGCAGCGGACTCAGGCGGGGCAGCGGAAAGCGCTGCAGCTGCAGGCGCAGATCCAGGAGGCCGGCGCGCAGGCCCTCGGCCCCGGCCAGGGCGAGGGGCAGGCTGCCCTGGCCCGAGAGGTGCTCACTGGCGAAGCGATCGAGCAGCAGCCGCTGATCCCGCCAGCGCAGCTGGGCCTGCCAGGGGCCGAGCAGGGGGTTGCGGGCCTGGTTCACCCGGGTGCTGAGCAGCGGCTGGCTCCAACTGCCCGCCAGCTGCAGACTGCCCCGCAACGCCGATCCCACCAGGTCTGCCTCCAGACCCTCAGGCAGAGGCAGATCGCCCGGCTCCAGCTGCCAGTCGCCGCTCAGATCGGGGTTGGGTGTGAGTGCACCGCGGGCCCACAGCCAGGACCGGCCCGAGGAGAGCTGGAGCTGCTGGAGCAGGATCTCACCGCTCTGCCAGCGGGCCTGCAGCCCCAGCTGGCCGCTGCGCTCACCCCAGCGCCAGGTGCTGGAGGCCAGGCTCAGATCACGGCCCTGGCAGCGCAGCAGGGGCCGCTCGAGGCTGAGGGCCTGCTGGTCGGGCTGCGGCCGCCAGCTCAGCTGGCGCACCCGCAGGTCGCCCTGGCAGCTGGGCTCACCATCGCGCCAGGCCAGTTGCAGCTGGCCATCCACGCGGCCATCCAGCTCGCCGTCCACCCCCAGCAGGTCGGCCCACCACTGCAGGCCGAGGTCACGGCTGGTGAGCTGGCCCTGCCACTGGTTGGTGCGCCAGTTCCCGCCCGCCCGCAGTTGCAGGGCACCGGCGGAAGCCTGCCCCGGGGCCAGCGGACGCAGACGCAGCAGGGCCGACGCCCGGGCGAGATGGGGTTCGAGCACCACGCTGCCCTGCAGCGCCAGTTCAGCCTTGCTGGTTCCCCGCTCCAGGATCACCCGCGCCGGTTGCGGCAGCCGCACCCGGGCCACCAGCCGCGGCGGTTCGGTCTCAGGGTCGGGATCGGGCAGACGCCAGTAGCTGCCCTCCTCGTTGGGGCGCAGGTTGGTCTGCACGCCCTGCAGATTCACCTCCAGCACCGGCAGGCGGCGGCGCAGGCTGGCGAGCGGATCGAGGTTCACCGCGATCCCGCCCATCTCCACGCCGGAGGGATGGGAGGGCAGCGACTGCACCCGGCTGGGTCCCAGGCGCAGGCCGAGCCAGGTGAGGCCGCGGTAAGGGCCCAGTTCCACGGGTTGGCCCAGCTCGTTGCCGAGCTGGCGCTCCAGGCCGGGCTGCAGCCGGCCATAGGTCTCGGCCGCCAGGCGATCCAGCGACAGCACCCCCACCGTGGCCGCCGTTCCGGCCAGCGCCGCCAGCAGCAGGGGCAGGCGCAGCCGCGCCCCGGACCGGGGGCCAGGGGTGGAGCGTTCGGGCTCTGGGGGGGATGACGGCGGGCCCAGGGGTGGCAACTCCGCCATGAACCTGGAGCCGCCGATCGCGTCAAGCACGCAATATAAGGGCGTTGCCAAGGCCCTCCTGGCCCCGGCCACCATCACCCCGCGGCACCTCAGAGCAGCGGCCCAGAGCAGCACCCACCGATGAGCAGCAACCGATGAGCACCGATCCGATCCTGCTGGTGGCCGGGGAATGGCTGGGGGCTGCCAGTGGCCTGCTGGGGGTGCTCACCATCACCGCCTTTGTGCGGCGCTGGGGAATCCGCTTCCGTCTGGTGGGAATCACCAGCTTCACGGTGCTGCTCTCCCTGTCCTGTCTGGCCTTCGCGGTGAGCTACCGGCCGCAGATCACGGTGGAGGGTGCCGTGAGGGTGCAGGTGGTGTACGACAACGGCAGCGACCTCGTGGTAGCCACCACCCCGGCTGATCTGGACGCAGCCACCGCCAGGGCCAGCGTGGAACAGGTGGCCCGCAATCTCAGCCGCAGTGGCCGCACCACTCCCGAGGGGCTGGTGCGGGTGCGGCTGCGCGCAGTGGAGCGGGTGGCCCCGGGCCTCAGCCGGCCGCTGGTGGTAGCCGAGGCCACCCGCAACTTCGCCGATGGCACCGTGAGCGTGGCCGGCAGCGCTGCGGCGACGCCGTGAGCGCTGCCGCCTGGGAGCTCCCCGCCCATGCCGCCGCCGAGGCCAGGCTGCTGGAGCGCCATGGCGTCACCAGCTGGCAGGCCCTGGCCCAGCTGGACGACTCTCGGTTGCGCCGGCTGGCCAGCCAGGGCGAAGCCAGTGAGCCCACCCTGCGGCGACTGCGGGGCCAGGCGCGGCTGGTGGTGGCGGTGGGGCTCGAGCCAGCCCAGGCCGCCCTGCTGCTGCACGCCGGCATCGCCGATGCCCGCGGGCTGGCCCGGGCCGACCCGCAGCAGCTGTGGGTGCAGGCCGGACGCCTGCAGCGGCGCCTCACCGGCCAGGCTGTGGCACCCCCTGACATGGCCACCCTGCAGGGATGGATCAGCAGGGCTCGCCGGGCCGCAAACTGACCCCAGGCCAGCTCCGACCATGCCGCAGCGGCCTGGAATAGGAGCACACGCGGACAGGACGTGGCTGCGCATCACCACCGTCTTCCCCTGGACCGTCTGCCACTGCACCGCTCCCGGCCGCAGACACGACGACCCACGACCCGGATTGGTGGTGCCCCGATCGGTGGATCCCGGATCACTGGTGTGCTGGCTGCCCTGGCCGTGCTGACGGCCGCCCTGGCCGGTGCCGACGTCATCGCCCCGGCGCTGGCCCAGTCGGGCCTGCTGGAGTCGGTGCGGCGGGATCCGGCCCGGGCCAAGGCCCTCTGCGGCCAGCTGCGGGAGATGAACAAGCGGGGGATGTCGTACACCAGCAAGCAGGCCACGCGCACCATCGCCGCCCAGGAGGGGCTGAGCCTCATGGATGCGGAGGTTCTCACCACCTACGTGGTGGGCATCCACTGCCCCGACGTGCGCTGAGCGGCCAGGCCGTGCACTGGCGGGACGCCTGGCTCAGCTGCCGCGATGGGGTGGGGCTGGTCAGCCGGATCTGGCAGCCCCCCGGCGCTGGACCCTGGCCAGTGCTGCTGATGCGCCAGCCCTACGGCCGGGCGATCGCCTCCACCCCCACCCTCCCCCACCCGCTCTGGTTCGCCCGCGAGGGCTTCCTGGTGGTGGTGCAGGACGTGCGCGGCCAGGGCGACTCGCAGGGGACGTTCGGCGGTTTCGCTCAGGAAGCCCCCGACACGGCCGACAGCCTGCGCTGGGCCCGGCGGCTGCCCGGAGCCAACGGCCGGGTGGGAATGCTTGGCTTCTCCTACCAGGGCCTCACCCAGCTGCTCAGCGACGCCCAGGACGGCGACGGGTTGCCCGACTGCCTGGCACCGGCGATGGCCGGCCTGGATGAGCGCCACCACTGGGCCAGCAGCGGTGGCGCCCACTGGTGGGCCCTGGGACTGGGCTGGGGGTTGCAGCTGGCGGCGCTGCAGTGCCGGCGCCGGGGAGATCAGGAGGGCTGGTGGCGGATCCGCCGCAGCCTCGAAACGGGCGCGTTCCTCCAGGAGGGAGCGGAGCTGCTGGAGGAGCTGGATCCGGCCGGCATGGCCCGGCGCTGGCTGGGCCACGACCCCCACCAGGCGGCGGGCTGGATCCGGCATGAGCCGGCGGCAGCCCTGTGGCAGCGGCCGATGCTGCTGATCGGGGGCTGGTACGACCCGCACCTGGAGGGGGTGCTGGAGCTCTGGAAACGAGGCCGGCAGGCCGGTGCCAACCCCCTGCTGCGGATCGGCGCCTGGACCCATCTGAACTGGCGCGACGGCATCGATGGCCAGCTGCTCAGGTTTTTTCAACGGCATTTGCAGCCCGGAGCCACGGCGGTGGCAGCGGCAGCGCCGGCGATGGTGCAGGACCCCAGCGACGGCCAGTGGTGGAGCGTGGCCCCCTCGGCGGGCGAGGCCGGGGTGACACCGGCCCTGGAGCCCGGCCGCCGCTGGCATCTCAGCGCTGAGGCCCTGGTGCTGGCGGCCGATGGCAGGGCCCCGGCGCCGGGGGGGCAGAGGCGCTGGCTGGTGCACGACCCGTGGCGCGCGGTGCCGGGGCGCGGCGGTCATCTGGGCCTCGATGCCGGGCCCTGTGAGCGCAGCGATCTGGACCAGCGCCGCGATGTGGCCTGCTTCACCAGCGCGCCCCTGGAGCGGCCCCTGCGCCTGCTGGCCCGGCCGCGGCTGCGGCTGCGGGTGGGCGCCGATCAGCCCGGTTTCGATCTCTGCGCCGCCCTGGTGCGCGTGAGCCTGGATGGAGCGGCGCATCAGCTCAGCACCGGCGTGGCCCGCCAGCTCGGTGAGGGCTGCCTGCAGGCCCACTGGCGCCAGGTGTGGTTGCAGCCCCTGCTGCTGCACCTGCAGGCGGGGGAGCGGCTGCGGCTGGCGCTGGCGGCGGCGGCCTGGCCCCAGGTGGCCGTGAATCCCGGCAGCGGCGAGCAGCCCTGGGGCGGCAGCGGCCCACACCATCGCGTGATCACCCTGGAGCTGAACAGCGCCGGGGCGGAACTCAGCCTCGAACCCCTGGACGACCTGGATCCTGGGGCACACTGGGCTCACCCATCCCCGGCCCCGTGATGCCCCTCGCCCTCACGCCACGCACCGCCGTTGTCGTTGCTGGCCTGGCCGTGGGCCTGGCGCTGGCCGGCGGCCCCGCTGACGCCCTGGCCCAGGGAGCGGCTGACGGCGCTGCGGCCACCGGCGCCACCGTGACGCGGGCGCGCCTGAGCGTGGATGAGGCCCGCAAGGCGGCCAACCGCATCCTGGCGGCGGTGCAGACCCGCGACCCCAACCGGCGCTTCGCCCAGTTCTCCCCTGAACTCAAGGCGATCAGCAGCCCAGAGCTGGTGGCTCAGCGCATGGGCAACGAACCCCGGCTGCTGAGCTGGACGCTGCTCAGCGTGCGCGGCGGCCTCAACTCCACCACGGTGGAGGCGAGCCTGCAGACCGCCGACGGCACCCAGGATCTGTTCATGGTGCTCAACGACCGGGGCGAACTGGAGGGCTACCACTTCGACCTCACCGACGCCGATACCGCCAAGGTGGCCCGCGATTTCGTGGTGGCCCTCAGCGCCGGACAGTTCGTGGCGGCCCGCAGTTTCCTCAGCCTGCCCATGCAGGAGGAGTTCAGCGCCGCCGCCCTGCAGACCCAGTGGACACAACTGCAGCGGCGCACAGGAGCCTTCGTGGACGTGCGCCGGGTGGTGGAGGTGGACCGTGGTGATGAGGCCTTTCTGGTGTTGGTGAACACTGAGTTCGAGGAGGTCACCGATTCGCTGTTCGTGATCCTCAACACCCACAACGAGATCGTGGGCGTGAACTTCCCCCAGGATCCGGTCCGGCCCCGCAAGTTCGCTGGCGGCGGCAAAGCGAGCGGTCGACCCTAAGCTCGCCCAGCTTCCCCAGACGCTGAACCGCCATGCCCGTCCCCACTCTCGACTGGATGGTGGTGGACGCTCTGCGGCTGGCGGAATGCCGCCACGACCACCCCTTCTCGCTGCTCGGCCCCCAGTCCCTGGACGGTGGCGGCTGGGTGGTGCGGGTGTGGATGCCGGACGCCGAGCGGGTGGAGCTGCTGCTGGGATCCGAGAGTCACGCCACCACCACTCCCCACCACCCCTGGATCTTCGAGGCCACGCTGCCCCACAACCCTGGCAGCGACTACCGGGTGCGGGTGCAGCGCGGTGGCATCAGCCATGAGGCCCACGACCCCTGGTCCTTCCGCGAGGAGTGGATGGGGGAGCTCGATCGCCACCTGTTCGCCGAAGGCAACCACCACCATGTGTGGCGGCGGCTGGGCGCCCACCTCACCGAGCGCGATGGCATCGCCGGGGTGATGTTCTGCCTCTGGGCCCCCAACGCCCGCAGCGTGGCGCTGCTGGGACCCTTCAACGGCTGGGACGGGCGGCACCATCCGATGCAGAGCCGCCTGGGCGGACTCTGGGAACTGTTCATCCCCGCTCTGGAGGCTGGGGCGATCTACAAGTACGAGATCCGTACCCAGGCGGGCCACTGCTACCAGAAGGCCGATCCCTACGGCTTCCGCCATGAGGTGCGGCCAGCCAACGCCTCGATCGTGCAACCCCTGGGCGGCTACAGCTGGAGCGATCAGGGCTGGATGGCCGAGCGCGACAGCCGCAATCCCATCGAGCAGCCGATCACGGTGTACGAGATGCATCTGGGCAGCTGGATGCACTCCAGCGCCGATGACCCCTACCTCGAGCCCGACGGCACCGCCCGCCCGCCGGTACCCGCCGCCGACCTCAAGCCCGGCGCCCGCCTGCTCACCTATCCGGAACTGGCCGAGCGGGTGATCCCCTATGTGAAGGCCCGCGGCTTCACCCACATCGAGCTGATGCCGATCTCAGAGCATCCCTTCGATGGCTCCTGGGGCTACCAGGTCACCGGCTGGTATGCGCCCACCAGCCGCTACGGCAGCCCCGAGGAGTTCCGCGCCTTCGTGGACCGCTGCCACGCCGAGGGCATCGGCGTGATCCTCGACTGGGTGCCGGGCCACTTCCCCAAGGACGCCCACGGCCTGGCCTTCTTCGATGGCGCCCACCTCTATGAGCACGCCGACCCGCGCATCGGGGAGCACAAGGAATGGGGCACCCTGATCTTCAACTACAGCCGCAATGAAGTGCGCAACTTCCTGGTGGCAAACCTCATCTATTGGTTCGAGGAATTCCACATCGATGGCATCCGCGTGGATGCGGTGGCCTCCATGCTCTACCGCGACTATCTGCGGCCCGATGGCGAGTGGCTGCCCAACGAGCACGGCGGCCGCGAGAACACCGAGGCGGTGCACTTCCTGCAGCAGGCCAACCACGTGCTGTTCCAGCACTTTCCCGGGGCCCTGTCGATCGCGGAGGAATCCACCACCTGGCCGATGGTGACCAAGCCCACCGACACCGGTGGCCTCGGCTTCAACCTGAAGTGGAACATGGGCTGGATGCACGACATGCTCGATTACTTCGAGCTGGATCCCTGGTTCCGCCAGTTTCATCAGAACAACGTCACGTTCTCGATCTGGTATGCCTACACGGAGAACTTCATGCTCGCCCTCAGCCACGACGAGGTGGTGCATGGCAAGAGCAACCTGCTGCATAAGATGCCGGGCGACGACTGGCAGAAATTCGCCAATGTGCGTGCCCTGCTGGCCTACATGTGGACCCACCCCGGCAAGAAAACCATCTTCATGGGCATGGAGTTCGGTCAGCGGGCGGAGTGGAATGTATGGGGCGATCTGCAGTGGGATCTGCTCGCGTATATGGCGCACCAGGGATTGCAGCATCTGGTGGACGATCTCAACACCTTCTACCGCTCGGAACGGGCGCTCTGGGGTGATGACTTCAGCGAGTACGGCTTCCAGTGGATCGACTGCAACGACAGCCGCCACTCGGTGATCAGCTTCATGCGGCGCGAGAGCAGCAGCGGCCGCTGGGTGGTGGTGGTGGCCAACTTCACCCCCCAGAGCCACTCCCACTACCGGGTGGGTGTGCCGATGGAGGGCTTCTATGAAGAGGCCTTCAACACCGACGCCGAGCGCTACGGCGGCAGCAACCTCGGCAACCTGGGCGGCAAGTTCAGCGATGACTGGGCGATCCACGGCTACGAGCACTCCCTTGATCTCTGTCTGCCGCCGCTGTCGGTGCTGGTGCTGCGCCGCGACGCGGAGCGCAGCCTCACGATGGCGGCTGGGGGCAGCCCTGTCGGCTAGGTTCCAGGCCCCTCTCCCCGCCTGCGCCATGGCCGAAACCGCTCCCCTGCTGCTGCGCGCCGCCCGAGGCGAGCAGGTGGAGCGGCCGCCGGTGTGGATGATGCGCCAGGCCGGGCGCTACATGAAGGTGTATCGCGACCTGCGCGACCGCCACCCCGGCTTCCGCGAGCGCTCGGAGAACCCTGATCTCTCCTATGAGATCTCCATGCAGCCGTTCCGGGCGTTCCAGCCCGATGGCGTGATCCTGTTCTCCGACATCCTCACGCCGCTGCCGGGCATGGGGATCGACTTCGACATCATCGAGAGCAAGGGCCCGATTATCGAGCCGGCCATCCGCAGCCAGGAGCAGGTGGATGCCCTGCGGCCCCTCGATCCGGCCGCGGCGCTGCCGTTCGTGGGCGAGGTGCTGGGCCGACTGCGGGCCGACGTGGGCAACGAGGCCGCCGTGCTCGGGTTCGTGGGCGCACCCTGGACCCTGGCCGCCTACGCGGTGGAGGGCAAGAGCTCCAAGACCTATTCGGTGATCAAGGCGATGGCCTTCCGGGAGCCGGCGCTGCTGCACCAGCTGCTGGGCCAGCTTGCCGATTCAATCGCCACCTATGTGCGCTACCAGATCGATTCAGGCGCCCAGGTGGTGCAGCTGTTCGACTCCTGGGCCGGCCAGCTCAGCCCGATCGACTACGACGTGTTCGCCGCGCCTTACCAGAAGCGGTTGATCGATCAGGTGAAGGCCACCCATCCCGACACCCCCCTGATCCTCTACATCTCCGGCAGCGCCGGGGTCCTGGAGCGGATGGCCAGCACCGGCGTCGATTTCATCTCGCTCGACTGGACCGTGGACATGGCCGATGGCTGCGCCCGCCTGCCCGAGAACCTCGGTGTGCAGGGCAACGTGGATCCGGGCCTGCTGTTCGGCACCCCCGAGGCGATCCGGGCGCGCATCCTCGACACGGTGCGCAAGGCCCGCGGCCGCCGCCACATCCTCAACCTCGGCCACGGCATCCTGCCCGGCACGCCGGAGGAGAACGCCCGCGTGTTCTTCGAAACCGGCAAGGCGGTGAACGAGCTGCTGGGGGCCACCGTTTGACAGTTGCCGGCGGACCCGGCCACAGCATCCCCGTCCCAGCCCGGCCGCAGCGGATTCTGATCACCGGGGCCTCGGGGTGCGTTGGCCAGCACATCACTGAGCTGCTCCTGCGCGAGAGCGACGCCGAGCTGCTGCTGCTGCTGCGCGATCCCGCCAAGCTCAGCGCCGTGCCGGCCGGGCATCCGCGCATCACCCTGCTGGTGGGCGATCTGCGCGATCTCACCCCCCATGCCGGCGCCATCGCCACGGCCACCCGGATGGTGCACACCGCCACCGCCTGGGGAGATCCGGCACGGGCCATGGCCGTGAACGTGGAGGCGGTGAAGCAGCTGCTGGCCTTCACCAGCCCCGAGTGGCTGGAGCAGGTGCTCTACTTCTCCACCGCCTCGATCCTCGACCGGGATCTGCGCCTGCTCCCCGAGGCCCTCAGCGAGGGCACCGAATACATCCAGACCAAGGCGCTCTGCCTGCAGCAGCTGGAGCACCATCCCCTAGCCGAGCGGATCGTGGCCCTCTTCCCCACCCTGGTGTTCGGTGGCCGGGTGGATGGCGGCGGCCCCTTTCCCACCAGCTACCTCACCGCCGGCCTGAAGCAGGCCTGCGGCTGGCTGTGGCTGGCGAAGTGGCTGCGGGTGGACGCCAGCTTCCACTTCATCCACGCCGCCGACATCGCCCGGGTGTGCGCGCACCTGCTCAGCCAGCATCAGGGTGCCAATCCCGAGCCGGGGCAGGGTGGGGTGCGGCGGCTGGTGCTGGGCCAGCCGGCTGTGACCGTGAACGACACGGTGCGCCGGCTGACGCGCTGGCGCGGGGGCTGGCTGCCGCCCTTCGCTCTGGAGATCCGCCCCTGGCTGGTGGAGGCCCTGATCCGCCTGCTGCGGCTCGAGATCACCCCCTGGGACCGCTTCTCGATCCGCCAGCGGCACTTCCTGCACGAGCCCGTGAGCCCGCCGGAGCGCTTCGGCCTGGTGAGCCACGCCCCCACGCTGGAGGCGGTGTTCGAGGACGCCAGCCTGGCGCGCCGCCGGGGCCTGGGGTCGCGCCTGTGGCAATTGTTTCGAAGCTGAGCATCGGCGAGCACCAGGCCCCAGCCAGCGTTTACGTTCATTGCGATGAAATCGTTTCCAAGCGCCCTTTCCATGCGCCGACTCCTTTCCCTGATCGCTCTGTGCCTGGCGTTCGTGCTGGGTGCCGCTCCCAGCTACGCCGCCGACGTGGCCCACGGTGGCCAGCTCTTCTCGGCCAACTGCGCCGCCTGCCACATGGGCGGCGGCAACGTGGTGAACGCCGAGCGCACCCTCAAGCAAGACGCCCTGCAGGCCTACCTGGCCGACTACTCCATCGACCATGAGACCGCCATCGCCTACCAGGTGACCAACGGCAAGAACGCCATGCCCGCCTTCGGCGGCAAGCTCAGCGATGCCGACATCGCCGACGTGGCCGCCTACGTGGAAGACATGGCCGCCAAGGGCTGGGCCTGATCTCGGGCTGGGCCTGATCACAGTGAAGGCCTCAGCAAACCCCGGCCAGGGCCGGGGTTTTTTCATGCTTGCAGATCAGGGGCTGCAGATCAGGCCAGGGCCCAGCGGGCGTCCAGAACGGCCAGGTAGAGATCTTCCGGCACCTCGCGGATGTCGTACTCGCTCGGCAACACCCCGTGCACGTGGCGGTGCACGGCCATCCAGCAGTTGCGCTCCGGATCAGCGCCGGTGGCATCAAACTCCAGCGAGGCCAGGGCCAGCTCCTGCACGAGCTCGGGCGATGAGGGGGCTGGATCCATGGGCGCGCGCTCCAGAGCCGTGGTTGGGGGCGCCCATCATGGCCGGAGCTCCTGGCCGTTGGGTCGGTTCACCGGCGCCGGCGGGACGGTGCTCTCACCTGCGGGGTGGAGCGCCGTACACCGAGGTTCGGGCTGCCGGGATGCCAGCACCGGAGCGGATCCATAGGTTGGAGTCAACCCATCACAACCGCCGCCCGCCGGGAGGTTTCTGCATGCATCCCACCGCCGAACAGTTCACCGAGAAAGCCTGGGGTGCCGTTGTGGCCGCCCAGCAGCTGGCGCAGCAGAAGCGTCAGCAGCAGATGGAGAGCGAGCACCTGTTCGCCGCCCTGCTGGCCCAGCAGGGGCTGGCCGGCCGGATCCTGGAGAAGGCCGGCGTGGACGTGGCCGCCCTGGCGCAGTCGCTCGACAGCTTCATCGCCGGCCAGGCGAGCCTCAGCAGCCCACCCGAGAACGTGTATCTGGGCAAGGGCCTGAACGCCGTGCTCGACAAGGCCGCCGACCTCAAGGGCAGCTTCGGCGACAGCTTCATCGCCATCGAGCACCTGCTGCTGGCGCTGGCCGAGGATCAGCGCTGCGGCCGCCAGCTGCTCTCCCAGGTGGGCAGCGATGCGGGCAAGCTGCGCCAGGCCGTGGAGGCGGTGCGGGGATCCCAGAAGGTCACCGACCAGAATCCCGAGGGCACCTACGAGTCGCTGGAGAAATACGGCCGTGATCTCACCGCCGCCGCCCGCGACGGCAAGCTCGATCCGGTGATCGGCCGGGATGAGGAGATCCGCCGCACGATCCAGATCCTCAGCCGCCGCACCAAGAACAACCCGGTGCTGATCGGCGAGCCCGGCGTGGGCAAGACGGCGATCGTGGAGGGCCTGGCCCAGCGGATCGTGAACGGTGATGTGCCCCAGGCACTGCAGAACCGCCAGCTGGTGTCGCTCGACATGGGCGCCCTGATCGCGGGCGCCAAGTATCGCGGTGAATTCGAGGAGCGCCTCAAGGCCGTGCTCAAGGAGGTCACCGAGAGCGAAGGCCAGATCGTGCTGTTCATCGATGAGATCCACACGGTGGTGGGGGCCGGCGCCACCGGCGGCGCCATGGATGCCAGCAACCTGCTGAAGCCGATGCTGGCCCGCGGCGAGCTGCGCTGCATCGGCGCCACCACCCTCGATGAGCACCGCCAGCACATCGAGAAGGATCCGGCCCTGGAGCGCCGTTTCCAGCAGGTGTTCGTGGATCAGCCCACGGTGGAAGACACGATTTCGATCCTGCGCGGCCTCAAGGAGCGTTACGAGGTGCACCACGGCGTGCGCATCGCCGACAACGCCCTGGTGGCGGCGGCGGTGCTGAGCAGCCGCTACATCGCCGATCGCTTCCTGCCCGACAAGGCCATCGACCTGGTGGATGAATCGGCCGCCCGGCTGAAGATGGAGATCACCTCCAAGCCCGAGGAGATCGACGAACTCGACCGCCGCATCCTGCAGCTGGAGATGGAGAAGCTCTCCCTGGGCCGGGAATCCGACGCCGCCAGCAAGGATCGCCTCGAGCGGCTGGAGAAGGAACTAGCCGAGCTGCGCGAGCAGCAGAGCGCCCTCAACGCCCAGTGGCAGGCGGAGAAGGGCTCGATCGACGAGCTCAGCGCCATCAAGGAGGAGATCGAGCAGGTGCAGCTGCAGGTGGAGCAGGCCAAGCGCAACTACGACCTCAACAAGGCCGCCGAACTCGAATACGGCACCCTGGCCACCCTCCACAAGCAGCTGGCCGCCAAGGAGGCCGAGCTGAGCCGTGGCGCGGCAGAAGGAGGCGGTGGCAGCGAGAAGACGCTGCTGCGCGAGGAGGTCACCGAGGACGACATCGCCGAGGTGATCGCCAAGTGGACCGGCATCCCGGTGGCCCGGCTGGTGCAGAGCGAGATGGAGAAACTGCTCCAGCTCGAAGACGAACTGCACACCCGGGTGATCGGCCAGAGCCAGGCCGTGACGGCGGTGGCCGACGCCATCCAGCGCTCCCGCGCCGGCCTGAGCGATCCCAACCGGCCGATCGCCAGTTTCCTCTTCCTTGGCCCCACCGGCGTGGGCAAAACCGAGCTCTCCAAGGCCCTGGCCGCCCAGCTGTTTGACAGCGACGAGGCCATGGTGCGCATCGACATGAGCGAATACATGGAGAAGCACGCCGTGAGCCGCCTGATCGGTGCGCCTCCGGGCTACGTGGGCTACGAGGAGGGCGGCCAGCTCACCGAGGCGGTGCGGCGCCGGCCCTACGCGGTGATCCTGTTCGACGAGGTGGAGAAGGCCCACCCCGATGTGTTCAACGTGATGCTGCAGATCCTTGATGACGGCCGCGTCACCGATGGCCAGGGCCGCACGGTGGACTTCACCAATACCGTGCTGATCCTCACCAGCAACATCGGCAGCGCCTCGATCCTCGATCTGGCCGGCGATCCGGCCCGCCACGGCGAGATGGAGAAGCGGGTGAACGAGGCCCTGCGCGGCCACTTCCGCCCCGAGTTCCTCAACCGGCTGGATGAAACGATCATCTTCCACAGCCTCCGGCAGGAGGAACTGCGCGAGATCGTGGAGCTGCAGGTGCAGCGTCTGGCCCGCCGCCTGGAGGACAAGAAGCTGGCCCTGGCCCTCAACGCCCACGCCCTCGACTGGCTGGCCGGCGTGGGCTACGACCCGGTGTATGGCGCCCGGCCGCTCAAGCGCGCCATCCAGCGCGAGCTGGAAACGCCGATCGCCAAGGGCATCCTGGCCGGCACCTTCACCCCCGACCACACGATCACGGTGGACGTGGAGAGCGAAGGGGAGGCGCGGCGCCTGCGCTTCCAGCAGACCGACCCGGCCAAGCTGCCGGTGCTGGTGTGACCGGCATCGGCCCAGCGCCACAGCCACACCTGGTGGCCGATCCAGCCCAGGCCGCCGACACCGGCCTGGAGCAGCTGCTGGAGTGGCGCCGCGCCCACCTTCAGCAGGGCCTTCGCGAGCGCATCCGGGTGCTGCGCCGGCCACCCCAGGGCAGCGGCCCTGACGCCCGGGCGGCCGACCGCGACCATGTGCACCAGCTACGCACCGGCCTGCGGCGGCTGCGCTCGATGGCCGAGGCCTTTCCCCGCCACTGGCATGGCCCCTCGGCCCGTTGTCTGCAGCGGCTGGCCAGCGCCGCCGGCGGGGTTCGCGACCTCGACGTGCTGCTGGAGGCCCTCCACGAGCAACGCCGCTCCCTGGCGGGCCGGGAGCGCAAGCGGCTGAAACGCCTGATCGAGCGGCTGGAGAC
Source organism: Cyanobium sp. ATX 6A2 (assembly GCF_024346355.1). GTDB lineage: Bacteria > Cyanobacteriota > Cyanobacteriia > PCC-6307 > Cyanobiaceae > NIES-981. Next base: position 59,569 of record NZ_JAGQCU010000016.1, read on the forward strand.
GAGCCGCGCCCAGGGCCGCCGCCAGCTCAGCAAACGCCTGGACACCCTGCCGGACCTGCTGCTCGCCGCTCCTCTGCCGGATCAGTCTCCGCACCCCAATGGGGCCGGTTCCCCGAGCGCGCTCCACCGCACGGCCCTGCCCCTGCTGCGGGCCAGCCTGATCCGCCAGCTGGCCGTGCTGCGGTTGCATCCGGGCTGGGGCCATGGCGATCGCCCCCGGCCCGGCAGCCCCCAGGAACGCGAGCAGCATGAGCTGCGCAAGGCCTTCAAGCGCTTCCGCTACCAGCTGGAGCTGCTGGAGGCCCTGGAGCCGGATCTGCGCGACCGGCTGCTGCTGCTCAAGGGCACCCAGGACAGCCTGGGCCAGCTGCAGGACCTGGTGATCTGGCGCAGCCTGCTGAAACGGCAGCTCAAGGGCCGCTTCAGCCGCCAGCTGCCCGAACTCTCCGCCCGCTGGCGCCGCCAGGCCGATGCCGCCCGCAGCAGCTGGCTGGACCTGCGCCGGCAGTGGCTGGAGCCGGCCACGGGCCTGGAGGCGTGGCAGCGCTGGCTGCTGGAGCTGGAGATTCCCGCCGGCCAGTGAACGCCGGCGGCGCTCAGGCGAACAGATCGGGGTCGGTGACGATCACGTGTTCGTAGAGGGTCTGGAAGTTGAGCCAGCCCGCCAGGGGTGTGCCCGTACGCTCGCGGGTGTACTCGGCCCACTCGCGTCGGATCAGCTGGGGCGTGCCGGCCGCTTCAGCGAGCAGCTGGCACTGGCAGCTGCGTTCCATGGCGATGAACCAGTAGGCCGCCTCATCCACCGTGTGCCCCACCGTGAACAGGCCGTGGTTCTGGTGGATCGCCGCCTTGCCGCGGCTGAAGGCGTCGGCGAAGCGGCGGCCGGCCTCCTCCTCCAGCACCACCTTGCCGCCGTCCTCCCGCACCAGCACGTGGTCGTCGAAGAACATGCAGCTGTCCTGGGTGATCGGATCCAGCAGCCGCCCCAGGCTGGCGAAGGCCTTGCCGTGGGGCGAATGGGCGTGGGCGGCGGCCTGCACCTCCGGCCGGGCGGCGTGCAGCGCCGCGTGCAGCACGAAGGCGGCCCGGTTCACCGGCCAGTGGCCGATCACCACCTCACCGGCGTGGTTCACCAGCAGCAGATCACTCACCCTCAGCCGCCGGAACGAGCGGGCGAAGGGATTCACCCAGAAGTGATCGGGAAATTCCGGATCGCGCACGGTGATGTGGCCGGCCACCCCTTCCCCGAACCCGAAGCGACCGAAGATCCGCAGGGCCGCCACCAGATGCTCCTGGCGGTGGCGCCGCTCCTGCTCCGGCGTGTCGAACCGGGGCGGGCCCAGCGGCTCCAGCGGCTTGGGGGTGAGCGGCACGCCGCCGATGCTCGGGACCGCTGCGCTGGCGGTGGAGGAGACCGTGGAGGAGGCGGTGGAGGCGGCGGATGACATGGCGCTCATGGCTCAGCTCACCAACTGTTGGGCATCGTGGCAGGCCCTCCGCCGGCCGGCACGGGTGCGTCGGCAGATCGGCTCGCGCCACCATGCCCCGCAGTGGACCGACGCGCTGCGCCGATGCTGAGTGGGGTGCCGTGGCTGTGGCTGGCGCTGGGCACGGCCCTCGGCGAAACCCTGCGCGATCTCTGCCTGCGCACCGTGCTGCGCCACTCGGGCTGGAGCACCCTGCGGGTGATCGGCCTGAGCAGCGCCCTGGCGGGGCTGCTGCTGCTGCCCCTGCTGCTCAGCCAGCCGCAGGCCATCGACGCACCCGCCTTCACCGCCGCGCTGCTGCTGGGGGGCAGCCTCAATGCTCTGGCCTTCTGGTGCTATGGCCGGGCCATCGCCCAGGAAGACCTGAGCCTGGTGCTGCCGCTGATCAATCTCTCGCCCGTGGCCCTGCTGCTCGCCGGCTGGTGGGTGCTCGGGGAGCGGCCCGGCCCGCTGGCGGTGCTGGGGGTGGCGCTGCTGGTGCTGGGGGCCCTGCTGCTCGGCCATCCCACCGGCCGCCCTGGCCTGGCGGGCGGCGGCCTCGGGCGCCTGTGGGCCAGTCCCGGCTGCCGCGCGATGCTGCTGGTGGCCCTGCTCTGGGGGATCGGCGCCAGCGTCGACAAGCTGGGAGTGAACGCCGGTGGCAGCCTGGCCTGGGTGCTGGCCCTGCAGCTGAGCATCGGCACCAGCCTGCTGGGCCTGTCGCTGCGGCAGCCGGGGCCGGCGCCACAGCGGCGGGCTGGGCGGATCGGGGCGGCCCTGGTGCTGGCCCTGGCGCTGGCGGCCCTGGCCGCCGCAGCCGGTACGGTGCTGCAGATGGAGGCGATCCGCCAGACCGCCGTGGTGCACGTGATCGCGATCAAACGGCTCAGCACGCTGATGGGCAGCGGCGCCGGCGTGCTGGCCCTGGGCGAGGCCGAGTCGGGGCGTCGGCTGCTGGCCGCGGCCCTGATGCTGCTCGGGGCGGCCACCGTGCTCTGGGGGGCCCTGGGCTGATGAGCGCATCCCGCCACATCCTGATCACCGGTGCCAGCTCGGGCATCGGCTTCCAGGCGGCCGTGCGGCTACTGCGCGCCGGCCACCGGCTCACCCTGCCCTGCCGCGATGGCGTGCGGGCCGCCAGCACCGCCCGCCGCATCGCCACCGAGGCCGGCGCAGCCGAGGCCGGCACCGGCCCCGAACCGCAGGTGCTGGTGTGCGACCTGGCCGATCTGGAGAGCGTGAACCGCTGCGCCGAGGAGCTGCTGCGCCGCGGCGAGCCGATCGACACCCTGGTGCTGAACGCCGGCCTGCAATACACCGGCGCCCCCGAACCGCGGCGCTCGGCCCAGGGCTACGAGCTCACCATCGCCGTGAACCACCTGGCCCACCAGCTGCTGGCCCAGCGCCTGCTGCCCCTGCTCCAGGCCGGCCGGGAGCCACGGGTGGTGGTCACGGCCTCGGAGGTGCACGATCCGGCCAGCGCCGGTGGCCGCGTGGGCAAGCCGGCCGGCCTGGGCGATCTCGGCGGCCTGCGGCAGGGAGCTGGCTTCACGATGGTGGATGGGGTGTCGCCCTTCGATGCCGACAAGGCCTACAAGGACAGCAAGCTCTGCAACCTGCTGTTCGCCCGCCGGCTGCAACAGCAGCTGCGGGAGCTGGGGCTTGAGCAGGGGCGGACCTGGCCCGTGATCGCCTGGAGCCCCGGCCTGGTGATCCCTCGCACGGATGGGGGCTTCTTCCGTTACAGCCGCCGCCACAACGAAATCGGCCAGCGGCTCTTCGCCCTGGTGGCCCGCGACCTGCTGCGCCTCACCGAAAGCGTGGAGCAGGCCGGAGCGCTGCTGGCGGCCCTGGCCGCCGATCCGGCCCATGCCAGCGGAGGCTTCCACTACTGGAGCAACCGGGTGCTGGGGCCGGGCCGGCGTCGCTTCGAGGCGGTGGAGCCGAGCGTCGAGGCCCGCGACGACGGGTTGGCCGCAGCGCTGTGGGCGATCAGCGAGGAGCTGGTGGGGCTGAACTGAGGCTTCAGCCGGGGAGCTGGATCAGCCGGCCAGCTCGTCGATGCGCTGGGCCAGCTGCACATCCAGGTTGGAGAGGCCGCCGGTGTCGTGGGTGGTGAGATCGATCGTCACCCGGTTCCACACGTTGCTCCATTCCGGGTGGTGGCCCAGGGTCTCGGCCGCCAGGGCCACCTTGGCCATAAACCCGAAGGCCTCGGTGAAATCGGCGAAGCTGAGGTCCCGGTGCAGCTTGCCCGCCTCCAGGCTCCAGGCCGGCAGGGTCGAAGGCAGGGCATTGATCTGCTCGGGCGTGAGCGGGGTGGCAGCCATCGGCGGGGAAAACGCGGTGACGGCATGGTGGCGTATCCGACGCGGCGGCTGACCGACAGGTGGCTGACCTCAGGGGGTGGGACCGAACAGGATCGGCCGGCGGGTGGGTTGGGCGTCTTCGGCAGTGCTCCAGCTCACGCGGCAGTTGAACAGGCGCTCACCCGGCTCACCGACGCGCTCGTGGTGCATGGCGGTTACCACGGCACCGTTGGGACGCTGTCCCTGGGCCCGGTTGCAGGCATCCACCGGCGAAATCGGGGAGATCAGCTCCACCACGCCACGCATCGGGGCTTCGGCAGGCGTTTCAGCAGCCTGCAGGGGCAGGCCCACCGCCGCAGCGCAGAGCAGGGCAGCCACATGGGCAAGCGGCAAGGGCGAGGGCATGGGCGCGAACACCGGCACCCGCAAGCTAGGCCGCCCGCGGCTGAGCTCAGGCGAGGCCCAATCGTTCAGGCGCCGATCAGATGCAGGCTCAGCCGGCGGCGGTGGCTGCGGCCGCGATGCTCCCACAGATACACGGCCTGCCAGATGCCGAGCACCAGCCGTCCCCGCTGGAAACTGAGCTGCAGGGAGGTGGCGGTGAGGGCGGTGCGGATGTGAGCAGGCATGTCGTCGGGGCCCTCATCGGCGTGGGCATAGGCACGCCGTGCCCCCTCGCCGCTGAGGGAGCGGAAGCCCTCAGCCGGCACCAGGGCACGCAGGTAGGCCGCCAGGTCGTGCAGCACCCGCGGATCGGCATTTTCGTTGATCGTGAGGGAGCAACTGGTGTGCTGGCACACGAGCGTGGCCACGCCCAGATCCATCCCGCTGGCGGCGATCTCCCGGTTGAGCCCGGCCGTGAGGTCGGTGAAGCCCTCGGCGGCGGTGGTCACCTCCACCTGCCGCAGGCACTGGTTCAGCATCTGGTTCAGCCTCCCTTCAAGGCAACGCCGGCCGCCTCCAGGCTGCACCAGATCTGCCTGCCGGTCAGCACCTGGGACCATGCTGGAGGGCGCTGCCTAGCATCGAATCAGTTGGTCGGTACGGCCATGGCCTCCATCACCCGCAAACTCCACCGCAGCCTCCAGCGCAGCTTGGCGCTGGGCCTCGCCGGTGCCGGCCTGCTGGCTTTGGCGGCGCCCCCGGCCCAGGCCCAGCGGGTGGTTCCCAAAATCGGCAACATCTGCCCCCTGGGCTATGTGGACATGTTCAACGGCAAGTGCAGCACCCTGGGCCTGATGAACTACACCGTGCAGCCCACCAACGGCCAGGCCTGCCCGGTGGGCTGGATGAACGTGGGCGGGCGCTACTGCCGCAAGAAATAGGTCTCCCCACAAGGATGTCCCGGAGCGATAAGGCCCAGACCATGCAGCAGCCAGCCAATGACGGGACCACGCGGTGTGGCGTGTCGGCGGCGGCCATTGCTCCGCCACCCAGCCAGCCCGCTGCGACCCAGCTGCGCATCCTCTACGACGGCGCCTGTCCCCTCTGCCTGCGCGAAGTGCGCTTCCTGGGCCAACGGGATCAGCGCCGCCACCCGGGGGCACCCCGGCTGGCCTTCGTGGACATCAACGATCCGGCCTACGACCCCTCGGCCCACGCCGGCATCGATTACCGCGCCGCCATGGGCCGGATCCAGGCGATCGCTGCCGACGGTGAGGTGCTGCGCGATGTGGCCGTGTTCCGCCGCGCCTACGGCCTGATCGGCCTGGGCTGGCTCTATGCCCCCACCAACTGGCCCGGGGTGCGCCAGCTGGCCAACGCCGCCTACGGGCTCTGGGCCCGCTGGCGCCTGCGGCTCACCGGGCGGCCGAGCCTCGATGAGCTCTGCAGCGATCGCTGCCGCCCGCTCCCATGACCCCCACGCCGTCTCGCGGCGCCTCGGATCCGGATCTGCTGGTGGTGGGCAGCGGCCTGGGAGGCCTCTGCGCCGCAGCCATGGCGGCCCGCCATGGACTCGAAGTGCTCGTGCTGGAGGCCCACGACCAGCCCGGAGGTGCCGCCCATGGCTTCGAGCGGCGGGGCTTTCAGTTCGAATCGGGCCCCTCGCTGTGGTCGGGGCTGGGGAGCTGGCCGAGCAGCAATCCCCTCGCCCAGGTGCTGCGGGCGGTGGGCGAGAGCGTGCCGGTGGCCACGTATAACGACTGGGGCCTGTTGCTGCCCGAGGGCCAGCTGCGGGTGGGGGTGGGGCTGGAGCCGTTCCTGGCCCTGGTGCGGGAACTGCGCGGCGCCGCCGCCGCTGAGGAATGGACGGCGTTCATGGCCTGGCTGCAGCCCAGTTGCCAGGCCGCCCGGGCCCTGCCGCTGCTGGCCCTGCGGCCCGGGCTGGGCCTGGCCGCCACCCTCGGCCGCCAGGGGTTGGGGCTGCTGGGTCAGGCCGGCCGCCTGGCGGCCCTGGGCGGGGCCTTCGGGCCGATGGCCCGGCGGCGCCTGAGCGATCCCTTCCTCCTGCACTGGGTGGATCTGCTCTGCTTCCTGATCTCCGGGCTGCCGATGGATCACACCAGCGCCGCCGCCATGGCCACCCTGTTCGGGGAGTGGTTCGAGCCCGGCGCCTGCCTCGATTACCCGATCGGCGGCAGCCCCGCGGTGGTGGCCGCCCTGGTGCGGGCCCTGGAGCGCCACGGCGGCGCCCTGCGCACCGGCAGCCCGGTGGCGGAGGTGCTGGTGAACGGAAACCGGGCCTGCGGGGTGCGCCTCGCCGATGGCCAGCGCATCGGCGCCCGCCGCGGCGTGATCGCCAACGTGAGTCCCTGGAGCCTGCCGGAGCTGCTGGCGGAAGGGTCCATCCCGGCCCGCTGGCGCCGCCGCCAGGCCGACACCCCGGCCTGCCGCAGCTTCCTGCACTGGCACCTGGCCCTGCGCGGCGACGACCTCCAGCACCTGCCCATCCACCACGTGTGGGTGGGCGACTGGCAGCGCGGCATCGACGCCGAGCGCAACATGGCCGTGCTGTCGATGCCCTCGCTGCTCGATCCCTCCCTGGCCCCTCCCGGCCACCAGGTGCTGCACGGCTACACCCCGGCCAACGAACCCTGGGAGCTGTGGAAGGATCTGGAGCGGGGCAGCCCGGCCTACACCGCCCTCAAGGCCGAGCGCTGCAGCCTGTTCCACCGCGTGCTCGCCCCCCTCATCCCCGACTGGCGCGAACGGGTGGTGCTGGAGCTGCAGGGCACGCCCCTCACCCACCAGCACTACCTGCGCATTCCCCAGGGCAGCTATGGCCCCGCCTGGCACGCCGATGCCGGACCCTTCCCCGGCGGCGGCACCCCGATCGAAGGGCTGGTGCTCTGCGGAGCCGGCACCTTCCCAGGCATCGGCGTGCCGCCGGCGGCGGTGAGCGGCGCCATGGCCGCCCATCGCTTCGTGCCTGCCCGCGAGCAGCGCCGGCTCCTGGAGGAAATCGGCCTGGCGGCCTGATCAAAACTTCAACCGGATGCGATCTCAAACAAGAGCGTTAATTTCAGACGGAGATCTCTTATCCCAGCGAACTCCCCGCTTAAGCACGCGTCCAGGGCAACCACCAATTACAGAACACGAATCTTCGGGGCCAAATGGCCTAGCGATGACTGAACCACTGGCGATAATAGTATCAGAAGGAATCAGAACACCTTTGAGTATCTTAATATCTTCACAGAGCCAGACACGATCGCCGATCACAACATCCTGCGGAATATTGATTGCCTTGCCAGATGCGATATCAATAATGGCGTGGCCATCAGATGTTCTAATCTTAACACCCCAGGATGCCATGCAGTCATTTCCCATTCTGAATGCAGCATTACCGTCTGTCATTTGAATCTCCATCCCGTTACAACGCAAACCCGTGCCGATAACTGCAGACTGCCCCTCACCTCGCTGGGACAGCACTTTAAGATTAATGATATGATCATCGGTATCCCCGATTTCAACATGCTTATGGTTTCCGTCCAAGTGAATCAACAAGCCTCTATAGATTCGCGCACTACCAACAGACACATTGCAGCCATGCCCAGAGATCATGATACGTGATCCCTCAAAGCGGGCGGATGGGGAGATCTTCAATCGATTACTAGCATCTGCCTGAACAGTCAGGCCCTGAATCATCACCATAGTGGAACAAGCTAGAGCGCAGAACAAGACATAGTGTAGCCCATAAGAACTCAGCCACAAAAGAATAATTACCCACAAGCCGACACGGGAAAAATATGGCTAAGAAGATCGGTTGGGCTCAATATTCTCGCGGAACTGGAATTAAGGAGGCTCTGGAAAACCCGCGCCATCCGCGCGAAAATACCTCTGCAATCGCTGGTACGCACTGGGATGATGGGCAGCAAGCAGCTCGGATTCGGTGACTACGAGCAGGCCACCGCCAAGAAGC
>NZ_JAGQCU010000017.1 GCF_024346355.1 Cyanobium sp. ATX 6A2
CCACGCCGATCCATCTCGAACTCGGCCGTGAAACGCTGCAGCGCCGACGGTATTTGGGGGGTAGCCCCCTGAGAGACTAGGTCGATGCCAGGAACCACACCCTTCCAATCCCTACACAGGTTTTAAGCCATCCGTTTCACAGCGGTGTCTGGCAGCCAGGTGCGTCTGTCTGTGAGTATGAGAGCGGCTCATCAGCGCGCGTTTCCCTACTTGTGAGGATCTGTGTCTGGTCTTCAGCCTGCTGATCGCATCATCGTGGCGCTCGATGGCATGGATCCGGATTCCGCCCTGCGCTTCAGTGAATCGATCCCCGAGCTCCAGTGGGTGAAGGTGGGCCTGGAATTGTTCGTTGCTGGTGGTCCGCAAATCGTTGCGGCGCTGCGGGATCGGGGAAAGCGGATCTTCCTCGATCTCAAATTCCACGACATTCCAGCCACCATGGCGGCAGCTTGCCGACAGGCTGCCGCCCTTGGCGCCGAGCTCATCACCGTGCATGCCTCTGCCGGCTGTTTCGCCCTTACCCAGGCCCAGCTTGCTGTGACGGAGGAGGCCCAGCGGGAGGGGCACCAGCCACCGTGCTTGCTTGCTGTGACCGTGCTCACGAGCTGGGATGAGCAGGCGTTCCAAGCGCAACTCAAGGTTGCTGGTTCTCTTGAGCAGCACGTCTCCCAGCTGGCCGACCTGGCCGTCCAGGCTGGGATCGGAGGATGTGTCTGCTCCCCCCACGAGCTGGCCGTCTTGCGAGCGCGCTATCCCGAACCGTTTGTTCTGGTGGCACCCGGGATACGGCCCCAGGGGAGCCCCATTGGAGATCAGGCCCGGGTGATGGCGCCGGCTGAGGCGCTGGCGGCTGGAGCCAGTCGGTTGGTGATCGGTCGGCCGATCACGGGTTCGGTCAACCCACCCGAGGCCTTTGCCGACTGTTGCCGGAGTTTGAAGCACGGCTGAGGGGGAGCTGGTCGGCGGCCAGCACCTCGGCGTAGAGCTGTTCCACCGCATCGATGTTGTTGGCGAGGGTGTAGCGCTCCAGCACCCGTCTGCGGGCCCGCAGGCCCAGTTCCGCTGTGAGCACCGGTTGATCCCGCAACACCGGCAGGAGCGTTCGCAGCTGGGTCGTGACCCCCTGTGTGCGCATCACGATGCCCGCCCCACCCTCCAGCACTTCACCGTCGGCTCCAGCATCGGTGGCCACGCAGGCGGTGCCGCTTGCCATGGCCTCCAGCAGTGCCAGGCTCAGCCCCTCCACCAGGGAGGGCAACAGAAACACCTCAGCGATCTGTTGCAGGGCCACGCGCACTTCCAGGCGGGATTCGTAGCCCCACCAGACCACATCCGCCTCCTCACGACCGGCCTGCAGGGCACCCAGCAGCGGGCCATCACCCACGATCACGAGCACGCAACCGGCCGGACGCACCAGCCGCCAGGCCTTGAGCAGTGCCTCAACGTTCTTCTCCGTGGACAACCTGCCCATGTAGAGAAACACCCTTTGGCCCCTGAAGCGCTCCCGCAGCTCGGGAAAAGCCGCGCTCGGTTGCGTCTCGGCCGGACACCAGAGCTGGGGATCAACCCCATTGGGGATCACCGCCAGCCGCTCGGCTGACACCCCCAGCCGCTCCAGCACTTCAGCCTGGAGCTCGGAAAAGATGATCACGCGATCAAAGCGGGCCAGGGAGCGGGCGTAGAGCTGGTAGGTGAGTTGCTGGGTGCCGGAGGCGAGATTGCGCAGGCTGGCATCAAACGCCGGGTGAAAGGTGGCCACCAGCGGCAGTCCAAGTTGTTGGCAGAGTTCCGGCAGGCGGAAGTCGAGCGGCGAAAGGGTGAGGCTGGCGTGCACCAGATCTGGCTGCAGCCGCTCCAGCGATTCCCGCAGTTCCCGCTGGGCACCCGGTGAGGGGATCGTGTACACCTGCGACTTCACCAGGTAGGGCAGTGCCACATCGGCTGCAGGGTTTGCCCGCGATGGATCTGTCGCGGCGCGTTCATCAGCCAGCTGAGCGTGGCTGTCGCCCGAGAACGAGCCTGATGGCGTGACGGGCTGTCGCCCCTGGGGTTCGGCGAGGCCGAACTGACCGGTGGCCGGGGTGTCGAAGTGGATGAAGCTGACCCCGTACCCGCGGCTCTTCAAGGCGTGAGTCGTGTTGAGGCCATAGGTGACGTTCCCGCAGAACGGCGATTTCTTGCCCAGCCAGGCAACATGAATCACCAACCTGTCCGCTTGAACTGGGTTGACGCTACCAGCGGCGCCAGGGTCGCTCCGCCAGCGCTGCCACCAGCGCCAGAGCGGCGAGGGTCTGCAGCACAGGCAGCAGGCCCCAACGGCTCACCGTGGCCCCGGCCAGCACCAGGGGCAGGCTCAGGGCGATGTTGATGAGGTTGTTCTGCAGACCGAACACCTTGCCCCGCTGCGACCTGGGCGTGCCTTCCTGAATCGTGGTCTGGGTGGGGATCGCCAGCAGGGCTGCCCCCACTCCCAGCACCCCGCACAGCAGCAGCGTGAACGGCAGGCTGCCGAGCAGCCGCCCGAGCAGCAGCAGACTCCAGCCGATCAGGGCCAGCCCCGCTGCCGCCAGCCGGTGCCTGCCGATCGCCTGGCCCAGCTGGGCCACGGCCAGTGCTCCGGCGGCCAGCCCCAGGGCACTCATGGCCAGGGGCACTCCGAAGCGGGTGGGGCCGAGCCCCGGCACGGCCGCGGCCAGGCTGATCGCCAGCACGGTGAGGGCTGCCAGCAGGCTGTAGAGCAGCACCAGCTGGAGCATGGCCCAGGCCACCCGCGGCCGCTGGCGCAGCACCGCCACGCCCTCCCCCAGTTCCCGGCGCAGCGATCGTTGCCGCCGCCGCGGTTCGTCGTGGCGGCGGATCCTGCTGATCGCCAGCGCCGCTGCCACGTAGCAGAACGGCAACAGCAGAAACTCACCCCCATTCACCCCCAGCCGGGCCAGGCCATCACGCAGCAGCCGCAGGATCGGTTCGCCCAGGGCGAAGCCCACGATCGTGGTGGCCATGCTCGTGGTCTGATAGATCGAGTTGGCCGCCAGCAGCTGGGGCTGGGGCACGAGGCTGGTGATCGCGGCCTGCTCAGCCGGTGTGAAGAACTGGGTGAGTGACGACTCCAGAAGTGTGAGCACCAGCAGCGCCCAATACCCCCAGGGCAGTCCCAGCCACTGGGGCCCCTCCAGCAGGCTCAAGGGAACCAGCAGCACCAGCACGGCCCGCAGGCCATTGGAGGCCACCATCACCCTGCGCTTGGGCCAGCGATCGGCCCAGACTCCCGCCAGCGCCCCCAGAAACACCGCCGGCAGCGTGTTGGCCACGTAGATCCCTGTGGCCAGGAGGGTGATCAGCTGGGCCCTGGTTTCCGGCACCTCGATCCGCATGGCCGCAGCTGCCCCCGCCAGGGCGGGGCTGCTGGCGGTGCCGCTCACCCAGTGCTGGGCGATCAGGAACACCATCAGCACGATGTAGAACTTGTCGGCCAGCTGGGAGAAGATCTGCCCCAGCCAGAGCCAGCGGAAGTCGTGGCGGGCGAGCACCGCCGCCACGCCGGTGTCCTGGCGATCGTTGGCCGGGGGAACTGTCACGGCGGGGCGTCCCCATCCATCGCGCCACTCTCAAGCAGGCCGTTGAGGCTGTTGGCCAGCAGGCGGAAGGCGCGGGGCCGCCGCCCGAGATGTTCATCGCACCAGCAGGCCACCAGCTCCAGCAGTCGCAGCCACACCACCGGTGGACCCATCAGGACGCCATCCCGGCGCCGTGGCGGCGCCGGCCGCACCAGCCGCTGCAGCAGCGCCAGCTCCGAGGCGTTGAGCACCAGGCGGGCCTGGCTGTGGCTACCGATCATCAGCCCGTCGGCCGGCACGAAGCTGCTGCGCCAGTTCCGGTCGCCGATCGGCGGTTGCAGGGGTTCCCCGCTGCGCGCACAGCGGCCCAGGGGCAGGGCGTAGCCGCCCAGCGCCAGCAGGTGCACCGACCCCTGCACGGCCACCGCCAGGGCCTCTACCCCCGCTTGTGGCTCGCGCACAAACGCTTCCAGCCGCCCCAGCTGCAACAACAGGTCGGCCAGCATGCCGGGGGCCGGTACCTCGTCCGGCACCAGTGCCAGGCACAGTTCGGCCAGAGCCTGCGCCGCAGCCAGGGTTTCCAGCTGCTGGCCCAGGCCGCCATAGCTGCGCAGCAGGCGCAGTTGCCGCACCCGCCGCAGGCCCCGGTTGCCGCCCACCTGCAGGCGCAGATGGGCCAGGGGCACCGCTGCCGCCAGGCTGCTCTTCGGCCGGCGGGCGCCTGGCACCGCCAGGCGGATGAGGCCATGGCTGTCGCTGAGCAGCGTCAGCAGCCGATCGTTCTCTCCCAGGGGCCTGCAGCTCAGGGCCAGGCCCTCCACCGGGAACTCGGCCACGGCAGCTCAGGCCCGCAGGGCCTGCATCAGTGCCACGCCACGGCTGGTGCCCAGCCGGCTGGCGCCGGCTTCCACCAGGGCGAAGGCCTGCTCCAGATCGGCGATGCCCCCCGAGGCCTTCACGGCGGCCCGGCCCCGGGCCAGCTGCCGCAACCGCTCCACCAGTGCTGGCGTGACCGCCTGGCCGAAGCCGCTGCCGCTTTTGAGGAAGCGGGCGCCGGCGTCGATGCTGATCTCCACCAGCAGCTCCAGCCTGGCCGGCGGCAGCCGTTCGGCTTCCAGGATCACCTTCACCGGCAGCCCGAGATCGCAGATCGCCTCCAGTTCACTGAGCACGGCGCCGGTGTCGCCATCGGCCAGGGCGCCGAAATCGGGCACCACATCGAGTTCGTCAGCTCCGGCGGCGGCCGCCGCTTCGGCCTCGGCAAGCTTCACCTCCGGCGGAATGGCGCCGAAGGGAAAGCCCACCACACTCACCAGCCGTGGCGACGGGCCGCGACCCTCACTTGGCCGCGGCAGTCGCTCCCGGGCCGGGGTCACCCAGCGTGAGGCCAGGCAGACCGCAGCGAATCCGAAGTGGCGGGCTTCATCGCAACAGCGGTGGATGGCGTCGAGACCGTGGTGGGGATCCAGCAGGGCATGGTCGATCAGGGGGGCGATGTCGGGCCGTTCCTGGCTCACGGGGACCGGCTCAGGCGTCCTTGGCCTGGATCACCCCGAAACCACCGTGGTTGCGGTGATACACCACCTGCAGCTGGCCGGAATCGGCATCGCGGAACAGGAAGAAGTCGTGGTCGATCAGCTCCAGCTGGTGCACGGCGTCATCAAGCGTCATCGGCTGCATGTCGAAGTACTTGCGGCGCACGCCGCGGCTGGGAAGCTCGGGCTCCTTGCCGTCGGTGAGGCTGGTGCCAGGCGGCGGCAGTGTGGCGGCTCCCGCCTCCTCATCGCGGGCCGAACGGTGCACCGGACCCTGGCTGCGTTCCTGCAGGCGCTTTTTGTAGCGGTCGAGCTGGCGCGTGAGCTTGCTCGCCACCAGATCGATGCTGGCGTAGAGGTTGTCGCTGCGCTCCTGGGCACGGATCACGGTGCCGTTGGCGAACATCGTGACTTCGGCGATCTGCTGCGGCACCCGCGGGTTGCGGGCCACCGACAGGTGCACGTCGGCCTCCTTCACCATGTCCTCGCAGTGGCTGACGGCACGGGACAGCTTGGTTTCGGTGTAGTCCCGGATCGCCTGGGTCACTTCAAGATTGCGGCCATGGATCAACAGTTTCATCAGATGGCAGCCGCCTCCGGTTTTCTCATGTGCCAACGGTAGGAAGGCGCCCTCCCCATGGCCCCCTCGTCCGACGCAATCCTTTTTGAAGCCTCCAGGCCGGTGCCCTTTGCACGGGCCTGGCATGCCCAGCGCCAGCTGCAGCGGCGTCTGCTGCAGAACCCGGCCGGCGCCGATGCCCTGCTGCTGCTGGAGCACGAGCCCTGCTACACCCTCGGGCGCGGGGCCAGCACGGTGCACCTGGGCTTCGATCCGGCGGCCCCGCCCCTGCCGCTGCACCGGATCGACCGCGGCGGCGAGGTGACCCACCACCTGCCCGGCCAGCTGGTGCTCTATCCGGTGCTCAACCTGCAGCGTCACGGGGGCGACCTGCACCTCTACCTGCGCCAGCTTGAGCAGGTGGTGATTGACCTGCTGGCCGGCCTCGATCTGGACGCCACCCGCCTCGAGGGCCTCACGGGCGTGTGGCTGGAGGGGCGCAAGCTGGCGGCGATCGGTGTGGGCGCCCGCCGCTGGATCAGCCAGCATGGCCTGGCCCTGAATGTGGACTGCGGCCTGGAGGGATTTGGGGCGATCGTGCCCTGCGGCATCGCCGGGAGGCCAGTGGGCCGCCTGGCGGACTGGCGGCCCGAGCTCACCGCTGCCGACCTGCGCCGGCCCCTGGCGGACTGCTTCGCCGCGCGCTTCCAACTGCGCTTGCGGCCCCCCGCCGCCTGCGAAGCGCTGGAGGGGTGGTAAGGGTTGAAGGGAGATCCGCATGTGCTGCCATGGCCGTTGCTGAGGTCAAGTGGACGGCCAGCCGACGCGACAGCCAGGCTCTGGCCGAACGCCACGACTGGAGCGCCCTCACCGGCCTGGAGCAGCTCTGGCCGGAGCTGGTGGGGCTGTACGGCGATGCTCCGGCGGTGGAGGCCCCCCATGCCCGTGAGCCGGAGGCCTGCAGCTACCGGCAGCTGCAGCTGCGGATCGAGCAGGTGGCTGCGGCCTTCACGGGCCTGGGTGTGAAGGCCGGGGATGTGGTGGCGCTGTTCGCCGAGAACGGCCCCCGCTGGCTGATCAGCGACCAGGGCCTGATGCGCTCTGGCGCTGCCGACGCCGTGCGCGGCAGCGCGGCGCCGCTGGATGAGCTGCGGTACATCCTCGAAGACTCCGGCGCCATCGGTCTGGTGGTGGAGTCGGCGGCGCTGCTCGAGCGGCTGGCCCTCTCGGCCGAGCGGCTGGCTGCCCTGCGCTTCGTGGTGCTGCTGGAGGGGGAGGCGGCGGCAGAGCCCGGGGATCTGCCCTGTCTCTCCTGGGGCCGGTTGCTGGAAGCGGGGGCGATGGCCCTGGATCAGGGCAGGGCCGCCCCTGCGCCGCCGTCGGATCCGGCGCGCCTGGCCACGATCCTCTACACCTCCGGCACCACAGGCCGCCCCAAGGGCGTGCCCCTCAGCCACGCCAATCTGCTGCACCAGTTGCGCCACTTCGGCGTGGCCGTGGCACCCCACCCCGGCGACCGGGTGGTGAGCGTGCTGCCGATCTGGCACTCCTATGAGCGCAGCGCCGAATATTTCCTGTTCTCGGCCGGCTGCTACCAGACCTACACCACCCTCAAGGCACTGCGGGGTGATCTGCAGCGGGTGCGCCCCCACTACCTGATCAGTGTGCCGCGGCTCTGGGAGGCGCTGCTGGCGGGGTTCGAGGAGGCCCTGGGCGCCATGCCGCCGATGCGCCAGGGCCTGATCAGCCGGGCTCTGGCCAACAGCCGGGCCTACGGCCTGGCCCGCCGCCAGGCCCTCGACCTCACCCTGGCCCCCGAATCCGTCGCCGCCCGCCTCACGGCCGTCCTGCAGGCGGCACTGCGCTGGCCCCTGCACCGGCTGGCGGCCGTCTTGCTCTGGCCCCGGGTGCGCAGCCAGCTGGTGGGCGGGCGCCTGCGTACCGCGATCAGCGGCGGTGGCGCCCTGGCCCTGCATGTGGACAGCTTCTTCGAGGCCATCGGCATTGAGCTGCTGGTGGGCTATGGCCTCACCGAGACCAGTCCGGTGCTCACCTGCCGCAGGCCCTGGGCCAACCGCCGCGGCAGTGCCGGCCAGCCCCTGCCGGCCACCTCGATCCGCATTGTGGATCTCGACCATCGCCGGCCCCTGGCCATCGGCGAGCGGGGGCTGGTGCTGGCCCGGGGCCCCCAGGTGATGGCGGGCTACTGGGGCAAGCCTGAGGCCAGCGCCCGGGCGCTCGATGGCGAGGGCTGGTTCGACACCGGTGATCTGGGCAGGCTGCTGCCCGATGGCTGCCTGGTGCTCACCGGCCGGGCGAAGGACACGATCGTGCTCAGCAGCGGTGAGAACATCGAGCCCGGCCCCCTGGAGGAAACGCTGGCGGCCAGCGAGCTGGTGGAGCAGGTGATGCTCGTGGGCCACGACCGCAAGCAGCTCGGCGCCCTGCTGGTGCCCCGCCGTGAACCGCTGGAGGCGTTTGCCAGCCAGGCCGGCCTGCCCCTCTCCGAGGGCGGGAGAGAGGCCGAGCCGGCACTGCTGCGCGCCCTCACCCGCGAGTGCAACCGCCTGCTGGCGGCCCGGCCCGGCGCCCGTCCCGAGGAGCGCCTGGGCGCGGTGGCGCTGGTGCAGCCATTCAGCCTCGAGAACGGCCTGCTCACCCAGACGCTGAAGCAGCGCCGGGACCGCATCGCCGAGCGCGACGCGGCGGCGATCGAGGCCCTCTACCGCTGAACGGCCGGATCGGCCGCCAGTTCGCCGAAGAAGGCCCGGTACTGGGCTGGCCCGCCGGGAAACAGGGCATCCAGCCGCAGCGGATCCTCGGGGTCGGTGAGTCCTTGGAGGCGGCCGTCGGCCATCGAAGGCCGGCTTACCTGGCCGCCGCTGCTGTCCACCAGCACCACCCGGTTGGGCCGGTCGAAGCATCGGCCCAGATCCTGCAGCAGCGTGAGAAAACCGCGGTCGCTCCCCCCTCGCCGCCAGCTGCCGGGCGTGGGCCCGGGGGTGGAGGTGATCGTGTCGCCCACCCCCACCAGCTGGGGCATCAGCGAAGGCGGGATGCGCTCCGCCGCCAGGGCCAGCAGATCGGCGTGGAGGCGGGGAGCCGTGCGCACGTTGAAGGCCTCACCCAGGGGGTGCACACCGTGGTGGCGGGCGATGTGGCGGTTGATCAGCACCAGTAGGCCCGCCTCCTTGACGGCCCCGCGCAGCATGAACTGCACATCGGTGGTGCCGATCCCGCTCTCCGAGGCCCAGACGGGCCGTTCGCGGCCCTCGCCGTCGAGCACGTTGGGGGCAATGTGCAGGAAGAAGCTGCCGGCAAGGCTCTGCAGCTCGGCCTCCTCGAGCAGGCCCTGCATCAGCTCCAGCAGACCCTGCTGCAGCTCCCGCGCCAGCGCTGCCGGACGCTCGCCGGCGGCGCTGAGCTGGAACAGGCCATTGAGATTGACGGTGGGCGAGAGGGGGTTGTCGAGCACGGCCCGGGCGATCTGGCGCTCCAGCTCAGGGCTGTCCAGCCGTGGCAGCAGGCCCGGCAACCAGGCCCGCAGCTCCTCGGCCATGCGCGCGGGGAGCGCCTCCAGGAAGGCCAGCTCGGTGGCACTCACCCCGGGGGTGTCCACCTGGCCGTGGCGGTTCTGCAGCTGCACCCCGCCGGCCGCCAGGCCGGGGAGATAGAGCCCATGCCGGCTCGGAACGTGGGCCTCCCCCAGGGCCCGCTCCACCAGCCGGTTGACCCCGCGGCGGCCTTCGTGCTCGCCGTTGGTGAGCACGCTGAAGCGGCCGTCGAGTTGCCTGGCGGCCTGCACGTAGCTGGGCTCGATCCGGCGGGTGAGGGGGTCGAGCACCAGATCCATGCACACCCCATCGAGGTCCTGCACCACCAGGAGGCTGGCCGGATCCCGCAGCCGGGGGCGGAGTTCGGCGAGCAGATCGGTGGGGCTGAGTGTGTCCACGGGCCGCAGCAACTCCGCTCACCCTGCCAGCGGAGCCCCGCTGCCGTGGTGGTTGACCGGTGGCAGGGCGACTGACAGCCTGAGCACTGAAGCAGTGAGTTCATGGCCGACGGCACGATCACCATCAAGCGCTCGATCACCGTGCGGGCCGTGGTCACACCCCGCTGGAAGGAGGACGCCGAGCGCGAACTCAGCAATGCCCTGGCCAACAGCGATGGCCAGCTCGCCCAGCTGGAGCGGGAGGGTCAGCAGCTGGTGGACGAAATCCGGCGCCAGAGCCTCAATCCGCTCGATCCCCGCGTGCAGGAGCAGGTGGGCTCGGTGCAGCAGCAGGTGGCCTCCAAGCGGGCTGAACTGGAGGAGCAGAAGCGCCAGATTCTCGAGCAGCAGCGCCAGGTGAGCGAGCTGGAGATGGAGCAGGTGGTGGAGCAGGGCCAGCTGGAGAGTGTGGTCGCCGTGGGGGTGGGCGACAACCTGGTGGAGAAGCTGCAGGCTGCTGTGCTGGTGCGCGATGGCGTGATCGAAGCCATCGAAGGCGCCCTCTGAACGGGACGCCAGCGGCAGGGCTCGTAAAATTCCCCCCGACACTGCGGCGCATCCCGTTGGCCACCCACGAAATCTTCATGCCCGCCCTCTCCTCGACGATGACGGAGGGGAAGATCGTGGAGTGGCTCAAGCAGCCGGGCCAGCGCGTTGAGCGCGGTGAATCGGTGCTGGTGGTGGAGAGCGACAAGGCCGACATGGATGTGGAGGCCTTCCAGGAGGGATACCTGGCCGCCGTGCTGATGCCCGCCGGCGGCACCGCGCCGGTGGGGGAGACCATCGGCCTGATCGTGGAAACCGAGGCGGAGATCGCCGAGGCCGCCGCCAAGGCCCCGGCTGCCCCCGCTGCGGCTGCCGCTCCGGCCCCATCGACCGCGCCGCCGGCCGCCGCTGTCCCATCGCCTCCCGCGGCGCCCCCAGCCCCTGCACCCACGACTGCCGCCGCTCCACCGGCTGCGCCGGCTGCTCCCGTGCCCGCCTCCACGGCCAGCGGCCGGGTGGTGGCGTCCCCCCGTGCCCGGAAACTGGCCAGCCAGCTGGGGGTGGACCTCAATGCCCTGCGCGGCAGTGGCCCCCATGGCCGCATTCAGGCCGAGGACGTGCTGTCTGCCACCGGCCAGCCGATCACCGTGCCCCGGGTGGCCGAGGGTACCGGCCCGGCCCTGGCTCCTGCCGCTGCCGGGAACGGCAACGCCGCCGCCGCCCCGGCGTCTGCGCCCGCCGGTCAGACCTTCGGTCGGCCCGGCGAGGCGGTGGCGTTCAACACCCTGCAGAACGCGGTCAACCGCAACATGCTCGCCAGCCTGGAGCTGCCCTGCTTCCGGGTGGGCTACACGATCACCACCACCAAGCTCGACGCCTTCTACAAGCAGGTGAAGAGCAAGGGCGTGACCATGACCGCCCTGCTGGCCAAGGCCGTGGCCGTGACCCTGGCCCGCCATCCCCAGGTGAATGCCGCCACCAGCGCCGACGGCAGCGCCATGGCCTATCCGGCGGCGGTGAATGTGGCGGTGGCGGTGGCGATGGAGGACGGCGGCCTGATCACCCCGGTGCTGGCCAGCGCCGATCAAACCGACATCTATTCGCTGGCGCGCAACTGGGCCGACCTGGTGGCTCGCGCCCGCAGCAAGCAGCTGCAGCCCGATGAATACAGCACCGGCACCTTCACCCTCTCCAACCTGGGGATGTTCGGTGTGGACCGCTTCGACGCGATCCTGCCCCCGGGCACCGGCGCCATCCTGGCGGTGGCCGCCTCGCGGCCCACGGTGGTGGCGGGCAAGGACGGCTCGATCCGTGTGGCCAACCAGATGCAGGTGAACCTCACCTGCGATCACCGCACCATCTACGGGGCGCACGCCGCCGCCTTCCTCAAGGACCTGGCCCAGCTGATCGAGACCAATCCTGAGAGCCTTGCACTCTGAGCCCAACAGCTCGGCGGCGCCGGCCGACCAGCGACTCTCCAGCTACAGCTTCGATCTCCCCCAGAACCGCATCGCCCAGCGGCCCGTGGAACCCCGTCACGCCGCCCGGCTGCTGGCGGTGGATTCTGCGGGGGTGGGCCCGGCTCCCCATGCCCGCCACCTCACGGTGTGGGATCTGCGCCAGGAGCTGCGTCCCGGCGATCTGCTGGTGGTGAATGACACCCGGGTGCTGCGGGCCCGGCTGCGGGCCCGGCGTCCCAGCGGCGGGGCGGTGGAGCTGCTGGTGCTCGAGCCCTGGGAGCCCAGGCCTGGTGACGCTGCAGGCCCGGGCCAGTGGCTGTGTCTGGCCAGACCGGCCAAGACACTCAGGCCCGGCGACTGGATCGAGGTGGTGGCTGAAGGGCAGCCGCCGCTGGCGGTGCAGGTGCTGGGCAGTGATGCCGACACCGGCGGGCGGATCGTGCAGTTTCCGCCCGACTGCGGCGATGCGGCCACCCTCGAGCCGTTGCTGCTGCGTTACGGCGCCATGCCCCTGCCGCCCTACATCCAGGACCACGACGCCGCGGATCACGAGCGCTATCAAACCCGCTACGCGGCCCGTCCCGGCGCCGTGGCGGCCCCCACCGCCGGCCTGCACCTCAGCGACGCCCTGCTGGCGGCGATCCGCGGGCGGGGGGTGGAGGTGGCCAGCACCACCCTGCATGTGGGCCTCGGCACCTTCCGTCCGGTGAACACCGAAGACCTCAGCCGCCTGCAGCTGCACAGCGAGTGGGTGGAGGTGAGCCCCCAGCTGGTGGGGGCGGTGGCCGCCTGCCGGGCCCGCGGCGGCCGGGTGATCGCCATCGGCACCACATCGGTGCGCAGCCTGGAGGCGGTGGCCAGGCTGCACGGCGGCGAGCTGGCGCCCCACAGCGGTCCGGTGAACCTGGTGATCCAGCCCGGCTACCGCTTTGCGGTGGTGCAGGGCCTGCTCACCAACTTCCACCTGCCCAGGAGCTCACTGCTGCTGCTGGTGAGTGCCCTGATCGGCCGTGAGCGCCTGTTGGCGCTCTACGCCGAGGCGATCGAGCGCGAGTATCGCTTCTTCTCCTATGGAGATGCCATGTGGATTCCCCCGGAAGCCGTGCTGCCGGGGGCACGGACCTGATCAGGCGGCAGCCAGATTGGCGGCCACGAAGTCCCAGTTCACCAGCTTTTCGAGGTAGGTGGTGATGTAATCGGGCCGGCGGTTCTGGTAGTCGATGTAGTAAGCGTGTTCCCACACATCCATGGTGAGGAGAGCCTTCTGACCATGGGCGAGGGGAAGGTCGGCATTACCGGTCTTGGTGACCTTGAGGGTGTCGCCGTCCAGCACAAGCCAGGCCCAGCCGCTGCCGAACTGGGTGGCACCGGCGGTTTTGAATTGCTCAACGAAAGCTTCGAAGCTGCCGAAGTCGGCGTTGATCTTGTCGGCCAGGGCGCCGGTGGGCTGGCCGCCACCACCGGGCTTCATGCACTGCCAGTAGAAGCTGTGGTTCCACACCTGGGCGGCGTTGTTGAACACGCCAGCCTTGCCCGTATCTCCGGCCACGCTGGAGATCGTGTCCTCCAGGCTCTTGCTCTCGAGATCGGTTCCGGCAACCAACTTGTTGAGGTTGGTGACGTAGGCGTTGTGGTGCTTGCCGTGGTGGAACTCCAGGGTCTGGCGGGAGATGTGGGGCTCCAGCGCGTCGAGGTCGTAGGGCAGGGCGGGGAGCGTGTGAGCCATGAAACAGGGAGTATTGCTGGATGTTGCCGTGCGGTGGTCCGTACGGCACCGCGATCCTAACGAGCCCTCCAGGAGAGCTGTCCTGGCTGCGCCGGCTGCCCGGTGCTGCCCTGGCCCCGCTCAGCCCTTGATCTCCAGCAGCTCCACCTCGAAGATCAGGGTGGCGTTGGGGGGAATCACCCCCCCGGCGCCGCGCTGGCCATAGGCCAGATCCGGAGGAATCACCAGCTTGCGCTTGCCACCCACCTGCATGCCGGCCACGCCCTCATCCCAGCCGCGGATCACGCGACCGGCGCCCAGGGGGAAGGAGAAGGGGCCGCGGCCGTAGCTGCTGTCGAATTCGCGGCCGTTCTCCAGGGTTCCCCGGTAGTTCACCACCACGGTCTGGCCGGAGCTGGCCACAGGTCCATCACCGATCTGCAGGTCGGTGATGCGCAGGCCGCTCTCGGTGATCCGCTCCTTGGGGGCCACCAGCTCCCCCCCCAGGACACTGGCCTGGGCCAGCTGCGGATCGATGTTGTCTGGGGCCATGGTGAAGAGGGTGGGGTTGGGATCCTCGGGATCGAGCTCGAAGGCATCCCGTTCCGCAACGTCTGCCGGGGCATTGCCGCTGCGGACGAGAGCCGGGGTGACAGGGGCTCCGCTCGTGGAGGGGGAGCTGGGGGCGGCGGCCACCGGGGTGGGACTCACCAGCTGGCTGATCAGCGCCAGCAGCAGGCAAGCCACACACACTCCGGAGCTGATGAGGATGTCGCGCATGGCCGTGATGGGGATGGCCCGATTGTGACTCACCTGCCGCCGGGCTCGCCGTCCCGTTCGCCCTGGCTGCGCTGGCGCAGGGTCTGCTCCAGGCGGTCGATGCGGCCGCGCAGCTCATCCAGCTCGCGCTGCAGGGGAACGCCCAGATCCTGCAGCAGCTGATCGCGGTTGCGCTCCAGTTGTCGCTCAGCCTGTTGCTCGAGGCCCGGGGTGTCACCCCGCAGGGCCTTGAGCACGTCCTCCACCAGGGCCGGGGCGTGGCTGGGATCGAGCTTGCCGCTGCGCACCCACTCCTGGCTCACGTAGCGCAGCCGGTCGGCCAGCAGGGACGTGGTGCCCAGGCCCCGGAGCAGAAGTTGTTGCAGGGGGTTGTTCGGATCCATCGACAGCAGCGGATTCAACCAGCCCAACGATGGCGCTGATTACCCTGGCTGGCCATGACCCAACGTGTCGAGCTTCAGCTAGGACCATCCCAGTCCCTGGCGCTCGCCGCCCTGAGCGGGGCCCTGGCCGGCTGGGCCCTGCCTCCGGCGGGCGCCGTGCCGCTGCTGTGGCTGGCCCTGGCGCTGCTCTGGGCACTGGTGGCGGGGCCGGCACCGGGGGGGGCGTCGGCCTGCTGGGGGGCGGCGTCGGTGCTGGTGAGCCACCGCTGGCTGCTGGGCCTCCACCCCCTCGACTGGATCGGGGTTCCCCTGGCCCTGAGCCTGCCCCTCTGCTGGCTGCTGCTGCTGTTGATCTCGGCCCTGGGCGGGGTTCTGGTTGGGATCTGGGGCCGGTGCGCGGCTCGACTGGGGCCGACGCGGCCCAGCAGTGCCCTGTTGCTGGCGCTGGCCTGGGGCCTGGCGGAGGTGCTGCTGGCCCGCGGGCCGTTGTTCTGGATCGGCCTGGGGGGATCGGCCCTGCCCGGCGACCGGGCCCTGGCGGGGTTTGCGTCGGTGGGTGGGGCGGGCCTGGTGGCGGCGCTGCAGCTGCTGATCGGCTGGGGGTTCTGGTGGGCGTTCCGGGAACGGCGGCGACTCGGGCTCAAGGTGCTGCCGGCGCTGCTGCTGCCGCTGCTGTTGCTCCATGGCGGTGGCCTTGCCCTGATCAATCGCGGCGGGGAGCTCGGGGGCGGCGGCCCTGCCCTGGAGCGGGTGATGGTGCTCCAGCCCGCCATCCCCACCCGGGAGAAATTCGCCGCGACCTCGCGCCTGCGCCTGCAGCGCCAGTTGCAGACGGGCCTGGAGCAGGCCCGGGCGCGGCAGGCGGATCTGGCGGTGTTGCCGGAAGGGGCTTTGGGGCTGGATCCGGTGCTCGCGCAGCCGGCGGCGGTTGAACTGCTGAGTGGGGGCTTCCGCAGCGCCGGCCCTGCCGGCGCGCAGCGCAGCGCGCTGCTGCGCTTCCCCGCGGGATCGCGTCAACCCGCCCAGGCGATTGACAAGCACCGCGTGGTGCTCCTGGGGGAGTGGGTGCCGTTTCAGGGACTGGTGCGCTGGAGTGGCCTGTCGGCGGTGGGGGGCATCGAGCCGGGGCCGCCCTCACGCCTGCTGCCCCGGATCCCGGCGTCCATCGGGGTGGCGATCTGCTACGAAATTGCCGATGGTCATGGACTGGCCGCCGCCACCTGGAATGGCGCGGGCTGGTTGCTGGCCAGCGCCAATCTCGACCCCTACCCCCTGGTGCTGCAACGCCAGTTCGAGGCGCTGGCCCAGCTGAGGGCGATCGAGAGCAACCGCTGGCTGGTGAGTGTGGCCAACACCGGCCCCAGCGGGCTGATCTCACCGCAGGGAGTGATCAGTGAGCGGCTGCCGGCCTCCAGGCCTG
The DNA here is from genome assembly GCF_024346355.1 of Cyanobium sp. ATX 6A2. GTDB lineage: Bacteria > Cyanobacteriota > Cyanobacteriia > PCC-6307 > Cyanobiaceae > NIES-981. Next base: position 15,877 of record NZ_JAGQCU010000017.1, read on the forward strand.
CCATGGACCTGCTCAGCGTGGCCATACGGTCTGGGCTGACCCCCTATGTGCGCTGGGGAGAGCTGCCGCTGATCGTGCTGGCGCTGCTCCTGGGTTGCTGGCGCTGGCTGCTGCGATGAACCGCTCCTGATTCCAGGAGGATGGACAACCTCACAGAACGTCGGACAGGAGCCTCAGCTGCGGGATGTGCCCTGCCCCTCCGGAGGGATGAACGATGGAGCCAAGGAGACTCGAACTCCTGACCCCCTGCATGCCATGCAGGTGCTCTACCAGCTGAGCTATGGCCCCGTTTGTACGCCCTTTGGCGCGGTCAGAGCTTACAACGCGGCCTGCCCTGTCCTCACACCTGGCGCCACACCGCCACCAGGCGGCCCTGCACCGTCACCTGGTCGGCCGGCACCACGATCGGCGCATAGGCAGGGTTGGCTGCCTCCAGGGTCACGGTGCCGCCCTGGCGGTGGAAGTGCTTGAGGGTGGTGCCGCTGCCGGGCACCAGGGCGCTCACGATCGTGCCCGGCTTGAGGCGGCTGGGGTCGTGCACCGGCTCCAGCAGCACCACATCGCCGTCGGCGATGTGGGCGTCCACCATCGAGTCGCCGTTGACGCTGAGGGCGAATAGCTCCCGGCCGCCGATCACGGCCTGCAGATCCAGGTGCTCCCGTACATCGTCGAAGGTCTCCACCAGTCCGCCGGCCGCCACGGCTCCCAGCACCGGCACGCCGCTGGCCTCCTGGCCCAGCAGCCGCAGGGTGCGGGCCTGGCCCTCCTCCCAGGTGAGCCAGCCCTTCTGCTGGAGGTGACGCAGCCGGCTCTGGATCGGCGCCGGGGAGCGCAGGCCCATGGCCTGCATCATCTGGCGGATCGAGGGGCTGTGGCGATGCTGGCCGATGTAGTCAGCCAGCCAGTCGTAGAGCTCCTGCTGGGCCGCGGTGAGCTCCTGGCGATGGGGGGCGGAGGGACTGGTGAGGGAAGGGCCGGAGAGGGATCGGAATGGGGAGATCGCCACGGCCTGGAGGGAGCGCTGGTACTGATACAGATGTACCCTCCCGAGGCCGGTTTGTCCAGCCCCGTCTGCTCACACCCCTCCCAGCAGAGCTGCCAGCAGGGCCTGCTGGGCGTGCAGGCGGTTCTCGGCCTGGTCGAACACCCGGCTGGCACTGCCCTCGATCACGCCGGCGCTGATCTCCAGGCCCCGGTAGGCGGGCAGGCAGTGGAGCACGATCGCCCGCGGGTCGGCCTCGGCCAGCAGGTCCTCGTTGAGGCACCAGCCGGCGAAGGCCTGCTGCCGGGTCTCCTTCTCCTCCTCCTGTCCCATGGAGGCCCACACATCGGTGTAGAGCGCGTGGGCGCCACGCACGGCGGCGACAGGGTCGTGCAGCACCTCCACCGTGGCACCGCGGCTGGCTGCCAGGGACTGGGCGCGTTTGCAGATGCCGTCATCCGGCGCAAAGCCCGGCGGGCAGCCCACGCGCACGTTCACCCCCAGCAGGGCGCCGCAGAGCATCAGCGAGTGGGCCACATTGTTGCCGTCTCCCACATAGCTGAGAGTGAGGCCTGGGAGCTCGCCGAAGACTTCCTGCAGGGTGAGGTAGTCGGCCAGGGCCTGGCAGGGATGCTCCAGATCCGTGAGGGCGTTGATCACCGGAACCGACGCCCAGTGGGCGTAGTCCTCCACCTCCGCCTGGGCGAAGGTGCGGATGGCCAGCCCATCGACAAAGCGGCTCAGCACCCGGGCGGTGTCGGCGATCGGCTCACCACGCCCCACCTGGGTCACGGAGGGGTCGAGGTCGATCACCTGGCCCCCCAGACGGCCCATCGCCACCGAGAAGCTCACCCGGGTGCGGGTAGAGGCCTTGAGGAAGATCAGGCCGAGCACCTTGCCGCTCAGATCCAACCGCACCTGCCCTTGTTTGACGGCGCTCGCCAAGGCAAGCAGTGCGCTGGTCTGCTCAGATGACAGGTCAGCGGAGGAGAGCAGGTCGCGGCCACGCAGCTCGGTGAGGCAGGCGGCGGTTGAGGCGGACTGCGCTGAGGCGGACTGCATCGGGGCCACAACAAACAACACTTATGCGGGATCGGGGGCCTCGCCGTCAAGCGACGGCCCCCCGGGCCTGGCCCACTCAGGCCACCAGGGCGGCCTCCCTGGGCAGGGTGCTGCTGGCCAACAGGTCCTTGAGTTCGTCCCCCTCGATCACCTCCTTGTCGAGAATCTTCTGGGAGATCGTTTCCAGCAGCTCTCGGTTGTGCTGCAGGATCGACAGGGCGCGGTCGTGGGCGCGATCCACCAGGCCGCGCACCTCCTTGTCGATGGCCTGGGCCGTGGCGTCGCTGACCACCCGCCGGGGATTGCTGGGGCCACCCAGGAAGCGGCTGCCGCCCTGTTTGTCGTAGGCCAGGGGGCCAAGGGTCTCACTCATGCCATAGGTGCCCACCATCTGCTCGGCGATGTCGGTGGCGCGCTGCAGGTCGTTGGCGGCGCCGGTGGTGACTTCGCCGAACACCACTTCCTCGGCGCTGCGGCCGCCCAGCAGGGTGGTGATCTGACCCTCGAGGTCTTCCTTGGAGTTCAGGAAGCGCTCTTCGGTGGGCAGCTGAAGGGTGTAGCCCAGGGCGCTCATGCCCCGCGGCACGATTGAAATCTTGGCCACCTTGCTGCCCCCTGGCATCAGGTGACCCACGATCGCGTGGCCCACCTCGTGGTACGCCACCACCTTCTTCTCATCGGGTTGCAGCACCCGGCTCTTCTTCTCCAGGCCGGCCACCACGCGTTCGATGGCCTCGTTGAGGTCGCCCTGTTCCACAGCTGTGCGGTAACCGCGGGCGGCCAGCAGGGCCGCTTCGTTCACCAGGTTGGCCAGGTCGGCTCCGGCGAATCCGGCGGTGGCCTGGGCGATGCGATCGAGGTCCACCCCGTCGGCCAGCTTCACCTTCTTGGCGTAGATATCGAGGATGGTGCGGCGGCCCGAGAGGTCGGGGCGGTCGACCAGAACCTGGCGGTCGAAACGACCGGGGCGCAGCAGGGCGGCGTCGAGGGTTTCCGGCTGGTTGGTGGCCGCCAGCACGATCACCGGCTTCTCCTGGGAATTGAAGCCATCCATCTCGGTGAGCAGCTGGTTGAGGGTCTGCTCGCGCTCGTCGTTGCCGCCGACCACGCCCATCGAGCCGGAGCGGCTCTTGCCGATGGCATCGAGTTCGTCGATGAAGATGATGCAGGGAGCTTTCTTCTTGGCTTCCTCAAACAGATCGCGCACCCGGGCGGCGCCGGCGCCAACGAACAGCTCCACGAATTCGGAGCCGGAGATGATGAAGAAAGGTACCTCGGCCTCACCGGCCACAGCCTTGGAGAGCAGGGTTTTGCCGGTGCCCGGAGGGCCCACCAGCAGCACTCCCTTGGGGATGCGGGCGCCGATGGCGGCATACCGTTCGGGCTTCTTGAGGAAGTCGACGATCTCGGTGAGCTCGGTTTTGGCCTCATCCACTCCAGCCACATCGGCGAAGGTGACCCGTGATTCCTCATCGGGCACATACACCTTGGCTTTGCTTTTGGTGAAGCTGAGAGCTCCCTGGGCACCGCCACCCATGCCGCTGCGGCGGGCAAAGAACTGCAGCACCAGGATGAAGATCAGCGGCGGCACCACCCAGCTCAGCAGGGTGGTGAAGAAGTTGGGTTTCTGGGGTGGTGCGGCGGCAAATTCCACCCCGTGCTGCTCCAGCCGCTGGGGCAGATCCATGTCGAAGATCGGCGTGGTGGCCAGCACCGTGGGGGCTCCTTCGGCAGGAGGTTCCTTGAGCTCGTAGCGGATCTGGTCCTGGGTGATGAAGGCGCGACTCACCGTGTCGTCATTCACCTGATCGATGAACAGCGAATAGGGCACCCTCGGCACCTGCTGCATCGAGTTGTTGGGCAGGAAATTGCTGAACAGCAACAGCACGCCAATGCCGATCAGCACCAGGTTGATCAGACCGAAGCGGCGCGTCGGACGGTTGTCGTCCTGGCGGATGGGCATGGCGCTGACGGGTATCTCGCCCCAAACTAGGCGTGGGCGGCGGCGGCCGATCTGCCTCGGGGGTGGGAGAACCGAATCGTCATGCCCGAGCCCCAGGTCCATGTGTGGTCGCTACTCACTCACCAGCCGGCTGGATGCCCTGCTGCCCCGCCTGCGCGGACCCCTGCCGGAAGGCCTGGAGCACCATTACTCCCCCCGACCCCTGATCCGGCCCGGTGAGCCGCTGCTGATCCAGCGCCTGGAGCAAGGAAGCCCCCAGGTGGATCTGGCCCTGTGGGGGCTGCTGCCGGCCTGGGTGCGCGATCCGCGCGGGCTGGCGCGGCCGATCAACGCCCGCAGCGAAACGGTGGCGGAGAAACCCAGTTTCCGCGCTGCCTGGCGGCACCGGCGCTGCCTGATTCCGGCCGACGCCTTCTTGGAGAAGGGCTTTCGCATCGCCCGCCTGGACGCGGCGCCGTTCTGGCTCGCAGGGGTGTGGGAGCGCTGGCTGGGCGCAGACGGTGAGCAGCTGGACAGCTGCTGCGTGCTCACGACCGAGCCCAATGCCCTGATCGCTCCCATCCACGGGCGCATGCCGGTGGTGATCCCCGAGGCCGCCGAAGCCCCCTGGCTGGAGGCCGCCGACGGCGCCGGCCGGCGCCGGCTGCTGTCCCTGCTGGAGCCCTGGGACCCCGCCGGATGGCAGCGGCTGCCCCTAGACCAGCCACAGCTGGCGTTGCCGATGCCATGAGCGAACGGGTGTGTGACTATCCGCGGCCACCGGCCCTGGTGGCCAGTGAGGAGCTGGTGCGGGTGGAGGCCCTGGGGCTGGTGCTGGCGGAGACCCGCCGCTCCCTGCGGGTGCTGGAGACCTTCCATCCCCCCACCTACTACCTGCCTCCCGAAGCCGTGCGTGCGGAGTTGCTGCAGCCCTGCGCCGGCGCCAGCTTCTGTGAGTGGAAGGGGGTGGCGCGCTACTTCGATGTGGTGCGCGATCCCGGCGGCCCCGGGGAGCGGCGCCTGCGCCGCGCCGTGTGGACCTACCCCGAGCCCAGCGAGCCCTTCGCCGCGTTGGCCGGCTGGTTTGCCGTGTATCCCGCGCTGATGGAGGGTTGCTGGGTGGATGGGGAGCGGGTGATCCCGCAGCCGGGTGGCTTTTACGGGGGCTGGATCACGACCCGGGTGGAGGGTCCCTTCAAGGGCGATCCGCACCATCCGGAGCTTGTATGAGGGTACGGGTGGGAAAGGGCATCGAAGCGCCCTGGGCCTCCACCACATCGCCGATGCGCAGCAGCAGGTTCTGCTGCAGGGCCCAGGCATCGACCACATCGCCGCTGTCGCCATGGCAGAGCAGACGCAGATCCAGGCTGGATTCGCCGTAGCCGGTGAAGTTCACGGCCTTGGCCTTGTCCTGGTCCACGGCGGGATGCTCGGCCAACACCTGCTCCAGGTCGGCCACGATCGGGGGAATGCGCGCGCGATCGTTGTAAGTGAGGCCGAATTCAATCCAGATCCGCCGGTTGTCGGTTTCGGCAATATTCACCACCGTGTTGGTGGTGAAGATGGTGGTGGGCACGAATACCGGCTGCCGCTCGAGGGAACGCAGGCGGGTGTAAAACCAGCTGATGTTCTCCACGGTGCCCATCAGGGTTTCGGAGGGGATTTCGATGAAGTCGCCCACCACGAAGGGGCGATTGATGTAGAGGCTGAGCCCGCTCAGGGAGTTGGACACGATGCCCTGGGCCCCGAAACCCAGCGCCGCCGCGCCGAAGCCCCCGGCCGTGATCAGCAGTGCCGCTGACACCCCCAGCAGCCGCAGCACCTCCAGCACCAGGATCACCAGGGCGGCGATGCCGATCACCTTGGTGAGCACATCGAAGAGAAAGATCTGATCCTTCTCGTTCAGGGCCGGCAGCACGCGGGAGGCGTAGTCACGGGTGTTGGTTCTGATCTCCCGTTTCCAGCGCAGCAGCGTCCAGGTCACACCCAGCATCACCACCAGGTCGCGGATCTCGGCTCCGTTGCGCTCCAGGGCGACCACGGAGGGGGAGAGCAGCGCTCCGACCCACCAGCCCAGGGCGCTCAACAGGATCGTGGCGCTGATGCTGCGGCGTGCCGCCACCAGCAGACCCCGGCCCAGGCCGCCGCGCTCCAGCCGCCGGGCCAGGAGGTTGATCACCACTAGGCTGAGCAGGCTCAGGGCCAGGCCGGTGAGCGGCATCTGCAGCTCCAGCGGCAAGCTGTTGGTGGGATCCGGCATGGGCTCCTGTCGGCTGGGTCGGTCGGTGCAGAACCAGGGTGCCGCAAGGGGAGGGTGGCCGGTGTCAGCGGTTCTCCAGCTGCCAGAGCAGATCGCTGCCCAGCAGTTGCGGTTCCCGGCTCCGCCAGGACGGCACCTGGCTCAGGTCAGTGAAACCCAGCTCCCCCACCGGTGTGCAGGCGGGAGTGCCACCCATCACTCGGGGGGCGATCACGGCGGCGATGCGCTGCACGGCGCCGTCGGCCAGGGCTGCGGCGGCCAGCGCTGGCCCGCATTCCCACAGCACCTGGTTGCAGCCCCGCTGCGCCAGGGCCACCAGCAGTGCCGCCGGCGTGCAGCTGGGCAACAGCAGCCGCTCCACCCCCCGCTCGTCGAGCTGGAACCGGGCTCTCGGCGGTGCCTCCACTCCGTGGGCCACCAGGGTGGGGGCGACCTCCTGGTCCCAGAGGCGGGCCTCGTTGGGCAGGTCCAGGCTCCGGCTGAGCACCACCCGCAGGGGCTCGGGTCGGCGCCGACCGCGGCTGGTGAGCAGGGGGTTGTCGGCGCGCACGGTGCCGCCACCCACGATCACGGCGTCGCAGCGGCTGCGCAGACCATGCACCCAGTGCCGCGCCGCCGGGCTGCTGATCCACTGGCTGGCCCCATTGCTGAGGGCGATCCGGCCATCGACACCCATGGCCCACTTGAGGATGCCCAAAGCCCGGCCACTGGCCAGGCGATGCAGGAAGGCCGCGTTCAGCTCCCGGGCCTCGGCCGCGCCCACCCCGCTGATCACCTCCACGCCGGCGGCCCGCAGTTCGGCGATGCCGCCGCCATTCACCTGAGGGTTGGGGTCGGCCATGGCGATCACCACCCGGCGGATGCCGGCGTTGATCACGGCGGTGCTGCAGGGCGGGGTGCGTCCGTGGTGGCAGCAGGGCTCCAGCGTCACCACCAGGGTGCCGCCCCCGGCCCGCTCGCCGGCCTGGGCCAGCGCCATCGCCTCGGCGTGGGGCTCGCCGGCGCGGGCATGGAAGCCCTCGCCCACCAGAACGCCCTGGCGATCGAGCAGCACGGCTCCCACCAGGGGGTTGGGGCTGGTGCGTCCCGACGCCAGGGCCGCCAGCTGCAGGGCCCGCCGCATCCACGGCCGCCAGCGCGCGGCCTCCGCCTCAGGGCAAGGCGCATCGGCCGCGGGGTCAGGGGTGTCGGCTGTCATGGTGACCAGCCTGACGCAACAGCGCCGCCCGTCCGGGGCAAGGTAGGGCCAACTCTGCAGCCGATTCCATGGCCTCCAGGGAGGACTGGCGGCTCCCCTCCAATCCCCAGTTGCTGCGCTTTCTGCTGCTGGTGGCCAGTGGCTGGGCTGCCATGCAGGTGATCGCCACATTCCAGGTGGTGCTGCTCCTGTTCAGTGCCGCGGCGGTGCTGGCGATGTTGCTCAACGTGCCGGTGTGCTGGTTCAGTCGGGTGATGCCACGGCCAGCGGCCATCTCCCTCACCGTGATCGGTGGGCTGGGCGCCGGGCTGGCCCTGGCCTGGATGCTGGGCCTGCAGTTGGTGAATCAGGCAAGCCAGTTGCTGGCCCAGCTGGAGGCTGTGATTGCGGATCCGCAGCTCCCCTTCCGCGGCAGGCTCGGTGCCTACCTCGATCAGCTGGACCTGGAACGCATCATCGATCTGGTGCGCTCCAACTTCGACACCGGCATCGGCTTGCTGGGGGGCGCCGTGGGCAACGTTCTCGGCGTGGTGGTCTTGGTGGTGCTCACCGTGTACATGCTTGTGGATGACGGGAGGTTGTGGCGGGCCCTGCTTCAGCTGCTGCCGCCGGCGCTGCGTGGCCGGCTGCACCGCAGCGTGCGCCGCAACGTGCTCGGCTTTCTGCGCGGCCAGATCACCCTCGTGGTGTTCCTCACCAGCACCAGCCTGCTGGCCTTCAGCCTGCTGGGGGTGAAATTCGCCCTGATCCTGGCCCTGGTGGTGGGGCTGCTCGATGCGATTCCCGGGATCGGCGCCACGCTCGGGGTGATCACCATCAGCGTGGTGGTGCTGGCCACCCAGGGGTACGGCGTGGCCCTGGCCGTGGTGGCGGTGTCGGTGCTGCTGCAGCAGATTCAGGACAACGTGCTCCAGCCCCGGGTGATGGGTCGCGTGCTCTCGATTCCACCCCTGGTGCTGTTTCTGGCCCTGTTCCTCGGGGAACGGGTGGCCGGCCTGCTGGGGATCCTGCTGGCGGTGCCGGTGGCGGGAATGGTGATCAACTGGGAGCGCGACCGCTGGAGCGGCGACCGGCGGGTTTCGGGCCCCAGTGAGTTGCCCTGAAGCCAGTGGTTGAGCTGTTCACCCCAGCTGCTCAGCCGTTCACCAGGGAACGCCATTCGGCCACCACGAACGGGGGCACCGGCAGCTCCGTGAACACCCCTGGAAGGAACAGCCGCAGGGGCCGGTTCTGGCTGAGCTCGGCGATCAGGGGGGAGAGGTCGAATTCGGCCGCGGCGGAGCGGCCGTCGGCGGCCAGCTGGGGATTGGCGAGGGTGAGGTCGGCGAGCTGCCAGTGGCGCCGACCGCTCCGCACCGCCAGGGCGGTGGGATGGTCGAGCCTCACCTTGCCGGGATAGCCCACGATGCGCAGCTTCAGCGCCCCCCCCGGCGGCCCCTCCCGGTAGGCCACCAGCTGCCAGCTCTGGTAGTCGAGGTCGCGCAGGCTCTCGAGGCTGCGCAGCACCGGCCTGCCCTGTTCGTCGCTGTGGGCATGGAGCTGGGCGGCGGCGGGTGCCGCCGCCAGGGCCAGGCCGGCCAGCAGGCACACCAGGCAGAGGGTGGCGCTCAGGGCCGCACGCAGGAGCAGGGGCATGGGGCTCAGGGGTCGGCGCTGAGGGCCGGTTGGGCGGCGCATGGCTGTCGCTCAGCACCCGGAATCACCTGCCAGTTGGTGTGGGTGGCCCACAGGGCCCAGATCGCCATCGCTCGTAAGTAGTGGCAGGCGCGGAAGGTGTGGGCGGCCGTGATCGCTTCGGGGGTGCGGAACTGCAGCCCGCCGCTGTACACCTGCTCCACCACGGCGCCGGTGATCGCCAGGGCGGTGCTGGTATCGCCCATCAGCCGGTAGTAGGCGGCCAGGCCGAAGTTGATGCCGGTCCACACCTCCAGGGGGTGGGTGCCGTTGGGATCGAGGGGGGTGCCGTCGCGGCGCAGACCGTTGGCCACCCCCAGCCGGCCGCCCTCGAAGCGCTCGAAGCAGGCCTCACGGATGGCGTTCAGGGCCGAGCGGGCGCGGGTGTCGTCCACCACCGGTGGCAATCCCAGCAGGCGGGCGTAGAAGTCGCCGCAGAGCTGGTCGGCCATCACCACGGGCGTGTCGCTGTCGGCGTCGATGGCGTAGTACTCGCCGTTCCAGAGCAGGCGGTCGAAGTTGGCGCGGCTCTGCTCCAGCCAGTGGCTGAACTGCCGCTGCTCGCTGGAGGTATCCAGCCCCAGCTCCAGCTGCAGCCGCTGGCCCATGGCCAGGGCCGCCTCCAGGGCTGCGATCCAGAGGGCACCGCAGTAGGCGCTTACCCCCTGCAGCGGCCAGTCGTCGAAGGTCTGGTCCGGGGCCCCGCCGTTGTCGGGGAGGCCGTCGTCGTTGGCGTCGAAGGTCTTCAGGTAGCGCAGGGCCTGCACCGCCGCCGGCCAGCAGTCGGCCAGGAAACGCAGGTCCTCGCCGTCGGGGGCGCGGCACACGCTGCGCCACACCTGCAGCACAAAGTCGCTGGCCAGGTCCTTCCAGAGGTTGCAGTCCTGGTAGGCGGTGTAGTTGCTGGCATCCCAGGGCCGCTCGTTGGGGGCGCCGAGGTCGTGGGGGGTGGCGCCGGCCAGCTTGCGTGGCGCCTCCACCCGGCCCCGGCCCTGGGTGAAATACCAGCCGATCGGCCGCAGTGTGGCATCGGCGGCGGGGATGGCGCGGGCGAAGCTGCGCAGCACGCTGCGATCCAGCTCCGGCCACAGCTGCAGCAGGGCGAAGGAGCCGTAGAGCCGCACGTCGAGGCTTTCATACCAGGCGTAGTCGAAGCACTCGAGCACCCCGAAGCGACCCACCGGATCCTCCTGGCTGGCCGCAGTCCAGAGGGTGCCGCCGCTGGCCAGGTCGTAAAGCTCGTTGAACAGGGCCATGCGGATCGGCTCCGGCAGGTCGGTGCGCTCCAGCACCGGTTGCTGCCAGGCCACGATCCGGCCGTGCCAGTCGCGCCAGTCGCGCAGCGCCTCGGCGGCGATGGCGGCGGCGTTGTCGCCGCCGGCACCGAAGACATCGGTGTAGCGGCGCAGCGCCCGGCTGCCCGTGGCGAAGGCCGTGACCGGCAGATCCCAGCTGATCACAATTGGGATCTCGATCGCCTGGCCGGGTTCGAGGCGCAGCCGCACCGCCAGGGCGGCGCTGGCGGGGTCGTGCTCCTGGCTGTGGCGGTCGTTGTTGCTGTCAGGGATGGAACCGTCCCGGCTGAACGGCTGCCACAGCTCAGCCCCGCTGCCGGCCGGGTCCCAGCGGCTGCAGCGCAGGATCTGCAGGCCGGGATGGCGCTCCTCCAGGCCGGCGTCGGTGGCGATGCACCACTGGCCCTGGCCCTCGGCGACCGGTGCGCTGCGCTCCCCCTCCAGCAGCACCCCCTTGAGGCCCGGTTCGTCCAGCCAGCGGTTGCGCTGGCCGGCGCTGCGGCCGATGGCCGGCACGTAGCTGTGCTCGGGGCTGCCGTCGTCGCGGAACGTGACGGCTGCTGTGGGGTCGGTGTTGGTGAACCAGCCGCAGGTGTTGCGCCAGCTCAGCAGCAGCGAGAGCTCCAGCGGCTTGCGGGTGGGATTGCGCAGGGTCCACACGAACACCGCCAGCGGGTAGCTGCTGCGCCGGTAGTCGCCCGGGAGAACCGGGCTGAAGGCCTCGCAGCTCAGCTCGGCGTTGAACACCCCCGTGTAGTGGCTGGCGCTGAGGGGGTAGCGGGCGCTGTAGGTGCCGGTGCTGCGCTCGGCGCTGCTGGCCGGATACCAGCTCCAGGCCTCCAGAGGCGGGCCGGCTTCGGGGCGGGAGGCATCCCGCTCGGGCTGCACCGCCAGGGCGTGGGCCTGCGCCTGCTGGCCGTCGCTCTCGAACAGGGCGAACTGGCAGTCGGGGAGGGTGCCGAACCAGTGCTCGCCGCCGTCCAGGTGCCAGAGGTTGAAGCTGCCGTCGGGGGCGCGGCCGATGCAGCCGGCCCCCAGGCCCCCGAGGGGCATGCCGTGGTTGGGGCCGTCGTCGAGGTTGCTGGCGTAGCGCACCGTGTAGGGCTGCTCCCAGCCCATCCCGAGGGGCCGCTGCCAGCTGGCGGCAGGCGCCTGCCAGCCCCTGCGGCCGCCGCTCAGCAGGGAGGTGAGCGCGGGAATGCCGAGGCGCGCCATGGGCAGGACGACGGAGGGGCCGGCTTGGGAAGTGCGCCCAGCTTGTCAGAGCTGCCCTGAGGCCTCCTGATCGATCAGGGCATCGAGGGTGGCGGCGGTGCGCACCAGGGCCTGGTAGTGCTGCACCAGCCTTCGGTTGCGCTCCAGCCAGCTGGCCGGATCAGCGCCGCCGCCAGCGCCCAGGCCAGCGGCCGGGCCGTGGCCGTCGCCGTCGAGCAGCTCCAGGCTGTCCTGCTGCTGCAGCAGGGCGAGCACCAGTTCGTGCAGGCGCTGGCGGCGATCGCTCATGGGGCGGGCATCGTCCGGGTGGGCATCATGGCGCCAGTGGCCGTGCTGCGCTGAGCTCCGCCAGAGCCTGGGTTGATGTGGTGGGCTGCGATGCCTCCGGCCTGCCGGGCCTGCCGCCGGCGCAGCGAGCCCTGCTGCAGGGCGCCCGGCTGCTGGTGGCACCGGCACGGCTGCAAGAGCAGCTGGCGCAGGCCTGCCCGCATGCCGAGCGGCTCAGCAGCGAGCGGCCCGAGCGGCTGCTGCCGCGGCTCCGCCAGGCCCTGGTCAGGGCTGAGCCGGCGGTGGTGCTGGCCAGTGGCGATCCGCTCTGGTTCGGCATCGGCCGGTTGCTGGTCCAGGAGCTGGGTGCGGCGGCGCTGCGCTTCCATCCAGCCCCCAGCTCGCTGCAGCTGGCCTTCGCCCGCATCGGCCGGCCCTGGCAGGACGCTCGCTGGATCAGCCTGCACGGCCGCGACCCTGAACCCCTGGCGGCGGCCCTGCAGCAGCGCCCGCCGGCCCTGGCGGTGCTCACCGACCCCGGCCGCGGCGGTGCCGGCGAGGTGCGGGCGCTGCTGCGGGCCTCGGGCCTGGAGGCGGCCTACGGCTTCTGGCTGTGCGAGCGGCTGGGCCATCCGGCCGAGCGGGTGCAGCGGCTGGCAGCGCAGGCGTGTCTGCCGGCCGATCTCGATCCGCTGCACCTGGTGCTGCTGATCGCCGAACCGCCGCCACCGCCGCTGGATCCGGCGGCCCTGCCACTGTTCGGCCTCGACGACGGCCTGTTTCTGCAGCACGACGATCGCCCCGGCCTGATGACCAAGCGGGAGGTGCGCATCCAGTTGCTGGCCGATCTGGACCTGCCCGAGCGCGGGGTGCTGTGGGACATCGGTGCCGGGGTGGGCTCCATCGGTCTGGAGGCCCTGCGGCTGCGGCCGGATCTGCAGGGCTGGCTGGTGGAGCAGCGCGGCGGCGGCGCGGCCCTGATCAGCGCCAATGCCGCGCGGCTGGGGGTGGCACCGGCCGGGGTAGTGGAGGGGCGGGCGCCGGAGGCCCTGGCGGCGCTGCCGGATCCCGATCGGGTGCTGCTCGGCGGTGGCGGCCGCGGGCGGCTGGCGCTGCTGGCAGTGGTGCTCGATCGGCTGCGGTCGGGCGGGCGGGTGGTGATCCCCCTGGCCACCGTGGAGGCGCTGGCGGAGCTGCGGCCGCCGCTGGAGCGGGCCGGCCTGGCGGTGCGGGTGGCTCAGCACCAGGCCTGGCGTGGTGCTCCCCTCGCCGACGGCACCCGGCTGGCGCCGCTCAATCCAGTGCTGGTGCTGGTGGGGCAGTGTCCCTGAAGGACCCGCTGCCCAGGGGTTCGATGGTGACCGGCGTGCCGGCCGTGATCCCCAGCCGGGCCGCTTCGCCGGCCGCCAGCTCGAGCACCCCCTCCACCGGCTCGGCCGGGCCGTAGCTGGGGCAGGGCAGGCGCGGGCAGGGCTGGACGTCGGCCTCGATCGCCAGCACCCGGCCGGAGCTCACGAACAGCATGTCCAGTGCTGCGGGGGTGCGGTGCATCCAGAAGCGCGCCGGCGCCGGCGGTTCGTAGGGGAACCACATGCCCCGCAGGGGCGGCAGGGGCGGCCGCAGCTGCAGCCCCAGGGCCTGGCGGCGCGGGGTGTCGGCCACCTCCAGCTCGATGCAGCGCTGCGGCGCCAGGCACCAGCGGGCCGTGATCGGCAGCACCTGGGGCGCCCCCTGATCCCCCCGGGCCCGCAGCGCAGCGGTGGGGATCAGCAGGCCGGCCAGGGCCAGGCCCGCCAGTGCCAGGGCCCTCGGCGCTGCCGGCCTCATCCGCCGCCTCCCAGCGCGGGCAGGCCGGCGCTGAGGCAGTAGCCCTGGCCCCGGATCGTGTGGATCAGGCGCCGCTCGCCCTCCTGCTCCAGTTTCTGGCGCAGATAGCGCACGTACACCTCGATCACGTTGCTGGCCATGCCGCGATCGTCGTTCCACACCTGGCGCAGGATCTGATCGCGGCTCACCACCCCGCCCTGCCGTTCGAGCAGCAGCAGCAGCAGCTGGTATTCCCGGGCGGTGAGGGCCACCGTGCGGTTGCCGCGCTTCACCTGGCGGCTGCTGGGGTTGAGGGTGAGGTCGGCCACCTGCAGCAGCGGTGAGGGCAGGCCGCTGCGGCGCCGCAGGTTGAGTTGCAGCCGCAGCCGCATCAGCAGGTCGCTGGTGCCCTGGCCCGGCAGCCAGAAGTCGTCAGCGCCGGCGCTCAGGCAGCGCACCCGTGCCTCCACCGAGTCGGCCTCCACCGCCAGCAGGATCGGCACATCGACGAAACGCCGGCGCAGCGCGGCGATGCGCCCCTGCTCCTGCGGCCCCAGCAACACCAGATCGGGCCCTGCTCCGGGGGCCTCCGGATTCCGCTCCAGCGCGTAGCCGGAGGCCTCCAGCCGCGCCGCCAGGGCCTCTGCTTCCGGCCCCAGCAGCAGCAGCCGGGCCGCGCTCATGGGAGTTCCCCGTTGCCGGGTTTGGCCACGTGGGGCAGGCCCCAGCCCAGCTTGTTGCGCAGCACCCCGAAGAACTCGTGATCGGCCAGTCGCACAAACCGCACCGGATGGTCACTGCGGCGGATCAGGATCCGGTCTTCGGGCCAGATGTAGCAGCCGGCACTGCCGTCCACCACCATCATCAGCCGCTCCGGGGTGGCGGGAAACACCGTGACCGGCTCGCGATCGCTGAACACCAGCGCCCTTGAGGCCAGGGAATGGGGGGCGATCGGCGTGAGCTGCAGCACCGGGCAGTCCGGCGTGATCACCGGACCCCCGGCGCTGAGGGCGTAGGCGGTGGAGCCGGTGGGGGTGGAGAGGATCACGCCGTCGGCGGCGATGTCCACCGGGGCGTGGCGGCCGATGGCGATCTCGAAATGGCACATCGACGTGAGCGGCTCGCGGTGCAGGGCCATTTCGTTGAGGCAGAGCACCTCCCAGCGGCGCTGCTCGCTGCGCAGCACGCTCACCACCAGCATGCTGCGCTCCTCCACCGTCCAGCGGCCGGAGATCACCTGCTCGAGGGCCCCATCGAGCTGGTGCAGGTAGGCCTCGGCCAGAAAGCCCAGATGGCCGGTGTTGATGGTGAGGATCGGCACGCCGATCGGTGCCGTCTGGCGCGCCGCAGAGAGCACGGTGCCGTCGCCGCCGAGCACCACCGCCAGCTCCAGCTCCTCGCTGAAATTGTCCGGCACGCAGGCCCTGAAGCCGCGGTTGCGCAGGTGCTGGTCGGGGTTGGCGAAGCCCACCATGCCCCCGGAACTGCTCACCCGCCGCACGTCCCAGCCGTGGCCCCTGAAGCGCTCCTCAAGGGCATCGGCGGTGGTCATGGCCAGGCCCTTGCCGTCATTCACGATCAGTCCGACGCGGGGCACCGATCGCTGGGCGGGGGGCTCGTTGAGTTTATGGGCCGGCTTCAGAACTGCTCCAGGAAACGCAGATCGCTGGTGTAGAGGCGGCGGATGTCATCGATGCCGTGGCGCACCATGCAGAAGCGCTCCACCCCCAGGCCGGCGGCGAAACCGCTCCAGCGCTCCGGATCCAGCCCCATCCCCTCCAGCACCGCCGGATCGACCATGCCGCAGCCCATCACCTCCAGCCAGCGGCCCCGCCACTGCACATCCACCTCGGCGCTCGGTTCGGTGAAGGGGAAGTAGCTGGCGCGGAAGCGCACCGGCAGGTCGCCGAAGAAGCGCTGCAGAAAGGCCGTGACGGTGCCGCGCAGATGGCTGAAGGCGAGGCCCTCGTCGATGGCCAGCACCTCCACCTGATGGAACACCGGCGAGTGGGTGGCATCCACGGCGTCGCGGCGATACACCCGCCCCGGGGCGATCACCCGCACCGGCGGCGGGTTGGTCTCCAGGTAGCGGATCTGCACCGGTGAGGTGTGGGTGCGCAGCAGCCGGCCGTCCTGGAGGTAGAAGGTGTCCTGCATGTCCCGGGCCGGGTGATGCTCGGGGATGTTCAGGGCCGTGAAGTTGTAGTGGTCGGTCTCGATCTCCGGCCCCTCCGAGACCCGGTAGCCGAGGCCGCTGAAGATGTCCACGATCTCTTCGATCGTGCTGATCAGCGGGTGGCGACGGCCCACTGGCACGTAGCTGCTGGGGGCCGTGACATCGAGGCTTTCGCGGGCGATGCGCTGCTCCAGCACGGCTGATTTCACCGCCTGCAGGCGTTCGCTGAGCTGCTCCTGCACCTGCTGCTTGAGCACGTTGGCCCGCTGGCCGATCACGGGACGGTCAGCGCCCGGCAGCTTGCCCATGGCCCCCAGCACGGCCGAGAGCCGCCCCTTCTTGCCCAGCAGGCCCACCCGCAGCTCATCGAGCTCGGCGGCGCTGCCGGCGGCGGCGATGGCGGCGGCCGCCTCGTTCTCCAGCTGCTGGAGCTGGGCGCTCAGATCCTCAAGCGACACGGTGACGCCCACGACAAACCCGCTGTTGGTGGCCAGGAGGAGACTGTACGGAGCAGTCCCCCAAACCGATGCCACCCCTGAGGATCCTGATCAGCAACGACGACGGGGTCTTTGCCGCCGGGATCCGCACCCTGGCCAACGCCGCCAACGCCCGCGGCCACACGGTGAGCGTGGTTTGCCCCGATCAGGAGCGCTCCGCCACCGGCCATGGCCTCACCCTGCAGACCCCGATCCGGGCGGAGCGGGCCGATGAGCTGTTCGATGACGGCATCACCGCCTGGGCCTGCAGCGGCACCCCCAGCGACTGCGTCAAGCTGGCGCTGTTCTCACTCCTCGATGAGTGGCCCGATCTGGTGCTCTCGGGCATCAACCACGGCCCCAACCTGGGCACCGACGTGCTCTATTCCGGCACGGTGAGCGCGGCCATGGAGGGCACGATCGAGGGACTGCCCGCCCTGGCGGTGAGCAGTGCCGATTTCCAGTGGCGTCAGTTTGAGCCCGCGGCCGGCCTGGCCCTGGATGTGGCTGAGCGCATGCTCGCCGAAGAGTGGCCCCAGGGGCTGCTGCTCAATCTCAACGTGCCGCCGCGGCCCGCCGAGAGCATCGGCCCCCTGCGCTGGTGCCGCATCGCCGTGCGCCGCTACACCGACCAGTTCGAGCGCCGCATCGATCCCCGCGGCCGCAGTTACTACTGGCTGGCCGGCGAGGTGGCCAACGACCTCGACGCCGCCGTGGCCGGCCCACCTCTATGGCCCACCGACGTGGCCCATGTGCATGCCGGTGGGGCTTCTCTGAGCCCCCTGCAGCCGGAATTCTTCTGGATGGGTGACACCACCACCCTGCCCAACCTCGAGGCCCTGAATGTGGCCGGGCCTCAGCGCACCCTGTAGATCCGCTGCAGCATCCAGAGGCTGAACATCAGGCCGATCAGGTGGGCGAACAGCACCTGGGTGTTGCCCAGCACCGTGAACATCTCGATCGCGGTGATCGGCAGCCCCACCACCTGCCTGCTTGCCCCTCCGGCCCCTTCGATCTGGGCCCCGAAGAACCCCGGCACCTGCTGGGAGGCCTGCACGAACAGGCTGCCGGCCATGGCCTGATAGCCCAGCGAGGCCAGGGTCAGGCCTCCCAGGTCGACCAGCAGCCCACGCTTGAGCAGCCGGCCGGTTTCCCCGCGGCTGGGTTTCACCCCACTGGCCAGGGCGCGGCCGCAGCGCACCACCAGCCAGCTCTGCCAGCCGCTGAACAGCAGCACCAGGAAGGCCAGGGTGGTGAGGCTGATGCCCGGACCCAGGCCCAGGGCCCGGGCGGAATTGGCCGCCAGCCGGCCGCCGATGTTGTTGAACAACAGCACCCCCACCACCACCACGCCGAGCACCACCTGCGCCCAGAAGCGGATCCAGCCCATGCGCCGCAGGGCCCCCGACAGCCTCTGCAGCTCCAGCTCGTCGGTCATCGGCCTCGATTGCGGTGCCCCAAACCTGCCATGGGAAGATCACCAGGGTGTGCCACGGCTTCGGGAACTGTCGCGTTGATTCCCCTGCACACGCCCCGGCAGGCCCAGCGCCCCACCGCCATCGCCCTGGGCAGTTTCGATGGCCTGCACCGGGGCCACCGGCGGGTGATCGCCGCTGTCACCGCTGCCGGCGCGGGGGTGCCCACCGTGGTGAGCTTCTGGCCCCATCCGCGCGAAGTGCTCTACGGCGAGCCCCGCCTGCGCCTCGACCTGCCGGCCGAGAAGCTGGAACTGCTCCAGCCCCTGGGCATCAGGCAGCTGGTGCTGGTGCCGTTCGACCGCCAGCTCGCCGCCCTCGATCCGCAGGCGTTCGTGGACCAGGTGCTGGTGGATCAGCTCGAGGCGCGCCGGGTGGCCGTGGGGGCGAACTTCCGTTTCGGCGCCGGCCGCCGCGGTGACGCCCGGGATCTGCAGACGCTGGCAGCCGCCCGCGGCATTGCCGTGAGCGTGCTGCCGATGCTCTCCGACAGCGACGAGCAGCTGAGCAGCAGCCGCATCCGCCGGGCCCTGAGCGCCGGCGACATCGCCGAGGCCAGGCGCATGCTGGGGCGTCCCTACCGCTTCAGTGGCGTGGTGGTGCGCGGTCGGGGCCTGGGCCGCCAGCTGGGCTGGCCCACCGCCAATCTGCAGGTGGACGGCCGCAAGTTTCTGCCGCAGGAAGGGGTGTATGCCGCCCTGGCGCAGCTGGATGGGTCCGATTCCGCCATGGCGGCGGTGATGAATCTGGGCCCCCAGCCCACCGTGGACCCCACCGCCCCCTCGGCGGTGGAGGTGCACCTGCTCGATCGCTCCCTGGAGCTGGTGGGTCGACAGTTGCGCGTGGAGCCGCTGGCCCTGCTGCGCCACCAGCGCCGCTTCGATGGCATCGAGGCCCTCAGCACCCAGATCGCCGCCGATGCAGGCCAGGCCCGGCACCTCTGCCGCGATCTAGGCGATCGGGTAGGCGTGGGTGAGGCCCCACACAATGAAGGCGCCGATGCCCCCCAGCAGCAGAATTCCTGACACCAGCACCAGCATCGGATTGTCGCCGCCGCCCTGATCAAAGCCGTCTGCCATGGCCTGGATCTGCCGGCCAGCGGCAGTGCACCTGTGGCCTCAGTTAACCAGCATCCGTTGTTCGCCATGGTCACGCCCGACACGCCGCGCACGCCCGACACGCCGCCCACGCCCGACAGCCCCGCGCCGGAACGGGCGGCCGTGCAGCGCCTGCTGGATGCCAATCTCGACCGGGCCCGGGAGGGCCTGCGGGTGCTGGAGGACTGGGCCCGCTTCGGTCTCGAGCGCGCCGATCTGGTGGCCCGCACCAAGGACCTGCGTCAGCGGCTCGGGGGGCTGCACCGCACGGCCTACAAACAGGCACGCCATACGGCCACCGACCCGGCCGCCGGGATGGGCCATCCCGCCCAGGCCCAGCGCCTGTTGCCCGCCCAGGTGGTGGCGGCCAATGCCGCCCGGGTGCAGGAGGCCCTGCGGGTGCTGGAGGAATTCGGCCGGCCCCTCGACCCCCAGCTGGCGCTGGAGGCGGCGGCGATCCGCTACCGGCTCTACGACCTGGAGCTGGAGCTGCTGCGGGCTGGTGCCGCCGACAGTGAACGCCGCCGCCGCCTGCAGGCCGCCCATCTCTATCTGGTCACCAGTCCGGTGCCTGAGCTGGAGGAGGTGGTGGCCGCCGCCCTGGCCGGCGGCGTGCGGCTGGTGCAGTACCGGGCCAAGGAGGGCAGTGCGGCCCAGGGCGCCGGGCCCCTCACAGATGCCCAGCGGCTGGCGCAGGCGCGCCGCCTGCGCCAGCTCTGCGCCCGCCACGAGGCCCTGTTTCTGGTGAACGACCGCATCGATCTGGCCCTGGCGGTGGATGCCGATGGGGTGCATCTTGGGCAGGACGACCTGCCCCCCGCCGTCGCCCGGCGACTGCTGGGGCCGGAGCGGTTGATTGGGCGCAGCACCCATGCCCTCGAGCAGCTGCGCCAGGCCCAGGCCGATGGCTGCGACTACGTGGGGGTGGGCCCGGTGAACGCCACCCCCACCAAGCCCGGCCGGGAGCCGGTGGGGCTGGCCTATGTGCGCGAGGCCGCCGCCGCCAGCGCCATTCCCTGCTTCGCCATCGGCGGCATCAGCGCGGCGGCGGTGCCGGCCGTGCGCCAGGCCGGTGCCAGCCGGGTGGCGGTGGTGCGGGCGATCACCGAGGCCGCCGACCCGGCGGCCGCTAGCCGGCAACTGCTGGCGGCCCTGGAGCAGGAGCACTGAACCCAGGCCGCGGCGGCGGCACAGCTGGGGGTCAATCACGCAGCATGGGGCCAGGTGCAGGCTGCCGATGGCCCCCGCCAGCGAGATGTCGATCCAGGTGAACGGTGAGCCGCGCCGCTGTGCGGCCGGACTGAATCTGGAGCAGCTGCTGGTGGAGCTGGGCTACCGCCCCCCGCTGGTGGTGGTGGAATTCAACGGCGAGATCCTGCCCCGCGGCCGATGGGGCGCCCAACAGGTGCAGGAATCCGACGTGCTGGAGGTGGTCACCATCGTGGGAGGTGGTTCTTAGATTCCGCAGATACCACCGCTGAGGCCGGTACCTGTTGCCGCGGCCTCGTCATCCTCCTGGCGCAACCTTCCCTGCGCCCGTCCTGAACCGGTTTCCCATGCGTCCCTCACTCTTCCTGCGCCGTGCTGTCGCCTGGCTGGCCCTGCCGGCCCTGGTGCTGGGGCTGATGGTGCTCGCCCCGCAGCCCTCCTGGGCGGCCAGCGGTGGCCGCATCGGTGGTGGCAGTTTCCGCGCGGCCCCCTCCATGCCCCGCAGCTTCAGCGGCGGTGGCGGCGGGATGCGCGGCGGCGGTGGCTTCGGTGGTGGCTATGGCGGCGGTTACCGCGGTGGTGGTATCGGCTTCCCCTTCCTGATTCCGATCTTCGGTTTCGGCGGCGGCGGTCTGTTCGGCTTTCTGGTGCTGATGGCCGTGGTGGGTCTGATCGCCAATGCCGTGCGCGGCACCGGCGGCGGCTTGCCCCAGGGCGGTAGTTCCCGCGCCGTGATGGCACCCCGCAGCGACGGACCGGTGAGCATTGCCCAGGTGCAGGTGGGGCTTCTGGCCTCCGCCCGCCCACTGCAGGACGACCTGCGCAGGCTGGCCGGGTCGGCTGACACCAGCCACAGCGCCGGTCTGCAGACCGTGCTTCAGGAAACCACCCTGGCGCTGCTGCGCCACCCCGACCTCTGGGTCTACGCCAACGTCGAGGTGGGCCAGGTGCCCTTCGCCAGTGCCGAGGCCACCTTCAACCGCCTGTCGATGGCTGAGCGCAGCAAGCTCGATCGCGAGCTCACCACCAACGTGGCCGGCCGCCGCTCCCAGGAGGCCGCCGCTGCCGCCGCCGGCGACAGTGACGCCACCAGCGACTTCATCGCCGTGACCGTGCTGCTCGCCAGCCGCCGCCCCCTCCCCCTCAAGGGCGCCGACAACGCCGACCAGCTGCGTCAGTCGCTGCAGGTGCTGGGGGCGGCGAGTGCGGCTGATCTCATCGCCCTGGAGGTGATCTGGCAGCCCGATGGTGCCGGCGAGGCCTTCAGCACCGAGCAGCTGCTCACCACCTACCCCGATCTGCGTCACGTCTGAGGATGCGCAGGGCCGCCATGGCGGCCCCGTAACCGTTGTCCACATTCACCACGCACAACCCCGGCGCGCAGCTGGCGAGCATGCCGGTGAGGGCAGCTCGCCCGCCGGCGCTCACCCCATAGCCCACGCTCACCGGCACGCCGATCACGGGCTGGGGCAGCAGGCCCGCCAGCACGGTGGGCAGGGCGCCCTCCATGCCGGCGCAGGCGATCAGCACATCCACCTCGGCCAGGGCCTCGAGCTGCTCCAGCAGGCGGTGCAGCCCGGCCACGCCCACATCCAGCAGCAGCTCGGCGGCCAGCCCGTGGCAGTGCAGCGCCACCTGGGCCTCGCTGGCCACGGCCAGGTCGCTGGTGCCGCCGGCCAGCACCGCCACCCGGCCCCGGCGGGGGTCGGGGAACGGCAGGGCGGAGCTGGTGAGGCAGCGGGCCTCGGGCACATAGCGCAGGGCCGGCTTCGGTGCGTCGGCGCCGGCCAGGAGGGTGTGCACCGCGGCGGCCTTCTCCGCTGCCACGCGGGTGGCCAGCACGATTTCGCCGGCGGCCTGGAGGCTGCGCACCACGGCGGCGATCTGTTCGGCGCTCTTGTGCTCGCCCCACACGGCCTCCACCATGCCCAGGCGCTGGCGACGCTGCAGATCGAGGCGATGCCGGCGGGGTTCGCCGCTCCCCTGTTCGCCGCTCCCTGGTTCACCGCTGTTCACTGGGGTTCCAGTTCCCCTTCGAACACCAGCGGGAAGGGATTGCCCGCGGGCACGCCGGTGCCCTGGCGGGCGATCTGCTCGAAGCGCTCCTGCACCTGCTCCAGCTCCGGGGTGGGAATCGACTGCCACTGGGTGCGGCTGGCCCAGCGGATCAGCAGGATCGCCTCCTCCCGCCCTGGATCCCAGAACAACTCCCGGCCCAGAAAGCCGTCCTGGCGGGCGAGGAAGGGTCCCCAGCTGCCCCGCTCGGCGTCCAGCCAGGCCTGGCGCTGGTGGGCCGGCACCCGCAGGCGCAGTTGTTCCACCACCACCGATCCCCCGGCCGCCGCCGGGGGGGGCGCTGTGACCGACACCGCAGCCAGCAGTGCCAGAACCCCCAGCACCCTCACGAGCCGATTCAGCAGCTGGGCGGGCGCCGCGCTCATGGCTGCAGCAGCAGGGCCACGGCGTGGCAGGCGATGCCCTCCTCGCGGCCCACGGGCCCGAGCTGCTCGTTGGTGGTGGCCTTGATCCCCACCTGATCGGCGCGCAGGCCCATGCGATCGGCGATGGCGCTGCCCATGGCCTCGATGTGGGGCCTCAGCCTGGGCCGCTCGGCCACCACCACCGCATCCACGTTGCCCACGCTCCAGCCGCGCTCCTGCAGCAGGGCCACCACCTGCTCCAGCAGCACCAGGCTGTCGGCCCCCCGCCACTGGGGGTCGTCGGGGGGGAAATAGCGGCCGATGTCGCCCAGGGAGAGGGCTCCCAGCAGGGCGTCCATGATCGCGTGCACGAGCACATCGGCGTCGCTGTGGCCATCGAGCCCGAGGCCGGCCGGGTGCTCCAGCCGCTGGCCTCCCAGGATCAGGGGCCGCCCCGGTACCAGCCGGTGGATGTCGTAGCCGTTGCCGATGCGCAGCTGCATGGAGGGCGAGGGGGTTGAGGTGCCGCCCTGGCCAGTCTTTCACCGTGTTGCAGCAGCCGGGGCAGGGTTCGGCTGCTGTCAAGCGCTCTAATAGGTATGAATAACGAACTCCCCGCTCGTGGTTCTGCGCTGTGTGGTGGTTGAAGACCAGGTGATGTTCCTGCAGCTCCTGGTGGCGATGCTGCGCACCCTGCCGGGTCTCGAGGTGGTGGGCACGGCCCAGGGGGCGGCTGAGGCCCTGGCGGTGTGCGGAGACCTTCAACCCGATCTGCTGATCCTGGATCTGGCCCTTCCCGACGGTGATGGTGTGGCGGTGATGGCGGCCCTCGCCGAGCGGGAGCATCCACCCCGGGTGATCGTGCTCTCCGGCCAGGTGAGCAGCTTTCTCTGCCCGCGGCAGCTGCGCCCCCATGTGCAGGCGGTGGTCGATAAGACTCGCGCCTACGACGATCTGCGCAGTGAGGTGCAGCGCCTCCTGGATCCCCGGTTTGAGGACAGCGGTGAAGCCGACGCCAGGGGCCGGCTCACGGTGCGCGAGCGCCAGGTGTTCGCCCTGATCGGCAAGGGCTGCACCAATCGCGTGATCGCCGAGCAGCTCGGCCTCTCCCTGCGCACGGTGGAGACCCACCGCAAGAACATCACCGGCAAGGTGGGGGCCAAGGGCGGAGAACTGGTGCGCCTGGCCGCCCTGGATCTGCAGATGACCCTCGACCGTGTGGACTAGGGCCCTGGCACTGGCGGGCCTGGCGGCCCTGGCGGTGCTGATCAACCTGAACCCCCCCACGCTGGTCTTCGATCTCCAGCTGATGCTGGGCATGGCCGTGGCCGTGCTGTCCCTGCTGCTGTTCGGCTGGTGGGGGCTGGTGGTGGGGGCGGCGGCCCTGCTGGCGGGTGCGTGGCACTGGGGGCACCCGTTCGCGGTGCTGATCGGCATGGCCCAGCTGGTGTGGCTGCGCTGGTTCCTCGACCACCGCAACGGCGGCCCCGGCCAGCAGGGCAATGGCCGGATCGTGTTGGCGGCCATCGCCTACTGGCTGGTGGTGGGCATCCCCGCGGTGCTGCTGCTGGCCACCCAGGTGCTGGGGGTGGAGCTGCTCCGCGCCCAGGCGCTGGGGCTCAAGGAAGCGGTGGCGGCGGTGCTGAGCACGGCCCTCGGCCTGGGGGCCTACCTGCTCTGGCGGGTCTTGCGGGAGCGCGGCAAGCCAGGACGGCTGAGTGCGCGCGGCCTCACCTTCACCGTGGTGGTGCTGGCGGTGAGCCTGCCGGCGGTGATCACCCTGATCAGCCTCTCCAGCCAGCTCAAGTTGACGCTGCTCGAAGGCCAGCGTCAGCGGCTGGAGATGGTGGCGGCCCTGGTCACCACCCAGGTGCTGGGCCAGACCCAGGCCCCCGGGAAGCGCCTGCCCGATGGCCTGGCGGCCCGCTGGCAGCTCCCCCAGGGGCTGGCGGGGAGTTCCGATCCGGCCCTCTTCGCCCGCCTGGATCGCGACTTCGAGCCGCTCGCTTCCGCCCCGATCAACACATCCGGCCTCACCATGCTGGTGCCGCGTCAGGCGGAGTTGCCCCTGCAGGCCCGGCAGCAGGGCTACTGGCTGGCGCGGGCCGGATCCACCACCGTGGTGCAGCCGGCCTGGCCGCTGATCCGCCGGCTCGACGCCGAGCTGGTGATCCCCTGCTTTCGCCGGCTGGGACTGGTGCTGCTGCTGGCGGCGGCCCTGGCCGAGCTGCTGGCCAGTGCTGTGGACCGCCAGCTCGCCTGGATGGTCCGCCCGCTTCGCCGGCAACCGCAGGCCGGCCAGACCAGCGAGCTGGCCAGTTCGGCCATCGCTGAGCTGCAGCAGCTGGTGGAGCTGGTGAATGCCAGTGCTCGCCGTGCAAAGGAGCTGGGGGCGTCGCTGCAGCGGGCTGAGGACGAGCTGGCCCACACCGCCCTGGCGATCACCGAGGCGATTCCGGTGGGCACCTACACCACGCTGCGGCGGCCCGGTGAGCAGGAGGCTCGCTTCGCCTTCCTCAGCGACCGCTTTCTTGAGATCTGCGGCCTGGAGCGGGGGGCCCTGCAGGGGGCCGAGGTGAGCCGGGCCTTCACCTCCCTTCACCCGGAGGATCAGGCCGAGTTTCTGCGCCTGGAACACGAGGCCAACGCCCACCGCCACCCCTTCCGCGGCCAGGGCCGTGTGCGGGTGGGTGGAGCCACCCGCTGGCTGCGGGCCGAATCGGTGCCCCGCGATCTGCCCGACGGCTCCACCCTCTGGGAGGGGGTGCTCACCGATGTCACCGAGGAAGTGGAGACCCGCCAGCGGCTGGAAGCCCAGCAGCAGCAGCTGCGCCGCATCCTTGACTTCCTGCCGGTGGCGGTCGCCATCGACCGCATCGAGCCACCCCAGGAGATCCTGTTCCAGAACCGGCGTTGCCTGGAGCTCTTCGGCTATCCCCTGGATGAGGTGCCCACCGTGGAGGCCTGGGCGCAGGTGGCCTACGACGATCCCGAGTACCTGGCCAGCCTCCTCCCGGAGTGGAACGAGGGCATGCGCAACCTCGCCAGCGGCGGAACGATGAAGCCCATGCAGGTGCGCGTGCTCACCCGCGACCGCCGCTGCCGCGAGGTGGTCATCTCGGTCACCCAGCTCGACGACCTGATGCTCGTCACCTTCCTCGACGTGACCGAGAGCAAGCAGGCAGCGGCCGCCCTGGAGGAGGCCCTGCGGCGCGAGAGCACCCTCAAGGAGCGCCAGCGGCGGGAGCTGGAGGCCAAGCTGCACACCAGCCTCACGGCGGCGGCGGTGGCCCATGAGATCAACCAGCCCCTGAGCGCCCTGCTGATCAACACCCAGATGCTGCAGGATCAGCTGGAGCGGTTGCCCGAGGGCGAGCTGCAGCGCACGCTGCGGCCCCTGCTGGAGCTTCAGCTTCGGGAGAGCGAGCGGATCGTGGACACGATCGAGCGCATGCGCATGCTGCTGCGCAACGTGCGCACCGATCAACAGCGCATCGACCTCTGTGAGGTGGTGGAGAGTGCCCTGCTCTACCTGGCCGGCCTGCTCGACAGCCAGGCCGTGGCGCTGGAGGGAAGCGGCCTCGATCAGCCCCGCTGGCTGCTGGGGGATGGGGCCCAGCTGCAGATCGCCGTGGCCAACCTGATCCGCAACGCCGTGGAGGCATTGGCTCAGGCTGCTGTGGCAAAGCCGCTGGTGCGCCTCAGCCTGGAGCGCCGGCCGGGAGCGGAGGGGGGCAACTGGCTGGAGCTGCGCATCGCCGACAACGGCCCCGGCTTTGCCGACCACCAGCGCGATCAGCTGCTGCTGGCCAGCACCAAGGCCGGTGGCAGCGGCATCGGCCTGTTCGTGGCGGCCACCGCCGTGGAGAACCACGGCGGTGGCCTGGAGCTGGGACGCAGCCGGGATCTGGGTGGTGCCGAGGTGCTGGTGCGGTTACCGGCCCTGCCCGAGCCTCAGGGCTGAGGCTCGGGCACGGGCAGGGGCACCACCTGCAGGTGGTTGCCCTCCCGGCCCATCACCATCACCGCCGCACCGGCCTCCAGGGCTTGCCGGGGCTCCAGGTTGGTGGCCGCCCAGCTCTGGCCCTGCCAGCGCACCCGGCCCTCGCCGTCGGCATCGAAGGGGCTGATCACCCGCGCCTGATCGGCGGCGTGGGAGAGAGGGATGGGCCGCTCGCGCCGGCGCTGCGACCAGCGCTGCAGCCCCACCAGCAGCGCGCCGGTGAGCAGGGCGAACAGCAGCAGCTGGAGGGCCGCCGGCAGGGGCAGCAGGGCCGTGGTGAGCGACAACGCCAGGCCGGCGAGGGCACCGGCCAGCAGGCCGTCGAATTCAGCCCCGAGGACCTCCAGCAGCAGCAGCGTCAGCCCCACCACCAGCCAGATCAGCGCAGCGACAGCCATGGTCGGGGGAGGGGGAACGCGTGGTGATGCCTCTCCATGCTGCCTACCCTGGGGGGGTGCCGTCGATTCCGGCCTTCACAGGCCGCCGTTGCCCATGGAATCTCTGTTCGGTCTGCCCGCCCTGGTGGTGATGGCGTTTCTGGGCATCAACAGCGTCAAGATCACCAGCGGCGGCCAGTCGCGGCTGGTGGAGCGTCTGGGCAAATACGACCGCCAGCTGCAGCCGGGGCTGTCGTTCGTGCTGCCGGTGGTGGAGAAGGTGGTGAGCCATGAATCGCTCAAGGAGCGGGTGCTCGACATCCCACCCCAGCAGTGCATCACCCGCGACAACGTGGGGATCGAGGTGGATGCCGTGGTGTATTGGCAGCTGCTGGAGCACGCCCGGGCCTACTACGGCGTCGACAACCTGCAGGCGGCGATGGTGAATCTGGTGCTCACCCAGATCCGCGCCGAGATGGGCAAGCTCGATCTGGATCAAACCTTCACCACCCGCCAGGAGGTGAATGAGGCCCTGCTGCGCGAGCTCGATCAGGCCACCGATCCCTGGGGCGTGAAGGTGACCCGCGTGGAGATGCGCGACATCAAGCCGTCGTCGGGCGTGCAGCAGGCGATGGAGCAGCAGATGACCGCCGAGCGCCAGAAGCGGGCGGCGATCCTGCGCTCCGAAGGCGAGAAGGAATCCCAGCTCAATGCCGCCCGGGGCCGGGCTGAAGCCCTGGTGCTCGACGCCAGGGCCAAGCAGCAGGCCCTGGTGATGGAGGCCGAGGCCCAGGCCCAGCAACAGGCCTTGCTCGCCCAGGCCCGCGCCGATGCGGCCACCCGCCTGGCGGAGGCGATGCAGGCCCACCCGGAGGCCACTGAGGCGATCCGGCTGCTGCTCGCCCGCGACTGGATGGCGATGGGCGAGGCGATGGCCCAGGCGCCCGGCGGCAGCGTGCTGATGGTGGATCCCCAGAGCCCGGCCAGCCTGCTGACCGCCCTGCGGGGGTTGCAGCAGGGTCCCAAGAGCTGAGGCTTACCGCTCGCCCCGGTTCTGCTGCTCCTGGCGGCTTTGCCAGTGGGCGAACAGATCGGGCCGCCGCTCGCGGGTGCGCTGCTGCTGCTGCTGCTGGCGCCAGCGGGCGATGGCGCCGTGGTCGCCGCCGCGCAGCACCTCCGGCACGGCCATGCCCCGGAACTCCGCCGGGCGGGTGTAGTGGGGATGCTCGAGCAGCAGGGCGCTGTGGCTCTCCTCCTCCAGCGAGGCGGCGGTGCCCACGGTGCCCGGCAGCAGCCGCACCACGCCATTGATCACCACGGCCGCCGGCAACTCGCCGCCGGTGAGCACGAAGTCGCCGATCGACACCTCCTCGTGGGCCAGGCTGCGGATGCGTTCATCGAAGCCCTCGTAGTGGCCGCAGAGCAGCACCAGTTGGTCGTAGCCGACGGCCCAGCGCTGCAGGTCGGCCTGGCGCAGCGGCTGCCCCTGGGGGCTCATCAGCAGCACCCGGCTCCGCGGCAGCACCGGAATCGCCTCCACCGCCGCGAACACCGGCTCCGGTTTGAGCACCATGCCGGCCCCGCCGCCGTAGGGCTCGTCGTCCACCTTGCGGTACCGGTCGGTGGCGAAGTCGCGCGGGTTGTGGGTGTGCAGGGCGGCGATGCCGGCCTCGAAGGCCCGGCCGATCACGCCCAGGTGCAGCAGTGGCCGCAGGGCCTCTGGGGCCAGACTCACCACATCGAGGCGCATCGGCTCAGGAGGCCGCCGGGGCTGGCCGGCTCACGCGGCGGATCTCGGAGCTGAAGCTGGCCCGGCCGGGGCTGCCGTCGCTGCGGCTCTCCACCGTGGAGCGCAGCCGCAGGTTGGGCTTGGTGAACCAGATGCGCTCGCGCACCTCGCCGCCTTCGCCGCTGAGGCTGAGTTCCAGGCTGCCGTCCGGCCAGAGCTGCCAGCGCCCCAGGGCGCCGTTCACCTCGAAGCTGCCGTTGCCGGCAAACAGGAGCTGGCGCTCCGCCTGGCCCTCGGGGCACAGGCGCAGGCCGCCGGGGGAGCCGGCGCTGCTGGGCTCGATGTAGCCCACCACCAGCTCGCCCCGATCGCTGCTGTGCCACTCATCGCCGTTCTCGCCCTCACTGCCCTCGCCCAGCGCGAAGCGGCTGCGCAACGCCATCCACTCGCCGGCGCAGAAGCGCAGGAAAGCTCCGATCTCCTGGGGCGGAAAGCCGCCCTGCTCGCTGTGGGTGTCGCTCATCGGGCGATTCTCTCAGTCGCCCCGGTAGCCCAGCTCGGTGAGCCGGGCGGCGCTGCGCCGCCAGCCCGGCACCACCTTCACGAACAGCTCGAGATACACAGGCCCGCCGAGCAGCTTCTCCATCTGCAGCCGCGCCCCCTGGCCGATGGTGCGCAGCATGCGCCCGCCCTTGCCGATCAGGATGCCCTTCTGGCTGGCGCGCTCCACCACCACCGTGGCCAGCACAGCGGTGCGCGGCCCATCGTCCACCACCCGATCGATGCTCACCGCCACCGAGTGGGGCACCTCCTCGCGGGTGTGGCTGAGCACCTGCTCGCGGACCAGCTCGGCCATCAGCACCTGCTCGGGCTGATCGCTCACCGTATCGGGGGGGTAGAGGTGGCCACCGGGTGGCAGGGCCGCTCCCAGGGCCTGCACCAGATCGGCGGTGCCCTCGCCGCTGAGGGCACTCACTCGATGCAGGGGCCAGGTCAGGGGCGGCCGCTCCCCGTCGCCGGCCAGCAGCTGGCGGTAGCTGTCCTCCAGGTTCTCGGCCTGCGCGGGCGCCACCTGATCCCACTTGTTGAGGGCCACGTGCACTGGCTGGCGGCAGTGGCGCAGCAGCTCCACGATGAAGCCGTCGCCGCGGCCGGCGTTCTCGCTGCCATCCACCAGCAGCAGCACCACGTCCACGTCGCCGATGGCGCTGCGGGCGGCTTTCACCAGCCGCTCGCCCAGCAGATGGTGGGGCTTGTGGATGCCGGGGGTGTCGAGCAGCACCAGCTGGGCAGCGGGGGTGGTGAGGATGGCCCGCAGGCGATGGCGGGTGGTTTGCGCCACCGGCGAGGTGATCGCCACCTTCTGACCCACCAGTTGGTTGAGCAGGGTGCTCTTGCCCACGTTGGGGCGGCCGATCAGGGCCACGAAGCCGGAGCGGAACGGCGCTGCTGCGCCCGCGTCATCAGTGACAGCGTCTGAGGCGACAGCGTTGCCCAGGGTGTCGCTCCGGGTGCCGCTGGCCAGGAGCCGCGCCGATTCGGCGGGATCGGGAATCGGCAGCAGCACGCCGGCATCGCCAGCGGGCATGCCCAGGCGGCCCTGTGCGTTGCCGGTGCTGCCGGTGCTGCCGGTGCTGCTGGCGCTGAAGGGGTGCGGGTCCATAACCTCAACACTGCCAGTTCGCTGCACCCGGCGCCGCTTGCCATGACCACCACCCCCCTCGAACCCACCTTCCAGCAGGCCATGGAGATCACGGCCCAGTGGCTGGGGCTGTGGGAGAACGGCGAACTCAGCGATGAGGTGCTGGCCGATCGGGTCGCCGAGCTGGTGGCCAGCCGGGACGGCGGCCGCGGCTTCTTCGTGATCAGCCTGGTTGGCGACTGTCCGCTGATGGACCGTCTCCCAGACCCCCTGGTGCTGCAGCTGCGGGAGGCCGGAGCGGGCGTGGTGGACCTCACCGCCCGCAACCTGGCCATGAGCACGGCCATGGCCCTGCACCATCAGCGCCTCGGAGACGCTCAGCAGCAGGCGGGGTCGGAGCGGGTGCGGCGGCGCTGCACCGACCTGCTGCGGCTGCTGGAGCCGCTGGCCGTGAAGGAACGGCTGGAAACACTGCTGGCTGCCGCCCGCGACGGCGCCGGAGACGACGTGGCCTTCCTGGAGCGCTGGGGCTATGACGCCGAGCAGAAGCGTGCCATCACCGGGGCGATCGAGGCCGTGGCTGACTGAGGATCAGTGGCATGCGGCTGGCATCAAACTGGCATTAAAAAGGGTTCTGTACAGGCTGTACAGAACCCCCAGTTCTTGAAACGTCTCTGAATTCTGAACTCAGCGGTTGCTGGAGCGATCCGTCTGCTGGAGCGATCAGTCGCGGCGGCCACCGCCCTGCAGGGCGATGATCAGACGCAGGATGAAGATGAACAGGTTGATGTAGGTGAGATACATCCCCAGTGCCCCGGCCAGGTATTGATCGTCGTTGTATGTGCGCGGCATCGTGTAAAAGTCCACGAAGGCCGCCCCCACGAACAGCACGGTGCCGAAGCCGGCAATGATCAGTTCCAGGCCCGTGCCGCCGAACATGCCGGGCACGAAGATGCTGCCCACGATCTGCACCACCATCGCGATCAGCAAGCCGACGATGCCCAGACCCACCACACCGGTGAGGGCCTGGCCGACGCTGTCGCTCATGCGCCGGCCGACGAAGGAGGCGATCACGAAGGTGATGCCGGTGGCCAGGGTGGCGGTGCCGATCGCGCCCACGCCGGCCACGCTGACTGCGTAGGCGACGATGCCGCTGAGGGTGAAGCCGGTGATCAGGCTGTAGGCGGCCAGCAGGGGCAGAGCGGAGCTGTTCTGCGACTTCCTGGCGACGTTCTGGGCCACGAAGAAGAGGATGAAGTTGCCGACCAGGGCCACCCAGAACAGGGGCATGAACAGCCCCGGGCTACTGGCCATCAGGGTGAGGCCCCCGAGCACGCCCGCGGCGGTGAGCACCATGCCGCCACCCACGTAGGGCAGGGCTTTGTTCACGACGTTGGGGCCCACCAGGGCGCTGGATTGCGCCTCGCGGATGGCCTCCTGAAAATTGCTGCTGGCAGGCATGGCGCCCCAGAACTTCAAACTCCATCCATCCTGCCAGCGTCCGGCCGCTGGCGACAGCGCCCGGATGCTCCCCCTGGTGCGGATCTCCCCCTTCAGCGCCGGCGCTTGTCGCGCTGCTCGTAGGCCGTCACCAGCCGCTGCACCAGGGGGTGGCGCACCACGTCGGCGGCGCTGAGATGGCAGATGGCCACCCCCTCCACCCCGTCGAGCACCTGGGCCGCTTCCACCAGCCCGCTCACCATCGCGCTGGGCAGGTCGGTCTGGCTGGGGTCACCGGTGACCACCATGCGCGAGTTCTCGCCCAGGCGGGTGACCACCATGCGCATCTGGGCGCTGGTGGTGTTCTGGGCCTCATCGAGGATCACGAAGGCGTCGGCCAGTGTGCGTCCGCGCATGTAGGCCAGGGGGGCCACCTCGATCACACCCTTCTCCAGCAGCACGCCGGTGCGCTCCGCCCCCAGCAGGGTGTGCAGGGCGTCGTAGAGGGGCCGCAGATAGGGATCCACCTTCTGCTGCAGGTCGCCGGGCAGGAAGCCGAGGCGTTCACCGGCCTCCACCGCCGGCCGGGTGAGGATCAGCTTCTCCACCCGCCGGTCCTGGAGCATGCGCACCGCCAGCACGGTGGCCAGGAAGGTTTTGCCGGTGCCGGCCGGGCCCAGGGCCAGGGTGAGGTCGTGGCGCTCCATGGCCTGTACGTAGGCCTTCTGGCGCAGGGTGCGCGGCCGCAGCAGGCGGCCGGTCTGGCTGCGGGCCAGCACCAGGTTGCCGAGGTCGCGGTGCTCCTCGCCGCGGCCGCTGTCGAGGGCCTGCAGGGCGGTGTTGAGGTCCACCTGACTGATGCTCTGGCCGTCCTGCCAGAGGGGCCGCAGCAGATCGAGCAGGGAGGTGGCGCGCTCCAACTGGGGAGCTCGGGCCCGCAGGCACAGATCCAGACCCCGCAGCACCACAGAGGCGCCGGTGAGGGCTTCGAGCCGGCGCAGGGTGGCTTCCCCCTCACCGGCCAGGGCCAGGGCCGCCTGCGGTGAGGGCAGGGAGAGGGTGGCGCTGCAGAGGCCTTCGGATTCGGCCATCGGGCCGTAGCTCAAGCGTCCGCGGGGGCCTCGTCGGCGGGAGCTTCGGCAGCTTCGGCTTGAGCAGCGGCGGCAGCGGCAGCGGCTTCAGCAGCGGCGGCAGCTTCAGCTGCCTTGGCCTCGGCGGCTTCCCTGGCGGCCTGTTTGGCGGCAGCCTCGCGGGCGGCGGCCTGCTTCTTCTGGCCCACCACCACTGATGGCCGCACGCTCTTCTCCACCAGGCCGCCGCGCTCCAGCAGGGTCAGCACGGTGTCGGTGGGCTGGGCGCCCTGGGCCAGGCGGGAACGGATGGCCTCGGTGTCGAGCCGGGTTTCCTTGGTGCGGGGGTTGTAGAAGCCCAGCTCTTCAAGCGGCCGACCGTCGCGGCGGGAGGTGCTGTTGACGGCCACCAGACGGAAGCTCGCTTCCCGCTTCTTGCCAAACCGCTTCAGGCGGAGCTTGATCATCGTGGCCTAGCCGCAAAAGGGACAAAGAAACAACTTAGCCCCTGGGGTGCACCGGGTTTCAGAGGTCGCCGAAGCCCTTGCGCTTCTTCGCCGGCCTGGGGGCCTTGCCCGGTGCGCGACCACGGCCGTGGCCCGGCGCCCCCCCAGCCGGCATGCCACCCATCCCCGGCATCCCGGCCATGCCAGGGAAGCCACCGCCCATGCCAGGCATGCCCGGCATGCCGCCGCTCTGGCTCATCTGCTTCATGAAGCCGCGCATCTTCTGAAAGTCGGCCAGCACCTTGTCCACATCGGCGGGGGGGTGGCCGCTGCCGCCAGCGATGCGCCGGCGACGGGAGGGGGTGGAGGCCAGCAGGTCGGGGTTGCGCCGCTCCGACTCGGTCATCGAGCCGATCATCGACTCGATCCGCTTGAGCTGCTGCTCCCCCTGCTTGAGCATGCCGTCGTCGATCTTGTTCATGCCGGGGATCAGCTTCATCAGCCCGCCCAGCGAGCCCATGCGCTTGATCAGGCGCATCTGCTGCAGGAAGTCGGAGAAATCGAAGGTGGCCTGCTGCAGCTTTTCCTGCATGCGGGCCACATCGGCCAGTTCCACCTCCTTGGTGGCCTTTTCCACCAGGGTGAGCACATCGCCCATGCCCAGGATGCGACTGGCCATACGCTCGGGGTGGAACGGCTGCAGGGCCTCCACCTTCTCGCCGGTGCCGATGAACTTGATCGGCGCTCCGCTCACCTTGCGGATCGAGAGCGCCGCCCCGCCGCGCGAATCGCCGTCGAGCTTGGTGAGCACGGCACCGGTGATGCCCACCTGCTCGTGGAAGGCGCGGGTGAGCTCGGCCGCCTCCTGGCCGATCATCGAGTCCACCACCAGCAGCACCTCATCGGGCTGGCAGGCCTCGCGGATCCGCACCATCTCCTCCATCATCGATTGATCGATCTGGAGGCGGCCGGCGGTGTCCACCAGCACGGTGTCGAAGCCCTCCTCGCGGGCCTTGGCGATGCCTGCTGCGGCAATGGCTTCCGGTTTGACGTCGGTGCCGAGACTGAACACCTCCACGCCGATCTGGGCGCCCAGGGTCTGCAGTTGCTCGATGGCGGCGGGGCGGTAGACATCGGCGCCCACCATCAGGGCCCTGCGCCCCTGCTCCTTGAGATGGAGGCCGAGCTTGGCGGTGGCGGTGGTCTTACCGGCTCCCTGCAGACCAGCCATCAGCACCACCGCCGGCTCCCCGGGTCTGCCACCGGCAGCCAGGGGAGTGTTCTCGCCGCCCATGGTGTCCACGAGCTGTTCGTGCACCACCTGGATGAATTTCTGATCCGGGCTGACGCCGCGCACCACTTCGGCGCCGAGGGCCTTCTTGCGCACCTCCGCCACGAACTCCTTCACCACCTGCAGGCTCACATCGGCCTCCAGCAGGGCGCGGCGTACGTCCTTGAGGGCGCCCTCCACGTTGGTTTCACTGATCGTGGCCTGACCCCTCAGGCCCTTGACCGCATCCTCAAACCGCTGGGAGAGCTCATCGAACATGGCGGTATGGCCTGGTGCGGATGGGATGGATCGTAAAAAGCGGCCGGCGCCAGCTTCGCGGCAGCCTGCTCAGTTCACGCGCTCGAAGCTCACCAGCCGCCAGGTGTCGCCCTCGCGGCTGAACACGTAGCGGTTGCGCAGGGTGAGGTTGCTGGCCTCACCCACGGCCTGGCCCTGGCTGTCGCGGCGTTCGCCCCGGTAGCGGATGCTGGCCACCGCGGTGACACGCTGGGGCGTGCTGGCCTCCAGGCGCAGGTTCTCCACGCTGGTGTCGATGCGCTGGGTGTGGTTTCTGGCCTGGTCGGAGCGCCGTTCGGCCTGCAGCTGGCGCAACTGACCGTCCTGGGCGAGGTCGTCCAGCTTGGCCTTCGGCTCTTCGCCGGCCAGCACCGCCGACTTGGCCGTCAGCCAGGTCTCGAGCAGGGTCTGGATCTCGGTTGGGCTGGGCTCGTCGCTGCGCAGCGGAATCGCCGCCGGCGGAGCTGGGGCAGGGGTGGCTGGCGGAGCCGGGACAGCGCCCCCGGTTGCACCGTCGCCGCTCGCCGCCTCCCCGTTGGCCGCACCGCTCTGCTCTGGTGCCTCTGGGCTGCCGTTGCTGCCGCCGGTGCCCTCGGCGGCCGGCTCAACCCCCACCCCAGCCGGCCTGGACCGCAGCAGCGTGACCAGGCCCAGGGCCACCAGCGCGGCGGCAAGGGCGGCGGCCAACAGCAGGGCCGGCCGCCGCCAGCGCCCGGCCATCCACCCCGGCACAGCCTGCTGCTCCTCAGCGTCCTCCGCCCCATCCAGGCTGTCGTCGCTGTCGCCGTTGTCTTCGCCCAGGGGCCCGAAGCCGAGCAAGGCCTGGGCTCCGGGCAGGGCCGCGCCAGCCAGGGCGAAGGGTGAGCGCAGGCCAGCGCCGAACAGCGGCTGGCTGCCCGCGGGGCTGTCCGGGCTGAAGGTGGTGGCCGCGGTGGCGGCCACGGGTGACGGCTGCAGGCTGTCGAGGTAAGCCTGCACGTCGCGATCGGCGAAGTAGGCCTCGAGGTCGGCGTCGGCCTCCAGGTCGCGGTAGCCGGGCAGCACGTCCCGGGCCAGCCAGTCGCGGCAGTAGGCGCACACCTGGGCCAGGGGATCGTCGCTCTGGCGGGCCGCCCACTGCTTGAGCTCCTCGCTTGCGGCCTCGGCAAACTGAAACTCGGCGCTGTCCACCTGGCCCAGCAACAGGTTCAGGCAGGCCAGCAGGGGCTGCAGTTCCGGCTTGTCGAGGACCAGCAGCCGGCTGCGGGCGGCAGCGATCCGCTCCGGTTTGCGCTGCGCGAAACCGAGCGCGGTGAGGGCCGTGGCGGCCAGGAAGTCGGCATAGGCCGACTGGGGTGCCCAGCGCTCGAACAGATCGATCTGCTCCTGCACCGTGAGGTAGGCGCGGATCTGGCGGAAGAAGGCCTGGAATTCCTCCGCGCTGAAATCGGGGTCGCCGTGGCCGTCCAGCCCCCCCCGTTCGGCCACCAGCTCCTCCAGCAGTGCCAGTCCGTCGCTGCGCTCCTGGGTGGAGCCGAGGTCGCGGCTGAGCAGATCGAGCACCCGGTAGGGCCGCAGGGTGCGGCGCTGGCTGGCCATCCGCTGGCGCAGCTCGCCGTGCTGACCCATGCGCTGCAGCAGCTGGCTGCCCTGGCCCAGCACCTGGGCCGCGGCTTCGTAGCGGCGCTCCTGGCGCAGTTCTGAGGCTGCCTCCAGGCAGGCCAGGCCGGCCAGCAGGCTCAGATCGGCTTCCCGGCCGCTGCCCAGGGCCGGGGCCTGGGGCGGCTGCAGGGCACGGCTGGTCAGCTCAAAGCAGTCGATGGGCAGGCCCGCCTCCAGCAGCAGCAGCAGGCCTGCCACGTCCTTGCTGGCCGGCACATCCAGGGCGGCCAGCAGCGATTCCCCCGACGCGCTGAGGGCGGTGAGTTCTGATTCGTAGTGGGATCGCCGCACCGGATCCGTGAGCAGGTCGGCGCTGCTGCGGAGCAGCTCGGCACGGGCCTGCAGGGTGTCCAGCGTGAAGCCCTGCTCGGGGGGACGATCGATGCGCTGCTCTGACACGCGGAGCACCGACTGCAGATCGGTGTTGGGGCTCACTCCGAGCAAGCGGAAGTGATCGATCGGTAGGTCCAATCCCCTCGCTCGGGCGGGTGTCCGACTGTATACAGGGTCCGTCGAGAAGAGAATTGATTACTGGGACATGGCCACCGGGGACTGACCATCGTGGACACTGCGGCCGGGGCCAGACCCCGTAGAGTCCGGCCACGATTTCAGGCCATACCCTCCAAGTCCTGTTCACCTTCCCTTCCACCCAGCCACACAGCCCCAGCAACCCAGCTCCATCCACACACCCGAGTTCAGAGCCCGCCCTGACCAGCACCTTGACCCGATGACCCAGGCAGACACGAGCCGCGACCTGGCAGGCCAGGCGCTTCAAGGTTCCGGAGCCCCGTCCTGCTCCGCCGACTCCACCCACGTGGCCGGCGCCCACGCCGAGCGGCTCGAGAATCTCTACCCCGGAACTCCGGCCGTGGTGGATCGGGAGCAGGGCCTGATCCTCTACCGCGACATGGTGCTGGGTCGCCGTTTTGAGGACAAGTGCGCGGAGATGTATTACCGCGGCAAGATGTTCGGTTTCGTGCATCTCTACAACGGCCAGGAGGCTGTGAGCACCGGTGTGATCAAGGCCATGAAGGCCCAGCACGACTGGTTCTGCAGCACCTACCGCGATCACGTGCATGCCCTGAGCTGCGGCGTTCCGGCACGCGAGGTGATGAGTGAGCTGTTCGGCAAGGAAACGGGTTGCAGCAAGGGTCGCGGTGGCTCGATGCACCTGTTCTCCAGGGAGCATCACCTGCTTGGGGGCTATGCCTTCATCGGCGAGGGCATTCCGGTGGCCCTGGGGGCGGCCTTCACCAGCCGCTACAAGCGCGATGCCCTCGGTGATGCCTCCAGCGATGCCGTCACGGCGGCCTTCTTCGGCGACGGCACCTGCAATGTGGGTCAGTTCTACGAGTGCCTGAACATGGCGGCCCTCTGGAGGCTGCCGATCCTGTTCGTGGTGGAGAACAACAAGTGGGCCATCGGCATGGACCACAACCGCGCCACCAGTGATCCGGAGATCTGGCGCAAGGCCGCGAGCTTCGGCATCCACGGCGAGGAGGTGGACGGCATGGACGTGCTGGCCGTGCGCGCCGCCGCCGAGCGGGCCATCGAGAGGGCTCGATCGGGAGAGGGCCCAACCCTGCTGGAGTGCCTCACCTACCGCTACCGCGGCCATTCCCTGGCCGATCCCGATGAGCTGCGTGAGCAGGCCGAGAAAGAGTTCTGGGCCAAGCGTGACCCGATCAAGGGGCTGGCCGGCCACCTGATCGAGCAGAACCTGGCCACGGCCGATGAGCTCAAGGCCATCGACAAGGAGATCGACGCCGAAGTGGCCGATGCGGTGGCGTTCGCCCTGGCGGCTCCGGAGCCCAAGGGAGAGGAGCTCACCCGTTACATCTGGGCTGAAGACTGAGCTCAGGATTCAGCTGGGGCGCCAGGGTCCACCTCAGAGGCCGTGCAGCCTGGCCTGCTCCGCCGCCGCCCGGAACACCAGGCTGTGGCGCTCCACCAGCTGCGGCAGATCGTCGTAGCCACCGCCGATCACGCTGGCCACCGGGATCCCCCGCCGCAGGCAGGCATCGAGCACCAGGTGATCCCGGCGCAGCAGGCCCTCGGAGCTGAGGGCCAGGCGACCGAGACGGTCGTGGCGGTGGGGGTCGACGCCGGCGTTGTAGAGCACCAGCTGGGGGCGCACCCGCTCCAGCTGCTCAGGAATCAGGTCGCCGATGGCCGCGATGTAGGCGTCGTCCTCGAGGCCGTCCGCCAGGGCCAGGTCGCAGTCGCTGGTGGCCTTGCGCAGGGGAAAGTTGCTGGCGCAGTGCACCGAGAGCGTGAACACCCGGGGCTCGCCGGCGAAGATCGCCGCGGTGGCATCCCCCTGATGCACATCCAGGTCGATCACCATCAGCTGGCTCAGCGTTCCCTCCGCCAGCAGCACCCGGGCGGCCACGGCCACGTCGTTGAAGATGCAGAAGCCGCTGCCGGCCATGGCGAAGGCGTGGTGGGTGCCGCCCGCCAGGTGACAGGCCAGACCATGGCGCAGGGCGAGCCGGGCGGTGAGCACCGTGCCCCCCACCGAGAGCCAGGTGCGGCGCACCAGCGGCGCCGTGGCCGGCAGGCCGATGCGGCGCTGCTCGCGCGCACCCAGTTGCCCCCGGCAGAAGGCCTGGTGGTAGGCACGCGGATGCACCAGCTCGAGCCAGCGCCGCGGGGCCGGCAGGGGCTGGTGCAGCTGGCTGGATCGGGCCAGGTCGTGGTTGTGCAGCCACTGGTGCAGCAGCCGAAACTTGGCCATCGGGAAGCGATGGCTGCTGGGCAGCGGGGCCGAGTAGGCCGGGTGATAGACGAGGGGAGGCCGCAGCGGCTGGGGGTCAGAGCGCGCTTGGCATTCTGCGGGTGAGATTGCGCAGCTTGCGCAGGGCCTTGAGTTCCACCTGTCGCACCCGCTCGCGCGACACCTCGAGCTGACGGCCGATCTCGGCCAGGGTGTGACGGTCCTGGCCGTCCAGGCCGAAGCGCAGTTCCAGCACCTGCCGCTCCTGGGCGCCGAGGTGACTCAGCCAGCGGCTCAGCTGCTCATGGTGCATGCCCCGCTCCACGCGATCGAGCGGTTCCTCCACCCCGGTGTCCGCGATCAGGTCACCGAGGAAGCTGCGGCCGTCGTCACCGTTCACCGGTGCATCCAGGCTGGAGGTGGTGAGGGACTGGCGCAGCAGGCCATCGAGTTCCGCCACGGGGATGGCCATGGCCTCGGCGATCTCACTGCGGCTGGGCATGGAGCCGAGCTTGTGGGCCAGATCGAGGCTCACCCGGCGCACGGTGCTGAGCCGTTCGGAGAGGTGCACCGGCAGGCGGATGGTGCGTGACTGGCAGGCGATCGCCCGCGTCATGCTCTGGCGAATCCACCAGAAGGCATAGGTGGAAAATTTGTAGCCGCGGGTGGGATCGAATTTCTCCACCGCCCGCTCCAGCCCCAGGGAGCCCTCCTGGATCAGATCCAGCAGTTCCAGCCCCTTGCCCTGGTATTTCTTGGCGACACTCACCACCAGGCGCAGATTGGCCTTCATCATGCGCTGCTTGGCGCGCTTGCCGATGCGCAGGATAGTGCGGGCCTGCAGGGATGGGACCGTGGTGATTGTTGCAAGAGACGTTGCTGCGCAGCCGGTATCTGCGCAGCCGGTATTTTCACTGCTGTTTGATGCATCTCCGGGATCGGATGGCTCCTCGGGAGGATGGCTGGTGTCAGCATCTTCAAGCAGGCGCATCATCGCCTGCACCTGATTGCCGAGCTCGATTTCTTCGGCGGGGGTGAGCAGTGGTTCCCGGCCGATGTTGGACAGATACCAGCTCACCGGATCGCTGTTGCGTTGACGATGGCCTTCGCTGGCTCGCAGGCTGGAGGCACTCATCGTGAAACACGGTTCGGTGCGGCACTATCAACTGAAGTGGTGATCAGTGGCGGTGTTTTCAGTAACCCTTTGGCTTTTACTTGCAAAACAACACACAGCCTCACCCCGGCTCAGTCCCGGTTCCCGGTCGCCAGGCAGCGAGCCACCGCCTGCGCCGAGGCGCGGCCCGCACCCCCCTGCTGCAGGCGCAGGCCGGCGTCGGCGTGGGCCAGTGACGCCGTGGCCAGCAGAGCGGCGCTGGCGTCTTCCCCCGCCGCCAGGGCCATGGCGCCGACCGCCGCCCCGTAGCCGGCCAGCACATCCCCCAGGCCGGCCCGGGCCGCCGCCGGCGCGGCCTCCAGCAGCTGCCAGCGCCGTCCATCGCTGGCGGCCACCACGCTGCGCGCTCCCTTGAGCAGCACGGCCGCCCCGCTGAGGCCGGCCGCCGCCGCCGCCGCCTCCAGGGCCGGGGCGTCGCTCCACTGCGGAAACAGGCGGTTGAATTCCCCCCGGTGGGGCGTGATCCAGGTGGGCCCTCCCCGCTCCCGCAGCCAGTCGTCCGCTCCCAGGGCAGCGAGGCGGTTGAGGCCGTCGGCATCCAGCACCAGCAGCCCCGTGAAGCCCTGCAGCCGCTGCCAGGCCTGGGCTTCGTCGGCCCTACCCCCGTGGCCATCGGCCCCCACCGTTGCCCCCAGCCCCGGTCCCACCAGCACCGCATCGAGCCGATCCAGCTCGGCCTCGCCCAGCTGGGCCAATGCCAGGTGGCCCTGGTCGTCGCAGGCCAGGGCCCGGCTCACCACCACGTGGGGCTGGGTGCTCCAGAGCCCCTCGGCCAGGCAGGCGGGCAGCGCTGCCCGCAGGCTGCCGCAGCCGGCGGCGCTCGCACCCTCCAGAGCCAGGGCCGCCGCCCCCCGGTAGCGCTCGCTGCCTGCCACCACCAGCAGCCGGCCGCGGCCGTACTTGGCCGCCGCCGGATCCAGGGCCGGCCAGGGAGCAGCGGCCAGATCGCCAGGCGCCAGCCCCAGGGGCTGGGCGGCGGGAAGGCCCGTCAGCAGCGCCGGCGCCAGGGCCAGGTCGATCCGCCGCAACGCCCCAACCCAGCGCAGGGCGTCGTCCTGCACCAGGCCGCTCTTGCGCAGGCCCAGGGTGTAGGTGTGGCTGGCCTGGGCCGCTGCCTCCCCCAGGCAGCGGCCGCTGTCGGCGCAGAGCCCGGTGGGCACATCGATCGCCACCAGCCGCCCGGGCCGTTGCCGCGCCCGCTCCCGGAACAGCTCCTGCAGGGCCCCATCGGGCGGGCGCCGCTGGCCGATACCCAGCAGCGCATCGATCCACAGGGCCGGGCCGGCTGGATCCGGCGGCGCCTGCAGCTCTGGCACCCCCAGCCAGTCGGTGTGGCGGAGGTGGCTGGCGGTGAGCGGCTTATGGCGCTCGAACGGACTCCAGATCGCCACCGCCAGGCCGGCCAGGTGCAGCTCGCGGGCCACCACCAGGCCGTCGCCGCCGTTGTGGCCCGGCCCCACCAGCACCACGGCCCCGTGCCGCTCCAGCACCCCACCGTGGTGGCGCCGCAGGGCCCGGCTCAGGGCCAGTGCCGCCTTCTCCATCAGCGCCTCCACCGGCAGCCCGGAGGCGAACAGCTGCTGCTCCAGTGCCGCCATCTGCTCGCCGCTCACCAGCAGGTGTTCGGCATCCCGCGGCGGCCAGGGGCCGGGTGGCGGAGCCGTGGGCTGGGCCTCGGAGCTGGTCACGGCAGAACAACGGCGCTCGGTTTCATGATGGGAACATCTGAGCGTTTCTCCCAGCCCTTGGCCGCCTCCTGCCCACCTGGATCCTCTGCGGTCATCGCCACGGGCTCCACGGCCACGGCCACAGGCGCCATGGCCACGGCTGCGGGTGCGGCGGCCCTTGAGCGCCTGCGGGCCTGGCCCGGCGAGCGGCGGGTGGCGGTGGGCCTCTCCGGCGGGGTGGACAGTTCGCTCACCGCGGCCCTGCTGGTGCAGGCGGGCTGGCAGGTGGAGGGCCTCACCCTGTGGCTGATGAGCGGCAAGGGGGCCTGCTGCGCCGAGGGCCTGGTGGATGCCGCCGGCATCTGCGAGCAGCTGGCCATTCCCCACCACGTGGTGGATTTCCGCGACCACTTCCGCGAGCAGATCGTGGATTTCCTTGTGGAGGGCTACGCCGACGGCGTCACGCCCCTGCCCTGTTCGCGCTGCAACCGGGCGGTGAAGTTCGGCCCGATGCTGGCCTGGGCTGAGGCCAAGCGGGGCATCGGGCGCATCGCCACGGGCCACTACGCCCGCGTGCGCCATGCCGAAGCGGCTGATCCCCTGCCGGTGCCGGGCGAGGCGGCGGGCCGCCACCAGCTGCTGCGCGGTCTCGACGGAGGCAAGGACCAGAGCTACTTCCTCTACGACCTGCCCCAGGAGGCCCTGGGCCGGCTGGTGTTCCCCCTGGGGGAGCTCACCAAGGCCGACACCCGCCTGGAGGCCGAGCGCCACGGGCTGCGCACCGCCAGCAAGCCCGAGAGCCAGGACCTCTGCCTGGCCGACCACCACGGCTCGATGCGGGCCTTCCTCGACGCCTATCTGCCGCCGCGCCAGGGGGAGATCGTGCTCGGCGACGGCACCGTGGTGGGCCAGCACGACGGCATCGAGCACTTCACGATCGGCCAGCGCAAGGGGCTCGGCGTGGCCTGGAGCGAACCCCTGCACGTGGTGCGGCTCGATGGGGCCATGAACCGGGTGGTGGTGGCACCGCGCCGCGAGGCCG
This sequence comes from Cyanobium sp. ATX 6A2, assembly GCF_024346355.1. Lineage (GTDB taxonomy): Bacteria > Cyanobacteriota > Cyanobacteriia > PCC-6307 > Cyanobiaceae > NIES-981. The sequence goes on from NZ_JAGQCU010000017.1 coordinate 58,945, forward strand.
GCCGCTCTGGCTGCCTGGTGGGCGCGGTGAACTGGCTGTCGATGGCGCCGCCGGCCGGACCGCTGGAGGTGGGGGTGCAGGTGCGCTACCGCAGCGCCCCGGAGCCGGCGCGGCTGATCCCCCTGCCCGCCACCGACGCCGACCGGGCCGCCGGCCGCCCCCACCGGGCGCGGCTGGAGTTCGCCGAGCCCCAGTTCTCGATCACCCCCGGCCAGGCGGCGGTGTTCTATGCCGGCGAGGTGCTGCTGGGCGGTGGGCTGATCCAGGCCTGAGGGCTGGGCCCGCCTCACCAGTAGGGGTCGCTGGCCAGCTCCACCGTGAGTGTGCCGCTGCGGCTGGGTGGCACGGCGGCGATGCAGGCCCGCACCATGCGGCCGTTCACCTCGATCTCGCAGGCGCCGCAGCTGCCCCCCAGGCAGCCGGTGGGGATGGTCACTCCCGCCTGCCGGGCGGCCAGGAGCCAGGGGGTGCCGGCCTCCACGCTGGTGGTGCGGCCATCGGGCCAGTGGATGGTGAGGCTGCGGGTGTTGCTGCGGGGGGGCATCAGGGCTTGAGCAGCGGCTCCAGGTTGACGTGGGCCTCGAAGGCGTCGGCGAGCCGGTCCAGCAGCTGATCGCGCTGGGCGCTGTGGTGGGGCTGATCGAGGCTCAGGGGGGGCAGGCCCCGGCGCTGCCGCAGTCGGTTGAGCCACTGCCGCCGCCAGGGTCCGCTCTCGAACACCCCGTGCAGGTAGGTGCCGGCCACCAGGCCGCCAGCGCCGCCCAGCGCCTGCCACCAGCCCAGTCCGGGGTCGCTGGCCAGGGGCAGGGGCACCGGCTGGTTCCCGGCCTCATCGCTGGCGCCGAGAACGGTGGTGAGGCCGCGGTGCAGCTCGAAGCCGCTCAGCTCGAGCTTGCCCCCGGCTCCAGCAACCGGGCCGGTGCCGCTGCCGCCGCCGGGCCAGAGGGCCTGGCTGCGCCGTTGCCCCAGGGCCTTGGCAGCGCCGAACACGGTGCGCAGTGGCAGCAGATCCAGGCCCCGCTCCCCAGCGCCCGCAGACCCCTCCAGGCCCTCAGGATCCAGCAGTTCGCGGCCCAGCAGCTGCAGGCCGCCACAGAGTCCGAACACATGGCCGCCAGCGGCCGCATAGCCCTGCAGTTCGGCATCCAGCCCGGCGCGGCGCAGGGCCGCCAGGTCGCCCAGGGTCTGTTTGCTGCCCGGCAGGATCACCGCGTCGGGATTGCCGAGGGGATCGCCGGGCCGCAGCCAGCGCAGCCGCACGCTGGGTTCGGCCTCGAGGGGATCGAAGTCGGAGAAGTTGCTGATCGCGGGCAGGCGCAGCACGGCGATCTCCAGCTCGGCGCCGGCCTTGCGGCCGCCCCGCTCCAGCAGATCGAGGGAGTCTTCCGGGGGGAACAGCTCATCGAGCCAGGGCATCACCCCCAGCACCGGCACCCCCGTTTCCCGCTCCAGCCAGCGGCGACCCTCGTCGAACAGCTCCCGGCGGCCCCGGAAGCGGTTGATCAGCAGCCCGCGGATCAGGGGCCGCTGCACCGGGCTGAGCAGCTGCAGGGTGCCCACGATCTGGGCGAACACACCACCGCGCTCGATGTCGGCCACCAGCAGGCAGCGGGCGCGCAGGAACTGGGCCAGGCGCAGGTTGGTGAGGTCGCGGGCCTGCAGGTTCACCTCCACCGGGCTGCCGGCCCCCTCCAGCACCAGCCGGCCGCGGGGGTGGGCGGCCTGCAGCTCCGCCAGTCCGGCGCGGATGGCGGCCCAGCCGGGCCGGAACCAGTCGCGGTAGTAGTGCTCGGCGCGGGCGCTGCCCGCCGAGCGGCCCCGGTGGATCACCTCGCTGGTGGAGTCACCCCGGGGTTTGAGCAGCACCGGATTCATGGCGCAGCAGGGCTCCAGGCCCGCCGCCCAGGCCTGCAGCGCCTGGGAGTAGGCCATTTCCCCCCCCGCCTGATCCACCCAGGCGTTGTTGCTCATGTTCTGCCCTTTGAAGGGCAGCGGCTGCTCGCCGCGGCGGCGCAGCACCCGGCAGAGGGCCGCTGTCATCAGGGATTTGCCGGCACCGCTGGAGGTGCCCAGCACCATCAGCGCCGGTGCCGGCGGGCGCAGCAGAGGCCCATCCATCAGAGGCCGGGCCGGTGGCGGCGCAGGTTTTCCAGCATCCGCTCGCGCAGCCTGGCGCGGGGGATCTCGCCCCGGATCCCCTCGAGGATGCGGCGGCCCATGGGTGTGAGCCGCACCCGTTCGGTGAGGCCCTGGCCGTCCACCTCGCGGCGCAGCACCCCCAGCCGGATCAGCCAGCGGAAGTGGGCCTCGGCGCGCTCGGCGCTCACCGGCAGGAAGCACAGTGCTGGCCATTCGCCGCTGCTGGCCAGGGCCGCGCTGCTGATGGCGTCGTCTCCCACCCGCGCGTAGAAGGCCCGCCGGAAGGGGAGGCAGCGCAGGGAGCGGGCGGCGCGCCGGCGGGCGCGGCGTTCGTAGAGCGGAAGTTCCGCAAGCTGGGGCTCAGTGGGCGCGTTCAGTTGGAGCCTCCGGGGAACAGCTGGCCGACCACGGCTCCTTTGCCAGCGGTACCGTACGAAGCCCCATCCTGACTGACCCGGGGAGCCTGATGCTGGTGCTCGCTTCGGCCTCCCCGGCCCGCCGCCGCCTGCTGGAGCAGGCCGGCATCCCCCACCGGGTGGTGGTGAGCGGCGTGGATGAGGAGGCCATCGCTGACCCCGATCCCCAGCAGCTGGTGCAGCGGTTGGCCCGGGCCAAGGCCGAGGCGGTGGCCGCCCGGCTGCAGACGCCCTCTGTGGGGGTGCTGGGCTGTGATTCCCTGCTCACCGTGGCCGGCGTGGTGTATGGCAAACCTGCCGATGCCGCCCAGGCCACGGCCCGCTGGCGCACCATGGCGGGCCGCTGGGGGGAGCTGCACACCGGCCACTGCCTGTTGAGTCCGGCCCGGCCTCTGCTGGCCACGGTGACCACCCGGGTGCTGTTCGCCGCCCTCAGCGAGGCCGAGATCCAGGCCTATGTGGCCAGCGGCGAGCCGCTCCAGTGCGCCGGCGGCTTTGCCCTCGAAGGGCGCGGCGCTCTGCTGGTGGAACGGCTCGAGGGCTGTTTCAGCAATGTGATCGGCCTCAGCCTGCCACTGCTGCGCCGCTGGCTGGCGGCCGCCTGAGCGCCGGCCCTCAGCGATTGAGGAACAGCTGGGTGATGCCGTCGCTCTGGGCGCGGTTCAGCGGCAGGGCGCTGTGCTCGCGGGTGGCCACCAGGGTCATGTCCCGCCAGCGGAACAGGCCGGTGTAGCCGTGATCCACAAACGTGGCCGGCCAGCTGCGCTCGCCATCGCTCACCTCGAGCCGGCCGCTGCGGTCGCTGAAGGTGTAACGGCTGCCATCGGGCTGGCGCACCATATAGCGCGTCACGCCCCGTTCGCTGTTGGCCACCCGCCGCAGCGAGCAGGGCCCGTCGTACACGGGGCGGCCGCCCTTCACCAGGTTGCAGAGGCCATCGAAGCGATCCATCTCCCGCCCGCCCTGCTCCTGGCCGAACAACCGCTGGCTGAGGTCGCGCGACACCTGGCGCTGGCCGAAGCCGTCACTCCAGCAGGTCTGGCTGCGCAGATCGCAGAGGCTGCCGTCGCTGAGGCGGAACTCCGTCGCCACTGGCCGGCCCGCCAGCTGGCGGGTGAGCCGCCACTCGGCCCAGGAGCCCAGATGCTGGCGGGTGAGTGGCAGGGAGACGCCGTTGCGGTCGTAGCAGCTGCTGGTGCCGCGGTCGCAGATCACCCCAGGGGCCGGACTGCTGACGGCCGCGCTCTGGGACTGGGCCAGGGTCATCGGTGCGGGACGGGCCTGGGCGGCAGGCGGGGCTGCGATCAGGCCGGCTCCGAGGGCAGCAACGAGGAGAGCGTTCATGGCGGAATGCACGGTGATTGTGTGTGAGGAATGGGCACCGATTTGCGGTGCAGACCCACACGCTATGGAGCACCTGTGACTGAACTCTTACTGCCGATCGCTGAGTTCTGACTGAATCACCATGAAAAAAACCCCCGCTTGTGGCGGGGGCAGGGGCCCTGGGGCCGGGACCAGGATGCCCTCAGTCGAGGTCGGGCATGGCCAGGGTGGGTTCGGCCTGACGGTCGATGCCCTTCTCGAAACCGGCCGCGGCGGCGCGGGCGCGGCCGGCGTGCCAGAGGTGGCCCACCAGGAAGAAGAAGGCGAGCACGAACTGGGTGGACGCCAGCCACTGGCGGATGTTCACGAAGTTCACCGAGTTGGGTTCGGTGATGATGCCGCCCACCGAGTTCAGGGAGGCGTTGGGGGCGTGGGTCATGTATTCAGCAGCCCGGCGCACCTGCCAGGGCTGAATGTCGTTCTGGAGCTTGTCGAGGCTGAGGCCGTTGGGGCCCCGCAGGGGCTCCAGCCAGGGACCGCGGAAGTCCCAGAAGCGCATGGTTTCACCGCCGAAGATGATCTCGCCGGTGGGTGAGCGCATCAGGTATTTACCAAGACCGGTGGGGCCCATGGCCGAGCCGATGTTGGCGCCCAGGCGTTGGTCACGCACCAGGAAGGTGAAGCTCTGGGCCTGGGAAGACTCGGCGTTGGTGGGGCCGTAGAACTCCGAGGGATAGGCGGTGTTGTTGAACCAGATGTAGGCGCTGGCAATGAAGCTCATCAGGCTGAGGGCCCCGAGGCTGTAGCTCAGGTAGGCCTCACCGTTCCAGATGAAGGCGCGACGCACCCAGCCGAAGGGCTTGGTGATCACGTGCCAGATGCCACCGAAGATGCAGATCAGGCCGATCCAGATGTGGCCACCGATGATGTCCTCCATCGAATCCACCCCGATGATCCAGCCTTCGCCGCCGAAGGGTGCGCGGGTGAGGTAGCCGAAGATCACACCCGGATTGAGGGTGGGGTTGGTGATCAGACGCACGTCACCACCACCGGGGGCCCAGGTGTCGTAGACGCCACCGAAGAACATGGCCTTGAACACCAGCAGCAGAGCGCCGACGCCAAGAAGAATCAGGTGATAACCAATGATGTTGGTCATCTGATTCTTGTCGCGCCAGTCTTGGGAGAAGAAGGTGGAGTAGTTCTCCAGGATCTCCGGACCGCGCAGGGCGTGGTAGAGGCCGCCGAGGCCGAGCACGGCGGAGCTGATCAGGTGCAGCACACCCACCACGAAGAACGGGTAGAGGTTGGTGACCTCACCGCCGGGGCCGACGCCGTAGCCGAGGGTGGCCACGTGGGGGAAACAGATCAGGCCCTGCTCGTACATGGGCTTGTCGAAGGTGAAGTGACTCACCTCGAACAGCATCATGGCGCCGGCCCAGAACACCATCAGCCCGGCGTGGGCGACGTGGGCGCCGAGCAGGCGTCCGGAGAGGTTGATCAGGCGGGCGTTGCCGGCCCACCAGGCATAGCCGGTGGAGTCGAGGTCTTTGCCCCCGACATTCACCAGACCGGAATTAAAGGGCGTTTCCACGGGGCAGTACCTCTTCAGGGAAGACGAAGTTTTCGTGCGGCTGGTCGGCCGGTGCCATCCAGGCCCGGATGCCTTCGTTGAGAAGGATGTTCTTCGTGTAGAAGGTTTCGAACTCGGGGTCTTCGGCAGCGCGGATCTCCTGCGACACGAAGTCGTAGGCGCGCAGGTTGAGGGCCAGGCCGATGATGCCGATGCTGGCGGTCCACAGACCCATCACCGGCACGAACAGCATGAAGAAGTGCAGCCAGCGCTTGTTGGAGAAGGCGATCCCGAAGATCTGGCTCCAGAAGCGGTTGGCCGTGACCATCGAGTAGGTCTCCTCCTCCTGGGTGGGC
>NZ_JAGQCU010000018.1 GCF_024346355.1 Cyanobium sp. ATX 6A2
ATGGGCAAGTTTCGGCTCCCAGAAAGGTGAAATCAGGCCAATCGAGGCTCAGATCCGCCAAAAATTGTTCATTCCGAGCAAATTGGAACCTTGGCCTCTCTTTCAGGGCTCGTTGCCCAGAGGTTCCCTAGAAACATGGGGAGACAAGCTTGATGCGATTGACTTCTACGTGGTGATTGGCCAGAGCAGGCCTGTCTCATTGCGATCAGGGTCTAACTTGAAAGCCGGAGTTGATGATAGCGCCAATAGGGATCCTGGATTGGTTAACTTTAAGATCTACAAGCCAACAACCAATCATGGCTCAGTGATTGAGCAAGAGCACACGGTCACCCAAGACGGTTTTGTTCGCTTTGCGATTTCAGGAAAACTCTAAAGACTATCAACTTAGCGAGTTGCATCCTCTTGGCGCCTAGGATACAAAACCAAGGCTATTCTATTCCGAAGTAAAGCGCGTTCTGCCTAAGCAGAACGCGCCTTGGATGTATAACGTGACTTTACAGGCCTAGGGTGCATAATCTCGTGGATTCTGAATAGGAAGCCAGACAGTCGTGCCTCGGCCTGTTTCCAGGGAGTTTCCAGGGATTAGCTTGCTGCCGGGAAGCAACAGGTCCTCTTCCTTGCCCAAGCAACCAATGAATGCGCTGCCTATCGAGTAATGGCTCATTCATTGCTGAGACTTATGCAAGGTAGCAGTCTCTTATTCGATCAGGTCTGAAGGGGCAAGTGTCTTTGCTTCCGCGAGAAAGCAGGTAACTGCGCTTGACATCTTTACGAATGTCTTGGCGGTCGCGAAGTTTCGAGAATCCAGTCTGTACGGGCGGCTTGACTCACGCGCCTCTTCCTTCAACGCTCCATCTAAATCAACAAATACATCAACGGTGTACTCGTTGTAGCCTAATACAATGTCTGGCGTTTTTCGTGGCTTTCCATTCTTGAAGAAGCAATGGAGAGAAATAGTCTGTTCAGCAAGTTCTACATGCCAGCCTAGCGACTGGAGATCCTCTACCCCGGCTGCAAGAACCCCCCGGAATGCTACCAGACAATTCAACGGCTGTAGGATACGCAGGGTTGTATTCCGGAGTACTTGTGGACGCATCTGCTAACTCGATCTTTTCAAGTTTGAAGGTTTTGACAGCCCCAACCGCGAGGTCGCGAGCGCGTACCTCCAGCTCAGTAACGGCAATAATGCTGATTGAGCGAACAGTTCCCGGCTGACTGCCGCCATGGTAGATGATGCGAACTACCTCGCCGTTATCGCATGCCTCAGCCAATATCTTTCGGATGGATCGCGACATTTCTTCCTCACCTAACGCCTCGCATGACCCTCAAATGGACACGCCTGCGGCGGGTTCATTTGTAGTGGTCGATGCGGTTGTTGGCAGAATCCTCACCATAGTTTTGGGTTGCACAGGGCCGGGACACAGGAGATAGGTCCCAGACATTTCTTGGCCAGCGCTTCATCTAGAGTGATGGCCTGCCATCCAAACGGGTATTGCAGATCGTAAGGGGGCTTAAAGGGTTTGGCGACATCGCCGCTAAACCCGAATCTTCCGTAGTACTTGGGGTCCCCATAGACAAAGAAGATGCTTGTGCCCATTTCCGAAAGTTTGCGGATACCGTCCTCAACAAGCGCCGACCCGATTCCGGTTTTCTGATGGGTCGGTTCCACGGCGAGGGGGGCAAGAATGTGTCCGTGGACGTCTTCGCTGTTCCTAAAGGCCACCGGACTGAACGCCACGTGACCAACAGCATCGCCTCCTGATTCAGCAACCAATGAAAGAGTGACGGGGGTCGTCCTCTGCGTAAGGAGGTCGACGGCAAGATCAGAGATGAGATTCCTCTCGCCTTCCGGAAACGCTGATAAGTAGATGCTGCGCACATCGTCACGATCAGCCTGGTTTGCGATTCGGATTTCCATCATTCCTCTCTGCCAACTAGTCATTGGAAGGTTCCGTGAACCACGGGGAGCGCTGTCCCCCTTTCCGATAACCACATCCCTGCCATGGCTCCATCCCTCGCAGAACTCTGGTGAGGCATGGCTTCTGGCTTCGACACTTCACAGGGTCGAGGTGAATATCGGACCCGAGAACCACCCGCCCCAACCTCACCCCAACACCCCCTGCACCTCCCCCGCCACCCGCAGGGCATTGGCGATCACCGTGAGCCCAGGCCCCACCGCCGGACAACTGGGGAACACGCTGGCATCGGCAATCCAGAGGTTCTCGAGCTCATGGCAGCGGCCCTGCAGGTTCACCACCGAGGTGGCCGGATCGGGGCCCATGCGGCAGGTGCCGCAGGCCTGGCCCATCACGCTCAGCGGGGCCTCGCCGCGGGGATAGATCGGGGCTCGTTGCACCACCGTGGTGGCGGGGTCGGCCTCGGTTTTCTGGATCGTGTCCAGCCAGCGGTACACCAGCCGGTCGTGGGCTTCGCGGTTGTTGGCGATGTAGGCCACATCGATGCGCTCGCCCCGCACCGTCACCCGGTTCTCCGGGTCGGGCAGCACCGCCGTCATCGCCCACCAGGTGATCGAGCGGTCGGCCAGCCACTCCAGCGCCGGATCCGGCAGCAGCCGGCTCACCAGCGACAACAGCGGCGGCGACTCGGCGAACAGCGGATCCTGCAGCACGCCGCCGCCGTTGCGGATCGAGCCCAGCGCATAATCCACGTTCTTGTCGCCCCAGTAGTACTCGGTGAGGCCCAGGGCCGGTGAGTAGCGCCCCGAATTGGGGCTGCTGGCCCGTTGCAGCAGCGCCGTGAGCTGGGGCTTCATCAGGTTGCGGCCCACCTGATCTGAACCGTTGGCCAGCCCGCGCGGGTGCCGCTCCCCCGCCGAACGCAGCAGGATCGCAGCCGTGTTCACCGCTCCCGCCGCCAGCACCACTTGGTGGCCCTGGAAGAGCCAGCGGTCCTCCCCGATCCGTGCCTCCACCCCCTTCACCTGGCGGCCGGAGGGGTCCACATGCAGGGCCTCCACCGTTGCGCCGCTGCGCAGGGTGGCGGGGGTGGCGGCGGCCAGGGCCCGCTCCACGCCGAACTGCTCCGCATCGCCGCTGGGATCCGCTGCGCTCTCGCTCCAGCTCAGCGGCAGGTGGTAGGGCCGCAGCCCCTGGCGCGAGAGGTCGGCGTGCAGCTGCTCCAGCACCGGCTCCATCGGCCGCGGTTCATGGGGATAGGCCCCCGAGCGCGGTGGTGCCGTGGGGTCTTCGCCGGCCTGGCCGTGCACCCGGTAGAGCGCCTCGGCCCGGTCATACCAGGGGGCCAGATCGCCGTAGCGCAGGCCCCACTCCGGCGAGCGGCCGTCCTGCATCGCCACCCCCTCGAATTCCGCCTCCCGCAGCCGCTCCAGCACCGCCGCCCAGATCTTGGTGTTGCCCCCCAGCGCATACACCATCTGCGGCTTGAAGGGATCGCCGTCGCTGCCAAACCATGGCTCTTTTGGGTGGTAGCGCTGCTTGCGGAACAGGTCCACATCGCCCACGTTCTGATCCACCAGCGGCAGCCGCTCGCCCCGCTCCAGCAGCAGCACCCTGCGGCCCGCCTCGGCAAGGTCGGCCGCCAGGGTGCCGCCGGCCGCGCCGCTGCCGATCACCACCACGTCGTAGAGCGTGTCGTCGATGATCATCGCCAGGGCTCCATCAGCGCTGCCACACGTAAATCAGCACGAACAGCACCACCCAGATCACATCCACGAAGTGCCAGAACAGCGACACGGCCGTCACCCCCACCGAGCCGGCGTCGTAGTTGCCCGGCCGGAACGAGCGGGCCAGCATCAGCCCCATCAGCAGCACGCCGGTGAGCACGTGCAGTCCGTGGAAGCCGGTGAGCAGGTAGAAGCTGGCGCCATAGACGCCATCACTGAGGCCGAACGGCAACGCCGCCCACTCCAGCCCCTGGCCCACCAGGAAGATGGTGCCCATCGCCATGGTGAGCAGCCACCAGGCCCGGAACTGCCACAGCCGGCCCCGGTGCAGGGCCCGTTCAGCCAGGTAGATCACGCCGCTGCTGCTCACCAGCACCACGGTGAAGCGCAACGGCTCGCTCACCTCCAGCCCCTCCACCCCCGGCGGCAGCCACAGGGGAGAGGAGGTTTTGTAGATCGCGTAGCCGGCGAACAGCGCCAGGAAGATCACGCTCTCGGAGAGCAGGAAGATCACGAACCCGGTGAGGGTGTGATCGGCATGGCCGTGGCCATGGCCATGCGCTGCTGGCTGGGCGGGCAGGTCGGCCGGGGTGGGTGTGGTGGTGGTCATGGCGTCAGGCTCCGGTGGCGGCGCTGGCGGCTTTGGCCACGTAGCGCTCCTCGTCTTCAACAAGCGGCCGGCCCAGGCCGTAGCCGTAAGGGCCGCTGATCACCGTGGGCACGTCGTCTTCGAAGTTCTCCGCCGGTGGTGGCGAGGGCAGCAGCCACTCCAGGCCGATGGCGTTCCAGGGATTCGGCGGCGCCTTCTCGCCCCGCACCCAGGAGCTCACCAGGTTGAGCAGGAAGGGGATCGTGGCCACCCCCAGCAGGAAGGCGCCGAGGCTGGCGAGCACGTTGGCGAAGGCAAACTCCGGGTCGTACGACGCCACCCGCCGCGGCATGCCCATCAGCCCCGCCGCGTGCATCGGCAGAAAGGTGAGCTGGCTGCCGATGAAGGTGAGCACGAAGTGCAGCTTGCCCAGGCCCTCATACAGCATCCGGCCGGTGAATTTCGGAAACCAGTGGTAGATGCCGGCAAACACCCCGTAGGTGATGGTGGAGAAGATCACCGTGTGGAAGTGGCCCACCACGAAGTAGGTGTTGCCCACGTGGATGTCCACCGGCACCGTGGCCAGCATGATGCCGGTGATGCCGGCGAAGATGAAGTTGAACACCCCCCCCAGGCTGAACAGCATCGCCGTGGTGAGCCGCAGCTTGCCGCCCCACAACGTGCCGATCCAGGCGAACACCTTGATGCCGGTGGGCACCGCGATCAGCATCGTGGTGACCATGAACAGGTTGCGCATCCACTGCGGCGTGCCGCTGTAGAACATGTGGTGCACCCACACGATCAGGCTGAGGAAGGTGATCGCGAACGAGGCGATCGCCACCACGTGATAGCCGAACAGCGGCTTGCGGGCATACACCGGAAACAGCTCCGAGAAGATCCCGAACACCGGCAGCACCATCACATACACCGCCGGATGGGAATAGAACCAGAAGAAGTGCTGATACAGCATCGGGTCGCCGCCACCCTCCGGCAGGTAGAAGCTGGTGCCGAAGCTCAGATCAAAGAGCAGCAGCACCGCCCCGGCGGTGAGCACCGGCAGGCCGATCAGCTGGATCGCCTGGGCGGCCACCGCCGTCCAGCAGAAGATCGGCATCCGGAACCAGCCCATCCCCGGCGCCCGCATGCGGATGATCGTGGTGATGAAGTTCACCGCCCCCATGATCGAGGAGATGCCCGAGAGCGCCACCGCCAGGATCCACAGGAACTGGCCGTTGATGAAATGGCCCAGCGGATTCTGGATGCTCTGGGGCGGATAGGCCCACCAGCCGGCGCCGGAGGGCCCGCCAGGCACCAGGAAGCTGGCCATCAGGATCACCCCGAACACTGGCACCATCCAGAAGGCGGCCGCGTTCAGGCGCGGAAAAGCCATGTCCGGCGCGCCGATCATCGGCGGAATCAGCAGGTTGTTGAAGCCATTGAGGATCGGGAACAGAAACAGGAACAGCATCACCGTTCCGTGCATCGTGTAGAGCCCGTTGTACACCGTGGGGTCCACCAGATCTGCCGCCGGCGTGATCAGCTCGCCGCGCATGATCATCGACAGCAGGCCGCCCACCAGCAGGAAGAACAGCGCGGTGATCATGTACTGCAGACCGATCACCTTGGCGTCGGTGTTGAAGCTCAGGAAGCGCCGCCAGTTGTTCGGCGCGCCGGGCACCGGATGGGGCGCCTTGAGCACACGGGGATCGAAGGGGGGAGCCGGGGTGGTGCTGGTCATGGTCAGGACTCGTGGGGGGCTTCGGGGTCGGCACTCACATGCACCAGGGGCGGCGGGGCCGGCGGCACCGTGGCCCAGCCGCGATCACCGCGCGCCAGACGCTGGTTGTAGAGATCGGTGGCGGCATTGGCGGCCGGGCGCAACGGCTGGCGCAGGGCCTCGGCCAGCCAGTCCTCATAGGCCTCCGGCGGCTCCACCACCACGTCGGTCTGGTTGGAGGCGAAGTAGCCGCCGCTGAACATCGAATCCCGCAGCCGGTAGCGGCCGGCGCGGGTGGGGATGAGGCTGTAGTCGATCACGCTGCCGGGGATCAGGTCCTGCTTGAGCCGGAAGGCCGGCACGTAGAAGCCGTGGATCACATCGGTGGCGCTCAGGCGCAGGAAGCTGCGCTGGCCTTCGGGCAGGTGCAGCTCGCTGCTGTGCACGCCGTTGGGATAGATGAACTCCCAGCTCCACTGGCGGCCGATCACGTCGATCGGATTGGCCGCGGCGGTGGCATCCGCCGCCATCGGTGCGGCCGCCGGCGCCTCGGCGCCGTGCATCGCCGCGTGCCCGCCGCTCACGCGCACCTTGCCCCCCAGGGTGGAGAGGGTGGTGCTCACAGCGATCGCCTTCCAGGCGATCAGCATCACGATCACCAGCGGGATCACCGTCCACACGATCTCCAGCTTGAGGTTGCCCTCGATCGGATCGCCGTTGTCGAGGTCGTACTTGGGGGCGCGGTTGAACAGCAGGGTCCAGAGCATCACGCCGCTGCAGCCCAGGAAGATGAAGCTGCCGATGCCCACCTCCAGGGCGAACAGGTCATCCACCGGCCCGGCCGCCGCCGAAGCCGCCACCGGCAGCCAGCGGTGCGACTGGGCGGCCATCCAGAAGCTGGCGGCCAGATCGCTGAGCACCGCCGCCAGCAGCAGCAGCACCGCCCAGGGCCGTGGGGAGCCAGAGGTGGCCGTGGTGGTCATGGCAGGGCCTCCCGCAGATCCACGCCGCTGGCCAGCAGCTGGGCCGCGGTGATGTGCACGCCGAACTCACCGGCCAGCTGGGCGCCGAGGGTGCCGTGCACGCCGATCAGCACGAACAGCCCCAGGCCGGCCAGCAGATAGCTCCACTGCACCTCGCGGCCCAGGTCGCGGCGCCAGCGGAAGCGCTGCAGACCGCGCCACACCGTCATCGCCACGATCAGCAGCAGCACCACCACACCGCCCACCCCGTGCCAGAGCATGGTGGCGGGGCCGCCGAGGCCGAAGACGCTGCTCACCCCCTTGATCGGCACCGCCAGGAGCATCTCGTAGAAGCCGGCCGCCACCGTGAGGAAGGTCACCGCGGCGCAGGCCAGCAGGTTGTACCAGCCCACGTCGTGGAAGCCGGCGCGGGTGACCGGCAGGGCCAGAAAGCGGAACAGGCGCTTCTCCAGCGGGAACAGGGCCCCGGCGATATCGAACACGATCGCGATCACGAACAGCCCGATGGTGAAGTGCACCAGGTTGGGATGGATCGGCAGGGCGTAGGGCAGCTGGTTGGGCCCGAGCTGCTCCGCCACCGGCAGGGCACCCAGAGGGAGGGCCGCCAGGGTGGCTGCGGCGAGAGGCGGAAGGGCTGTCATCACACCAGGCCCGCCCGCACGGCCTCCACCACGGGCACCGTGTGCAGCCCGTACACCCACACCAGCTGGTTGCCGAGCACCACCTGCACCACCACCAGCACGCTGAGCAGGGCCCCGGCCCCCAGGAAGGCCGGCGGCAGGCGCAGGGGGTCGCGGCTGCGGATCACGTAGCGCCAGCCGGAGAGCAGGGCCAGCACTCCCGCCAGCGACCAGCCCAGGGTGCTGTGCAGGTTGAGGATCGTGCTCGACTCGCCGTAGGGGTTGGCCAGGCCCGCCTCGATCTGGCCGAAGATGATCGCCACGAAGATGGCCAGGGTGGCCACCAGCAGGTTCCAGTAACTCACCTCGAACAGGGCCGGCCGGCGGGCAAAACGACCGATCAGATCAAACACCACGCTGATCAGCGCCATGGCGATCACGAAGTGCACCACGATCGGGTGGATGGTGTCCATCCACGGCAGGTTGCGGTCGTTGAGCGCGGGCAGCAGCTCCAGCATCGGGTGGGGGTTGGCGGGGAGACGTGTGGAGAGCTTGGGGTGCCAGAACCCTGGCGCAGATGAGATCCACCATCGGTAGCCCGCGACACGAGCGCGGGGGGCTGTGACGGATTGCCACAGAGTGATCAGGGTTCGCTGATCCCGGTTCACTCCACCGCCACGGCAGCCTCCGGCCGGCGGGGATCCACCACCCCAAGGCTCCCGGCCAGCTGGGGCGACCCCGCCGGGCCCGGCTGCCACAGCAGCTCCACGCTGTTGGCCGAGCCCATGGCGCTGCTCGCGGCCAGGCTGTGGCCCCGGGCCGCCAGCAGCGCCAGGGTGTCGGGGCTCAGGCCCTGCTCGTGGCTGAGCCGGTCGGGCCAGAGCTGGCTGTGCACCCGGGGGCTGGCCACCGCCGTGGCCAGGTTGTGGCCGTGCACGATCCGGTTGAGCAGCACCTGCAGCACGGTGGTGGGGATGCGGCTGCCCCCCGGCGATCCGGTGGCCAGCCAGGGACGGCCATCGGGGCGGAACACCAGGGCGGGGGCCATCGAACTCAGGGGCCGCCGGCCCGGGGCGATGGCGTTGGCCTGCCCCTGCACCAGAGCGAAGGCATTGGGGCGCCCCGGGGCGGCGCTGAAGTCGTCCATCTCGTTGTTGAGCAGGAAGCCGGCGCCGGGCACGCTGATGCCGTTGCCGTAGGCGAAGTTCAAGGTGGTGGTGGTGGCCACCAGGCCGCCCCGGCGATCCGCCACCGACAGGTGGGTGGTGTTGTCACCGCCAACACCAGCAGCCGGCAGCCGAGCGGGATCCAGCTCGCTGGCCGGGCGATGGCTCAGGGGATCGATCTGCCGGCGCAACGACGCGGCATAGGGGCGGCTGAGCAGCCGCTCCAGGGGCATCGCCACCTGGTCCGGGTCCCCCAGCCAGCGGTTGCGGTCGCGGTACACCAGGTTCATGGCCTCCACCAGCCGGTGCAGCGAGGCGGCACTGTTCGGACCCCAGCTCTCCAGGGGCAGGGGCTCGAGGATCTGCAGCAGCTGCAGCAGCCCCACACCCCCGGCGCTGGGGGGCGGCATGGTGAGCAGCCCATGGCCGTGGAAGCGACCCACCAGGGGCCGCACCAGCTGGGCGCGGTAGGCGGCCAGATCGGCGGCGCTGATCAGGCCGCCCCGCTCCTCCATCAGCGCCACGATCCGCTCGGCGGTGGGGCCGGCGTAGAAGCCCGCGTCCCCGTTCTCGGCAATGCGCCGCAGGCTGGCGGCCAGATCGCTCTGGCGCAGCCGCTCGCCGGCGGCATAGGGCCGGAGCCCACCACCCGGCTGCAGCGGCGGCCGGTAGAACAGCGCGCGGGAGGTGGGGTCGGCCTGCAGCAGGGGCACCGCCCGGGCCAGGGACGCGGCCAGGGGCTCACCCACCGCGAAACCGTCCTCGGCCAGGCCGATCGCCGGCTGCAGCACCGCCGCCAGGCTGAGGCGGCCGTAGCAGCGCTGGGCCAGCACCAGCCCCGCCGGGGTACCCGGCACAGCGGTGCTGAGCAGGCTGCGGGTGGCCAGGCGCCGATCCACGCCGCCGTCCGGCGCCAGGAACAGATCCGCGGTGGCGGCCTGGGGGGCGGTTTCGCGGAAGTTCACGGCCACGGCCGTGCCGCCGCCGATCGCCAGCTCGGCGGCCGTGGGGCAGCCGCGAGCGGCCGCCGGCGACGGTCCCGGCAGCCACAGCACCAGGAAGCCGCCACCGCCGAGGTTGCCGGCCTGGGGCAGGGTCACGGCCAGGGCAAAGGAGGTGGCCACGGCCGCGTCCACGGCGTTGCCGCCCCGGCGCAGCGTCGCCGCGCCCACCTCCGAGGCCAGCCGGTCCTGGCTGGCCACCACCCCGCCGGCCGACACCACGCCATGGAAGCGCTGGTCGCGCTCCTGCAGGGGCGAGGCGCGCAGGGCCGGGGCCAGCAGCCCAGCCGCCACACCGAGCGCCGGCAGCAGCAGACGGATCAGCGGCCGCAGGGCCATGGTCAGGAGCTGGCCACGGGCAGGCAGGCCGCCTCGGCCAGGGCCTCGATCTGCTGCCGGTAGGAGAGGAAGCTGGGGGACTCCTCCTGGGCGTAGTTGAGGTTCTTGAACAGACCGGTGAGCCGCGTGAAGAAGTCGCGGGCGGCCGCCTTGTCGCTGAACTGATACGGGCGCTCGATCAGGTCGCAGACCAGATCGAGGCTGCGCTGCTGGCGACTGAGCGGACAGCTGGCATCCACCGCATCGAAGGCGTCCTGCTGCAGATACACCATGTCCAGGAACTGGCCCTTCTGGTAGAGGAGAAAGTCGTCGAGACTCACCCCCTCCTCGCCGGTCACCTGGATCATCTGCTGCACCCCGTCGCCGCGGTGCAGCAGATCGGTGAGCTGCTGCACGCGCGGCACCCAGTCGGGCGACAGGTGACTGGAGAACCAGCCCTCCAGCTGGCTGAAGTAGCGCGACCAGGAGAGCAGCAGATCCACCGCCGGATAGCAGCGCTTGTAGGCCCGTTCGGCACTCAGCCCGAGAAAGGTCTTCACGGTGCTGAGGGTGGACTGGGTGACCGGCTCCTCGAAGTTGCCGCCGGCGGGCGACACGGTGCCGATCATCGTGAGGCTGCCGATGCTGCCGTCGTTGGTGCGGATGATGCCGGCCCGCTCGTAGATGGCCTTGATCGAGGAGTCGAGATAGGCGGGGAAGGCCTCTTCCCCCGGGATCTCCTCCAGCCGGCAGGAGGTTTCCCGCATCGCCTGGGCCCAGCGGGAGGTGGAATCGGCGATCAGGAGCACGTTGTAGCCCATCTGGCGGTAGTACTCGCCGAGGGTGAGGCCGGTGTAGATCGAGGCCTCCCGCGCCGCCACCGGCATCGAGGAGGTGTTGCAGATGATGATCGTGCGATCCATCAGCGAGCCGCCGCTCTTGGGGTCGGTGAGCTTGGGGAATTCGGTGATCGTTTCCACCACCTCACCGGCCCGTTCGCCGCAGGCCACCACCAGCACGATGTCCACATCGCTGTGGCGCGAGATCAGGTTCTGCAGCACGGTTTTGCCGGCGCCGAAGGGCCCCGGGATGCAGCCGGTGCCGCCACGGGCGATGGGCAGAAAGGTGTCGATGATCCGCTGGGTGGTGATCATCGGCTCCTGCGGATAGAGGCGCTCGCTGGTGCGGTTTTCGAGCAGGTGCTGGGGCAGGGGGCGGCGCACCGGCCAGTGCTGCACCAGGGTGAGCGAGCGGCTCTGGCCGCTGCCATCGACGATGCGGGCCACCACGGTGTCCACCGTGAATGAGCCCTGCTGGATCCAGTCCAGGCGCACCGTGCCCGACAGGTCGAAGGGCACCATGATCTTGTGGCTGAAGCGCCCCTCCTGCACGGTGCCGATCACGTCGCCGGCCCGCAGCGTGTCGCCCATCCGGGCTGTGGACTGGAACGACCACTTCGCCTCCGGATCCAGGGGCGTCACCGCGGCGCCCCGGGGCAGGAAGGTGCCGTAGCCGGCGGCGAGGCCGGCCAGGGGGTTCTGCAGCCCGTCGTACACCTGGGTCAACAGCCCCGGGCCCAGGCTCACCGAGAGCAGCTCGCCGGTCTGCTCCACCGGATCCCCCACCCCCACGCCGCGGGTGCTCTCGAACACCTGGGCATCGGCGCTGGTGCCGTTCACCCGCAGCACCTCGGCCTTGAGCCGCTCCTGCCGGTCGCCATCCAGGCGCCGGGGGCAGATGTAGATCAGCTCGTTCTTGAGGATCGGCCGCGGCTGGCTGGGGGCCATGGCGATCGTCACCAGATCGTCCTGAACAGCCACCACACGGGCGGGATTGAAGCTGGCGGCGGCTGTGGTCGCGTCGGTCATCGGGCTGCGCAGACGGCGATGGTGTCGGTGAAGCGGCCGAGGCCGCCATGAACGAGCTGGCGGAAGCGCCGGGCGGCGGCAACGGTGTCGTAGTTCGACCAGCGCTCCACCAGGCTCCAGCGGGCCAGGTAGATCACCACCGCCTCGAAGTCGAAGTTGTGGCCCTGGGCCAGGCGATCGAGTTCGCGCCAGATCAGGGTGAACAGCAGGCGCTCGAGGCCGATCAGGTCGTTGCTCTCCAGCAGGCGCACGGCCTCGCCGATCCAGGGGAGCACGCCGGCCAGCCCCAGGGTGGGTTCACTCCAGTGGCGCTCGATCGTGGGCAGCAGGGGCCCATACCCCCAGGCCTGATCGCGGGGGGGTTCGCTCTCGCCGCGGTGGCGGCGACGCAGGGCGGCCACCACCGTGCGCAGATCGAGCCGGTGGCCCACCAGTTGGCGCAGCAGCGGGTTGCTCACCTCCCGGAAGAACCGCTGGGTGTCCGCCAGCAGCAGGGCATCGCCGCCGGCGCCCCCCTGGGCCGCTCCCCCGCCGGAGGTGCCGCCGTCGTCGCTGCTGGTCTCGAAGAGCCCCTGGGAGAGGATGCCGATGGCGCGATCCAGGCTGCGGCGGTCGTTGGGGTGCAGCAGGGAGAGCCGGCTCTGCAGCTTCAGGCGGGAGATGGCCGGCTCGCGGGCCTCGAACAACCCCCCCAGGGGCGGCAGGCTGGCCACCAGGGTGGTGTAGCGGGGGCTCACTTCACCACCCCCTCCAGCAGCGCCCGGAAGCGGGGCTGCAGATGTTCGAGGATGGCGTCAGCGACGGCCCGGTCGCTGAGGTCGAGCACCACCTCCCGATCCACCAGGCGCAGGCTCAGGCCGGCGGCCTGACCTCGGCCCACACCGAAGCTCACCCCCTCCCGCAGCATGCCGGCGGACACCAGGCGCACGAACTGGGTGAGTTCCCCCTGGGCCAGCTCCTCGGGGTTCTGGCTGAGCTCGGCGAAACCCACCGCCCGCTGCGGCAGCAGCACTTCGATCTGCTCGGCGCGGTCGGCCTCGGGGCGCACCCGGCCCACCACCTCGAGAATCATCTTCTCCAGCAACTCCTGCTTCTGTTGCTCCTCGCCCAGCAGCTGGCGCACCTCGCCCCGGAAGCGCTCCATCAGCCGGGTCTTCATGGTGAGCACGGCATCGCGCAGGGCCAGTTCCAGCGCCTCACGGCCCGATTGCTCCAGGTTGCCGGCCTGCCTGCGGGCGTCGGCCACGATCCGCTCGGCCTGCTGGCGGGCCTGATCGAGGGTCTGGCGGGCGTCGGCCTGGGCCTGGGTCACGATCTCCTCGGCCTGGCTGCGGCCGGCCTCCACGCCCTGATCCCGCAGGCGCGCGATCAGGCCCTCCACCCCGGCAGCCACCTGCACGGGGGTGTCCTTGCGGCTGGAGCGTTGCTGGGCCATGGGAACGACGCTTGCGCGGGCGGGGTGGGGGTGCGGGAGCTGGTGGGGTCGGCGGGCGGGGTGGGACTCAGCTGGTGGGGATGCCACCGGCCGCCACCAGGGCGAACACGAAGGCGAACACGGCGAAGCCCTCCACGATCGCCGCCGGCGCCAGGGCCAGGCCGAAGATCTCCGGCTTCGACTTGGAGCCGGAGATCGCCGAGGCACAGCAGAGGCCCTGGTAGATGGCGGCCACCAGGAAGGCCAGGCCCGAGAGCACGCCGATGCCGAACAGCCCCCCGGAATTGATCGGCGTGACGGGGCGGTTGAGGATGAACATCACGACGATGCCGTAGATCGACATCGAGGAGGGCAGGGCCGAGAGCCCCACGAAGCGTCCATAGCCGCTGCTCACCTCCATCATCGCGCCGATGGCGGCCTGGCCGGCGATGGTGCAGCCGATGGCGGCCCCGATCGCCCCCAGGGCCACCGGGGCATAGATGCCGATCCAGCCGAGCACGGTGAGGGAGAGATGGTCGTTCACGAAGCAGGCTCCTTTTTGAGAAATGGCTTGAAGGGAATCCCCTCACCGGAGAGGCCCCAGTTGAAGAATTCGATGTAGTTCAGGCGCAGTCCATGAACAAAGCCGCTGATCACGGCCAGCAGCAGATTGATGCCATGGCCGAGGATCAGGATCAGGATGGCGATGGGCAGGGCCAGCACCACCCCCGACTGCACCACCTGGGTGGCCAGTTGGTTGAACGTGACCGCCAGGGAGGCGCTGGCCAGACCCAGGGCAAACAGCCGCAGGTAGCTCATCACATCCCCGAACAATTTGGAGATGTTGGTGAGTGAACCCAGGCCATCGATCAGCCGCAGCAGCAGGTGGGCCGGATGGGAGATGCGGCGCTCACTGCTGAGCAGCAGGATGGTGAGCAGGCCGCCCACACCCAGTCCCACCCCCAGGTGCAGCCCCCAGGCAACGCCGGCCCCCAGGTAGAGCACGAAGCCCGCCAGGATCACCGCCATCCAGCCCAGGGGGCGGGCCCGGGCCGCCACACCCGTGGCCCGCACCGCCACGATGCCGTTGGCCAGCAGCAGATGCAGGGCGCCCACCACCAGGGCGAGCTTCATCATCGCGTCGTAGTCGTTGAGGTTGATCACCTTCAGGGCCGCCAGCGGTGAGGCGGCGGCCGGGGGGATGCCGAAATAACTGCCGGCGAGGATGCCGTAGATCAGCGCGAAGCTCAGGCCCACCAGCGCCTGAATGCGGAAGTGGCGCCCCCCGGCCGTGCGGCCCATGCTCCGCCACAACAGGCCCACCACCACGGCCAGCACCAGGGCGTAGCCGGCGTCGGCCAGGATCATGGCGAAGAACACGGCGAAGGAGAAAAACACCAGCAACGAAGGGTCCCAGTCGCGATAGGCGGGGGTTTCGTAGAAGGTCACCAGGTCCTGGCCGCCGCTCAGGGCGGGGGGGTTCTCCAGCAGGGTGGGCGGCGTGTCGCGGGGCTGGGGCGTTTCCGCCAGCCAGGCCAGGCCGCGGCTGGCCGTGAAGGCCTCCAGCCGGGGCAGCTCCCGACGCGGCAGCCAGCCCTGGAGCTGCACGAGGCTGTCGTCGTCGCGGGTCATGGCGCTGGCTTCGGCCCGGGCCTGGGCGTCTTCGGCGCGGGCCAGATGGCGGCAGAGCAGGAAGATCCAGCGGCTGAGGGCCTCATGCTCGGCCTCCACCTCCTCGAGGGCGGAGCGGGCCGCATCGAGCTGACAGCGCACCGTGGCCGGCGATTCGGAGCCCACACGGGAGCGGGGCACCGGCAGGGCGGCGGCGTTGGGTTCCGCCGCCGCGATCAGCACCACATAGAGGTGGCGGGGGCTCTCGTAGAGCTGCTGCCAGGGGGTGTCGAGCTGGGCCAGGGCCTGCCGGAACGCCTTCGCCTTCGCCTGGGGCACCCGGTAGAACCACAGGCGCTGCCCCCCCAGGTGATCGAGATCGGGGAGCACGAAGTCACCCCAGGGCTCCAGTTGCTGCAGGCGGGCCTGCAGGGCCAGCACTCGGTCTTCGGCCTCGCGCTTGGCGCCCCGGTTGGCGAGGGCCTCGGCGATCAGGCGATCGAAATCGAACGCCGCATCAACCCGCGTCTGGTGACGCAGCCGGCGCACATCGCCGAGGTAGCGCAGGGCCTTGCGGGCATCCTCGATGGGCCGGCTGCTCACGAACGGCTCCGCCCCCTCCCCGGAATCCTGCTGCGGGTTGTGCAGCGGAATCAGATGCACACAGCCCAGCTGCTGCAGGCCTTCGACGAGGTCGTGCTTGTCGGCGGTGAGGCCGATCACGGTGACTTTGCTGAGGGGAACGATGGTCATCGCGTCTGGGCCCGCTCCTTCTTGCGCTTGGCGAGCTTGGAATTCACCACCCCGGCCCGATCGGCGTCGGAGAGATAGATGGCAATGGAGCGGATGTTGCTCCGGGTGCGCGGAATCAGCACCTTGTCGAAGAGGTTGAAGCGCTGGGTCACGGTGCGCTCGGCCTGCACCAGCCGCTCGATCCGCTCCCGGGCCACCTGCAGCCGAACCTGGGTCTCCAGCGCCTCCCGCAGACAGCCCACCACGTGATCCACCCAGAAGGGCAGGCTGAGCAGGCCGTAGTGGGCCACCGCCACCGTGATCGCCTCAACCCGGGGCAGGCGGGTGCCGATCAGGTTTTCCTCGCTGAGCCGCACCTCCACCACCCGGGCCAGACCCTCGAGCCGGATGTGCTCGTGGGCCAGCATCGGGCACACGCGGGCCACCTCGGCCTCGAGCTCGCGGCAGCGCTCCTCCAGCACCTGCAGCTGGCGCCGCGCCCGGGCCCGCTCGGCGCTGATCTGGCGGCGCTTGAGATCCAGCGACGGCAGCACGGCGCCATAGGTTTTGAGCAGGCCCTTCTGGCGGCTGAGCGAGGCCTTGGTGAGGGTGATCCGGCCCATCAGGGTGTCCTCATGGGGCCTTGGGGAAGTACTTGTCGATCAGCTCCTGCTTCATCAGCAGTTCCTGGGGCTCGAAGCACTCCGCCATCGTCTGCCAGGCCAGATCCAGGGCGGCCTCGAGGGCCATGTCCACGTTGATGTCCATGAAGCGCTCGCGGAAGAGATCGCCGAAGCGGATCAGCTTCTGGTCGTAGCTGGAGAGATCGAAGGCCATCGCCTGCTTCTGCTGGGCATCGCGGGCGCCGGAGTAGAGGCGGATCGTGGTGTTCATCACCTGGTTGTGATCATCCCGGGTCTGCTTGCCGATCACGTTCTGCTTGAGCCGCGACAGCGAGCCGAAGGGATCGATCACCCCGTTGTGCAGATAGAACTGCCCTTCGGTGATGTAGCCGGTGTTGTCCGGCACCGGATGGGTGATGTCACCGCCGGGCATGGTGGTCACGGTGAGCAGCGTCACCGAGCCGCCCTTGGCATAGTCGGCGGCCTTTTCGTAGCGGCGGGCGAGCTGGGAGTAGAGGTCGCCCGGATAGCCCCGGTTGGCCGGCACCTGATCCATGGCGATGCTCACCTCCTTGAGGGCATCGGCGAAGGCGGTCATGTCGGTGAGCAGCACCAGCACCCGCTTGCCCTCCTCCACCGCGAAGCGCTCCGCCACCGCCAGGGCCATGTCCGGGATCAGCATGCGCTCCACGATCGAATCGGAGGCCAGGTTCACGAACATCACCGTGCGGTGAAACACGCCGGCGTCTTCGAAGGTTTTGCGGAACGCGTAGTAGTCGTCGAAGATCAGGCCGAGGCCGCCGAAGATCACCACGTCGGCGTCGGCCTGGATGCCGATCCGCCCCAGAAAGGCGTTGAACGGTTCGCCCGACACCGAAAAGATCGGGATCTTCTGGCTCTCCACCAAGCAGTTGTAGACGTCGATCATCGGCACGTTGGTGCGGATCATCTTCGAGGCCAGCACGCGCCGCATCGGGTTCACCGACGGCCCACCGATGGTGACGCGGGGATCTCCGGACAGGTCGGGGCCGCCGTCGATGGGCTCGCCGGTGCCGCGGAACACCCGGCCCAGAATGTTGCCGGAGTAGGTCACCGTCATCGGGTGGCCGAGGAAGCGCACCTGGGAGGCGGTGGACACCCCCTTGGTGCCGCTGAACACCTGCAGCGCCACCGAGTGTTCGCGCAGATCGATCACCTGCGCCAGCGACTGGCTGCCATCGGCGGCGTGCACCACGGCCAGATCGTTGAAGCGGGGCGCGCCGTCGCTGTCGTGACCGCCGGGGGGCACCTCCACGCGAATGATGTCGCCGGCGATCTCGAGCACCTTGGAGTAGCTGATCAGAACGCTCATCGCTGCTCCTGCCGAACCCACGGCGCCGGCCCCCACTCTGGAGCGGATGGAGAGGTCTGGGCGCCTATGTGAAGGCTGGATCAGCCGTATCGCCTGCGGTGGCCGGATCAGCAGCGCCGAAGCCGCCGCCGCCGGGGGTCTCGATCACCAGCACATCACCGGCCACCACCTCGATCTGGGCCGCGCCGGGCAGCACCTCCTGCAGGGGCTTCGCCGCCCCGTCGATACCGGCAGCACCGGCCCGCAGCAGACGGTTGCGACCCACCAGCCCAGGCTTGCCGCCGGCCAGGCCGAAGGGGGCCACCCGCCGGCTGCCGCTGAGCAGCGCCACGGTCATCGGTGCCAGGAAGCGCAGGCGCCGCACCACCCCGTCGCCCCCGGGCCAGCGGCCGGCACCGCCGGAACCGCGGCGGATGGCGAAGGCCTCCAGCCGCACCGGGAAGCGCGCCTCCAGCACCTCCGGGTCGGTGAGGCGGGAGTTGGTCATGTGGCTCTGCACCGCCGAGGCGCCGGCAAAGCCCTCGCCGGCGGGCGTGCGGCCGCCACCGCAGCCGCCGCAGATCGTTTCGTAGTACTGCAGGCGCGCGTCGCCGAAGCTGAGGTTGTTCATCGTGCCCTGGGCCGCTGCCTGGATGCCGAGGGCGGCAAACAGGGCATTCGCCAGGGCCTGGGAGGTTTCCACGTTGCCCGCCACCACCGCCGCCGGCGGCCGCGGCCGCAGCAGGGAGCCCTCGGGCACCACCAGCTCCAGGGGCTCGAAGCAGCCGGCGTTGAGGGGGATGTCCTCCCCCACCAGGCAGCGGAACACGTAGAGCACCACCGCCTTGGTGATCGCCAGGGGGGCGTTGTGGTTGCCGGCCTGCTGGGGGGAGGTGCCGCTGAAGTCGATGCGGGCCCGGCGGCGCCGATGATCGAGGCTCACGGCCACGGCGATGCGGCTGCCGTCGTCGAGCTCCACCTCGGCGCTGCCGCTCTGGAGCCTGCCCAGGGCCCGGCGCACCGCCTCGGCCGCGTTGGCCTGCACATGGGCCATGTAGGCCTCCACCTCCTCGCGGCCGGCCAGGCCCAGCAGCCGCTGCAGCTCGCGCACACCGAGGCGGTTGGCCGCCGCCTGGGCCTTGAGGTCGGCCAGCAGCTGGCCGGGGTTGCGCACCGGATGGGGGCCGGCGGCGAAGCGCTCCAGCCAGGCCCGCTCATCCAGGTCACCGCCCCGCAGGAAGGGGGCGTTGTCGAGCAGCAGCCCCTCGTCGTCGATGCAGCGGCTGAAGGGGGGCATCGAGCCGGGGGTGATGCCGCCCACATCGGCGTGGTGGCCTCGGCTGGCCACGTAGAAGAGGGGGGCGCCAGGCAACGGCGCAGCGGCGACCGCACCGGCCCCTCCGGCGCCGTCCACGAACACCGGCGTAATGGCGGTGATGTCGGGCAGGTGGGTGCCGCCGTTGTAGGGGTTGTTGGCGAGCACCACATCCCCCGGCGCCAGGGGATCCCGCTGGCCGGCGGCGATGGCGGCCAGCAGGGCGGCGACGCTGTCGCCCATCGAGCCCAGGTGCACGGGGATGTGGGGGGCATTGGCCACCAGACGGCCGCGGCCGTCGAACACGGCGCAGGAGAAGTCGAGCCGCTCGCGGATGTTCACCGAGCGGGCGCTCTGCTGCAGCTGCACCCCCATCTGCTCGGCGATGGCCGAGAAGCGGTGGTTGTAGAGCTCCAGCAGGGTGGGGTCGGGCGGCCCGGCGGCTGGGGCCGTGGGCGCGGCAGTGGCAGGGGCAGGGGCGGTGGCGGGGGCAGGCTGATGGCGCAGCAGCAGGGCGCCATCAGCCAGCAGCTGGCCGCTCCAGTGGGGCTCCAGCAGGGTGGTGCTGGTGGGATCGAGCAGCAGCGCCGGACCCTGCAGCTCCTGGCCAGGCCGCAGCTGATCCCGCCGCCACAGGGGCACCGGTTGGGGGCCGCGATTGATGGTGAGCCACACCGGCACCGCCTGGGGGCCCAACTCAGCGCCCGGCCCATGGCCAGCGGCCACCAGCCGGGCCGGCGGCAGCGGGCGCAGGGGCTCGGCCAGCTCCACCAGCAGGCGCTCCACCACCAGATCGGCCGTGAGATCTGGCCGGTAGCCGAAGCGCCGCTGGTGGCTGCGGGCGAAGGCCTGCCGCAGGCGCTCCAGCTCACCGGCCACCGCCCCGGGCCCGTCCGCCCCGGGCCCATCCGCCTCGAGCTCATCCGCCTCGGGGCCATCCGGCGGCTCCCAGGCCACCACCAGCCCCTGCTCGCTGGCGGCGAACCGCAGCTCCAGCCGCCACCACACCCGGCCCCCCTCGCCGGCGGCCAGGTCGCCGGCCCGCTGCAGATCGGCGCGGGCCTGGGCGCTGAGGGCCTCGGCCTGGCGGCGCAGCTGCCCCAGGGTGGCGGCGCTGAGCGGCAGCCGGGGCGAGCGCTCCAGCAGCAGCCGCTGCTCGGCGCGGCCGATGCCGTAGGCCGAGAGCACGCCGGCCAGGGGGTGCAGCAGCACCTGGCTCAGCCCCAGCGCCTCGGCCAGGCGGCAGGCGTGCTGACCGCCGGCGCCGCCGTAGCTCACCAGCAGGGCACCGCGCAGGTCGTGGCCGCGCTGGATCGAGATGCGGCGGATGGCGGCGGCCATGGTTTCGATGGCGATCGCCAGGGCACCGGCGGCCACCCGTTCGGGGCTCACACCGATCGCCGCCGCCAGGGCCTCGAAGCGCTGGCGGGCGGCCGCCAGGTCGGCGCTCTGATCGCCGCCGGGGCCGAACACCGCCGGCAGGGCCGCGGCCGGCAACCGGCCCAGCAGCAGGTTGGCGTCGGTGATCGTGGCGGGGCCGCCGCGGCGGTAGGCGGCCGGGCCGGGATCGGCGCCGGCCGACTCGGGACCCACCAGCAGCCGCTGGCCGTCGAAGCGCACGATCGAGCCGCCACCGGCGGCCACCGTGTGGATCGGCAGCATCGGCGCCTGCAGCCGCAGCCCGGCGATCTCCGTTTCCGGCTGGCGCTCCCAGGCCAGGCCGGCGAGGGCCGGATCGAAGTGGAACACGTCGGTGGAGGTGCCGCCCATGTCGAAGCCCACCACCGGCCGGGGCGCCTGGCCCGCCGCCGCCAGGGCCTGCTCGGCCACCGCCACCGCCCCCACCATGCCGCCGGCCGGACCGGAGAGGATCGTGTCCTTGGCGTGCAGCAGCTCGGGAGCGGCCAGCGAGCCGCTGGAGCGCATCACCCGCAGCCGCGGCCCCGGCCCGAGGGCGCCGCGCACCTGCTCCAGATAGGCGTCGAGCACCGGCGCCACCGCCGCCTCCACCAGGGTGGTGTGGCCGCGGGGCACCAGGCGCGGCTGGCGGCTGAGCTGGTGGGAGAGGGCCAGCCGCTCGAAGCCGAAGCCCTCCAGCCAGGCGGCCAGCCGGCGCTCGTGGTCGGGGTTGCGGCAGGCGTGCAGCAGGGCCACGGCACAGCTGCGGTAGCCATCGGCCATGGCGGCACGCAACCCGGCCGCGAGGACGTCGTCGAGCTGCAGGGGTTCGAGCTCGCTGCCGTCGGCCGCCAGCCGGCCCTCCACCTCCAGCACCCGCACCTGCAGGGGCCGGGGCTTCTCGATCGCCAGGGCGAAGATCTGGGCACGGTGCTGGTCGCCGATCTCCAGCAGGTCGGCCAGGCCGCTGTTGATCAGCAGCAGCACCGGCGCGCCGCGGTGCTCGAGCAGGGCATTGGTGGCCACGGTGGTGCCCAGCCGCACCTCCGCCACCGGGGCCGGGGTGGCATCGCCGGCCAGGGCCGCCAGCAGCTCGGCGATGGCGTTCACCGCCGGGTCTCCCGGCCGCTCCGGCTGCACCGAGAGCACCTTGCGCACATGCAGGCCACCGCCTGGAGCACGACCGATCACATCGGTGAAGGTGCCGCCGCGATCAATCCAGAAGCTCCAGCCTGCGGAAGCCCGCACCACCATCAGCCCTCCGCCTGGGGCGAGGCTAGGGAAGGCGGCGACGGCGGCAGGCGGCCAGCCGCCTCCGGAGCGGCCGTGAAGGTGTCGAGCACCAGCGCCAGCTGGGCCTCCTGACGCTTCACCGCGGCCACGGGCGCCGCCGACGGCAGGCTCCACAGGGGGCTCTGGCGGGCCAGGGCCTCGGCCAGCTGCCAGGGGTGCAGAAAGCTGCGGCCCTGCAGGGCCGCCACCGCCACGCGGTAAGCCGGTGACAGGGGTGTGTCCTCCAGGGCCCGCAGGCCCTCGGCGTGGATCGACACCGGACGGATCTCGGCGATCCGCAGCACCAGCGCCTCCTCGGCCGGGTCCAGGCGCACCTGGCGGCGCAGCCAGCCCCGGAAGCGCACCGCCCCCTGCACCGGCTCCCGGTCCATGGCCAGGGCCTCGGTGGGGATGCCGACCTGGGCCAGCCGCACCAGGGCCGGCGGTGAGAGCTGGTAGGCCACCGGCCGATACACCTGCTGGCCGAACACGTTCTGCACCACGAACAGCAGCACGAACGACACCAGCGCGGCGATCACCGGCGTGGTGAGCCAGCCGGAGGCGATCCGCCCCAGCACATCCCAGCGGATCTGGCGCACGCCGCGGGCACCCTGCAGCAGGCCGATGCCCAGCACCGCGCCGATCACCGCCTGGGAACTGGACACGGGAATCAGGGGGATCGGCGGCAGCCCCAGGGCCACCACGAACGCCGACAGCTGCCGCGAGGAGAACACGAACAGCACCAGGGCATTGGCCACCACCACCACCAGCGCCGCCAGCGGTGAGAGGGTCATCAGGCTGCCGCCCACGGTGGTCATCACGCGCCGGGAGTAGGTGAACACGCCCACGGCGATGGCGATGGCGCCAAGCAGGAACAGCTGCTCCTCGCCGCTCAGCCGCACCAGGCCGGCGATGCTCAGCTCCTGGAAGGGGGAGGCGGGCACGAACACCCCCATCACGTTGCCGATGTTGTTGGCACCGAGGCTGTAGGAGCCGAACACCCCGGCCAGGATCAGGCCCACCCGCAGGTTGGCGTCGAGCCGCAGCAGGTGGGGGCGGGTGCGGCGGATGCCGGCCACCACCAACCGGTAGAGCCCGGCCGCGAACAGGGCCGCCAGCAGGGGGGACAGCACCCAGGTGGCGACGATGCGGGAGAGCTGGCTGAGGTCGGTGATCGAGCCGCTGAACCAGTTCCAGCCCACGATCGCCCCCACCACCGCCTGGGTGGTGGAGGCCGGCAGGCCGGCGCGGGTCATCCAGGTCATGGTTGCGGCGGCGGCCAGGGCGGTGGTGAACGAGCCGGCCAGGGCGTTCACGGCCCCCAGCTCACCGAGGCCGCCGGAGGCGCCGGCACCGGCGGTCACCGCGCCGATGATCACGAACACGCTGCAGAGAACGGCGGCGGTGGAGAAGCGCAGCATGCGGCTGCCCACCGCCGAGCCGAACACGTTGGAGGCGTCGTTGGCGCCCAGCGTCCAGCCCAGGAACAGCCCGCTGGAGAGAAACAGCAGGCTGCCCACCGTCAGAGCACCCGCTTGATCGCCAGGATCGAGAGCTCGTCGCTGATCTCCTCGGCCCGGTCGGCCAGGCCATCGATCACCTCCAGGGCGTCGCGGGCCAGCAGTTTGCGTTCCAGCGGCCGATCGGAGGCGAACAGGGCCTTCATCAGCCGCAGGGTGATGGCATCGGCCTCCGACTCGTAGACACGGATGTGGTTGATGTGATCGCGCACGGCTTCCGGATTGCGGAAGAAGGCCCGCGCCCCCCGCACCGCCTCCTGCAGGCTCTGGGCCACCACCGCCACCAGTTCCTTCACCTCGGCAATCGCTTCAGCCCCCTCGATCGCCCCGGTGTAGCCGATCAGCAGTTCCTGGAACACGTTCTTGGTGGCGTCCAGGAGGGCATAGAGATGGGTGAGCAGGCGCAGCACATCGCCGCGGAAGTCGGGGATCAGCATCTCCGTGTAGAGCGTGTTCACCACGGCCCGGCGCAGCTCGTTGGCGCGCTCCTTGAGCTGCATCAACTGCTCGAGCTTGCGCTCGGTTTCCTCCACCACCCCGCGCTCCAGCAGCAGCTCGATGCCGCGCTGGAAATAGATGGCACCCTCCGACACCTTGTCGAGGAACTCATCGATCTGAGCCTCGAGAAAGCGGGTTTTAGCGAACAGCGCCGGGGTACTCAACGGTAGTTCTGGAACTGCAGCGCCACCTCCAGCTCCTCCTCCTGCCCCTTGAGCAGCTGGATCACCTGCTGCAGGTCGTCCTTGTTCTTGCTGGTCACCCGCAGGCTGTCGCCCTGGATCGCCACCGTCACCTTCTTGATGGCGTCGCGCACCTGTTTGCTGAGGGCTTTGGCCAGCTCCTGGCTGAGGCCCTTGCGCAGCTTCACCTCCTGCTTCACCCGGTTGCCGCCCACGGCCTCGGGATCCTGGAAGTCGAAGATCTTCAGCGACAGGTTGCGCTTGGTGGCCTTCTGGCGCAGCACATCGCCCACCGCCTGCAGGGTCATGTCGCTGGCGGTGGTGATCGTGAGGCTGGCCTCCTCCAGCTCGAGGGTGGTGGCGGAGTCCTTGAGGTCGTAGCGCTGCACCAGCTCGCGGCGCACCTGATCCACGGCGTTCACCAGCTCCTGGCGGTCGAAATCCGACACGACGTCGAAGGAGAAGGACTCAGCCATGGGACGGATCCGCGCTGGGGGGTGTGGGCCACCCTAGAAAAAGGCCGCTTCCGGCCCCCACCATGCTGCTCGCCACCGCCTCCCACACCTCAGCCTCTGCTCACTTCGCCTGGTCGCTGCTGCTGAGCTCGGCGGTGGTGGTGTTCAGCACCGTGCCCCTGGGGGCGGCTCGCTCCCAGGCCGATTTCCAGATGGCCGACCTGGCGGCCCCCAGGGCGATGTTCGAGCGGCTGCCGGCCTGGGGCAAGCGGGCGGCCTGGGCCCACCAGAACTGCTTCGAGGCCTTCAGCCTGCACGCGCCGGCGGCCCTGCTCTGCCTGCTGGCCGGGGTGGGCGGCGCGGGAGAGGGGGCCCCGCTGGCGGTGACGGTGGCGGTGGTGGCCGCCTGGCTGCACCCGGTCCTGCGCCTGGCCTACATCGGCGCCTACCTGGGCAACGTGCCGCCGCTGCGGGGCCTGTGCTGGGCCGGTGGCCTCACCTGCAGCGGCCTGCTCTACGTGGAGGGGCTGAAGGCGGTGCTGGCTGCCCAGGGCTGATTCAGGCGCCGATCAGTCGAAATACATCAGGCTCACCACCTTGCCCATCTCCTCGGCCAGCCGCACGCTCGCCAGCAGCGTTTCGCTGTCGTGGAAGGCGTAGCAGATCAGCTGGTCGCAGCGACTGATGATCTCCTGGTTGCAGAGGCTGCTGGCCATGGGCAGGGGCAGATCATCGTGCTCGGGCTTCTCCACCAGGTGCAGCACCCGCTCCAGCTGCTCGCGGGATTCACCGGGCTGACGATCGAGGCTCTGGGGCAGCAGCACCGTGAGCTTGCCGGGGTCGATCTCCAGCACGCTGCGGATCACGGCGGCGTTCACCCCCTGGGAGCCGGAGGTGATCAGGCTGTGGCCCTCCTGGGCGAGGGAGCGGGCCACCAGTTCCACCAGATGGATCGACACCACCGGCACATGGCGGCTGCCGAGGATGGCGATGCGGCGTTTGCTGCGGTCCTGGAGCATCGCCAGCTCCTGGGCCAGCGTATCGATGCGATCCAAGGCGGCAATATCCAGAGACCGGGTCACACCAAAGCCCAGGCGGCACCCAGAAACTAGCAGTGGTCTCGGGGGATTCAGGCCACCGGCTGGGGCAGCGCCAGGCGTTGAAACAAGGAGGCGAAGTTGCAGTGCTCCTCCACGAGCCGCACCGCGTAGGTGGCCTTGACGGCCTCATGCAGGCGCACATGGCCGAAGGCCTGCTCGATCACCTCCACCGTGGTGAGGGTGTCGTGCTCCACCTTCAGCAGGGGCACATCCAGTTCCTCAGCGCGGGTGACGAGCTGGGGCAGGGGGTCACCCACACCGGTGAGGATCAGGCACTGGGTGGAGGCCTCCAGGGCCGCCAGCTGGATGTCGGTGCGGTCGGCTCCGGTGACCACGGCCATGTTGCGGCGGCGGCGGAAGAACTCCATGGCGGAGTTCACGTTCATGGCGCCGATCGAGAGGGTTTCCACCAGCAGATCGAGCCGGTCGTGGCTGCAGAGCACCTCGGCCTGCAGGCGACGCACGAGCTCCTCCACGGTGACGCTGCGCAGCAGGGGGCTGCGGGGCATCACGCCCAGCACCGGGATGCCGAGGCGCTCGAGGGCGGGCACGATCTCCTGGCGCAGGTCCGCGAGCCGATCGGGGTCAACGCCGTTGAGCACCACCCCCGCCAGCCGTTCACCGAGGGCGGCCCGGGCTGCCAGCAGCGCATCCACACTGCGCACATCCGTCCACAACTCCACCAGCAGCACGGGGGCATCGAGACCGTGGGCCAGCTGGGGGAGGCTGAGGCCATAGAGCAGACCCTCCACCAGGCTGCCGGGCGCCTCCAGCAGGTTGAGCCCGGGCCCGCCCGCAGCCAACAGGGCCTGCAGGCGGTCATAGCCATCGCCAGGTTGCAGCTCACCGGCCAGCAGGCGGCGGTGCACCTCAGCCAGCTCGAGGCTGTAGAGCGAGGGCAGCAGCTGGTCGTCGCTCAGGCGCAGGGTGGCGCCCACGAAGCGCACGTCGGCGTCCAGCAGGGGGCCATCGCCAGTGGCTGGTTCGCCGTTCTCGGGGGCGGAGGCCAGCGGTTTGCCGAAGCGCACCGCCACACCGGCGCGCAGCAACTGGCGGGCCAGGCCGAGCACCACGGCCGATTTGCCACTGAACGGCTGACAGGAGCCGATCAACAACGTGGGGGCCATCAGTGTTCTCGCCGGAGACCGCAGGCTAGGCAACCGCTGTCGCTCCATCCAGGGGCGAGGCACCGCTGGCTGAACGGGGCCGTTCGCCGAGCAGCAACCAGCGCCAGAAGCTCACCGGCAACTGGTGCTCATGGCGCTGCATCAGCCACAGCACCAGCTGATAGGCCGGCAGGGTGAACTCGTAGCGCACCGCCGGCAGATCGGGGAACTGCAGCTCGCAGCGCAGGGTTTCCAGGGGTGCCGGCTCGCCGTGCCAGCGCAGGCTGAACGCGCGCACGCCATCCCCCTCCAGACGCCGCTCACCGTTCCATTCCCCCATCAGCAGCTGCCCCACGGCCCCTTCCAGCAGCAGCTGCTGGGTCACCCCCCCGCAGTAGGGGGCGAACAGGGGCACCAGCGGCTCGAGGATCGAGGCTGGATCAATCCCGGCTGAATCAAAGAGTGCCACGCCGTTGGCTGGGGGCTTGAAGCCGTCGCCGGGCGGTGGTGGTGGTGGAAAGATCATGGGGGATGGGACAGACAGCGCGTTGCGGATGCGGGGTTGCCACTGATCTAGGCACAACCCAGTCCCTTGGACTTCATGATGGGCCCCCCAGGCAGCTCTGTTGCCCACTTGTCGCCAGACGTCAACCTCCACCCGGCGATGCCCTCACCCCCCTGCGTGGCGATCACCGGCGCCAGCGGCAGCCTCGGCCAGGCGCTGCTGCGCCAGTGGCACCGGCGCGGCGCCCGGCTGATCGCCCTCAGCTGCGGGCCGCGCCAGCTGGAGCTGCGCGATGCGGCCGGCCAGCCGATCGCCCTGCGGGATGTGACCTGGTGCGTGGGCCAGGAACCCGACCTGCGGGAGCTGCTGCAGGAGGTGGACGTGCTCGTGCTCAACCACGGCGTGAACGTGTATGGCGAGCGCAGCGCCGCCGCCACCGAGCGCTCCCTGGAGGTGAATGCCCTCAGCAGCTGGCGGCTGCTGGAGCAGTTCGCCGCCGTGGTGTCCGAGCGCAGGGCCCGGGAGGGTGAGCAGAGCGCCCGCCCCCGGGCCGAGGTGTGGCTGAACACCTCGGAGGCCGAGATCCAGCCCGCCCTCAGTCCGCTCTATGAGATCAGCAAGCGGCTGCTGGGCCAGCTGGTGAGCCTGCGGGCCCTCGACCTGGCCCACGACCCGGCCGGCCCCCGGCTGCGCATCCGGCGCCTGGTGCTGGGACCGTTCCGCTCGTCCCTCAATCCCGTGGGCGTGATGGGCGCTGACTTCGTGGCGGGGCAGATCCTGGCCCAGGCGCGGCTGGGCCTGAACCTGATCATCGTGACCCCCAACCCCCTCACCTACCTGCTGATGCCCCTGGCCACCCTGGGCCGCTGGGCTTACTTCGGGCTGCTCACCCGGGGTGCCGGAGCGGCCGCCAAGCCCTAGAAATCGCGGTCGGTGAGGATCTCGCAGCCGTCGCTGGTCACGGCGATGGTGTGCTCCCACTGGGCCGAGAGGCTGCCATCCACCGTCACCACGGTCCAGCGGTCCTTGAGGGTGCGGCAGGCCTTGCTGCCGGCGTTGAGGATCGGCTCCACCGCCAGGGTCATGCCGGCCCGCAGGGTCATGTTCGGCAGGTCGCGGGTGCGGAAGTTGAACACCGAGGGCTCCTCGTGCAGGTTGCGGCCCACTCCGTGGCCCGTGTAGTCCTCCACCACCGCATAGCCGTGGGCCTCCACGTGATCCTGCACGGCGCCGGCGATGTCGAGCAGGGTGTTGCCGGCCTTGATGCGGGCCAGGCCCTGCATCAGCGACTCCTGGGCCACCCGCGCCAGACGCCGGGCGTCCTCAGAGCTCTCCTCACCCACGCAGAGGGTCACGCAGCTGTCGCCGTGGTAGCCGTCGAAGTAGGCGCCGGTGTCCACCTTGAGCAGGTCACCGGCCTTGATCACCCGCTTGCCGCTGGGGATGCCGTGCACCACCTCGTTGTTGATCGAGGCACAGATGCTGGCCGGGAAACCGTGGTAGCCCTTGAAGCTGGGGGTGGCACCCAGCTCACGGATGCGACGCTCGGCGTGGGCGTCAAGGTCGCCGGTGGTCATGCCGGGAGCGGCCATCTCCATGGTTTCGCGCAGCACCGTGGCCACGATGCGGCTGGCCTGGCGCATGGTGGCGATCTCGCGGGCGCTCTTCACCTCCACGCCGCGGCGGGATTTCTGGATGCGCGGCCCCGCCGCCACCAGGGGGGAGGGGCTGGCCCCCTGGGTGCCGGCCGAGCGGGTGCCGGTGGTGCTGGCCAGCAGATCGGCGAAGAGATTCATGAAGGGGGGGAGGGCGGCAGCCCTGCGACCTGGGCACGGATTCAGGGTCAAGCTATCAACGGTGCACCTGCCACCGCCCGGTTCTCGCGCACCGATGCCCCTCTTGCCCGCTCCGCTGGTTCAGCGCCTGCGCCGCCTGCACGCCGCCCTGGCGCCGCTGGTGCTGCTGCCGCTGCTGCTCACCGTGGGCACCGGGATGGGCTACCGGCTGCTGCGCGACTGGGGCGGCCTCGACCGCGACCAGGCCCACCTGCTGATGGTGCTGCACGAGGGGGAATGGCTCACGGGCTGGTTTGGAACCAGCGGCGAAACGCTCTACGTGCTGCTCAATGGCCTCGGCCTGCTGTGGATGCTGGTGAGCGGCGGGGCCATGGCCCTGCAGCGTCTGCGCCGAGGCGGGGGGTGACACCCCGGCCGGTACACTCTTGGTTTGGCCAGGCGTTGCGGAGCTGAGATGGCAGCTGAGGACACACAGACCGGTGAACTCGCCGGAGAGGTCTCAACCGGAGAGGTCTCAACCGGTGAGATCCAGGACGTGGCTGTGCAGGACAAGCCTGCTGGTGAAACGGCCAAGCCGCGCGTCGGCCGCCTGAGCGCCCAGGAGATGATCCGCGCCTTCGAGGCCGAGCAGCTCAAGAGCGAGCTGCCAGACATCTACGTGGGCGACACCGTGAAGGTGGGTGTGCGCATCCGTGAGGGCAGCAAGGAGCGCGTGCAGCCCTACGAGGGGGTGGTGATCGCCAAGCGCCACGGCGGCCTCAACGCCACCATCACCGTGCGCCGCATCTTCCAGGGCGTGGGCGTGGAACGGATCTTCATGCTTCACAGCCCCCAGGTGGCCTCCGTGAAGGTGGAGCGGCGCGGTAAGGTTCGCCGAGCGAAGCTCTTCTACCTGCGGGATCGGGTGGGTAAAGCCACCCGGGTCAAGCAGCGCTTCGATCGCTGAGCCAGCGTCCGCTGAGCCAGCTTCGCCGGCCTCCTGTCACCATGTTGATTCCGGGGACATCACCCCTGCGCCGTTAGTTCAGTTGGTAGAACGCAGGTCTCCAAAACCTGATGTCGGGGGTTCAAGTCCTCCACGGCGCGCTCGATGTCCCCACCGCTCAACTCCGTTGGCGGTTTTCTGTTCTCGCCTCGCCGTTTCTCCCCGCTGACTATGGAGTTGGATCTTCAACCCGGAGATGTGGTCAAGGTGCTCGAATCCGCAGCCCTGGGCTGGGTTCGTGCCCGTGTGATTCGGGTCAAATCCGGTGGACGCGTTGTTGTTCAGAGTGATCAAGGTCGGGAATTCACCGCCCGCGGAAATCAGGTGCGCCTGATCGAACCGGCCGGGTTCCGCCCCTGATTCCAGCCCGCATTCTTCCCCCATTCCCCTCCGCAGCGTTCCTTGCGGTGTTGTTGACGGAGGGGGGGGCTGCAGCGGATACTTTTCTGATCGCACCAGCGATGTCAGCCGCCCTCCGGACGGCCTGGGCCAGCGTCCTTCGGGCGACTTGGGCCAACGCCCTCAGGGCGATCTGGGACTGTAGTTCAACCGGTTAGAGCACCGCCCTGTCACGGCGGAAGTTGCGGGTTCGAATCCCGTCAGTCCCGTTTCCATTCCACCTCAGGAGAGCCGGCTGTGACAGCTGAGGCGCGTTCCGTTCGCGTTCGCCTGGCCCCCAGCCCCACCGGCACCCTGCACATCGGCACGGCGCGCACGGCGGTGTTCAACTGGCTGTTCGCCCGCCACAGCGGCGGCCGCTTTCTGCTGCGCATCGAGGACACCGACCGGGAGCGCAGCAAGCCGGAATACACCGCCAACATCCTCGACGGCCTGCGCTGGCTGGGGCTCGACTGGGACGAGGAGCCGGTGATCCAGAGCCAGCGGCTGGAGCAGCACCGCGCCGCCATCCAGCAGCTGCTCGATGCCGGCCAGGCCTACCGCTGCTACGCCAGCGAGGAGGAGCTCACGGCCATGCGCGAGCAGCAGGCCGCCGCCAAGCAGGCCCCCCGCTACGACAACCGCCACCGCGATCTCAGCCCCGAGCAGGAGCAGGCCTACATCGCCGAGGGCCGTGAGCCGGTGGTGCGCTTCCGCATCGACGACGACCGCACGATCACCTGGACGGATCTGGTGCGCGGGGAGATGCGCTGGAGCGGCCGCGATCTGGGCGGCGACATGGTGATTGCCCGCCGCGCCCCGGCACACCGGATCGGCGATCCCCTCTACAACCTGGTGGTGGTGGTGGACGACGCCGCCATGGCCATCAGCCACGTGATCCGCGGCGAGGACCACATCGCCAACACCGCCAAGCAGCTGCTGCTCTACGAGGCCCTGGGCCAGCCGGCGCCGGCGTTCGCCCACACGCCGCTGATCCTCAACCAGGAGGGCAAGAAGCTCTCCAAGCGCGACGGGGTGACCTCGATCAGCGACTTCCGGGCCATGGGCTACAGCGCCACCGCCCTGGCCAACTACATGACCCTGCTGGGCTGGTCGCCGCCGGAGGGGATGGGCGAGCGCTTCAGCCTCCAGCAGGCGGCCGCAGTGTTCGGCTTCGAGCGGGTGAACCGGGCCGGCGCCCGTTTCGACTGGGACAAGCTCAACTGGCTCAACGGCCAGGTGCTGCGCGAGCAGGGCGCCGAGAGCCTGCGGCAGCAGCTGGCACCCCTGTGGGCCGAGCGCGGCTGGGGCCAGGCCGGCGCGGCCAACCCCGTGCAGGCCGATCCCGCCTGGCAGTGCCAGCTCAGCGAACTGCTGGGCCCCTCCCTCACCCTGCTGGCCGATGGGGTGGAGCAGGCCGAACCGTTCTTCACCACCCCGGAGCTCAACGACGCCGCCCGCGCCCAGCTGGAGGTGGCGGGGGCCCGGGCGGCCCTGGCGGCCCTGGCCGAGGCCCTCGAGCCCCTGACAGCCTCCGACCTCGGCGCCGATCAGGCCCAGGCCCTGCTCAGCGAAGCCGCCGCGGCCGCCGGCGTGAAGAAGGGGGTGATCATGAAGAGCCTGCGCGCCGCCCTGCTGGGCAGCCTGCAGGGGCCCGACCTACTCACCACCTGGCTGCTGCTGCACCGCAGCGGCGACGACCTCCCCCGCATCGCCCGCTGCCTCTGAGCCCCCTGCCTCTGAGCCATCTGCCTCAGTGAGCCCCAGGCGGCGGGCCAGGGGGCCGGCACTTAGGCCCTGCAGGCCCACGGTGAGCAGGATGGTGAGGAACACCAGCCCCTGCAGTCGCCCGGCCCCCACCACCCCCGCCTGCTCCAGGCGGATGGCGAACAGGCTGGCCACCGCGGCCGTGACGATGCCCCGCGGCGCCAGCCAGCTGAGCAGGGCCCGCTGGGCGAGGCTGAAGCCCATCCCCCAGGTGGCCAGGCCGATGGCCAGGGGCCGCAGCACCAGCATCAACGCCAGCACGCAGGCCACGCCGCCCCAGCCCAGGGGGCTGAGCTGGGCGAAGGTGACGTCGGCGGCGAGCAGGGGAAACAGCATCGTGATCGCCAGCTGGGCCAGCTGGCGGATCAGCTCATCGAGCTCCTTGGCGTCGGTGTCGGGGCGGCGACCCACCACCACGCCGGCGGCCACGGCAGCGGGCAGGCCCGATTCCGGCAGCACCTGCTCGCAGCCGGTGAACATCAGAAACAGGATGCCGAGGCTGAGCTGCAGGCGCAGGGCGCCGTTGCCGGCCGAGGCGGGGATGCGGCGCAGCAGCTCGGCCAGCAGCCAGCCGCAGGCGGCACCGATCAGCACGCCGCCGCCGAGCCGCTGCAGCAGCCCGGTGGCCAGCTCCCGCCAGCCGTGCAGGGTGCCGAGCAGCAGCTCCAGGAGCAGCAGGGCCAGCACGGCGCCGATCGGCTCCAGCACCAGCCCCTCCCCCTCCAGCACCTCCCCCAGGGGCGCCGCCAGGCCGATCTGGCGCACGAGCGGATTCACCACCGTGGGGCCGGTGGCCAGCACGATGGCGCTGAACACCGCCGCCAGGGGCCAGTTCAGGCCGGCCAGGCCGTGGGCCAGCAGCAGCCCGCCCAGCAGGGCCAGCACCAGGCGCACGGCACAGATGCGCAGCACCGCCTGGCGGGTGCCATCGGCGGGCAGGCGCAGGTTGAGGCCGCCCTCAAACAGCACCAGGCTCACCAGCAGACCCACGATCGTGCCCAGGCCGGGCCCCAGATCCAGGGGTTCCACCAGCCCCAGGCCGGCGCGGCCGATCAGCAGCCCGGAGCTGAGCAGCAGCACCACCCCGGGCAGGCCGGTGGCCCAGGCCAGCGCCTGGGCCACGGCGCCGGAGAACACGGTGACGCCCCAGAGCAGCCCCAGCCGCTCAGGCGTCATTCATCATCGAGGGGATTGAACCGGGGTTCCACCCGGATGCCCACCACGGCACTGGGCCGCACCACCAGGTATTCCCCCTCCAGCTCACCCATCGGCACGTTCACGAACGTGTCGGGGCTGGAGGCGGTGAGCACGTCGCCATACCACTGCTGGAAGGCCTGCAGGCTGGCGAACATCACCGTTTCCGTCTGGCCGCCGCTCATGTGCAGATGAACGGCATAGCGCCGTGGGTGGGGGGACATGGAGACGCGGCGGAGCAGCGGGCGAACACCCCCTCAGGATGCCCCAGGCAGGAGTCATCGTGCCATTCGCCGCCGGGCCAGGGCTCCAGGCCGGCGCTGGCGGGCAGGTAGAGGGGATGGCGGGGCTGGCCGCCGCGGGTGCTGCCCAGGGCCAGCAGCCGCCG
Organism: Cyanobium sp. ATX 6A2; assembly: GCF_024346355.1. Taxonomy (GTDB): domain Bacteria; phylum Cyanobacteriota; class Cyanobacteriia; order PCC-6307; family Cyanobiaceae; genus NIES-981. Next base: position 33,475 of record NZ_JAGQCU010000018.1, read on the forward strand.
GCCCCGCAGCAGCGACAGCACTGCCGCCTCGCGGCCGCACCAGCCGCCGAGGGCGCCCCAGCCCAGCCACAGCGGCGCGGTGGGGCAGGCCGCCAGGCGCCGCCGGATCCAGGGGTCGGCCTCGGCGCCCACCGGATCGGCCAGGCGCCGCAGGGCCGCCGGCGAGGGGCTCACGGCGGCGAAGAGGTTGAGCACCTCCAGCGCGCCGTAGCCCCAGCCGCGGGCGAAGCCGATCAGGCGCCGCAGGGTGGGGTCGTCGCGCTCCGCGTCGGCGCGGGAGGGGTTGAGGCCGATGAACAGCAGCGGCGGCGCGCCGGGATCCCAGCGGCGCTGCAACCACCAGCGGTAGCGGCCGCAGGCACTGAAGCGGGCGCGGCGCACCATGGCACCCCCCTTAGCCTGAAACCCTGCCGCAGCGATGGGGCCACTGACGGCAGGACGGGACATGGGCCGGGATCCGAGTGGGCAGAGGCAACGGTGGCGCCGGAACCGGCGCCTGCGCAGCTGGCAGCTGGCGCTGCTGCTGGGGCTGATCCTGAGTCTGCTTCCGGGGCGGCCGGCCCTGGCCTTCGTGCAGTTGCCCGGCGGCGGCGGCGGCAGCGGCGGCGAGGCCGACGCGGCTGAAGAACGCTGGCTGGATCGCCATCAGGCCTATTCCTGCGGCCGCTTCTGGTGCGTTGACGTGCTGTTCCCGCACGACCTGCTGAGACCCCCGATCACCCTGGCGATCGATCCGGGCGACACGCTGTCGGCACGAGCCGCCGCCCGGGCGGTGAAGAACCGGGCCGAAACGGTGGAGCGGAGTGTGGAGGGCGTGATTGCCCAGCTGCGCCAGGCCTGGGTGGCAGGGGCGCTGACACCGGAGAGCGCGGCGGTACCGAATGAGGCGGAGTCGGCCCTCTGGAGCGTGTTCGGCCGTCAGGCCCTCCACCCGCTCACCCCCACTGTGGCGGTGGGGTTCCGCAACAACGTGCCGGTGGTGTTCATGCCCGCCGAGCCCGACCAGGGCCTGGCGTCGGGGACCCTGCTCACGGTGACCGAACCCGATGCGGCCAGGGCCGGCATCACCACGATGGAGCTGGCGGAGCGCTGGAAGAGCACGCTCCAGAAGGTGATCAGCGAATCGCTCTGGGGCCTGGAGTACAACCGCCGCCATCCCACCGGCCGGCTGCTGCTGGCGGGGAAGGTGGCGGGCGGCGTGCTGCTGCTGCTGCTGCTGCTGTCATGGATCCGCAGGATGCTGCGCCGGGCCCTGCAGCACCTGCATGACAACACCCAGGCCCTGCGCGACTCGGCCACGCGGGAGGTGATGGCGGCCTTCAGCGGCAACCTCGAGTCGCAGGAGGCACCACCCGGCACCCCGGAGTGGGGAGATGACCGCGGCGACTCCGGCGATCTCGAGGAGCCGGTTTCAGCGCCGCCCCGCCAGCGCGCCTTCAGATGGCTGGAGCGCCTCGGCCGCCGCGCCGGACGCCAACCCCAGCTGCTGCTCGCGGGCACCGGCCGCCTGATCGAAACCCTGTCGATCCCCACGCTGCAGCGGCAGGGCTGGCGCAACCAGTTCCGCAACCTGCTGGAGATGGCGCTGCTGATCACCACTCTCCTGCAGCTGAGCCTGCTGGCGGGCGGCATCGGAGCGATCGCCATCTTCTTCCCTGCCAGCCGCATCGCCTCCCTCGTGCTGATGCAGAAATCGGTGAGTGTGCCGCTGATGTGGCTGGGGCTGATCGTGGTGCGCTGGCTGCTGCTGCTGGTGATCGACCACAGCGTGAACAGCTGGACGATCGAATCGATCATCCGCAATCCCAGTTCCCGGCGCTATGCGCTGCGGGCCGTGACCTACACCAAGATGCTCAGGAACGCGGCCACGATGGTCTGCGTCATGGTCGGCATCGTGCTGACCCTGCTGATCGTGGGGGTCAATCGCAACATCCTCACCGGTGCCGGCGTGCTGGCCGTGGGGGCGGGTCTGCTGCTGCGCAACCTGCTGGATGACTTCATGCAGGGCCTGCTGATCATCAACACCGACCGCTTCGCCATCGGCGATGTGGTGACGATCCAGCCCCACAGCGGCTTCGTGGAGAACATGAATCTGTTCAACACCCAGCTGCGCGGGATCGACGGCCAGCTCACCAGCCTGCCCAACGGCGGGATCCGGGCCGTGGAGAACCTCACCAAAGACTGGTCGCGGGTGAACTTCACGATCGAGGTGGCCGCCGGCGAAGACCTGCGCGCGGTGCTGGAGCTGCTCCGGCGGGTGGCCGAGGAGATGCGCGTCGACCCCGACTGGGCCCGGTATGTGATCGGCACACCCGAAGTGCTGGGGGTGGATGAGCTGCGGCAATCGGGCTGCCTGATCCGGGTGTGGATCCAGACCCTGCCCCTGGCCCAGTGGCCGGTGGGGCGGGAATTCCGCCTGCGCGTGAAGGAGGCCTTCGATCGCGAGGGCATCAGCCTGGGCACCCCGCGCCAGGAAGTGGTGCTCGAGAAGGCGCAGCCCGCCACGCTGAGGCCCTCGACAAGCCCCTGAGGCCACTGTGGAATGGGCGGTCAGCCGTCCCCCGGCGGCACCCGGTCTCCGCATCACCCCCGATGGCCCGTTTCAGCCAGCTGTACGTGTTCGGCGACAGCGCCAGCGACTACGGCAGCCTGGCGGCGGCCCTGCGCCAGGAGAGCTCGCCGCGGGGCCGCTACAGCGGTGTGACCGCCCACAACACGCCCAACAACTGGCAGGTGCTGCTGCGGCGGCGGCTGAATCTGCCCCTGCCCCGCGATCCGGGCAGCGGCGAGTTCCGCATCGCCAACCGCTTCATCGCGCCCCCGGGCGCCGGCTCCGCCAGCGACCCCTCCTTCGCCGTGAGCGGCGCCACCAGTGGGCGGGAGCACCTGGCGGAGTTCGGCGATCTGCGCGAGCGGCTGGCGGCGATCGCCGGGCTGCGGGGCCGCGGCCTGCAGGGCCAGATCGAGGCGGCCCTGGGGCAGGGGATCCGCCCCAGCTCGGGTGATCTGGCGCTGGTGTGGGGCGGCGGCAACGACTTGCTGCTGGGGGTGCGGCAGGAGCGTGATCCCCAGAAGGTGGTGCGCCAGACGGTGGGGCGCATGCTCGCCAACGTGGAGGTGCTGCTGCGCTCCGGGGAGACGCGCCAGATCGTGGCCTCCGCCCTGGTGCCCTTTCAGGGCCAGGTGAACGGGGTGGCGTACCAGCTCCCTTACATCACCGAGCTGCTCAAGCGCGCCGCCCGTCCCGACGCCAGCCGCAACACCCGCGCCTGGGCCGACTACTTCCGCGGCAATGGCAGCAGCGCCCTGCTCGACGCCTTCGATCGCGGGCTGGAGACCCTGCGCGCGCGCTACCCCTACGCCGCGATCGTGGGCTTCCGCAACGAGTTCGAGAGCTCCTGGGATCAGTTCGGCCGGCGCCTGGGCGACTTCTCCGACTTCGGCATCGGCGACGCACGGCGGTCGGCGCAGAGCCGCAAGGGCTTCGCCGATCTCTCCAGGCGACAGATCGCCCGCTTTCTGCACTTCGACAACGTGCACTTCAGCGAGAGCGGCAACGCCATGCTGGCCCGCTCGCTGGAGCTCACCCTGGAGCGCAACCGCTCCCGCTTCACCGCCGCCGCCCTCACCCGCCGGCGCGAGGGGGGCGACGGCGACGACCGGCTGAAGGGCAGCAAGGCCAACGACCTGCTGATCGGCGGCGGCGGCGACGACCGCCTGGTGGGCCGGGCGGGGAACGACGTGCTGATCGGCGGACCGGGCAGCGACCGCATGGGCGGCGGCCCCGGCGCCGACGCCTTTGGGTGGCAGGCCGGGGATCTGCGCGGCCGGCCCCTGGATGTGATCACCGACTTCAACGGCCAGCAGGGCGACCGGCTGGCGATCACGGCCCTGCTGGATCGCGGCAATCCCTTCGCCAACAAGGGCTGGCGGTTCATCGGCAGCGATGGCTTCTCCGGCCGGCGCGGCGAGCTTCGCTTCAGCGGCGGGCTGCTGAGCGGCGATCTGAGCGGCAACCGCACGGCCGACCTGCGGGTGCAGCTGCTGGGGGTGGATCGCTTCTCGCCCGACTGGATTGCATGATCGAGATGGAGCAATCGAAGATTCGTGTTCTGGAGAGATGCCCTTGAATACTCGACAGACGACCTTGTTTAATTCCCAAACAAATGACTCTTGATTCCCGAACAGCAACTTATATCCCCGACCAGACGACTTTTATTTCCGAACAGACAACTTTTTTTATTTCCTAAACAAATGACTCTTGTTTTCCGCACAGACGAGCCTTGATATCATGATATCGTGACTGATCTTGCCGCGTTAAGGGATCAACGCCGCAGCGCCCGCCTGGCGACCTTGCGCCAAGGGGCCCAGCAGGTCGTGGCCAACCACCCCGGGGCCGAAGTGTGGCTGTTCGGCTCCCTGGCCCGCGGCGACTGGGACGCCTATTCCGATGTCGACCTGCTGGCGATCGCCCCTAGCCAGTCCGCGGCCCAGGCCATGGCCAACGATCTCCTTGCCGCCCGCCTCGGCGACGACGTGCTGGCCCTCACCAGCGAGCGCTGGCAACGCCTCAAAGCGAGCGACGATCCCTACTGGCGCGCCATCGGCCACGATGCCCTGCGCCTCGATCGACCATGACCCCCCGGGCTGAGGCCTGGCTTCGCCAGGCCCAAAGTGATCTGGACGCCGCCCGCTGCATGGCGGCTGAGGCGTTCCATGTCCAGGCCTGCTACCTGGCGGGTCAGGCGGCTGAAAAGGCCCTCGAGGCGCTGCTGGTGGCGGCCGGCATCACCCCGCCCTACAGCCACTCGCTGGAGCGCTTCGTGGAGTTGCTGCAAACCCAGGGGCTCAACACCCAGGCTCTGACCGTGCTGCGCCTCAAACCCCTCACCCGCATGAACAGCGACAGCCTCTATCCCCAGGGTGATGAGGCACCGGCCGATCTGTTCGATGCCAATGACAGCGCAGCAGCCCTGTCCACAGCGGAGGCCGTGCTGCGGATCGCCACGGCTGAGCTCAGGAGCTGAGCTCGCCCCCAGCTCTGCCAGGCTGGGCCCTCGATCGGCGAAACCACCTGTGAGCGCGGCTGAGGGCAATGGCGACAAACCCCTGCTGCTGCTGATCGACGGCCACTCCCTGGCGTTCCGCAGCTTCTACGCCTTCGCCAAGGGCGGCGAGGGCGGCCTCAGCACCAAGGAGGGCGTGCCCACCTCGGTGACCTACGGCTTCCTCAAGGCCCTGCTCGACAACTGCAGGGGCCTGCGCCCCCAGGGGCTGGTGGTGGCCTTCGACACCGACCAGCCCACCTTCCGCCACGAGGCCGACGGGGCCTACAAGGCCCACCGCGATGAGGCCCCCGAGGCCTTCTTCGCCGACGTGGAGAACCTGCAGCGGATCCTGCGCGAGCACCTCGACATCCCCCTGGCCATGGCCCCGGGCTACGAGGCCGACGACGTGCTCGGCACCCTGGCCAACCGGGCGGCGAACGAGGGCTGGCGGGTGCGCATCCTCTCCGGCGACCGCGACCTGTTCCAGCTGGTGGACGACGGGCGCGACATCGCCGTGCTCTACATGGGCGGCGGGCCCTATGCCAAGAACAGCGGCCCCACCGAGATCCGCCGCGAGGGGGTGATCGCCAAGCTGGGCGTGACGCCCGAGGAGGTGGTGGACCTCAAGGCCCTCACCGGCGACAGCAGCGACAACATCCCCGGCGTGAAGGGCGTGGGCCCGAAGACGGCCGTGAACCTGCTCGCCGCCTACACCCACGTGGACGGCATCTACGCGGCCCTGGAGCAGCTGGAGCAGGCGGGGCCCAAGGCCAAAGACCCCAAGGGCGTGCTCAAGGGTGCCCTGATCGGCAAGTTGACGGCCGATCGCGAGAGCGCCTACCGCTCGCGCATGCTCGCCGAGATCCTGGTGGACATCCCCCTGCCCGAGCAGCCGCGGCTGCAGCTGGGGGCCGTGAACAGCGAGGCGCTGCAGCAGAGCCTGGAGGAGCTGGAGCTGAAGTCGCTGGCGCGGCAGGTGGGCCGCTTCGCCGAGCTGTTCTCGGCCGTGCCGCCGGAGCCCAGGGAGGACCCGGCCGTCACAGCCACCGCAGGCAGTCGCGACGCAGAGAGCTCAGACGGCGACGCCGGCGACGAAGCGCCCGCCCCAGCCGCCCCAGCCGCCCCGACCGCCCCGGCCGCTCCCGAGCTGGAGCCCCAGCTGATCACCACCCCCGAGGCCCTCGCCGCCCTGGTGGCGCGGCTGCTGGCCGCCACCGATTCGGCCGGCCCCGTGGCGCTCGACACCGAAACAACCGCCCTCAACCCCTTCAAGGCGGAGCTGGTGGGCATCGGCCTGGCCTGGGGCGAGGGTCCGGCCGACCTGGCCTACATCCCGATCGGCCACCAGGAACCCCCCGCCCAGCTACCCCTCGATCAGGTGCTCACCGCCCTGGCCCCCTGGCTGGCGAGCGCGGCGCACCCCAAGACGCTGCAGAACGCCAAGTACGACCGGCTGATCCTGCTGCGCCACGGCCTGGAGCTGGGCGGGGTGGTGATGGACACGCTGCTGGCCGACTACCTGCGCGACGCCAACGCCCGCCACGGCCTGGACGTGCTGGCGGCGCGCAACTTCGGCTTCACCCCCACCAGCTACACGGAACTGGTGCCCAAGGGGAGCAACTTCTCGGCGGTGCCGATCGCGGCGGCGGCGCGGTATTGCTCCATGGACGTGCACCTCACCCGACGGCTGACGCCGCTGCTGCGCGGCCAGCTGGCGGCGTTGGGGCCGCGGCTGCTGGAGGTGCTGGAGCAGGTGGAGCTGCCCCTGGAGCCGGTGCTGGCGCTGATGGAGGCCACCGGCATCCGCGTCGACACCGCCTATCTGGCCGAGCTGAGCACCGAGCTGGGCGCCACCCTGGAGCGGCTGGAGGCCGAGGCGAAGGCGGCCGCCGGGGTGGACTTCAACCTGGCGTCGCCCAAGCAGCTGGGCGAGCTGCTGTTCGACACCCTGGGGCTGGAGCGCAAAAAATCGCGCCGCACCAAAACGGGCTGGAGCACCGACGCGGCGGTGCTGGAGAAGCTGGAGGACGACCACCCGGTGGTGCCGCTGGTGCTGGAGCACCGCACCCTCAGCAAGCTCAAGAGCACCTACGTGGATGCCCTGCCGGCCCTGGTGGAGCCGGAAACCGGCCGGGTGCACACCGATTTCAACCAGGCCGTCACCGCCACCGGGCGGCTGTCGAGCAGCAATCCCAACCTGCAGAACATCCCGGTGCGCACGGAGTTCAGCCGGCGCATCCGCAAGGCCTTCCTGCCGGCCGAGGGCTGGACCCTGCTGAGCGCCGACTACTCCCAGATCGAGCTGCGCATCCTGGCCCACCTCAGCGGCGAGGAGGTGCTGATCGAGGCCTACCGCGCCGGCGATGACGTGCACGCCCTCACCGCCCGGCTGCTGCTGGAGAAGGGCGAGGGCGAGGCGGTGAGCACAGGCGAGCGACGGCTGGGCAAAACGATCAACTTCGGCGTGATCTACGGCATGGGCCAGCAGCGCTTCGCAAGGGAAACGGGCGTGAGCCAGGCCGAGGCCAAGGAGTTTCTGGCCCGCTACAAGCAGCGCTACCCGAGGGTGTTCGCCTTCCTGGAGCTGCAGGAGCGGCTGGCCCTGAGCCGGGGCTATGTGGAAACGATCCTGGGCCGGCGGCGACCGTTCGCCTTCGATCCGGGCGGCCTGGGGCGGCTGCTGGGCAATGACCCGCTGGAGATCAACCTGGAGGTGGCCCGCCGCGGCGGCCTGGAGGCCCAGCAACTGCGGGCGGCCGCCAACGCCCCGATCCAGGGCTCGAGTGCCGACATCATCAAGCTGGCCATGGTGCGCCTGCACCACCGGCTCGCGGCCGGTGACCTGCCGGCCCGGCTGCTGCTGCAGGTGCACGACGAACTGGTGCTGGAGGTGGCTCCCGAGGCCCTGGAGGCGGTGCAGGCGGTGGTGAAAGAGGCGATGGAGGGGGCGGTGCAGCTCGACGTGCCCCTGGTGGCGGAGATGGGCGCCGGGCCCAACTGGATGGCGGCGAAGTAGGGGGAGATCAACGCAGACCAGATCGCGTCATCAACCAGCTCCAGCCGTGGACTGATCAATCGACGCCTGTGATGGCCTGGCGAAACCAGGCGATGGTGGGCCAGGTCGATCAGGTCGTCCCCATAACAGAAGCTGCGGATGCCGAGCGTGTTCACGCAGCCGCGGTAGCTCTCGGGCTGGGGGTGCACCTCCGGATCGCCGTACCCGGCGTCAAAAGGCAAACGGATCGGCTGCCCAGCCCCTTTGTCAGGCCCAGATCCAGATTGCGCACCAGCAGCAGGGCCGTGGACCTGCCCAAAGGTTTTCAGCGCTGCAGGCTATTGCTATCACGATAGCGGCAGGGTGCAGTCTCCATAACACGCCTTCCCGGCCCGTCACCTGATTCACAGGCGATCACCTGGCCCACACTGCTGCGCTGTTGACGGGCCAGCACGCGGGCGGCGTTGAGCACGTCGTCGTCGAGAGCGAGGGTGGTGCGAGGGCTCGAACCGCACCCACCAAAAGCGACCCCGTTTTGGGGCAATTTGTTTGGGGCAATTTGGTATCGAGAGCCACAAGAACCCCAGCCAGGGTTCGATATCGGAGACACTGCCCGTTACACACCGGCAGCACCCTCACGGGCACCGGCCGCAACGTTGTCCTGCCGGCCCGGCTGCTGCTGCAGGTGGCTGCGATGGGCGCGGGCCCCAACTGGATGGCGGCGAAGTAGGGAGCTTCCTAGATACGGCTTTTCCCCGTATGGTTGATGGATTGTGTGGGAGCGGTCGGGTGGCGGTCGATGAGCGGCTGGATCTCAAGCTCAGCGCTGCAGACAAGCGACTGTTTGCGCAAGCCGCGGCCATCGAGGGGGTGAGCATGGCGGCCTTTGTGCGCCTGGCCGCCAAGCAGCGCGCTGCCGAAGCCATCGAGCGCGAGCGGCTGCTCTCCCTCTCCCAGCGGGATTTCGCGGCCTTTCAAGCCGCCATTGCCGAGCCGTTTGCCCCCAATCCCGCCCTGCGGGAAGCGATGGAGCAGGTCCGCACCCGCGTGAGCCGTGCTTGAGGAGCAGCAGCTCAACCCCACACAACACAACCGCAAAGCCTTCTCCTCTGGTGTGGCTGCGCTGGATCGCTTCCTGCAGCAGCAAGCCCACCAGAACATGCGCCGCGGGGTGAGCCAGACCTTCGTGCTGGTTCCGGCGGACGCCCCTGCAGAGATCGCCGGCTTCTACACCCTGGCGCCGGCCGAGGTGGCGCTGGCTGACCTGCAGCCGGCCGATGCCAGGCCACTGCCGCCCTACCCAGTGCCCTGTTTCCGGATGGGACGCCTGGCCCGCGATCAGCGCTGGCGGGGCCAGGGCATCGGACCGCTGCTGCTGGGCCTGGCGGTTCAGCGCTGCCGCGACGCGCAGCGCTCGGTGGGGGGCTATGCCCTGATCGTGGACGCCAAGGGCGAGGCGGCCCAGGCGTTCTACAGGCGCCATGGGTTCCGGCCCTATCGCGACACGCCGCTGAGCCTCTACCTTCCTCTCGGCAAGGGGCTGTGCTGAACGCTCCTGGTCATCGGCTCAGGTGGGGATCAGGCGCAGCACCGCATCGCCGCCGGGAACGGCCCCGGTGCCAGGGCCAGGAGATAGGTGTCGGTGATGGCGCCGGCATCGAGCAGGGAGCAGACGCTGGTCATCCGCTCAGGAGGCCGGGAACCGGTCCGATCGTCTCGTCGCGCAGCTGATTCACCAGCTCGAGATCCACGGGCACGCCGTCCGGCCGGCGCGGAAGCACCGGCAGGCCGGACCGGGACGCTGCAACAGGCTCGGTGGCATGCCGGCCCGCCAGACCCTGGCGGGCGAGCTCGCTGATCACCTGGCCCACGCTGCTGCGCTGTTGCCGGGCCAGCACGCGGGCGGCGTTGAGCACGTCGTCGTCGAGGGAAAGCGTGGTGCGCATCTGATGCAATGCATCACACATCATCCTAGGACGCGGGCCTGTTCGGCAGCTGAAGACCCTGCCCGGAACTGTCCAGCGCAGGGCGACAGCAGACACCACATCTGGTGTGGTTGTTGAAGCAGACCTGGACACCGCAGGACAGCAACGAGTATCAGGTGCTACCAAGAAACCAGGTTCCCTCGGAGGATCGTGGGCGGGTAAAACTCAGCACTGATGGTCAGCTCAGGACTTCCGCCCGAGTTCGCCGGGCGCAGGCGCCGCCCCCAGCGGCGAGAGCTGCGCTGCCCGGCGCACCCCGAAAGCGCCCTGACGGGCAACGGCCGCAAGTTCTTCCTGCACCTGCTCACCCCCGAGGAGCTGAAGCAGCGGGGCCTGAGCGACAAGCGGGCCAGGCTGGCGATCCAGGCCCATCCGGTGCTGGTGCTCAGCAACGAATGGCTGGAGGAGCTGTGGTGTCCGCAGTGCGGCCAGAAGCGCTGGTGCCACGTGACCCGCCACGACCGCATCCGCCACACGGTGCGCTGGGCGCCGCGGGATCTCTGGCAGCAGGTGGCCCATGTGGATCCGGTGGGGGCCAACCCCAGCGTGAGCGAGTTCAGCCGGCGGGCCGCCCGGCGGGGCGATGGCCGCCGCCGCGACGGCAGGCGCTACTGGGAGCCCTGAGGCGGAACCCCGGGCGCGCTCATCCACAGGCAGCTGTTGTCGCCGTAGGGACGCAGGCCGGCCAACCAGGCGAGGCGGTGAGACCAGCGCGCCGAGCGGGCATCACGGGCGACGCGCCAGGTGGCGGCGGTGGGCCAGCCCCGGAGCACCCGCCCGCCGGCATCGAGCTGCACGCATTGCCCCGCCACCCCCTCAGCCACCAGCAGGGTGCCCAGCCGCTCCACGGGAATCACGGCGCTGCGGCCGGTCTGGGTGAGGGCCACCCGGCGCAGGCGCAGGTGCGGCTGCCCCGTTGGAGCATGCCCAGACCCGTTCGTGCCGGTGATGGACACGTAGTCGGCAGCGGCACGGAGCACCAGACCCTCGGGCAACGGGCCGGGAGGCGGTGGGGCCGGCACGGGGCGGTAGAGCCGCCCGCCCAGCAGCAGCTGGGGCGGCAGATCGGCGCGGCCGGGTTGGCGCACCAGGGCCAGCAGGGACAGCGCCAGCGCCCAGGTGGCCAGAGCCCAGAGCAGCGGGGCGGGAACGCGACGCGGCATCAGGGGTGCCATCAGGACGTGGGATGCTGCTGGCGCAGGGCTTCCTGCACCCCCACATAGCCCGCGCAGACGATGGCGCTGGCCAGCAGGGAGAACAGCTGGGCCCCATGGCCGTCGTGCCAGAAGGCGAAGCTGCCCAGGGTGTCCAGGAGACCAGCAGGGGTCTGCTGGCTGGTGAAGGCGAGCAGGGTGATGCGCACGCCGTTGAGCAGCACCACGCCCAGCAGCGCGCCGACCGCGAACAGCCCCAGCAACAGGCTGCGCTGGCGGCGGCGGCGGGCCGACACCAAAGCCGGCAGGGGAAGCAGCACCAGCAGCAGCGCGGCGGTGGCCAGGCAGAAGGCCAGGGTGGTGCGGCCTGTGCAGCTGGCATCCACCAGCAGGATCTGATCGGGGAGCACGATCCGGTTGCCCTCGGCGAAGGCGGGACGGCCGAGCATCCACAGCAGCAGGGCCGAGATCTGGGCGGTGAGCCGGGCCAGGGGCTCCACGGGCAGGAGCACGTTGATCAGCACCTGGGCGGGCAGCAGGGCGCCGATCGCCGCCAGCTCCCGCACCAGCGGCTGCCGCGGAGCGAGTCCACTGAGCAGGGCCAGCGCCGGCAGCACCGCCAGGGGGATGAAGGCCAGCAGCGGGTCGTAGAGCCGGGCGGCGAAGCTGAGCACCAGCAGGCTCCAGAGCAACAGCACGAGGGCCAGGCCCGTGGCCAGGGGACCGGCATCCGCGGCCGGAGCGGCGGAGGGCTCCTGCTCCCGTTCGAGCAGCAACACAGCGCCACCCAGCCAGGGCAGGGCCGCCATGATCACGAAGGCCCCCTGGCCACCGCGGGTCGCGAGGGTGAGCTGGGCGCTGGCCACCGCCATCAGCAGGGTGAGGCGGGCCCAGGCCGCAGACGAATGGATGCTGGAGCCGCTCATGGGGGAGGCGGGTCAGCGGCTGGGTCAGGGGCCGAGCGTGACTCCAGCACCCGCAGCATCGTGTCGGCGAGGGAGAGGGGCCAGATCAGCGAGGCCAGGACGTGGAAGAGGGCATACACCACGGCAGACAGCGAGAGCCGCAGTACCTGCCGGCGCAAAGTGCCGCTGGCCTCGGCCCGCTCCCGCACCCCCTGGGCCCGCAGATTAGCGAGGCCGCGGTCGATCAGCTCCGCCGCCAGCTTGCGCTGCTGGGCCAGCGTTGCCGCGTCATCTCCCGCTTCGAGCCGCTGCTGCAGGGCCTGGAGCAGGGCCGGCTCCACGGCCAGCAGGCGCTGCAACGCACCGGCGTCGGTGGGGACATCGAGGCTCTGGCGCAGGCGATCCAGCCGCTGCACCGACGCCTGCACCTGGGCCTCCAGGCCCTGGCTGCCCGTCGCCTCGATGCGACCCGCAATGCTGATCACCGCCACGGCGCTGAGCAGATAGAGCAGGGCCACGGCGCGCAGCAGCAGCGGCAGCCAGCGGGCCAGGCCCAGTTCCCAGAGGGCCGGCAGCGGCGGGCCGGCCAGCCCGATCAGCAGCAGCACCAGCGCCACCAGGGGCAGGGAGGAATTGGCCAGCAACTCCGCCAACAGGGTGAGCAGGGCCGAAGGATCGGCGAGGGGCAGTGGAAGGGCCACCGGCACCAGGGTGACCAGGAAGATCACCAGCAGCGTGTAGGCAGCGAGGCGGGCCAGGCGGCGGGCCCGGGCTGGAGAGAGGTCCATGGGGCGACGCGCCGTGGGCCGAGATTAGGGGCGGCCGGCGTGCCAGCCGCGCTTCTGTCCCCCGGGACGGCACCGGAGCCAAACGTCAGCTTTGGTACAACGACAACTGTGTAGCTGGCCCATAATCCACCGATGGCCAGCAGCGGCACCAGCGGCAGCATCAATTCCCCAACCCCTGGAACCCTCTCCGGGGCCTACTACTACGTGCCGCCGGCCCAGCCCGCCGAACCGGCTGGCGAGTCGTTCCGGCTGGAGAGGCTCTTGCGGGTGCTGCGCCGGCGGCGGGGCACGTTCGTGGCCGTGGCCCTGGCGGTGGCCCTGGCCGGCACCCTTCACACCATCTCCAGGCGAGTGCTCAGCCCGGTGTATCAGGGAGGCTTCACCCTGCTGATCTCCGACCCGGTGAATGAAGCCAGCGCCGGGGCGACCGCCCGCGAGGAGGGCGTGGGCATCTCGTCGGTGGCGCGCAACCTGAGCCGGGTGGATGTGCCCACCCTGATCCGGGTGCTGGAGAGCCCCGCCGTGCTGGAGCCGGTGTACAGCCAGCTCAGCGAACGGCATCCTGATCGCCCCCTGCCCGCTGTGAAGGTGTCGCTGGTGGCCGCCGATCCCTCGCAGCGCAGTCCGATCCTGGCCGGAGGGGTGCTGGCGGTGACGGCCCGGGGCAACGACCCCGACCTGGTGCGCGACACCCTTCAGCTCACCGAGAAGGCCTACCTGACGTGGGCGCTGCAGCAGCGGCGCGAGAAGTTGCGCGACGGTGTGGAGTTCCTCGACGAGCAGGCCCCATTGCTGCGCGAGCGCAGCAGCGCACTGCAGGGGGAACTGGAACGCTTCCGCAGTGCCAACAACCTGCTCGATCCCGGGGTCGACGCCCAGACGGTGCGCAGCGAAGTGGAGGGGCTGCGGGCCCAGCGGCTGGCCCAGCAGGCTGAACGCAACCGCCTGGCCCAGGTGCGCCAGCAGGTGGAGCAGGGCCGGTTGGTGACCCGCAGTTTCAGCAGCCAGCCCGGCAGTGACAGAACCGCTACCGAGGGCCAGAGCAGCGGCGTGCGCGTGGATGTGCCCGACCAGTCGCTGCTGGAGGAATACACCCGCCTGGAGCAGCAGATCGCCGAGGCCCAGGCCAAGTATGTGGCCGGCACGCCGATGCTCGACACCCTGCTCGCCACCCGGGAACGGCTGCGCCCCGTGCTGCAGCGCAAGGAACTGGAGGCGGTGGATGCGGCCCTGCTGCAGCTCGACAGCGCGATCAACGCCAGCGATCAGCAGATTGCGGCGCTGGAGGGGCGCTTCAGCGGCCAGCCGGCCCTGCTGCGCCAGTACGAAGACCTGCAGCAACAGCTGGAGATCGCTCAGGGCAATCTGCTGAATTTTCAGAACACCCGGGATCAGTTCCAGCTGGAGATCGCCCAGAACAACGTGCCCTGGAAGGTGATCGCGCCGGCGGCGGTGGGCAGCGCGCCGGTGGAGCCCTCCCTGAACCGCGGTCTGCTGCAGGCGCTGCTACTGGGCCTGGCGGCGGGGGTGGGCGCAGCCCTGCTGCACGACCGGCTCGACCACGTGTTCCACAGCCCGGGGGAGGTGCGGGAAGAGCTCAAGCAGCCGCTGTTGGGTCACATTCCCCACATCGGCTTCTTTGAAAACGTGCGCCAGCAGAGCCGTTTCCTGCTCAAGGAGCTGGACGATCAGCAGAGCGGCCTGGCCGGATTCCAGCGCTTCTACTACCAGGAGGCCTTCCGCAACCTCTACACCAGCCTGCGCTTCCTGGGCAGCGACCGGCCGCTGAGGTCGGTGGCGCTCACCAGCTCGGTGCCCGATGAGGGCAAGAGCCTGGCGGTGGTGCTGTTGGCGAAAACGCTCAGCGAACTGGGCCAGCGGGTGCTGCTGGTAGACGCCGACATGCGCAAGCCGCAGGTGCACACCCGCCTCGGCCTCGACAACCTCGAGGGGCTGAGTCACCTGCTCAACACGGAACACAGCCACTGGGAGCAGCTGGTGCAGGCGGTGCCGGATCACCCGGGGTGGGAGGTGCTCACGGCGGGGCGACGTCCACCCGATGCACCGCGGCTGCTGAGCTCGGCCCGGATGGGGGAGCTGGTGAGGGAGATCGCCGCAAGCGGCCGTTACGACCTGGTGCTCTACGACACCCCACCGGCCCTGGGGCTGGCGGATGCGGCGCTGGTGGCTGAGCACCTCGACGGCATCGTGCTGCTGGTGAGCCTGAGCAAGGTGGATCGCCAGCTGCCCGCCGAAGCGATCCGGCGGATCGAGAGCTCCCGGGCGCCACTGCTCGGTGTGGTGAGCAATGCCCGCAGCCGCAACGAGGTGGAGGAGCGGCCCTACGGGGCGGGCGGCGATGGCTACCGCTACGGCTACGGCTACGGCGGCGCGGTGGAGGGCGGCAGCGGCGGGCTGGATCCGGCGGCGGCCTACGGCTACTACAGCGAGCGGCCGCCGGCCGCCGCCGGCAAGCCCAACCTGTGGCAGCGGCTCAACCGCTGGCTGGCCCGATGAGCAGGGCAGTGCGAGGCCGCCACGCCGCCGCTGGCCTGGCTCTCACCGCACTTGCGCTGGCCGTTCTGGTGCTGCCGAGCGCAGCCCAGGCGGTGGTGATCGAATACTTCTTCAACAACGCCCGCTTTACAGACAATTTTCAGTCCAGAAAAGACTGGACAGGGTTCATCAACGGCACGTTCAACTTTGATGGCACCACGGTAACCCAGCCCAATATCAGCATCAGCATCTTCAACGAAACCAATCAGCTTGTCGCCTCAAACACAAGCTTTACGGAGATCAATTTCAGCACATTCACGTTCAACAACACAACCTACCAAACGCTCAACTTCTTTGTACCCACCGGGCAGGTGGCCCGTTTCTCGGTGGAACGTTCGCCCGACGGCTCCTCGGTCAGGCTCCTCGGCGCCGGCAACCTGAACACCGGCAGCAACACGGTGTTCGGCTACTGCCTGCAACCGAGTGGCTCGTTCTGCCAACCCCCCGGGCAACTGGTGGGCGCCGACAGCTTCGGCAGCGGCGCCTCAATCGTGCCGGTTCCCGGCCCGTTGTCGCTGCTGGGGCTGCTGCCGATGGGAGCCCTGGCCAGCGCCCGCCGGCGGCTGCGCCGGCGCTACCGCAACGAGACGGCGAAGGCATCGAGCGCGTTGAGCTGACCGGCCAGGGGACTGGTGCCGGGGTGCACCTGCATCAGATAGTCGAGGGCCTGGAGGCGATTGAGGCCCCGCTCGCGCATCATCCAGGCCATGCACAGCAGCGGTGAGCGCTCCACGCCGGCCAGGCAATGGGCGTACACCACCAGACCCTGCCGGCGCAGGCTGGCCAGCTGGCCGAGGGCTTCTCCGAGCTCGCCAGGGCTGGGGTGGCGGCCGCTGCGGTGGTCGGGGAGTTCGCAACGCCGGCACGCAAAGCGTCGCTCCAGGTCGTGAGGCCAGGGCCACTCCTGCTGGGAGCAGAGGCTGAGCAGCGCTTGAACCCCCTCACCCCTGAGCTGCTCGAGATGGTGTGGGGCCGCAGGGGCCGGCCCCACGGCCAGCTCGTCGCGCAACACCCAGTCGATCCGGAAGGGGCCCCTGGCGGGCCCGGTGGCTTTGGGCGGAGCCATTGGCGCGGATCAGTCGCTGGCCAGGCGGTAGAGGGTGAGGATGCTGGCCAGGCTGGTGAGGGGGCTGCCCACCGCGTCGATGGCGTCGGCGAGCTTGGCGTAACTGCTGCGGAACACCACCACCGTGTCGCCGTCCTGCATGGGGGGGTTGAGCTGGCGGGAAGCGGGCGCGCCGAGGTTGAGGGGCACGGCCTGGCGGGTGAGGGTGCCGTTGCGGTTGATGCGCAGCAGCTCCACGCGGCCGTTGTTGGCGCGCCAGGTGCGGGTGCCGCCGGCGGCGAGCACCGCCTGCACCAGGGGGGTGTTGGGGCGCAGGGTGACGGGGCCCGGGCGCTCCACTTCGCCCACCACATTCACGCTGATCTGGGTGGGCGCGATGGTGGTGACGGCCAGCTCACTGAGCTCCACCACCGGCTCCTCGGCCCTGGGCAGCTGGATGATGTCGCCGTCGAAGAGGATCGGGTTCTGCACCAGATCGCCCTCCTGGATCAGGGCGAGCAGATCCACGCGGGTGCGGCGGTAGCGCACCTCCTCGCCGGGCAGGCGGCGGCGCAGCAGCACCTGGCGCAGGTCGGCTTCACTGGTGACCCCGCCCGCCTTCTGGATCGCGTCCACCAGGGTGGGTAGGCCGGTGATCGGCACGGCGGCCAGGGATTGGGAGGTTTCCGTGGTGGTGAGGGTGTAGGCGCCGGGCCGCTGCACCTGGCCCACCAGCGCCACCCGCAGGGGCCGGGGCCGCACCAGGGTGAGGTCGAGCTCGGGCCGCAGCAGCTCGCGGCCATAGAGCGACTGCAGCCAGAGCGAGGCCTGGGACAGGGTGAGGCCGGTGAGGCGCACGCTGCCCAGCAGCGGCACGGTGGCGGTGCCGTCGCTGATCACCTCCAGCGGGCCGGAGAGATCCTGGGCGGTGCTGAGGCTGAGAAAGCGCAGGGCCAGGCCGTCTCCCGGGCCGATGATGTAGGCGTCGTCCTGGGGCACCGGGGCGCGGGCCGGGGGCGACTCCACCAGCTGTCCCTGCTGGGTTGGGGCGAGCGGCTCAGCGCGAACAGCTGGAACCATCCCGGGAAGCGTGAGCGAGGAGCCCACCAAGGCGGCAAGACCAGTGCGAAGGACCCGGACCGACAAACGCTGCAGCATCAAAGCGGAACGGAGCTCCCCAGATCGGCCAAAGATTATCGGCCCAACCCGGGAGGGCCTCCCACCGGGGCCGCGGGGGCGAAGCGCACCGTGGGGGCGAGGTTCGAATTGGTGGTGGTGGTAACACCGCTGTTGCGGCCGGCGTTGCCGCGGGAAGGGTTGGGGCCCTTGCCGGGGTTGCCACCAAAGAACGGAGGGGTCCCGGTGGGGGGGTTGCCACCAGCGGACGGCGACCGAGCCTGGGCCAGGGCCCCTTCAGGGGCGGCAACAGTCACCAGAAAGCCCGACAGCCCGGTGATCAGCGGCAGGGCCAGAAGGGTGGGGAGTTTCATGGCGCTCAGGCTGGCGGGCATCCACCGGGCATCGAAATTTTGCTCATCAAAGATTAGCGGGTGTGAGCGCGGCCTGCACCGGCGGCGCAGCTCAGAACAATCCGCGGCGGAAGTTGTCACCCCAGCTCACGGTGAGCACACCCACGGTGCCGAAGGGGCTCTGGTCGAACACATCGGCGGCGAGCACGTTGATGGAGATCGGCAGCTCGCGGAAGGGGGTGTAGGAGAGGTTGATGTTGGTGCCGCGGCCGCTGATGCCGGCGGAGAGGCCCACATTCGGCGCCAGCTCCACGCCGATGGCACCGAAGGCGCTGGTGCTGCCGCCGCGGAAGTTGGCATCGAGGGCGGCGAAATCACGGCCGCCCACCCCCGCGCTCAGCTGCAGCACCTGGTTGAACTCGAAGTTGGGCTCGCGCAGGGGCAGGGCCACCGTGAGCACCCCGTAGCCAGTGGGATCGGGCTGGGGCTTCTCGTTGCCGTAGGTGTAGAAGTCGAACACACCGCCACCCACCAGCACCTGCAGGCGCGGCTCGTTGAGCAGCATGCGCGAAGCGAACAGGTTGAAGGCCCCGTTGGCGTTGAAGTTGTTGATGCTGCCCACACCCCAGTTGAGCTCCACGGCGATCAACTCCTGATCGTTGCCGAAGCCGATGCCGGCGCCCACCGAGCCATCGGGCTGGCTGTCGCGCTGTTTGCCGGGGGTGCCGGCACTGCCGGTGATGTAGAAGTCGCCCCAGTTGGCCACATAGGCGGCGGGCAGGCCGCCGCTGAGGTTGGGGGGTGAATAGGGCTCGGGCAGGCCCAGGAGCAGGGCCTGCACGTCCTCGGGGCTGAGGGGCTGGCTGGTGTCGGGCAGCTCGCCGCGGGCGATGGAGTCGCCGGAAGCGGCGGCATCGGGCTGTTCCGCCCACAGCGCCGGGGGATCGGGTTCGGCTTCCCACACCAGGGCCGACGCCACGGACGGCGCCGGAGCATCGGCGTCAGCGGCCAGCGACTGGGGAGTGGGTTCCGGCTCCGCCTCCCACAGCAGCTGGGCAGCGGCGGCGCCGGGCCAGCAGCTGAGCAGAACGAGGAACGCTGAGCCAAGTGATCGGAACCCCAGTGATCGACGCTTAAAAACGGTCTTCGGCACGGTCGAAACCCGCGGGCGCTGGGCCCTGCATGTCGTGCCGAGGATGCCAGAAGCCAACGCAGAACAGAACCCAACGCAAAAAGGCTGGGTAAAGTTCGCCCATCGCACGCCAGGGATGCCAGTTTCAAGTCGCTCGGGCGATCCTCCAGCGGGGTCGATCAGCACGGCTCAGCCTCTGGTGATCAGCCCCGCAGGCGTTGTCGCCGGTGTGCCCCTTACCGCCTACCCCAGTGGACCGGAGAGTGAGCAGGGGGGGTTCAACGCCGCACTCCTCCTGCGCATCCTGCGTCGCCGCAAGCGCTGGTTTGCGATCACATTCCTGCTGCTCGCGGGCCTGCAGGTGGGGCGCACACTGCATCAGCGCATCACCTCCCCGGTGTTTTCCGGCGCGTTCACCCTGCTGATCACCGACCCGGTGAATGATCCAACCAGGGGCCAGTCCGCCGAGGAGGGCGGAGCGATTGCTTCCTTGGCTCGCAACACGGCCACGGCTGATCTGCCCACCCTGATTCAGGTGCTGCAGAGTCGGGCGGTGCTGGAGCCTGTGTTCGATCAGCTCAGGGCCGAGGGAGCAGAGAACAGCGATCTTCCCAGGATCGGTGTGGGATTGGTGACACCCGATGCCGTGTCGCGCGAATTAGGCAGCCCCTGGGGGGTGCTGGAAGTGCGCGGCCGCGGCACCGATCGGCAGCTGCTGGAGCTGGGCCTGCAACGCACCGAGCAGGCCTACCTGGCCTGGGCCACCAGCCAACGGCAGGAAAGGCTCAGTGATGGTCTGCGCTTTCTGGAAGAGCAGGAGCCGCGACTTCAGGCGAACAGCAACGCTCTGCAGAACGACCTGCAGCGCTTCCGGGAAACCAACACCCTGATTGCACCCACCGAAGAGGCACTGGCCCTACGTGCTCAGCTTGAGGAGCTCAACCAGCGGCTGCTGGCGCAGCAGGGAGAGCGCCAGCGACTGCTGGATCTGCAGGGCGACGTGGCAGCTGGTCGCCTTTCAGCACGGGACTTCCGCATCGGCGGCGGCGGCGGGCAGGCTGCCTTGGGTGTGGAGGGTGCCGGGGCTGGCGCCGGCGGCGGCGGCGAGCTGGCGGCCAACCTGCCCAACCAGGCGCTGTTGGATGAACTGGGACGGCTGGAGCAGGAGATCGCCGTGGCGGAGGCCAACTTCCAGCCCGGGGCCAAGGTGCTGAGATCCCTCACGGCCGCGCGCGACAAGCTGCTCCCCGAGCTGCGGGCCAAACAGATGGATGCTGTGGAAGCGGCCCTGCGCCAGAACACCAATGCCATCCGCACCACCGGAGCCCAGGTCTCGCGGCTGGAGCGGCAGTTTCAGCAACAGCCGGAACTGGTGCGGGAATTCGAAGCCCTGCAACAGCGGCTCCAGATCGCCGACGGAAATCTTGAGAGCTATCTGCGCACCCGCGAACAGTTCCAACTGGAGATCGCCCAGCGCAGCACTCCCTGGAAGGTGATCTCCAGCACCCAGGTGTCAGACATCCCGGTGGAGCCTTCCCTGCGGCGTGGCTTGCTGCAGGGGTTGCTGCTGGGGCTCTTGGGCGGCACGGGAGTGGCCCTCGTGCGCGACCGGATGGACCATGTCTTCCACACCCCGCGAGAGGTGCGTGAAGACCTGCAGGCCCCCCTGCTGGGGCATATTCCATTCGTGGAATTCTTCGAGAATGTGCGGCGTGAAAACCGCTTTCTGCTCGATGATCTCGACCGGCAGACCGAGGGTGAGGGGGGCTACCAGCGCTTTTACTATCAGGAAGCTCTACGCAACCTCTACACCAGCCTGCGCTTTCTGAGCACGGAAAAACCCCTGCGTTCGGTGGGTGTCACCAGTTCGGTGCCCTCCGAGGGCAAGAGCCTGCTGAACGTGCTGCTGGCCAAGACCCTGAGCGAGCTTGGCCAGAGGGTGCTGCTGGTCGACGCTGATCTGAGAAAACCCCAGATCCATCACCGGCTCGGCCTCGATAATCTCCGCGGCCTGAGCAACCTGCTCACGGATGAGAATCTCGACTGGCGGGTCCTCGTGCAGACGCTGCCCAACTCCCCCTCCTGGCATGTGCTCACCGCCGGCCAGCTGCCACCGGATCCGCCCCGGCTCCTGGGATCAGAGCGCATGGGCCAGCTGGTTGAGACCCTGGCAGCCAGCGGGGACTTTGATCTGATTCTGTACGACACGCGACCAGCGCTCGGCCTCGCCGACGCGGCCCTTACGGCTCAGCACCTCGATGGCATCCTGCTGCTGGTGAGCCTCAACAGGGTTGACAGAGCACTGCCGCTGCAAGTGGTGGAGCGGATCCGTGAGGCCGGAGCACCGCTGCTTGGTGTGGTGACCAACTCCTGCCGGCGCAGCAGCGAGCGGGACAGCAGTCTCGGTTATGGCTATGGAAGCTACCGCTACGGCAGCTACCGGAGCTACGCCTCCAGCGGAGCATCGGCAGAGGACGACTCTGCCTCGCCGCTGCAGCGACTCAGGCGCTGGTTCAGCCGCTGAGCTTCTGCGCACCTTCGCGCGGGTTGCTGGGCTCTGGCTGGCCGTTTTCGGTGCGTACCAGCGGTTTGTGCTCCGGGAGGTGCCGCTCGATCAGTTGCAGATACCGGGCGGTGACAATCTCTGGGGTGGCGGTGCGCTCCAGC
Source organism: Cyanobium sp. ATX 6A2 (assembly GCF_024346355.1). Taxonomy (GTDB): domain Bacteria; phylum Cyanobacteriota; class Cyanobacteriia; order PCC-6307; family Cyanobiaceae; genus NIES-981. The sequence continues at coordinate 55,219 of NZ_JAGQCU010000018.1, forward strand.
AGGTCGCGCGCGGCACGGCCGCAGGCGGCGGCCTGATCGGGGTTGGCCTTGAGCTCACGGATCCAGGCCGTGAGTGCTTCTGCATCGCCATTGGCGAACCAGCGGCCACAGCCCTCCTGCTCCACCAGTTGGCGCAGGTAGGAGTTGGCGGGGGTGATCGCGGCGATCGGCGTTCCGACAGCGAGATGGCCGTACAGCTTGGAGGGGGCCACCAGGCCCTCGGCTTCGATGCTCAGGGTGACGAGGGCCAGATCCGCTGCGGCAAGGGAGAAGGGCAGATCCTGGAGCTCCTGGTAGGGGAGGAAGCGGCAGTTATCCAGGCCCCAGTCGTGCACCAGCTGCAGCAGGCGCTGATGCTGCGGTCCCTTGCCGATGAAGAGGAACACCACCTCGGGGTCGTGGCGCAGCAGCAGGGCAGCGGCCAGCACGGTGACCAGGTCATGACAGCGGCCCTGGTTGCCCGAGTAGAGCACGGTGAAGCAGCCCTCGAGCTGCTGGATCCGCACGAACCAGTTGTCGGGCTTGGGGCGGGGACGGATCTGCTCGGGGTCGGCCCAGCTGGGGATCACGTTGAGCTTGCCGGAGGCCGCTGGAGCCTGGGCGCTCACCCGCTCGGCCATGGCCCCGGAGAGCACGATCAACTCCTGGGCATCGGCGAACACCCAGCGGTTGAAGTGCCGCCAGAGTCGCACCAGCCAGTGGTGGGCGGGGAGCACCCCCAGCTCCACCAGCACATCGGGGTACAGGTCGTAGAGCAGCACGATGAAGGGGGTGCGGGTCAGCTTGTGCAGCAGCCAACCGAGCAGCGGCAGATAGGGCGGTTCGGTGGTGTAGAGGATCAGGTCGCCCCGGCGTGAATAGCGCAGCAGCCGCAGCGTGATGCGGCAGCAGAAGAGGATGCCGTTGATCGCTCGGCCGCTGATGCGCTGGGGCCAGAAGCGCGAGGCCTGGGTGCGACGGATGCAGCGGTTGGGCTGAAACTCGATCCGTCTGGCATCACGCCTGGTGAAGGCGTAGGCGGGCATGCCGGTGAGCACCTGCACCTGCAGTCCGCGGGCTGCGAGGCGTGCGGTGAGATCGTCGAGCAGCTGGCCGGTGGCGGCGAAATCGGGGGGGAAGAACTGGCTCACGATCGTGAGCCGTGAGTAGCGGCTGCGGGTGGCACGCCAGTGCCAGCGGCGGCAGAGCTTGTGCCAGATCCTCTTCAGCCGGGAAGGCTCTGGATTGTTGTCAGGCGGAAATGGCATTCGATACGAATCAGCCATCACCAACAACAGTCTTGTGCAGAACCGGGCAGCAGGGTATCGGTCCAAGGAGCGGTTTGGGCTGGCATGCGTGCCTGGGGAGCACGGTGAAGTTGACAATCCGGAAGCCCGGCCCTCGATCAGCGGCTTGATCCATCCTGCAGATGATCGGTGGGATCACTGTCCACGAGCGTTTGATCGGCTACCGCGAAGGGGCAGCGGCGCCCCACCACCACCGCCGGGTTGCCGCGCACGATGGCGCCGGCCGGCACCACGCCGCTCACCACCGCCCCCAGGGCCACCACGGCGCCGGCGCCGATCACGCAGCCCGGACCCACCACGCTGCGGGCGGCGATCCAGACCTCGGGGCCGACGGTGATCGGGCCGAGGCGCAGGTCGAAGCCGGGGGAGCGGAAGTCGTGGTTGCCGGTGCAGAGGTAGGACCCCTGCGACAGGCACACCCGATCGCCCAGCACCACCGGGGCGAGGTTGTCGATCCAGGCGTCCTCGGCCAGCCAGCAGGCCTCACCCACCGCCAGCCGCCAGGGGAACTTCACCCGCAGGCCGGGCTTGAGGCGGCAGCCGCGGCCGATGCGCGCCCCGAAGGCCCGCAGCAGCGCCACCCGCCAGGCCGAGCCCGGCAGCCAGCGGGCGGCCAGCAGCGGCGCGCCAGCGCAGAACCACAGGGTCCGCACCAGCCAGGGAGCGCCGGGGTGCCAGTGGGGAGGGGTGCGGTAGGCGTGCAGCTGCTGGATCACTCAGCCCTGTCTGGCAATCAGCTCAACGTCCTTCAGCCCCTGGAAATCATTGTCCATGGTGTACAGCCGGGCCTGATGAGTTCGGGCCGTGGACACTCACAGGCGATCCGCCTCCCGCTCGAAGGTGTTCTCCCCAGAGAGAAAGCCTCGCAGCGTCGACGGCGCCTGACTGGGCACCAGCTCGATCCTGCCGGGCAGCGCAATCACCTGCAGCTGCTGGCCTGGCCTCAGGCCGAATTGCTCACGCACCCGCTTGGGAATAACGACCTGATACTTGGGGGATACGGTTGTGAGATCCATCACGCGACCGTAAGCCGAAACTCGGATTGATCGACGCGGCTGGGCGCTGATGCGGGCGCCGGTTTCGCCGCCTGTGGGCGTCGTGCGATATCCATGTGGACTAACATAGTCAGATGACCAAGAGAGCTTCATCATGCGCAGCCTCACGGTGGCCCAGGCGAAGGCCCACCTCTCCCAGCTGCTGCAGGCTGTGGAGGCGGGGGAGGAGGTGGAGATCACCCGCCGGGGCATCCCCGTGGCTCGGCTCTCCCCGATTGCACGGGAGCGCAGGACTGGCTTCGACCTGGCCGGCTTCCTGGCCGCCACCGAGGCGCAGCCGCTTCACAGTGGCAGCGATGCCGCCAGCTTCAGCCGGGAACTCCGGGCTGGCGCCCGGTTCTGATGCGCGTCTACCTCGACACGTCGTTGCTGGTGGCCGCCCTGATCCGGGAGCCCGGCACCGACACCGCCAAGCGGTTTCTGCAGGCAGCTGAGGGGCAGGACTGGCTGCTGTCGGCATGGACCGAGGTGGAACTGGCCTCCGCCCTGTCGATCAAGTGCCGCAGCGGGGTGGTGTCGGCAACGGAATCAGCCGAGGCCCTGCAGCGCTACAGCGTGCTGCGTGACGCACGCTGCACGCTGGTGACCCTGGAAGCCCAGGATTTCCAGACAGCTCGAGACTTCTGCGCCAATCCCACCCCGGCGATCCGCGCCGGCGATGCCCTGCATCTGGCCGTGTGCCAGCGCCAGCGCAGCGCTCTGGCGAGCTTCGATCGGGAACTCTGCAACGCCGCCGAGCACTATCGAATCGCCCTGGAACGGCTGGAGATTCCGGGTCAGAAGCCTTCTTGATCCCGCAGCTGATCGATCTGCTCATTGGTCACCAGCTTCAGGTCGACCGCCGCGGAGGGCCGGAATCCGGCAACTCCAGCAGGCTTTGTCTCCCCGGCCTGCGCCTGTTCCTTGGCCGCCGCCATCACGGACTGTGGTGCTATCACGCAATCACAGGACAGATGGCGGCGATCACGGGACGCCTGGCCAGACCTCAGCCACCTCTGGGCCGGGTCCTTGTGCAGCAGGGTGGCGCCCGCCGCTCGGCCACCAGACGGTCTGCGGAGCCACCGCAGCGGCCCTGACCGCCACGGCGCCGCGCTGTTCACCACAGCGTTCGACACGGAAACGCCGTGAAGGCCGGATCCATGGTCACCAGGGTGAAGCCTTCCAGTTCGGCCTGGGCGGCGAGCAGGCGATCAAAGGGGTCGCGATGGGGAATGAAATAACTGCCGGCACGTAGACCGTGGTGCCAGCTCACGGGGAGCTGTTCGAATCCCTGGTCCTGAAGGAGAGCCCACCCTTCCTTGACCAGCACCTCGGCGGTAGGCAGCCGTCCGAGGCGGTGCTTCGTGGCGATCTCCCAGGCAGAAGCTCCGCTCAGGAACACAGGACGATCCTGCTCCATCAAGGCAGCGTGCACAGGCTTCGAGAGCCGTTCTGGTTCGGCGAGCCACCAGAGCAGCACGTGGGTGTCGAGCAGCAGCACCACGGGCTGGCCAGTCACAGGAAACCGGAGTTCTCGATGGCTTCCAGCTCCTCGGCGGGCAACGGGGCGAGCAGCTCCTCGGGCGGTGGCAGGCGCAGCCGCCCCTTCAGCAGGCCAGGCTGGCGGCGGGGCGAGGGTTGCTCGAGCGGCACGAGCCGGGCCCAGGGACGCCCGCCCTTGGCGACGAGAATCGTTTCACCGGCATGGGCCGCATCGATCAGGCGGGAGAAGTGGGTTTTGGCTTCGTGGACATTGACAGTCCGCATGGCAGTTCTGCCAGGGCATCCAGCTTAGTCCGAACATGGACCAACTCCTGGGGCCAACCCAATCAGGCCGCCCAGATCTCCGCCAGATCGAGCCGCAGCCCCGGGAAGGCCGGGCCGCCATCCAGGTGCCGGGCCTGATCCAGCCGCTGGGGCTCGCCTTCGGCGGACCAGATCTCAGCGGCCTGCTCGTCGGGCAGGAGCAGCCAGCCGAGCTGGGCGCCGTTGCGGCGGTAGAGCTCCATCTTGCGGCGCAGGGCCGTCACTCCCCGGGGGCCCTCATCGCCGGGGCTGGCGAGCTCCACCACCAGATCGGGGCACAGGGGAGCAAAGCTGCGCTGTTCTGCCCGGGTGAGATCATTCCAGCGGTCCAGACGGATCAGCGACGCGTCAGGGCTCAACACCGAGCCATCGGGCAGGCGAAAACCGGTGGAACTGTCGAACTGCTTGAGCGGCAGGCCGCTGAGGCGCACTGCCAGGGCGAGGGCCACGGTGAGCGCGCTGTTGCGAGCACCGGTTTCGCTGCGGGTGGGCGTCATGGCGATCAGCTGACCGTCGGCGCTGAGCTCGAGCACGGCATCTGGATTGGCCTGGCACACCTGCTCGAACTGCTCGGGGGTGAGGCGCAGCTGCCAGGGCAGGCGAAGCGGCTCCAGGGGCTGGGCATTCGGCGCGGGGGCTACAACCATGGGGCCTGCCGATTCACGCGGTGCATACAGGCTAAGCGGGTTCAACCCAGCTCCACGAACCCCGGCCGCTCGTCACCGTCGAGGATCCAGCGGTAGAGCTCGAGGGTCTGTTGCGCCACCCGGGCCAGGTGTAGTGGGCGGCCACCAGGTCGCGGCCGGCGGCGCCCATGGCGGCGCGCTCGGCGGGGGTGAGGGCGAAGAGCTGCCGGAGCGCACTCGCCAGAACGGCCGGATCCGGCAGCGACGCCGACAGCTATCCAAAGTGAACTCCTGAAATAGAGGGATTCCTTTGACTCATGCTTGTGACGCATGCTTTCCCGCCTGGCATAGTCACCAAAGCGACTGCCATGGTAAAAGCAAATAATGGTATAAACTTCTGGTGCTATCATTCACTACAACAGCGCCTAGACTAGGCCGGTATGCAAAAAATCTCTGTCGTCTCACCGGTTTACCAGGCCGCGCCAATTGTCCCTCAATTGGTTTCAGAAGTATCATCCGCACTCGAGGATCTGACGGATTCATTTGAGATCATTCTTGTTGACGATCGAAGCAGGGACGAATCTTGGGATGCAATTAGGGACTCCTGAAAAAGCCAGATCCACTGCAGCGCAGCTTGTTTCAGCGATAGAGACCCGATAAAGTGGCCTCGATCAGGGCAATCGCGGATTGCTACAACTGCTGAGCGCTGCAGATGTACCGGAAA
>NZ_JAGQCU010000019.1 GCF_024346355.1 Cyanobium sp. ATX 6A2
GTAGGCGCAGGGGAACAGGAGCAGCCCGGACCAGCCGACAAAAACGAAACGGTCGCGCTTGAGCCAGTCGTCGAGGACGTCGAACCATCCCCGGCCCGCTGGCGCGCGCCCTACTGCGATCGTCATGAAGAGGCGGTCTTTACGAAGCGTTACAACCAAATCCTATGGGGTGGAGACCCGAACCGTGCGCCCCAGCTCGGCTGTTGAGTAAAAGCGCCTATGGATCAGCAGGCACACCTCGCAGCGGCGGCCGGTGGACGGGCCGTTGACCGCCGTTGACCGCCGTTCGCCAGAGTGACTTGCACGTTTCCCCTGGCCCCGATGTACCTCGTCGAGCTCTCGATCAAGCTCAGCCCCATGCCGATCGTGGTGCAGCGCAAGGAGCTGGGCGATGCCCAGGCCCTCTACGACATGGTGCGCTCAGCCATGGAGAGCGGCAGCCCGCGGCTGCTTGAGCTCAGCTGCGACAAGGAGCCGGAGAAGAAGGTCAGCCTGCTGAGCAGCGAGGTGGTGGCGGTGCAGCTCTATGAGAAGTCGGCCGGCGGGGCCGGCGGCAAACGGCCCGGCTTCAGCTTCGACAGCTGAGACCTTCACTCGCCCGCTGACCCTTGCCCGCACCCAGCTCCGGCCCCGCCCCCAGCCCAGCTCTCGTGGCTGAAGCGCTCAGTCACACCTGGCCGGGAACGGAGACAGCGGCCCTGCGCGACTGCGGGCTGCAACTGCCCCACCACGGGCTGTGGATGCTGGTGGGCAGCAACGGCAGCGGCAAGAGCACCCTGCTGCGGTTGATCGCCGGGCTGCTGCCGCTCCAGCGGGGCCACATCCGCTGCAACCTTCGCTGTGCTCTGGTGTTTCAGAACCCCGACCACCAGTTGCTGCTGCCCAGCTGCAGCAGTGAGCTGCTGCTGGCCATCGACCCCTGCCTGGATCACTCCAGCCGGGAAGAGCGGTTGGAGCAGGCCCTGGAGCAGGTGGGGCTGAAAGGGATGGCGGATCGGCCCATCCATGCCCTCAGTGGCGGCCAGAAACAGCGCCTGGCCATCGCCGCCGCCCTGGCCAGCGAGGCTGAGCTGCTGCTGCTCGATGAACCCACCGCCCTGCTCGACCCCGACAGCCAGCGGGAGGTGCTGGCCCTGATCCGCCGGCTCACCAGCCGGGCCGCCCAGCCGCTCACGGCCCTGTGGATCACCCATCGGCTTGAGGAGTTGGCCAGCTGCGACGGGGCCGCCCTGATGCGGGAGGGACGCCTGGGCCCCTGGCAGCCGGGGGCAGCCCTGGCCCGCCAGCTGGCGGGCTGATCCCAGGGCGCTGATCCCAGAGCATCGCTTGCCCAGGGGGGCAGCCGACCGGTATGGTCTGAAATCGCTGGCACCGCTGGTGCTGGCTGATTCAGTTCAGGGGCGACCCCCATCAGGGTCGATCTCCGGACTGCCATTCCTCGGTAGCTCAGTGGTAGAGCGGTCGGCTGTTAACCGATTGGTCGCAGGTTCGAATCCCGCCCGGGGAGTTTCAGCTCACGTCACGGTCAGGGACAAGGTCAGGATCAGGGACACGGTCAAGGACAGGGTCTCGCTCAGGGCCGTGCCGGAGAGAATGGGCATGGTTCAGTGGCCGCAAGGGCCCACCGCCGTCTTCGATCCGTCCACCAGTCCGAGGTTTGCTCTGCGATGAAGCCCTGCATCCTGCTGATCGAGGACGACGGCGACATGCTCGATCTGGTGGCCGGTCACCTGGCCCACAATGGCTTCGACGTGCACAGGGCCGAAGACGGCATCCGCGGCCAGGCCCTAGCCCTGCAGGTGGTGCCGGATCTGATCCTGCTGGATCTGATGCTGCCCAAGGTGGATGGCCTCACCCTCTGCCAGCGCCTGCGCCGCGATGAGCGCACGGCACGCATCCCGATCCTGATGCTCACGGCCCTGGGCGATACCAAGGACAAGGTGAGCGGCTTCAACTCCGGCGCCGATGACTACCTCACCAAACCCTTTGACCTCGAGGAGCTCACCGTGCGCGTCAAGGCCCTGCTGCGCCGCTGCGACCATGCCCCCCTGGCCAGCCAGCACAGCGAAATCCTCAGTTTCGGGCCCCTCACCCTGGTGCCGGAACGCTTCGAGGCCATCTGGTTCGATCAACCCGTGCGGCTCACCCACCTGGAGTTCGAGCTGCTGCACTGCCTGCTGCAGCGCCATGGACAGACCGTGGCGCCGGCCCTGATCCTCAAGGAGGTGTGGGGCTACGAACCCGACGACGACATCGAAACGATCCGGGTGCACGTGCGCCACCTGCGCACCAAGCTGGAACCGGATCCGCGCAAACCGCGCTTCATCAAGACGGTGTACGGGGCCGGCTACTGCCTGGAACTGCCAAGCCCAGTGCCCAGCTCCAGCAGTGCCACCTCCCAGGCCAGCCGCGGCTGCACGTAGGCGCGCAGCTGGCGGCGCAGGCGCTCCAGGCGCAGCAGCGTCGCCGGGTTGGCCTGGCGGCGCCAGAGCCAGAGCTGCCACCAGCCCAGCAACCAGAGCTGCTGCTCGCCGTCGAGCGCTTCGCTGAGGTCGCGGGCCAGGGCCAGGGCCACCAGGGGATCAGCGCTCGCCGGCAGGTCCTGCAGGCGGCCGCTGAGCTCCGGCGGCAGGGCCTGCCACTGACGACGGTGATGGAGCAGGGCACCGGGGGAGCCGGCCGCCAGCTCCAGCAGCTCGGGGCTGTCCGCCGGCAGCGCAGCCTCCGTGGCGGCCGACCCCGACAGACGCTCGAGCACGCGGGCCACCTCCTCGGGCGCCAGGCGGCGGAAGGGGATCAACTGACAGCGCGAGCGGATCGTGCTCAGCAACTGCTCCGGGGCCGCCGTGATCAGCAGCAGCAGACCTTCGCCGGGCTCTTCCAGGGTCTTGAGCAGGGCATTGGCGGCAGCCTCGGCCATCGCCTCGACCTGCTCCAGCACCACCACGCAGCCCGGCGCCTCCACCGGCCGGCGGGCCAGGAAGCGGGACACCTGGCGGATCTGCTCGAGGCGCAACTGGGGCGGGCTGCGCCGGTTCACCCCCTCCTCCTCGGCCCGGGAGAGGGGCACCAGCTCACCGCGATGCAGGTAGGAGGGCTCCACCCAGAGCAGATCGGGATGGTTGCCCTCGGCCACACGACGGCGCAGCGACGGTGCTCCCTGCGGGCCGGCCATCACCCCTTCGAGGAAGCGCAGCGCCGCCAGGCGTCGCCCCACCCCCTCCGGTCCGGCGAACAGATAGGCGGGGGAGATCCGCCGCGCCTCGAGCGCGGCCAGCAGCAGGGCGCGGGCCGGGCGCTGGCCCACCAGATCGGCGAACAGCTCACTCACGGGCGCTGCTGCAACCGGCCGATCAGCCCCTGGCACTCGGCCGCCACCCGGGCCGGATCGGCACCGGCATCCACCCGGCACCAGCCGCGGCGCGCAGCCAGTTCGGCGAAGCCGCGGGCCACCGCCTCCAGAAAGGCCTCACCACCAGCCTCGATGCGGTCGGCGGGTCGATCGCCGCGGCGGCGCCGGCTCTCAGCCAGGGGCAGATCCAGCCAGAGGGTGAGATCGGGCTGCAGACCGCCAGTGGCCATCTGCTCCAGGTGCTCGATGAGATCGAGGGGCTGGCCGCGGCCGTAGCCCTGGTAGGCGGCGGTGGAGCCACTGAAGCGATCGCTCAGCACCCAATGTCCCGCCGCCAGGGCCGGTCGGATCGTCTGCTCCACGTGTTGGGCCCGGTCGGCGGCGTAGAGCAGCAGTTCGGCTCGGTTCACAGGGGTGGCCTCCCCCGGCGGGTGGAGCAGCAGCTGGCGCAGGGCCTGCCCCAGGGGCGTGCCGCCGGGCTCGCGCGTGACCACAAGGTCGGAGCCCGCGGGGATCAGGCCGCTGTGGGGCAGCCAGTGGTGGAGCCGCTCGAGCTGGGTGGACTTGCCGCAGCCATCGATGCCCTCCAGCACCAGGAAGCGGCCCGGGACCGGATCAGGCACGGCGCAGGAGCAGGGCATTGAGCACCACGGTGATCGAGCTGAGGGCCATCAGCAGGGCCGCCAGGGGCGGCGAGAGCAGCAGGCCATACCCCGGCAGCAGCACCCCGGCGGCGATCGGCAGCAGCACCAGGTTGTAGCCGAAGGCCCACACCAGGTTCTGGCGCACCTTGGCCATGGTGCGGCGCGCCAGACCCAGGGCCTGAACGATGCCCTCGAGACGATCGCCCATCACCACCAGATCGGCACTGTCCTGGGCGATCTGGGTGCCGGTGCCCACGGCGATGCCGAGATCGGCCGCCGCCAGGCCCGGGGCGTCGTTGATGCCGTCGCCCACCATCGCCACCGGACCGGCGGCGCGGAGGGCCTCGATCCGCTCGAGCTTGTCCTCCGGGAGCAGCTCCCACGCCAGCTCGTGGGGGTGGAGGCCCAGCGCTGCCCCCAGCTGCTGCACCGGAAGGCGGCGATCGCCGCTCAGCAACCCGAGACCGAAGCCCAGCTGGCGCAGCCGCGCCAGCACATCCGCCGCCTCCGGGCGCGGCGCATCCTGCACGGCCACCAGGCCCAGCAGGCGGCCAGCCTGGGCCACCGCCAGCACCGAGGCACCATCGGCCTCCAGGGCAGCCTGGCGGCTTTGCCAGTGGGCGTCGGCATCCGGGGCCACCCAGCTGAGCCGGCCCACCCGGCAGGGCTGGCGGTCCACCGTGCCGGTGACCCCGGCGCCCGCCACCGTGTTGCAGCCGCTGGTGTCCAGCAGGGGGAGTTGGTGAGCCGTGGCCTCCTGCAACAGGGCATGGGCCAAGGGGTGGCGGGTGCTGGCCTCCAGGCTGGCGGCCACCTGCAGCAGCTGGTCCACCGTCACCGCCGGCAGCGGCTCCACCCCCGTCACCATCGGCCGCCCCACGGTGAGGGTGCCGGTCTTGTCAAACAGCACGGTCTGCAGCCGCGCGGCCATCTCGATCACGTCACCACCACGGAACAGCAGGCCGGAGCGGGCCGCCTGCCCCGCACTCACGGTCATCACCGTGGGGGTGGCCAGGCCCAGGGCACAGGGGCAGGCCACCACCAGCACGGCGATCGCCAGCTGCAGGGCCAGGCTGAAGGGGGTGTCGGCCGACACGCCGAGCAGACCATGGCCGGTGTGGCCGGCGTCGTGGTGGTGCAGGTGCAGCACATGGGGCCAGAGGGCGGTGCCCCACAGCCACCAGAACAGAAACGTGGCCATCGCCAGGCCGAGCACGACATAGGTGAAGCGCCCCGCCACCCGGTCGGTGAGGCCCTGGATCGGGGCCTTGCGGCTCTGGGCCTGCTCCACCATTCGGATGATCCGGGCCACGGCACTGTCGCTGCCGCTGCGCTGCACCTCCAGCACCAGAGGGGCCTCCAGGTTGAGGCTGCCGGCGGCCAGGGCGGTGCCGCTGCCGGCCTGGAGGGGCAGGGGCTCGCCCGTGAGGGCCGACACATCCACGGCTGATTCCCCCTCCAGCACCAGCCCATCCACCGGCACCCGGTCGCCCGGCAACAGCCGCAGCCGGTCACCCGGGCGCACACCACCCACGCGCACCTGCCGGGGCGGGCCATCGCCCACCAGCAGCGATGCCGTGTCGGGCTGGAGCTCGGCGAGCTGCTCCAGGGCCCGGCCGGTGCGGAAGCGGGCCCGCTCCTCGAGAAAGCGGCCGAGGAGCACGAAGGCCAGCAGCATCACCGGCTCGTTGAAGAAGCAGGGCCAGCCCGTCTGCGGCCAGAGCAGCCCCACCAGGCTGGCCAGGTAGCCGCTGCCCACCCCCAGGCCCACCAGGGTGTCCATGCTGGGCAGACCCGCCATGGCCGAGCGGGCCCCCTTCACCAGGATCGGGCGGCCGGGCCCGAACAGGGCCACGGTGGCCACCAGGGCATGGAACCACTCGGCGGTGAACACCACACCACCGGGGCCCTGCCAGAGGGTGGGGGCCACCAGGCCGAAGTGGCCCAGCCCCGACACCAGCAGCAGCACCAGGGCAACCACCAGCTGGCGCCAGAGCTGCCACCAGCTGCGCCGCTGATGGCGTTCACGCAGGCTGGGGATCTGGCTCTCGCAGGCGCGAGGCCGGGCTGTGAAGCCCATGCCCGCCAGGGCCTGTTCCAGGGGCTGGCTGCGCTGATCGGGGGTCACGGCCGCGAGGGCCGGATTCAGCTCCACCCAGGCGGTGCGGGTGAGCAGGTTCACGCTGGCCTGGCTCACCCCGGGCTGCTCCAGCAGCCGCCGCTCCACCGCGCGCACACAGCCAGCGCACTTCATCCCCTCGATCTCCAGCAAAAGAGGCTCCAGGAGCGGTGGCTCCAACAGCAGGGGCTCGGCCTCCGGGGAGTGAGGCGGCCCGGCGGCTGGGGCCTCAGGCGCTGGGGCGGTGGGCGAGGCAGACGGCAGAACAGACATGGGGCCGAATCAGCCGGGCATGGTGCTCACGGTAAGCAGATCGGCCAGACTGGTCACCACGAAGCTCGCCTCCCGCCGGTGCCCCGCTCCCAACGCAACGACAACTTCATCGACAAGAGCTTCACGGTGATGGCCGACCTGATTCTCAAGGTGCTGCCCACCAACCGTCGGGCCAAGGAGGCCTTCGCCTACTACCGCGACGGCATGAGCGCCCAGGCCGACGGGGAATACGCCGAAGCTCTGGAGAACTACGACGAGGCCCTCAAGCTCGAGGACGACCCCAACGACCGGGCCTTCATCTACTACAACATGGCCCTGGTGTTCGCCAGCAACGGTGAGCACGCCAGGGCACTCGACACCTACAGCCAGGCCCTGGAACTGAACAGCAAGATGCCCCAGGTCCTCAACAACATGGCCGTGATCCACCACCACCTCGGCTCCCTGGCCGAGGAGCGGGGCGACGCCGACGAGGCCGACCAGCAGTTCGATCAGGCCGCCGACCTGTGGGGCAAGGCCATCCGCATGGCTCCCAACAACTACATCGAGGCCCAGAACTGGCTCAAGACCAGCGGCCGCGGCAACGTGGACGTGTATTTCTGATCTGGTCGACCGGGGGACATCTGGGCCAGTTCTGGCTTAGCTGGAGCAAAGCCAGCCAACGCCATGACCCCGGGCACTGCCTTCAACCTGCGCTGCACCCTCAGCTTCGGCGACATTTATGGCCAGATCCTGGCCTGGATGGCTGTGATCTTCGCGAGCCTGGCAGCAGGACTGGCGCTGATGGGCTCGTCCCGCCCACTGTTCGCCCTGGTGGGCGTTGGGCTGATCCTGGTGCTCAGCCTGCCGTTTCTGCTGTTTGCCTTTGTCACCACCCTGCTGAATCACATCAGGCTGGAGCCCCAGCAAGAGAGCTGATGATGAGCCCCTGGGGCCAAGGTTGAAGCTGGGGGTCAGCCGCCTGCCGCAAACGTGCCCAGCAACAGCACTGACAGGAGCATGGCGGGCAAGAGCAACACCACGAGCAGCTGCAGGTCGTGAACGGTCATGACAGGAGGCCTCGCAGCACTCAGGTTTCAGGGCAATCACCAACCTGGACGCCAGCCCGGCGAAGGGAACAGCAGGGCGTCATTAATTGCAACACTTTGGCGTTGATTGCCACACAGAAAAGAGCCCATTCCCCACAGATCGCAACCGCTGACGTTGAACAGCTGCGCCACTGGAGCCTGGTTCATAGACTGAGCCCCACTATCCAGGGACGACCCACAGACCATGGGGACGATGCCGATCCCACCCAGAATTCTCACGCTGCTCATCGGCACTGCCCTTGTGCTGGTGGGCCTGTGGGTGGGACAGAACGTGAACCTGCTGCCAGTCGATGCCAGCGTCAACGCTCCACTTTACGACGAGCTTTTCAAGGTGCTGTTCAGCATCGGCACCACCTTGTTCATTGGCATCGTGGGAATGGTCCTCTACAGCCTGACGCGATTCCGTCGCCGCAGCGACACGGCTGGGGAAGTCCTGGCCGTGGAGGGCAATCTACCGCTGGAGATCCTCTGGACCGCCATTCCGGCCGTGGTGGTGCTGTTTGTGGGGATCTACAGCTTCGACATCTATGACCGGATGGGCGGCATGGTGCCGATGCACGATCACAGCATGGCCAGCATGCAAACCGCACAGGAGCCAGAGGAGAAGACCTGGGCTGGCATCAGCCCGGCGTCCGTGGAAGGCGAGCCCCCTGCAACAGCAGTACCGATTGAGGTCACCGCCATGCAGTTTGCCTTCATTTTTCATTATCCAGAAGCAGATATCATCAGTGGCGAACTCCATGTTCCTGCAGGCCAGCCCGTATCCCTGCGAATGACGGCCAATGACGTCATTCATGCCTTCTGGGTGCCGGAGTTCAGGCTCAAGCAGGACATCATTCCCGGCCAGCCCACCCTGCTGAGCTTTACGGCAACCCGTCCGGGCCGCTATCCGATCGTGTGCGCTGAGCTCTGTGGCGCCTACCACGGCGGCATGCGCTCCACCGTGATCGTTGAAGAACCCGAGGATTTCGCCAACTGGGTTGCCCAGAACAGCCCCGTGAAGGCCACGCCCACCAGCTCAGCGGTGATCTCATGACCATCAGCCCACCATCCGACTTCGCGAGCACGGCGGAGCAGCCGCGCTGGCAGCGCTACTTCGGCTTCAGCACCGACCACAAGGTGATCGGGTTGCAATATCTGGTCTGCGGCTTCCTGTTCTATTTCATCGGTGGAGCCCTGGCTGGCGCCCTGCGCACCGAACTGCTGACCCCCATCTCCGATTTCATGCCCCGGGAGGTCTACAACGAGCTCCTCACCCTGCACGGCACCGTGATGATCTTCCTATGGATCGTCCCTGTGGTGAACGGTGCCTTCGGCAACTACCTGATCCCCTTCTACGTGGGGGCCAGAGACATGGCCTACCCCCGGTTGAATGCTGTGGCCTTCTGGATGATTCCGCCGGCTGGTGTGCTGCTGATCAGCAGCTACTTCCTCGGCGGGGCATCCCAGTCGGGCTGGACGGCCTACCCGCCCCTCAGCCTGAACACGGCCGCCACCGGTCAAGTCATCTGGATTCTGAGCGTGTTGCTGCTGGGAGGCAGCTCGATCTTCGGAGCCATCAACTTCGTTGGCACCATCCTCAAAATGCGGCGGCCTGGGCTACAGATGATGCAGTTGCCCATGTACTGCTGGGCGATGCTCGGAACCAGCATCCTCGTGCTGCTGTCCACCCCGGTGCTGGCCGGCACCTTGGTGCTGCTGAGCTTCGACATCGTCGCCCATACCGGCTTCTTCAACCCTGCCATGGGGGGCAATGCGGTGGTGTACCAGCACCTCTTCTGGTTCTACTCCCATCCGGCCGTCTACATCATGGTGCTACCGGCCTTCGGACTGGTGAGCGAGATCCTGCCGGTGCACGCTCGCAAGCCCCTATTCGGCTACACCACCATGGTGTACTCGATTATGGCCATCGTCTTTCTGGGTTTGATCGTGTGGGCTCACCACATGTTCACCAGCGGCACCCCTCCGTGGATGCGGCTGTTCTTCACCATCGCCACCTCCTTTATCGCAGTACCCACGGGGATCAAGTTCTTCAACTGGCTGGCCACCCTTTGGGGAGGCAGCATCAGCCTGAACAGCGCCGTGATGTTCTCCTGTGGCTTCATCGTGAACTTCGTGTTCGGCGGCATCACAGGCATTGCCCTGGCCCAGGTGCCATTTGACATCCATGTGCACGACACATACTTTGTGGTGGGACATTTTCACTACATCGTTTACGGGGGCACGGTGTTTGTGATTTTTGCTTCGATCTACCACTGGTACCCCAAGGTCATGGGACGCCTGCTCAACGAGCCCCTCGGTCAGCTGCACTTCTGGCTCACCTTCATCGGCCTCAATCTCTGCTTTGCCCCCCAGCACTGGCTGGGCCTCAACGGCATGCCCAGACGCGTTGCCGAATACGATCCCCAGTTCCAGTTCATCAACCAGATCAGCAGCGTTGGCGCTCTGCTGATGGCCGTGAGCACCCTTCCCTTCCTGATCAATGTGATCTGGAGCGCCTACCGGGGCACGGTCGCCGGGGACAACCCCTGGAATGCCCTGACGCCGGAATGGCTGACCAGCTCACCACCGCCGGAGGAGAACTGGCATGGAGAGGCTCCCCTGGTCCATGAGCCCTACGGCTATGGCCTCAAGTCTCCAGTTTCGTCATGACAACCAGCCTTCCCGGACCCGCCAGCGGCCAGAACGCCACTGAGCACTCCGCTGCCGAAAGCACCGAGCACCATCCCGATCACCGCCTGTTCGGCCTGGCCACGTTCCTGGTGGCCGACGGCATGACCTTTGCCGGCTTTTTCGCCGCCTACCTCACCTTCCGCGCGGTCAATCCCCTCCCGGAAGGGGCCATCTACGAGCTGGAGCTGCTGCTGCCCAGCATCAACACCGTGCTGCTGCTGGTGAGCAGCTTCACCTTCCACAGGGCGGGGTCAGCCCTGAAGCGCGACGATCGTCAGCTCTGCCGGCGCTGGCTGCTGATCACCGCCACCCTGGGCCTCCTCTTCCTGGCCGCCCAGCTGAAGGAGTACTTCTCCCTGCCCTTCGGCCTCACCGACAACCTCTACGGCAGCACCTTCTACGCGATCACCGGCTTTCACGGTCTGCATGTGACCCTGGGCTCGCTGATGATCCTGATCATCTGGTGGCAGAGCCGCGAAGGGGGCCGGGTGAGCAGCCAGAACCGCTTCCCTCTCGAGGCCACGGAGCTCTACTGGCACTTCGTGGATGGGATCTGGGTGGTGCTCTACGGCATTCTCTACCTGCTGTAGCCGGAATCCTCTGGCGCTCGATCAGCCCCGGTCGTCGGCCGGATCCACCCCCAGGGCCGCCACCAGGGCCTCGGCCACCGTGGTGGCCTCGAGCAACTGCACGCCCGCGCCGGCGGCAGCGGGCCCCAGGCCGCTGCCCTTGGGCACCACCGCCCGGTTGAAGCCCAGCCGCCCCGCCTCCTGCAGGCGCAGCTCCAACTGACCCACCGGCCGCAGCTGGCCACCCAGGCCCAGCTCGGCGATCAGCACGGTGCCCGGCGGCAGGGTCAAGTCACGAAAACTGGCGACCACGGCGGCAGCCACACCCAGATCAGCGGCCGGCTCCTCCACCTCCAGGCCGCCGGCCACGGCCAGGTAGCAGTCGAAGCGGGAGAAGGGCAGGCCGAGGTGCTTCTCCAGCACCGCCAGGATCTGGTGCAGCCGGTTCACGGCGATACCGGTGGCGCTGCGGCGGGGGCTGGCATAGCTGGTGGTGCTCACCAGAGCCTGCAGTTCCACCAACAGGGGCCGGGTGCCCTCGCAGGCCACGATCGTGGCGGTGCCGCTGCTGGGCTCATTGGCCCCCAGAAACAGCTCACTGGGGTTGCTCACCTCCACCAGGCCCTGGCCCTGCATCTCGAACACCCCCAGCTCGTGGGTGGCCCCGAAGCGGTTCTTCACCGCCCGCAGCAGGCGGTGGCTGGCGAAGCGATCGCCCTCGAAGGTGAGCACCGCGTCCACCAGGTGCTCCAGCACCTTCGGCCCGGCGAGCATGCCCTCCTTGGTCACGTGGCCCACCAGCAGCAGGGCCGTGTCCTGGCGCTTGGCGATGCGGGCCAGGGCGGCGGCACACTCGCGCACCTGGGCCACCGAGCCGGGGGCGCTGCTGAGCTGATCGTCGTGCAGGGCCTGGATGCTGTCGATGATGGCCACCGCAGGCCGCAGGCTCTCCAGCTCCTGCAGCACCAGCTCCAGGTCGGTTTCCGCCAGCAGCTGCAGATCGGGATCCGCTGCCCCATCAACGGCAACCCCATCACCGGCGGCCTGTGGCGGCGCCAGCCGGCGCCAGCGCAGCTTCACCTGCTGGGCTGATTCCTCGGCGCTCACGTAGAGCACCGAGGCCCGATCGGCCATCGCCCGGGCGCTCTGGAGCAGCAGGGTGCTCTTGCCGATGCCGGGATCTCCCCCGAGCAGCACCAGCGAGCCCGGCACCAGGCCACCGCCGAGCACCCGGTCGAATTCGTCGTAACCGCTGCCGAGGCGCTGCAGCGGCAGCTCCCCCACCGCCCGGATCGAGGCCGAGCGGCGGGGCCGGGCGGCAGGGCCGGACTCGGGGCTCAGGGGCCGCCGCCGGCGTGCATCGGCTGCCGGCGCGGCCGCCTGCAGCTGCTCCACCAGAGTGTTCCAGCTGCCGCAACTGCTGCAGCGGCCGAAGAACTGGCGGGTCTGGGCGCCGCAGTGGCTGCAGACGTAGACAGTGACGGGCTTGGCCAAGGGGGTGAGGCGCTGAACGGTGGGGCGCCAACTATGAAGAAAGGTGGCGTTGCATGAATCCTGAGCCCTCGGACCTTTTCAGTAGGGGCCGTCTGATGTAACGGCCAAGGCGGCATGACGGCCTCCCCCCCAAGCCCCAGCAAAGAGAAGGAGACGATCCTGGTCGTCGATGACGAGGCCAGCATCCGCCGGATTCTCGAAACACGCCTGTCGATGATCGGCTATCAGGTGGTCACGGCCAGCGATGGCCAGGAAGCCCTGGAAGCCTTCCGCACCAGCCAGCCCGATCTGGTGGTGCTCGACGTGATGATGCCCAAGCTCGACGGCTACGGGGTCTGTCAGGAGCTGCGCAAGGAATCGGACGTGCCGATCGTGATGCTCACCGCCCTGGGTGACGTGGCCGACCGCATCACCGGCCTGGAACTCGGGGCCGACGACTACGTGGTGAAGCCCTTCAGCCCCAAGGAGCTGGAGGCCCGCATCCGCTGCGTGCTGCGGCGGGTGGAGAAGGAATCCGTCGCCGGCATCCCCAACTCCGGGGTGATCGGCGTCGCCGACCTGCGCATCGACACCAACAAGCGTCAGGTGTACCGGGGCGACGAGCGCATCCGCCTCACGGGCATGGAATTCAGCCTGCTGGAGCTGCTGGTGAGCCGCAGCGGCGAGCCCTTCAGCCGCGGCGAGATCCTCAAGGAGGTGTGGGGCTACACCCCTGAACGTCACGTGGACACCCGCGTGGTGGATGTTCACATCTCCCGGCTGCGCTCCAAACTGGAGGATGATCCGGCCAACCCCGAGCTGATCCTCACGGCCCGGGGCACCGGCTATCTGTTCCAACGCATCGTCGAGCCCGTTGCCTCCGAAGGAGCCTGAAAAGCGCACCAAACCCAGCCGCGCCATCCGGCGGCTGGTGATCTGGTATCGCCGCAACGCCGCCGTCACCAGCCTGGTGGGCACCGCCACCAGCGCCGGCACCATGGCCGGTTCGGTGGCCGGGGCGGCGGTGTCGGGGGCCGGCTCGGTGGCCGGTGCCGCCACCAGCGCCGCCCACACCGTGCTCACACCGCTGGTGTTCGATCCCCTGCGGCGACTGCAGCGAGGCCTCGGCGGGCCGGACGAGAACACCCCGATCAACGAGGCCGACCGCCTCTGGGTGGCGGTGGATGGCATGGGCGGCGACCACGCCCCCGGACCGATCCTGGAGGGCTGCCTGCAGGCCGTGGAGCGCCTGCCGCTGCGCGTGCGCTTCGTGGCGGAGACCGGTCCACTGCGGGCCGCTGTGCTGGAGCTGGGCTTGCAGGAGCAGCTCAACCAGGCCATCTCCCGGGGCTGGATCCAGCTGGTGCCCAGCGGCCCCTCGGTGGGCATGGACGAAGAGGCCACGGTGGTGCGGCGCAAGCGCGATGCCAGCATCAACCTGGCCATGGACCTGGTGAAGCAGGGCCAGGCCACAGCCGTGTACTCGGCCGGCAACTCCGGAGCCGTGATGGCCTCGGCGATCTTCCGGCTGGGCCGGCTGCGGGGCATTGACCGTCCTGCCATCGGCGCCCTCTTCCCCACCCGCGACCCGGAGCAACAGGTGCTCGTGCTCGACGTGGGCGCCAACATGGACTGCAAGCCCGAGTGGCTGCTGCAGTTCGCCCTGCTGGGCAACATCTACAGCCACGACGTGCTGCAGGTGAGCAGGCCGCGCATCGGCCTGGTGAACATCGGCGAGGAGGCCTGCAAGGGCAACGACCTCTGCCAGCGCACCTACGCGCTGCTGGCAGCTGAGCAGCGCTTCAGCTTCGCCGGCAACTGTGAGGGACGCGACATCCTCTCCGGCAAGTTCGATGTGGTGGTGTGTGACGGCTACACCGGCAACGTGCTGCTCAAGTTCCTGGAGAGCGTGGGCAGCGTGCTGCTCGATGTGATCAAGGTGGAGCTGCCCCGGGGACGGCGCGGCAAGGTGGGATCCGCCTTCCTGATCAACAACCTGCGCCGCATCAAGAAACGGCTTGACCATGCCGAGCACGGCGGCGCCCTGCTGCTCGGGGTCGACGGCGTCTGCGTGATCGGCCACGGCAGCAGCAAGGCGCTCTCGGTGCTGAGCGCCCTGCGGCTGGCCCATTCAGCCGCCAACCACGGCGTCATGGACGACCTGCACGCGCTCAGCGCCCAGGCCGGCGCCGTGGCCTGTGGTTGACTGACCCCCGATTCCGGGCCTCCTGCGTGCCGCACGGCGTGTCCCTCAGCCTCACAGGACCCGCGGCTGGGGCCGCCGCCAACCCTCTGCCAGGTCTGGCTCTGGTGGGCTGCGGCAGTGCCATCCCGGCTGTGAGCATCAGCAACGAGGAGCTCAGCCGCCGCGTTGACACCAGTGACGACTGGATCCGCAGCCGCACCGGCATCGCAGCCCGGCGGGTGTGCGGGGCCGAGGAACCGCTCACCGTGCTGGCCACCCGGGCCGCCCGCCAGGCCCTCGCCCATGCCGGCTGGCAGCCGGAAGACGTGGACCTGATCCTGCTGGCCACCTCCAGCCCCGACGACCTGTTCGGCACCGCCCCGCGCATCCAGGCGGCGCTCGGAGCCACGGGCGCGGTGGCCTTCGATCTCACCGCTGCCTGCAGCGGCTTTCTGTTCGCCCTGGTCACCGCCGGTCAGTACATCGCCAGCGGCGCGGTGCGACGCGCCCTGGTGATCGGCGCCGACCAGCTCAGCCGCTGGGTGGACTGGGACGACCGCAGCACCTGCGTGCTGTTCGGTGATGGCGCCGCGGCGGTGGCGGTGGAGGCCTGCGCTGCGGCCGACAGCGGCCTGCTGGGCTTTGCGATGCGCTCCGACGGCAGCCGCAACGCCTGCCTCACCCTGGCCCAGACCGACACCCGAGAAGCCCTGCTGGGCGACCTCTCCACCCAGAAAGGCGGCTTCGCTCCGATCGTCATGAACGGCCAGGAGGTGTACAAGTTCGCCGTGCGGGAGGTGCCGGCGATCCTTGAGCAGCTGCTGCACTCCACCGGCACCGAGGCCAGCCAGCTCGACTGGCTGCTGCTGCACCAGGCCAACCAGCGCATCCTCGACGCCGTGGCGGAACGCTTCGCGGTGCCCGCAGAGCGGGTGCTCAGCAATCTGGCTCGGTACGGCAACACATCGGCGGCCACGATCCCGCTGATGCTCGATGAAGCGGTGCGCGACGGGCGCATCCAGCCCGGCCACCTGCTGGCCAGCAGCGGCTTCGGGGCCGGGCTGAGCTGGGGTGCGGCCCTGCTGCGCTGGCACGGCCCCCGGGCCTGAGGGCTGCCGGGTCGGCGTCGGGTCCGAGGCCTAACCTCCTGGCCGATCCGAACTGCAGCGACGCATGGCGATTGCCTGGGTGTTTCCTGGCCAGGGGTCCCAACAGACGGGCATGGCCGATGGTCTGCTCGACCTGCCGGGAGCCCAGGAGCGTTTCACACGCGCCTCAGCTCTGCTGGGCCGTGATCTGCTGGCGATCTGCAGCGGCGGCGGTGAGGGCGAGCTGGTGGACCTCAACGACACCCGCAACACCCAGCCGGCCCTGTTCGTGGTGGAGAGTCTGCTGGTGGATGCCCTCCGCGCCCAGGGGCGGCGGGCCGACCTTCTGGCCGGCCACAGCCTCGGGGAGCTGGTGGCCCTCTATGCCGCGGGGGTGTTCGACGCCGACACCGGCCTGGCCCTGGTGCGGCGCCGCAGCGAGCTGATGGCGGCGGCCGGCGGCGGGGCGATGACAGCGGTGATGGGCTTCGATCGCGCTGAACTGGAGCGCCTGGTGGCAGACAGCGAAGGCGTGGTGATCGCCAACGACAACAGCAGCGCCCAGGTGGTGCTCTCCGGCACGCCGGCGGCGGTGGCGCAGGTGAGCACCAACCTCCAGTGCAAGCGCGCCGTGCCCCTGGCGGTGAGCGGGGCCTTCCACTCGCCGTTCATGGCCGAGGCCGCCGCGGCCTTCGCCGCCGAGCTCGACGCCCTCCCCTTCGCCGATGCCGAGGTGCCGGTGCTCAGCAACGCCGACCCCACCCCAAGCACCAGCGGCGCGGCCCTCAAGGAGCGGCTGCGGCGGCAGATGACCAGCGGCGTGCGCTGGCGGGAAACCATGGATGCCCTGGCGGCCGCCGGGGTCGACACCGCCGTGGAAATCGGACCAGGACGAGTGCTCAGCGGCCTGTTCAAGCGCGGCGGTGCAGCCATCGCCACCGCCCAGATCTCCGGCCCCGCCGACCTGGGAGCATGAACCGCCCCGTGGCCGCGGTGAAACGGGTCTGGCGGCGGCGGCGGCGCAGCGAGCCGCCGGCCCTGATCCGCACACCCAGGCCCAGCCTCACCTACGGGCTGATCAGCTATCTGCTGGTGTTCCCGGTGTTCCGGCTGCTGTTGCGCGGGCGCACGCGCGGCGGCGGCCAGGTGCCGCAGGAGGGGGCGCTGGTGGTGGTGGCCAACCACGGCTCCCATCTCGATCCGCCCCTGCTGGGCCATGCCCTGGGGCGTCCGGTGGCCTTCATGGCCAAGGCGGAACTGTTTCGCGTGCCCCTGCTGGGGCCGATCATCCGCGCCTGCGGGGCCTACCCCGTGAGCCGCGGCGCCAGCGACCGCGAGGCCATCCGCACCGCCGGTGACCGGCTCGAGGAGGGCTGGGCGGTGGGGGTGTTCATCGATGGCAGCCGCCAGGACGACGGGCGCGTCAACCATCCCCAGCCCGGCGCCGCCCTGCTGGCCGCCCGCGCCGGCGTGCCCCTGCTGCCGGTGGCGATCCTCAACAGTCACCGGGCCCTGGGCCGGGGCCAGGGTCTGCCGCGGGCGGTGCCGGTGCACATCCGCATCGGCACCCCGATCCCGCCACCGGCCTCGCGGCGCCGGGTCGATCTCGACGCCAGCACCGCGGCCTGCCAGGAGCAGATCAATGCCCTGCTCGACCTGGGATTGATCGGCGCACCCGCTCTGTCCAGCGCTCCGGTGCCAGGCGCTCTGCCGCCCAGTGGCGCAGATCCCGGCCACTGACCACCCACAGGGCCGCTCGCAGGCCATCGCCCCACACCTTGCGGCGCCGTTCGGGCAGGCACTGCTCCGCACAGTCCACCGGCTCGGGCGTGAGGTGGATGCCGCGGCTGCCGGCGACGATGCGGCCCACCAACAGGGCCCGGTCCATGTGGTCGCTGCTGGTGACCAGCAGGGCATGGCGCACCCGGGCCTGACGCAGGTCGTCCACCAGGGAGGTGAAGTTCGAGAGCGTGTCGGTGGCGCGGTAGTCGAGCCGCACCTGCTGGGATGGCAGGCCCTGGTGCTGCTCAAACAGCCACTGGGCGTATTCGGGATTGCTGCCGCCGCTCACCACCACCGGCAGGCCCCGCTGGCGGGCAAGCGCAGCGGCGTGCTGCTCGCGGTCCACATCACCGCCGAGCACGAGGATCACCTGGGCCGGCGGAGGGGTGGGCCACCACCAGCCACGGGACAGCCACACCCAGGATCCGGCCAACACCAGCAGCACGCCCAGCCGCCAGGGCCGGGGGCGGCGACGGCGTGGGGCCGGGGAGCGCCGCCGGGGCGCACGCGGCGCGGCTGGGGAGGGCCCGGCCCGCCGGCTCCGAGGTCGGGCCTGCATCAGCTCGCCCCCACGGGCGAGGTGGGGTAGTGGGGCAGCACCGGCTGCCAGGGGGCAGGCTGACCGCCCTGATGGGCCCGGTGGGCGATGGCCAGCAACGCGGCCACATCGGCGGCCACCGCCACCTCAGCCGGACGCCGGGGGGCCGGGTGAATGGCCGCCAGGCTGGTGGCGTCGGCATGCAGCCGCGGCGCCCGCCACTCCACCACCTCGCCGCCATCCCCGCCACCGACATCGCCAGCACAACCATCTCCGGCACGACCACCGGCCCTGGGACCGGGGCCGTAGAGCCCCGCCACCAGCCCGCGGCGGGGCAGCTCCTGAACCAGCCAGGTGGGCTCGACGAGTCCCAGACGGCGGGCCACCAGCAGAAAGCTGCCCACGCCATCGAGGGGCAGCTGCAGCTGCTGAGCCAGGGTGCGGGCCATTACCACCGTGAGGCGAGTGCCGGTGAATCCGCCCGGGCCGGTGGCCACCGCCAGTCGGCCGAGCTCTGGCCAGTGGGCGGCCGGCAGCACCTGCTCCACGCAGCTGAGCAGCTGGTTGGAGAGCCCGCGGCCCAGGGGAAAGGTGACGATGCAATCGGGGCGGGCGCCATCGAGCTGGCGCACGCCCACCCCCAGCTCGGCCGTGGAGCTGTGCAGGGCCAGCAGCCAGCGCGGCGACGGAGTCATGGGGGCAGGACGGCACCCGGGCGCAGCCGCTGCCAGTGCCCCGGCTCGGCCTGGAAGCTGGTGCAGGCCCGCACATCCCACTCCACGCCCACACCGCCACTGGGCAGATCGAGCACCTGCACGTGGATGCGGGGGTCCCGGGGCTGGAAGTCGGGCTCGGGGCTGAGGTGCGCAACGCCGTGCTGGCGTTCCACCGCGTGATAGGCCTGACAGCGGTCGACCCAGTGGCAATCCACGCAGATGCACATCCCAGCCGGCCCCCGCCTGGAGCCCATTGTGACGCTGGAGGCAACCGGCGGCGAACTGGAGCGCCGCCTCTGGGAGCGCCTGGCGCCGGCACACTGGCCGATCGATCCCCACCACCTGCCCGCAGGCACGGCGCTGGTGGGCGGGGCCGTGCGCGATGCCCTGCTGGGCCAGCTGCGGGAACGCCCTGATCTGGATCTGGTGGTGCCGGCCGGTGCCATCGCCCTCGGCCAGCGCCTGGCACGGCAGTGGGGCGGCAGCTGCGTGGTGCTCGACCGCCGGCGGGATATCGCACGGCTGGTGCTGGCGGACTGGACGATCGACCTGGCCCGCCAGGAAGGAACGACCCTCAGCGACGATCTGGGCCGGCGGGACTTCAGCGCCAACGCCATCGCCCTGCCCCTGCCCCCGGGCGCCCCCTTGCTCGATCCCACCGGCGGACTGGCGGCCCTGCGTCGCGGCCAGCTGGTGGCGGTGGCGGAGGCCAACCTGATCGACGATCCCCTGCGCTTGCTGCGCGGCATCCGGCTGCGCTGGCAGCTGCAGCTGCAGCTCGAGCCCACCACCGCCGGCTGGATCGCCGCCCATGCCCACCGGCTGGTGGCGGTGGCCGGGGAGCGGGTGCTGAGCGAACTGCAGCAGCTGGCCGTTGCCGCCCACGGTGAGCAGGGGCTGGCGCAGGCCCTGGAGCTGGGGCTGCTCACCCCCTGGGCCGTGGATGCCGGCGCCGCGCCCCGGCTGGCTGTGCTGGATGCCGGCGCCCCCGCTCGCCTGGGCCTGGACGCGGCGGAGAGCGCCGCGGCCCTGCCCCTGGCCCGCCTGGCGGCCTTGCTGCCGGGGCAGGCGGTGCGGGACCTGCGGGGCAGCCGGCGGCTGCAGCGCCAATGCGGGGAGCTGCGGCACTGGTGGCAGCGCCTGCGGGAGCTGGGCGGTGCAGCTGCGCTGGCGGCGCTGGAGGAGGGCGAGCGCCTGCGGCTGCAGGGCCAGCTGGAGACCACGCTGCCGGCCCTGTTGCTGGCCCTGCCGGCCCCCCAGGCCCGCAGCGCGCTGGCCCGCTGGCGGGATGGTGACGACCCCCTGTTCCACCCCCGGCCGCCCCTCAGCGGCGACCGCCTGGGTGAGCTGCTGGCCGTGCCTCCTGGCCCCGAACTCGGGGAACTGCTGCGGCACCTCACCCGGGAACGGGCCTTCGGCCGACTGCCGGTGAGCGGCGAGCGGGAGGCCCTGGCCGCCGCCCGTCTGTGGCTTGGCCAACGCCGGGGTTACCAGCGCCGTGTTTAACTTCAGGTAGCGATGACAGCAGAGCAGTGAGTCCTGTCCTCGCCCGCTTCCTCCTCAGCTGAAGTGTTCCGTTTTCCGCCTTCCCACCCATGAGCGTTCGCCTCTACGTCGGCAACCTGCCGCAGACTTTTGATGCCAAGGAGCTTGAAGCTCTGTTCACCGGCGTCGGAGAAGGCGTCCGCTTCAAAATCGTCAACGACCGCGACACCGGCCTCTGCCGTGGCTTCGGCTTCGCCAACGTCGACGACCAGAAACTGGCGGAAGCGGTGATCGCCGAGCTCAACGGCAAGGACTTCGGCGGCAACACCCTGCGGATCGAGATCTCCGAGCGCCGCGACAGCCGCTCCACCACCCCCGGCGACCGCCGCGGCCAGACCGCCCCCCAGCAGCGTCCGGCGTCGAACAAGGTGGTGCACGCCGACCAGGTGGACAGCCAGGGACCCGACCCACGCTGGGCCGGCGAACTTGCAAAGCTGAAGCAACTGCTCGACAGCCAGAAGGCTGCCGTCTGATTCCTTCGCCCCCGATCCCCTGATCCAGGCCTCTTCCCAGCTCTGGTTGTGGCGGGGCCACACCATCGCCCTGCGGCGAACCGGTAACCCGGACGCGGCGATCAAGGTGATCCTGATCCATGGCTTCGGGGCCTCCTCGGGCCACTGGCGTCACACCCTGCCGGCCCTGGCTGACGGTGCCGATGTGATCGCCCTCGACCTGCTGGGATTCGGGGCGAGCAGCAAGCCCCGCTCCCGCCTGGCCGACGAGGCCGATGAGCCCGGAGCGGTGCGCTACTGCTTCGATCTCTGGGCCGAGCAGGTGGTTGACGCCGCAGTGGCGTTGTTCGCCATCGAGACGCGCTCCTGCCGGCTGCACCTGGTGGGCAACTCGATCGGGGGCATGGTGGCCCTCAACGCCGCCCGGCTGCTGCGGGAACGCGGGCTGTCGCCGGCCCAGGTGGTGCTGCTCGACTGCGCCCAGCGGGCCCTCGATGACAAGCGACTGGCCCAGCTGCCCGCCTGGCAGCGCCCTTCGCGCCCCCTGCTCAAGGCCCTGGTGCGTCAGCGCGCCGTGATCGCTCCCCTGTTCAGGCTCCTGGCACGGCCGGCCTTCATCCGCCGGGTGCTGGCCAGGGCCTACCCCAGCACTGCCCATGTGGACGACGAGCTGGTGGAGCTGCTGTTCCGGCCGAGCACCGACCCCGGCGCACTGGAGAGTTTCCGGGGTTTCGTGAACCTGTTCAACGACCACCTGGCCCCCCAGCTGCTGGACGAGCTCAGCCGAACGTCGGGAGCTGGCGCGAAGCCGATTCCGGTGCGGCTGATCTGGGGAGAGGCCGATCCCTGGGAGGATCCGGCGGAGGCGCGGCGCTGGGCGGCGCACTACGCCTGCATCGAGGAGCTTGTGGTACTCCCGGGGGTAGGACACTGCCCCCACGACGAGGCCCCGGAGCTCGTGAACCCGCTGCTGCGCCGCTGGATCGGCTGCAGCCCGGTGAACCCTCAGCGGGCCTGAGCCACGAAATAGGAGAAGGGCAGATCCAGCAGCTTGCCCCGACGGGGCACGTAGGCCCGGCGGTTGAACACGTCGTAGTCGTGCTGCTCGATCACATCCAGGATGCCGCGATAGAGCCTCAGGGAGGTCCACACCGGCCAGCGGGCATCAGGTGACAGCCAGCGCACACCCGCCTCGGAGCGGGCGAACCACTCACGGGCGCGCTGCAGCTGGAAGCGCATCAGGGCCCTCCAGTTGTCGTTCACCACCCCGGCCAACAGGTTCTCCTCACTGTAGCCGAAACGCTCCAGTTCGTCCTGGGGCAGATAGATCCGGCCGCGACCCCGATCCTCGCCCACGTCACGCAGGATGTTGGTGAGCTGGTTGGCGATGCCAAGGGCCACAGCCGCCTCGGAGGTATCGGGGGGATCACTCCACGGGGCACTGGTGTAGGCGGGATCCACCCCCATCACTTCCTGGGTCATCAGGCCCACGGTGCCGGCCACGCGGTAGCAGTAGAGGCGCAGCTGCTCGAAGCTGGCGTAGCGCGTGGTGGTGAGGTCCATGCGCATGCCCTCGATCATGTCCAGATAGGGCTGCAACGGCTGGGAGAAGCGCTCGATCGTGTCGCGCATCACCAGATCGAGGCCGTCACGCACCTCCCCCCGGAACAGCGCCCGGGTGCGCTGCTCCCAGGCATCCAGCCGCTGGGCCAGCTCCGCCGCTGGCCGCTGCTGGGCCTCGGGGCTGTCCATGAGCTCATCGGTGCGGCGACACCACACGTAGATGGCCCAGATGGCCCGGCGCTTGACCGGGGGCATCAGCAGGGTGCCGAGGTAGAAGGTCTTGGCCCATTGGGCCGTTTCCCGCCGGCAGCCTTCATAGGCCTCCGCCAGCGAGGGCAACGATCGCCATCCCGTGGCTGGATCGGCCAGCACCACCCCGCTCAAACCGACGCCAGGGGTGCAGCAGCCTCACCCGCATCGGCAGGGGTGAGCCGGCCCTCGCCGAGGGCGGCGTCGATGGCCTGGGCGCACTGTTTGCCGCTCAGCACCGCACCCTCCATCGAGGCCAGGTAGCGCTGCATGGTGAAGCAGCCCGCCAGGAAGAAGTTGGCGATCGGGGAGGTCTGATCAGGCCGGAGCTGCTGGCAGCCGGGCACGGTCTTGTAGACCGAGCGGGGGGTCTTGACCACGATCGCCTTGCGCAGTTGCGCCTGATCATCGCCCGTGAAGTGCATGGGGAACAGCCGCTTCAGCTCCTCCATGGTCGCGGCCACGATCTCGTCGTCAGAACGGCCGATCCAGTCTTTGGCCGGGGCGAACACCAGCTCCAGCATCGAGCGCTCCGGATCGGCGTATTCCCTGCAGGTGTTGCTCATGTCGGCGTAGACGCTGAGCAGGTTGCTGCGGCTGAACAGCAAGTGGTCGATGTCGGTGAGCTTGCGGTCGAACCAGAGATGAATATTGATCACGGGCACACCGTTGAGGCCCTCGAGCTTGCGGAAGTAAGGCAGCTGCTTCCAGGGCTCGGGCAGCAGCAGCTTGAGGGGGTCCACGGGCATGGCGCTGACGTAGGCATCGGCAGTGATGGTGGTGCCGGGCTTGCCCTTGACACCGCCGATCCGAAAGGCGCTGACGCTGCCGTCGGGGTTGAGCTCGATCTCTCGCAGGGGCGCTTCGAGGTGGACCTCACCACCGCGGGCGGTGACGTAATCAACAATCGGCTGACAGAGGCGCTCAGGCGGATTGCCATCGAGGAAGGCCATCTTGGAGCCGTCGCTTTCCTGCAGGAAACGGTTCAGCGCTGTCAGCACCACCGTGCTGGAAATCTCTTCAGGATCAATAAAGTTCAACGCCTTGGCCATGGCGATGAAAACCTCATCGTTCACACGCTCGGGGATATTGTGCAGGCGCAACCACTCAGTCCAAGAATATTTGTCACACTCCTCCACGTATTGCTGACCGCGCAGCATCGCCGGCACCAACCCCAGGCCAAAGGAAATCTTCTCTCCCCAGGTGAGCATGTCGTTGTTGCCCAGAATCGCCGCCACCCCGTTGAAGGGGGCCGGGATGTCGGGGAACTCGAAGCGGCTGTAGGTGCCGGGTGTCTCCTTTTGGTTGAAGATCATCGAATGGCTCTTCCACTGCAGCCGGTCTTCGATGTCGAGTTCCTTGAACAGCTGACGCATGTTGCGGTAGGCGCCAAAAAAGATGTGCAGCCCGGTCTCGTACCAGTCACCGTCCTCGTCCTGCCAGGCCGCCACCTTGCCGCCCAGCACGTCGCGGGCTTCGAGAACCACCGGGGTATGGCCGGCGTCGCAGAGGTATTTGGCGCAGGCGAGTCCGGCCAGGCCGGCCCCGGCGATGGCGACGCGCATAACAGAGGTGAAATCAGAGGAAACCCTAGGGGGCGCCCAACGGCCATGCGCCCTGGCTTGGCAGGGTTCCTAAGGTGTGTGGTCAGGACGCCAGCCCGGACCGTCCGCCACCCGATCACCGATGGTCGACGCCAGCACCGCCACAACCAGCTCTGCCGCAGCCAGCAGCGAAGAGTCCACCCTGCTGAAGTCCACCACCCGGCATGTGCGCCTGTTCACGGCCCGGGTGGAGAACGGTGACCTGGTGCCTGATCCGAGCCAGCTGACGCTGGATGTGGACCCGGACAACGAATTCCTCTGGGAGCAGCCGGTGCTCGTCAAGGTGCAGCAGCGCTTCAGCGAACTGGTGGAGGCCCGGGCCGGCGAACCGCTCAACGAGTACACCCTGCGCAGGATCGGATCGGAGCTGGAGGGATTGATCCGCCAGCTGCTCCAGGCCGGAGAGCTGCGTTACAACCCCGATTGCCGGGTGCTGAACTACTCCATGGGCCTGCCCCGCACGCCAGAAACCCTGTGACCCGCTACCGCAACCGCTACGACGACGACAGAACGAGCGCAGAGCGTTCCGGCTCCGGGCGCTATGGGTCCGGGCGCTACGGCACCGCCGAGCGTCCGGGCCGGGGCGAACAGCCGCCCCGTCGGCCCGCTGCCGGGGCGGCAGGTGGCGGCAGCGGACCCGACGGCGGAGGTCCCCTGTTCAACGTTGCCACCATGGCGGTGCTGGCCGGCGTGCTGGTGCTGGGGATCGGCATCGGCACCGCCCTGTCCAGCACCACGCAAGGCAGCCAGGGCAACATCGCCAGCTCCCAGCAGCTCGACATGGCGGTGCCGGACCCGGAATTCTGCCGCCAGTGGGGGGCCAGCGCCTTCGTGATGGATGTGGAGATCTACACCACCATGAACCCCAGCAGCAGCTTCGTCACGCAGCCGGCCCTGCGGCCCGGCTGCGTGATCCGGCGGGAGAACTGGAGCGTGCTCGAGAAGCAGGGCGCCGTGACGGCCGAGCAGATGCGCCAGTGCAAGCAGCGCATGAACACCTTTGCCTACGTGGGTTCGGTCAAAGACCAGCCCGTGGTGCGCTGTGTCTACCAGACCGACGCCCGTGAAAACCAGTTCGTCACCCGTGGCGTGGCTGATGACGCCGCCGGGGTGTCACCGGAGGCAAGCCAGTTCTGATCAGCTGGCCCCGTGCTGATCAACTGGCGCTTATTGATCAGGTTCCGGCGGCAGCGGTCTCCGGAGCCGTCGTCTTCGGTGCCGCCGGTTGCGGCGTCGCCGGCTGTGAACGCCTCAAGGGGCTGTCGGCGCTGGCGAACACGGGCAGCACCTCCCGGCGGAAGGCCTCGGCGGCCCGGGAGCAGTAGCGCGCCGGGTGGGTGATCAACTTGAGCTGCCGGCGCACCATCAGATCTGACACCTGGGGCCGGTGCACCGAGCCGGACGCCAGTTCACGCTCGATCGACACCAGCGGCAGGAAGGCCGCCCCCAGGCCCGACTGCACGGCGTTCTTGATCGCCTCGAAGGAGTTGAGCTCCATCTCGATCTTCAGCCGCGACAGCTCAAGCCCGGAGCGGGCCAGCAGCTGGTCCACCATCTTGCGGGTGGTGGACTGGGCATCGAGGCACACGAAGCCGAGCCGGTAGAGATCCTCCTTGGTGAGCTCCTGCAGCCGCGCCAGGGGGTGCTTGGTGGGCAGCACCAGGGCCAGTTCATCCACGCCGTAGGGCACCACCTGCAGCAGCTCATTGAGCTCGCTGGGCAGCTCACCGCCAATGATCGCCAGGTCGATCTGGCCGTTGGCCACGCTCCAGCCGGTGCGGCGGGTGCTGTGCACCTGCAGCTGCACCGCCACATCGGGATACTTCTGGCGGAACAGGCCGATCATGCGGGGCATCAGGTAGGTGCCCGTGGTCTGGCTGGCACCCACGATCAGGGAGCCGCCGCGCAGGTTGTGCAGGTCTTCCAGGGCCCGGCAGGCCTCCTGGCACTGGCTGAGAATGCGATCGCAGTAGCTCAGCAGCAGGTGGCCAGCCTCGGTGAGCTGGGCCTTGCGGCCACCACGGTCAAACAGCGACACACTCAGCTGCTTCTCCAGGTTCTGGATCTGCAGACTCACCGCCGGTTGGGTCACGTAGAGGCTGTCGGCGGCCTTCTTGAAGCTGCCTTCGCTGGCGATCGCCCGCAGGATGCGCAGCTGGTCGAGGGTGAACGGCAGATCGGCCATGGTTCGGCCTGGGCCCGCAGGCCCGCGCCGGCAAGGGGTTCAAACTCTAGGGGGGGCTCCCGGCGGCCAGAATCGCGGCCTTCACAACTCCCCATCCAGCCCGTGATCGCCAGCTTCAGCCCATCGGGCGGCAGCCACCACAGCAGCTGGGTGATGCTGGCCCTGCTGCTGGCCTTCGCCGTGATCCACAGCGGTGGTGCCTCGCTGCGCCAGCTGGCGGTGCAACGCATCGGCGAGCGGGCCTGGCGGCTGATCTTCGCCGGGCTGAGCATCCCCTCGGCGGTGGTGGTGGTGGGCTACTTCCTGGCCCACCGCTACGACGGCATCCGCCTCTGGAACCTCCAGGACCAGCCCTGGGTGGTGCCCCTGGTGTGGACCGGCACGGCCATCAGCTTCCTCTTCCTCTACCCGGCCACCTACAACCTGCTGGAGATCCCGGCCGTGCTCAAGCCCCGGGTGCGGCTCTACGCCACCGGGATCATCCGCATCAGCCGCCACCCCCAGGCGGTGGGCCAGATCCTCTGGTGCGCCACACACCTGCTCTGGATCGGCAGCAGCTTCATGGTGGCCACCTGCGCCGGCCTGATCGCCCACCACCTGTTCGCCGTCTGGAACGGCGACCGGCGGCTGCGCAACCGCTTTGGTGAGGCCTTCGAGGAGCTGCGCGCCAGCACCTCGGTGGTGCCCTTCCGGGCGGTGCTCGACGGCCGCCAGCAGCTGGTGGCGAGCGAATTCCTGCGCCCTTCCCAGCTGGGGATCGCCATCACCATCGCCCTGTTCTGGTGGGCTCACCGCTTCATCGGCGTGGGAGCCACCGCCTTCGCGCGCACCGGCCTGGCCCATTGGCTCAGCTGAGCCCAGCCGCCCTGCCTACACTCCAGCGAGTCCGCCCGCTCGGAGCCCGCGCCGGAATGCCCTCAGCCGCTGAACTCGCCTGGTTGATTCCGGTGCTACCGCTGGCTGGTGCCTGCCTGGTGGGGCTGGGGCTGA
Source organism: Cyanobium sp. ATX 6A2 (assembly GCF_024346355.1). Taxonomy (GTDB): domain Bacteria; phylum Cyanobacteriota; class Cyanobacteriia; order PCC-6307; family Cyanobiaceae; genus NIES-981. Next base: position 27,086 of record NZ_JAGQCU010000019.1, read on the forward strand.
TCAGCTTCAACCGCACCGTCAACCGGCTGCGCAAACCGGTGGCCGTGCTGCTGATCAGCAGCGTGGGCGCCGCCGCGGTGCTCAGCTACGCCGTGCTGGCCCAGCAGCTCGCCGGAGCTGGGACCACCGAGGTGCTGTTCAACTGGGCCAGCGCCGGCAGCTTCAACCTGCAGATGGGTTTCCGGGTGGATGCCCTGGCGGCGGTGATGCTGGCCCTGGTCACCACCATCGCCCTGCTGGTGATGGTGTATTCCGACGGCTACATGGCCCACGACAAGGGCTATGTGCGTTTCTTCACCTATCTGGCCCTGTTCAGCAGCTCGATGCTTGGGCTGGTGATCAGTCCCAACCTGCTCGAGATCTACGTGTTCTGGGAGCTGGTGGGCATGTGCTCCTACCTGCTGGTGGGCTTCTGGTACGACCGCGACGGTGCCGCCAACGCCGCCCAGAAGGCCTTCGTGGTGAACCGGGTGGGCGACTTCGGCCTGCTGCTCGGGATCCTCGGCCTGTTCTGGGCCACCGGCAGCTTCGGCTTCGAGGAGATCGGGGCGCGCCTGCAGGAGGCGGTGGCCGGAGGGAGCCTGAGCAGCGGCGTGGCCGTGCTCCTGTGCCTGCTGGTGTTCATGGGGCCGATGGCCAAGTCGGCCCAGTTCCCCCTGCACGTGTGGCTGCCCGATGCCATGGAGGGTCCCACCCCGATTTCGGCCCTGATCCACGCCGCCACGATGGTGGCCGCCGGGGTTTTCCTGGTGGCCCGGCTGCAACCGGTTTACGAACCCTTCGCGGCGGTGCAGCTGACGATTGCCGTGGTGGGCACGATCACCCTCTTTCTGGGGGCCTCGATCGCCCTCACCCAGATGGATCTCAAGAAGGGTCTGGCCTACAGCACCGTGAGCCAGCTTGGCTACATGATGTTGGCCATGGGCTGCGGCGCCCCGGTGGCCGGCATGTTCCATCTGGTGACCCATGCCTTCTTCAAGGCCATGCTGTTCCTGGGGTCGGGCTCGGTGATCCACGCCATGGAGGAGGTGGTGGGCCATGAGCCGGTGCTGGCCCAGGACATGCGTCTGATGGGCGGCCTGCGCAAACACATGCCGATCACTTCGGCCACCTTTCTGGTGGGCTGTGTGGCGATCGCCGGCATCCCACCCCTGGCGGGCTTCTGGAGCAAGGATGAAATCCTCGGCCAGGCCTTCAACACCTATCCGCTGCTCTGGGTGATGGGTTTCGTCACGGCCGGCATGACCGCCTTCTACATGTTCCGGCTCTACTTCCTCACCTTCGAGGGTGAGTTCAGGGGCAACGACCAGGCGATGGCGGCCCAGCTGCTGGCCGCCGCCGGCAAAGGAGCGGGTGACCACGACGAGGAGGCGGGCCACGGCCACCATGCCGATCACCCCCATGAGTCGGGCTGGCAGATGGCTGCACCGCTGGCGGTGCTGGCCGTGCCTTCGGTGCTGATCGGCCTGCTCGGCACCCCCTGGAACAGCCGTTTCGCCGGCCTGCTCGATCCCCATGAGGCCGCCGAGATGGCCGAGCACTTCAGCTGGGGCGAGTTCCTGCCCCTGGCCGGAGCGTCCGTGGCGATCTCCTCGGCCGGCATCGCCTTGGCGGTGGCCGCCTACGCCCTGAAGCGCGTGGATCTGGGCCGCGCCGTGGCGGCCCGTTTCCCGGCCGTCAATGCCTTCCTGGCCAACAAGTGGTATCTCGACGACCTCAACGACAAGCTGTTCGTGCAGGGCAGCCGCAAGCTGGCCCGTTCCGTGCTCGAGGTGGACTCCAAGGTGGTGGACGGGGTGGTGAACCTCACCGGGCTGATGACCCTGGGCAGCGGTGAGGGCCTCAAGTATTTCGAGACCGGCCGGGCGCAGTTCTATGCCCTGATCGTGTTCGGGGGGGTGATCGCCCTGGTGGTGCTGTTCGGCTCGCTGGGCTGAGGGCTTCGGCCGTGCGCGCGCGTTGCGCGCAACACGGCCTCAGCGCCTCAGTCCAGCGAGCCTCACGCCGCGGGTGTGGGGCTGGGGAGGCGAGCTTGGCCGCGCGGTTGCCCTGCGAGCACCGGCACCCAGTCCCAGCCCGGCCCCTGCACAAGCGTCTGCACCGTCGCCCGACCTGGGCTGACTGCCGCGGCAGTCAGCCCAGCAGCCACTACGGACTGTGTGACTCCCCCCACCGGCGCAGGGGCAACGCGGCAGGTATTTCTACACTCCAGCCAACAGACTGCCCGCTTTCGTGCCCTTCCCCTGGCTGAGCGCCTCGATCCTGTTCCCGATCGGGTCGGCCCTGCTGATTCCCTTCGTTCCCGACAAGGGCGACGGCAAACAGGTGCGCTGGTTCGCCCTGGGGGTGGCCCTGGTCACCTTTCTGATCACCGTGGGGGGCTACCTCAACGGCTATGACCCCTCTGTGGAGGGCCTGCAGCTGGCCCAGCACATCGACTGGCTGCCCCAGCTCGGTCTGGCCTGGTCTGTGGGGGCCGACGGCCTGTCGATGCCGCTGATCCTGCTCACCAGCTTCATCACGGCCCTGGCGGCCCTGGCGGCCTGGCCGGTGAGCTTCAAGCCGAAGCTGTTCTATTTCCTGCTGCTGGCCATGGATGGTGGCCAGATCGCGGTGTTCGCCGTGCAGGACATGCTGCTGTTCTTCCTGGCCTGGGAGCTGGAACTGATCCCGGTGTACCTGCTGCTGGCCATCTGGGGGGGCAAGAAGAGGCAGTACGCCGCCACCAAGTTCATCCTTTATACCGCCGGCAGCTCGCTGTTCATCCTGCTCGCCGGCCTGGCGATGGCCTTCTACGGCGACAGCATCAGCTTTGAGTACACGGCCCTGATGGCCAAGGACTTCTCGGCCCAGTTCCAGCTGCTCTGCTACGCCGGCCTGCTGATCGCCTTCGGGGTGAAGCTGCCGATCGTGCCGCTGCACACCTGGCTGCCGGACGCCCACGGGGAAGCCACGGCCCCGGTGCACATGCTGCTGGCCGGCATCCTGCTGAAGATGGGCGGCTACGCCCTGCTGCGCTTCAACGTGCAACTGCTGCCGGCAGCCCATGCCCAGTTTGCGCCCCTGCTGGTGGTGCTGGGGGTGGTGAACATCATCTACGCGGCGCTCACTTCCTTCGCCCAGCGCAACCTCAAGCGCAAGATCGCCTACAGCTCCATCAGCCACATGGGCTTCGTGCTGATCGGCATCGGCAGCTTCAGCGCCCTGGGCACCAGCGGCGCCATGCTGCAGATGATCAGTCACGGCCTGATCGGTGCCAGCCTCTTCTTCCTGGTGGGCGCCACCTACGACCGCACCCACACCCTGCAGCTCGATGAGATGGGCGGCGTGGGCCAGAAGATGCGCAAGATGTTCGCGCTCTGGACGGTGTGTTCCCTGGCCTCCCTGGCCCTGCCTGGGATGAGCGGCTTCGTGAGCGAGCTGATGGTGTTCGTGGGCTTCGTCACCAGTGAGGTCTACACGCTCAGTTTCCGGGTGGTGATGGCGGTTCTGGCGGCGGTGGGCGTGATCCTCACGCCCATCTACCTGCTGTCGATGCTGCGGGAGATCTTCTTCGGCAAGGAGAACGCCGAGCTGGCCTCCCACAGCAACCTGGTGGATGCCGAGCCCCGGGAGATCTACGTGATCAGCTGCCTGCTGGTGCCGATCATCGGCATCGGTCTCTACCCCCGGATCATGACCGACAGCTACCGGGCCTCGATCGAAGCGCTGGTGCGGCGGGAAACCTCGGCGATGGCCCTGGTGATTCCCACCCCCGCCAGCGGTCTGATCCGCCAGGCCAGCGTGCAGGCCCCCTCGCTGACGGGATGATCCGCTGGACCTACGCTCCAGGGCTGGAGCAATGGCGCCATGAAACAGCTGAACTTTCTGCTGATCTTCAGCTTCGGTCTGGCAATGGTGATGTTCACCCTCGAGAACACGGCCCCGACCACAGTCCATTTCCTGCCTGGCATGAAAACCACCCTGCCGCTGGCGGCCCTGCTGCTGGTGGTTGGTGGCTTCGGCGCCGCGGCCGCCTGGGTGTTCGCAGTGTGGAGCGGGGTGACGCGCCGGGTGGAAACCCTGCAGCGCCAGGGGGAGTTCGAGGCCCAGCAGGTGCGCATCGAGGAACTGGAGCACGATCTGCAGCGTTACCGGGCCACCGTGGATGCCCAGCTCGGCCTGCTGCCGGCCGCCGGCCAGAGTTCCGCCCGGGCCGAAGCGCTGAGCAGCGCTGAGGGCGATGACGGCTGAGGCCGGCAACACCTTGGCGAGCGCTGTGTGGGGTGGTGGTGGGAGCCGCCCGTGATCGGTACCGTGAGCACAATTTCGGCAGCGACCACCCCGGTGGAGTGCAGCCACCAGCGCGAGGGGTGAGGAGTGACGCAAGCAGGCGCCAGGATGGCCATCCGACTCCTCCAGGACGCGGCCGAACGGGGGGAGATCGACCCCTGGGATGTGGATGTGATCGCCGTGGTGGATGGCTTCCTCGATCAGCTGCGACAGCGCATCGCGGCGCCCCGGCTGGTGACGGCGGCCCGCCCCGGCCAGGGGGGAAGCTACGAGCAGGATCTGGCGGACAGCAGCGAAGCCTTTCTGGCCGCTTCGGTGCTGGTGAGCCTCAAGGCCCAGCTGCTCGAGGCCAGCACCCTGCCACCCGAGCCGCTGCCCGTGGACGACTGGGCCGCGGACGCTGAGTTCTGTGGGGACGCTGATGCCGCTCTGGCCCTGCCGCGGCGGCCGGAGCGCCACCTCTGGCGGCGGCCCGTGGCGCCGCCACCGCTGCAGCGGCCGGTGACCCTCGGGGAGCTGATCCGCCAGCTGGAGGACATCGCCGCGCAACTCGAACAGAACGAGGGCCAGGGGAGGACGCCCCGGCGGCGGCGGCGCTTCAGCGATCGAGAGGCGATCGAGCAGGTGGCCACCCTGGCCCACCGGGAAAAACTGCCGGAAACCACCGCCGCCCTCAGCCGCTTCCTGCAGCACTGGAGTCCGGCCCAGGCCTGGGTGGGCTTCGACTGCCTGGTCAGCGCCTGGAGCGAGGCCGTGGTGAGCGGGCCTGGGGAGACGGAACTGGACTGCGACCGGGTGGGGGTGTTCTGGGCGCTGCTGTTCCTCTGTCACCAGGGCTGCCTGGAGCTCCACCAGCGCGATGGCCTGTTCGGTCCCCTGGCGCTGAGGCGGCTCACCCCGAGCGCGCTGACAGAGCAGCAGCAGCCGGCGGCCCTGGCGGCGCCGGTGCAGCCGGATCAGCTGGCAATCACACAACGGCTCGCCGCCTAGAACACCACTTAGGCTTGATCGTCTGACAGAAGTGAGTGCCCGCCGATGAAGGCGATGATCCTGGCGGCTGGCAAGGGAACCCGGGTGCAACCCATCACGCACACCATTCCCAAGCCGATGATCCCCATCCTGCAGAAACCCGTGATGGAGTTCCTGCTGGAATTGCTGCGGCAGCACGGCTTCACCGAGGTGATGGTGAACGTATCGCACCTGGCTGAGGAGATCGAAAACTATTTCCGCGACGGCCAGCGCTTCGGGGTGGAGATCGCCTACAGCTTCGAGGGCCGCATCGAGGATGGCGAGCTGATCGGTGACGCTCTGGGCTCGGCCGGTGGGCTGAAGAAGATCCAGAACTTCCAGCGTTTCTTCGATGACACCTTCGTGGTGCTCTGCGGGGATGCCCTGATCGATCTCGACCTCAGCGAGGCCGTGCGCCGCCACCGGGAGAAGGGAGCGTTGGCCAGCCTGGTCACCAAGCGGGTGCCCCGCGATCAGGTGAGCAGTTATGGCGTCGTCGTGACCGACGACAACGGCCAGGTGCTCTCCTTCCAGGAGAAACCCGCCGTGGGCGAGGCCGCCAGCGACATGATCAACACGGGCATCTACATCTTCGAGCCCGAAGTGATCGACTTCATCCCCAGCGGGGTGCCCTTCGACATCGGTTCAGACCTCTTCCCCCTGCTGGTGAAGAGTGGGGCACCCTTTTTTGCCCTGCCGATGGAATTTGAATGGGTGGACATCGGCCGGGTGCCCGACTATTGGCAGGCTATCCGCAGTGTGCTGATGGGGGAGGTTCGCCAGGTGCAGATCCCTGGCAAGGAGGTGATACCCGGCGTGTTCACCGGTTTGAACGTTGCTGCCAACTGGGAGAAGATCAACGTTCAGGGGCCGGTGTATGTGGGCGGGATGACCCGAATCGAAGATGGCGTTACCATCATCGGCCCGGCGATGATCGGCCCCAGCTGCCAGATCTGCGAGGGCGCCACGATCGACAACTCAATCATCTTTGACTACTCGCGCATCGGCGCCGGTGTGCGCCTGGCTGAGAAACTGGTGTTCGGCCGCTACTGCGTGGACCGCAACGGCGACCACTTCGACCTGCAGGATGCCGCCCTTGACTGGCTGATCACCGATGCCCGGCGGCAGGACGTGCTGGAGCCCTCACCCCACCAGAAGGCCCTGGCTGATCTGCTCGGGAGCGACCTCAGCCTCAGCAAGGCGAGCTGAGCATCGGCTCAGGCTGCGTCGCTTCCGCCCGCAGCCCGGCCTGCTCAAGAATCAGGGGGATGCGCTCCTCGGCCTTGATCGCCATCAGATGCACCCCCTGGGCGATGGCCACACAGCTGGCCACCTGCTCGGCGGCGATGCGGATCCCCTCCGCAGCCGGATCGCGGGCCTCCGCCAGCCGGTCGATCAGCGCCTGGGGGATGTTGGCGCCCGGCACCACGCGGTTGATGAAGGCCGCGTTGCGAGCGGATTTGAGCAGGAACACCCCGGCCAGCACGGGCAGACCCAGGGGGGCGGCGATCTCCTCCACAAAGCGCCGCAGCGCATCCGCATCGGTCACCATCTGGGTCTGCAGAAAGCGGGCCCCCGCGTCCCGTTTGCGCCGCACCCGGGCCCGCAGGCCGCTCCAGCTGGGGCACTGGGGGTCGGCGGCGGCGCCGGCGAAGAAGGCGGTGCCGCCATCGGGCAGGCTGCCACTCACCGGATCCGCTCCCTGGTTGAGCTGATCCACCAGGCGCAGCAGCCGCACCGACTCCAGCTCATTCACCGCCCGGGCCGTGGGTTGATCGCCGGCCCGCACCGGATCGCCGGTGAGGCAGAGCAGGTTGCGCAGGCCGAGGGCGTGGGCGCCGAGCAGGTCGGCCTGGAGAGCGATGCGATTGCGATCGCGGCAGGCCATCTGCAGCACCGACTCGAGCCCCTCCTCCTGCAGCAACCGACACACCGCCAGGCTGCTCATGCGCATCACGGCACGGCTGCCGTCGGTGACGTTGATGGCATGCACCCAGCCGCGCAACTGGCGGGCTGCAGCGAGGGTGCGGGAGGGATCGCCTCCCCGCGGCGGTGTGACTTCTGCGGTGATCGCCGTGCGGCCACTGGCCAGAGCCTGTTGGAGCAGCAAGCCGGGCCTCAGGTCGCAGAGACCATCATGCAACGGTCCGTTCGCTGCCTAGAGTGACATCAAAGGGCAGTGGCGGCATGGGTCGAGATCCTCTCCATGGCCAAAGGCAGGATGGCCCAGAGAAGGGTCTCCCCGCCCGGGCTGGCCACCTCTCGGAGCGGGAGCTGGAGATCATCGCCCTGGTGGCAGAGGGTTTAACCAATCAGGAGATCGCCGGCCAGCTCACGATCAGCAAGCGCACGGTGGACAACCACGTGAGCAACATCTTCACCAAGACCGGCTCCAAGAACCGCGTGGCGCTGCTGAACTGGGCCATGGACCACGGCAAGATCTGCCGTGACGGCGTGAACTGCTGCGCCCTGGAGACCGGCGAAACGGACATCGCAACCCGGCTGCGCTGAGGGCCGAGCCTCAGAGCGGCTGAAGGGCATCGGCGCCGGCCGAGGCGGCCGGATCCGTCACCCGCACCGCCAGCGGTTCGAGGGTGAAGGCGGCGTCCTCAAGGTCAAACAGCTCGGCATAGGCGAGGCAGTCGTCGCGGTCGCGCCCGGCGTAACGCAGGACCCCATGGCTGTCGTAGAGACCCAGCAAGGCGAAACCTTCAGGAAATCTTTAGCGCGATCCTAGGGCCAGCAGCAGCCCCTCACGCCGCTGCGCCGGCCAGCTGGCAAAGGGTTCGTGGGCCAGGGCAGCATTGCTGAGCTCATGGCGGCCGGTGAGCTCAAGGCCGCACCAGGGCGGCACCGCCACCGGCTGATCCGGCCTCTCCAGTTCCACCTCCGCCACCACCAGCGGCGCATTGGCCCCCTCGAACACGTCCACCACCCAGTCGCCACCGGCCAGATCCAGGCCATGACGGCGCTTGCGCAGCTGCCGCTCCGTGAGCGCGAGCAGCGACCCGGCATCGGCGGGGGGAATGGGGTATTCGAACTCCTGCCGCACCAGCCCCTCGGCGGACTGGGGCTCACCCGCCGGCGCCGGGGCCTTGAGGGTGAGCCAGGCCCGTTCTCCCTCCACTGGCGTTGCCCCAGAGGCGCCGGCCTCGTGGCTGAGACGCACCCGCAGGGTGATGCTGCCCGGCGAGCTGGTGAGGTAGCCCTGCTGCAGCTCGTGCTGCCAGCGCACATGGGGCCGCCAGCCATCGCCGATCACCAGGAAGCGGCGTTCGATCTCCACACCCACGGCCGGCGCAGCGTCTGCCCCATTGTGCGACGGCACTGCGGCCTAATTGTGCGAGGGCACAGCGGCAACCAGGCTGCCGGCCCAGTGCAGCTTGTGGGTGAGGGTGCGGTAGTAGGAGGGACTCTGCTCCAGCTGCACCATCAGCGCCGGGTGGTCGGCACGGCGCACCTCGGCCCGATCGCCCGGTTCGAGCGTGGCGGCATGGGCGCCGTCCTTCCACAGCCGCACCCGCCGGCTGCTCTCCCCGAGGGGCCAGAGGCTGAGCTCGGCGCGCGGCGGCACCACCAGGGCACGGCTGGAGAGGCTGATCGGACAGATCGGATTGACCACGATGGCCTCGATCCCGGGGTGCAGGATCGGCCCCCCCGCCGCCATGGCATAGCCGGTGGAGCCGGTGGGGGTGGCAATGATCAGCCCGTCGCCGCGGTACTGGTCCACCACCTCGCCGTCGATCTCAAGCTCCAGCACGCAGGTGGGCGGCAGCTCATCGGCTCCTGGCCGCACGTAGAAATCGTTGAGGGCCACGTGATGGTCGTGCAGCTCGGCCTCCACCCCATCGCCGCGGTGGATGCGGGCCTGCAGCATCATGCGGCTCTCGAGGGCAAAGCGATCGTGGCGCAGGCGCTGCCACAGGCTCACCCCGGCATCGCCGGGGGGAATGGCGGCGGGGTTGGCGCCCGGGCGGCCATTGGCCCGCCGGGTGGGCCCGTTCTCCAGCCGCAGCAGGGCGCGATCGTGGGTGAGGAAGCCCAGGTTGCCGCCCACGTTGAAGCAGAGGATCGGCACCGCCAGTGGAGCCAGATGGCGGGCGGCGCCGAGCACGGTGCCGTCGCCTCCCAGCACCACGGCCAGATCGGGCAGGGTGTCTTCAGTGGCCAGCAGCCCCGGGAAGGGATCGACTGCGGCGCCGGAGTTGGCACTCACCACAACCACTCCCTGGCTGCGCAGATCGTCGGCGCAGCGGCGGCTCTGGCGCTGGGCAGCCTGGCTGCCGGAGCGCGCGATCAGCCAGACCCGCTCCAGGCGCATGGACGGGCTACCAGCGCAGCAGGTTGAAGCGCTCCATGTCCACCGTGTCGCGGTTGCGGTAGAGGGAGAGCAGGATCGCCAGGCCCACGGCAGCCTCCGCTGCGGCCACGGTGATCACGAAGATGGCGAACACCTGGCCGCGGATCAGCTGGCCGTCGAGATAGCTGGAGAAAGCCATCAGGTTGATGTTCACGGCATTGAGCATCAGCTCGATGCTCATCAGCACCCGCACCGCGTTACGGCTGTTGATCAGTCCCCACACCCCGGTGCAGAACAGCACCGCCGCCACCACCAGGAAGGCCTGCAGGGGAATGCCGGAGTAGAGCGAGAGGTCCATTGAAGGCGAGAGGCGGGAGAGCGGGCCGCAGGCAGGGGGCAAGGCAGGAGATCAGCGGGGGCTGCGGTCGAGCAGCAGGGGGGTGCGGGCCTTCTCGATCAGGCCCTGATCGACACCCTCACCGGTGGCGATGTCCTGGCTGAAGACATCGCGGCGGGCCAGCACGATGGCGCCGATCATGGCCATCAGCAGCAGCACCGAGGCCAGCTCGAAGGGCAGCAGGTAGTCGGAGAACAGGTGCTCCCCGATGCGGATGGTGGCCTCCTCACCCACGGGCTCGGGGCCGCTGCCCCAGGGGGTGGTGAAGGCCACCCGGATCAGCAGCACGAACAGGCCGCCGCAGACCAGGCCGGAGACCAGGCGACGCAAAGCCAGGCCGGGGATCGCCGCCAGGTCCTCGCGCTTGTTCACGAGCATGATCGCGAACAGGATCAACACGTTCACAGCTCCCACGTAGACCAGCACCTGGGCGGCGGCCACGAAGCTGGCGTTGAGCATCAGGTAGAGGCCGGCCACCGAGAGAAACACGCCGGCCAGCAGGAAGGCGGCGTAGACCACATTGGGCAGCAGCACCACCCCCAGAGCCCCCGCCACCACAGTGGTGGCCAGGACGGCGAAGCAGATCAGCTGGGTGGTGGACGCAATGGTCATCAGCCCTTCTCCTCGGGTGTGGGTGCGGGTGTGGCTGCGGGGGGGTCGATCTTGGGCAGGGTCTCAAGCACCTGCTCGGGCAGTCTGCCCGCCCGCGGCTCGCTGTCGGGCACACCGTGGGGATCCACGGCCCCCTTCGGCAGATACACCAGCTCCCGCAGGGGCTGGACCGCCGGATCGCTGGTGACGCTGGTGGGCAGCCGGCCGAGGGCCACGTTGTCGTAGTTGAGGCTGTGGCGGTCGAAGGCGGCCAGCTCGTACTCCTCAGTCATCGACAGACAGTTTGTAGGGCAGTATTCCACGCAATTGCCGCAGAAGATACACACCCCGAAGTCGATCGAATAGTTGCGCAGTTCCTTTTTCTTGGTGGCCTTGTTCATCACCCAGTCCACCACCGGCAGGTTGATCGGGCAAACCCGCACGCACACCTCACAGGAGATGCACTTGTCGAGCTCGTAGTGAATGCGGCCGCGATAGCGCTCCGACGGAATCAGCTTCTCGTAGGGATACTGCACCGTGACCGGGCGGCGGCGCAGGTGATCGAAGGTCACCGCCAGACCCTGGGTCATGTACTGGGCCGCACCCGCCGCATCACGGGTGTAGTCGCCGACTTTCTTGAGGAATCCGAACATGGAACTCAGGCGGTGATGGGGTCATGATGGCGCCCCCGGCGGCAAGCTGACCGGGAGGTGGGGCCAGGGGGCTGCCCGCATGCTGGCGGGCGCTGGCTCATCCCCCGAAGAAGGCGGGGAAGGCGAGCTTGAGGCCGGCGGTGACGAGCAGATTCACCAGGGCGATGGGGAGCAGAAACTTCCAGCCCAGGTCGAGCAGCTGATCGATGCGCACCCGCGGGGTGGTCCAGCGCAGCAGGATCGCCAGGAACACCAGCAGGTAGGCCTTGAGCACGGTCATCACCACGCCCACCGAGGCGGTGATCACCTGCACCGCCGGGGCATCGATGGGCTGCCCCAGCCAGCCCGCCAGCCACTCCACCGGTATGGGAAAGCCCCAGCCGCCCAGGTAGAGCACCGACACCAGCAGGGCCGAGAGCACCAGGTTGATGTAGCTGCCCAGGTAGAAGAGGGCGAATTTCATGCCGGCGTATTCGGTTTGATAGCCGGCCACCAGCTCCTCCTCGGCCTCGGGAAGGTCGAAGGGCAGGCGCTCACACTCGGCCAGGGCGCAGATCCAGAAGATCACAAAGCCCACCGGCTGGCGCCAGATGTTCCAGCTGAGGATGCCGGCGCCGCTTTGCTGATTAACGATGTCGACGGTGCTGAGCGAGTTGCTCATCATCACCACCGCCAGCACGGCCAGGGCCAGGGGGATCTCGTAGCTGATCGACTGGGCCGCCGCCCGCAGGCCGCCCAGCAGGGAATATTTGTTGTTGGAGGCATAGCCGCTCATCAGCAGGCCGATCGGCTGGATGCTGCTGAGGGAGATCCACAGAAAGATCCCCACGCCCACGTTGCTGATCAGCAGGTTCTGGCCGAAGGGCACCACCAGCCAGCTGAGGATCACCGGGATCAGCACCAGCACCGGCCCGAGGGTGAACAGCAGGCCGTCGGCCCGGGCCGGGATGATGTCTTCCTTGAACAGCAGCTTGAGGCCATCGGCCAGGGGCTGGAGCACCCCCAGGGCACCGGCGTATTCCGGGCCGATGCGCTGCTGCACGGCGGCGGAGATCTTGCGCTCCAGCCACACGTTCACCAGCACGCCGATCACGGCCGCCACCAGCACCAGCAGCATCGGCAGCGGCAGCCACAGCAGGTGGGCGGTGCCGGCGCTGAGGCCGGCACCCTGCAGAAGGGTTTCAAAGCTGGCCTGCAGATCGAGGCCTGCGGCTGCGTCGAGCCCCGGTGCGCTGCCGGGGGCCGAGGTGCTCACCATGGGGGCTGCTCAGGTAGGGGCAACTTAGCGGGCGTCCAGGGGCTGCCACTGGCGGGGTAGCGAGCCGGTGTAGATCTGCGAGGGCCGGAAGATACGGTTGGCCCCCAGCTGCTCCTTCCAGTGGGCCAGCCAGCCGGCGGTGCGGGCGATGGCAAAGATCGGCGTGAACAGATCCCTGGGGATGCCGAGCTTGCGGTACACCAGCCCGGAATAGAAGTCGACGTTGGGATAGATGCCCTTGGGCCCCAGGCGCTCGGCGGCCGCCCGCTCGAGGGCGCAGGCCAGGTCGTAGAGGGGGTCGTGGCCGAAGCGGTCGAACAGCTGCTCGGCCAGGCTCTGCAGGATCACCGCCCGGGGATCCTTCACCTTGTATTCCCGGTGGCCGAAACCCATGATCTTCTGACGCTCGGCGATGGCCCGATCCAGCCAGGGCTCCACCTGGTCAGGGCTGCCGATCGCTTCGAGCATGGCCAGCACGTCCTCGTTGGCACCGCCGTGCAGGGGGCCCGCCAGGGTGCCCACCGCCGAGGCCACCACGGCGTAGGGATCGGTGAGGGTGCTGGCGGTGACGCGGGCGCTGAAGGTGCTGGCGTTGAGGCTGTGCTCGGAATGGATGATCAGGCAGGCATCGAAGATGCGGGCCGCCAGCGGATCGGGCTCCCGCTCGGTGAGCATGTAGAGGAAGTTGGCCGCGTAGGGCAGGTCGTCGCGGGGCTGGATCGGATCCTGGCCTTTGCGGATCAGCTGGAATGCCGCCACCATCGTGGGGATCTTGGCCAGCAGGCGCACCACCGCCCCGTAGATGTATTCGGGATTGTCGAGGGCGCGGCGGGAATAGAAGAGCCCCAGGGAGGCGGCGCTGGCCTGGAGGGCATCCATCGGATGGCCCTGGGCGGGGAAGCTCTTCATCATGTCGCGGATGCGGAAGCTCACCCGCCGGTGCATCTGCACCTCGTGCTCGAACTCCCGCAGCTGCACCGCGGTGGGCAGATCACCCCAGATCAGCAGGTAGGCGGTTTCCAGAAACGTGCTCTGGGCCGCCAGGATCGCCGTGTCGAAGCCGCGATAGGTGAGCTGCCCCTGACGGCCGTCGATGTCGCAGATGGCCGACTGGGTGGCCGGCACCCCCTCGAGTCCGGGGCGGAACGGCGGCGGCGTGGCCGGAGCCGGAGCTGGAGCCGGGGGGACATCACTGGCGGTGTGCGACGCAGTGTCACTCACGGGCAGACGGGCAGGCAGGGCTTCGGCGACCCTACGGCCAGCCGCCATCCGGCGCCGTAGCGCTAGCTGCCGCCCAGCAGCTGCCGGGGGCCCATCAGCAGCCGCAGCTGGCCCCGGGGCCGGGCCGAACCCGGGGGGAAATCGAGGTGCAGCAGCGCCACGCCGGCCTTCTTGAGCGGCACCCGGCCGGGCTCCGCGCCGATCAGGGCCGCCGCCAGCAGGCCGAGATCGGGCTCATGGCCCACCAGCGCCAGGCGCTGCCCGGCCGCCACAGCGCGCAGCAGGGGCCAGGGGTCACCGCCCGGCGCGAGGCCCTCGGCCAGCTGCACGGCCGGTGCCAGGCCGGCGGCGCAGGCCAGCTCGGCCGTCTGGCGAGCCCGCCGGAGCGGACTGCTGAACAGGGCGGTGCAGCCCAGATCGAGGCGCAGCAGCTGGGCCAGCACCGCCTGGGTGCGGACGCGGCCCTCGGGGGTCAGAGACCGCTCAGCATCATGGCGCTCGGGGCTGCGCTCCTCGGCGATGCCATGGCGCAGCAGCAGCAGTTCAGCCATAGCTGAGGCGGGCCCGCAGGTGCAGGGCGCCATCCTCGCTCTGCAGAGCCAGGCCAAGGCCCTGCACCGGCTCGGCCAGGGGCTCTCCCGCCAGGGCCGAGAGCAGCCGCCAGGGCGTCCAGCCCGGGAGCAGCTCCTGGGCCGGCCCGGCGGCCAGGGCCCAGCGCAGCGGCGCCGCGGGCAGATCGAGGGCCGCCAGGCCTGCCAGCAGCGGCCGGGGGCCCTGGCGCGACTGGCGCTGCTGGCTGAGGGTGTCCAGGGAATCAGACCACCAGGCGCGGCCATCCTGCTCGCGGCGGGCCGCCGCCAGGGTGGCCTGGAGCTGTTCGCTGGGGGCGCCGCGGCGTCCGCTGGCGGCCTGCAACCGGGTCCACACCTGGACCCGCTCGCCGTCCAGCTCGAGCGGAGCGGCGATCAGGCCGTCCCGGGCCAGGTCGGCCTCCAGGGCCGCCGGATCGGGGGAGCCCTCCGGACTGCCCAGCAGCCAGCCGCCAGCCGAGCGCAGCACCAGCAGCGGCCCCTCGGCCGCTGCGGCCACCCGGGCCGGCAGGGGCTCGAGCGGTCGGCCCGGGCCGGCGATCAGCCAGGGCTGCAGCCGGGCTTGCCAGGCCTGGGGCCAGTGGGCCGGGTTCTGGAGCAGGGCCAGGCTGGCGGCCTCGCCGCGCACGTCGGCCAGCAGGGCCTCGGCAGCGCTGGTGGCGGCGGCGGTGGTGGCGCCGGCCGCCGGGAAGCCCGCCAAACTCTCGTCGTCCCCGCCCGGCGCCGGCGCCAGCCAGCCATCGACCAGGAGATGGGCTCCCTGGGGCCTGAGGGCCGCCACCAGGGAGCCGGCCCCGGGCCAGCCCCCCCCCAGCCAGTCGTCCAGGGCCGGAGGACGGGCGGTGACCAGCAGCGCCCCCTCGCCCAGCCGCTCGAGGGACCGCTGGAAGTCTGGATCGGCGCCCTGGTTGAGCTCGTCGATCTGGGACACGTCGAGGGCCTGCTCCAGCGGTCCCCGGCCCGAGGCCAGCAACACCAGGTCGTCGTTGATCAGGGCGGTGGCGATCGGCACCGGCTGGCTGCCCAGCAGGGCGCCGCGGCCGCTGATCAGGCCCATGCCCCGGTAGCTGCTCACCTGCAGGGAGGTGCCGGCGAGGCTGCGGGTCTGCCAGAAGCGCTGCAGGAAGCGGCGGGCCCCGTCGCCGTCACGGCTGCTCAGGGCCAGCACCCAGCCAGCGGGGGTGCGGTCGTCGCCCGCCAGCAGCCAGAGGCCGGTTTCGGGGCCCAGCCAGCCAGCCAGTTCGCCAGGGTAGTCGAGACCGGCGGCGGCGAAGGCCCCATCGCGCAGGCGGGCCAGGGCATCGCGGGCCTCGGCGCGCCGCCGCGGCGGTGCCACCGCCCGGGCATAGGCCAGGGGCTGCTCGGCGTCGCTGAGCAGGTAGAGGCTGAGATCCACATCGCGGGGCACGAAACGGGCCGCCCGGGGGGTCGTGAGGACCCGGTGCTGCAGCTGCAGGGGGGAGCGCTGCCACACCAGCCACGAGGCGGCCCCGCCCAGGGCCAGCAGCACCAGGATCACCGCCAGCACCACCGCCAGAAATCGGCGGGCCTTCATGCATCCACAGCAGGATGGACCCATCCTGCACCGGAGCCAGACCTGTGAACACACCGCTCAGCATCCCCGCCCGCGAGCTGCAGGAGCGGTTGCAGCGGGGCGAGGCGATCCAGCTGGTGGATGTGCGCGAAGACCAGGAGCTGAGCTGGGCGCGGCTGCCCCATCCCGTGCTGCACCTGCCCCTGAGCCGTTCCCAGGAGTGGCTGGCGGAGCTGGACCAGCGACTGCAGCGCGACCGGCCGGTGGCCGTGCTCTGCCACGCCGGCGTGCGCAGCTGGCAGTTCGCCTGCTGGCTGATGGAGCAGCAGGGCTACGGCGAGGTGTGGAACCTGCACGGCGGCATCGACGCCTGGAGCGTGGAGGTGGATCCGGGGGTGCCCCGCTACTGATGACCCTGGGGCCGCGCCAGATCCGGGTGCTGTCTTTACCATCAACGTTCCCACCTCGCCACAGCATCCGGTGCAGGTCCTCTCCCCTCGACAGCAGGAGGTGCTGAGCCTGGCCGTGCGCCACTACGTGGACACGATGGAACCGGTGGGCAGCAAAACGCTGGTGCGGCGCTTCGGGCTGCCCACCAGTGCGGCCACCGTGCGCTCGGCCATGGGGGCCCTGGAGCAGCAGGGGTTGCTCACCCAGCCCCACACCTCCGCCGGCCGCGTGCCCAGCCAGCAGGGCTACCGGCTGTATGTGGACCAGCTGCTGCCCGCCCCCGGCGCCGCCGCCCTGCAACTGGAGCGCGACCTGGCCAACCTCAGCCTGCAATGGCCGGCCTTCGACGACCTGCTGCTGCATCTGGGCCGGCGGCTGACCGACCTCACCGGCCTGCTGAGCCTGATCACCCGGCCGCGGCGGCCGCTGCGCCAACCCCAGCTCCAGGCCCTGCGGCTGGTGCCGAGCGGTGAGCGGCTGCTGGTGTTCCTGGTGCACGGACCCACCCACACCAGCAGCCACAACCTGCGCCTGCCCGCCGGCAGCGAACCGGAACTGGCGGTGCTGGAGCGCTGGGCCAACGACCAGCTGCGCACCGACGACGGCGCCATCGCCTGGCAGCAACTGCCCCGGGAACTGGCCACCAGCGGGCGGCTGCTGCGCCAGCTGGTGGACGCGCAGGCGATGTGCTGCCCCGGCCCCAGCCGCGACGCGGTGGCCAGCGGCCTGGGCAAGCTGCTGGGCCAGCCCGACTTCAGCCACACCGCCAGCCTGCGGGCGCTGGTGCAGCTGGTGGAGGAGGAGCCCGAGCAGGTGCTGGGACCCCGGCCCAATGCTGTGTGGATCGGTGACGAACACCCCCATGCCGCGTTGGCCGGCTGCGCGGTGGTGCAGGCCGCCTACCGCAGTGGTGACGGCGGTGTGGGCCACGTGGCGCTGATCGGGCCCATGCGCATGGCCTACGCCACCGCCACGGCGGCCGTGCGCTCGGTGGCATCTAGCCTGCAGCGATTGCTGACCTGAGGCAACGAGCCGATGACCTATTGCCTGGGCTTCCTGCTGGAAGCAGGGCTGGTGATGGCCTCGGACTGCCGCACCAACGCCGGAGTGGACTACATCTCCAGCTACCGGAAGATGCACATCTTCCGGCCCTCCGACGACCGTCTGATCGTGCTGCTGGCGGCGGGCAATCTGGCCACCACCCAGGCGGTGCTGAACCGGATCCAGCGGGATCTGGACCGGGCCCAGCGGGGCCGGGGCGACTCCGGGGAGAAGGGCGACAAGGGCCACAAGGGCGACAGCGCCGCGGAGCAGAGGCGGCTGAACTCGCTGCTCGATGCCGACTACCTGTTCGAGGTGGCCGACTACGTGGGCCGGATCAGCCGCGAGGTGCAGGCGGAGATCAAGCCAGCGCTCTCCCAGGCGGGCGCCAGCGGCTCGGCCTCGTTCATCCTCGGCGGCCAGATCGCCGGCCAGCACCATGGGCTGTTCATGATCTACCCCCAGGGCAACGCGGTGATGGCCACCACCGAAACCCCGTTCCTGCAGATCGGCGAGAGCAAATACGGCAAGCCGCCGCTCGATGGCCTGGCCAACACCCGCATGTCGCTGGAGGATGCGGCCCGGCTGTGCCTGGTGTCGCAGGTGATCACGCGGCGCTCCAACCTCACCGTGGGGCCGCCCTTCGACCTGGTGATCCTGCGCCGCGACGAACTGCGCATCGCCCAGCAACTGCGCCTGGGTGCGGATTCAGACGCCCTTGAGGCGTTTCTCAACACCTGGATGGAGGTTCAGCGCGAAGCCCTGGAGCGGCTGCCACGCTTTCCCTGGGAGCCCCAGGCCAGCGCCGAGGCGGCCAAGCCGGCTCCCTCGGTGAGCACCTCCGCCGATCCGGTGCTGGGCTGAGCGTGGGCGCAGGCCCGATCAGCCGCTCAGGCCGCCCAGCCGCTCGGCCACGGTGTTCACATCCTTGTCGCCGCGGCCGGAGAGGTTGAGCACCACTTCGGTGCCGGGGGCCAGGGTGGGGCAGAGCTGATCGAGGGCGGCGAAGGCGTGGGCCGTTTCCAGGGCCGGGATGATGCCCTCCAGCTCACTCACCAGGCGCAGGGCGGCCAGGGCCTCGTCGTCGGTGACGGCCAGATACTCGGCCCTGCCGATCTCCCGTAGGTAGCTGTGCTCCGGGCCCACACCGGGGTAGTCGAGGCCGGCGCTGATCGAGTGGGCCTCCTGCACCTGGCCCTCGCTGTCCTGGAGCAGCAGGCTCATGGCGCCGTGCAGCACCCCCACCCGGCCCTCGGTGATGGTGGCGGCGTGGCGGCCCGAGGCCACCCCCTCGCCGGCGGCTTCCACGCCGATCAGCCGCACGGCGGTGTCTTCGACGAAGGGGTGGAACAGGCCCATGGCGTTGGAGCCGCCGCCCACACAGGCCACCAGCAGGTCGGGCAGGCGACCGAAGGCCTCGGCGCATTGCTGCTTGGCCTCGATGCCGATGCAGGCGTGGAAGTCGCGCACCAGCATCGGGTAGGGGTGGGGGCCGGCCACCGAGCCAAGGATGTAGTGGGTGCGCTCCACGTTGGTCACCCAGTCGCGGATCGCCTCGCTGGTGGCGTCCTTGAGGGTGGCGGTGCCGGCGGTGACCGGCTGCACCGTGGCCCCCAGCAGGCGCATGCGGAACACGTTGAGGGCCTGGCGGCGCATGTCCTCGGCACCCATGTAGACCACGCACTCCAGGCCGAAGCGGGCGCACACGGTGGCCGTGGCCACGCCGTGCTGGCCGGCGCCGGTCTCGGCGATGATCCGCTGCTTGCCCATGCGCAGGGCCAGCAGCGCCTGGCCGAGGGCGTTGTTGATCTTGTGGGCGCCGGTGTGGTTGAGGTCCTCGCGCTTCAGCCACAGGCGCGGACCGCCCTCGGGACGGCGGTAGTGCTCGGTGAGCCGCTCGGCCTCATACAGCGGCGTGGGGCGGCCCACATAGGTGCGCAGCAGGTGGTTGAGGCGCTCGGTGAAGGCGGGATCGGCCCAGGCCTCGGCAGCGGCAACCTCCAGCTCGGCCAGGGCCGGCATCAGGGTTTCCGGCACGTACTGGCCGCCGAAACGCCCGAAGCGGCCGGCGGCCGTGGGCCGCACCTGGGGCTGCAGGGCGTCCGGCCCGGCCGGGGTGCTGCTGAGGGGGGGAACGGTGCTGGTCACCAGAGGCGGTGTCAAGTGTGAAGACCCTAAGAAGCCAGCGCCCGGCAGCAACGCTTCTGGCACACAAGCCTTGGTGGACGACAGTGCTGGCTGGATGCTTCTGCGCTGCAGAAAGCCCCAGACTGGGATGACTGCGCTCAACACCGATGAGCACCGCCACCCCTCAACGACTCACGGCGATCCTTCACCGCGAAGACGAGGTTTATGTGGCTGAGTGTCCGGAGGTCGGCACGGTGAGCCAGGGAGACACGGTGGAAGAAGCCCTGACCAACTTGCGAGAGGCCACCGAGCTGTTCCTGGAGGAGTGTCCTCAGCCCGCTCCGGTGCCGCGGCTGCTCACCACCTTTGAGGTGAGCATTGCCTAAGCTTCCGCGCCTTCCTGCCGCCGCGGTGGTGGCAGCCCTGAAGCGACTTGGGTTTGAGGAGGTGCGCCAGAAAGGCAGCCACCTGGTGCTCCGCAGAACCACGACCAACGCCGACGGCACTCCAGCGGCGGACATCTGCGTCGTTCCCCTCCACCGCCGTGACCTCGCCGTCGGCACGCTGGCCAGCGTCCTGCGCCAGGCCGGGGTTGATGCCGACACCTTGCTCAAGGCCCTATGAAACCCTGCCCCGACTCCAAAAAGAGCCAAGGCCTTCAGCGGCGTCGACACCACCGTGCTGGCCTATCTGCAGACCGCGCCGTTCTCGCGGCCTTCCCAGATAGTGCACTGGCACCAGCCGAAGCGCGGAAACCATCCAGTAAGTTCGCGCCATGGCCAAGGGCGGCTGGCAAGAATTCAGCAGACCGGAGAGCCTGCAGCGCTCCGCGGCAAGCAATGCCGATGGTGGGGAAACAACACGTGCCCAGCAGCGCGTGCGGGTGCAGCGCACCAAAGCCGGCAAGGGCGGCAAGCTTGTGACCGCCATCACCGGGCTGGAGGCCCCCGAGGCCGAGCTCAAGGCCCTGCTCAAGCAGCTCAAGGCCACCTGCGGCACCGGCGGCACCCTCAAGGACGGCCTGATTGAACTGCAGGGCGACCAGGTGGCCACCGCCCTGGCGGCGCTGGAGGCGGCGGGCTACCGGCCGAAGCAGGCGGGGGGCTGAAGGCCAAGCCGCTCGGCACTCACCAGAGCGTCTGACAAGGGAAGGCAGCCAGGGCCGGATCGGCGGTGAGCAGCACCAGCCGCTCCAGTTCGGCCTGCGCCGCCAGCATGCGATCGAAGGGGTCGCGGAGGGGCTGGCGATAAGCGCCGGCCCGCAGCCCATGGGCCAGGGCAATCGGCAGGGACTGGAAGCCATCGGCCTGCAGCAGGCCCGGCAGGTCGGCGATGGCGGTGTCCAGCTCCGGCAGCTTGCCTTGATGGTGCTTGAGGCTCAGTTCCCACACCGATGCAGCACTCACCAGGATCGCGGTGCCGGGGTCGATGAGCAGGGCCTGCACCGGAGCTGAGAGGCGCTCGGGATCGAACCACCACCACAGCAGCACGTGACTGTCGAGCAGGTAGGCGGGTGGAGCACTCAAGGCTGGGGCATCCAGGGCGTCAGCGGGCCGTTCTCCCAGGCGGCGAGCTCCTCGGGCTCCAGGGGCTCGAGCAGGCCATCGGGCTGGCGGAGGGGACCCCGGCTACGCAGGCGGCCGGGAATGCGCTGGGGGGATGGCGGCGCGAGGGGCATCAGCCGGGCCCAGGGTTTGCCGGCCTTGGCGAGCAGGATGGTCTCGCCGGCGTGGGCGTCGTCGATCAGGCGCGAGAGGTGGGTTTTCGCCTGGTGCACATTCACCGTTCGCAGGGGAACAGCGGTGCTCCGGACGTCCGGATCTGGAACAGAGGCAGGCGGGTCGGTTTTCATGGCCCGAGAGCCAGACAGGCGATAGAGCTTAGTCATGGACTAAGTCCATGGGTGGAACTCAAAAGCCCGCCTTGGCGAAATCGTCGCCGATGTAGGCCAGGGGCAACTGATCACGCTCAGCCAGGGCCGCCGCAAAGCAATCCCCAAAGTTGAGCTGGGCCGGATGGCCCTGGCCCTTGCCGAAACGCTGGAAGATCCCCAGCGCGCGCTTTGCCAGATCCGCATCCACCGGCACCACATCGGGGTCAATCAGATCCAGCAACGTCTGCATCGGTGCGAGCACACCACGGCAGTGAGCCACCAGCAGCAGCTCCTGCAGGGTGCCTGCCGACAGACGCAGCACTTCAGCCTGCTCCAGGGACTGCTGGTGTTGCTCCCACCCCGGTTCCCGCTGCAGGATCGCCAGCAGCAGCGACGTATCCAGAATCACGCCGGCAGGCCCTGCTCGTCATAGAGCGAAGCGGGATTGAAGGGCCTGGCCGTTTCCGTGGCTTGCTCCTGCAGCAGGGGCAACTCGGCACTGAGCCGCCTCCGCCGGCTGAGGCGCCGCTGCCGCTGAAGCTCCAGCTCCAGCGCCTCCCGCACGATCTCCGTGGCGCCCCGGCCCGTGAGCTGGCGCAGCTGCTCAAGCAGGGCGTCCACTCGAGGGCTCTTGATGCTGACAGCCATTCCTACAGGAGCTAGGTAGACTGAGATTCTAGAATCAAGTTCAGACGACAGGGCAACCCTGCAGGTCCTGAAGAGGGGCGCAGGGGAGAATGGCCCGATCGCCCCCACCGCCCAAGCCCGCATGACCGCCAGCCCCGCCAGCAACCCCGCCTACGGGGCGCTCACCACCCAGGGCAACAGCACCAACATCGTGTGGCACCACAGCACGGTGAGCCGCGAGGCGCGGGCCCACCAGCGCGGCCACCGCAGCGCCATCCTCTGGTTCACGGGCCTGAGCGGGGCTGGCAAGAGCACCCTGGCCAACGCGGTGAATTCGGCCCTGTTCGAGCAGGGCCTGGCCTGCTACGTGCTCGACGGCGACAACATCCGCCACGGCCTCTGCAACGACCTGGGCTTCTCCGACGCCGACCGGGAGGAGAACATCCGCCGCATCGGCGAGGTGGCCAAGCTGTTCCTCGATGCCGGCGTGGTGGTGCTCACCGCCTTCGTGTCGCCGTTCAAGGCCGACCGTGACAAGGTGCGCGCCCTGGTGCCGGACGGCGACTTCATCGAGATCTTCTGCGACGCCGGCCTGGCGGTGTGCGAAGAGCGCGACACCAAGGGACTCTACGCCAAGGCCCGGGCCGGTGAGATCAAGGAATTCACGGGGATCTCCAGCCCCTACGAGGCGCCCGAGACCCCGGAGCTGCGGGTGGAGACCGGTGCCCAAAGCCTGGAGAACTGCGTGAGCGCGGTGCTGGCTCTGCTAGAGGGCAGGGGCGTCATTCCCCAGACGAACTGAGCCGCAGCCGGCTTCCCCAGGCATCAAGGAAGGTTTTCCCGCAGCTGGCCACCGGCACCGCCAGCAGCAGCCCCAGCAGCTCACCCAGCCCCAGCAGCGCCCCGAGGCGAGCGCCCAGGGGAAGACACACCAGCAACCAGGCGGGCTGCAGACCCACGATCTTGCCCATCAGGCGCGGCTGGATCACCTGATCCACCACCTGGCCCACGGCGATGGCGGCCACCAGCACCTCCAGGCCGGTGCTGGGATCGTTGAGGGCCAGCAGGGCACTCACCAACAGGATCGTGAGTGAGCTGGCGAAGGGAATCAGGGTGGTGAAGCCGATCAGCACCGCAAACAGCACGCCATAGGGAATCGCCAGCACGGTGAACACCACCGTCTGCAGGCTGCTGAGGATCAGGGCCAGCAGCACCTGGCCGGCGAAGTAGCCGCGGAAAGTGCGGCCCACGGTGTCCACCACCAGGGAGCGCACGCCGGGAGGCAACCAGAGCGCCAGGCCGGCGGCGATGCTCTCACCGCCCAGCAGCAGGAACACCGCCAGCACCAGCACGATCACCGTATTGATGGTGAGACCCACCGTGGCGCCCAGCACACCCAGCAGCCGTTGGCTGAACTGACTGGCCAACCGGCTGAGGCGTGTGAGCAGATCACTGCTGAGGCTGCCGAAATCGGTAGGTAGCCCCTGCTGTGCCGCCCAGGCTTCGAGGGCATCCAGCCACACCTGGCCCTTGGAGATCCAGCGGGGCAGCACCACGATCAAATCGCCCAGCTGCTCCACCAGGCGCGGCACGAGCCCCAGCAGCGCCAGTGCCAGTGCCCCCAGGGCCACCGCCAGCACCAGGGCCATGGCCGCCGGGCGGGGAACCCCCCGCTGCCGCAGCCAGCGGCTGGGGATGTCGAGCAGGAAGGCGATCAGCGCGGCGGTGACGATCAGGGCCGGAAACGGCGCCAGCGGCAGCAGCAGCTGGCGCAGCACCCAGAGGTTGAGCACCAGCAGCGGCAGCGCCAGGCCGGCCTTCAGCCAGGGGGGGAGTTCCAGGCGTTCGAGCATGGGGGTGATCTGCGCTGATGGGGATAGTGGCAGGGCTGGCTGCCATCAGCTCCTGCAGGCCAGCGAATAGCCGCAGGGGGGGGTGCGGTGTTGACCGTGAGGCCCAGCGTGGCCCCCAACAGGCCCAGGAGTTGCTGGCTGAGCTGGCTGGCGAGCTTGCTGAGGCGGGTGAGCAGATCACTGCTGAGATTGCCGAAATCGGTGGGGATGCCCTGCTGGCTCGCCCAGGCTTCCAGGCGATCAAGCCACACCTCACCCTGGGCCAGCCAACCGGGCATGGCAGCCACCAGGTCGCCCAGCTGCTCGATCAGCCGCGGCACCAGCCAGATCAGCGCCAGGGCCACCAGCCCCAGACTCCCCCCCAGCACCAGGGCGATCGCCAATCCCCGCGGCAAGCCGCGCTGCCAGAGCCAACGGGCCGGGATGTCGAGCAGAAACGCGATCAACGCCGCCGCCACAAACAGGGCCGGGAAAGGCGCCAACGGCAGCAGCAGCTGACGCAACACCCAGAGGTTCAGCACCAGCAGCGGCAACGCCAGGCCGGCCTTGAGCCAGGGGGGCAGAACCAGGCGTTCGAGCATGAAGGGATCTCCACTGTCACATCTTGCCGCGCTCGACGACGACCTCGCCGAAGCCGTCAATCGGCCCGCACGCCTGCCGGACAGAGCTCCTATCGGGCCATTCTTCCTCTAGGAACGAGTCGGCTCAGGATCGAGCTGTGCTGTTCAGCGCTTAAGCACAAGGGCAACAACACCAACATCATGTGGCACCACAGCGCCATCCTTTGGTTCACAGGGCTGAGCGGGGCCGGCAAGAGCACCCTGGCCAATGCCGTGAACTCGGCCCTGTTCAAGCAGGGGCTGGCCTGCTACGCGCTCGGTGGCGACAACATCCGCTGGCCAGCCTCATTATAGGCGGACAGCCGCCGCCATCGAGCTGCTGGGCAGCACCTTTGGCGGGATTGTGGTGAGCGATCGCTTCTCGGCCTACAAGCACCTGCCCACCCAGCAACGCCAGCTGTGCTGGGCGCATCTGATCCTCGACCTGGTCGCCATCGCCGAACTGCCGGGCTCCATCGCCGAGTTCGGCGCGGAACTCTTGGACCTGCAGCGACAGCTGTTTGATCACTGGCACCGCTACAAGAGCAGAACGATCGACTGGTCCGCCTTGCAACAGAGCTGCCGGCCGACCCGACAGGCCTTTGAGGCAATGCTGCAAAGGGTGGTGGAGCTTGGCTACCAGCGGGGCGAGCAAACACCTTGGGCCAAGACGGTCCGCACCTGCCTGCAAATCCTGCAGCTGGCCGATGGCCTTTGGACCTTCCTGGAGACCGAGGGAATCGAGCCCACCAACAACGCGGCTGAGCGTGCCCTGCGCCAGTCGGTGATTCAGCGCAAGATTCAGTCATGGCTTCCAGTCCCGCCAGGGAGCGATCTGCCGCAGCCGCCTGCTCACCGTCACGACCAGCCTCAGGAAACAGGGCCGCTATGTCTGGGAGTTCCTGGAGCAAGCCTGGATTGCCCATCACCGTGGCGGGATGTGCCGTCACTACTGCCCGATCCCTGAATCAGCAGCAGAGAGCACTGCTTCTTGATCACTCAGCGATGAGCTTTGAGGCATGGAGTCCTGCAGCGGGGGGTCCTGAGCCCTGAACGCAAACTGGAAAACTTTGGAAGGCTTTTCGGCGGAAATGAGCCGATCTGCGCAGATTCTATCACACAACTGCCGCAGATCCACTGAAGTGCAGGTGATCTGGCCTTTCTCAGGAGGCGACATTTTGGGAATCTTGAACAAGCCAGATCGACAGCGGTGCATTATATTTCAGCGATCGATACCCAATAACCTGGCCTCTATTAGGGCAATTGATGATTGCCGAAAATGCTGAACATTTTAATTGAGATGAAGTCTCTTGAATGGGTGACACAGACAGAGTTCTTCTGCCCTGGCGCCTGACCGGCGGCGTCTATGAGCACTATGTAACCAAAGGGATACTGTTTCTCAAGGTGCCTTTTCTACAAATTTGCATTCTGATCTCCAATCAATGTAAGTTGTCTTTCGGGATATCCGTACCTAGATCCTCGATCGTCGCGCCGAAGCTGCCATGGTAAACGTTCATTATATTAGTTGAATAAGCCGCATCTATTGCAATTAGATGATCAGATCGCAAATACCTAACTAGCTTTCGCGTGCTTCTCCCCCTGAATATCGAGAAGTGAGCGCCACCAAAGATATTATGCGAATTGCCAGGGGACGAATAACGTGACTCATGGTGTGGCGAAGTGAATTTGCAAACCTCATTAGTGCTATGCCAACAGTCTCTGATAATATCCCAGTCTCTGCTTATGTATTTAGATGCGACTGCTTGCTGAATTCTACTAAAGACATCGTCGGCCAGGCGACAGTCATCTTCAAGAATGACGTAATTTCCACAACCTTCACGGAGTGCTTATGATGAATGTTCCAATGTGATATATAAACTCCAAATACACCACATGCTCTTGCGTGCGTTCTTTCGCTGTTGGCATAATCGCGGAACCTCGCCGTTGCTCGGAGATAGGACATATGGTGCTCACCAGACGCATTGACTAAGGATGATATTGCTGGCCTGATTCCTTCGACCCTTTCAAACGCTATATCGAAGCGGCTTAGCTGTGAACGCATGAAACTGAGACGATCTTTACGATCTGCTAGATTAATAAAATATATTTTGTCAATTTTCATATGATCTATTAATTTTGAAGAGAGGTCCTTAGCATCCTGGCCAATCTTTTGAGGGGCAATCAAGACACGG
Source organism: Cyanobium sp. ATX 6A2 (assembly GCF_024346355.1). Lineage (GTDB taxonomy): Bacteria > Cyanobacteriota > Cyanobacteriia > PCC-6307 > Cyanobiaceae > NIES-981. The sequence goes on from NZ_JAGQCU010000019.1 coordinate 53,672, forward strand.
AGAAGGCTTTGAGGGTCGCGGAGGCTTATCTGTAATCCAATTCTACTACGTGCCTTCGATGGGATCTGGCAACTGAAGCGGTGTCCTTTGGTAGTCCCTCGGCTCTTAGCCTCAGAGAAACTTTGCGTTTGCCAGTGGAGCGCCACTTGATGGAAAGCAAGCTCCTGGTCACTTTTTCGTGCTCAAGCTGAAGACCTTGGCCAGCTATCTTGGCTATAGTTGAAGACTTGAAAGTCACTTTTGCAGTATTCGTATATAAGGTTTGCGACATGCTCGTCAAACGCCAATTCAGGGGGTGGCCCAATTCTTTGATTTACTTTTGTCCCAACGGTGGCAAGCACTTCTTCGGAAGCACCTAAAGCGGTAAGAATATATACAAAGTCGGTAGCGAAGAATTCATACTTACCAATAAAGGTGTACTTTATTTGGTCTATGCCGAGTAACCTGTGCTGTAATTCCCAATGGGGGTCGCGGGTGTCTTGAGGCGCTTGTGAGATATATTCTATGAAGTTCCTAAACGTAATGCCGCCTCTTCTATTCAGTTCTTTTCTAACTGCATTGTACTCTGGGTAGGAAAAGTTGTGTAATTGATTTTCGAATGCTGAATACATTCTGTAATAGGGATTCCGAACAAAAGAAAATCGGTACCAGCGATTTGAATTGATTATCTGGTGCTGCTTTTCGCTGCTAAAGTCCAGCAAGTTTCTGGGGTATCGAAGAGCGGAATCCGCTCTGTCGTGGATATCAAGAATGCGGTCTGGAAGTCGATACCCTTCCATCTTCTGAAGCGAAAGCTTTACTCTTGTGCAGGCTGTCTTTGGCGTTCCGAAGTAAAGGTATCTATTTTTTTCCGAGACCCATGTATGGTATGCTATATTTTTGCTGAAAAGCCAACCTTTGCTTTTCAGGGGGAGATCTCTTCGGTTGTTCATGGCACTGGCTAGTGAAAGAAATTGGCTGGGAAGAAGTAGTTCATTCTCTCGTCATGGCAAGAAGGGTCTGTTCACTAGCTGCCTGAAAGCTCTGGGCCTCGAAGCCAGCCGATGGACTTATCTACTGCCGTCCTTAGAAAGGATCATGAATTTACCTTAGGATTATATCATTCACTTTCATGCTGCTCTGACTGTGGATGGGCATCTTTTGACACCCCATGCTGTGGGGTCCTCCCAACTCAGGGCCTATGAGAGGGCATTCAGAGTGCCTCGCTGCCGTCGCGGGTCAGGGCTGATTAAAAGTCATATCATTCCGTCTCACCCAGGCGGCCGCGTCCCTTCGTGTGGTGTAAATCCCGAGGCCCGATTGCCCTGATCTGAGGGTGAAAAGGGTGGAATGACGGGCTGTCATTCCGGAGGTGCATATACACCTCATTCTTTCATGATGAATCCAGACGATTGACTTGTCAAGTCTTTCGTCTGGATTGCCGATCGGTTGTGGGCTACGCCTGCAATCTTGATCGTGACGTCTTGTGCACCGGCCCCCGGGCGGTGACCCCCCGCCGCTGCGCCCTGTGGGGGCGCTACGGCGCGATCACCTGGGGCCTGAGCTCAGGCCGCTGCTTCCTGCAGGGAGGGCTGCGCAGGCACCTCCAGCGAGGGGATGGCGACCATGCTCTCGGCGGAGAACATGCGCCGGCCCTCGAGCTGCCAGTGCTCGTCCTGCTCCAACAGCACAGCCCCCACCAGGCGAGTGATCGAGGCGTCGTTCGGGAAGATCACGACGACGCGGGTGCGGCGTTTGACCTCCTCGTTGAGGCGTTCCAGCAGATTGGTGCTCCACACTTTTTTCCAGTGGGGTTACGGGAAGTGGCGGAAGGCGAGGACGTCTTCCTTGGCTTCCAGCATCAACCCCGTAGCTCTCGGAAAGCGCTCAGCCAGCGAGTTGGCCAAATCATCCCAGCGGCTCGCGATCTCGCTGGCGTCTTCTTGGGCAAACACCGAGCGCAGGGCAGCGGTGACCATGCCCTGGTGGGCTTTTGGCACGCGCTGAAGCAGGTTCCTGGCAAAATGCACCCGACAGCGCTGCCAGGCGCAGCCTTGCAGCTGCCGGCGGATTGCCTTGGTGAGGCCCACGTGGGCGTCGCTGATCACCAGCTTGACGCCAGTGAGGCCGCGCTCCTTGAGCGAGCCAATGAACTCGCTCCAGAAGCTCTCGCTTTCGCTGTCGCCCACCTGCAGGCCGAGCAGCTCACGTCGGCCGTCGGCGTTGACGCCCATGGCGACGACCACGGCTCTGGAGCAGACCTGCAGGGCCTTGCCCAGGCGGCCGTGGAGGTAGGTGGCATCGAGGTAAACGTAGGCGTAGCCGGTCTCCTCAAGGGGACGGTTCAGGAAGGCCTGCACCTGCACGTCGATGTCGGCGCAGATGCGGCTGACCTTGGATTTCGAGATGCCGCTCTGAACCCCAAGGGCTGCCACCAGGGCATCGACCTTCCTGGTGGAGATGCCGCCAACGTAGGCCTCCATCACCACGCCATAGAACGCTTGATCAACCCGGCGGCGGGGCTCGAAGATCGAGGGCAGGAAGCCGCTGTTGCGCAGTTTGGGGATCTGCAGGTCGATGTCGCCCGCCTGGGTGGCGAGGCTGCGAGGCCGGTAGCCGTTGCGGTAGCCGAGCCGATCGCCGGTGCGTTCGTGGCGGTCGGCGCCGATGAAGGCAGCGACCTCGAGCTCGATCAGGTCCTGCAGGCCTTGTCGCGCGATCTCAGGCATCAGCTCACCGGCGCTGCTGCCTTGCAGTAGCGGTGCCACCCCCAAGAAAGGAAGCTTTCACGATTGGGCAGGTCAGGTAGAGCTACCAGTCTGGAAAGCCTCCCAAGCTACTGCCCCTCCCCAAAAAGCTTGTGATTATGAGCTTGAACATATGTTTGCAATCACATGGGACGGCCGTATCGCAGCCTGCTGCTATGACATTGAGGCTCAAACCACCCTTTCTATTGATGATATAATCGCTGATGGCTTTACCTTCTCACCTGTCAAGCTTTGCGCAACATGCACCCTTGGGCGTGGTGATAGCAGTTGGCTAGTTCGGCCTTCAATCAGTCCACAGGCAGTCACTTGACTGCTCGGCCTAGCACGGTTTGAGGGTAGTGAGGATCGTCAGGTGCGGCAGGAAAGCATTTTAGATCCTCTAAACTGAGACCCTGTAGAAAGGATATCGAAGTAAATATATTCCCTTTGCTGCTCACTTCGATCTTCTCTTTGCTGAAGTTAAGCAGCAGCAGTTGCCTTAGTGAGTTGGGAGTGAAGCTCCACATCCAGTTGTCGTGCCATTCCCCCTTGTCAATATTTGAGATGCCCGGCACGGTTATCAGCGCAACGCCCCCTGGCTTAAGAATGCGGTGGATCGTGGCAACCGTGGCTTGCAGGTCGAAAATCACCACCAGCACCTGCGTCAGGATGAGGCAGTCGAAGCTGTTGTCAGCAATATGAGGAGCATTACTTAGATCTCCAATGATTGTTGCCCCAGGAGATCCTTCTTTGACATGAAGTACATCACTTTCGGTCACCCGATTGTCTCCATACTGTTTTGTATAGCTGTTGTCCCCGATCTCCAGCACTCGGCCGCAGATATCCCACCTGTGTTTTTCGAGGAATTCCTCGATGAAGGGTCGGTCAATTGGCGTCCCCCGATCGTAGCCGAAGATACGGCTGATCGGTTCGATACGTGCTAGGTCGCCAAAATCTACTTTTCCAACTTCAGGCCTTTCAGTTCTCCACTGCAATTTCTGACATGAGACCCCAATTTTGATTTTCATGCTTGCCTCTCGACATAGTTTAAGCCATTGTTCTGATTTAATTCCAAGATCATACTGATCGTATAGAATTTCAGGTACTTCTGGTTTTTGGGTAAAGTCGTAGCGAGGGGCAAGTCGAAACCTCTCCACTTCAAGAGGAAATGTTTTAAGGGTACCTCGAAAAATCAGCAAGCTGGTTGATTACGCTGGAATAGCGATAGAATCAGGAGATCAGACTGCATGCCAGCGGTGGGCCAAAGAGGTTTTTGGGACGAACAGCAAAGGGTCGCAAA
>NZ_JAGQCU010000002.1 GCF_024346355.1 Cyanobium sp. ATX 6A2
CGCTTCTTGGCGGTGGCCTGCTCGTAGTCACCGAATCCGAGCTGCTTGCTGCCCATCATCCCAGTGCGTACCAGCGATTGCAGAGGTATTTTCGCGCGGATGGCGCGGGTTTTCCAGAGCCTCCCTAACAACTGGCACTTTCTCACGCATGCTGACGTGCTGAATCCTGATGGCGCATACTTATGCGAATGGAAGAGGGATAGTCGATGACCTTCTGGCAGAACAAGAGCGTCGTGATCACAGGTGGCGGTTCGGGCATCGGCAAAGCCTTGGGCGCAGGGCTCGCGCAACGGGGCGCCAGGGTCTGGCTGAGCGATGTCAACGGCGACTCCGCAACTGAAGCCGCCAGCGAGATCGGCGGTGACGCGGAGTCCCTGGCACTGGATGTCACCGACGCGGACTCCATGGCAGCGCACATCGATGAAGTCGCACGTGTGCATGGCCGCATCGATGCGGTATTCAACAATGCTGGCATTGGTGTTGGAGGTGACATTCGCGAGTTGAATCTGGCTCACTTCAACCGTTCGATCGACGTGAATATTCGTGGCGTAATCCACGGCATCATGGCTGCCTTCCCTCACATGAAAGCGCAAGGTGGTGGCATCATCGTCAACACGGCCTCGGCCGCTGGCCTTCTGGGATTGCCCCTACTGGCGCCTTACTCCATGAGCAAGCACGCCGTCGTCGGCTTGAGCAGTGCGCTGAGATTCGAGGCGGCCGAGCACGGCATTCAACTGAATGTTCTGTGTCCGATGGCCATCGAAACTCCGCTTCTCGAGACGGATATTTCCCGCGATCTCGGTGCGTCGTGGCGCCCCGACATCAGGTCGTACCTCACTCAAGTGGGTGGGCCGCCCTACCCTGTCCACAAGTTCATCGACTATGCGTTACGACAGATCGAAAAGAACAAGGGCATTGTCGTTGCGCCTTTCGGGGGTCGGGTGCGCGTCGCCCTCAGCAAGGTGCTGCCCGGTGTCATTGAGCATCTCACGAGGAAAGCCTATTTGGAAGCGCTCACGACCCGGCCGAAGGACTCTCCATGATCTCGCCGCGGTGCTCGGAGAGACGTAGCCACCGCCTGGCTTGAGCAGCCACGGCAGATGCCCTTGATCAGCCCTGCCCCGCCGGCTGATCGGCAGGCTCGCCCAGCCGCGGCAGCAGCGCCACCAGGTTGCAGGGGCGGGTGGTGGCGTCGAGCTGGGCGCGGATCAGGCGGTCCCAGGCGGTTTCCACCGCGTCCAGCGAACCGGGCAGCACGAAGATCACCGTGCCGTTGGCCACCCCGGCCAGGCAGCGGCTCTGCAGGCTGCTGGTGCCGATCGTGTCGAAGGAGAGCACCCGGAACAGCTCGCCGAACCCCTCGATCGTCTTGTCCAGCAGAGGGGCCACCGCCTCGGGTGTGCCGTCGCGGCCGGTGAGGCCGGTGCCGCCGCTGCTGATCACCACCTGCACCACCGGATCGGCAATCCAGCGGCTCACCTCCGCCCGGATGCGATAGCGGTCGTCGGGCACGATCAATCGCTCCGCCAGCCCATGGCCGGCCGCCTCCAGCCGCGCCTGCAGGGCAGCGCCGCTGGTGTCATCGGCCAAGGTGCGCGTGTCCGACACCGTGAGCAACGCCACCGTCAGTCCCACCGCTCCGCCGCCGCTGCAGCCATTGTGGGGGCGATCGGCACCGCCACCTCCACGAGCCATGGGCCACACCCCGGAGCTGCGCGTGCTGCTGTTCGCCGCCCTGCGCGAGCGGGCCGGCTGGCGGGAACGCCAGCTCGCCGCGACCCGCGGCGCCACCCCCACCACGGTGTGGGGCCAGTTGGGGCTGGAGCCCGCCGATCCCGCCGCCACCATCCGCGTGGCGATCAACCAGCGCTTCGCCCGCTGGGACTCACCCCTGGCCGGCGGCGATGAGCTGGCCTTCCTGCCACCGATCAGCGGCGGCTGACCCCCCAGTGCCCATGGCCGCGCCGCTGCTCACGATCGAGCTGGACCCCGGGCCCTTCCAGCCACTGGGGGCTCTCGAGGGCTGGCAGAGCCTGGTGTGCTCCCGCCTGGGCGGCCTGCCGGCCGCCGAGAGCAGCTTCGTGGGCCGGGTGCGGCCCCACACCAGCGCCGGCCAGCCCCTGGCCGCCCTGGAGCTCGAGCACTACCCCGGCATGACCGAAACCCAGCTGCAGCGGCTGGCGGCCGCGGCGGCCAGCCCCCCCGAAGTGGCCGCCGTGCTGGTGCGGCACCGGATCGGCCGGGTGCTGCCGGGCGATCCGATCGTGCTGGTGGCCGTGGCCGCCGACCGCCGTGGCCCCGCCCAGCGCTGCTGCCAGGAGCTGCTGGAAGCCCTCAAGCACGAGGCGCCCTTCTGGAAGCGGGAGTGGCTGGCGGATGGCAGCGGCCACTGGCTGGGGGGCAACACGCCGCTCTGAACGCCAGGCTCTGAACGCCAGAGGGAGACACCACTCAGAAGATCGGCAGCCGCAGCAACTGGGCCCAGAGCTCGGTGCCGGCGTCGAGCGCGCCCAGCTCGGCGGGGATCTCCAGCAGCAGGTCGGCCCGGTGCAGCGAGCCGATGCGCGAGGAGGCCTGGGAGCCGCTCACCCGGGCCAGCAGCGCCCCATCGGCAGCCACCACCAGCTGGGCCCGGGCCAGTTCAGGCCGGCCCGCACCGCGACGCAGCGCCTCCTCCAGCCGCACCTTCAGGCGCGGCAGCGGCACCGGCTCAGTCCCCTCCAGCCGCTGCAGCGCCGGCCAGAGCAGCTGCAGCGCCGTGATCGCCGCCGCCACCGGGTTGCCCGGCAGCCCGAAAAACGGCAGCCGCCGCTCCCCCTGCTCCAGATGTCCATAGGCAAAGGGCCGGCCCGGCTTGAGAAACAGCTTCCAGAAGCCCACCTGCCCCAGTTCCGCCACCAGAGCGCGGATCCAGTCGCTGTCGCCGGACGACACGCCGCCGGTGCTCACCACCACATCGCAGCAACCGGCCAGCTCCAGCAGGGCCTGGCGCAGCGCTTCCGGCTGATCGGCCACCACCCTCCGCTGCGCCACCCCGAAGCCGAGCCGCTCCAGCAGGGCGGCCAGCAGGGTGGAATTGCTCTCCCAGATCAGGCCTGGGGCCCGCGGCAGGCCCGGCAGCAGGAGTTCATCGCCGCTGATCAGCAGCCCCAACCGCGGCCGCCGCCACACCGCCAAGCGCTCCACACCACAGCTGGCCAGCCGACCCAGCTCCGCCACCCCCAGCCGCTGGCCCGCCACCACCAGCTCCTGGCCCGCGGCGGCCTCCTCCTCGGGCCCGCGGATCCAGGGGTTGGGGCCGCAGGCGCCCACCAGCTCGATCGCCACGCCGTCGGCCTCCTCCAGGGCGCGCACCAGCTCCTGGGGCAGCACCCGCCCACTGCCCTCCGGCACCACGGCCCCGGTGAGGATGCGCACCGCCTGGCCGGGCTCGAGAGCGCCCGCGAACGGCTCGCCCGCCGCCGAACGGCCCACCAGCCACCAGCGATCTCCCGGCCGAGGCCCCCCCGCACCGGCGATGGCGTAGCCGTCCATGATCGAGGCCCGAAAGCCCGGCACCGCCGTCGCGGCAGGCACCGCCGCAGCGGTGACGCGGCCGGCACAGGAGGCCAGCGGCAGCTCTTCACTCACCCCCAGCGGCTGCAGCGTCTCGAGGATGCGGGTCAGGGCCTGATCGAGCGGCAGACCTTCGCGGCCGTAGGGCTCCTGGGAGGTGGTGTCAGCCATCGGGGTGGCGCCAGTCACCCTGGCGGCCGCCGCTCTTGCGCAGCACCCGCACCGGCCCGATGGTCATGGCCGGGTCCACGGCCTTGAGCATGTCGTAGAGGGTGAGCAGCCCCACCTGCACGGCGGTGAGCGCCTCCATCTCCACCCCCGTCGGACCGGTGGTGCGGGCCTGGGCCCAGAGCCGCAGACCACTGCCATCGGCGGCGGGATGGATCGCCACCTCCACACCCGTGAGCGCGATCGGGTGGCAGAGGGGGATCAGCTCCCAGGTGCGCTTGGCGGCCTGGATCGCCGCCACCCGGGCCACCGCCAGCACGTCCCCCTTGGGGGCCCCACCAGAACGCACCAGGGCCAGCGTCTGCGGCGCCATGGCGATCAGGCCCTCGGCCTCGGCCTCACGCCTGCTGGCCGGGCGATCCCCCACCTCCACCATGTGCGCCTCGCCGGCGGCGTTGAGATGGCTCAGCTCCGGCACTGCAAACCCATCCGCGGCGTGCCTCCAGCATGGTCGACGGCTCCGGCTCTCCAGGCAAGGGGGGTGGCGGCGATGATGCCCTCTCCCCCCCAGTCAGCGCCTGACCATGCCAACCGCCGGCACCAGCTCCGCGGCGCCGGACGCCACCCTGGCCCCGCCCAACTGGGCCGACGACAGCACCCCGCTGGGGCGACTGATCTCGGCCGTGCTGGCGGTGGAGCCCCTGCGCCAGCTGCTGTTTCAGCAGGCCCGCAGCATGATGATCCGCACTGCCGAGCAGCGGGGCATCCCCTGGCGTGCCCGCCGCGACGAGCTGCGCCGCCAGGCCGAACCGCTGCTGGCCGCCTGCACCAACCCGGCCACCACCACCCCCCACTACTACCGGGCCCGCTTCCACGCCTACAACCAGGGCAATCTCTGCTGGCAGGCGGCCTGCGAGGCGGAGCAGGCCACCGCTTCAGTGGCGCTGCGGGTGTGGAAGAACGAACCGCTCACGCCCGAAGCCGCCGAGGCGCGCATGCGCGAAGCGATCTTCGCGGCGATCGCGCCCAGCCTCACCAGCCCGGTGCGGGATGCGCTCGATGTGGGCTGTTCGGTGGGCATCAGCACCCTGCTGCTCAAAACCTGGATCGAGGCCCGCCAGGGCCACCCCGTGCGCGTCAGCGGGCTCGACCTCTCCCCCCAGATGCTGGCGGTGGCGACGGTGCGCGATCACCAACACCGCATCCACGCCTGGCACCACGCCGCGGCCGAGGCCACCGGCCTGCCGCCGGCCAGCGTCGATCTGATCACCCTGCAGTTCGTGTGCCACGAATTGCCGGCCGAGGCCATCGCCGCGGTGCTGCGCGAGGCCGCCAGGCTGCTGCGCCCCGGCGGGGTGCTGGCGATGGTGGATCAGGATCCGCAGTCACCCACCATCCGTGCCATGCCAGCCCCCCTGGCCACCCTGCTCAAGAGCACCGAGCCCTATCTGGCCGAGTACTTCGCCCTCGACATGGAGGCCGCTCTCCGGCAGGTGGGCTTCACGGACATCCGCTGCGTCGCCTCCGACCACCGCCACCGTGTGCTTGTGGCCCGTTGAACCGCCAGTCCCTGACCCTGGCCCAAGGTCAGTCGCGCCGCTCCGCCCTCCTCTGCGCGTTTCTCACGCTGCTCAACGACCGCCTGAGCGAAACGCTGATCTTTCCCCTGCTGCCCTTCCTGCTGGCCGGCTTCACCGGCGACGGGCGCGTGCTGGGCCTGCTCACCGGCAGCTATGCCTTGGCCCAGTTCGCGGTCACCCCCTTGATCGGGGCCCTCAGTGATCGCTTCGGCCGCCGACCGGTGATCTCGGTGTGCGTGGCCGGCTCGGTGCTGGGCATTGGCCTGTTCGCCCTCACGATCACCACCGACTGGCAGAGCCTGCCCTGGGCCGCCGGGTCCAGCCTGCCCCTGGCGCTGCTGTTCGTGGCCAGGCTGATCGATGGTGTGAGCGGTGGCACCGCCGCCACCGCCGGCGCCGTGCTGGCGGACATCTCGCCGCCGGAGCAGCGGGCCCGGGCCTTCGGGCTGATCGGGGTGGCCTTCGGGCTCGGCTTTATCCTCGGCCCGGCCCTGGGGGGCGTGCTGGGGCGGGTGCACGTGAACCTGCCGGTGTTGGTGGCCGTGGCCATCGCCCTGCTGAATCTGGTGCTGGTGCTCACGCTGCTGCCTGAAACCCATCCGATCGATGCCCGCATCCCACTGCCGCGCAAGCGGGAGCTGCAGCCCTTCACCCAGCTGGCCCGGGTGTTCAGCAATCCCCAGGTGCGGCGGCTGTGCGCGGCCTTCTTCCTGTTCTTCCTGGCCTTCAACGGCTTCGCCGCCGTGCTGATTCTTTACTTCAAGCAGCAGTTCGGCTGGGGGCCTGGCCTGGCGGGTGCCGCCTTCGTCGTGGTGGGGGTGGTGGCCACGGTGGTGCAGGGGGGCCTGATCGGTCCACTGGTGACGCGCTTCGGCGAGTGGCGCCTCACCCTGGCAGGGATCGGCTTCGTGATCAGCGGCTGCGCCCTGATCCTGCTGGCCACGGCCGAGACCTCCCGCGCCGTGGTGTTTCCGGCGGTGGCGATCCTGGCCCTGGGCACGGGTCTGGTCACCCCCTGCCTGCGCTCCCAGGTGTCGCGCCGCCTTGATTCCAGCGGCCAGGGAGCGGCCCTGGGCAGCCTGCAGGGCCTGCAGAGCCTGGGCAGCTTCATCGGTCCGGCGCTGGCCGGGCTGGCCTACGAAACCCTGGGACGCACCAGCCCCTTCTGGCTGGGCCTCAGCCTGCTGCTGTGGGTGGCGGCCATGGTGGCCGGCGGCGCCCGGCGCATGGGCGCCGCCCCCTGAGCCCACAGCGGGTTCACACGGCGTCAAGCAAGCGGGGCACCGGACACAGCGCCCGTGATTGCTACGGTCGATCCATGAGTAAAGCCGCCCCCAAGGTCTCCCCCGAGCTCTACATCAACAGGGAGCTCAGCTGGATCGACTTCAACTACCGGGTGCTGGCCCAGGCGCTCGACGAGCACACGCCGCTGCTGGAGCAGGCCAAGTTCAGCGCCATCTTCAGCAACAACCTCGACGAGTTCTTCATGGTGAGGGTGGCCTCCCTGAAGAGCCAGCTGGAGGCCGGCGTCTCCACCCTCAGCGACGACGGCCTCACCCCGCAGCAGCAGCTGGAGGCGATCCAGCACAAACTGCGGCCCCTGCTCGACCTGCAGCAGCAGCACTACCGTCATTCGCTCAAGGGTCAGCTGGCTGACCAGGGCGTTCACCTGATCGATTACGCCAACCTCCAGGAGGATCAGCGGCAGTGGGTGGACGACTACTTCCGCAACGCCGTGTTCCCGGTGCTCACACCGCTGGCGGTGGACCCCTCCCATCCCTTCCCCTACATCAGCAACCTCAGCCTCAATGTGGCGGTGCTGGTGCGCGACCCCGACAGCGGCCGGCAGCAGTTCGCGCGGGTGAAGGTGCCCCAGAAGATCCTGCCCCGCTTCCTGCCCATCCCGCCCAGGCTCAGCGGCCGGAGTCCGGATCCGGTGTTCACGGCCGTGCCGCTGGAGCAGGTGGTGGCCTTCAACCTCAGCCTGCTGTTCCCCGGCATGAGCGTGGAGGGGCACTACTTCTTCCGCGTCACCCGCGACGCCGACCTGGAGCTGCGGGATCTCGAGGCCGACGACCTGATGGAGGCCCTTGAGGCGGGCCTGCGCAAGCGCCGTCGCGGCGGTGAGGTGTTGCGCCTGGAGGTCACCGATGAGATGCCCGAATCAGTGCTCCAGCAGCTGATGGAGGGGGCCGATGTGGAAGTCGATGACGTCTATCGGATCAATGGCCCTCTCGGTCTCGACGACCTCATGGGCCTGCTGGGCGTGCCCCTGGCCCGCCTCAAGGACCAGCCCTTCAAGGGCCGCACCCCGCCCGCCCTGGCGCGCACCCAGAAGAGCCAGCTCCAGGATGGCTCGATCAAGGAGGAGGAGTTCGAGAGCATTTTTTCGGTGATCCGCCGCGGCGATGTGCTGCTGCACCACCCCTACGACCTGTTCGCCGCCTCGGTGGAGGAATTTCTCAACCAGGCCGCCGACGACCCCTCGGTGCTGGCGATCAAGATGACGCTCTACCGCACCTCCAAGGATTCCCCGGTGGTGGCAGCCCTGATCCGGGCAGCCGAGAACGGCAAGCAGGTGATGGCCCTGGTGGAGCTCAAGGCCCGTTTCGATGAGGACAACAACATCCAGTGGGCCCGCCAACTGGAGAGTTCAGGCGTGCATGTGGTGTATGGGGTGATCGGGCTCAAGACCCACACCAAGATCCTGCTGGTGATCCGCCGCGAGAAACGGGGGCTGAACAGCTATGTGCACATCGGCACCGGCAACTACAACTCCAAAACCTCCAGCCTCTACACCGACCTGGGCCTGCTCACGGCCCGTCCCGAATTCGGCGCCGATCTGGTGGAGCTGTTCAACTACCTCACCGGCTTCTCCAAACAGCAGAGTTTCCGGCGTCTGCTGGTGGCCCCGGTAACGCTGCGCAAAGGCATGGAGGATCTCATCCGCCGTGAGATCAGCCACGCCCAGGCCGGCCGTGGCGGCCACATCCGCGCCAAGATGAACGCCCTGGTGGATCCGGCGATCATCGCCCTGCTCTATCAGGCCTCCCAGGCCGGTGTGCAGATCGACCTCGTGGTGCGGGGCATGTGCTGCCTGAGGCCAGCTCTGGAGGGCATCAGCGACCACATCCGCGTGGTGAGCGTGATTGGCCGCTTCCTTGAGCACTCCCGGATGTTCTGGTTCGGCAACGCCGGCGAGCCGGAAATCTTCCTGGGCAGCGCCGACTGGATGCCGCGCAACCTCGACCGACGCGTGGAGGCGGTGGCGCCGATCGATGATCCAGACCTGCGCCGGCAGCTCGAGGGCCTGCTGGATGTCTACTTCAACGACACCGGCGCCTGGCACATGGGTCCGGACGGGCAGTTCAGCCAGCCGCTGCAGGAGGGCGAGCCACAGCTGGTCCAGCAGGAGCTGATGGACCGCTGGCGCGGCGGGTTGGTTGATGCAGGCTGAGGGGGCAACTGCGGCGGCGGTTGGCATCCGTTGACACCAAACTGATGTCCAGCCAGTACCACATAGCTGGCGCCACTGAATCACAGACGATCACCGATCCGGAAACCGTTCAAGATCCGCCTCCTGTAACCATCGAGGGGTGCTACATTCCGCGCACAATTGATTTCGGGAGGCAAGGGTGTGGGGACGCCTGAGCAATCCGCTTCTGGCGTTTCGTCCAACAGCGCCGCGAAGCCTTCCAGCACAGCCAGATCCAGAACAAGCGCTACGCGTGGTGCATCCAGGCCCAGCACGCGCATCAACGCCGATTCCATCGGCTGGTATCTGAGCAACATCGGCCGCGTGCCGCTGCTCACGCCGGCCGAGGAAATTGAGCTGGCCCACCACGTTCAGGCGGGCAAACTGTTGCTGCAGCAGCCGGCCGAGCAGCTCACTCCCCAGCACCGCCGCCAGCTGCGCATGGCCCACCGGGCCCGCGAGCGGATGATGTCCGCCAACCTGCGCCTGGTGGTGAGCGTGGCCAAGAAATACCAGCACCAGGGCCTTGAGCTGCTCGACCTGGTGCAAGAGGGTGCCATCGGCCTGGAGCGGGCGGTCGACAAGTTCGATCCGGCCATGGGCTACAAGTTTTCCACCTACGCCTACTGGTGGATCCGCCAGGGCATGACCCGGGCGATCGACAACAGCGCCCGCACCATCCGCCTGCCGATCCACGTGAGCGAGAAGCTCTCGAAGATGCGGCGGGTGACACGGGAACTCTCCCACCGCCTCGGCCGCCAGCCCAACCGCCTGGAACTGGCCCACGCCCTCGGCATGAAGCTCCAGGAACTGGAGGAACTGATCTCCCAGACCGCTCCCTGCACCTCCCTCGATGCCCATGCCCGCGGCGACGAGGACCGCAGCACCCTGGGCGAACTGATCGCCGATCCGGCCAGCAATCAGCACTTCGATGCGATGGATCGCCATCTGCAGAAGGAGCACCTGGGGGCCTGGCTGTCCCAGCTCAACGAGCGCGAGCAGACGATCATCAAGCTGCGCTTCGGCCTGGAGGGCAGCGAGCCCCTCACCCTGGCCGAGATCGGGCGCCTGATCAACGTGTCGCGGGAGCGGGTGCGGCAGCTGGAGGCCAAGGCGATCATGAAGCTGCGGCTGCTCAGTAACGTGCACAAAGTGGCCTGACGGGCTTCTGGTTGCGGCGTTGACAGGGCCCGGGCTGAACTGGCCCCAGCAAGCCATCGGGGTGGCGGCGGTGGCCACGTGGCTGGCGTTGCTGGCAGCTGCGGCTGTGGCCGTGCGGCGGCGCTGGAACGGCGCCGACAGCCCGGCCCGGCGGGAATGGAGCCGCAAGCTGGTGCACATCGGCAGCGGCGCTGTGGTGCCGATCGCCTGGGCAACCGGTATCGACCGCCTGCTCGCCCTGCCGGCCGCCGCGGCCATCACCGTGGTGGCGGCCCTCAACCATCGGCTGCGGCTGCTGCCGGCAGTGGAAGACGTGGGCCGCCCCAGTTACGGCACCGTGGCCTATGGCGCCTCGATCACCCTGCTGCTCTGGCAGTACTGGCCCCAACAGCCGGCCCCGGTGGCGGCCGGGGTGCTGGTGATGGCCCTGGGCGACGGTCTCGCGGGCCTGGTGGGGCCTCTGGTGGCCAGCCCCAGCTGGCACGTGCTGGGCCAGCGCCGCTCCCTGGTGGGCACAGCCGTGATGGCCGGCGCCAGCCTGCTGATGCTGGTGCTGCTGCGCCTGGCCCTGATGGCGCTTGGCCCCGGCCTGGCAGCCCCCCCCTGGCCGTCCCTGGTGGCCATCGCCGCCGCCGCCACCCTGCTGGAGCAGGTGGCCATCGGCGGCATCGACAACCTCAGCGTGCCGCTGGGGGTGGCCTGGCTCTGGCAGCAGTTCAGCTGAACCACCAGCCACCGGCCCTAGGCCCGCAGCAGCTGCTCGCAGCGCCGCTCCCAGTCGTGGGGGGTGCCCAGACCGGCCACCAGCAGCCGGTCGTGCGGCTCGTGGTGCAGCCGCAGCTGCCATTGGCGGATCACGTCGGCCCGCTCCATCCAGGCCTCGATCACGGCCTGGTGGATCACCTCCAGATCCCAGTGCCGCTGCCGGCCGATGGCCTGGGCCCAGCCCAGCAGTCGATCGAGCTGAACGGGCCGGAAACCGGCGAAGGCCGGGCCCTCGCTCTGCTCGAGATAGAACAACTGCAAGGGATCCGAAAGACCACAGAACTGCAGGAGATAACTCATCACGCACCTTGGATTGATGTGCGATGACCCTATGAAGACCCCACAAGAATGCTGTTCAGAAAGAACAGTTCGTTGCAGGAAGTTGTCGTCTTCGTTGATTGGCACTCGAAGCACTCGAGTGCAAGAGGCTCATACCGTCAGGGCCATGCTGCCGGCGGTGACGCGCACCGCATCGGCCAGCACAGCCAGCACCTCAGCCGTGGTGGCCAGATCGATGCAGGCATCGGTGATGCTCTGGCCGTAGGCGAGCTGGCTGAGGTCGGCGGCAAGCTTCTGGTTGCCGGCCACCAGGTGACTCTCGAGCATCACCCCCATCACATGGCGTGAGCCGGCTCGCACCTGCCGTGCCACCTGGTCCGCCACCTCCGCCTGGCGGCGGAAGTCCTTGTTGGAATTGCCGTGGCTGCAGTCCACCATCACGCGGCTGGGCAAGCCCGCCGCCGCCAGATCGCTAGCCGCCTGTTCGATCGCTTCGGGGTGGTAGTTGGAGCCGTGCTTGCCGCCGCGCAGCACCAGATGGCCATCGGGATTGCCAGTGGTGGTCACGATCGAGGCGTGGCCGTCGCTGTTGATTCCGAGGAAGTGGTGGGGCCGGGCCGCGGCCTCCACGGCATTCACGGCCGTGGCGATGCTGCCGTCGGTGCCGTTCTTGAAGCCGATCGGCATCGACAGGCCCGAGGCCATTTCCCGGTGGGTCTGGCTCTCGGTGGTGCGGGCGCCGATGGCCGTCCAGCTGATCAGGTCGGCGATGTACTGGGGCACCACCGGATCCAGCAGTTCGGTGGCCGCCGGCAGGCCCAGTTCCGACACGTGCAGCAGCAGCGAGCGGGCCAGCCGCAGCCCGGTGTTGATGTCGTAACTGCCATCGAGGTGGGGGTCGTTGATCAGGCCCTTCCAGCCCACGGTGGTGCGTGGCTTCTCGAAGTACACGCGCATCACCACCTCGAGTTCGGCCGCGTGGCGCTGGCGGGCCTCGGCGATGAAGCCGGCGTACTCCTTGGCCGCCGCCACGTCGTGCACCGAACAGGGGCCCACGATCACCAGCAGGCGCTCGTCGCGGCCGTGCAGGATGTCCTGGATGCGCAGGCGGGTCTGCTGCACGGTGTCGGCGGCACGGCCGCTGATCGGCAGGTCGCGGCGCAGCAGGGCGGGCGGCACCAGGGGCCGCGTCTCCACCACATGGAGATCGCTGGTGGTGGCGTGCATGGGAAACAGGCTGCCTTGGCTGCCGCGCTCAGCCCATCAGCCTAGTCAGGGTGCCATCTGCTTCCCACTCTGCCCCGTTGCACTCGGTGGGATGGGGTGATGGCAGCGATCGCCACCAACAACCTGGGCCGCGGCCGAGAACAATGGGGGCAACGTGCAACGATCCGCGATGAACGCCACCACAGCCCTCGCCGACTACCGCGCCGCCGCGGCCGAACGCGAGGTCCTGGGAGTTCCGGCCCTGCCGCTCACCGCCGAGCAGACCGCCGCCCTCACCGAGCTGCTGGCGGCGCCCCCGGCCGGCGAGGAGGCTTTTCTGAAGCATCTGCTGAGCGAACGCATCCCCCCCGGGGTGGACGAGGCGGCCTACGTGAAGGCCAGCTGGTTGCTGGCGGTGGCCAAGGGGGAAGCCACCAGCCCCCTGGTGAGCGCGCTGGAGGCGGTGCGGCTGCTGGCCACCATGATCGGGGGCTACAACGTGGGGGCGCTGATCGAGCTGCTGGACAGCCCCGAACCCGCCATCGCCGAGGCGGCTGCGGCCGGGCTGAGCGGCACCGTGCTGGTGTACGACGCCTACCACGACGTGCTCGAGCTGGCTGAGTCCAACCCCTGGGCCCGCCGGGTGGTGGACAGCTGGTCGGCCGCCGAGTGGTTCACGGCTCGCCCCGAGCTGGCCGAGGAGATCACCGTGACCGTGTTCAAGGTGGAGGGCGAGACCAACACCGACGACCTCTCACCCGCCACCCACGCCACCACCCGGCCTGACATCCCCCTGCACGCCATGGCGATGCTGGAAACCCGCATGCCCGGTGGCCTGGAGCTGATCGCCGAGCTCAAGGGCAAGGGCCACCCGCTGGCCTACGTGGGCGACGTGGTGGGCACCGGCAGCTCGCGCAAATCCGCCATCAACTCGGTGCTCTGGCACATCGGCACCGACATCCCCCACGTGCCCAACAAGCGCGGCGGCGGTGTGATCCTGGGGGGCAAGATCGCCCCGATCTTCTTCAACACCGCCGAGGATTCCGGCGCCCTGCCGATCGAGTGCGACGTCACGGCCCTCAGCAGCGGCGATGTGATCACGATCCGCCCCACCGCCGGCACGATCGAGCGCGCCGCCGGGGAGCCCGACGCCGGCACGATCGTGGCCCGCTTCGAGCTCAAGCCCAGCACCATCGCCGATGAAGTGCGGGCCGGCGGCCGCATTCCCCTGATGATCGGCCGCGCCCTCACGGACAAAGTGCGCGCCCAGTTGGACCTGCCCGCCTCCGATCTGTTCATCCGGCCCACCCCGCCGGCCGACACCGGCAAGGGGTACACCCTGGCCCAGAAGATGGTGGGCAAGGCCTGTGGCCTGGCCGGCGTGCGCCCCGGCACCAGCTGCGAACCGCTGATGACCACCGTGGGCAGCCAGGACACCACCGGGCCGATGACCCGCGACGAGATGAAGGAGCTGGCCTGCCTGGGCTTTTCCGCCGATCTGGTGATGCAGAGCTTCTGCCACACCGCCGCCTACCCCAAGCCGGTGGACCTCAAGACCCACGCCGAGCTGCCCGACTTCATGGCCTCGCGGGGCGGCGTGGCCCTGCGCCCCGGCGACGGCATCATCCACAGCTGGCTCAACCGCATGCTGCTGCCCGACACGGTGGGAACCGGCGGCGACAGCCACACCCGCTTCCCCCTGGGCATCTCCTTCCCGGGCGGTTCGGGGCTGGTGGCCTTCGCCGCCGCCATCGGCGCCATGCCGCTGGACATGCCCGAATCGGTGCTCGTGCGCTTCAGCGGTTCCCTGCAACCCGGCGTCACCCTGCGCGATGTGGTCAACGCCATCCCCTGGGTGGCCATCCAGAAGGGCCTGCTCACGGTGGCCAAGGAGGGCAAGCAGAACGTGTTCAACGGCCGCATCATGGAGATCGAGGGGCTTCCCGATCTCAAGCTGGAGCAGGCGTTTGAACTGACGGACGCCACGGCGGAGCGCTCCTGTGCCGGCAGCACCATCAAGCTCTCGGTCGACACCATGAGTGAATACCTGCGCAGCAACGTGGCGCTGCTCAGGAACATGATCGCGCGCGGTTATGGCGATGCCCGCACCATGGCCCGCCGCATCCAGGCGATGGAAGCCTGGCTGGCAGATCCGGTGCTGATGGAAGCCGACGCCGACGCCGAGTACGCCGAGATCATCGAGATCAACCTCGATGCGATCACCGAGCCGATCCTGGCCTGTCCCAACGACCCCGACAACGTCAAGACCCTCAGCGAGGTGGCCGGCGCGCGGATCGATGAGGTGTTCATCGGCTCCTGCATGACCAACATCGGCCACTACCGGGCCGCCGCCACCGTGCTCAAGGACCAGGGCGAGAACGCCGCCCGCCTGTGGGTCTGTCCGCCCACCCGCATGGACGAGGAGACGCTCAAGGAGGAGGGCTACTACGCCATCTTCGAGGCCACCGGCGCCCGCATGGAGATGCCCGGCTGCTCCCTGTGCATGGGCAACCAGGCGCGGGTGGAGGACAACACCACCGTGTTCTCCACCAGCACCCGCAACTTCAACAACCGCCTCGGCAACGGTGCCCAGGTGTATCTGGGCAGCGCCGAACTGGCGGCGGTGTGCGCCCAGCTCGGCCGCATCCCCAGCAAGCAGGAGTATCTGGCCATCGCCGCCGAGAAGATCGATCCCTACGGCGACCAGCTCTACCGCTACCTCAACTTCGATCAGATCGAGGGCTTCGAAGACCAGGGCCGGGTGCTCAGCACCGAGGAGGAGGCCCGCATGCTGGCCGAAGTGAGTTGAGCCGGGAGTGATCAGCAAGGCCGGCGCCTCAACCCGGCACGACGAATGGCTGCAACTGCGGGCCATTCGTCAGCTGCTCGAGCAGCGCGGTGTGGTGGTGGTGCTGGGCCTGGCGCTCACGGGCCTGGCAGTGGCCAGCACCGTGCTGCTGTTCACCCTCGGCATCGACGCCCTGGGCAGCTGGCGCATCCGCAGCCTGGAGCGGGCCCCGCACTGGCTGGTGCTCCCCGGCATCGGCGCCGGCGGCGGCCTGCTCGCCGGTCTGCTGATCCAGACCCTGGCGCCGGCGGCGTCGGGGGCCGGCATCACCCAGGTGATGCTGTTTCTGCGCAAGCGGGGAGTGCCGATCGGCCTGCGCATCGCCGTGGTGAAGCTGGTGGCCGGCATCCTGGCCATCGGCAGCGGCTTTCCCCTCGGCCCCTCCGGCCCCGCCATCCAGATGGGCAGCTCCATGGGCTGGAGCCTGGGACGGCTGCTCAAGGCGCCGCGGCCGTTCGTGCGCCTGCTGGTGGCCGCCGGCGGGGGCGCCGGCATCACCGCCGTGTTCAGCGCCCCGATCGCCGGCTTCTTCTACACGCTGGAGGCGCTGCTGCGCGGCGGCCGGCCGGTGGTGATGCTGATCGTGCTGACGCTCACCTTCTGGACCGACATCTGGGCCGATCTGCTGGGGCTGGCCGGCCTGGGGGTGGACAGCACCCGGCTGATCGTGAGCGGCGAACTGCAGCTCAAGCGCACGATCTTCGTGTACGTGCAGGTACTGCCCATTGATCTGATCCTGCTGTTCGGCCTGGGCGGGCTTGTGGCCCTGGTGGGCGAGGCCTACTGCCGCTTTCTGCTCAGCCTGCAGCGGCTCAGCAACCGCTGGCGCAGTTCCCTGGCCCTGAAGCTCTGCGTTGCCGGCGCCCTGCTGGGCCTGATGGATGCCTTCCTGCCGGAGATCTTCATCAACAACGCCGGCGTGCGCCTGGCGGTGGCCAGCGGTGAGGTGGACGTGACCATGGCCATCAGCGTCACCGTGGTGCTGTTCATCACCACCGCCCTGGCCGCGGCGGTGGGAGCGCCGGGGGGCCTGTTCGCGCCCATGCTCAGCCTCGGCGGCGCCCTCGGGCTGGTGGCGGTGCAACTGGTGGAGCTGGTGGGCATCCAGGCCCCCAACACCGCCGTGTTCGCCGGTATGGGGGCCTTTCTCACCGCCACCGCCCGCACACCGATCACGGCCCTGTTCCTGGTGTTCGCCCTGAGCAAGCAGTGGCTGCTGCTCAAGCCGGTGCTCAGTGCCTGCCTGGGCAGCATCCTGGTGGCGCGGCTGCTGGCCAGCGAGTCGCTGTTCGAGCGGCTGATCGAACTGGCGCCTCCGGGCCACCAGGGCTGGGCGGGCGAGCCCCCCACGCCCACGCCAGCGCCCAGCTCGGTGCCGCTGCGGCCCCGGCTCGGCGAGGCTGCCGGCCGGCGGGCCGGCCCCGGGGGAAGCCCCTCCTGAAGTGGAGCCGGGCCTGGTTTCCAGCCCCGGCGCACTGCGGTTTTTTTCAACGCCCCCCTATTCGACTCGACGCCCCTCTGTTACGAAGCCACTTTGTCGTGAAGCGATCGGGACTGGCCACTGTGACCATGACTACCGCAATTCACCCTTGAGCCGGAGGCATCCATGGCTGCACTTCAACAGGCACGACGGCGGGCGGGCCGGCTGATTACGGCCGGCCTGGCCCTGACGGTGGCCGGAGGCCTCACCCTCAGCGGCTGCGCCCAGATGGGCCAGCGGGTTGACGACGCCGCCACAACCACGACCCAGGCCGCCCTCACTCCCACCGTCAATCCGGTGCTGGATCTGCTGCGTCAGGGCCAGAGCCAGGCGGAGGCGGGCAACCTCACCGGGGCCGTGGCCTCGATGAGCGGGTTCCAGACGCTCTGGTCCAACGCGGCGCCGATCATCCGTCCCGTTGCCGGTGACAAGTGGCCGGCGATCGAGGCGGCGGCGAACACGGTGCTCGAGACCTTCGGCGCCGAGAAGCCCACGCTGGATGAGGCCGGGAGCGCCATCGGCGGCCTTCTGGGCCCGCTCTCCGCCCTGGTCGGCCAGTAGGCCCCCAACCCGGCAGCCGGGTGAGACGCTGGAGGGACAGCCGTCCCCTCCCACTCCCCTGAACCAGGAAACCCTGCTGTTTGAGCCGGCCCAGCCCCAGGCCGGGGCGCTGCGGACTGTGCTGGCCTTCCCCAGCACCTACTCGGTGGGGATCACCAGCCTGGGCTATCAGGTGGTGTGGGCCACGCTCGCCCAGCGGGCCGACGTGGATGTGCGGCGCCTGTTCACCGACCAGGGCGATCCGCCGCACCGTGACTGCGACCTGTTCGGGCTGTCGCTGAGCTGGGAACTGGACGGCCCGGTGCTGCTGGATCTGCTCGAGCAGCAGCGCATTCCGATCTGGACCCACGAGCGCGGCGACGCCGACCCGATCGTATTCGGCGGCGGCCCGGTGCTCACCGCCAACCCCGAGCCCCTGGCGCCCTTTTTTGATGTGGTGCTGCTGGGCGATGGCGAGCTGCTGCTGCCCGCCTTCATCGATGCCCTGCAGGCAGGCCGCGGCGCCCCCCGCGCCGAGCGCCTGGGCCAGCTGGCCCAGCTGCCAGGGGTCTACGTGCCCAGCCTCTATGCCCCCCGCTACGACGCCGATGGCGGACTGCTCGGCGTTGAACCCAGCGAGTCCGGCATCCCGGCCACCGTGGCCAAGCAGACCTGGCGCGGCAACACCCTCAGCCACTCGGCGGTGATCACCCCGGATGCGGCCTGGCCCTCAATCCACATGGTGGAGGTGGCGCGCAGCTGTCCGGAGCTGTGCCGCTTCTGCCTGGCCAGCTATCTCACCCTGCCGTTTCGCACCCCTTCGCTCGACGACGGCCTGATCCCGGCGGTGGACAAGGGCCTCACCGCCACCCACCGCCTGGGTCTGCTGGGGGCCTCGGTGACCCAGCACCCCCAGTTCGCCGACCTGCTGGCCTGGCTGGATCAGGATCGCTTCGACGGCACTCGCGTCAGCGTGAGCTCCGTGCGGGCCGCCACGGTGACCCCCGAGCTGGGCCGGATCCTGGCCAAGCGGGGCAGCAAATCGCTCACGATCGCCATCGAGAGCGGCAGCGAGCGCATGCGCCAGGTGGTGAACAAGAAGCTCGCCACCGAAGAGATCTACGCCGCCGCCCGCTACGCCAAGGAGGGAGGCCTCACGGGCCTGAAGCTCTACGGCATGGTGGGCCTGCCCACGGAAGAGGAGGCCGATGTGGAGGCCACCGCCGCGCTCCTGCTGGCCCTCAAGAAGGCCACCCCCGGCCTGCGGCTGAGCCTGGGCGTGAGCACCTTCGTGCCCAAGGCCCACACGCCGTTCCAGTGGCAGGGGGTGCGCCCCGAGGCCGACAAGCGCCTCAAGCTTCTGGCCAAGCGCCTCAAGCCCAAGGGCATCGAGCTGCGCCCCGAGAGCTACGGCTGGAGCGTGATCCAGGCCCTGCTGTCGCGCAGCGACCGACGCCTGGCCCCGGTGATCGCCGCCGCCCGCGGCCGCCACGAGAGCCTGGGGGGCTGGAAACAGGCCTACCGCGCCGTGCTGGCGGGCGAGCACGATCCCGCACCGTCCCGCACCGCGGACACTCCTCTGCCGCCGCCCCCCCCCCCCTGGGAGGAGGTGGTCCACGCCACCTGGAGCGGCGAGCGGGTGCTGCCCTGGCGGCACCTGGAGGGAGGCTTGCCGGAGAGCACGCTGCTCCGGCACCGGCAGGAGGCCCTGGCGGCGGATCAAACCGGGGCGGCCCTGGGCTGAGCCTCAATCAAACACCGCCGTGCGGCCGCGATACACCATCACCTGCCGGCGCAGGTGCAGGCGCAGGGCCCGGGCCAGGGCCAGGCGCTCGGTATCACGGCCCTTGCGGATCAGGTCTTCGACCTCGTCGCGGTGGCTCACGTGCACGGTGGCCTGCTCGATGATCGGCCCGGCGTCGAGCTCCTCGGTCACGTAGTGGGCCGTGGCGCCGATCAGTTTCACCCCCCGCTCCCAGGCGCGGTGGTAGGGCTGGGCTCCCTGGAAGGCAGGCAGGAACGAGTGGTGGATGTTGATCACCGCGTGGCCCGAGGCGCCGGCGGTGCCCCTGCCGCGGCCGGCAACGTGAAAACGCTCGAGGAAATCGCCGCTCAGCACCTGCATGTATTTGGCCAGCACCACCAGCTCGATGCCGTGCTCAGCCAGCAGCCGCAGCTGCTCGGCTTCCACCTCCGCCTTGGTGCCGGGACTCACCGGCAGATGCGCGTAGGTGGCCCCGAAATCCTCGGCGGTGGCCTGCAGCTGTGGATGGTTCGACACCACCAGCGGCACGGTCATCGGCAGCTCGCCGGCGCGGGTGCGCCAGAGCAGGTCCACCAGGCAGTGATCCTGGCGGCTCACGAAGATCGCCACCCGCGGCAGCTCGTCGGAGAAATGCACCTGGCCCTCACCGCCGAGGCGCTCGGCCAGGGCGGTCACGGCCGGGGCGATGGCCGCCCGCGGCAGCCCGAAGTGCTCCAGCTGCCATTCGATGCGGCTGAGGAAGAGGCCGGCACCGGCGTCGGTGTGGTGATCGGCGTGACGGATGTTGCCACCATTGGCCGCCACCCAGCCCGACAGTTCGCTCACCAGGGCGGGGCGATCCGGGCAGATCACCTGGAGGATGGCAGTGGCAGGCGGCATCGCAGCAGGGGCCGGCAGGGACTCAGAGCATGTGCATGCGTAGCACCTGACGGTTGGCGCGCCGCACCCGGGCGCGGATCGTGGTGAGGCCGAGACGCTCATGGGCTGCCACCCGGTGGCAGCCGTTGAAGCCCCACAGTTCCCCCTCCACCTCCAGCACGTCGATGGGCTCCTTCTGGCCCTCGGCGGCGATGGCCTCCATCAGGTCACGCACCTTGGCCTCATCGAGGACGCGCTCCAGGGGCCGGCGGATGGCAGCCAGGGGCAGCACAGCTTCCCGCATCCATCCATCGCATCCTCATACCGTTTTAAGGCCGCACGGCGGAAGAGGTTGCGAGCGGCGACAACCGCGGCAACCGGGCCCCGGAGCACCGATACAGTCAGCCCCTGCCACTGCCGCTGCGCCCCGCCGATGGCCCCTGCCCAGGTCTTCACGCCGCTGCCTTCCACGCAGCTCTCCACCCTGCTGCAGCAGCTGCGCCGGCTGCTGTCCGTCGCCCTGGCGGCAGTGCTCTGCTTCAGCCTCGCCGCCTGCGGCGGCGCCAAGGCCCAGCCACCCACCCTGAGCGCCGAGGACATCACCTACATCGAACGGCAGGCCGAGGGCTTCCTGGCCGCCCGTGATCGCCTGCCCGAGCTGGCCGATCTGGTGAACCAGCGCGACTGGACCTTCACCCGCAACCTCATCCACGGCCCGATGCAGGAAGTGGGCCGTCACATGCTGTACATCAACCGCCGCCTGCTGCCAGACGACCAGGCGGAAGCCACGCGGCTGGCCGATCAGCTCAAGCGCTCCCTGGCCCAGCTCGATGAGGCCGCTCGCCTGCAGGACGCCGACGCCCTGCGCAAGACCTACATCTCGGTGGCCAGCGGCTTCGGCAAGTACGCGCAGATCCTGCCCGCCCAGGTGCAGGAAGACCTCAAGCAGATCTGAGCCACCGGCTTGCGCTGACGCCAGGCGAGCCGGGCAAGCCGGCTGACCCGGTGCTCGTGCTGGGGGCAGGCCTGGTGGGACTGGCCAGCGCCTGGCTGCTCCAGCGCCGCGGCCATCCCGTGGTGCTGGTGGATCCCGCAATCGATGGGCCGCCACCAGCCGGCGGCGGCAGCTGGGCCGCCCTCGGGGTGCTGATGGCCCAGGTGTTCCATCGTTCCAGCGGCCGGGGCTGGCGGCTGCGCCAGCGCAGCCACGCCCTCTGGCCCCAGTGGCTTGACGCCCTCGAGGCCGAGGGCCATGCCGTGGCCCGGCGTGCGGGACTGCTGCTGCTGGCCTCCGGTGATGCCGAGCTGGCCCGCCAGCAGCGGCTCGCCGCCGAGCGCCAGCGCCGCGGTGTGTCCCTCGGCCTGTGGTCACCCGAGCGGCTGCGGGAACTGCGGCCCCAGCTGCCGGCCGCCGCCCTGGGGGGCCTGCATTCCCCGGGTGATGGCCAGCTCGATCCGGGCCAGGCCATGGCCGCCCTGCTGGCCAGCGCCCGCGCCGGGGGGCTCACCTGCCTGCCTGAAGCCGCCAGCCGGCTGGAGCGCACCGGGCAGGGGGCTGGCGGGGGTTGGCGCCTGATCGGCAGCGCCGGCAGCAGCGTGGAAGCGCCCTGGCTGGTGCTCTGCACCGGAGTGGCCACGGCAGCGCTGCTGGAAAGCCTGGGTCACAGCCTGCCCATGGAACCGGTGCTGGGTCAGGCGCTCGAGCTGGAGCTCAACGGCCAGCCCGCCTGGAGCGCCCCGGACAGCGGCTGGCCCGGCGCGGTGGCGTGGCGCGGCATCAACCTGGTGCCGCGGCCCGACCTGCCCGGTGGGCGGCGGCTCTGGCTGGGGGCGACCCTCGAACCCGGTTGCCGGCCCAACCCCGAAGCCCTGAGCGATCTGCGCGGCTGGGGAGAGGCGGGGCTCGACTGGCTCGGCAGCGCCACCGTGACCCGTCACTGGCAGGGCCAGCGCTGCCGGCCCTGCCAGCAGCCCGCCCCGGTGCTGGAGGTGCTGGAGCCCGGCCTGGTGGTGGCCAGCGGCCACTACCGCAACGGTGTGCTGCTCGCACCGGCCACGGCGGAATGGGTGGCCAGCCGAATCACGACCGGTGTCGGAGCATGAAAAAAGCCCCC
This sequence comes from Cyanobium sp. ATX 6A2, assembly GCF_024346355.1. GTDB lineage: Bacteria > Cyanobacteriota > Cyanobacteriia > PCC-6307 > Cyanobiaceae > NIES-981. The sequence goes on from NZ_JAGQCU010000002.1 coordinate 21,795, forward strand.
GGACGGGGGCTGGGGAGCAGCAAGGGCTCGGGGCTCAGGCGCTGGCGGCTTACTTGCTCTCGGTGAATTCGGCGTCGATCACATCGTCGCTACCGGCTCCACCGGCCGCCTCGGCCCCGGAGCCGCTGCCGCCGGGGGCTCCGGCAGCGGCGGCATCGGCACCGGCCGCCTGCTGGTACACGGCGGCACCGGCGGCATAGAGGGCCTGCTGGAGGGTTTCCAGTTCGCTCTTGATGGTGTCGAAGTCTTCCTTCTGCAGGGCCTCCTTGAGCTTGGCGCTGGAGGTCTCCACCTTGGCCTTGTCCTCTGCGCCCACCTTGTCACCCAGTTCGCCGAGCTGCTTCTCAGACTGGTAGATGAGGGTCTCGGCCTGGTTCTTGAGGTCGATGCGCTCGCGCTTCTCCTTGTCGGCGGCAGCGTTGCTCTCGGCGTCCTTGACCATCTTGTCCACCTCGTTTTCGCTGAGGGTGGAGGCACCGGTGATGGAGATGCTCTGCTCCTTGCCGCTGCCCTTGTCCTTGGCGGTCACGCTGAGGATGCCGTTGGCGTCGATGTCGAAGGTCACTTCGATCTGGGGCACGCCGCGGGGAGCCGGGGGGATGCCATCGAGGCGGAAGGTACCCAGCGACTTGTTGTCGCTGGCCATCTCGCGCTCACCCTGGAGCACGTGGATCTCCACGTTGGTCTGGCCATCCACCGCGGTGGAATACACCTCCGTTTTCTTGGTGGGGACGGTGGTGTTGCGGGTGATCATCTTGGTCATCACGCCGCCCAGGGTCTCCACCCCCAGCGACAGCGGCGTGACGTCCAGAAGCAGGATGTCCTTCACCTCGCCGGCGAGCACGCCGCCCTGGATGGCGGCGCCCACGGCCACCACTTCATCGGGGTTCACGGTCTGGTTGGGGTCCTTGCCGGTGATGCGCTTCACCAGCTCCAGCACCGCCGGGATACGGGTGGAGCCACCCACCATCACCACTTCATCGAGCTCGGCGGAGGCGAGCTTGGCGTCCTTGAGGGCCTGCTCCACCGGCACGCGGCAGCGGTCGATCAGGCTGGAGGCGAGCTCTTCGAACTTGGCCCGGGTGAGGGTGAGATCCAGGTGCTTCGGACCCTCGGGAGTGGCCGTGATGAAGGGCAGGTTGATCTCGCTCTGGGTGGCGCTGGAGAGCTCGATCTTGGCCTTCTCGGCGGCCTCGGTGAGGCGCTGCAGAGCCTGCTTGTCCTGACGCAGATCGATGCCCTCGTTGGCCTTGAAGCTGTCGGCCAGATGGTCGACGATCACCTTGTCGAAGTCGTCACCGCCCAGGTGGGTGTCGCCGGAGGTGGAGAGCACCTCGAACACGCCGTCGCCCACCTCCAGCACCGACACGTCGAAGGTGCCGCCACCGAGGTCAAACACCAGGATGCGCTCGTTGCTCTTTTTATCCAGGCCGTAGGCCAGGGCCGCGGCGGTGGGCTCGTTGATGATCCGCAGCACCTCGAGGCCAGCGATCTTGCCGGCGTCCTTGGTGGCCTGGCGCTGGGAGTCGTTGAAGTAGGCAGGCACGGTGATCACCGCCTGGGTCACCGTTTCACCGAGGTACTTGCCGGCGTCTTCGGCCAGCTTGCGCAGCACCTGGGCGCTCACCTCCTCGGGGGCGAACTGCTTGCCGAGCACCGGGCACTTCACCTTGACATTGGCACCGGATTTCTCCACCCCATAGCTCACTTCCTTCGACTCCTCGTTCACCTCATCCACCCGGCGGCCGATGAAGCGCTTCACGGAATAGAAGGTGTTCTCCGTGTTCATCACCGCCTGACGCTTGGCGATCTGCCCCACCAGCTGATCCTGGTTCTTGGTGTAGGCCACCACCGAGGGGGTCGTGCGGAACCCTTCGGCGTTGGCGATCACCGTGGGCTTGCCGCCCTCCATCACGGCCACGCAGCTGTTCGTGGTGCCGAGATCGATGCCAACAACCTTGCCCATGGATTCCGTCCTCTCTTGGTTAACCGAAGATTTGATGTGTGCATCCTCAGCAGCGAGGCCCTTCCAGGGCGAGGTGTGGTTCCCGAACAGCTGCCGTACCGAGACCTACGGTTCAGCCGTCAGCGCCGCGCCGCCATGGGTTCGCCGATCACCGCCACCACGGCCCTGGTGGGGGTGCTGGGGGATCCGGTGCGCCATTCGCTCTCGCCGGTGATGCACAACGCAGCCCTGGCCGCTCTCGATCTCAACTGGGTGTATGTGGCCCTGCCAACCCCGGCCGGGCAGCTGGCGGTGGTGGTGGAGGGGCTGGCGGCCGTGGGCTGCCGGGGCCTCAACGTGACCCTCCCCCACAAGCAGTCGGTGGCGACGCTGTGCCGGGAGCTGAGTCCCCTGGCCGCCCGGCTGGGGGCGGTGAACACCCTGGTGCCCCATGCCGATGGCGGCTGGCTGGGCACCAACACCGATGTGGAGGGCTTCCTCGCCCCCCTGCGCCGTGGCGGCCCGGAAAGCTGGAGCGAGCGGCGAGCGGTGGTGCTGGGCTGCGGTGGCAGCGCCCGCGCCGTGGTGGCGGGCCTGGCGGAGCTGGGTGTGGGGGCCATTGCCGTGAGCGCACGCCGCAGCGAGGCCGTGGCGGCATTCGTGGCCGGCTGCCGCGGCTGGGCGCCACAGCTGCGCGGGCTGGACTGGTCGCAGCTCGATGGCGCCCTGGCCGGGGCCGCCCTGCTGGTGAACACCACCCCGGTGGGCATGGCCGCCGCCGGCGATCCGGAAGCCGCCGCGCACTGCCCGCTGAGCCCCCGCCAGCTCGATGCCCTGCCGGCCGGTGCCACGGTGTACGACCTCATCTACACGCCGCGGCCCACGGCGCTGCTGCGGGCCGCGGGCGAGCGGGGCTGCCGCAGCCTCGACGGCCTGGAGATGCTGGTGCAGCAGGGGGCCGCGGCCCTGCGCCTGTGGAGTGGCTGCAGCGCGGTGCCTGTGGCCGCCATGCGCGCCGCCGCGGCGGCGGCCCTGGCCGGCTGAGGGCGGCCGCTGCCCTCACTAGCCTGACCGCAGTGACTGCCGCAGCGATGCAAGGCCCTCCGATCTGGCAACGCCTGCTGGCTGCCCTCGCCTACCTGCTGCCCTGGAGCGATGCCCTGGGCTTCGGCCGCAGCCTGTTCGGCCTGTTCCCGGCCCTGCAATGGCTGAGCCTGCCGGCGCTGCCGCTGCTGCTGCTGCAACAGGCGGTGCCCTTCGGGGGCTTCGTGCTGTTCCTGGTGCTGTTCCTGGCGGTGGTGCGCAACAACCGGGTGCCCTACCTGATCCGCTTCAACGTGCTGCAGGCGATCCTCATCGACATCCTGCTCATCCTGCTCACCCTGGCCTTCAGCGTATTGCTGGCCCCACTGGCCGGCGGCTTCGCCGTGCGCACCCTCAGCAACACCGTGTTCCTGGCGGCCCTGCTGCTGGTGAGCTTCGGGGTGGTGCAGAGCCTGCGCGGTCAGGAGGCCGATATTCCCAGCCTCTCCCAGGCCGTGCGCATGCAGCTCAACTGAGAGCTGGGTGGGCGTGCTGCCGGTGCTGGTTGCCGGTGGAAGCTGCCGGCGCTGGGATAAGTTGGTCGATCCGTCGCTGATGGGCCTTGCCCCCATCGGCCCCTCCCCCAGGCGACCATGACGCAGTCTTATTACGAAACCATGTACATCCTTCGTCCGGACATCCCGGAGGAGGAGGTGGAGAGTCATATCACCCGTTACCGCGACCTGGTGATCGAGGCAGGTGGCGAGGTGCTCGACTGCCAGATGCGGGGCAAGCGCCGCCTGGCCTACCAGATCGCCAAGCACCGGGAAGGCATCTACGTGCAGCTCAACCACGACGGCGACGGCCAGCAGGTGGCACCCCTGGAGCGAGCGATGCGGCTGTCGGAGGATGTGATCCGCTATCTCACGGTCAAGCAGGAGGGCCCGATGCCCCCTCCCCGCAGCGTGCCCGCCGGGGTGAGCGAAGCCGGCGAGGTCGAGCGGCAGCCGGCCTGAGTTGTGCTGACCGGAGGCTGCCCCTAGGGTCGAGCCCATGGCACCGGATCCGTCCCCGTCCGCTGGACCCGAGTCCGGCGCCATTCCTCCCCCGCCGCAATGGTGGGATGGTGCCCCGGGTGGGGCTGACGCTTCCGATTCGGTGTTCTCCCCCCATCAGCAGACCTGGAAACGGGAATCACTGCAGCGGGAACTGGCGGCCTGCCGGGAAGAACTGGCCGCGATGCGGACCCTGCTCGACGACCTGCCTCAGATTTTTGAAAGCAAGTTCGAGACCCGCCTGCAGCCGCTGCTGGAGCAGAAACAGCGCCTGCTCGAGGGCAACCAGGGGCTGCGCCAGCAGCTCAGCCAGCTCCAACCCAGCGATGCGCTGATTGCCGGCCAGCTGATGCCTGCGGCTGATCCGCCGGCGTCGCCATCCAGCCGCCGCCGCCAGGCCTGGGGCCGCAGCCTGCGCCATGCCTTCGGGCTCGGCGGCAGGCAGACCGACTGACGACGGCCTGCCTGCCGCGGCTCACTGACGTTGGCTGGCGGCCCACAGCCGCGTGGGCAGCCCCCACACGTAGATGAATCCTTCGGCGGCACGGTGATCAAACTGATCACCGGCGTCGTACGTGGCCATGTGCGGCATGTAGAGGCTGTTGCTGACGCTGCTGCGACCCACCACCGTGGCGTTGCCCTTGTGCAGCTTGATGCGCACCGTGCCGTTCACCGCCCCCTGAGTGCGGTCGATGAAGCCGTCGATGGCGTCCTTGAGGGCACCGAACCAGAGCCCCTGATACACCAGATCGGCCCACTGCATCTCCAGCTGGCGCTTGGCGCGCAGCACGTCGGCGCCCAGGGTGAGACTCTCGAGTTCCTGGTGCGCCTTGATCAGCAGGAGCAGGCCGGGGGTTTCGTAGATCTCGCGGCTCTTGATGCCCACCACCCGGTCTTCGATCATGTCCAGCCGGCCGAAGCCATGGCTGCCGGCGAGCGCGTTGGCGTGGCGGATCAGGCTCACCGGATCGAGCCGCTCGCCATCGAGGCTCACCGGGTTGCCGCCCTCGAAGCCGATCTCCACCACCTGGGGCTGCTGCGGGGCCGCGTCCACGCTCACGGTGAGGGCGAACACCTCCTCCGGCGGCTCCACGTCGGGATCCTCCAGGGGGCCGGCCTCGATCGAGCGGCCCAGCAGGTTGAGGTCGATCGAGTAGGGAGATGCCTTGCTCACCGGCGAGGGGATGCCACAGCGCTCGCCGTAGGCGATCGTTTCCTCCCGGCTCATGCCCCACTCCCGCGCCGGGGTGAGCACCTTCAGATCCGGTGCCAGAGCGCCGATGGCCACGTCGAAGCGCACCTGGTCGTTGCCCTTGCCGGTGCAGCCGTGGGCCACGGCGTCGGCGCCCAGCTCCCGGGCGATCTCCACAAGCCGGCGGGCGATCAGGGGCCGGGCCAGGGCGGTGCTGAGCGGGTAGCGGCCCTGGTACAGGGCGTTGGCGCGAATCGCCGGGAAGGCGAAGTCACGGATGAAGGGCTCGACCAGATCGCCCACCAGCGACTGGCTGGCGCCGGCATCGAGGGCCTTGCGCCGGATCGGCTCCAGCTCATCGCCCTGGCCCAGGTCGGCCGCGAAGGTGATCACCTCATCCACCCCCCATTCCTGGATCAGATAGGGGATACAGACGCTGGTGTCGACCCCGCCGGAATAGGCCAGCACGGCCTTCTTGGCACGCCCCATCAACACAGTCCTTGTGCTCAATCGCCCGATTCTCCCCTGTCAGCGGCGCCGGGGTCCGGCTCCAGGCGCCAGCTGGCCGTCAGCCAGAGGGCCATCAGCAGCGGTGGGCCCAGCACCAGGGCCCACACCAGCCGGCCAGTGGGCACCAGGGGAGCAGGCCAGTGCTGGCCCGCGGCCGCGAGCCCGGCGCTGAGGGCCAGGGCCAGGGCCCACAGGCGCAGCACCGTGCCCACAGCGCCGACGGCGGGCTGGGTCGGCGGCTCCGGCGGGGAAGCGGGTGGGGAGGCGGGCGGTGGCGGGGAGAGCGGCTCGGGCATGGGGGCGCTTGGAGCTGGGGGCTTGGTGGTTAGATTGATCGGTCGCGGTGGGGCTGTTCAGCACGCCAGGCCACCAGGGCCACGCCAGCGGAGCCCACCACCCACAAGCCTGACGAACCCCGGACCGCATGAGCAAGCTCTCCGCCTCCAGCATCAGCCGCCTGGAGAGCGTCAATCCCTCCCTCACCCGCTACGACCGCGACGAGCTGGCCCCGGTGCTGCCGCTGCGCGATGAGCCCGATCTGCTCAGCTGGCTGGAGAGCAGCGGCCGCCTGGTGGCCGAAGAGGAAAGTGCCAGCACCGATGTGAGCACCGTGGAGGAGGAGGAGCTCTCGGCGCTGATGGGCGAGAAGGAGGACTACAACAAGGACGACGAGCAGCAGGACGAAGCCTGGGAAGACTGAGCGGTGGTGCGGGCAGCGGAAGGCAGGGAAGCCCAGGCCCCGCCACGGGACGCACGCCTGGCGGCCGGGTTGCTGACCCTGGCGCTTCTGGCGGCGTGCGGGCTGAGCGACTGGCTGGTGGCCAACTCGATGCTCACCCTGCCCCTGCTGGTGGCGGGGCTGGTGAGCGCTGGCGTCACAGCCTGGGGCGTGCCGCGGCTGCGACAGCTCAAGCTCGGCCAGGTGATCCGCGAGGAGGGCCCCCAGGCCCACCACAGCAAGGCCGGCACGCCCACCATGGGGGGGCTGCTGGTGGTGCCGGTCGGTGTGATCGTGGGCGGCCTGGTGAGTCCGGCTGATCCGCGCCTGCTGGCGGTGGCGACCGTCACCCTGGCCTTCATGGCCGTGGGCGCAGTGGACGACTGGCGCAGCCTCACCCGCCGCACCAACACCGGCCTGACGCCGCGGGGCAAGCTCCTGCTGCAGGCCGGCGCCGCCCTGCTGTTTCTGATCGGGGCGGCCAGCGGCGGCTGGCTGGGGGGGGCCAGCCCGGGCGATGTGGTCCTGCCCCTCGGCTGGATCCTGCCCCTGGGTCTGCTGATCTGGCCCCTGGGCCTGTTCGTGTTCCTGGCCGAGAGCAACGCCACCAACCTCACCGACGGCCTGGACGGCCTGGCGGCCGGCTGCGGCGCCGTGGTGTTCACCGGCATGGGGTTGCAGCTGATGCTGCGCGGCCACGAGGGCGACCCGGCCCTGGCGGCCTTCTGCACCGCCATGGCCGGCTGCTGGCTTGGGTTTCTGGCCCACAACCGCAACCCGGCCCGCCTGTTCATGGGCGACACGGGCTCGCTGGCGATGGGGGCGGCGCTGAGCGCGGTGGCCCTGCTCTCCAACAGCCTCTGGCCGCTGCTGGTGATGGGCGGGGTGTTTCTGGCCGAATCGCTGTCGGTGATCGTGCAGGTGTGGGTGTTCAAGGCCACCAAGGGGGCCGACGGTGTCGGACGCCGGGTGTTGCGCATGGCGCCCCTGCACCACCACCTGGAACTGGGGGGCCTGCCGGAGATCCAGGTGGTGAACCGCTTCTGGATCACCAGCCTGCTACTGGTACTCCTGGGCCTGGTGCTGCTGCCCTGATCCCGGCATCGACGCTGGTCAGGAATCCAGCCCCGCGCGCACTCCCACCACCTCGCCTTCACACCGCCCCATGGCCCATTTCACCTGGAGGGAAACCGGCCTCACCTCCGACTGCGCCAGCCTGGAGGCGATGGCGGCCCGCTTCGAGGAGGCGGCGGCGCTGATGCGCCGGATGGCCGGCGAGGGGTTTCAGCTCGAGCGCTGCAGCGCTGGCCAGCGCATCACTCACCCGGATCCGGCGGTGTTCGAGGCCTACGGGTTTGTGAGCGAAGAGCCGCCGGTGCGCCAGCTCACCCTGCTCAGTTCCGACGACGACTCCTCACCCTGAGCTCAGCGGCTGCGCACGTAGCCCACCACCCACACCACCACGAACACCAGCGACGACAGACCCAGGTAGAGCAGCACGTAGGTCTGCAGGGTGCTGATGTCGAGGCCGAAGGGCAAGCCCGCGGCCGCATCGCTGGCGGTGCTCAGGGCCAGCACCGGCGACGGCGACGGCAACGGCAGTTCCCCTGTCAATGGCAGGCCCTGTGTCAGTGGCAGGCCCTGATCATGGAGGCCCGGATCCAAGAGCCCTGGCATCGACGGTGTGGCGCCTCGACCCTCTCTAGCAGGCTGTGACGGAGCTGCGGGAGGATCTCCGCTGCCGTAACGCCGTTCGCCATGCCAGCCGTCTTTCCCCGCACCCTGATGCTGCTGGGCAGCGGTGAACTGGGCAAGGAGGTGGCGATCGCCGCCCAGCGGCTGGGCTGCCGGGTGATCGCTGTCGATCGCTACGCGGGCGCTCCGGCGATGCAGGTGGCTGACGCCTGGGAGGTGATCGCCATGACCGATGCCGACGCCCTCAAGGCGGTGGTGCGCCGGCACCGACCCGATCTGGTGATCCCCGAGATCGAAGCCCTGGCGGTGGACGCCCTGGCGGAGCTGGAAGCCGAAGGCATCACCGTGATCCCCACCGCCCGGGCCACGGCGGTGACCATGAACCGCGATCGCATCCGCGATCTGGCCGCCAGGGAGCTGGGGCTGCGCACCGCCCGCTTCGCCTACGCCGAAAGCGCCGCGGAGCTGGCGGCCGCGGCCGCGCCCCTGGGCTGGCCGGTGGTGGTGAAACCGGTGATGAGCTCCTCGGGCAAGGGCCAGAGCGTGGTGCGGGAGCCCGAAGGGATCGCCGCTGCCTGGGAGGCGGCGATGGCCGGGGCCCGAGGAGCCGGAACGCGGGTGATCGTGGAGGAATTCCTGCGCTTCGAGCTGGAGATCACCCTGCTCACCGTGAAGCAGTGGCAAGCGCCCACCCTGTTCTGCCCGCCGATCGGCCACATCCAGGAGCGCGGCGACTACCAGTGCAGCTGGCAGCCGGCCGCCATCGGCGCCACCCAACTGGCGCAGGCCCAGGCCATGGCCCGGGCGGTCACCGACAACCTGGGTGGAGCGGGCCTGTTCGGGGTGGAGTTCTTTCTGTGCGGTGCTCCGGGGGCCGAGGAGGTGGTGTTCTCCGAGCTCTCGCCCCGCCCCCACGACACCGGCCTGGTGACCCTGATGGGTCAGAACCTGAGCGAGTTCGAGCTGCACCTGCGGGCGGTGCTGGGGCTGCCGATTCCCCGCATCGAGAGCAGGGGGCCGGCGGCCAGCCGCGTGATCCTGGCCGAGCGGGCAGCCGATCAGGTGGCCTTCACGGGAGTGGCCGAGGCCCTCAGCGAGCCCGACACCGAGGTGCTGCTGTTCGGCAAGCCCGACGCCCGGCCCAACCGGCGCCTGGGGGTGGCCCTGGCCCGGGGCGCCAGCGAGGCCGAAGCCCGCCGCCGCGCCGATGCTGCCGCCGGCCAGATCCGGGTAGTGGCCACCTGACCCCTGGCCGGGCAGGCTTTCGCCTCTTAAGGTGCGCCCACCAGGGGTGGGCATGGGCCAGCAGCAGCAGCCAAAACGAGCTCCTTCCGGCGCCCGGGTCAGGGGCCGCCGCCTCACGCTGGTGCCGTTCGCCATGGGCCTGGCGCTGGGCTACGGCCTCTCGGGCCCCCTGCCGGGCCTTGTGAATGGAGCGGTGGCGGCCCTGAAGGGCGGCTCCGACTACCTCTCGGACACCATCAGTCCGCTGGCCGGCCAGTCGATCCTCGTGATGGGGATCGACAAGGTGGGCGACAACACCGATGTGATCTTCACGGTGGAGATCGGGGACGGCACCACCCGGGTGACCCAGGTGCCGCGGGACACCTACGTGGAATCTGAGCACTACGGCGTGCTCAAGGCCAATGCCCTCTACGCCTTCGGCGGCATGGACGGCGCCCGCCGAGAACTGAGCGGCCTGCTGGACGATCCCATCCAGCGTTACTTGCTGGTGAATCTCAGGTCTGTGCAGCGTGTGGCCGACGCCCTGGGGGGCGTGGAGGTGGATGTGCCCCGGCGCCTGTACTACGTGGATACCGCCCAGGGCCTGTACATCGACCTCTATCCCGGCCTCCAGGTGCTCAGGGGTGAGGACCTGGAGGGATTTCTGCGCTTCCGCAACGACCCCGAAGGCGATCTGGGCCGCATGGAACGCCAGCGGATGGTGCTCGATCAGGTGTTCAGCAAACTGGCGCAGCCCGCCATGCTCACCCGGCTGCCGGAGCTGCTGAAGATCGCCGGGGAAGACATCCAGACCAACCTCACCGCCCTGGAGTTCAGCCAGCTGCTGACGGCCATGGCCAGCACCGACCTGGTGGCCGACCAACTGCCGGGGCGTCTGTACTGGTACAACGACCTCAGCTTCTGGATGCCCGACAGCAACCCCGATTACGGCCGCACTCCCGAGCAGCTCGCTGCCGAGGACGACGGCGGACGGGAGCCGGAGCCCTGGGACGATCAGCCCGGCTGGGCCGGGGAGAGCGGCCTTGAAGCCCAGGGCCAGCCCATCTACCGCCTCTACTGACCACAGGCGCTAAGGATTAGCTGGGCTAAGCACCACGCCGAACGAAGCGGTGGTGATCCAGCCCCTCGAGCAGCCCCCAGGCCTGGGGGCGGGTGGAGAAGAACACCCGGCGGTGTCCGCGCAGCCGATCCAGTGACCGGTCATGGTCCAGCGGCACCACGCCCAGGGACAGCCCGCGCAGCAGATCCCCATCCCCCTGCTGGCTGGCCTCCACCAGGAGGGCATGGAGCGGCAGCCGCCAGCGCAGTGCCAGGTAGCGCAGCGCCTCGGTCTTGGAGGCCGTCAGCGGCAGCACGTCCAGAAAGCAGTGATGGAAGAGGTGCGGGCGCGCCATCAGCGCGCGGCTGCGCAGGGTCTGGCGCACCAGGGGCAGGATTCCCTGGTCGGCCTCGCTGAGCATGTAGCTCACCTTGAAAGGCCCCTGATCAGGGTCGCTCTGGCGGCGCAGGCGCGGCTCCAGCGCCGCCATCGCCGCCTCCACCCCAGCCCGGTCCCAATCCCGGGCGATGTGCTCCTGCCAGCGGCGGTCCACCCCACAGGCCGCCTCGGCGCCGTAGTGAATCTCCGTGCCGGCTCCGCTGATCCACACGCATGGGCGCGGCAGGTGCAGGGCGTCGTAGGCGATCCTGGCCGGATCAAAGCCGCGGCCAGACACCACAGCAATGCCCAGCCGAGGGTCGCTGCCCAAGCGGCGGCGCAACTCCACCAGGCTGGGCTCGTCGGCGGCGGCCAGGCTTGCGTCCAGGTCGAGCGCCAGCAGCCGCTGCGGGGCTGGGGGGAACGCCGGTTCGCCGCCGGGTTCAGCGGTGCCGCCGACGGACGGGCGCGCCACGGCCCGCTGATACCAGAGGGGGGGCAGCTGCCCTGCCGCCTCCCGGGTGGCGGGCACCGCCTCAGCCAGATAGTGGCTGACATGCGCATCCCAGCTGTAGTAGCGGCTCACGGCCTCGATGCCGTTGTCGCGCCAGCGGCGCCAGCGCTCGGGCTGGGCCAGGGCGTCCTCCACCGACGTCTGCAGGGCGTCGAGATCGGACACGTCCACCAGCAGACCGTTGTGGCAGCGGCCGAGAATCTCCCGGGGTCCGCCGTCGTCGGTGGCCACCGCCGGCAGGCCACTGGCGGCGGCCTCCAGCAGGGTGAGGCCGAAGGGCTCGGTGAGCGCCGGGTTCACGAACACGCCGCCGAGGCGCGCCGCCCAGCGGTAGATCTCCGGAATCTGGTGGCGCCGATGTTGCTTCGGATAGGCGATCTGGCCGTAGAGATCAAAGCGATCCACCAGCTCGAACACCTGCTGGAACACCTCCCGCTGCTGGCGGTCGAGCTGACGGGGATCATCGCGGCAGCCGAGCACCAGCACCAGGTTGTGGTGGCGGCGCAGGTGCTCGGAGCGGCCGAACACCTCCACCAGCGCGGGGATGTTCTTGCGGTAGTCGGCCCGGCAGATGGCCAGCACCGGCGGCTGGGACGGATCGCGCAGAAACGGGGCCATCAGCTCCTGCACGGCCAACTCCCGCTCCCCGGCCCGGGGCGCAAAGAACTGAAGACAGTCGACGCCGGGGGGGATCACCCGGGCCCGGTCGGCACGAAAGCGGCCATAGCGGGCATATTGCTGCTCGCATTCCTGGCGCGTGCTGGTCACCACCAGCTGGGCATGGGCCAGGGCCAGTTCCTCGGCGTCGATGCGCTGGGCCATGGCGTACTGGGCATCGATCTGGCCAGCCTCCAGGCCAGCGGCCAGCAGGCGGCGGCGCTTCTCGCGGCCGAGGGAATGGCCGGTGAACACCAGCGGGATCCCCAGCCGGCGCTGCAGCAGGGCACCCACGTAGCCGGCGTCGGCGTAGTGCGCGTGGATCCAGTCCGGCAGGCGGGGCTGGGTCGACAACCGCTCGGCAAGGGCGTCGGCCAGCTCGTCGAGATGGGGCCAGAGCAGCTCCTTGCGCAGGTAGCGGGGCGGCCCGAAGGGCAGGCGCAGGATCGTGGCGCCGGGAGCGATGCGCTCCTCGGCCCAGGTGTAGTCGCCCGACAGGCGCCGGTCGCGAATCAGCCGGGTGACCACCTCCACCCGCTCCACCTCGGGGCGGGCCGCCAGGGCTCGGGCCAGTTCCAGCACATAGGTGGTCTGGCCGCCGGTGTCGGGATCACGGCCGAGCTCCAGATCACGGGATCGGAACAGGCCGTGCAGGTGGAGGTGGAGGATGGAAAAACCGGGCTGGGCGGTGCTGTCCATGGCCTCGGGATCAACACAACCTGGATTTGTCCTAGCCCGGAAATGGTGCTGCGTCCCGTTCAGCAGTTGCCGAACAGGGCGGCCTCCAGGTCGCGGAAGCAGCGGTAGGCGTCGGCGCAGTCGAGGCCGCTGACGGCGATGGCCACGGTCTGGCGCAGGGGATTGCAGGTCACACTCAGCGACACCGGCAGGTCGCGGTGATCCACGTGATACGTGGCACTGCGGCCGCCGTCGCCGTAGTGGGTTTCCGGATCCCGGCTGAATCCCTGGGCCCGGCTGAGCCGGGTGATGCCGTCCAGCGACGCCGTCAGATCGGCACTGGTGTGGATGGCGGCGGTGTGCACGTAGGGGCCGGGTTCCACTGCCGCCAACGGCTCCAACACCAGCAGATCAGCCAGCCGGCGCAGCCTGGGCAGCAGCCCGCCACCCACGGTGGCAGGCGCGGAGGTGGGGGGCTGCTCGGGCGAGGCCACCGGCAGCTGGGGGACCAGCAGCTGGGGGAGTAAGGCCGTGGGACGCAGTGCGGGCCGAGGGGCTGGTGGGCGGGCTGGAGAATCGGTGGGCATCGGGAGCTGGAGTCAGGCGGAGCCGTGACGACGTCCTGCCCAGACCTTAAGCGCCAACACCAGCGGTGGAGTGCTCATTGTGAGCAGCACACCAGCCCTGGCCATGGGCCTCAAGCCGCCAGGGGCACCGGTGGATGCTGCGCCAACACCTGCTTGAGATACCGGCCCGTGTGGCTGGTGGGATGGGCCGCCACCTCCTCGGGAGTACCACAGGTCACGATCGCGCCGCCCCTGTCGCCGCCCTCGGGGCCCAGGTCGATGATCCAGTCGGCGCAGCGGATCACATCGAGGTTGTGCTCGATCACCAGGATCGAGTTGCCCTTGTCCACCAGCCGCTGCATCACCTCCATGAGCTTGTGCACGTCGTAGAAGCTCAGGCCCGTGGTGGGCTCATCGATCAGATAGAGGGTTTTGCCGGTGGCCCGGCGGGAGAGCTCGGTGGCGAGCTTCACCCGCTGGGCCTCGCCGCCGGAGAGGGTGGGGGCGGGCTGGCCGAGCTTGATGTAGCCCAGGCCCACGTCCACCAGGGTGCGCAGCCGGTCGGCCGCCTGGGGAATGGAGGAGAACACCTCGGCGGCCTGCTCCACCGTCATCTCCAGCACATCGGCGATGGTGTGGCCCCTGAACGTCACCTGCAGGGTTTCGCGGTTGTAGCGGGCGCCCTTGCACACGTCGCACTGCACGTACACGTCAGGCAGGAAATTCATCTCGATCACATTCACCCCCTGGCCGCTGCAGGCCTCGCAGCGCCCCCCCTTGACGTTGAAGCTGAACTGGCCCACCTGGTAGCCGCGGGCCTTGGCCTCCACCGTGGCCGCAAACACCTGCCGGATCGGATCGAAGGTGCCGGTGTAGGTGGCGGGGTTGGAGCGTGGGGTGCGGCCGATCGGGCTCTGGTCGATCACGATCACCTTGTCGATCGCCTGGATGCCGCGCAGCTCGCGCACGCCGGCCGGGAACGGCACCTTCAGGCCCAGCTGATGCTCCAGGGCCGGGTGCAGCAGCTCATTCACCAGGGTGCTCTTGCCGCTGCCGCTCACCCCCGTCACGCACACCAGCCGGCCGAGGGGAAACTCCACGTCGAAGCCGGCCAGGTTGTTGCGCTCGCAACCCAGCAGGCTGAGCCGCCGGGAGCCGGCGCAGCGCCGTTCGGCCGGGGTGGGGATGGCGCGGCGGCCGCTGAGGTAGGCCCCGGTGAGGGAATCGGAGGCGTTCAGCAGGTTGTCGAGGCTGCCCTCGGCCACGATGTGACCGCCGTGCACGCCTGCTCCGGGACCGATGTCCACCAGGTGGTCGGCGGCGCGGATGGTGTCCTCGTCGTGCTCCACCACGATCAGCGTGTTACCCAGATCACGCAGCTTCAGCAGGGTGGCCAGAAGCCTGTCGTTGTCGCGCTGGTGCAGGCCGATGCTGGGCTCATCGAGCACGTACAGCACCCCGGTGAGACCGGCTCCGATCTGGGTGGCCAGGCGGATGCGCTGGGCCTCGCCGCCGCTGAGGGTCATCGCCGGCCGGTCGAGGCTGAGGTAGTCGAGCCCCACATCGAGCAGGAACTTCAGGCGCATGCGGATCTCCCGCAGCACCAGCTCGCCGATCTGAATCTGGCGGGCCGTGAGCAGCGGGTCGGCGCCCTCGCTCTCACCCACCCCCATCAGGGCCTCGATGCGTCGCAGGCTCTCGCCCACGCTGGTGGCGGTGAGCTCATGGATCCGGTAGGGCCCCACCCGCACCGACAGGGCCTCCGGCTTGAGCCGCAGCCCGTGGCAGCTGGCGCAGGGCACCAGCTCCAGATACTTCTCCAGCTTCTGGCGCACGGCCTCACCGCTGGCATCGCGCAACTGGCGCTCGAGGATCGGCAGGATGCCCTCAAACGGCCGCACGTAGGTCTCCGCCTTGCGGTAGCGGCTGTCGGCCTGGATCGCAATCGGCTCTTTGGAGCCGTTGAGCAGCACGTCCCGCTGTTCGGGGCTGAGCTGGTTCCAGGGCGACTTGATCTCGAAGCCGAAGGCCTCGCCCACCGAATAGAGCAGTGAGAAGTAATAGGCGTTGTCCTTCTCTGCCCAGGGAGTCACCGCCGCGTACACGGGCAGGGAAGGATCGGGGATCACCCGCTCGGCGGTGAACCGGCGCAGATGACCGATGCCGTGGCAGTCGGGGCAGGCGCCGTAGGGACTGTTGAAGGAGAACAGCCGCGGTGAGAGCTCCTCCATCACCGCCCCGTGCACCGGACAGGCGAAGTTTTCGGAGTAGAGCCGCTCCCGTTCCAGACCCTCCGGCAGCTCCTCGCCGGTTTTGGGCACCAGCTCCACCAGGGCCAGGCCGTCGCCGCGCTTCAGCGCCGTGCGCAGGGAATCGGTGAGCCGCTCCTGGATGCCGTCACGGGCCACCAGCCGGTCCACCACCACCTCGATGTGGTGGGCGTGGTTCTTGTCGAGCTCGATGTTGTCGGCCAGCTCCCGCACCTCGCCGTTGATGCGCACCCGGGCGAAACCTTCGGCCACCAGGCCCCCCAGCAACTTCACGTGGCTGCCCTTCTTGCCGCGCACCACCGGCGCCAGCAGCTGGTAGCGCAGGCCCTCGGGCAGGGTGAGGATCTGGTCCACCATCTCGTCGATGGTCTGGGGTCGGATCGAGCGGTCGCACTGGGGGCAGTGGGGCTCGCCGGCGCGGCCGAACAGCAGGCGCAGGTAGTCCTGGATCTCGGTGACCGTGCCGACGGTGGAGCGGGGGTTGTGGCTGGTGGACTTCTGGTCGATCGAGATCGCCGGCGACAGCCCCTCGATGGCATCCACATCGGGCTTGTCCACCTGGCCCAGAAACTGGCGCGCGTAGGCCGAGAGGCTCTCCACGTAGCGGCGCTGGCCCTCGGCGAAGATCGTGTCGAAGGCCAGGGAGCTCTTGCCGCTGCCGCTCACGCCGGTGAACACCACCAGGCGGTTGCGGGGGATGGTGAGGTCGACGTTGCGCAGATTGTGCTGGCGGGCGCCGCGCACACGGATCACATCCTCGAGGCTGCCGCCGTTGAGGGCCCTGAGGGCAAGGGTCTCGTCGATGGCGGTATGGCGCGGTTGATCCGAGCGGGGCTGCCGGACCGCGGCAGCACTCCCGGCCGCAGGCGACGCCGAGCTCGTGGCAACTGTGCCCTTGGCAGCTGAGCTCCGGCCAGAGGGCATGCGGCATCCTGCAGAACGACTGATCCTAGAAGCGCTGGTGCGGCCGCGAGAGTGGCGCTAAACAAGGTGCAGCGGCTGCAGCAGGCCTGAGGCGCCGCCGGTGACGCTGGTCCATGGGCTCGGTCCTCACTATCCGCCCGCTGGAGCGGCGCCACATCCCGCTGGTGACGGACTGGGCCAGGGCCGAGGGCTTCACGCCGGGGGCAGGCGATGTGGCCATCTACCGCCACACCGACCGCCAGGGGCTGTGGCTTGGCTGGCTGGGCCAGGAGCCGGTGGGCTGCATCGCCGGCGTGCGCTACAACGCCGCCTACGGCTTCCTGGGCCTGTTTCTGGTGAGGCCCGTCCATCGGGGCCGGGGCTACGGCGTAGCGCTCTGGCGGCACGCCCTGGATCACCTGGCCGATTTGCGCTGCATCGGCTTGGAGGCGGCACCGGAACGGGCACACGACTACGCAGGCTGGGGGTTCGCGCCGGCCTCCACCACCACCCGCTGGCAGCTGATCCGCGAGAGCCACCGCAGCGACAGCCACACCGACACCGACACCAGCGGTGGGTTCGGCGGGCCGGAGCCGCGCCTGCTGGAGGGCGCGGCCATCCCGGCGGCGGCGGTGCAGGCCTACGACGCCCAGCGCGAACCCAGCCCCCGACCCCATTTCCTGGCCGATTGGCTCCAGCACCCGGCCGGCACGGTGCTGGCCCTGGTGGATGGCGAGGGCCGCTGCCATGGCTTCGGGCGGATCCGCCCCTGTCTACTGCGGCGGGGCGAGGGCTGGCGCGTCGGCCCTCTGCTGGCCGGCAGTCCGGCCCTGGCGGGCCAGTTGCTGGCGGGTCTCATCCACCGGCATCCGGGGGTGGTGCTGATCGACGCGCCGGGGGCCAACCCGGCGGCGGCGGCGCTGCTGGAAGGGCTGGGCTTCCGGCCCCTCTCACGCACCCTGCGGATGTATCGCGGCACGGCACCGACGGTGCCGCTCAGCGATGTCTACGGACTGGCCTGTCTGGAGCTGGGCTGAACCGGGTCCGGGCCAGACGGGGACGGGGGGTAAGAACACTCATTCGGCCGCAGCGGTGGCCTGCGACACGCTTTCCAACGGCGGGCAACCGCAGGATCGACACCCGGGTCCCCTCGCCAGATGCCGCCATGACGCGCCGCACCAGCCCCGACCCCGATCGCGGCGGCCACACCGCCTTTGGCTACCGCAACGCCCGGGACGTGATGGTGGTGCTGCGCTGCAGCGGACCGGATCAGTTCTTTCTCGAGCGGGTGGTGTTCCCCTTCGAGCTGCTCACCTTCCTGGCACCCCCGGACGCGGAGGTGCGCATCCACGGGCCGGCCGCGGGCGGCATGCGGTTACTGGAAGAGGTGTCCCTCGAGGAGCTGCGACTCGAACCGGTACCGGTGCCCCGCCACCCCCTGGAGCAGCTGAGCATGCGCCATCTGCTCAACGACCTGCAACAGCGCTACGCCAGCGATCCCAGCGACGCCAACCGCATCCGCCTGGTGCAGCAGGAGGAGTTGCTGCGCCGCTGGCTGCCGGGGCAGGCCTGATCAGCGCTCCAGCGCGGGCTCGTAGCCACGGGGCAGCAGGTTCCAGTCGGCGCCATACACATGCACCCGGCGGGTGGAGCGCCCGCCGGCCTCGAAGGGCAACCCGGCATGGGCCCAGGCCAGCACGCTGCCGGCCAGGTTGCGGGCCGAATAGCCCTCCTCGATCAGCTGCCGGGCGTAGAGCCCGCTGCGCACACCGATGGTGCAGTAGGTCACGATCAAACGATCGCGGTGGCGCTCCCGATCGCGCTCGAACGCCTGGCGGCTGATCGCCCCCGGCAGCATCGACACCGCCTGCTCGTGGGGTTCACGCACATCCACCAGCAGGGGCTGCCGGCCGGGCCCTGCTGAGCGACCATCGCTGAGCCATTCGGTCACGCTGATGTCCGGTACGGCGGGGAACAGACGCCGGCGGAAGGCGGCATAGCGGCGCTCCACCTCGGTGGCCAGTTGCTGATCGGAGGCTCCCCGCGGCAGCCGAGGCCCGCAGCCCACCACCGCCAGCAGGGCCAGGGCCAGGGCGAGGGATCGCAGCGGGGAGCTCAGGCCTGCCAACGCATCAGGCCCAGGCGCCGGGCCAGGCCCGCGAACGGCTTGAGGTAGGTGGCCTCATGGGGCTGGGCCTTGAGCATCCGGTTCCAGTAGATCCAGGGGAAGCCGAAGCGCTCCAGCAGCCAGGCGAACCAGCGCTCCTTCACCGGATTCATCAGAAAGCTGCTCACGGGCTGCTTGCTGTAGTCGAACTCCACCATCATCACCGCGTGATCGTTGGTGATCAGGGGGCAGGCGCTGTAGCCGTCATAGGCGGGATCAAGGGGCCGGCCCTCCAGCACCGCCAGCACATTGGCCGCCACCACCGGCGCCTGCTTGCGCACCGCCGCCGCCGTCTTGGCGGTGGGGAAGGAGCCCACATCGCCGATGGCGAACACATTGCCGTAGTGCACATGCCGGGCGGTGTGCGGATCCACCTCCACCCAGCCGCCACTCGCGCGCCCAGGGTCACCATCCCTGGGCCGAACGGCCAGGGGGCTGGCGGCCACAACCGGCGGCGCCGACATGGGCGGCACCACGTGCAGGAGGTCGAAGTGAATGGTGTCCATCCGCTCGCTCTGCCCAGGCTCCTGGAGGCGAAAGCTGGCCAGGCCGGCCTCTCCGTCCACCGCCACCAGATCGTGGTGGTAGCGCACCTCGGAGTGGTGGCGGGCGGCGATCTCAACCATCTTGTCGCTGTAGGCCTGCACCGGGAACAGGCTGGCCTGGGCCGTGCAGAACAGGATGCGGCTGTTCACGCCCACGCCGCTGCGCGCCGCGAACTGCTGATGGGCCAGGTGCATGATCTTCTGGGGCGCCCCGCCGCACTTGATTGCCGTGGCCGGCTGGGTGAACAGGGCCGTGCCGCCCTGGAACTCCTCGAAGCAGCGACGGGTGTAGCTGGCCATGGGCCGGCTGTAGATGCTGGTGACGTGGTGATGGCCCAGGGTCTCGGCCAGGCCCCGCACGGCGGTCCAGTTGAGCTCGATGCCCAGGGCCACCACCAGCACGTCGTAACCGAGACGCCGGCCGCCGATCAGGTCCACGGCGTTGTGGTCGGGATCGAAACCCACCACCTTGCTTTGAATCAGGGCCACTCCCTCCGGCAGCACCTCCCGCTCAGCGCGCCTGGTGTCCTCCGGGGCGATGAAGCCTCCGGCCACCAGCACCCAGCCCGACTGGTAGTCGTGGAAGGGCGATGGCTCAACGATGACGATCTCCAGCTGGGGGCTGAGCTTGCGCAGCCAGCTGGCCAGGGTGATGCCACCGGTGCCGCCGCCGGCGATCAGCACCTGAACGTGCGATGCGGGTCGGAGGGGCATGGGGCTCAGGCTCATGAGTATTTCGACATATGATGCTTACGTCATTCCAGAATAGTCCTTGTTTCGCCCCGTGTTGTCCCGTCCTGCTGACTCCCTGTTGTCCTGTCACCGCTCCGGGGACCATTCCCGGCGCTGGGACCAGCGCTATCGCGAGGGCAGCGATGGCTGGGAACTCGGCCAGCCCGCCCCGCCCCTGGCGGAGTTCCTGCGTCACGATCCGCGCCGTCCAGAGCCGGGGGGTGCGGTGCTGGTGCCCGGCTGCGGCCGCGGCCATGAAGCGGCCCTGCTGGCCGAACTCGGCTTCTCGGTGGTGGGCCTGGATTTCAGCGGCGAGGCCCTGCGCGAGGCCCGCAGACTGCACGGTCCCGACCGCCCCGGGCTGCGCTGGCTGCAGGCCGACCTGTTCGACCCGGCGGCGCTGGAGGCTGCCAGGCTTGGGCCCGGCAGCCTGCGGGGTGTGCTGGAGCACACCTGTTTCTGCGCCATCGATCCGCAGCTGCGTGAGGCCTACGGGGCCACCGCGGCGCGCCTGTTGCAGCCGGGCGGCTGGCTGCTGGGCCTGTTCTGGTGCCACAGCCGGCCCGGCGGTCCACCCTGGGGCAGTGATCCCCACGAGCTCGCTCACCTGTGGCGGCAGGCCGCTCTGGTGGAGGTGATCTGGGAGCCGGCCAGCGGCTCGATCGCCAAACGCAGCGACGAATGGCTGGGGCTGTGGCGCAAACCCATCAACCCCGAACGGTCACGCGATCAGGAGGACTCACCATGCTTGATCACCTGAAGCAGCGCATGCAGAGGTGGGGCTTCACCTGGGAGGGGCTGCGCGACAACCGCCGCGGTGAGTGGTGGGTGCTGGCCCAGATGGCCCTGATTGCCGCGCACGCATTGCCGGCGGCACCGGCCCTGAGCGAATTCGGGCTGCACTGGCCGATGGCCCTGCGGCTCAGCGGCGCCATCGTGGTGGTGATTGGCCTTGCCGTTGGCGCCCAGGGTGCGTTGAACCTGGGCGACAGCCTCAGCCCCCTTCCAGAGCCGATCCCCGGAGCGGCCCTGGTCACAGAAGGTGCTTACGGCCGTTGCCGGCATCCCTTGTATCAGTCGCTGCTGCTCTGCTCCCTGGGGGTTGTGCTGCTGCTCGGCAGCCTGCTGCACCTGGGGCTGCTGGTGGCCCTGGCCGTTGTGCTGGGGTTCAAGGCTCGGCGGGAGGAGCAGCGCCTCTGCGAAAGCCATCCCGACTATCCGACGTACCGGCAGAGCACGCCAGCGATCATTCCGCATCTGCCAGGACTGGACTGGAGAGGCTCATAGCTCGCCGGCGCCGTTCCGTCGCGGTGCCTGTTGTCTCTCCTGGCCGCCTGGCCAGCCCTGCCAGGTCACCGCTCATCGAACCTGATATCCAGGCCCTCCAGCAGCGGCGGCACGACGTCGGACACAGCGGCGAAAAGGGTTGGCCGCGGCACCTGGAAGACAGTTGGTCCAGGATCTAGCTGGCACACGCTGCCGTCAGGGAATGGAGCGTCTGAACCTGCCCGGGGGCCAGAGCAAAACTGAGCTCACCCTTTGAACTCGGCACGATCATCTGCATCGCGATGCCATCGTCAGGAATCGGACTGAGGCACCCCGCTTCGTACTGGGCTGAATCGGCCGGGATGGCGCCACCTGCATTGATCAACAACTCCTCGCTGCGATTGGCGAGGCTCCAGGTCTGCTGATTGCCATCAGTGAGTATCAAAGGCAGGGCGTGATCCAGCTTCAGCCCGGAAGACTCAGCATTCAGTCGCAGTCGCAGGCCAGACGGAGCGTTGACATCCGAGCGCTCAAAGAGCATTCCTCCCAGCCGGTGCCCAGAACCGTCGTCAAGAAACCAGTTTCCTGCTGTATCTGCCGAGGCTGCCAACGGGGCGAAGAAAGGTGAAGCCAGAAGGAGCGCCACTGCGAGCATCCCAGCACCTCCAATTGCGAGAATCCGCCGAACTCGCCGCATGATTCCAAGCGTGAATGAAGCAAAAGGAAGACTCATGGCTCTGATTCATCTGTACTCTCTAAGTCTAGTCATGGTTACGGCAGCGTATTCTGAGGCAAGTCAGATTTGATCCTCCACCTGAGGACACCAGCAGTGGTGAGTTGCTTGGCATTCTTCTGTAAAGAAAGACACCGTCAACCCGTCTATCGCCTTATCATTAGCTCACCTATAGTTGAAGTAGATCATGAGGTTGCCCATCCGCCTTTCAGCGTTCCTGCAGAGATCGGCACTCAGCGTTCTGCCCTGTCTGTTGGCTGTTCTGCTGGGAGCTCTTCCTGTCATGGCGGCGGAGAGCTGGTCTCTCCACGATGGGGCTGGCCATCGCCTCAATGCACAAGTCTTCGAGCAGCCGTTCCCGGAGTATCCCGCAGGTCTTCGAATCCGCCTCAATGCGCTGGATGCCAATACAACACTGGATCACCAGCAACAACTGCTGTTGAGCGATTCAACGGGCCAGGAGTGGAGGTTGCCCAACCGCAGTGAAGAACTGGTTCAGAGAGGTCAATCGCCGATTCCATCCGGTTCGGCTCAGTTCGACATCAACGCCTTGCAACCTCGCCCAAGTGAGGCGCTTCCTCTCCATTTCACAGTCCCCACATCCACAGGTATCTTGAACTTCGATCTCACCCCCGATCAGGCCATGGAGCTTCACAGTTTAGAGTCTGTGCAACGGCGTGACGATCAGGGCTGAGCCCTGGCAAGGCCTTCTGACAATGACACGGGCTCTCCAGCTGTTGTCCAGCCAGCAAAGCTTGGTGGAAAGCCCTTCACATCGGTAAAGCCTTGCAGACGAAGCGCCATCACACCCATCGCAGATCGATACCCCGTCGAGCAGTACAACACAACCTCTCGATCAGTCGGGATAGCATCCAGATGCCGGTCGAGCTCTTGAAGGGGGATGTTGATGGCTCCAGCGATATGACCGGCTTTGTACTCGGACGAACTCCGCACATCAATCAGGAAAGGGGTTGAGCCGTCGATCAAGTTTTTCAAGGCGCCAACCGTGCCTAGCGCATAATAGTCAGCCGGGATCGAGCTGAGATAGTGATCAACAGCACGCTCCAATGGGGACACGAGTTCGGGATGAACAAGCGCCTGATCATCAGATTGGGCTGTCCCAATGGTGGCTGCAGCCGCAAACCCTGAGTTCAATCCGATCAGCATATAGATTGCCAGAGCAAAGCCGCAGAGCGACGCTGACATCACGTCCCACAGCTCAGGCAGACTGACCGGATGATGACAACGTCGTTTCAAAGCGCGTACCGAGAGATCTGCTGTTGGGAGGTGTTCACCAGCTCAGGGAGTGGTGGCAAGTGCTTCTTGCAACTCCGGCAAATACACCGCATACATGCCGCGCAGATCACCGGGCTTGAAGTTGAAGGCCTTGTCGTTCGGGTAGTTGGCCTTCACGAAGCCCGGCCGGCTGTCTCTTGTGCCATGGCAGGCCAGGCAACTGGCCTCCACATTGATGCGCCGGTAATAGTTCAGGCCGGCTCCCTGCGCAGCCGTGGCGGGTTCCCACAGGCCCGTGATCTCGGGATGCCTGGCGAAGAGATCGATCACCTGGCTGTCCTGGGGGCCGGCGGGTGCATGGTCGGGGTTGCGGAACTTGGTGGCCACCTGGCGCACCTGCCAGCCGTTGTCCTTGCCGATCGCCATGGCCCGCATGCCCACGGGCTTGCAGACCTCCTTCATTGTTTCGATGGTGGGTTCGTCGCTGACGCCCTCAAGGGTGGAGGCCAGTGCAATGCGCATCTGGTCAAGCTGTTCCACTTCCACCACGGCCTTGGCCAGAGCCGAAGAATCGTGCGGTAGAGGGGCCTCTGCCGCCAGAGCCACAGGGGGCAAGGCTGCCGGCAGCCCGACAAGAGCAACGACCAGAAGCAGGGAGGAGAGGGCCAGCCATGCCAGCCGCGGGAGTTGGAAGATGGAGGTCATGGGTTCAGGCGTTGGTGAACGCTGGCGACGTCCCTGAAGTCAGCAACTTCTGGACGATGGCAATACCGCTGACCGCCTGCCAGCCAAACAGCAGCAGCACCACATTGATCGCCACGTGCAGGGGAAGCAGTGCCCACATCAGCACAGGGTGGACGAAGTTCAGGGCGAAGGGCATAAAGCCTGGCTGGGCGAGGAAAGGGATCCGCGCAGCCGGTATAAACGGAAGGCTCGCCAGGAAACCCATGGGCGAATCGGTAGGAATCCTGGAGATACCAATGGCATCGGCTGGACGGGGTTCAAAGCCGCACTAACCGATCGGCGGAGCACTGAGGGCCATGGGCTCAGACGGCACAGCCGCCAGGTCGAGGGGGAAGTTGTGGGTGTTGCGCTCGTGCATGGCCTCAATGCCCAGACCCCCACGGTTGAGCACATCGGCCCAGGTGTTGATCACACGGCCCTGGTGGTCGAGCACCGAATGGTTGAAGTTGAAGCCGTTGACGTTGAACGAGAAGCTGATCACCGCCAGGGTGGCAAACCAGATCCCCACCACCGGCCAGGCGGCCAGGAAGAAGTGCAGGCTGCGGCTGTTGTTGAAGGACGCGTACTGGAAGATCAGCCGGCCGAAGTAGCCGTGGGCCGCCACGATGTTGTAGGTCTCCTCTTCCTGGCCAAACTTATAGCCGCGGTTCTGGCTCTCGGTTTCGGTGGTCTCACGCACCAGCGAGCTGGTGACCAGGGAGCCGTGCATGGCGGAGAACAGGCTGCCGCCGAACACACCGGCCACGCCGATCATGTGGAACGGGTGCATCAGCACGTTGTGCTCGGCCTGGAGCACCAGCATGAAGTTGAAGGTGCCGGAAATGCCCAGGGGCATGGGGTCGGAGAAGCTGCCCTGGCCGATGGCGTACACCAGCAGCACGGCGGTGGCCGCACCGACTGGGGCGCTGTAGGCCACGGCGATCCAGGGACGCATCCCCAGGCGATAGCTCAGTTCCCACTCCCGACCCAGGTAGGCATAGATGCCGATCAGGAAGTGGAAGATGATCAGCTGGTAGGGGCCGCCGTTGTAGAGCCACTCATCGAGGCTGCTGGCCTCCCAGATCGGGTAGAAGTGCAGACCGATGGCGTTGGAGCTGGGCACCACCGCCGCGGTGATGATGTTGTTGCCGTAGAGCAGGCTGCCGGTGATGGGTTCGCGGATGCCGTCGATGTCAACGGGGGGAGCGGCGATGAAGGCGATGATGAAACAGCTGGCTGCCGCCAGCAGGGTGGGGATCATCAGCACCCCGAACCAACCGATGTAGAGGCGGTTGTCGGTGCTGGTGATCCAGTCCTTGAAGGACTCCCAGGGGTGGCTCCGCTTGGGAGCCAGGGACGTTGAAACCATGACGGGAATGAGAACGGAGAACAGGGGAAGAACGAGCAGGCGGGACCCAGAACCTGCCTGCTCATAACGGTAGCGTTGAATTGAGATAGGCGCGTAGCGCAGGGATGGGTGCTTGTGCTCATTTCCGCAGCCCCGCTGCTCAGACCTGCTGCTAGGCCCAGCTGGGGCGCTCACTCCGCCGGCAGCACCTGGCGGTAGCCATTGGCGCTGCACACCCGCAACGGCGTGGCGAACAGCTCGCTCAGGGGGCCGTCGCGCAGGAGCTCCTCCACCGGGCCGTCGCCCACCACCCGGCCCTCGCGCAGCAGCACAGCGCGGCGGATCTCGGGGATGATCGCCTCGATCTGGTGGGTCACCAGCAACAGAGTGGTGCCGGATCGGGCCAGATCCCGCAGCAGCCCCAGCAGCTGGTGCCTGGCCTGCAGGTCGAGGCCGTTGGTGGGTTCATCGAGCACCAGCACCTCGGGCCCGTGCACCAGGGCCCGGGCCAGCAGCAGCCGGCGGCGCTGGCCATCGGAGAGCTGGCCGAAGGGCCGCTCGGCCAGCTGCGCCAGACCCAGCTGCGCCATCAGGGCCGTTACCCGCTCGGCCATGGCGGTGGTGGGCTGCTGGCTGCGGCCGATCCCCACCGAGCCGAAGAACCCCGAGAGCACCACATCGGCTGCCCTCACCTGGGGCCGGTACTGGGCCTGCAGATCCGGCGACACCAGCCCGATGCGCCCGCGCAGCTCCCAGAGATTCACAGTGGTGCTGCCGAAGATCCGCAGCCACGAGCCTGGCTTCACCACCGGATAGAGCTCGCGGCTGAGCAGCTTCACCAGCGAACTCTTGCCTGAGCCGTTGGGACCGAGGATCACGGTGTGCTCGCCCCGGTGCAGGCACAGGCTGAGGTCGGTGAACACCGGCCTTGGCCCGAGCCAGGCCTCCACGGCCTGCAGCTCGAGGTAGGCGCTGGGATCGCTGGTCGCGGGCATGGCGCTCACCGTAGGCAGGAGCGCCGCTGCCGTCGCTCAGGGGCGCCGGAAGCGGCGCAGCTCCCAGGCCGCCAGCCGCTGATCGCCGTCGAAGCGCAGGCTCACCTGGTGGAAGCGCTCGGCATCGAGGCGGCAACCCACCTGCAGCACGAACGCCCCGGCCGGCAGCTGTTCCGGCAGAGAGCACACCAGGCCATCGGCGAAGCCGGCCGTGCGCTCGTGCAGGGCGAAGTGGGCGGCGCGGAAGGGCGCGCAGGGCTGGGGCGGCGGATCCTCCGCCGGCCAGCGGTGGGGCTCGAGGCGCTCCACGCTCCCCGGCCAGCCCTCCTGCTCCGCCAGCAGCTGGCGCCAGGCGGTGGCGGGCGGGCGCGGAGGATCGGCAGGGCTGGAGAGACTGCAGCGGAAGGCCACCGCCGCCAGCGCATCGAGCTGCCAGCGCAGGGCCTCGCCGCTGCCCACTGGGGCATAGAGCAGCACCAGCATGGAGCGGGAGCGGCGGTGGAAGAGGTTCAGCTCATGGCCGAAGCGCGGCTGGGCGGGGTCCAGCGCCAGGCTCGACTGCCCGCCGGCACCGGCAAACTGCCAGCACATACCGCCACGGTTGTAGGTGGAGCGCGACAGCGGCAACCGCCGGCGCCCGCCGGGGGCCAGCAGCAGGCCGCTGCCATCCCACAGGCCCGTGTCCGCGTCGCTGAAGCTGATGGCGTAGGTGGTGTCTGTGATCGTGCGGCTGGGGTGGGCGAGATCCAGGGGCCCGGCCGCGGCGTCCCCCTCGCGCGGGCGCCGATACCAGTGGCTGGTGCCGCACCAGCGCCCCTGGAAATTGCGGCGGTTGAGCTCCCACTGGCGGTCGTGACCGGTCATGGCGGGGCTGGAGCGGGATTCCTAGGGTCGCCTCTGCGACGCGGAGCGTCGATGCGGATCACCATCCTGGGCTGCGGCTACGTGGGCACGGCCCTGGCTCGCCACTGGCGGCAGCAGGGGCACCACCAGCTGCAGCTCACCACCACCTCGCCACAGCGGCGCGCCGAACTGGCAGCGCTCGCCGATGCGGTGCATGTGCTCGAGGGCGCCGATGCCGCGGGGTTGCAGGCGGCGCTGGAGGGCAGCGAAGTGGCGGTGTTCAGCCTGGCCCCCACCGGCACCAGCCAGGTGGGAGCGGAGGCCTATGAGGCCACCTACCTGCGCAGCTTCGAGGCCCTGGAGCAGGTGCTGCCGCGGCTGCCGCGACTGCGCCAGCTGATCTACACCGGCAGCTGCTCGGTGTACGGCGACGCCGGCGGAGGCTGGGTCGATGAGACCACCCCGCCGGTGCCCCGCGACCGCCATGGCCAGATCCTGCTGGCCAGCGAACAGCGGCTGCAGGCCTGCGGGGACGGGCAGCGGCGCGTGGCCATCCTGCGGCTGGGGGCGATCTATGGCCCCGGCCGGGAGCTGGAGCCGCGCCTGCACCGACTGGCGGGCAGCACGCGGGCGGGGGACGGGGCCAGCTTCACCAGCTGGATTCACCGCGACGACGTGGTGGGCGCCCTGGCCTGGGCCGTGGACAGCGGCCTCGAGGGCATCGTCAACCTGGTGGACGACGAGCCCCTGACGGTGCGTGAGCTCTGCGAGAGGGTGCTCACGGCCGCCGGTCTGGAGCCGGTGCGCTGGGACCCGCAGGCCAGGCCGGAACGGACCCCGGCCAACCGGCGCATTGCCAACCAGCGGCTGCACGACCTCGGCTACCGCTTGCGCCATCCCCGGCTGCTGCCAGCATCGAACGGAAGGCCGGCCAACCCCAGCGCGTGAGCCAAACCCTGTTCCTGGTCCTGGTGATCCCCCTGGCCCTGCTGCTGCTGGGCACCGTGCTGCTGGAGGGCAACCAGGGCCGGCTGCCGGTCTGGCTGGAGAGCCTCAGCCGTCACCAGGGGTGGATCTGGAACGGCGGCATCGGCCTGATCATCGCCCTGTCGCTGCTGCGCTTTCTGCTGGGGCGCTGAGGTGGACCGCTCAGAACTCAGCCTCAGCTCACGGTGTAGCCCCGGCCTTCCAGGCAGGCGGTCACGGCACGGTTGAAGGCCTGGCGGCGGTACTGCAGCAACTGCTGCTGCTCGGCTTCGCGAATCCGTTGCTGCCGCTGCAGGTCGCGGGAGGCCTGCTGGCGGTCGCGACTCTGATCCACCTGCCGTCCAGCTCCGACGATGGCACCACCAGCGGTACCGGCCAGGGCGCCACGCCCGGTGTTCCCCATGATCGCGCCTGCGGCCGTGCCCACCAAGGCACCGCGTGCAGTGGAGCGGGCCACATCAGACGCCCCCTGGTTCCTGGCCCGTGGTTCCGGTGTGATCTGGGAGGGGGTGTCTGGAATTGGAGCGGTGGGATCAAAACCAGTCTGGTCCATCGCCCAGAGCCGGCACTCCAGGCTGTCCTGCCGCTGCTGCTCAGCGCTCTGGCCGCCAGCGGGGTAGATGAACAGGTCCTGGGCTGTGGCGCGGAGCGACAGACCGGCGGCCAGTCCCCCCGAGCAGAGCAGCGTCGCAGCAACCCGGGCTGCACGAGAGGCAACACCAGAACAGTTGGTGAAGTGGCGCTGGGGCAGATCGGGCAACACGGTCAGGGCCTGAGGCAGTTAGGTGGCCATGAGCATGGCAGAGGTGTGCATGGCGCCAGGCGCCTCAGGCCGCCACGGTGATGTCGCCGAGTTCCTGGGCACGGCGCTCCCGGGCCGCCCCGCAGAGCTCCTCGCTCACCTGCCAGAGGCGCTGGCACTGCTGGGAATCAAGGGCCGCCGGAGCCACGCGGGCTTCGCTGGGCCAGCCGCGCATGCCGCCGAACTGATCGGGGCCGTAGTGGCCCCCGGGTTTGGCCTCGGGGGCGGTGGCGGCATGGAGCTGGGGCAGGGCGCCCATGGCCGCGCTCTGAAACAACGGCGCCATCAGCCGGTAGGCGAGGGGTTCAATCCACGACCCGCTTGCAGCCACCGACGCGGGCTGCAGGTTGGTGCGCGCCACCCCGGGATGGGCCGCCAGGGAACGCACCCCGGCATCCTCGGCATCGAGGCGCCGCTGCAGCTCGCGGGCGAACATCACATTGGCCAGCTTGCTCTGGCCGTAGGCCTTCCAGCGGTCGTAGCGGCGCTCACCCTGAAGGTCGTCGTAGTCGATGCGGCCGAAGTACTGGGCGCCGGAGGTCACGGTGACCACCCGGGCATCGGGCCGGCCGCGCAGCAGCGGCACCAGGGCCTGGGTGAGGGCGAAGTGGCCCAGGTGGTTGATGCCGAACTGAAGCTCGAAGCCATCGCGGGTGAGGACCCGGGGAAGCCCCATCACACCGGCGTTGTTGATCAGCAGATCGAGCCGGCCGTAGCGCTCGGCGAGCTCCTGGGCGGCCCTGAGCACCGAGGCCAGATCAGCCAGGTTCACATCGAGCAGATCCACAGCGCCACCATCGGCCACGGCACCCAGGAGCTCCTGGCGGGCGCATTCGGCCCTGGTGCGGGAGCGACAACCCAGAATCACGGTGGCCCCCCTGGCCACCAGGGCACGGGCAGTTTCCAGCCCCAGACCACTGCTGGCGCCAGTGATCAGGGCCAGGCGACCCGATTGATCAGGGATGTCAGCGGTGGTCCAGGGCATGACGACCGTGAGCAGATACCCAGTGAATGTAACGGTGTATGAACAGCCCTTGGGGCGGCTGGCCCGGACCCTGGCCTGGGGGCTGCTGCTGCTGCTCAGCCTGCGGATCTCCTGGCTGATCCGCAGGCTCCTGGCACCACTCCTCCCCCAGGTGCTGTTCTGCGCCCGGGGCCAAGGGGCGGATGGGGCCAGGCGGGTGGCCCTCACCCTCGATGACGGCCCCAGTGGTGCCGGCAGCCTGGAGCTGCTCGATCTGCTGCGCCAGCTCCAGGTACCGGCCACCCTGTTCCTGATCGGCGACCACCTCAACCGGGGCGGCGAGGGTTTCGTGGCGCGGGCCCTGGCCGATGGCCACCAGATCGGCAATCACATGGCGCAAGACAGCATCTCCGCGCGCCTGCCCCCAGAGGGGTTTCTCAACCAGCTGCGCCGCACCGAAGCCGCCCTGCGTGGCGCGGCCGCTCCCCGCTCCCTGGCGCTGCGCTGGTTCCGGCCCGGGGGCGGCCGGTTCCACCGGGCCATGCTCGAGTCCGTCAGCGCCGAGGGCTACCGGCTGGTGCTGGGGTCGGTGTTTCCCTACGACACCAACCAGCCGCCGCTGTGGTTCCTGCGCCGGTTCCTGCTGGCCAACGTGCATCCGGGCGCCATCGTGGTGTTGCATGACCGGCCCGACACCATCGCCGCCACCCTGCACACCCTGCGGGCCGTGGTGCCGGAGCTGCGGCGGCGGGGCTACCGGTTCGTGAGCCTCGATCAGCTCGGCTGACGCTCCAGCAGGCTGGCGGCGTAGGACTGCATGGCGTCTGCGTCGCCCCCGGCCAGCTCGGCCAGTTCGCTCCGGCGGGCGGGTGTGTCCCGCAGGTGGGACACACGGGTATGGGTGTGGCCGTCCACCACCTGCTTGGACACGCGGAAGTGGTGGTCGGCCGCGGCCGCCACCAGGGGCTGGTG
This sequence comes from Cyanobium sp. ATX 6A2, assembly GCF_024346355.1. Lineage (GTDB taxonomy): Bacteria > Cyanobacteriota > Cyanobacteriia > PCC-6307 > Cyanobiaceae > NIES-981. The sequence goes on from NZ_JAGQCU010000002.1 coordinate 52,496, forward strand.
GGTGACACAGAACACCTGCCGCCGCTGGGCCAGCCGCTGCAGCAGGGCCGCCATCGCAGCACTGACGCGGCCGCTGACGCCGGCATCGATCTCATCGAACAGCAGGGTGACGTGCGGATCGGCCGCCGCCAGGCAGGTTTTCAGGGCCAGCAGGAAACGGCTCATCTCCCCGCCGGAGGCCACCTCCGCGAGGGGCGCCAGGGGCTGGCCGGGGTTGGCGGAGAACAGGAACCGCACGGCATCGGCCCCCTCCTCGCCGGGTTCGCAGGCCTCGAGTGCCACCGCGAAGCGCACCTGGGCCAGGCCCATGGGCCGCAGGGCCTCCATCAGCTGGGTCTGAAGGGCCTCGGCGGCGGCGGCCCTGGCGGCGCTGAGCACGGCATTGGCCTGGTCACGACGCTCCCGGGCGCTGGCCTCCGCAGCCGCCAGCTGCTCCAGCTCGGCAGCGGTGCCGCCGGGGGCAAGCTCCGCTCGCAGACGATCGCGCAGGCCGATCAGCTCCGCCAGCTCCAGGCCCTGACGGCGCTCCAGAGTGCGCAGATCGGCGATGCGCTGCTGCAGCTGATCGAGGCGCTCGGGATCGCTCTCCAGGCTGCCGCCGTAGCGATCCAGCTCGCGGGCCAGATCCTGCAGGTCGGCAAGCGCCCCGGCCAGCCGCTCCCGCAGCGGCTCCAGGGAGCCATCCAGCCCAGCCATCAGCTGCAGTTCCTGATCACAGGCGGCCAGATGGTCGAGCACCGACGGTGCCGCTTCGGCCCCCTCCTGCAACCGGCCCAGCAGCGTCATCACCCCCTCCTGCAGGCGCACGCCATGGGCAAGGCGGTCCTGCTCCAGCTGCAGCAGCTGGCGCTCCTGGGGGTCATCCAGGGCAGCCGCCTCCAGCTCGGCCAGCTGCTGCTCCTGCTGTGCCCGCTCCCGCTCCAGGTGCTGCCAGTGGGAGCGGGCCTGCCCCAGGGCGCCGGCGGCCGCCCGCCAGGCCCGCCAGCTGAGGGCCGCCGGCTCCAGGGCACGCAGCAGGGCCTCAGCGCCGAAGCGATCGAGCCAGCGCCGCTGCTGACCCGGACGGGCCAGCTGCTGGGTCTGACCCTGCACGGTGAGATCGAGCAGCAGCGGCCGCAACTCCTGAATCTGGGCGCGATTCACGGCCACGCCGTTGAGGCGGTGGCGACTGCTGAGGCGGCCATCCCCCAGCCGCCACTCCCGGCTGAGCACCAGCTCGCCGTCGTCGCACTCCAGCTCCTGCTCCCCCAGCCAGGCCAGCAGCGGCGGCGTGAGCCCGAAGCTGGCCTCGATCCGGGCCTGGCGGCAGCCCTGACGCAGCAGGCGGCTGCCGCCGCCGGGCTGACCGCCGCCCAGCAGGGCATCGAGGGCATCGAGCAGGATCGATTTTCCGGCACCGGTCTCGCCGGTGAGCACCGTGAACCCGGCCTGAAAGTCGAGCTCAAGCCGCTCGATCAGGGCGATGTTCTCGAGGCGCAGTCCGGTGAGCACGGCCGCCGCGGGATAGAACAGGTGTACGCAGCGACCGTAGCGGCAGTTTCTGTCGTTTAGAAGAGGAAACCAGCCCAGCCCCTGGGGCGATGCCGACACCATCGATGACGACACCATGGTGAGCAGTTCCCCCGCCTCCGAGGCCAGCACCAGCATCAAGCCCAACGACACCAGCACCTCCGAGCGCACTGCTCTGGAATCGGCCGCGGCGGCCATGCAGGCCGCTGTGCACCAGACCTCACCCCCCCACCCGTCTGGATCAGCCGGATCTGCTGGTGGCGTGGCTGACAGTGGTGAGCTCACCGATTTCATCGAGGCCTCCGGGCTGCTGGCCTACGACCCGGCGGCCATCACCCGCATCTACGCCGGCCGGCCGGAGCGGCTGCTGCGGCGCCTGTGGCAAACGCTGGTGCCGATCGGCCTGTTTCTGCTGGGGGTGGGCTTCGACAAGCTCACCCGGCGGCTGCACAACCCCAAGCACGCCCGAGCCCGCTCCCGGGAAGCGGCCGATCTGGTGGCCTCCCTGGGCCCGGCCTTCATCAAGGCTGGGCAGGCCCTCTCCACCCGCCCCGACATCGTGCCGCCGCTGCTGCTGGAGGAACTCGCCCAACTGCAGGACCAGCTGCCGGGCTTTGACCCGCAGCTCGCCATGGCCTGCATCGAGGAGGACCTGGGCGCGCCGGTGGGGGAGATCTTCGCAGACCTCGAGCGCGAACCGATCTCGGCGGCCTCCCTGGGCCAGGTGCACCGTGGCGTGCTGCACAGCGGTGAGCGGGTGGCGGTGAAGGTGCAGCGGCCGGGCCTGCGTGAGCAGATCACGCTCGATCTCTACATCGTGCGCAACCTTGCCGCCTGGCTTAACCGCAATGTGCGTCTGATCCGCAGCGATCTGGTGGCGCTGATCGACGAGCTGGGCGCACGCGTGTTCGAGGAGATGGATTACCTCAACGAGGCCGACAACGCCGAGCGCTTCGCCCAGCTCCACGCCCATAACCCCCGCATCGCCGTGCCCTGCATCCACCGCCAGGCCACCAGCCGGCGGGTGCTGACGATGGAATGGATCGATGGCGTCAAGCTCACCAGCCTGGAGGCGGTGCGGGAGATGGGCGTCGATCCCGATGACCTGGTGCAGGTGGGGGTGAACTGCAGTCTGCAACAGCTGCTGGAGCACGGCTTCTTCCACGCCGATCCCCACCCGGGGAACCTGCTGGCCCTGAGCGACGGACGGCTCGCCTACCTCGATTTCGGCATGATGAGCACGGTGAGCCGCGAGGCGCGCACCGGCCTGATCCAGGCGGTGGTGCACCTGGTGAATCGCAACTTCAGCAAGCTCAGCAAGGATTTTGTGAACCTCGGTTTCCTGGCCGAGGACGTGAACCTGGCGCCGATTGTGCCGGCCTTCGAGAGCGTGTTCGGCCAGGCCCTGGAGATGGGCGTCAGCCGCATGGACTTCAAGGCCGTCACCGACGACCTCTCCGGGGTGATGTATCGCTTTCCCTTCCAGGTGCCGCCCTACTACGCCCTGATCATCCGCTCACTGGTGACCCTGGAGGGCATCGCCCTGAGCGTGGATTCCAACTTCAAGATCCTCGGCGCCGCCTATCCCTACTTCGCCCGGCGGCTGATGGAGGATCCCGATCCCAGCCTGCGCCAGAGCCTCAAGGAGATGCTCTTCGACGGTGAGGTGTTCCGCTGGCAGCGGCTCGACAACCTGATCGCCAGTGCCGCCCAGGGCTCGCAGCTGGACCTCGACAGCCTGCTCGATCAGGTGCTCGACTTCCTGTTCTCCGCCAACGGCGGCCTGCTGCGCCGGCAGCTGGTGGAGTCGGTGATCACCCGGGTGGACGCTCTGGCCTGGCACACCACCCTGCGGCTGGGCAAGCGCCTGCCGGAGCGGCTGCAGCCTCCTGGCCTGCGCCGGCGTCGAGCCGAGGGTCCCGGTGATGTGCTGCTGAGCCTTGAGCCGATCCGCCAGCTGGTGGCCATCCTGCGGTCCCTGCCGGGGTTCGAGCCCCAGCTGCTCGTGAAGCGTCTGCCGCGGTTGCTGGGGGAGCGGGAACTGCGCCGGATGGGTGTGGATGTGGCCCGTGGCCTGGCCGAGCGGGGGGTGGTGCGACTGCTGCGCGACGTGCTCGTGGACCCCTCCCTGAGGCCAGCCCATGGGGTGGTCAGCGCCTGAAAAGCCCTTAGGGTTGCCCCATGACCACCTTTCGCCTGCGCCAGCGGCAGCTGGCACGATCCCATCGCTCCCGGCTGCTCGCCGCGATCCTCGGCCTGGGCCTGGGCCTGGGCCTGGCAGCCCCGGCCGTTCAGGCCGCTGAAAATCTGGTGTTCGTGAGCGGCGCCTTCCGGCGATCGATCCCGGTGAGCGACCTGGAACTGCTGGCCGAAACCGGCGTGGCCCAGGGCCTGCTCTCCGATGTCATCCGTATCAGCGAACAGGATCCCGCCATGGTCTCGGATCTGCTCAACCAGTCGATCAGCCTGCCGGTGACCCTGGTGAGCCGCCTGCTCGGCACCCGCATCGGCGAGGCCCTGCTCGACCGCCTGGCCCAGATCTTCCATCCCCTCATGGCCCCTGGCGTGGGGGTGCCGGCCCTGCGCTCGGCGATCGTGATGGGACTGGTGGAAGGCGATGGTGAGCTCTCGGCCATCTCCTTCCTGCGGGCCTACCCCACCAGTGAGCTGGAGGTGAACATCCCCAACCTGCTGGCGGTGGTCGAGCGCGCCAGCTCGGTGAGCGAACTGGTGCGCTTCTTCTCCGAATCTCCCCTCGACGGCCTGCGCGGCACCAACGGAGCCGAGAACTAGATTCAAGACAGCCGTCCACCACACCCCTTGCCCCTGCTCCAATCCCTGCGGCGTCTGGGCTTGGGACCCGGCAGCGCCCAGCCCACCCTGCAGGACTGGCCAGGGCTGATCGAGGCCTACCGGCGCTGGCTGCCGGTGAGCGAGCGCACGCCGGTGATCAGCCTGCGGGAGGGGGCCACACCGCTGATCCCAGCCCCCTCGATCGAGGCACGGGTGGGCAACCGGGTGCGGGTGCTGCTCAAGTACGACGGCCTCAACCCCACCGGCTCGTTCAAGGACCGGGGCATGACCATGGCCATCTCCAAGGCCCGGGAGGCGGGCTCGGAGGCGGTGATCTGCGCCAGCACCGGGAACACCTCGGCCGCCGCCGCCGCCTACGCCAGGCGCGGCGGGATGCGGGCCTTCGTGCTGATCCCCGACGGCTACGTGGCCCAGGGCAAACTGGCCCAGGCCCTGCTCTACGGCGCCGAGGTGATCGCCATCCAGGGCAATTTCGACCGCGCCCTGGCGATCGTGCAGGAGGTGGCTGAGCTCTATCCGGTGACCCTGGTGAACTCGGTGAACCCCTACCGGTTGCAGGGGCAGAAAACCGCCGCCTTCGAGGTGGTGGACGCCCTCGGCGAAGCGCCCGACTGGCTCTGCATCCCGGTGGGCAACGCCGGCAACATCAGCGCCTACTGGATGGGTTTCAACGAGTACCGCGACGCCGGTCACTGCCGCACGGTGCCGCGCATGATGGGCTTCCAGGCGGCCGGTTCGGCGCCTCTGGTGCTGGGCCACACGGTGGAGCAACCCGACACCATCGCCACAGCCATCCGCATCGGCAACCCGGTGAACCGGGACAAGGCCCTGGCCGTGCGCAGCGAGAGCGGCGGCGATTTCACCGCCGTCACCGACGCCGAGATTCTGGACGCCTACAAGATGCTCGGCAGCCAGGAGGGGGTGTTCTGTGAGCCGGCGAGCGCCGCCTCGGTGGCGGGGCTGCTCAAGCGCCGGCAGGAGGTGCCGGCGGGAGCCACGGTGGTGTGCGTGCTCACGGGCAACGGCCTCAAGGACCCCACCACCGCCATCGAGCACAACGAGGCCCGCTTTCACACCGGCCTGGAGGCCGACACCGCCAAGGTGGCCCAGGTGATGGGCTTCTGAGGCCCCAGCCGGCAACGCTGGCACCCCCGGCACTCGCACCGCCACCCCCCATCCGCCAATGCGCCTCAGCCCAGCGGGGGCTTTTTTTGGCCTGCAGGACCCGTGTGCCAATCAACAAGGCGGTTGAAAATGGTCGTGGAAAAGGGTGACGGAATCGGGGGAAATCGGAGGGCGTGGTGATGGCCCTGGCGAGCCATCGGATTCCCCAGGCCCGGGAAAGCGGGGAAAACCCGGCGATCTCCCCATTCCGAGTCGGAGATTCCGCAGCATCCAACCGCCAACATCCCAGAGCCACCAGCGCTGGTGGCTCATTTTCCCCGCTTTCCGCAGGCCCTATTACGACGGATTGATTGGTTTTAAGTTCAATCCTTCTCAATCCGTAGACGGGCGCACAACAGCGGATGTCCGGCGTTGCGCAATCAGCCGGCCTGTGGAAGCGTGGGAGCCCTTCAGCCCAGCGGCCCGCGTCCGGCCTGAACCCCCCTCCCATGAAGCTGGTCTGCTCCCAGTCGGAACTCAGCGCCAGCCTGCAGCTGGTGAGCCGGGCCGTTGCCGCGCGTCCCACCCACCCGGTGCTCGCCAACGTGCTGCTCACCGCCGATGCCGGCACCGGCCGCCTCAGCCTCACCGGGTTCGATCTCAGCCTCGGCATCCAGACCAGCCTTCCGGCCGAGGTGGAGACCAGCGGTGCCATCACCCTGCCGGCCCGGCTGTTCGGCGAGATCGTCACCCGCCTGTCGGCCGACAGCCCCATCGGCCTGCACTGCCCTGAGGGCACGGAGCAGGTGGAGCTCACCTCCCTCTCCGGCTCCTACCAGATGCGGGGCATGGCCGCTGAGGACTTCCCCGATCTGCCCCTGGTGCAGACCGGCCAGCCCATCCGCCTGGAGGCCGAGGCCCTGGTGAAGGGCCTGCGGGCCACCCTGTTCGCCAGCAGTGGCGACGAGGCCAAGCAGCTGCTCACCGGCGTGCACCTGAGGCTGGAGGGAGCGGGCCTGGAATGCGCCGCAACCGACGGCCACCGCCTGGCCGTGCTGCGGCTGGCCCAGGGGGTGGAGGCGAGCGAGCAGGAGCCGTTTGCGGTCACCGTGCCGGCCCGTTCCCTGCGCGAACTGGAGCGGCTGCTGTCGGGCCGCCAGTCCAGCGAGCCCCTGAGCCTGTTCTGTGATCGTGGCCAGGTGGTGTTCCTGTGGGCCGACCAGGTGCTTACCAGCCGCAGCCTCGATGGCACCTACCCCAACTACAGCCAGCTCATCCCCGAGAGCTTCAGCCGGGGCATCAGCCTCGATCGCCGCGCTCTGGTGTCTGCCCTGGAGCGGGTGGCCGTGCTTGCCGATCAGCACAACAACGTGATCAAGCTCAGCACCGAGGCCGGCAGCGGTCAGCTGCAGGTGCAGGCCGACGCCCAGGATGTGGGCAGTGGATCGGAGTCTGTGGCCGCGGAGATCAGCGGGGAGCCCATCCAGATCGCCTTCAACGTGCGTTACCTGCTCGATGGCCTCAAGGCCATGGGCTGCGAGCAGGTGATGCTGCACTGCAATGCCCCCACCACCCCAGCCGTGCTCAAGCCCCTGGATGACTCCGACTTCACCTACCTGGTGATGCCGGTGCAGATCCGCGTCTGACGCCTTGGCGCTTCCCGAGCAGCTGCTGCTCAGCGATCTGCTGAAGCGCCGGGTGCGCGATCCCGACGGCCTCGAGCGGGGCAGTGGCCTGGCGGTTTGGATGCACCCCCCCGTGCATCGCGTGCTCGGCTGGGCCAGCCGTCCCTCGCTGTTCGGCAACCGCCGTCTGGTGTGGCGGCTCAACCAGCTGGCCGGCCTGCTGGAGCTGGAGGCTCTGGTGAAGGGCGAGCCGGCCGACACCGATCAGGCCACCCTCGAGCGCCTGCCCACCCTCATCGATGCCGCCCTGCTCGATCGTGACCAGCGGCCGATCGGCACCGTGGTCGATGCCGCCATCGAGCTGCGCACCGGTGCCATCCGCCACTACCTGGTGAGTCGCAGCGATCCACGTCTGCCCGGCAGCAGCCGCTGGCGCCTCAGCCCCGAGCGCATCGTCGACCAGCAGCCTGGCCTGGTGTCCACGGCGCTCACGGGGCTCGACGATCTGCCCCTGGCCCGGGCCAGTGTCCGCCAGGACCTGCTGCGCCGCTCCCGGCGCTGGCGTGAGCAGATGCAGGTGGCGGGCGAGCAGCTGGAGTCGCGGGTGGAGGGCTGGCTGGAGGAGCCCCCCTGGGAGGGCGGGGAGCCGCTGCGGCGGATCTGGACCCCCGAGGACGATGGCCTGGAGCCCGACGTCGGCGGCGACGATGGGATCGGTGACGTCGGGCCCGCTGACCTCGCTTCCGAGGAAGGCGCGGGGGCGGATTCCGGCTACGGGCCCCAGGGTTCGGACCCCCGGGGGTCCGAACCCTGGGACGAGGACGACTGGGACTGGGAGCCTCCCCGCCGGGAGCAGGAGTGGAGTGAAGACCAGGACCCCGACGCCGACCGGGACCCCTGGGTCTGAACGCCGGGTCTGAACCCCACCCTGCAGCGGTCGCCGCGACCTGCTCGGCCACACTGGAGCGATCCGACCCGCTGGCTGTGGTGGCTGCCCCCGACTTCCCTCTCGCCGAGGCGCTCAAGAAGGAGAACCTCAGCCAGGCCGACTACGACGAGATCTGCCGCCGCCTCGGCCGCGCCCCCAACCGGGCAGAACTGGGCATGTTCGGGGTGATGTGGTCGGAGCACTGCTGTTACCGCAACTCGCGGCCGCTGCTGTCGGGCTTCCCCACCACCGGCCCGCGCATCCTGGTGGGCCCCGGCGAGAACGCCGGCGTGGTGGATCTGGGCGAAGGTCAGCGCCTGGCCTTCAAGATCGAGAGCCACAACCACCCCTCGGCCGTGGAGCCGTTCCAGGGGGCGGCCACGGGCGTGGGCGGCATCCTGCGCGACATCTTCACCATGGGCGCCCGGCCGATCGCCCTGCTCAATGCCCTGCGCTTCGGACCCCTGGAGGACGAGCGCAATGTGGGCCTGATGGAGGGCGTGGTGGCCGGCATCGCCCACTACGGCAACTGCGTGGGCGTGCCCACCGTGGGTGGTGAAGTGGCCTTCGACCCCAGCTACTCCGGCAACCCCCTGGTGAACGCCATGGCCCTGGGGCTGATGGAAACCGAGGAGATCGTGTGCTCCGGCGCCGAGGGGGTGGGCTATCCGGTGATCTACGTGGGCAGCACCACCGGCCGCGATGGCATGGGCGGCGCCAGCTTCGCCTCTGCCGAGCTCACCGAGGCCTCCCTGGATGATCGCCCCGCCGTGCAGGTGGGTGATCCCTTTCTGGAGAAGGGCCTGATCGAGGCCTGTCTGGAGGCCTTCCAGAGCGGTGATGTGGTGGCCGCCCAGGACATGGGCGCCGCCGGCCTCACCTGCAGCTGCTCGGAGATGGCCGCCAAGGGCGGCCTGGGCATTGAGTTGGAACTGGATCGGGTGCCCGCGCGCGAGGCGGGCATGACCGCCTACGAGTTCCTGCTCAGCGAATCCCAGGAGCGGATGCTGTTTGTGGTCAAGCCCGGCCGGGAGGAGGCGCTGATGGCGCGGTTCAGCCGCTGGGGCCTGCAGGCGGCCGTGGTGGGTCGGGTGCTGGAGGACAACATCGTGCGGGTGCTGCAGCACGGCCAGGTGGCGGCCGAGGTGCCTGCCAGCGCCCTGGCTGACGACACGCCGATCAACCATCACGAGTTGATCAGCGAGCCGCCGGCCGCCATCCAGGCCCACTGGCGCTGGAGCGAAGACCAGCTGCCGGCTGCGGCTGCAGAGGGCATCACCCCCGCGGCCGGTGTCCGTGCCGGCCAGCCCACCAGCTGGAGCCAGGCCCTGCTGGAGTTGCTCGACGACCCCACCATCGCCTCGAAGCGCTGGGTGTATCGCCAGTACGACCACCAGGTGCAGGCCAACACCGTGGTGCCCCCCGGCGGTGCCGATGCGGCCGTGGTGCGGCTGCGGCCCCAGCAGGGAGAGGGCGCCATGGCGCCCGCGACCCGCGGCGTGGCGGCCGTGGTGGACTGCCCCAACCGCTGGGTGGCCCTCGATCCCGAGCGCGGCGCCATGGCGGCGGTGGCCGAGGCCGCCCGCAACCTCAGCTGCGTGGGCGCTGAGCCCCTGGCTGTCACCGACAACCTCAACTTCCCCTCCCCCGAAACCCCCACCGGCTACTGGCAGCTGGCCCTGGCCTGCCGCGGCCTCTCGGCGGCCTGCAGCGCCCTCGACACGCCGGTCACCGGCGGCAACGTGTCGCTCTACAACGAGACCCGCCTGCCCGATGGCTCCATGCAGCCGATCCACCCCACCCCCGTGGTGGGCATGGTGGGTCTGGTGCACGATCTGGCCCAGGTGCGCGGCCAGGCCTGGCGCGAAGCCGGCGACGCCATCTGGCTGCTGGGGGTGCCGCTGGAAACGGGGGAGACTCCCGCCGATCCGCGCCTGGGCCTGGCCGGCAGCAGCTATCTGGAGCGGCTGCATGGAGCCGTCACGGGGCGCCCGCCCGAGATCGATCTGGCGCTGGAGCGCGCGGTGCAGGCCTTCCTGCGCCAGGCGATCGCCCAGGGCCTGGTGGCCTCCGCCCACGACCTCAGCGACGGCGGCCTGGCGGTGGCTGCGGCCGAGTGCTGCATCGCCTCCGCTGCCGCCGCGCCCCTCGGCGCCGAGCTGGAGCTGCCGGCCAGCACGGTCCGGCTGGATCGGCTCCTGTTCGCCGAGGGTGGGGCCCGCATCCTCGTGAGTGTGCCGGTGCGGTGCGCCGACCGCTGGCAGGCCGCCCTTGAGGCCGCCGCCGCTGGCGATCCCATCTCCGCCGTCCGGCTGGGCAGCGTGCAGGCCGCCCCGCGGCTCCGCCTGCGCCAGGGTGATCAGTCCGTGCTGGATCTCCCCATCGCCGAGCTGCGGGCCAGCTTCGAGCAGGCGATCCCGCGCCGACTCGGTGCGGATCTTCCGCCCACCAGCTGAACCGAGCCGCTCCACCCCCAGGTGCCGGATCCCTGGTGCAGAATGGTTCTTCGGCTAGCGCAACGAGAGGCCTGTGCTGATGGTGTTCTCGTGAAGGTGGTGCTCTCGTGACGATGGTGTTCTCGTGACCACGGTGTTCTCCGCGCGCAACCACGAGTCCAGCGGTGAGCGTCCTGACAAGCCCGAGGAGGCCTGCGGCGTCTATGGCGTGATGGCTGCGGATCAGCCCGTGGCCAACCTGGCCTACTTCGGCCTCTATGCCCTCCAGCACCGCGGCCAGGAGTCGGCCGGCATCGCCGTGTTCGACGACGACGGTGAGGTGCGCCTGCACAAGGACATGGGTCTGGTGAGCCAGGTGTTTGACCAGGACGTGCTGGCGCGGCTGCCGGGCTCCCTGGCCATCGGCCACAACCGCTACTCCACCACCGGCAGCAGCAAGGTGTGCAACGCCCAGCCGGTGCTGCTCAACAGTCGCCTGGGCCCCTTTGCTCTGGCCCACAACGGCAATCTGGTGAATGCCGCCGAGCTCCGCCACGAGCTCGCCGAACTGGCCGACGAACTCACCTCCACCACCGATTCCGAGCTGATCGCCTTCGCCGTTCAGCGGGCCGTGAACGGCGGCATGGACTGGGAGGCCGCCATCCGCACGGCCGCCGGCCTCTGCCGCGGGGCCTTCAGCCTGGTGATCGGCACCCCGGCGGGGCTGTTCGCCCTGCGCGACGGCCATGGCATCCGACCGCTGGTGTTCGGTCACCTGGGCGAGCAGGAGCAGGCCTGCTGGGTGGTGAGCAGCGAGACCTGTGGGCTGGACATCATCGGTGCCAGCTTCTGTGGCGATGTGCTCCCCGGTGAGCTGATTCATTTCCGTCTCCACGATCCCGAACCCCGTCGCCTGCGCTGGTGCGAGGAGCCCACCAAGCTGTGCGTGTTCGAGATGATCTATTTCGCCCGGCCTGACAGCCGCTTCTTTGGCGAATCGCTCTACAGCTACCGGGTGCGCATCGGCGAAGTGCTGGCCCGGGAAACCCCCGTGGCGGCCGACATCGTGATCGGCGTGCCCGATTCCGGAATCCCCGCCGCCATCGGTTATTCCCAGTTGAGCGGTATCCCCTTCGCCGATGGTCTGATCAAGAACCGCTATGTGGGCCGCACCTTCATCCAGCCCACCCAGGCGATGCGTGAGGCCGGCATCCGCGTGAAGCTCAACCCCCTTCCCGACGTGCTGGCCGGCAAGCGGGTGGTGGTGATCGACGATTCGATCGTGCGCGGCACCACGAGTCGCAAGCTGGTGGCGGCCCTGCGCGATGCCGGTGCCACCGAAGTGCACATGCGCATCAGTTCGCCGCCGGTCACCCACCCCTGCTTCTACGGCATCGACACTGACACCCAGGACCAGCTGATCGCCGCCCGCCTCACCCTCGAGGAGATCGCCGCCCATCTCGGTGTCGATTCGCTGGCTTACCTCAGTAAGGAGGGCATGGTGGAGGCCGCCCAGGCCCAATCCGGCCACTTCTGCACCGCCTGCTTCGACGGGGCCTACCCGATCGAGATGGACGAGGAGTTGCGCTCCAGCAAGCTGATGCTGGAGCCCTCGGGCCTGGCCGCCTCCCGCCAACCGCTGGCCTCCGCAGCGCGCTAGCGGATCAGCGGCACCAGGGCCTGCAGCTCCTCCCGTTCCGCCAGTCCCAGGTTCATCCCCCCGTCGCTGGTGTGCTGGCTGTCCAGGTCGGCGGGCTGCAGCCGGGCACTGCGGCCGTTGCTCAGCAGGGCCGCCACCAGCGGTGCTTCGGCGTCACAGAGGTCGGCCAGCTGATCGTGGCGATCGCTGAAGCGCAGGCCGATCTGGCCCAGATCTCCGCGCTGGCACAGGCGCAGCTGATCCACGCTCAGACGTTTCAGCCAACCCCGACGGCTTGCCAGCAGCACCGAGCCCTCCGGCCCCCGCACCCCGGCAGCGCCCACCACAGCTTCGCCCGGCAGCAGCCGCAGCAGCACCGGCCCCTGGGCCGTGCGGCCCATCAGGGGCAGGTTGGCCTCGTTCACCGCCAGGCGCAGCAGGCGGCCGGTGCTGCTGGCCACCACCAGTTCGCCCCCGTCCCGGCAGCTCAGCACCCGGCTGAGCTGCACCCCCTCCTTGAGTTTCAGCACCGTGGCGGCCCGTCCGGAGAGCTCGCGGAACAGCTCCAGCGGCAGGCGTTTGCAGCGGCCATCGCTGCTCAGCAGAGCCAGGCTGGTAACCGCCCTGCCGGCCTCCTCGCCGCCGCTCAGCGCCAGCACCTGCACCACCCGGCTGCCCTCCAGGCTGTCGGGCAGGAAGCGCTCCACCAGGCCCGGCTGCTGGCCGGCAAATTCCCAGCGCAGCAGCGCCACGCGGCCATCGGCCGTGAACGCCAGCACCTGGGGCTCGCTCTGCACCGGCAAGTTCAGCCGTGCCGGGGCCGGGTGCTCGCCAGCCTCGGCCGCCACCTCCAGGTGCAGGCGGCCGAGGGTCTGGGGGGCCACGATCTTCACGGTGCCATCGGCCTGGATCAGCAGCCGGGCATCGCCGGCCAGGGCGCCCAGGGCCTGGCGACGCTGCAGTTCGGTGTTGGGGCGCTGGGCGGCCGTGCGCTGGGCCGTGAGCTCATCGCCCCCCTCCACCAGCCGGGTGCGCCGGGGGGTGGCAAAGCGCTTCTTCAGCGCCCGGAACTCGGCCACCAGGGTGTCCAGCAGGGTGTCCCGGTCGTCGAGCAGATGCCGCAGCCGGGTGCGTTCGTGGCCCAGCTCCTCGGCCTCCTTCCGCAGGCTGTCCTGCTCCAGGGCGGTGAGTCGCCGCAGGGGCATGGCCAGCACCGCATCGGCCTGCCGTTCGCTCAGATCCAGATGCACCTGCAGGCTGGCCCGGGCGCTGGCGGCGTCACGGGCCTCCTGGATCATGTCGATCACCCGGCGCAGGTCGTCGAGCGCCCGGATCAGCCCCACCACCACCTCCAGCCGGTCTTCGCACTTGCGCAGGGCGTGGCGGGTGCGGCGGATCAGGGTGTGCTCCCGGTATTCCAGGAACCGCTGCAGCAGTTGCCGCAGGCTGAGCTGCACGGGCTGGCCATCCACCAGCGCCAGCAGGATGGCGCCGAAGTTGCTCTGCAGGGCCGTGCGGCGCTGCAGATCGGCCAGCACCTGTTCGGGGTTGGCATCGCGGCGCAGTTCCACCACCACGCGCATGCCGTCGCGGTCGCTCTCGTCACGGATGTCGGCAATGCCGCCGACCTTGCCGTCGTTCACCAGCTCCGCCAGCTTCTCGATCCAGCCGGCCTTGCTGAGTTGGTAGGGCAGCTCGGTTACCACCACGGCGCTGCGGCGGTGGCGGCCCTTGCCGGGCTGCACCTCTTCGAAATGGGCCACGCCCCGCATCGGGATGCTGCCGCGGCCGCTCAGGTAGGTGTCGCGCACGCCGCTGCCGGTGAGCACCTCGCCGCCGGTGGGGAAGTCGGGCCCGGGCACCAGCTCCAGCAGTTTGGCGTCGGGGAGCTCCGGTTTGCGCACCAGCGCGATCAGGGCGTCGACGATCTCGCCGAGGTTGTGGGGCGGGATGCTGGTGGCCATGCCCACGGCGATGCCGCTGCAGCCGTTGAGCAGCAGGAAGGGCAGCTGGGCCGGCAGCACCGTGGGCTCCTGCTGGGAGCCATCGAAGTTGGCTGCGAAATCAACCGTGTCGTCGCCGATCTCGTCCAGCAGGGCCTGGTTCGCGATCGGTGCCAGCCGCGTCTCGGTGTAGCGCATGGCGGCCGGTGGGTCGTCGTCCACCGAACCGAAATTGCCGTGGCCATCGAGCAGGGGATGGCGGCTGGCGAAGGTCTGAACCAGCCGCACCAGGGCGTCGTAGACCGCCTGATCGCCGTGGGGGTGGTATTTGCCGAGCACGTCGCCCACCACGCGGGCGCACTTGCGGTAGGGCCTGTCGGGGGTGAGCCCCAGCTCGTGCATCGCGTAGAGGATGCGCCGCTGCACCGGCTTGAGGCCATCGCGCACATCCGGCAGGGCCCTGCCCACGATCACGCTCATCGCGTATTCGAGGTAAGAGCGCTGCATCTCCTGATGCAGGGCGATCGGCTGAATCCGAGAGTCGTCCGGCCGGTCGCCGGGTCGCTGTCCTGGTCGCTCCTCAGGCATCCGGTGCTGCGGTGTGAGGGCGAAATGAGGCGATCAGCCTACCGATGCAGCCCAGCCCGCCCGGCCGCTGCCCAGCCTCAGAGGCTGGCGTTGGCCTCAGCCCGTTCCACATCGACGCGCAGTTCCTCCAGCTCCAGCAGGCGCTGGGTGGTGCTGCGCAGCTTCGTCCCCCACAGCTGCTCCTCCTGATGGCTGGCGAGCACATAGTTGGGTTCGGAGGCGAGCGCCTTGCTGGCTAGGTCCAGGGCCTCGCGGCGGCCGTCGGCGCCGCGCCCGAACAGGGCGGCGGCCAGGGCCAGGTTGGGTTCGGCGGCCTCCGGCTGGATCTGCAGCACCCGGCGCCAGTGCGTGATCGCCTGGTCCACCTGGTCCAGCTCGTAGAGCACCAAGGCCTTGTTATTGATCGCCTCCCAGAAGTCGCGCCGCAGGTCGGCGGCCCGGGCGAAGGCCTCCAGCGCCTGGCGAGGCTGGTTCAGCAGGATATGGGCGTTGCCCACATCGAAGTAGGCGTTGGCGTTGCGGGGGTCCCGGCGCAGCCCCTGGCGCAGCAGCTCGAGGCCCTCGCCGGGCCGGCCGTCGCGCAGGGCCAGCGAGCCCTGGGCGAACCAGATGCCGGCGTTGTCAGGATCGAGTTCCCGGGCCCGTGACAGCGACACCCCGGCGGCCTCGGCCTGGTCGCTGCGCAGCTGGGACTCCGCCAGCAGCACCCAGCCGCGGGGATCGGCCGGCAGCAGCTGCACGGTGAGCGCCGCCAGCCGCGCCGCATCCTCCGCCTGGCCCAGCTGCAGCAGCCGCGCCGCCGCCTGGGCGATGCCCAGACCCGTGGCCTCCAGCTCCGGGCGCTGGGGCACGTAGACGAAGGGCACCAGGGCCTTGGCCGCTGGCGTGCTGCCGAGGCCCATGCCAAGCGCCAGGAGCGGGAGGGTGCGCACCAGGGTGCGCCGCCAGCGCGACGGCATCGAACGGGGGCAAGTCAACCCAGCCTAGGGATCCACTTCCGCCCCACCCTCCAGGACGGCAAGGATGTTGCGCCGCCACATCCAGGGTCTGATGCGCCGCAGGGCCGAGGCCCGCAAGCGCTCGTCCCACTCCGCATCGCTCCAGCCCAGGGCCTCCTCCGCCCGCAGATTGAGCCACCAGGGGCGTGGTTGCAGGTCTGGGTCGTCGCTGGCTGGCAGGGCCTGCTGGTTCCAGGGGCAGGCCTCCTGGCAGAGGTCACAGCCGGCCACCCAGCCCTGCAGCTGCCGGGCGATCGGCTGCGGCAGGGCGTCGTCGCGGTTCTCGATCGTGTGGAAGGCGAGACAGCGGCGGCTGTCCACCACGAAGGGTTCGCTGATGGCTCCGGTGGGGCAGGCGGGAATGCAGCGGCTGCAGCTGCCGCACAGGGGCCGGGCAGGTGCATCGGCCGGCAGCTCCAGGGTGGTGAGCAGGTGTCCGAGCAGCAACCAGGAGCCCCGTCGGCGGTGGATGAGGTTGCCGTGCTTGCCGATCCAGCCCACACCGGCTTCCTCGGCCCAGGCCTTGTCCATCAGCGGTGCACTGTCGACGCAGGCACGCCAGCCCACCGTGTCCACCTGGCGCTCCAGCCAGCGCCCAAGCCGTCGCAGGCGCCCGTCGATCACCCGGTGGTAGTCGCGGCCCCAGCCGTAGCGCGCCACCTTCAGGGACCCGGGGGTCCGCTGTGCCCCCACGTGGTAGCTCAGCCCCACGGCCAGCAGGCTGCGCACACCGGGCAGCAGCGTTTCCACCGCCCGGCGCCGCGGATCGGCCATCCAGGCCATGTCGGCCTGGTGACCCCGCTGCAACCAGCGCGCCAGCGCGGCGCTGCGCAGGGCCATCCGCTCGCCGCCCGGCACGGAGGCGATCCCCACGGGATCGAAGCCCAGACGGCGGGCCTCCTCCCGGAGCCGCGCCGCCAGTGTGCTGGCAGAGCCGGCAGCCACCCGTACAGTTGCGCCACTTCTCTCCACTCTGCTGCGCTTGGCTCCCACATCCGCGTCCTCCGGCCGCATCGCCCTCCTGCTCCGCTGGCTGGGGCTCACTCTGGTGGTGCTGATGGGGCTTCAGCTCACAGCCCTGCTGGTGAACTGGAACTGGGGCCTCGAACCCTTCCGCCAGGTGTTCCTCGACCGGCTGGTGGGCGAGGGCCCCATGGCCCTGGTGGGTCTGCTGCTGATGCTGACCGCCCAGCGGCTGGATGCAGCGGCCGGCCGGACTCCCCTGCGCTGGCTGGTGGGGGTGCTCGCCGTGGTGTTGGCGATCGCCATGGTGGTGGCCGTGCCGTTGTCGGTGAGCAGCGAGGCCGCCCTGGCCCAGGAGGTCCAGCAGCAGGATGCCGCGATTGCCCAGCAGGCGATGCAGCTGGAGATGCAGAAGCAGCAGGTGGAGGATCCCGGTTTCGTCGACCAGCTGATCGCCGAGGCCGAAAAGGAGGGCCGCATCCCGCCCGAGGCCAGCGAGGAGGAGAAGAAACAGCGGGCCCGTGAGTTCATCGACAGTCAGATCAGGCCGCAGCTTGAGCAGGCGGAGCAGCAGCTCGCCCAGGCCCGCTTCGGTCGCAACCTGGCGGTGCAGCAGCGCCGCTTCGGGGGTACCGGCCGCGCCGTTGTCCTGGCCATCGCCTTTGTGCTCGTGGCGGTGGTGGCCCTGGTCTGATGGGCACCGTGGGGGGAACGGCTGGCTAGGTTGACGGACTGATCTGATGGCCAGAACGCCGGGTTTGCCTTGGTCCAGTCCAATCCCAGACCAGACCTGCCGATTGGCAACCGTCTCCAGCAGGACCTCAAGAACGATCTGATCGCCGGCCTGCTGGTGGTGATTCCGCTGGCCACCACCATCTGGCTGGCCACCACGGTCAGCCGGTTCGTGCTGGCGTTTCTCACCACGATTCCCAAGCAGTTCAACCCCTTCAACACCCTCAATCCGTTTCTGCAGGAGCTGATCAACCTGGGGGTGGGTCTGCTCGTTCCCCTGCTGGGAATCCTGCTGATCGGTCTGATGGCCCGCAACATCGTGGGCCGCTGGTTGCTGGAATTCGGTGAGGGCACGCTGCTGCGCATTCCCCTGGCCGGCTCGGTCTACAAGACGCTCAAGCAGCTTCTGGAAACCTTCCTGCAGGGCAAATCCAGCCGTTTCCGCCGTGTCGTCCTGGTGGAATACCCCCGCGAGGGTCTCTATGCGGTGGGTTTCGTCACCGGAGCCGTGGGCACCGCCCTTCAGAGCGGCTTTGACGAGCCGATGCTGAGTGTCTTCATCCCCACCGCCCCCAACCCCACCACCGGCTGGTACACCGTGCTTCCCGAGCGGCTGGTGAAGGATCTGGATCTCTCGGTGGAGGATGCTTTCCGCACGATCATCTCCGCCGGCATCGTCAGCTCCGACGAGCGCGAAGATCGTTCCAGCCGCAGCTTCTCCAGCCTTCTGGCCCAGCTGCGGGCCCCCCAGATGTCCTGATGTCCAGCCGCAGTCTTTCCCGTGAACTGGCCCTGCTGATGCTGGGCCAGACCAACGACCGTGGCGAGACGAGCGCCCCACGGCACCGCAGTGACCCCGAGCCGGCCCTGGAGGGGCTGCTGCAACAGGCCCTGGCCAGCCTCAGCCAGCACGTGCGCGATGCCCTGGACAGCTCTGCCGCCGATCTGCAGACCGCCCAGCAGGAGCTGCTGGACAGTGAATTGCAGGAGCAGGGTGTCCAGCAGCTGCCGCGGGTGCGCCAGCACCTCCAGCAGGGTCTGGCGGCTGCCGAACAGGCGCTCAATCGCCTCTCCGCCAGCCTGGAGCTGCCGCGTCTGCTGCTGCTTGCCGACCAGGAGGAGGTGC
Organism: Cyanobium sp. ATX 6A2; assembly: GCF_024346355.1. Taxonomy (GTDB): domain Bacteria; phylum Cyanobacteriota; class Cyanobacteriia; order PCC-6307; family Cyanobiaceae; genus NIES-981. The sequence continues at coordinate 70,900 of NZ_JAGQCU010000002.1, forward strand.
GGCGCGGAGCCGTGGAGCGTGCGCGGGCGGTGCTGCGCGACCGGGAGGACATCGACCGCCGCCTCGATGCGGTGATGGAGGGCTGGCGCCTGGGCCGGCTGCCACGCATCGATCGCGACATCCTGCGCCTGGCGGTGGTGGACCTGGCGGAGTTCGCCACCCCCGCCGCCGTGGCCTGCAGCGAGGCCGTGGAACTCGCCAACCGCTACAGCGATGAGCAGGGCCGGCGCATGATCAACGGCGTGCTGCGTCGTTACACCACGGCTGTACGGAGTGGGGCCTGATGGTGTTCGACTGGTTCAGACGCAACCTTCAGCCCCAACCGGCGGCCCCCGAGGAGCCGGCCGTGGCTCCAGAGCCGGCGGAGGCCCCGGAGGAGCCGGCCGTGGCGCCCTCTCCTGCCGTCGCTGAGCTCCCGGCTGCGCCCCCTGCCGCTGCACCCACAGCCTCCGCCCCACCCCAGGAGGCCCCATCCCGCGAGGCCGCGTCCGACGCGACCTCCCAAGATGCCCTCGAATGGGCCCGCCAGGCCTATGCGCGCCTCAAGGCTGAGCAGGAGGCCGCCCGCCTCCAGAACACCCAGGCCGCCCCTGAGCAGCCCGCCCCGTCTGCCCCCACCGAGCCGTCCCCTGCGGCCCTCGAGCCCGAGCCATCCCCTGCCGCCGGTCCGTCGCTGCTCGAGCAGGCGGCCGCCCGCCGCGCCGAGCGCCAGCAGGCCCTCACCGCTCCGCCGGTGCCCGACGCCGCCCCCGACGCCGCCCCAGCGGCCGAGCCGGCGGTGGAGCGCGTCGACAGCGCCGAGCCCCGTCTGGGGGCCTTCGATGACACCTTCACCTGGTCGGCCGAGGTGCTGGCGGCCCAGGGCCGGCGGATCGATCAGGTGTCGCTGGAGGAGATCGATTGGCTGGGCCGGCTGCGCCAGGGCCTGGAGAAAACCCGCCGCGGCTTCGTCACCCAGCTCCTCGACAGCCTTGGCGACGACCCCCTCAGCCCCGAGCTGCTCGATGACCTCGAGACGGCCCTGCTGCGGGCCGACGTGGGCGTGAGTGCCACCGACCGGGTGCTGGAGGCCCTGCGCCAGCGTCTCAACGAGGAGGTGGTGGAGTCGGCTGAGGGACTGCGCTTCCTCAAGGACCAGCTGCGCTCCATTCTCGAGGGCCCCATCGAAACCAGCGGCGTGCCCCTGCTGGCGCCCCAGAAGGGGCGCCTGAATGTGTGGCTGATGGTGGGTGTGAACGGAGTGGGCAAGACCACCACCCTCGGCAAGCTCGCCAACCTGGCCGTGCGCAGCGGCTACAGCTGCCTGATCGCCGCAGCCGACACCTTTCGGGCCGCCGCGGTGCAGCAGGTGCAGGCCTGGGGCGACCGCAGCCAGGTGCCGGTGATCGCCAACCCCAGCGCCAACGCCGATCCCGCGGCCGTCGTCTACGACGCCATCGGCGCGGCTCAGGCCAAGGGCACCGAGCTGGTGCTGGTGGACACCGCCGGCCGGCTGCAGACCAAGCACAACCTGATGGAGGAGCTCACCAAGGTGCGCCGCATCATCGACAGGCTGGCCCCCGAGGCTGCCGTGGAATCCCTGCTGGTGCTCGATGCCAGCCAGGGCCAGAACGGCCTCAGGCAGGCCATGGCCTTCGCCAGTGCCGCAGGCCTCACGGGAGTGGTGATCACCAAGCTCGACGGCAGTGCCCGCGGCGGCGTGGCCCTGGCGGTGGCCTCGGAGGCCGGTCTGCCGATCCGCTTCATCGGCGCCGGCGAGGGCATCCGCGACCTGCGACCCTTCAACAGCTTCGAATTCGTGGAGGCCCTGCTCGCAGGCTGAGGTTGAGCTGAGCTCGTTTGCGTGCGAACGCGGCTATCTTGCGACTCCTTCGCGGCAGCTCGGTGAGCCAGACGCCGCCAGCACTGCCCCAGCCCCCGCTCTCGCCCGGCACCTCGCTGCGGCAGCTGCTCGACAGCCTCAACCGCGAGCAGCGCCGCAACCAGGAGCTGTTGGCGTCCCTGGGCTTCGTGTTGCGCAGCTTCACCAACCTCAGCCGCCTTCTGGAGCTGGTGCCGCTGGTGGCCGCCCGCCTGGTGGAGGCCGACGGGGCCCTGCTGGTGTCCTTCCACGAGGACGGGCGCCTGTGGCGTGAGCAGGTGCATGCCGCGCCCCTGGAGCACAGCGCCGACCTGGTGCGCCGCCTGGCGGCCCTGCCGGAGGCCGACCTGCAGGTTGTGGCCCACGACGACGGTGAGGCCGAGCTGGAGCAGGCCTCCCGACTGGATCGGCAGGTGGGCAGCCTGCTGGGCCGCGTTGAGCTGTTTTCCACCTCTTTGGTGGCCCGTGGCCGCCAGCGCGGGCGGCTGTATGTGTTCAGCCGGCGGGAGGGGTATTGCTGGAGTGAGGTGCACCGCCGCCATGTGCAACTGGTGGCCGATCTCACCGCCGTGGCCCTGGAGAACGAGGTGCTGCAGCAGGACATGCGTCGCCATGAGCGGGTGGACCGGCAGCTCAGCATCGGCGCCGAGATCCAGGCCCAGCTGGTGCCGGACCGCTGTCCGGTGATCGAGGGGGTGGACCTGGCGGCCCGCTGCCGCCCCGCCTTCGAGGTGGGCGGCGACTACATCGACTTCATCCCCACCCGCCCCCGCCTGCTCGGGCGCCGCCGCGAACGCGGCCGCTGGGCGGTGGTGGTGGGGGATGTGATGGGCAAGGGGGTGCCGGCGGGCCTGTTGATGACCCTGCTGCGGGGCATGTTGCGGGCGGGTGCCCTCAGCGGCCATGCCCCCGATCGCATCCTGCATGACCTCAACCAGCTGGCCCAGGAGGACCTCTCCCAGTCACACCGGTTCGTGACGCTCTTCTATGCCGACTTCGATCCGCTGACACGGCTGCTGCGCTACAGCAACGCGGCCCACAACCCCCCGCTGCTCTGGCGGCGGCGTCTCAACCGCGTCGAGCGCCTCGATGCTCCTGGCCTGCTGATCGGCCTGCAGAGCGAGGCCGATTACGGCCTCGAGTCGATCGTGCTCGAGCCCGGCGATGTGGTGCTCTTCTATACCGATGGCGTCACCGAGGCCAGCAGCCTCAGCGGCGAGCGTTACGAGGAGGAGCGGTTGCAGCGCAGCCTGCTGGTGGCCAGTCGCGCGGGCCTGGAGGCCCAGGGCATCCTCAACCAGCTGTTCGGCCGCCTGGATCGCTTCGTGGGAGCAGACCGGCAGCCGCAGGACGATGCCTCCATGGTGGTGTTCAAGGTGCGCGACGAGGTGATGCTTCCCACCCTCTCCCCGGGCGGCCCCGGGAGCTGAGTGGCAAGCTGAACCCCAGCCCGCTCAGCCGTTGCGCGCCCGTCCATGGCCGTTGACTCCACCTCGTCCACCTGGAGCCAGCGCTTCGAGCAGGGGTTGCATCCCGCCATCGAGCGCTTCAACGCCTCGATCGGCTTCGACATCGCCCTGCTGCAGGACGACCTGGATGGTTCGGTGGCCCATGCCCGCATGCTCGGCCAGTGCGGGGTGATCAGTGAGGTGGAGGCGGCGCGGCTGATCGAGGGTCTGGAGCTGGTGCGGGCGGAGGCGGCCGCGGGTCGTTTCAACCCGGGCCTGGAGGCCGAGGACGTGCACTTCGCCGTGGAGCGCCGGCTGATCGAGCTGCTCGGAGCGCTGGGCAAGAAGCTGCACACCGGCCGCTCCCGCAACGACCAGGTGGGCACCGATCTGCGCCTGTGGCTGCGGCGCCAGATCGATGCCATCGACGGCGATCTGCAGCGCTTTCAACGGGCCCTGCTGGCCCAGGCCGAACGCCACGCCGACACCCTGATCCCCGGTTACACCCATCTGCAGCGGGCCCAGCCCCTCTGCCTGGCCCACCACCTGCTGGCCTACATCGAGATGGCGGAGCGCGACCGCTCCCGCCTGGCGGACGTGCGCCGGCGGGTGAACATCTGCCCGCTGGGGGCGGCGGCCCTGGCCGGCACCCCGGTGCCGATTGACCGCCGCGCCACCGCGGCGGAGCTGGGCTTCGAGGCCATCTACGCCAACAGCCTCGATGCCGTGAGCGACCGCGACTTCGCCGTGGAGTTCATGGCCGCAGGTGCGCTGGTGCTGGCCCATCTCAGCCGCCTGGCCGAGGAGGTGATCCTCTGGGCGAGTGAAGAGTTTGGCTTTGTCGCTCTGAGTGATCGCTGCGCCACCGGCAGCAGCCTGATGCCGCAGAAGAAGAATCCCGACGTGCCCGAACTGGTGCGCGGCAAGAGCGGCCGGGTGTTCGGCCACCTGATGGGGCTGCTCACCATGATCAAGGGCCTGCCGCTCGCCTACAACAAGGACTTCCAGGAAGACAAGGAGGCCCTGTTCGACGGTGTGCGCACCGTGCGCGACTGCCTTGAGGCGATGGCGATCCTGTTTGAGGAGGGCCTGGAGTTTCGCCCCCAGCGGCTGGAGGCGGCGGTGGCGGCCGACTTCTCCAACGCCACCGACGTGGCCGATTACCTGGTGGCCAGGGGGGTGCCCTTCCGGGAGGCCTATCAGCTGGTGGGGGGCCTGGTGAAGACCTGCCTGGAGCAGGGGGTGCTGTTGCGCGATCTGCCCCTGGAGCGCTGGCGGCAGCTGCATCCGGCGTTTGAAGCCGACATCTTTGCCGCCATCGCACCGCGCCAGGTGGTGGCGGCCCGCCGCAGCGAGGGGGGCACCGGCTTCGAGCGGGTGCGTGCCCAGTTGCTGGCGGCCCGGCAGCGGCTGGAGCCGGCGCTGCAGAATCCTGCCTGAACCGGCCCTAGGCTTCTGGAGCCCCAGTGCTGGGTTCCTTCCCCCCGCCTACCCCTTAGACGTGAGCATCTTCGTCGGCAATCTGCCCTTCCGCGCTGAGCAGGAGGATGTGGTGGAGCTGTTTTCCCCCCATGGGGAGGTGGTCAACTGCTCCCTCCCCCTTGAGCGCGACACCGGTCGCAAGCGCGGCTTCGCCTTCGTTGAGATGGCCGATCCCGAGATGGAAAGCCGGGCCGTGGAGGCCCTCCAGGGCGCCGAACTGATGGGCCGCCCGCTGCGCATCAACAAGGCCGAACCCCGTGGCAGCGCCCCGCGCCGTGCTGGCGGTGCTGGCGGCGGTGGCTATGGCGGCGCCGGCGGTGGTGGTGGCTACGGCGGTGGTGGCGGCTATGGCGGTGGCGGAGGAGGCGGCGCCGCGCCCGTGGCCGCTGATGGCTCCAGGGGTTCCGGGGCCCGCGGCTGGGAAGACCGCAGCTACGGCGGAGGATCCCCTGAGAGCGGTTTTGAGGCCGGGCGTACGCGTCGCCGCCGCAGCGGCAGTGCCGGTGCCGGTGGCGGTTTTGACGGCGGCTTCCAGGACGGCGACGGCGGTTACCCCGGCGCCGAGGACTGAGCCTCCTCCAGCTGCCGGGCGGCCCGCTCCAGCACCTCGGCTCCGGCCTGGCGCTCCCCGGCGGCCAGGCTGAGCTGGTGCCGCCAGCTTCGGGCCCCCGGAACGCCTTCCACCAGCTTCACCAGGTGGCGGGCGAGGGGCCAAAGCCGCTCGCCCTGGCCGCACCAACGCTCGGCGTAGGGCACCAGCCCCCGCAGCACCGCCGCGGCCCTGGCCAGGTGGGGTCTGCCGGCATACGCACTGCCGGCGCCATGGATCGCCTCATCCACGCCGATCCAGCGCAGCGGATGGTTGTAGGCCGCGCGCCCCACCATCGCCCCATCCACGTGACGCAGCTGCTGCAGGCAGTCGTCCAGGGTCTGCAATCCGCCGTTGATCTCGATGATGAGATCCGGCCGCTCGGCCTTGATCCTGTGCACCCAGTCGTGGCGCAGGGGCGGGATGGTGCGGTTCTGCTTCGGGTCGAGACCCTGCAGCCAGGCCTTGCGGGCATGCACGCTGAAGCGCCGCGCCCCGGCGGCCGCCACGGTGTCCACGAAAGCCAGCAGCTCCGGGAAGGAGTCGCGCGTGTCGATGCCGATGCGGTGCTTCACCGTCACCGGCAGCGGGCCGGCGACCGCCATGGCCTCCACGCAGCGCGCCACCCGCTCCGGGTCGGCCATCAGGCAGGCCCCGAAGCGGCCCTGCTGCACCTTCTCGCTCGGGCAGCCCACGTTGAGGTTGATCTCGTCGTAGTCCCAGTCGGCAGCCAGCTGGGCGGCTTCGGCCAGCAGCGCCGGCTCGTCGCCGCCCACCTGCAGCGCCAGCGGCTTCTCGCAGGGGTCGAAGCCGATCAGCCGCTCCAGCCGTCCGTCCCGTCTGCCCGGCCGCTCCGCTCCGGCCTCCCGCCGGGCATGGTGCAGGGCCCGGGCCACCACCATTTCGGTGTAGAGCAGGCTGTGGCGAGTGACCTGGCGCATCAGCACGCGGAAGTGCCGATCCGTGCAGTCCATCATCGGCGCCACACTGAAGCGGTAGCTGGCTCCCCGCTGGCCTGGATCCACGTGCTGCTCCATTCCCCCATGCTGCCCAGCCATGCATCCTGAGCGGTTGCCGGTGGTGGTTGCCGGTGGTGGTCCGGCCGGGTTCATGGCCGCGATCGTCGCTGCCGAGGCCGGTGTGCAAGGCGTGCATCTGCTGGAGGCCACCCCCGAGCCCCTGGCCAAGGTGCGCATCAGCGGCGGCGGCCGCTGCAACGTCACGCACGCCTGCTGGGATCCCCGCGAGCTGGTGGCGCACTACCCCCGGGGCAGCAGGGCGCTGCGCGGTCCCTTTTCCCGGTTCGCGGCGGGGGATGCCCTGGCCTGGTTTCAGGATCACGGCCTGGAGCTGGTGGAGGAGCCCGACGGCCGCCTGTTTCCCCGCTCCAACCGCTCCAGCTCGGTGGTGGACACCCTGCGGCGCGCCGCCGCCAGGGCCGGGGTGACGCTGCACACCGGCCTGGCCCTGCAGGCGGTGGCACCTGTTGCGGAGGGCTTCGCGCTGGAGCTGCGGGGGGAGCCCCAGCCGCTCACGGCAGGACAGCTGGTGCTGGCCACCGGCAGCCATCCCAGTGGTCGCCGCCTGGCGGCGGCCCTTGGCCACAGCCTGGTGCCGCCGGTGCCCTCCCTGTTCACCCTGGCCCTGGCCGGCGAGCCCCTGCTGGCCCTGGCCGGTGTGGCGATGGATCCGGTGGGCCTGATTCTGGAGCTGCCCGATGGCGGCAGCCAGCGGCAGCGCGGGCCGGTGCTGATCACCCACTGGGGCCTCAGCGGGCCGGCCACCCTGCGGCTCACGGCCTTCGCCGCCCGCCAGCTGCACACCAGCCGCTACCGGGCCCGGCTGCGGGTTGACTGGAGCGGTGGCCGCTCCCAGGCGGATCTGGAGCAGCTGGTCCAGCAGGCCCGCTCCTCCCAGGCCCGCCGCCAGCTGGCCAGTGCCCGGCCCTGGCCGGAGCTGAGTCGCCGCCTCTGGCAGCACCTGCTCACCAGGAGCGGCGTGGAGCCCGAGCGTCGCTGGGCCGATCTCACCCGGGAGCAGCAGCGCCATCTGATCAGCGCCCTGCGGAATTCCGTCTATGCGGTGAGCGGCCGGGGACCCTTCGGCGAGGAGTTCGTCACCGCCGGCGGCGTTCCCCTCGCGGAGGTGAATCTGGCCACGATGGCGAGCCGGCTGCAACCCGGGCTTTCCCTCGTGGGCGAGCTGCTGGATGTGGATGGCATCACTGGCGGCTTCAACTTCCAGCACTGCTGGACCTCCGGCTGGATCGCCGGCATGGCCCTGGCGGACCAGCTCAGCGGATCTGGTCGAAGATGTTGAATATGGGCAGATACATGGCCACAAGAATCACACCCACGATTCCCCCCACAACGATGATCATCAGAGGTTCCAGCAGGGAGGTGAGGGCCTTGGTGGCATTTTCCACTTCATCTTCGTAGAAATCGGCGACCTTGGACAACATCGTGTCCATCTCACCGGTTTCCTCGCCGATCGAGAGCATGCTCAGAGCCAGATCGGGAAAGGCCTTCGTACGCCCCAGGGCCACGCTCAGGGGAATCCCCTGCATCACATCCTCGCGGCTGTTGGCAATGGTGTCGGCAATGATCGAGTTGCCGGTGATCTCGCGCACCACATCGAGGGAGAGCAGGATCGGCACCCCGGCCCGGGTCAGAGAACTGAAGGTGCGGCAGAAGCGCGCCGTGGCGGTTTTCTGGATGAGGTCGCCGAACAGCGGCAGTTTCAGCATCAGGGCGTCGATGCGCCGCCGCCCGTAATGGGTTTTGTAAAACCGCACCAGCACAAAGATGGCCAGTGCCAGACCGGCAGCCAGGAACAGGGCGGCACTCGAGCGCAGCAGGTTGCTGACGTTCACGAAGAACAGCGTGAATGCAGGCAGCTCGCCGCCCAGCTGGGCATAGAGGTCGGCGAAGATCGGGATGATGAACAGCATCATCCCCAGAAATACCGCGATCGCAATCACCAGAACGGCGATCGGGTAGGCCAATGCTCCCTTGATCTTGTTCTGCAATCTGGCGTTCTGCTCCAGCAGCTGGCCCAGCCTGCGCAGGGCTTCATCGAGCACACCGCCGGCTTCACCGGCCTCCACCATGGCGATCGTGAGGCGATCAAACACCTTCGGCCAAGCGCGCATCGCCGTGCCGAGGCTGTTGCCCTGGTTCAGCTCCAGGCTCACCGATTCCAGAGCTCGCTTGAACATCGGCAGCTTCTGCTGCGACGCCATCAGATCGATGCTGCGGATGATCGGCACCCCGGTGCTCACCAGGGCGCCCATCTTGCTGGCGAATACGGCCCTGTGCTTGATGCCAGGCCGGCGTTCGAAGACGCTCTTCAGACCCGAGAACCGCAGCTTCTGATTCAGTTCCCGCTGGGCGCGCAGGCTGCTGGCCGAGCTTTGCGGTTTGACCTTGATGTCGGTGACCCGGATGCCGCGCTGGCGCAGGCGGCGTTTGGCCTGCAGGGCATCACCGGCATCGACGTCGATGTCCTGGGTCTTGCCCCGGCTGTTGGTGTAACTGGCGGTGAAGGTGGGCATGGGTTGGGCCTGGGCGGCGATCGACGCAGGGGGATCAGCTCAGCTGGGTGATCAGACGCTTCAGCTCCTCGGGCTTGGTGCTCTTCGAGAGGGCCTCATCCATGGTCACCTGGTTGGCCACCACCAGATCGGCCAGGGCCTTCTCCAGGGTCTGCATGGCCATCTGCCCGCCCGTCTGGATCTGGGAGTAAAGCTGGGCTGTCTTGCCCTCGCGGATCAGGTTGGCGACGGCGGGGTTGTTGATCATGATCTCCTGGGCCATGACCCGGCCCAGTTCCCCCGGGGCGGGGTTGTGGCGCACGCAGAGGGTCTGGGCAAACACCGCGGCCAGGCTGGTGCTGAGCTGCACGCGGATCTGGGTCTGCTGGCCGGCGGGAAACACATCCACCATGCGGTCCACCGTCTGGGCGGCGGAGCTGGTGTGCAGGGTTCCTAACACCAGGTGACCTGTTTCGGCAGCGGTGATCGCCAGCTGGATGATCTCCAGATCGCGCAATTCTCCCACCAGGATCACGTCAGGATCTTCGCGCAGCGAGGCGCGCAGCGCGTTGGCGAAGCTGCGGGTGTCGTCGTGCACCTGCCGCTGGTGCACGACGCTCTTGTCGGATCGGTAGGTGAATTCGATCGGATCCTCGATCGTGATGATGTGCTCGGCGCGTGTTTTGTTGATGTGATCCAGGATCGCCGCCAGAGTGGTGGTCTTGCCCGAGCCCGTCGGTCCGGTTACCAGCACCAGACCCTTCGGCAGACGGCTGGTCTCCTCCACGATCGGCGGCAGGCCCAGGGCCTGCATGCTGGGAATGTCATTGCCCAGGGCCCGCAGGCTGGCCGCGTAGGTGCCGCGTTGGCGGAACACGTTCACCCGGAAGCGCGCCACCCCCCGCAGGCCGTAGGAGCAGTCGAGCTCCCAGTTCTGCTCCAGCTGCTTGCGCTGGGAATTGTTGAGCAGCGAGAAGATCAGCTTGTTGCAGGCATCACTGTCCAGCCGCTCGTCCTGGATCGGCCTGAGCTGGCCGTTGAAGCGGCCGTAGGGGGGCAAGCCGGCGCTGATGTGCAGGTCGCTGCCGCCGTCGGCAACGAGCTGGCTCATCAGGTCTTCGATCATCACGGCCATGGGGAACCTGAAACGGCGGAGCTCAGAGCTGGGTGCTCGTGAGGCAGTAGGGACATTCAAGCCACTCTTCGCGCAGTCCTGCACCGCAGGTGTTGCAGGTCTGGGAATTCAGGGATCGGGCCCGGCGCTCGCTCTCCAGGCTGGAATCGGTGAGCAGGACACGCTCCACCTCCGCCAGGGTGGTATGACCCTCCCGCACCAGCTGCAGCCCGTAACCCAGCAGGGTTCTCATGCCGGTTTCCAGGGCCATGCGGCGCAGCACATCGGTGCTCTGGCGTCTGGCGATCGCCGCCGAGAGCTCGTCGTTCATGCGCAGGATCTCGAACACGCCGATGCGGCCCTTGTAACCGGTGCCATTGCACACCGGACAGCATCCCTCCATGCCCACGTGGGTGGTGTTGGCCCGGTGGAAGGTGACCTCGGCTTCCTGACCGCCCACCATCCCGAAGCGGCCGAGTTCCTCCGGGCCGGGGTGGTAGGGGATGCGGCAGGCGTTGCACACCCGCCGCACCAGGCGCTGGGAGATCACCCCCAGCAGCGACGCGCTCACCAGGAAGGGTTCCACGCCCATCTCATCAAGCCGGGCGATGGCGCTGGGGGCGTCGTTGCAGTGCAGGGTGGTCATCACCAGGTGGCCGGTGAGGGCCGCCTCCATGGCGGTCTTGGCGGTTTCCAGGTCGCGCGTCTCCCCCACCAGCAGCACATCCGGGTCCTGGCGCATGAAGGCCCGCAGAGCGGTGGCGAAGTCAAATCCCTTCTCCCGGTTCACCTGCGTTTGGGTGATGCCGGGGAGGGTGTATTCGATCGGGTCCTCCACGGTGGAGATGTTGATGCCCGGATCGTTGCGCTCCGCCAGCAGGGCGTAGAGGGTGGTGGATTTTCCCGAGCCCGTCGGCCCGGTCACCAGCACCATGCCGTAGGGCTTGGAGCCCATGGTGCGCAGGGTCTGTCTGGCCTCGGGGTCGGTGATCAGCTTGTTGAGACCCAGCTCGGTGGCGCCGCTGTCCAGCAGCCGCAGCACAACCTTCTCGCCGTTGCGGCTGGGCAGGGTGCTCACCCGGAAGTCCATGCGACGGCCGCGGAAGCGGCGCCGGATGCGACCGTCCTGGGGCATGCGCCGTTCGGCGATGTCCAGGTCGGCCATGATCTTCACCCTGGAGGTGACGGCCGGGGTGAGGCTCCGGGGCAGATCCTCGAAGCGCTTCTGCAGCACCCCGTCCAGCCGGAAGCGCACCTCCAGGGTGTGCTCCTGGGGCTCGATGTGGATGTCACTCGCCTCGACGCTGAGGGCCTCCACCAGGAGCCGGTTCACCAGATTGATGATCGGCGAGGTGTTGGCATCGCCAGCCGCCCTGGCCAGGTCGGCCTCCAGATCCTCGAGGTCGGAGATCTCCTGCAGCTCTTCGCTGTCTGTGCGCAGACCGAGCTCGTCGGTGAGCGAGTGCAGGGGGATGGTGGCCTCCGGGATCTCCAGGGTGCGGCCCAGGGCCTCCTGGATGTCCGGGCTGAGGGCGAGGCGGAATTCGGGCATGTAGCCCTTGCGGTTCAGCTCGCTGGCGAGCTGCTGGCGCTGCTCCTGGTCCCAGTGACTCGGCACTGCCACGGGCAGGTGCCCGGCCTCGGGCTCGCCGGCCGGGCAGGCACCCAGCTGCAACCAGCGCTCCAGGGGGAGAACCGTGTTGTTGAGCAGTTCGGGTTGGAGCTGTTCGGCGCTGAGCACCGGCTCCCCGCGCAGCAGCTCGATCTCCAGGCGTTGCTGGGCGGCACTGACGGCTTCCAGTACGGGCCTGGACGGAGTGAAGGTCATGCGCCGAAGGTGCGGGCTTCCCCCGCTTGTGGGGTGAGCCCCTCAAGTTCCAACATGTCTAGAACCAAACAGTGCGCTTGTCAGCCATGAGTGGAGAACCTGCGGTGGGGCCCGAGTCCAGTGCCGGAGCTGATCTGCAGCAGCCACTCCAGGGGGCCGCGGCCGGGAGCCAGGGGGGGCACGACACCCTCCCGGGTGGCGGTGTCCCTGAGGCGCCGTTCGCCAGCAGTGGTCCCGCGGAGGCTGCCGGCGCCGATCCTGCGGTTGATCCCAGCGACGCCGATCCAGCCGAGCGGGCCGCCCGGCTTGAGGCCCAGCTCGCGGCCCTGAGGGCCGAGCACGACAACCTCAACAGCCAATACATGCGCCTGGCGGCGGACTTCGACAATTTCCGCAAACGCCAGAGCCGTGACCAGGACGACCAGCGCGTGCAGATCACCTGCAGCACTCTCAGTGAGATCCTGCCGGTGGTGGACAACTTCGAGCGCGCCCGCCAGCAGCTCACCCCCGAGCACGAGGAGGCCCAGAATCTCCACCGCAGCTACCAGGGGCTCTACAAGCAGTTGGTGGAGGTGTTCAAGCAGCTGGGCGTCTCGCCGATGCGGGTGGAGGGCGAGCCGTTCGATCCCAGCCTGCACGAGGCGGTGCTGCGGGAAGAGAGCCATGACCACCCCGAAGACGTGGTGATCGCCGAGCTGCAGCGCGGCTATCAGCTCAACGGCCGCGTGCTGCGCCACGCCCTGGTCAAGGTGTCCATGGGCCCCGGCCCCGGCGCAGGGTCCGGGGCCCCTCCGGCCGCCGCCGCCGCACCGGCCGATGGCGCCGCCGGGGTGCCCACCTCCGACTCCTGATCCATGGCCGATTACTACGACCTGCTCGGGGTCAGCCGGGACGCCGACGCCGACAGCCTCAAGCGGGCCTACCGGCGTCTGGCGCGTCAGTATCACCCCGACATCAACAAGGATCCGGGCGCCGAGGAGCGCTTCAAGGACATCGGCCGCGCCTACGAGGTGCTCAGTGATCCCCAGACGCGCGCCCGCTACGACCAGTTCGGTGAAGCCGGCCTGGGTGGCGCCGCCGGCATGCCGGACATGGGCGATGTGGGCGGTTTCGCCGATCTGTTCGAAACCTTCTTCAGCGGCTTCGGTGGGGCGGCCGGCGGCGGACCGCGGCGCCGCGGTCCGCGCCAGGGTGACGATCTGCGCCTCGACCTCACCATCAGCTTTCAGGAGGCGGTGTTCGGGATCGAGAAGGAGGTGCAGATCCGCCACCTGGAAACCTGCAACACCTGCAACGGCAGCGGCGCCAAGGCCGGCAGTGGGCCCACCACCTGCACCACCTGCGGCGGTGCGGGCCAGGTGCGCCGCGCCACCCGCACCCCCTTCGGCAGCTTCACCCAGGTCACCACCTGCCCCACCTGTGAGGGCAGCGGCGAGGTGATCGCCGATCCCTGCACCGCCTGTGGCGGTCAGGGGGTTCAGCAGGTGCGCAAGAAACTGCGCATCAACATTCCCGCCGGCGTCGACTCCGGCACCCGCCTGCGGGTGGCCCATGAGGGCAACGCCGGCCAGCGAGGCGGCCCTGCCGGCGACCTCTACGTGTTCCTGAGCGTGCAGCCCCATCCCCACCTGCGCCGCGATGGCATCACCATCCAGTCGGAGGTCACGCTCAACTACCTGCAGGCGATCCTCGGCGACACGATCGAGGTGGAGACCGTGGACGGCCACGAGCAGCTGCCGATCCCGGCCGGCACCCAACCCGGCGCCGTGCTCAGCCTGCAGGCCAAGGGGGTGCCGAAGCTCGGCAACCCCGTGGCTCGCGGCAACCACCAGTTTAGCGTCAAGGTTCAGTTGCCCACCAAGATCAACGACCACGAGCGCGAGCTGCTCGAGGAGCTGGCCGGCCACCACACCAGCAAGGGTCACAAGCATCCGCACAAGAGCGGCCTGTTCGGCGGCCTGTTCGGTCATCGCGACTGATGCCATTGCCCACCCCCAGCACCTGTCTGGACCTGCGCGGCACCCCCTGCCCGCTCAACTTCATCCGCTCCCGGCTGGCCCTCGAGGCGCTCGAACCCGGGGCCTGGCTGCAGGTGGATCTCGATGGCGGCGAACCGGAGCAGATGGTGGCCGAGGGCCTGCGCCAGGCCGGCCACCAGGTGCAGCTGGTGGACCCGCAGCAGCCAGCCCAGCCCAGTGGCGACCCCCCTCCCGCACCGGCGGCCGTGCGCCTGCTGGTGCGCCGCCATGGCGGCTGATCCCTGCCCGTATCCGTGCACCGGCAGCGGGATGGTGGTGGCCCTGCAGGCCAATTACTGCTGGGTGGATCTGGAGCAGGCCGGGCCCGGAGGGCTGCGGCGGCTGCTCTGCACCCGCCGCAGCCGTCTGGCCAAGGGCGGCCAGAGCATCTGTGCCGGGGATCGGGTGCACCTGGAGGGCATCGACTGGGCTGGCGGCCGCGGCGCCGTGGCTGCCGTGCAGCCGCGCTCCTCGCTGCTGGTCAGACCGGCCGTGGCCAACGTGTCGCGGGTGGTGGTGGTGGTGGCTCTGGCGGAGCCACGCCCTGACCCACTGCAGCTCACCCGCTTCCTGATCACCGCCGAGGCCAGCGGCCGGGCCGTGGAGCTGGTGTTCTCCAAGGCGGATCTGCTGCCCCCGCTGCAGGTGGAGGCCTGGTGCACCCGGGTTCGGGGCTGGGGGTACGACCCGCTGGCGGTGTCCGAGCGCAGCGGTCTGGGCCTGGAGCCGCTGCGCCGTCGCCTCGCCCAGGCCGGCATCGCCGTGCTCTGCGGCCCCTCCGGCGTGGGCAAGAGCAGCCTGCTCAACAGCCTCAGTCCTGCCCTGGAGCTGCGGGTGGGGCCCGTATCCGGCCGCCTCCAGCGGGGCCGCCACACCACCCGCCACGTGGAACTGTTCGCCCTCGCTCCCGGCGCCCTGGTGGCTGACACGCCCGGCTTTAACCGGCCCGAGCTGCCGGCTGATCCAGCGGCCCTGGCGGCGCTGTTCCCGGAGTTGCGCCAGCGCCTCAGCGGGGGGCACTGCCGCTTCAGCAACTGCCTGCACCGGGGGGGCGAACCGGGCTGTGTTGCCGCCGAGCCCTGGGATCGCCAGCTCCACTACCACCACTGCCTGGAGCAGATTCAGGCGCAGCTGGCAGCACAGCAGCGCTCCGGGGCCGCCAGTGGCTCCGAGCAGCCGGACCTCAGGCGCCGGGGCAATCGCCTTGAGCCGAGGCTCGATCCCCGCTTGCGCCAGCCGTCCCGACGCAGCCGGCGGCAACGGCTGGGGCGCGAGAGCAGCGCCGAGCAGACCGGCGCCGGGGGCTGAGGGTCCCCAGGGTCTCAGCCCCCGGCGCCGGGAAGATTGAGGTTGAGTCCGCCGGTGAGCTCCTCCATGCGGCCCTTCATGGTGCCGGTGGAGGTTTCGTAGGCCGCCTGCAGGGCCTCCAGGACGGCGGCCTCGCAGCTGCCGGCCCCCTCGGCCACCAGCTCCGGTGCCAGGCGCACCTTGAGGGGCTGCTGGTTACCCGAAAGCCAGACGCTGGCGCGGCCATCGGCGCTGCAGCCCTCCAGTTCCATGGCATCCAGTTCCTCCTGGAGCTTCTGGGCGTTCTGCTGCAGTTCCTGGGCCTTCTTGAAGGCTTCGGTGAGCTGTCCGAAGTTGGGAAGTCCGAAGCCGGCCATGCCTGGGGAATCGTTTGCCGAAGGCTAAGCGCTGGCGTGGGGCTCAGAATCCCAGCCGCTTCACCTCGGTGTGCAGCCGCAGCTGGTGGGCGGCTTCCACCCGCTCCTGCACGGCGGCGATGAGGGCGTCGATGTCGGCCGCCGTGGCGTTGCCGGTGTTGACGATGAAGTTGGCGTGGATCGGAGACACCTGGGCGCCGCCGATGCTCAGCCCCTTGAGGCCCAGGTCTTCGATCAACCGGCCCGCCTTCTGCGGTTCGGGATTGCGAAACACGCTGCCACAGCTGGGCTGCTGGTAGGGCTGGGTGCTGGTGCGGCTGTGCAGGTTGGCGCTGGTGCGGGCCGTGACCGTGGCCGGATCGTGGCCCGGTTCAAGGCGGAAGCGCGCTGAGAGCACCACCAGGGGCTCCTGCTGCAGGCGGCTGTGGCGGTAGGCGAAGGCCAGCTCGCTGGCCTCCAGGGTGAAGGGCTGGTCCGGGCGGGCTGGATCCAGCACCCGCAGGGAGTGCAGCCACTCGGCCGTGCAGCCCCCCTGGGCGCCGGCATTCATCACGGCCGCACCGCCCACCGTGCCGGGGATGCCCACGGCCCATTCCAGCCCGCTCAGCCCCGCCCGGGCGGCCTTGCGGGCCAGGGTGGGGATGGGCTCACCGGCCTCGGCCTCCACCCAGCCCTCCCGCCCATCGAGGCGGCTGCCCTGGAGCCGGCGCAGGCACAGGCACAGCCCCGCCAGGCCGCTGTCGGCGATCAGCAGGTTGGAGCCGGCTCCCAGGCAGTGCAGGGGCAGGTCGGCCTCGAGGCGCCAGCGCAGCAGGGCCTGCAGCTCGGCGCTGCCGGCGGGTTCGGCGAACCACTCGGCCTCTCCGCCCACCTTCCAGGTGGTGAAGTCCCGCAGGGCCACAGCGGGACGCAGGCATTGGCGCAGGCTCGGCGATGGGCTCACGGAAGCGGCCATGGCAGGGCTAGGCCACGAGCTCCCTCAGGTCGGTGGAGGGGCTGCTGAGGCGATCCCAGAGGCTGTTCACATCGCCGGCGCCCATGGCCAGCACCAGATCGCCGGCAGCGGTCTCCCGGCTGATGGTCTCCGCCAGCTCGTCCATGCTGGCGGCCGCGCTCACCCGCAACGCCGGCGCCAGTCGGCGCACGGCTGCTGCCAGAGCCTCACTGTCCACCCCCTCGATCGGCTGCTCACCGGCGGCGTAGAGGGGGGCAATGTGCACGGCGTCAGCCTGGGCCAGGGCCGCGGCGAACTCCTCGAGGAACTGGGCCGTGCGGCTGTAGCGATGGGGCTGGAACACCGCCACCAGGCGCTGCGGGGGGGCGGGCAGGGGGCTGCGGCCGCTGGTCACCATCAGCCGCGCCATCGCCAGGGTGGCGGCCACTTCACTGGGGTGATGGGCGTAGTCGTCCACCACCAGGCGGCCGTTCCAGACGCCGCGCGGGTCGAAGCGCCGCCCCGGCGGCCGCAGGCCGGAGACGGCCTCGGCCAGGGCGCTGAAGGCCACCCCCTCCAACCGGCAGGCGGCCAGGGCGGCGGCGGCGTTGCTGAGGTTGTGCCGGCCGGGGAGGGGCAGATCCAGATGGCCCACCAGCTCTCCCTGCTCGTAGTAGGCCACCCGGCTGCCATCCCCCCGTTCCTCGATGGCGATGGCGGCGAAGTCCACCCCCTCGGGCGACGTCGTCGACCACCAGTGGCCGGCCTCGAAGTGCTCCCGCAGGATCGGGCAGTCGCGGTTGGCGAGCAGCCGGCGGCTGCCCCGGGCGAAACGCTGCAGGGTGGCGATCAGGGCATCGAGATCGGGGTAGTGATCCGTGTGGTCGAGCTCCACATTGGTGAGCACGCCGAGCTCGGGCCGGAACTTCACCAGCGAGCCATCGGATTCATCCGCCTCGGCCACCAGCAGCCGGCCGGCGCCATGGCGGCCGTTGCTGCCGAAGGCGGGCACCACACCACCGATCACCGCTGTGGGGTCCTGGCCGGTGGCGGCCAGCAGGCTGGCCACCAGGGTGCTGGTGGTGGTTTTGCCGTGGCTGCCGGCCACGGCGATGGCGGGTTGATCATTGATCAGGGCCGCCAGCACATCGGAGCGATGGCAGATGGTCAGGCCCAGACGCCGGGCCTCGCCCAGCTCGGGGTTGGAGTCCGGCACCGCCGAACTGATCACCACCAGGGGGGGCTGGTCAGTGCCACTGCCCACGGCCTCCAGGGTGGCCGCGGTCTGCTCCAGGAACACCCGCACCCCCAGTTGACGCAGCCGCTCCAGCACCGCGCTGTCACGCCGGTCGGAGCCGCTCACCCGATGGCCCCGCTCCGCCAGGATTCCGGCCAGTGCCGACATGCCGATCCCGCCGACACCGATGAAGTGCAGGGGCTGCTGTCGACAGAGCGGGGGAATCAAGGGTGGGCTCCGGTCTGATGGCTCAACGCCGAAGGCGTTGATGGGCTGGACGCCCATGGCGCAACGGATGCTGCCAGACGAACCGGCAGGGGTCAGGGAGGAAATTAAGGCGTCCGGGTGACCGCTGCAGTGAACACTTGCAACGTCGGCTGCCGCCCCGGGCTTGGCCGTTGCCGCAGCGACGCCCCGCGGAGGGGCTGAGACGGTGATTTCTGTATGATCTGTGGCCAAATCTCCCAGCTGCCGGCGGATTCCGCCGTGCCCTTGCCATGACGTTGAAAGTTGCGATCAATGGATTCGGCCGCATCGGTCGCAACTTCATGCGCTGCTGGCTCAGCCGCGGCGCCAACACCGGCATCGAAGTGGTGGGCCTGAACGACACCTCCGATCCCAGGACCAATTCCCACCTCCTGCAGTACGACTCGATGCTGGGTCATATCCGTGATGCGGAAGTGTCCTACACCGACGATGCCATCGTTGTGAATGGGCGTGAGATCAAGTGTTTCTCCGATCGCAATCCGCTCAATCTTCCCTGGAAGGAATGGGGCGTTGATCTGGTGATCGAGAGCACCGGTGTCTTCGTGGACAAGGCCGGTGCCGGCAAGCACATCCAAGCCGGCGCCTCCAAGGTGCTGATCACGGCTCCAGGCAAGGGCGAGGGCGTGGGGACCTTCGTGG
Source organism: Cyanobium sp. ATX 6A2 (assembly GCF_024346355.1). Classification (GTDB taxonomy): domain Bacteria; phylum Cyanobacteriota; class Cyanobacteriia; order PCC-6307; family Cyanobiaceae; genus NIES-981. Next base: position 89,513 of record NZ_JAGQCU010000002.1, read on the forward strand.
TTGGCGTGAACGAGCACGAATACCGCCACGAGGACTGGCAGATCGTCTCCAACGCCAGCTGCACCACCAACTGCATGGCCCCACTGGTGAAGGTGCTGGATCAGACCTTCGGCATCGTCAAGGGCACGATGACCACCACCCACAGCTACACCGGGGATCAGCGCATCCTCGATGCCTCCCACCGCGATCTGCGCCGGGCTCGCGCCGCTGCCATCAACATCGTGCCCACCAGCACTGGTGCCGCCAAGGCCGTGGCCCTGGTGTACCCGCCCGTGACGGGAAAGCTCAACGGCATCGCCCTGCGCGTGCCCACTCCCAATGTGTCGATCGTGGACATGGTGCTGGAGGTGAACCGCTCGACCACCCGTGAGGAGGTGAATGCCACCCTCAAGGCCGCTGCTGAAGGCTCGATGAAGGGGATCATCAAGTACTGCGATCTGCCGCTGGTGTCCTCCGACCACGCCGGCACCGATCAGAGCGCCATCGTCGATGCCGATCTCACCCTGGTGATGGGCGACAACATGGTGAAGGTGATCTCCTGGTACGACAACGAATGGGGCTACAGCCAGCGGGTTGTGGACCTGGCCGAGGTGGTAGCCCGCAACTGGCCGAAGTGAGCGAAACCGGCGCCCCCAGGCAGGCTCCCCTCCTCCCCCAGCCAGCCGACCGCGCCCCCTCTCCCGCCGTCTGTCGCTCCGCCGAGCGCTGAAGGCTCGCCAAGGCAGCCGATGATCCGGGCGTCTGGCAGCATCGCCACCAGGCGCTCTGCCCAGATCGGATCGAGCGCCAGCACCAGTTCGAAATCCTCGCCGCCCCCCAGGCACCAGTCGGTGGCCTGGGGCAGCAAGGCCATGGCCGGATCCAGGGGCAGCCGTTGGCGGTCCAGCAGGGCCCGGCAACCACTGGCCGTGGCCACGGCCCCAACGGCCGCCGCCAGTCCGTCGCTGCTGTCGGTGCCACCCACCCGCCAGGGCACACCCTGCGGCTGACTGGCATGCAGGGCCGCCACCGCATCCAGCCGTGGCTGCGGCCGCTGGTGGGCCGCGATCGCCCGCTGCACCAGAGTGGATTCAAGGGCCTCCTGGCCCCCGCCCAGGGGCCACTCGCGCTTCTGCAGCAACGCCAGGCCGAGGCGACTGAGCCCATGGTGCCCGGTGCTCACCAGCTGGTCTCCGGCCCGCCCATCGGCCCGCCGGATCGGGGCCGGCTCGCCGCTGCTGCCGCGGGCCAGGGGGCCCAGGGCGGTGATCGCCAGCAGCCGCTGGGCACCGCCGCTGCAGTCGCCGCCCAGCAGCAGCCCGCCATGGGGCTCCAGGCACGCCCGCAGGCCGCTGTACACGGCCTCCACCCAGCTCCAGCGGGTCTCCCCCGGGGCCACCAGCCCCACGGTCAGCCCCCAGGCACCGCGGCACCCCATCGCCGCCAGATCCGAGAGGTTGGCGGCGGCGGCCCGCCAGCCCACGTCAAAGCCGCTGGTGGTGGCCTCACTGAAATGCACCCCCTCCACCAGCACGTCGGTGTTCAGCACCTGGGGGCCCTGCAGGTCGAGGAGGGCGGCATCGTCGTGGAACTGACCGGGTGGGGCGAAGACGGCCAGCCGCTCGATCAGTGCCGCCTCGCCCAGCTCGGCCAGGCTGGGATCCTCAGGAGCGGCCATCAGCCATGGGGCTGGAGATTGCCAGCCCCATCGATCACCTGCGCCTTGACGATGGCGTCATCGACGCCGAGCTCCTGCAGCACCTCGAAGCCGTCCACCACGTAGCCGAAGGCGGCATAGCGGCCATCCACCAGATTCAGGCCAGCCGGCGTGAGTTCGGCTTCGTAGAGAAAAAAGAAGAACTGCGACGAACCATCATCGAGCCGCTCGTCGGAGTGGGCCCAGCCCAGGGTTCCCAGGGTGGCGAAGGGCAGCACGGCGGTGGCCTTGTAGCGGCCGAGATCTTCAAAGGTCTGGTTGTAGAAGGGCGCCTCCTCCTCCGGAACCCGGATCTCCAGCGGCACGGAGCGCTGCTGGCCGGTCTTCGGATCCACGTAGCCCTGCTCAGGACCCTTGGGATCGCCGCTCTGGAGCACGTAGAAGTCCTCGGCCCGGATGAAGGGAAGGCCGTCGTAGAAGCCGCGCTGCACCAGGTCCACGAAGGCGCCTGCCGTCAACGGCGCGTTGTAGCCGTCCACCACGGCGGTGAGGTCTCCCTTGGTGGTGGAGATCAGCACGCTGGCCCGCCCCAGCAGGCGCGGCAGGGCGTCGAACTCGGGGGGGATGGTGTAGGGGAAGTCGCCCACCAGCAGGGCCTCGGCCTCACCGATGGCGGCCAGGGCTTCGCGGCGAGCGCTGAGGAATGCCTCCCGTTGCTGATCCGCGGCGGCGCTGGCCATCAGCTGCAGTTGGCCGTCCAGCGATTCGAACAGGGCCTGGGCCCGGCTCTGATCGGCGGGCTGGAAGGCGTTGAGGATGGCGTTGCGGTTGCTGCTCAGCTGTGACTGGCTGCGGCGCACCCCGTTGGCCAGGGCTGACCAGCGCTTGGCGCGCAGGTCGTCGCTGGTGTCCTCCAGCCGGTGCTGCAGCTCCTGCAGCTTGGGGGCGTCCAGCGGCAGGGCGTTGCGCAGAATGGCGGCCGGATCCTTCACGGCGTTGCCCTGGGGCAGGGCGGCCCGGGCGGCGGGGGCGATCAGCAGCAGGGCCAGCGCCAGGGCCACGGCTCCCCGCCACAGCCAGGCCATCGGGGGCCGCATCAGGGGCTGGGTAGCGGGGCGAATCGGGCCCTGGGCCATGGCCTTGCAACCTCTCTGGCCGGACTTTGGCACAGCCCCAGGGCCGATGCCGGCACTGTTCATGGCTTGCTGTAGCCAGCCGTACAATCCGCCCGATCCGAACCGTCGGAATGATCTCCAGCAACGACTTTCGTACCGGGACCTCGATCGAGCTGGATGGGCAGGTCTGGCGAGTCGTTGAATTCCTGCACGTGAAGCCCGGCAAGGGCTCGGCGTTCGTGCGCACCAAGCTGAAGGCGGTGCAGAGCGGCAACACGGTGGAGAAAACCTTCCGTGCCGGGGAGATGCTGCCCCAGGCCCTGCTTGAGAAGAGCACCCTGCAGCACACCTACATGGAGGGAGATGAGTATGTGTTCATGGACATGGGCAGCTATGAGGAAACCCGCCTCAGCGCTTCCCAGATCGGCGATGGCCGCAAATACCTCAAGGAGGGCATGGAAGTGAACGTCATCTCCTGGAATGACAGGCCGCTGGAGGTGGAGCTGCCCAATTCGGTGGTGCTGGAGATCACGGAGACCGATCCCGGCGTGAAGGGAGATACGGCCACTGGCGGCACCAAGCCCGCGATCGTGGAGACCGGTGCCCAGGTGATGGTGCCCCTGTTTCTCTCGGTGGGGGACAAGATCAAGATCGACACCCGCAGCGACAGCTATCTGGGCCGGGAGAACTGATCGCCATGCAGCTCGACCACGATCAGCTCAAGGCTCTGCTGGCCCTGCTCGGGGACAGCGACATTCAGGAATTCAAGCTCGAGGGCGATGATTTCCGGTTGGAGGTGCGCCGCAATCTGCCCCATGCCGCGCCTGCGCTGCCGTCTCAGTCGTCGCCAGCCATGGCCGCCTCGACACCGGCGGCTTCGGTCCACCCCGGCGCCATGGCCGAGGTGCCCTCCGCTCCCCCACCGTCCGCAGCCGCCAACCGCAGTGATCTGCTGGAGATCACGGCACCGATGGTGGCCACCTTCTATCGCGCCCCGGGCCCCGGAGACTCTGCGTTTGTGGAGCTGGGCAGCCGCATCCGCGAGGGCCAGACCGTGTGCATCCTCGAGGCGATGAAGCTGATGAATGAACTGGAGTCCGAGGTGAGCGGTGAGGTGGTGGAGATCCTGGTGGAGAACGGCACGCCGGTGGAGTTCGGCCAGGTGCTGATGCGCGTCAAGCCCGGTTGAGCCTCTTGGCCAAGCTCCCCTCTTAGCCCAGCTCCCAAGCCGTCTCGATCGCCGCCGCCATGCTCAGGGGCCTGGCGATGCCCTGCCCGGCGATGTCGAAGCCGGTGCCGTGGTCGGGTGAGGTGCGCAGAAAGGGCAGGCCGAGGGTGGTGTTCACCGCGGCGTCGAAGGCCAGCAGTTTCACCGGGATCAGGCCCTGATCGTGGTACTGGGCCAGGTAGCCGTCGGGTCCCTGGCCCTGCCCGCGCCAGGCGGCGGCCGCATCCAGCCAACAGCTGTCCGGGGGGCGGGGGCCGTCCAGCCGCACCCCGGGGTGGCAGGTTCGCCAGGCCTCCAGGCAGCCCTCGAGCCAGTCGCGCTCCTCATGGCCCAGGCTGCCGGCCTCGCCGGCGTGGGGGTTGAGGGCGGCCACCACCAGATGGGGTTCGGGGTTGAAGCGCCGGCAGAAAGCCAGCAGCAGATTGAGCTTGCGCGCCAGCAGATCGGCGTTGAGCAGCCCGGGCACGGCGGCCAGAGGAATGTGTGTGGTGGCCAGCATGGTGTTGAGGCGCCAGCTGCCTGTCGGGGCGCGGGCGGTGAACAGCATTGCCGCCCCGTCGCTGCCCGTCAGTTCCGCCAGCCGCTCCGTCTGCCCCGGGTAGTGGTGGCCCGCCGCATGCCAGCTGGCCTTGGCGATCGGTGCTGTCACCAGGGCCCTGCAGTCGCCCCTCTGCACCAGCCCGACCGCCGCCTCCAGCCAGGCGAAGCTGGCGGCGCCCGCGGCCGGGCCGCTCTGGCCTGGCTGCACGGGCTCCTCCAGGGGCAGATCGACGATCTCCAGGCTGGCGGGATCGCGCAGCGGCCCCTCGCAGCACTGCCGCAGGGCCGCATGGCTGGACTCCAGCCAGCGGCGGCAGCCCACCAGCACCGGCTCCAGCCCCGCCGGCAGGGGGTGGGCCAGGGCCTTGAGCACCACCTCTGCGCCGATGCCGGCCGGGTCGCCCAGGGCGATGGCCAGCCGCCGCCCGATCGAGTTGGATGGCGTCGGGATGCCGCTGCCGTTGCCCATGGTGCGCTGGTTGTTGCTGTTGGCGTTGCTGTGGGGGATGGGCACAGGGGTCAGCCGCGGCTGGATCGAGCTGCGCTGGGGCCGGATGCTTTACGACCTGGGCCTGCCCTTCATGGCCGATCCTGGCCCGCCTGACGACTGCCCGCCGGCCAGCGAGGCCTCAAGCGAGGCCTCCTCCTCCCTGAGGCAGGCGGCCAACCCCTCCCGATAGCTGGGGTAGTGCAGCCGGTATCCCAGCCCTGCGCAGAGCAGGCGGTTGCTGGCCCGCCGGTTCTCGGCCCAGAAGCTGCGCGCCATCGGACTCAGGTCGGCGGCGATGGCCGCGTAGCGCTCCACGGGCGGCAGCTTGAGATGCAGCAGATGGCTGGCAAAGCCGAGGATCTCGCTGGACGGGCAGGGGCAGTCGTCGGTGATGTTGAGCAGCGGCGGTCGGCTCTCGGCTGGCAGAGCCAGGCAGTGCAGCAGGGCGCCGACGATGTCGTCGACGTGCACGCGTGAGAACACCTGGCCCGGTTTGTGGATCAGCCGGCTGCGGCCGGCCCGCAAACCGGCGAACGGGCTGCGACCGGGTCCGTAGATCGCCGGCAGCCGCAGGATCTGCACGGGCAGGCCGCTGGCCCGCCAGGCCTCCTCCGCCTCCAGTCGGGCCTGGCTGCGGCCGGCCCGCGGGCGGGGCGGGGCGGTTTCATCCACCCAGGCGCCCGCCGTGCAGCCGTACACCCCTGTGGTGGACAGGTAGCCCACCCACTCCAGCGGCAGGTCAGCGAGCAGGGGTCCCAGGCAGCGCAGGCTGGGATCCCCCGGCCCGCCGTCCGGGGGCGCGCTCACCAGCACGTGGCTCACGTCCGCCAGGGCGCTGGCCTCCGGACGCCGTGGCTCCTGGCTGTCGAACTGCAGCCAGGAGAGATCGGGGGGCAGGGCAGCCACCATCTCGGCCGGCGGTGGCTGCCGGCTGGTGAGCACCGGTGCCAGCCGCCGCCGGGCGGCGAGGGCGAAGCGCCGGCCGGTGTAGCCGCCGCCCACCACCAACAGGCGCCCCGCCGGCTTGACAGGCGCTTCAGTCATGAGTACACCTGTACCACCTGCCTCTGGTCCGTGTCCCCTCTGTCCGCCGTCGGCCCCACTCCGCGCCTCCGCCCGCGCCTCCACCCGCAGCACCGCTCGCAGCTCCGTTCGGCATTCCCCTCGACCCTCCCTTCAGCCCCCATGGGGGCTGCTCAGTTCAGGCCCCAGCTTGCCGCCAGACCTGCCCGGGTGGGTCTGGCGGAGGAGCCTCAGCCCCTGGGGCTGCCCATCCTGCTGGCTGTGGGGCTGTTGGTGCTGATGGCGGCCACGTTGGCGCCGGAGCGGCCCCAGGATCAGGCGGCGATCTGCCAGCGGCACAACGGTCCGGTGGCCTGCCGGGTGTGGTGAGGACTGGTCCACTCCAGCAGGCGGATGGCCAGCCGCAGGTCGCTATCCAGCCAGGCCCGGATCGCCATGGCCCGGCGCGGGTCGTAGAAGGGCTGTTGCCGATACCACACGAACACATCGCCGTCGCCCTTATGGCCATTGCAGGCCAGGCAGGCGGGAACGCAGTTCTCGGTGACGCTCGAGCCACCGCGGCTCTGGGGGTGCACATGGTCGATCGATTCCGATCGCCGGCCGCAGTAAACGCAGGTGTGGTCGGTGAGCTCGTGCAGGGAGCGGCGCCAGCGCCGCTGTTTGAGCTTGGGACAGAGCTCCTCGAGGGAGACGGCGTTGATGGCCGGGGGATGCATCCCGGCCTGGAGCGATCCCAACGGTCCCCTGTCCCTGGCCTGCATGCGCGTGGCTCGGTTGGCACAGTTATGCCGCAAGGCAGGCGGAGGCACTGTGTCCGGGGCTGCAGTCGGATCGCTTCATTGCTGCTTGCGCCTGGGTGCCACCGGTCGCATCGAGGTGGTCAGCCCCTTCGATGCGGTCACCCAGGCCCAGCTGCGGAGGATCCGCCCCCGGGGCCAGTGGAACGGCCAGCGGCGCTGCTGGGACTTCCCGCTCGAGGCCGCCGAAGCCCTGCACCGCACCCTCAACGACCGTTTTCCAGTGGAGCCGGAACTGGCCCAGTGGTTGGCCTGGCTGAGGCAGCCATTGCCGCCGCTGCCGCCCCACCGCCAGCTGGTGCAGGCGGCCACCCTGGCTGAACCCCTGGCGGATGGCCGCCGTCTGTTCGTCCACCAGCGGGCCGGGGCCCGCTGGCTGCTGGCCCGCCGTGGTGCCGTGCTGGCAGACGCCATGGGTCTGGGCAAGACCCTCTCGGCCCTGGCCGCGGCCAGGGCCATGGTGCGTCTGGCCGACTGCCGCGTGCTGGTGCTGGCGCCGGTGGGTCTCCACGATCACTGGCGCAGTGAGGCCCTGGCCCTGGGCCTGCGCCTGGAGCTGCACAGCTGGGCGCGGTTGCCGGCCTCGTTGCCGCCGGCCGGCACCGTGCTGATCGCCGATGAGGCCCACTTCGCCCAGAACCTGCACACCGCCCGCAGCCGCGGCCTGCTGCGTCTGGCCCGCCACCCCCGCCTGCGGGCTGTCTGGCTGCTGTCCGGCACGCCGATGAAGAACGGCCGCCCAGCCCAGCTCTATCCGCTGCTGGCCGCCATCGACCATCCCCTGGCCCGCGACCGGCGGGAGTTCGAGGAGGTGTTCTGTGAGGGCCACTGGAGCGAGCGCGGCGGCCGGCGCCTCTGGCAGGCCAATGGCGCCAGCAATCTGGCGGAGCTGCAGCGCCTGATCCGCCCCCTGCTGCTGCATCGCCGCAAGCAGGACTGCCTCGATCTGCCCCCCAAGCAGCGCCGGCTGCACCCGCTGCAGCTCGATGATTCCCAGGGGCGCGGCTTCCAGCACCAACTGGAGTGCCGGGTGCGCGACTACCGCCGCCGCGCCGCCCGCGGGGAGGTGCGCCGGGACGCCGAGGTGCTGGCTGTGCTCACGGCCCTGCGCCAGATCGGCTCCGACTACAAGCTGCCGGCGGCACGGGAGCTGGTGGGGCGCCTGCTGGAGCAGGGGGAGGCCGTGGTGGTGTTCACCGCTTTCGTGCGCAGTGCCCGCCTGTTGCAGCGCGAGCTCGGCCCCGCCGCCCTGCTCACCGGAGCGGTGCCGGTGGCCGAACGCCAGCGCCTGGTGCACAGCTTTCAGGCCGGTGCCGTGCCGCTGCTGATCGCCACCTTCGGCACCGGCGGCCTCGGCTTCACGCTGCACCGGGCCCGCCACGTGGTGTTGATCGAGCGCCCCTGGACTCCCGGCGATGCCGAACAGGCCGAGGACCGCTGTCACCGCATCGGCATGGGCGGCAGCCTCACCAGCCACTGGCTGCAGCTGGGGGTGGCCGATCAGCTGGTGGATGGCCTGATCGCCAGCAAGGCCGAGACCATCGCCCTCACGCTCCACCGCGGCGAGACGCAGCTGCGCCGCCGCCGGCTCACGGCGATGGTGCGAGAGGTGTTGGCGGCGATGTGAGCGGCCCCTTCGCGCAGAGGTCCCGGCGCACCTCCAGGTCACTGCGCAACTGGGCATCCAGCTCGTTCTCGGGCAGCTGCTCCGCCAGGCGCAGGGCCTCGCGCAGGTCCGCACAGGCGTCGTCGTCGTTGCCGGCCAGGCTGTGGAGCAGGTAGCGCTCATTGCGGGGGCCGGGATCGTCGGGATAGGCAGCCACCACCTCGTCGCAGATGGCGATCTGGTCGTCCAGCCGATCCAGGGTCACCTCCCGCAGGCAGTCGTCGCGGCGCACCCGGTCCTGCTGCGGCAGCGGCTGCTCCTGGCAGCTCAGCAGCAGCAGGGACAATGCCGCCAGGGCTGTGGCCCGCAGGTCGATGGCGCTGAGGCGGCCGCGCCGGTTGTCAGTAGCCGTAGCGCTCACCCCGGGTCATCCCTCCAGCCGCTGACTGCGGCGAGGCCTGAGTCTCCTCCCGGCGGTAGAGATCGCCCAGGTACATGCCGCAGTTGGGGAAGGTGTCGGGGCCCTGCACCACGGCTTCGGTGATCATCACCGCCGCCTGTTGCGGTGAGGTGCGCAACAGCCCGCTGCTGTGGCGTTTGATCACCTCATAGGCCGCATCCCAGCTCACCTGGTGGTTGTTGCCGCTGTCGCGCATGAAGCAATAGATCTGGGCGCCGCGGCCACCCGGAGTGGACATCACCACCGGCACCACGCCGCCATTCTGGGCGGATGCAGCAGCGGGCAGCCAGGCGGCGGCGGTCAGGGTCAGTGGCACCAGCCAGGCCCGTAGCCGAGCCTGCCGGGAGGCGCGTCGAACGGCCATGGTTCCTCTCGGGCATCGGGGGCCCAAGGTATCGATGCCCCCCGACGGCGTCGAGGTTGGCCGCGGCAGGAACTGGACGGGGCCGATGGCTGGCGGGCGGTCCGCTGGCGCGCATCAGGGTGGCGGCTGGGCGATCGGCAGCATCAGCCGCAGCAGCAGGGGCGTGACGATCAACACCGTGATCAGCCGCAGCGCGTGCAGCAGGGCCACCGCAGCCCCAACGCCGAACTCGGCACCGGCGAGGCTCATGCCGGTGATCCCCCCTGGAGCGGAGCCCAGCAGGGCGACCACCGGATCGACGCCCAGCAGGCGGCTGCACACCAGTGCCACGGCCAGTCCCGCCAGCACCAGCGTGCCGGTGATCAACAGGGCGGGCCGCCACAGCTGCCGCAGCTCCAGCAGGGCGGCGCCACTGATGCTGGTGCCGATCACCGTGCCGATGGCGATTTCCAGCGCCGTGCGGGTGCCCGGTGGCCACTGGGCCGGCTCCAGACGGCCACTGGCACTCACGAGCCCTGCGGCCAGCAGGGCGCCGGCCAGGGGCGCGGCAGGCAGGCCGCTGCGCAGGGCCAGCAGGCCGCCCGCTGTCCCTGCCAGGGCGTACAGCAGCAGGGTCCAGAGCAGGGTCATCAGTCCATCATCGCCAGAAGCCGCATGGGTGCGGAAGGCATGGGGATGTGTTGTCATCGGCTCCAGCGCACCGCACCACCATGGCCACCCCCTCCGTGTCCTTCCGGATCAGCCGCAGCACTGAAGATCTGGCGCAGACCACCCATGCCCTCTCCCAGCGGCTGGTGAAGCTCGAGCAACGCCTTGAAGGGCTGGAACGGCAGCTCACCGTGGCCATGGAGCGTCGCGAGCAGCACGACCCCGAGGAACTCAGCAGCCTGGAGACAGTGGAACAACTCCTGACGGACTGCCGCCTGTTGCTGGGGCTGGACGATCAGCAGTCGGGCGTCGAGGTCGATGCCTCTGGTGCCGTCACGGCCGCTCCTGAACATCTGGCCGCCCCCGAGAGCCTGGCTCAGCCTTTCCGTGAACAGGGTGATGACAGTGGCGACCAGCAGGTTTTGGCGGCCTGAACGTCAGGGCGTTCCGGGCGCTGCCGCCGCCGCGCCCTCGCCTTTACCGGCACGTGATGCCAAAATGGGAAGAAAGCAGCTCATGACATTCCCCACGCCAGCCCATTCCCCAGGTAGCGCCCAGGCCGCCTCTCTGGGCTCGCCTTCTTTGGGCACCGCTTCTCCTGGTGCGGCTTCCGGTACCGGCTCCCCCAGGCCCGCGTCTCACCGCACTGGCTCGGCAACATGCACGAGCCCCGCTCCTGTATCCCGCAGTGATGAAGGGGATCATCAACATGAGAAGCTGCAGTTTGCCCTCGCGGTCGCTCTCACCCGAGGCGATCGCGAACGGGAGCAGGTTCTCCGCGAACAGATCGCAGCCCTGGGCGATTACTGCGAAGAACCTGGAACCTGAGGCCTCCGATGGCTCCGGGCTTGCCAGTCAGTTGGAGGGTTGTCGGAGCCATCAATTTGCTTGACCGCCGATCAGCTAATATTGAACTGTTAGCGCATTTCGCTTGCGCCATTCGGTCTCTACCCTGGTCTGGGTTCAAGCTCGTTTCAGGTTCAACCCTGTTTATTCATCGCGGGCCCTGAGCTGTTTTCAGGCCATGCTCCTTGCATTCTCTGGGCATTCTCACGGCATTGCCTTCGCCGCAAGTGTGCTGCTCCGGCGCCCCTCCACCGTGGCATTCCGGTTCGGTCATTCCGGTTCAGCCATCGCTGTTGCGTTCATCCGGTTCAGTGATTGCGTCTATGAGGCCTTGACCCCTCAGGCATCTGCCCCTGCTGCATCACGCCAACATCCGGTTCATCGTGTCTTCCATTACTCTTTCCGCAACGCAAACCCCCGCGATTGGTCCTGCTCCTGGCCATCGAGATCGCGACCAGAAGGGAGAACGCCACCAGAAGCTGGAGCTCAGGGCCCGCATCCTCGAGCTGGACCACCAGGCCAGGGCCGCTGCCGACGCCGGCGAGATTGAGCAGTGTGCGCGGGCGATCCTGGCCGCACTCGACTGTGAACGCCGCCTGGCTGCCACCGGGCCCCAGGTGCTGCAGCTGATCAAACCCCGCTCCTGACCCTGGCTGTAACGGTCGCCCAATCCATTCAGGTGGCCCAGCGGTAGTCAGGGCGTCCCCGTCGAGATCGCGGCGGTCATGGTGTCCATCACAGACTGTGACCCCAGCGGCTTCGCCGACTCACCCCGCCAGCGCCATGGTGTGCCACCCCATCACGGGCTCGGAACGGGCGGGGGCTGATCGGGTTGCTCTCCCCCAGCGATCGTGGCTGTTCTGGCTTGCGCTGGTGCCCCCTGTGGCCGGATCGGTTCTGGTGCACGGCACTGGGGCTGGTGAGGTTCGCTGGGCGGCTCCTCTGCTGGTGTTGGCCTGGGCCCTCTGGCTGCGCCGTCGCCCTGAGGTTGGCCTGCCCATGGCCGCCCGCCGCAGCGCGATTGTGCTGATCGCACTGCTCAGCCTCAGCTACCTGGTCTGGCGCGCCAGTAGCACCCTCAACCTGAGCACGACCCTGGCCACGGCCATCAGCCTCACGATGCTGGCTGCGGAAGCCGCCCTGCTCGGCCATGGCCTGCTGCAGCTGGCTCTGGCCTGGTATCGCCAGCCGCCGGTGGCCAAGGAGGCCGAGCAGGCGGCCCTGCGGCTGGCCCAGCTCCGTGGGCACGATCCCCAGGCCCTGCCCGCCGTGGACGTGCTGGTGCCCTGTTGCGGTGAACCGCTGGAGCTGGTGCAGCGCACCCTGGGCGGGTGCCTGGCCCTTGCCTATCCGCGGCTCACGGTGTGGCTCCTCGACGACGGCGACCGTTCGGAGCTGGCCGCGCTCTGCTCCCGGCTGGGCTGCCGCTACCGCAGCCGAGCCGATCCCCGCCAGGCCAAGGCCGGCAATCTCAACCAGGTGCTGCCGGAGCTGGCTGGCGATCTGGTGGCTGTGTTCGACGCCGATGTCGTGCCCCAGCACGACTTTCTCAGCCGCTGTGTGGGCCTGTTCGACGACCCGCGGGTGGGCCTGGTGCAGACCCCCCAGAGCTACATGAACGCCGATCCGGTGATCCGCAACCTGGGCCTGGAGCGGTGGCTGATGCCGGATGAGGAGTACTTCTATCGCTGGATCGAGCCCATCCGCCAGGGGGTGGGTGCCGTGGTCTGTGCCGGCACGTCCTTTGTGATGCGTCGTCGGGCCCTGGTGCGGGTGGGCGGTTTCGAAACGGCCACCTCCTCGGAGGACCTGGCCACCGGGATCCGGCTCAGCGCCGCCGGCTATCGCTGCGTGTATCTCAACGAGAAGCTCAGTGCTGGCCTGGCGCCCTCCAGCCTGGAGGCGATGGCCCGCCAACGCAGTCGCTGGGCCAGCGGCACGCTCCAGATCCTGCGCACCTCAGCCAGCCCGCTCACGATCCCCGGGCTTTCGCCTCTGCAGCGCCTGGCCTACCTGGAGGGGATCCTGCACTGGTTGAGCGTGGTGCCACAACTGCTGCTGCTGCTGCTGCCCCTCAGCTTCGGTCTGTTGCGGGTGCCACCGCTGGTGATCAGCGACGACGGTTGGCTGACCCTGGCCCTGCCCATGGTTGTGGCCCAGTTGCTGCTGGTGCGCTGGTTCAGCCGAGGATCCCGCTCGGCGCTGCTGCCGGAGCTCTACCGCTGGGTGTTTCTGGCGCCGTTGCTCCGCGCCGTGCTGAGCACGCTGGTGGGGCGGCCGCTGCGCTTCCGCGTCACGCCCAAAACGGCTCCACCGCAACGCCTGGCTCCGGCGGCCCCCCTGGCGGCCCCCCTGGTTGGGCTGCTGGCCCTGCAGCTGTTCAATCTGCTGCTGCTGCTGCGGGGACCCGCTCCGGCTCTGCCCCCAGTTCCGGCTCTGCCACTGGTGTGGAGTGCCCTGGCGATCCTCAGCCTGCTGGCTGCCCTGAAGGCCTGCTGGGATCGGCCCGGTCGCGGTCTTGAGGTGTGGTTCCAGCCCCTCGCCGCAGCGGTGTGGCTCGAGCAGAGCGGCCAGCGCTGGCCGGCTCGCCTCACAGCGATCAGCGAACAGGGCGTGGAGCTCGCCTGGCGCCGCGCAGGCGATCACGGCCCGGAGCCAGACCTGCAACGGCCCCTGCACATCGAGGCCCCGGCTCTGGCCGGGGACGACTGGCAACTGCTGGCTCAGCGCCTGGAGCGCCGCGGTCAGCAGGTCCGGCTGGGGGCCGGTTGGCTGGTTCAGTCCGCGGCCGCGCGCGAGCGGCGGCAGACCCTGCTTTACCGGCAGTGCTGCCGGTGGCCGATGCGGCAGGCCCCGCCCGAGCCCCGCGCCCTGCTGGCTGTGCTGGTGGCGTTGCTGCGCCCTCTGCCGGCGCAGGGCTGGTTTCGGCGCAGCGTCCTCCCCATCCAGCTGGCGCCGCCGGCCGCCGCGCCTGAGCTGGTGAGTTGAGGGCAATCCGAACCGGAGTGCTGGCGGTAAACAGCACGGTTGCACTTCCGATTCATGCCTTCTCTCTCATCCCGCCTGCGTGCCGGGCTTGCCGTTGCGGCGCTGTCCGCCGCTGCCCTCACCCTTCCCGCCTGTGCAGGCATCTGCGGCCCCCGAGGGGGTTGTGGGGGCAAGCAGGAGCAGAAGGCCGGCTGCTGTGCCGCGGGCAAGAAGGGCGGCGGCTGCGCCGCTCAGTAGCTCCCATGCGTGAGCGCTATCAGGCCGGTTGCCGCAGCCTGCGCCACTGGCTGAAGGTGAATGCCCGGCACGGATCGCTGGTGCGCGCCTGCACCGGCGATGGCGTGGTGCTGGCCGAGCGCCACTACCCCGAGGACGACTGGCGCGACCCCCACAGCGGTGGCCAGGCCTACTACCACTGCCACCGATCGGGCGACGAACACGGCCATCTGCACCTGTTCATGGCCGCGGAGCCCGGCGCTGAGCTCACCCATCTGCTGGGCATCGGCCTCGATCCCCGGGGGTTGCCTCTCAGCCTGTTCACCGTGAATCGCTGGGTCGCCAACGACGCCTGGCTACCGGCCGAGCCCAGCTTCGCGCTGGTGCGGCGTTTCAGCCTGGCGGCCAGTGAGGCCGATCCCTCCGTCAGCGCCTGGATGGACAACGTCTTGCGCTTCTATGCGCCGGCCATTCACACCCTGCTGCTGGAGCGCGATCGGGCCCTGGCGGATCTGGGCAGCCCCCTCGAGCAGGCGCTCGAGGACCGGGACCTGGAGATTCCCAGCCAGGTGGCCATCGATTGGGGCGCTGATCTCGATGCCGTTCAACACCAGTGGCGCGCCCATGTGGAGCAGCTGAGGTTCAGCAGCAGGCGCCGCTCGTAGCGGAGGCGGCAGCCGGTGCGGCAGTGGTCGTATTCGCCGGAGTGCCGAACGGCAGGGCGGCACCGCAGCCCTCGAACAGGCCGTAGTGGCGGCTGAAATCGCCGATGAACTCAAAATGCGGTGCCAGGCGGCTGTCCGCAAGCATGCGGAAGGTGTTGCCGCACACCGGAAACACCTTGCCGGCCTCGATCCAGTGGTGCTTGTCGAAGGGCAGGGCGTGGGGGTGCTCGGCGATCGTGCCCCGGTAGATCACCGCCTGGCCGTGGTCTTCGCAGGCATCCTCCAGCTCGGGGATGGAGAACAGCCGGTAGGTGGCGGAGAAGAAGCGGATCGCGCCGGTGCGGGCGGCCAGCTCGGGATCGGTGACCTCCAGGGGCCGGTCGCTCACCAGGCGGGGATCAGCGAAGCCGGCGCGGCGGGCCAGGCGCACGAAGTCGTTCCAGTAGAGGGCGCCGCTCAGGCATTCGCCGTAGAGCACCGGATCGTGGCGCAGGGCCTCGGGCACCCTCCGGTCGGCGTACACGTCGGCGAAGAAGAACTCGCCGCCGCTCTTGAGCAGGCGCCGCACGCCATTGAGCACGGCCAGCTTGTCGGCCGAGAGATTCACTACGCAGTTGGAGATCACCAGATCGAAGCTGCCGGGCTCCAGGGGCAGCTGTTCGAGCTGTTCGATGCGGCCCTCCAGGAACGTCACGTTGGCGAAGCCGAACTGTTCGGCATGGTGCTGCTGGTGCCGGCGGGCCACCGCCAGCTGCTCCGGCGTCATGTCCACCCCCACTACCGCGCCGCCGGGTCCCACCAGCTGGGCCAGCAGGTACACGTCGCGGCCACTGCCGCAGCCCAGATCCAGCACCCGCAGGCCCTCCAGCAGCGGCGGCACCACCAGGCCGCAGCCGTAGTAGCGCGACAGCACTTCGGGATGGATGCGGGCCAGCAGGGGACGCAGGGCTTCGGGCACGCTGCTGGCGTCGCAGCAGGCGTCGGTGCGCAGGTCGGCGCTACTGCTGAGGGTGGCGCCGTAGTACTCCTGCACGCCGCGGCTGACGTCGGTGGGGCTGCAGCAGCTGGTGGTGGAGGTGGCGTCTGTGGGGCTGGCCATGGAAGGGTGCAGGGGGTTGGACAGGAGGGCTTCGGTGGGCTCAGCCGCGCCGCCGCCAGGCGTGGTAGCGGCGCAGCCAGGGCATGAGGTGGTGGGGCACCCGCTGCTTCTTCCAGCTGGCGGCGGCGAACTTGTTGGCCTCCGCCATGGTGGGGTAGGCGTGAATGGTGGCAAAGATCCGGCCCAGCCCCAGGCCCCACTTCATCGCCAGCACGAACTCGGCCAGCAGCTCGCCGGCGTGCTCGCCCACGATCGTGGCGCCGAGGATGCGGTCGCTGCCGGGCTGGGTAAGCACCTTCACGAAACCCTGCTCGGCGCTCTCCACGATGGCGCGGTCGAGTTCGTGCAGGGGGAAACGGGACACGTCCACAGCGATGGCCTGCTGCGCGGCGTCGGCTTCGGTGAGCCCCACCGTGGCCACCTCCGGTTCGGTGAAGGTGGTGCGGGGAATCACCCGGTAGTCGGCCTTGAAGGCGCGCAGGTTGCCGAACAGGGCGTTCACGGCCGCATACCAGGCCTGGTGGGCGGCGGTGTGGGTGAACTGGAACGGCCCGGCCACATCGCCGGCGGCGTAGATGTTGGGGTAGTTGGTCTGCAGGAAGGCGTTGGTGGTGACCGTGGCGCCGGTGGGGATGCCCAGCTCCTCCAGGCCGTAGCCCGTGAGCCGGGCGCGCCGGCCGAGGGCGCAGAGCACGGCATCGCAGGCGATCCGCTCCTGCCGTTCGCCCCGCTGCACCAGCACCGTCACCGCACCCTGGGGGCCTGGTTCCCGCTCGAAGCCGAGCACCTGGGCGCCCATGAGCAGGGTCACGCCGTCGGCCTCCAGGGCCCGCTGCACCTCGGCGGCCACGTCGGCGTCCTCCTTCTTCAGCAGGCGCTCGCTGCGCTGGATCTGGGTGATCGGCAGGCCCAGCTGGGCCAGGGCCTGGGCCAGTTCGCAGGCGATCGGCCCGCCCCCCAGCACCGCCAGCCGCGGCCGCTCCAGGGCGCAGCTGCCCAGCCAGCTCCACACCGTTTCGCTGGTGAGCAGGGGCACGGCATCGCTCCCCGGCCAGTGGGGCACAACCGGCTCGGCGCCGGTGGCCAGCACGATCGCGCGGGCCGTGAGCTTGTGCTCTTCCCCCTCGGGCCCCTGGATCGCCACGGTCCAGGGATCGAGCAGGCGGGCCTGGCCCCGCAGCACCTCCACCCCCAGGCCCTCGTAGCGCTCGACGCTGTCGTGGGGCGCGATCGCCTCCACCTTGGCGGCCACCCGCGCGAACACCTGCCGCACGCTCAGGCGCGGCTCCACCGGTTCGAGGCCGTAGCGGTCGGCGCGGCGCATGCGGGCCGCCAGCCGCGCCGAGCTGATCAGGGCCTTGCTGGGCACGCAGCCGGTGTTGAGGCAGTCGCCGCCCATCTCGGCGCGCTCCACCAGGGTCACCCGCGCCTTCACCGTGGCGGCGATGTAGGAGGTCACCAGACCCGCCGCGCCGGCGCCGATCACGATCAGGTTGCGGTCGAACCGTCGGGGGCGCTGCCAGGGGCGGTAGAGACGCCAGATCTGCCAGCGGCGGGTGGCCGCCTTCGCCAGCCAGGGGAACAGGGCCAGCAGCAGCAGCGAGCCCAGCAGCGGGGGGCTGAGGATGCCCCCGAGTCCGCGCAGCTGGGCCAGCTGGGTGCCGGCGTTCACGTACACCAGGGTGCCGGGCAGCATGCCCAGCTGGCTGGTGAGGTAGAAGCTGACGGCCCGCATCGGCGTCAGCGCCATCAGCAGGTTGATCAGAAAGAAGGGGAACACCGGCGCCAGCCGCAGGCTGAGCAGGTAGAGCACCCCATCGCGCTCCACGCCCGCCTCGATCGGCGCCAGCTGGCGGCCGAAGCGGCGCCGCACCAGATCGCGCAGCAGGGTGCGGGCCACCAGGAACGCCAGCAGGGCGCCCAGGCTGGAGGCGAACGACACCAGCAGCGTGCCCAGCCCCAGGCCGAAGATCGCCCCGCCGGCCAGGGTGAGCACCGCGGCCCCCGGCAGCGACAGGGCCGTGACCAGCACGTAGATGACCATGTAGGCCCCCGCCACCAGCAGGGGCGATTGCGCCCGCCGCTCCAGCAGGGCGCCATGGGCGCGCTGCAGCCCCTCGAGGGTGAGCTGGCGGTGCAGGCCCAGGCCGAAGAACAGGACCACCACCAGGGCGATGGCGGCGATCAGCAGCAGCTGGCGCCAGCGGGGGCGCCGGCCGGCCGGTGGAGATGGGGTTGAGGACATGAAACAGGCTCGTCCCCGTCGTTACCCGTGAAGCCTCGCTGCGGATTGCCCGAAATGGGCAGGGCCCAAACCGGCAGCACGGGTTCGCTTCCCTGGAACAGTGCCGCGCTCTCCGCCATCAGCCGCGATCGTCGGCCCATGCTGGGATGGTGATGGCGGGAGCAGTGCCCCCTGGCCGATCCCGACGACCCAGACAACCTGGATCGTCTACCGCAGCCGGTTCGTAGGCAACTCGGGATCGTCCATGGCCCTGGATCAATCGCAAACCTGGCCCGCCACGGAACTGCTGGACAGCATTCAGGTGGTGATCCCGGTGCGCGATGAGCAGCAGACGCTCGCCCATGTGATCGGCCAGCTGCAGAGCCAGGGGCTGCGCCGCATCCGGGTGGTGGACAACGGCAGCCGCGATGGCAGCGCGGTGATCGCCCTGGAGCTGGGAGCGGAGGTGCTCAGCGAACCGAGGCCCGGCTATGGCCGGGCCTGCTGGAGGGGTTGCGGGAACCTCGACCCTGCGACCCGCTGGCTGCTGTTCTGCGATGGCGATGGCAGCGACCCGATCGAGGAGCTGCCCCGCTTTCTGCAGCTGGCGCATCACCACGACCTGCTGCTGGGCGATCGCACCGCCACCGCCGCGGGGCGCGCGGCGCTCACGTCCCTGCAGCACTGGGGCAACCGGCTGGCCACGGCCCTGATCGCCCTGGGCTGGGGGGTTCGCTATCGCGATCTGGGCCCCCTGCGGCTGGTGCGGCGTTCGGCCTTCGAGGCCATGGGGATGCGCGACCGCGGCTACGGCTGGACCCTGGAGATGCAGGTGCGGGCCATCGAGCTCGGCCTGCGCAGTCGCGAGATTCCCATTTCCCATCGGCCGCGGCTGGCCGGAGACTCGAAGATCTCGGGACGCTGGGGAGCCAGCCTCCGGGCGGGGAGCGTGATCCTCACCACCCTCGGCCGGTTGTGGTTGCGGCGATGGCACTGATGTCGCATCAGCCTGCTCAACAGCGTTCTCCAGAGCGGTTGCAGTGGCGCCGCTGGCCGGCTCGGCTGCGGCTGCCGGCCAGCGCCCTGCTGCTGATCGGCGGGGCGCTGATGATGCGCCCCCACGGCGATCTGTTCGACGCCGCCAACCTGCTGCCGTTCTGGATGGCCGCGGCCGTGATGGGGGTGGGGTTCGCCCTCTCCTGGTCGTTGGCCTCGATTCCCAGGGTGTTGTTCTGGGCGGTGGCGCTGCTCACGCGGCTGGCGCTGCTGGCCATGGAGCCCGGCGATGACATCTGGCGCTACCTCTGGGAGGGGGGAATCCAGTTGCAGGGGTTCAGTCCCTATGCGCTGCCGCCGGATGCTGCGGCCCTGGAGGGGCTGCGCACGCCCTGGTGGCCGCAGATCAACCATCCGGACACCACCGCCATCTACCCACCCCTGGCCCAGCTGCTGTTTCGGCTGCATGCCGCCGTGGCCCAGCAGGTGCTGCTGTTCAAGCTCTCCTTTGTGGCCGCCGACCTGGCCATCTGCGGCCTGCTCGCCGCCCGCTTCGGCGCGGCGCGCACGGCGCTCTACGGCTGGAATCCGCTGGTGATCTATGGCATCAGTGGCGGCGGCCACTACGACAGCTGGTTCCTGCTGCCGCTGGTGGCGGGCTGGCTGCTGGCTGACCGCGATCCCCCGCTCCGGGGCCCCCGCCCCCAGGCCTGGATCGACCTGTTGCTGGGCCTGAGTGTGGCCCTGAAGTGGATCACCCTGCCGCTGCTGATCCATCGCGCCTGGAACCGCTGGCGCACGCTTCGGCGGCCCGGGCCCGTGCTCGGCACCGCGCTGCTGGGGCTGGCGCCGCTGCTGCTGGGGGCCCTGGTGTTCTGCCGGGGACCGGCCTGTCCACTGCTGCCCACCGGCTCCACGTTCATGCGCCATGGCCGCAGTGCCGAATGGATGCCCCACTGGATCGGCCAGCTCTGGCCCTGGACCCAGCAGATCAATGCCGTGCACGGGCTGCTGCTGCTGGTGGCCCTGGCGGTGCTGCTGGGCACCACGGCGCGGCTGGGGGTGTTCGCCTGGCGCTACCTGCTGGCCCTGCTGCTGCTCTCACCGGTGGTGCACGCCTGGTACTTCATCTGGCTGATGCCCTTCGCCGTGCCCAGTCAGAACTGGGGGGCCCGGCTGGTGAGCCTCTCCGCCTTCGTGTACTTCGTGCTGCCCTCCCGGCTGCCGGACTGGCAGCTCAGCACCGCTGAGCGGCTGCTGCTGTGGCTGCCCCTGCTGGTGGGTCTGCTGCTGAGCCTGGAGCCACCGGGCCGTGAGCGAACCGATCCGGCTGTTCAGCGGTAAACCCCCGTATCCGTCATCTGCCCTCAAGCCATGCTCCCTGTCCGCCACCGCGCCCCGCTGGTTCTGCTCTGCGGGGTGCTGCTGCTCGGCGCCGCGGGCTGCGCCGGCGGACCGGCCGCGCTGCTGGGCCGCGGCACCAGCGGCAGCGCCGTCAGCGCCGCCGCCCAGCCACCCCTGGATCCAGCCGACCTCAACGCTGTGCTGGAGCGGGTGGTGGATGGGCGCGGCATGGTCGCCTACGAAGCCCTGCAGCGGGAACCGGCCCAGCTCGACCGCTACCTCCAGGCGCTGGCCGAACTCACCCCCGAGCGCTTCGCCTCCTGGAGCGAGGCCGAGCAGATCGCCCTGCTGATCAACGCCTACAACGCCCTCACCCTGCGCTCGATCATCGATCACGATCCGATCCGGCCCACCATCAAGGCCATCCCCGGCGTGTGGAAATTCCGCCGCCACCCGGTGATGGGTCAGCGCCTCACCCTCGACGAGATCGAGCACCAGATCCTGCGGCGCGAGTACAACGAGCCCCGCATCCACGCCGCCCTGGTGTGTGCCGCCATCAGCTGCCCGCCGCTGCGCCGCGAGGCCTTCACGGGCCCGGAGCTGGAGCGGCAGCTGGAGGATCAGACCAACCGCTGGCTGGCCAGCAGCGAGGGTCTGCGGATCGACCGGGACGCCGGGGAGGTGGCCATCTCCTCGATCTTCGAGTGGTTTGGCGAGGACTGGCCGCGCGCCGACCCCGATGCCGCCCCCGTGCCGGGCCACGAGAGCGAGAGCGCCGTGCTGCACTTCATCGCCCGCCACCGCCCCGCGGAGGAGCAGGAGCTGGTGCTGGGGGGCAACTACCGCCTGGCCTATCTCCCCTACAACTGGGACCTGAACCGCCAGAGCCCATGAGGAGCCGCGCTGGCACCAGCAATGGCGGTGCTGCAGCTCGATAGCCCGCCTGCAGCGCCCCCGACTCACGGCCCCGGCAATCCAGGCGGCGTGTTGAGCGGTACTTACAACAGTCGACCGCAGGCGGTGTCTCCACAACGCCCCGGCTGCCGATCGACCTTTCCCTTGCCATCTTCGCCATGACCTCCCTTTCCCGCCGGCTCTCCCAGGGCCTTGCCGCCGCCACGATCTCACTGGCGGCCCTGCCGCTCGCAGCCCAGGCCATGCCCCACCAGCGGGGCTCCCTCACCGGATGGCCTGCCTCCCCCGCCGCCGAACGCTCCCGTTGCGGTGCCGGTGGCTGTGGCGCGGCCCGCACCGGCGACTGCGGCCCGGCCCGCACCGGCTGCGGCCCCCGTCGCTGAGTGACCGTGCCGTCTTATCCCGTTCACACGATCGAGGCGGCTCCGGCCGCCTCCCGGCCTCTGCTGGAGCAGGCACAGGCCGCCTATGGCGTGGTGCCCAATCTCCTGGCGGTGCTGAGCAGCGCACCGCCGGTGCTCGAGGCCTACCTCACGCTCCAGAAGCTGTTTGCCGCCAGTTCGCTCTCGTCGGTTGAGCAACAGGTGGTGCTGCTCACGGTCAGCACCGACAACGCCTGCACCTACTGCGTGGCCGCCCACACCCTGATGGCCGGCACCCAGGGGGTCGACCCCGTTGTGCTGGAGGCGATCCGCTCCTCCAACAGCCTCGGCGATCCACGCCTCGAGGCCCTGCGCGCCTTCACCCAGGCGGTGGTCAGCAGCCGCGGCTGGCCCCCTCAGGACGTCCTGGATGGTTTTCTCGACGCCGGCTATGGCGAGGTGCAGGTGCTTGAGGTGGTGCTCGGCGTTGCCTTGAAGACCCTGTCGAACTACACCAATCACCTGACAGGGACCCCCCTGGACCCCATGTTTGAGGCAACGCGATGGAGTGCCGGCGATGGCGTTGCAGACGATTGACTGGCTCTGGCTGCTGCATCCGGCGCTGGCCGTGGTGGTGATCTACCCCCTGGTGGGCATGGTGGTGCGCCTGGGCGTGCAGGCCCGCCAGCGGCGCCTGGGGCAGAGCAAGCTGCCGGTGACCAGCGGCCGCGACCACGCCGATCTGGGCCGCTGGCTCACCGGATCCGTGGTGCTGGCCGTGCTGGTGGCGCTGGTGGTGGTGATCCTCACCAAGGTGCCGCTGGCCGAGTTTGCCGGAGGCCCCTCCCGCCTGGCTCTGCTCACCCTGGTCACGGCCGGTACGGCGGCGGCCTTCGCCGCGTTCTGGCGGGCGCGCCAGCCCCCCTTCCGGGCCAGCTTCGCGCTGCTCTGCTGGATCGGCCTGATCGGCCTCGGCCTGCAGCCGGAGGTGTGGCGCCTGAGCGACAACCCCCTGGAGCCGGCCTTCTGGCAGTCCCATTTCTGGGGCGGCATCGGTCTGATCGGGTTGCTGTTGTTCGCCATGGCGGCCAAGCCTGAAACCCAGCGCAGCCTGCGCTGGCGACGGCTGCACGTGTCCGCCACGGTGCTGGCGGCGGTGGTGCTGGTGGCCCAGGGCATCAGTGGCCCCCGGGATCTGCTGGAGATCCCCCTGCACTGGCAGAAGCCGGCGATCTACAGCTGCGACTTCGAAGCCCAGCAGTGCCCGGCGGTGCCCGCCCCCCAGTCCTGATCGATCCCGTTCCTCCACTGGTCAACGGGTTGGCCGCCTAGACGGAGCTGTTCCCGCAGCGGTGGCTGTTTCCAGCCGCTATGGGGATTGCGGCCCTGGCCCTGGCCAGCTGCATGGAAGGGTGCACGCTGTTCACCTCCCTGCTGGCTGGATTTGTGCCGGGAGCCCTGTTGTCCGCTGGTGATGCTCACGGTGCCCGGTGTGCTGATCGGGGCACCCCTCTGGGCCTGGCTGGCCAGTCGCCTGCCGCGCCTCTGGCTGGAGCGCGGTGTGGCGCCCAGGAGCAGATCACACCAGGCCTGCATCCAGCAGACCACTGATGCGCTGCGACAGCTCGTCGAAACAGGCGGAGAAGGCCCGCCGGGCCTCCTGGGTCTCCTGATGGGCGGCCGGATCGGGCAGGCCCCAGTGCAGCCTGTTCGGCTCGCCTGGCAGCGCCCCGCAGTTCTGAGCCGCGTGGTCACAAACCGTGATCACCAGATCGAAGGGGGCCTCCGCCGCGTTCAGCACCGTCGACAGGCTCTTGCTGGAGTAGCGGGTGGGGTCCACGGGCAGACGGCGGATCTGCTCCAGGGCCAGCGGATGGACCCGGCCCGTGGGGGCGCTGCCGGCGCTGGCGACGTCAACAGCCCCCTCACCCAGGGCCTGGAAGAGGGCCTCGGCCATGATGCTGCGGGCAGAGTTGCCGGTGCAGACCACCAGCACACGCCTGCTGGCGAGGTTGTCTCGAGCGGGGTTGTGGGTTGCCACGGTGGTGGTGGATGTGCTGTTCGGCGCAGGGGTGTTCAACTCAGGGCCCCCCCACAGCTGGAGCCGGCTCCGGCGCTGCAGCCGAAACAGTGATCGGCCACCGCGATCGACTCACCGCTGGGGTCGTGCTCCAGCAGCTGGCGCAGGTGGCGCCGTGGGTCGCGGCCGCCGGCCGCCAGGCGCAGCATCTGCAGACCCAGCATCTGGTTGAAGTCGCAGTCGTAGAGAAAGCCCTGCCAGTCCACGCTCAGCGTGGAGCGGCACATCACCTGGGCCAGGTTGGCCGGGTTGTGGTGGCTCCGCAGCAGGTCCATGTAGCGCTCCAGCTCGCCCTGCTGGCGGAGCACCGCCGCGAAGCGCTGGATGGGCATGTTGGTGATCGTGTAGAGCCGGTTGAAGCGGATGCCGAAGTGCTCGGCCAGCTCCCGCCGGTAGTCGGCCTCCAGCAGCCCCTGGGGCGGCGGCAGGCTGGGACCCTGGGGGTTGTACACCAGATCCAGCTCCAGGCCCGAGCCCTCGGCGCCGTAGCCCAGGGCGTTGAGCTGCCGCAGGCCGGCGATGCTGCGCTCGAACACGCCATCGCCGCGCTGCCGGTCGACGTTGGCGGCGCTGTAGCAGGGCAGCGAGGCCACCACCGTCACCCCCTGATCAGCCAGGAAGGCCGCCAGATCCCCCTGGCCGGGCTCCCTGAGGATGGTGAGGTTGCAGCGGTCGATCACCGCCACCCCCAGTTTGCGGGCCCGCTCCACCAGATCCCGGAAGCCGGGATGGAGTTCCGGGGCGCCACCGGTGAGATCCAGGCCGGTGATGCCCCGCGCCTGCAGCACCGCCGGTACCAGGGCGATGGTGTCCGCATCCATCATCTCGGTGCGGCTGGGGCCGGCGTTCACATGGCAGTGGCTGCAGCTCTGGTTGCAGCGGTAGCCGAGGTTCACCTGCAGGGTGGCGAGCTGGCTGCGGCTCAGGGCCGGGAACGCCGTGGGCGGAGCTTCAGACACTGGTGAGCAGCTGAGGGCCATCGGGGGTGCTGGTATCGGTGCGGAGGGGCTCGAGGGTGATGCTGAGGGCCTGGGCCCCGCTGGTGGGCTGGCTGGGGATCGGCATCACCACGCTGCCGTCGGCATTGGGCACGAAGTGCACGCAGCGCTTGGTGGTCCCGCCCACGCTGGCCCAAAGGCGGTACACATGGCTGGGCGGAGCCGGCGGAAGTCCGTGGATCAGCAGCAGGTTGTGGGTCTGGCCGGGGTTCACCACCACCTGGCCGAAGAGTTCTGGATGCCCTTCGGTGCCCCGCATCGGCAGGGTGCGGCTGGCCTGCAGGGCTGGTCCCAGCCCGGTGGGCGCCGGTGGGGCCTGCCGCAGGCTGGCCATTTCCCCGCGCAACTGCACCACCTGGGTCCCCAGGGCCACCAGGGCGAAGGCCATGGCGGCCAGGCCGAGCTGGGCGGGCTGAGGTCGCCAGCGCTCGGCCTGGCCGGGGGAGCGGGGTTGGCGCCGATCCTGTTCCGCCCGCAGCAGCCGCTGGCGCAGGCGCGGCGGCGGCTCCGCGGCCCCGGGCAGGGCCATCGGCAGCAGCTGCAGGGTCAGGCGCAGGTCATCGAGCTGGCGCTGCAGATCAGGGCAGCTGGCGAGGGCATCCTGCAGCTCCTGCCGCTCGCGTTCATCGAGGTCGCCGAGCACGTAGCCGGCCAGGAGTTCATCGAGGTGGGGGTCAGCGGGGCTCATGGCGATCGGCAAGGGAAGGGGGGGTGAGGAGGGGGGCGGAGGAGTCGGCGGCGAAATCCTGGAGCTGCCGGCGCAGGGCGAGCAGGCCCTGGCGGGAGCGGGTTTTCACGGTGCCCAGGGGAATCTGCAGGTGCTCGGCGATCCCCGTTTGGCTCATGCCCTCGTAGTAGGCCAGCTCCAGCACCTGGCGCTGGTTGGCGTGGATCTGGGCCAGGGCAGCGCGCATGCGTTCGGCCAGATCCCCCAGCTCGGCCCAGTCGTGGGGGCTGCGCTGGTGCCCCCCCAGCAGCTGGGTCGACCAGCGCTGCAGCACCTGCCAGCGGTTGCGCTGCTGGTTGAGGCGGTTGATCGCCATCGAGCGGGTGAGCAGCAGCAGGTAGGCCAGCACCGGCCCCCGACTGGGGTCGTAGCGCTCCTGGCGCCAGTAGCGCAGGAACACGTCCTGCACCAGATCCTCTGCGGCGCTGGGGTTGCGGCAGAGGCGCAGGGCCAGGCGATAGACGGCCGGGCTGTAGGCGTCGTACAGGCCGGCCAGATCACCGGGTGGTGGTGGCAGGTCGTGATCGGCGACGCCCATGGCTGGATGGTGAACCATGCCGGATATACCCGTGGCCACCGTGATCGGTTTGCGCCCTCCGCAGCTTGGCCGGGTGGAGCTGCCTTCCGCTGAACTGGGGCGATGGCCAGCAAGCGCACCCTCAATGCCCACAACCTTGAAGCGCTCGGTGCCGCAGC
The DNA here is from genome assembly GCF_024346355.1 of Cyanobium sp. ATX 6A2. Taxonomy (GTDB): domain Bacteria; phylum Cyanobacteriota; class Cyanobacteriia; order PCC-6307; family Cyanobiaceae; genus NIES-981. The sequence goes on from NZ_JAGQCU010000002.1 coordinate 115,576, forward strand.
CCTGGCCGAGCTGCTGCTGGAGGTGAGCAGCGGCAGTGCGGTGCTCCAGCGGCGGCTGCGGCTGGCCCTGGCAGCCGCTGAGGGTGCTGAGGGCGCGGCCCGGGAGGTGCGCAAGCGCCTGGCGGCGATTGCCCGCGCCACCACCTTCGTGGATTCGCGCAAACGCGCGGCGTTGCTGGCGGATCTGGAGGCCCAGCGCCGAGCGATCAGCACACCGATTGCCCAGAGCGATCCGGCCCTGGCCGTCCAGTTGCTGGTGCGTTTCCTGCTGCTGGCCGATGGGGTGATGGAGCGCTGCTCCGACACCACCGGCGTGGTGATCGGCGTGTTCCGCAGGGCGGCGGACGATCTGGAGCCGTTGGCCAGGGCCGCCCCCATCACGCCCCAGGCGCTGGCCGAGTCGCTGGCCGAACTGCTCAACGAGAACGGATTCGGCCAGTTCGATCAGCTCATCGCCGGCCTCGCCCCGCTCCTGGGAGAGGACGGGCTGGACCACCTCGAGAACACCCTGCTCGAGCGCGGCGGCATCGATCGCGCCTTGAGGGGGCAGATCGCCGAGGCGCGGGGCGATGTGGATGCCTATCTGGCGCTGTTCGACGACCGCCAGCTGGGCTGGCCCGACACCGCCGCCGATGTGGCCCTGCGCCTGCTGCGGGCGGGCCGGGCCGAGCAGGCCCTCGCCGTGCTGGAGCGGGCCTCGCGAGCCGCGGCCAGCCTCGATGCCCCGGCCTGGGACGACGCCCACATCGCTGTGCTCGAGGCCCTCGGTCGCCGCGAGGAGGCCCAGCACCGTCGCTGGCAGTGCTTCTGCCGCACGCTCTCGATCACCCAGCTGCGTGCCTACCTCCAGCGCCTCGACGACTTCGAGGATGTGGAGGCCGAAGCGAAGGCCCTGGCGGTGGCCGAGGCCCATCCCCAGCCGCTGCTGGCACTGCAATTCCTGGTGGCCTGGCCGGCCCTCTCCCGAGCTGCCCGCTACGTGATGGCGCATTGGCAGGCCTGGGATGGCGACGCCTTCGAGATCTACGGCCCCGCCGCCGAGCGTCTCAGCGCCGACCACCCCCTGGCGGCCACCGTGCTGCTGCGGGCGATGGTGGTGTTCGCGCTGGTGATGGGCCGCGCCAAGCGCTTTCGCCACGCCGCCGAGCACCTGCGCGCCTGCGATCTGCTGGCCTCCCGCATCGACGACTGGCAGGGTGTGGAGCCCCACTCCAGCTTTGTGGGGCGGCTGCGGGAGGCCTACGCCACGAGCCGGAGCTTCTGGCGGCTGCTGGAGCGCTGATCAGGTGTGGTCGTGGCGGTGGCGGGGGGCTTCTGAGCTGGTCAGCCTGTCGGTAGACAGCACTGCGCTCCCGCTTGCGCCCCGCCACGGCCAACCGAACGTAGGGTCGTGTATCTACAGCAGGCCGTGGAAGGCCGAGTGGATTCCTTGACGCAGTCCCAACCCCAGGGCCGATCGGTTGATGCAGGCCGCCACTTCCAGCAGGCGATCCGCCGCTGAGGCAACAGCCTGGCAGTGAGGCTCCCCGCCGATTGCCTGCGCCAGGCCGGACTGCAGGAAGGCGACCAGATCGAGATCGTTGTTGGCCCCGATGGCCGGCTGAGTCTGGAGCCTTTGCACAAGCTGGATCGCTCAGCTCTGGCCGCTGACCTTCGCCGGCTGCAGACCTCCATGCCCCTCACTCCCTCGGTGATCGAGGACTGCCGCACCAGTGAGCGCTGGTGACGCTGACCCAGCGATGATCTATCTCGACACCAGCGTGGTGGTCGCGCTGCTGACTCCAGAAGAGCGCAGCCCGCAGGCCCTCGACTGGTTTGAGCAGTGCCGCGAAACCCTGATCAGCAGCGACTGGCTGATCACCGAGACCCACAGCGCCCTGGGCATCAAGCAACGTCACCATGGCCTCAGCCCGCAGGCACGCCAGGCGGCGGGGGAGCAGTTCGAGCGACTGCTGCAGGCCGGTGATGCCCTGCATCTGGTGGTGGCGCTCCACAGCCGCTGCACCCAGCTGGCCAGCTTCGATGGGCGGATGCAGCAAGCCGCCGCTGCACTGGGCCTGAGTCCGACACTGACATAAGACACCAATCCGCGGCAGGGCCATGACATCACCGTCACTCCCCAATGAACTCACCACCCAGCAGGCCGCTGATCTGCTGACTGTGTCGCGGCCGTTCCTGATTGAGCAGCTGGAGCGAGGGGAGATCCCCTTTCGCAAGGTCGGCACCCACCAGCGCATTCGCCTGGCCGACCTGATGGCCTACAGGCACGCCATCGATCATCAGCGTGTCGTGGCCCTCGATGAATTGGCCGCCCAGGCTCAGGAGCTCGGCATGGGTTGCTGATCTGAAATCAGCGAATACCCCATCGCCCGGTAGCCCCGCAGCCGCCGCTCCCACATGCGTTGCGGCACAGGCCAACCGCGGCTTTTCGCAGATGCCTGGCCGCCACTCATTGGCGCAGGCCGGCGCATAGCCCGATCGCCCGCTGCTGTTGGTGCCAGCGCAGGGCATGGACATCGTCACGGCCGCGGAAGAGACGCCGGAAGAGCACCACCTTCTCCTGCGTGGAAACGGGACCCTTGACTGGGGCCTGGAGTGAAATTGGCGCAGGTTCAGATGGGGCAGGTGCGCCGGAGCGCCAGGCGATTCCTTGGGCCTCCAGCAGGGCAATCAGTCGGGCGTCCTCCTGACGTAGCTCATCCAGCTCAGAGGGCTTGGAGTCGGCCATGGGGCATGGGCTTCAGCGCTGATCGGCCTGGCGATAGACAGCATTGCGCTCCCGCTTGCCCACTGCCACAACAAGCACCAGCACATCGCGATCCCGCACTTCGTAGACGAGGCGAAATCCGGCGGCGCGGAGTTTGATCTTGTAGCGATGACTGGATCCCCGCAGCTTGCTGGCGGGAATCCGCGGTTCGATCAGCCGTTCGGCCAACTTCTTCTTGAACTGCTCTCGAATCCCTGCGGTCAAGGTCCGCCATTCCCGCAGGGCCTCGGGATGAAAGGCCAGCTCATAGGGCATCGAGGCTGACCCGCAGCGGCTCCTGCCCATCCGCCAGCCGGGCATCGGCAATGCGGCCCAGCTCCAGGTCTTCCACGAGATCCATCAACTCCTCGTAGGCCCGGGCCGGAACGCAGTAGAAGGCCGGCTCGTTGCGGTTGAGCACCGCGACCGCCATCCCTTCACCGGCCGCCACGGTGGCCATGGGGTTCTTCTTGTGTTCCGAGATGCTTACGGCGGTCTCGGTCAGCACGCGGTGCACCATCAGCGGGTCAGACCAGGTCAGGACCGTATCTTAGGTCGCCTGTCAGGTCTCGGGTTCGGTCGATCCTGTGCGGCGCTCCGGACCGATCAAGGACGGTCAACACGGAAATCGCTGGGCAGTGGAGCTGATGATCTCCGTCGATCCTGCTGATCGCCCAACGAACATCCTGGTATCGCCGCAGTGCCTGGGGATCGATCGGTCGTTGGTTGAATCGCCGCGTGGACAAGTTTGCTTGGGTGGTGATGTTGGGCCGCACTCAGCCCCACTCTCTGCCAACCCTCAACCCGAGCGACCTGCTGAGGCATCGAGACTCAGCTGACTCCACACGGGTGGAGTCAGCTCAGACAATGAAACGACCAGCAGGGAGAAGCACTGTGAGAAGGTTGAACCAATCGCTGGCACTGCCTTTCACCCCCAGTCAACCTCTGGCATGCCGCCAACGAGTGCCAAGCAAGGCGATCGCTTGAGCGACAACAGTTTTCAGGTCTGGACTGAAAAGCGGGTGACCGGGCTCGAACCGGCGACGTTCAGCTTGGGAAGCTGACATTCTACCACTGAATTACACCCGCAAGTGATAAGCAACTGGCAGGTGACAGTTGCTTATCCAATGCAGCCTAGCCCGCCAGGGCGGCGGCACAGGCCGCCACGCCAGCGCCGGGCGCCCCCGTGTGCAGCCCCAGCTCCTGCACGGTGGCCTCGATGGCGGCCACGGCCGTGAGCACGTCGCGATCACACACGAACCCCAGGTGGCCGATGCGGAACACCTTGCCCTTGAGGTGGTCCTGGCCGCCCGCCAGCAGGATGTCGAAGCGTTCCTTCACCCGCTTGCGCAGGGTCTCGGCGTCGATGTCCGCGGGGGCCACAGCGGTGATCGCCGGGCTGCCATGGCCGGCGGCGGCATAGAGCGCCAGGCCCATGGCCGTCATGCCCGCCTGGGCGGCGGCACGGTGGCGGGCATGGCGGGCAAAGATCGCCTCCAGTCCCTCCGCCTGCATCATCCCCAGCGCCGCCTCCAGGGCGAAATAGAGGTTCACGGCAGGTGTGAACGGGTTGCTGTCGGCCTGGGCGGATTTGCGGTACTTGAGCAGGTCGAGATAGAACTTCGGCAGGTCGGAGCTCTTGGCGGCCTCCCAGGCCCGCTCGCTCATGGCCACAAAGGCCAGCCCCGGCGGCATCATGTAGCCCTTCTGGGAGCCCGAGCCGATCACGTCGATGCCCCAGGCGTCCATGGGCACGTCGCAGGCCCCCAGGCTGGTGACGCAGTCGGCGATCGTGAGCGCCGTGCCGTGGGCCTGCACATGGCGGGCGATCGTTTCCAGATCGTTGATCACGCCCGTGGAGGTTTCCGAGTGGGTGAGGATCACGGCCTTGATCGCCTTGGCCGTGTCGGCCTCGAGGGCGGCCCGGAAGGCCTCTGGATCAAGGGGCTGGCCCCAGTCGGCCTCGATCACCTGCACATCCAGGCCGTAGGCCTGGGCCACCTTCACCCAGCGCTCACCAAACTTGCCGTTGTCGCCGCAGAGCACCGTGTCGCCCCGGCTGAGCACGTTGATGATCCCGGCCTCCATGGCGGCGGTGCCGCTGCCGGTGATCACCACCACATCGCTGCTGGTCTGATGCAGCCACTTCAGCTGCTCGGTGGTGCGATGCACGATCGCCTGGAAATCGGCGCTGCGGTGGCCGATCGGGTGCCGGCCCATGGCCTGCAGGACGGTTTCCGGCACCGGGGTGGGGCCGGGGATCATCAGGGTGAGCTTGTCCTGCATGGTGGAGGTGGCGGGGGCGAAGCGGGGTGAAGGAGAGCGCGCCCGGCGGCGCCGCAATCGACCACCATAAAAAACAGTGCAGGTCTGCCCCTCAGGTGAACACGTCCATCCCCCATGGCTGAGCCCGGCAGCGGCCAGGCCGGCTACACCCTGCCGGTGTGGACCGCCGCCGCGGCGCGGGCGGCGCTGCAGGGGCTGCGACGGGAGCCCGTGGATGCGGAGCAGCCCCTGCGCCTCGATCCCGGCGCCGGGATCGAGGCGATCCCGATCGAGGCGGCAGCTCCCCTGGCTGATGGCAGCGCCCTGGCCATGGCCCGCTGCGACCCCGGCGCCGGTGTGCTCGATCTCACCCGGGGCCTGCTGGTGTGGGTGCAGGCGCGCTGGCTGGAGGGCCCGGGCCCCTGGCTGGAGCTGCGCGGCGGTGAGGGCGTGGGTGTGATCCAGGCCAGCGGCCAGGCCTGCCTCTCGGGTTACGCCCGCCAGTTGCTGGACTGGAATCTGCGCTCCCTGGTGCCGATGGGGAGGCGCCTGGCGCTGGACCTCACGATTCCCGAGGGCCGCCGTCTGGCCGAGCGCACCAGCAATGCCGCCTTCGGGGTGGTGGAGGGACTGGCCCTGATCGGCACCCAGGCCCGGGTGCAGCGCAGTGCAGCTCCCGAGCAGCTGGAGGAGGCCCTGGGGGTGCTGCGCCAGCGCGCCGCCGCTCCAGGCTTCGCCGGGGATCTGGTGCTGGTGATCGGCGAGAACGGCCTCGACCTGGCGCCCCGGCTGGGCCTGCCCGCGGCGCTGCTGCTTAAGGCCGGTAACTGGCTGGGCCCGCTGCTGGTGGCGGCGGCCGAGGCCGGTGTGCGGCGGCTGCTGCTGTTCGGCGTCCAGGGCAAGCTGATCAAGCTGGCCGGCGGGATCTTCCACACCCACCATCACCTGGCCGATGGCCGCGCCGAGGTGCTCACCGCCCTGGCCGCCCTGGAGGGCCTGGCCGGCTCTGACCTTGCCCGCCTGCACGCGGCCCCGAGCGTGGAGACGGCCCTCAGCGAGCTGGAGGGGCAGCACCCCGAGCTGGCGGCGCGGCTGCGGGCCCGCATCGCCGCGGCGATCGAGCAGCGCAGCCAGGCCTACCTGCGCAGCCACGGTCAGAGCGGCCCGCTGGCGGTGGGGGCGGTGCTGTTCGACCGCCGCCGCCGGGTCCGGGCCTGCGGGCCTGAGGGGCAGCGGCTGCTGGCGGCCTTCGGCGCCGCGGCGGTGGAAGCGCCCGGTGGCGACCCCTAGGCTTCAGCGCCGGCCCGCCCAGCGCCCATGTCCGTGCCAGCGCCCACGCCCGTGATCGACGCCGCCTCCCAGTCGTCCCGCTATCCGGCGATCGTGATCCTGGACTTCGGCTCCCAGTACTCCGAACTGATCGCCCGGCGGGTGCGTGAAACGGAGGTGTTCTCGCTGGTGATGAGCTATGCCACCAGCGCCGAGCAGCTGCGCGCCCTGTCCCCGCGCGGGATCATTCTGAGCGGTGGCCCCAGCTCGGTGTACGAAACCGGGGCGCCGGTGTGTGATCCGGGCATCTGGGAACTGGGCATCCCGGTGCTGGGCGTGTGCTATGGCATGCAGCTGATGGTGCAGCAGCTGGGCGGTTCGGTGGTGGCGGCCGGCAAGGCCGAATACGGCAAGGCCCCCCTGCACGTCGACGACCCCACCGATCTGCTCACCAACGTCGAGGAGGGCTCGACGATGTGGATGAGCCACGGCGACTCGGTGGAGCGCCTGCCGGAGGGCTTCGTGCGCCTGGCCCACACCGTCAACACGCCGGAAGCGGCGGTGGCCAACCACGACAGACGCCTGTACGGGGTGCAGTTCCACCCTGAGGTGGTGCACTCCAGCTGCGGCATGGCGATGCTGCGCAACTTTGTGTATCACATCTGTGGCTGTGAGGCCGACTGGACCACTGCCGCCTTCATCGACGAGGCCATCGGGGACGTGCGACGCCAGGTGGGCGATAAACGGGTGCTGCTGGCCCTTTCGGGTGGCGTCGACTCCTCCACCCTCGCCTTTCTGCTGCACCGGGCGATCGGCGATCAGCTCACCTGCATGTTCATCGATCAGGGCTTCATGCGCAAAGGGGAGCCCGAATTCCTGATGGATTTCTTCGACCGGAAATTCCATATTCAGGTGCAGTACATCAATGCCCGCGAGCGCTTTATCAGCAAGCTGGCCGGCGTCACCGATCCGGAGCGCAAGCGCAAGCTGATCGGCACCGAATTCATCCGCGTGTTCGAGGAGGAGAGCCGGCGGCTGGGCCCCTTCGACTACCTGGCCCAGGGCACCCTCTATCCCGATGTGATCGAGAGCGCCGACACCAACGTGGACGCCAAGACCGGCGAGCGGGTGGCGGTGAAGATCAAGAGCCATCACAACGTGGGCGGCCTGCCCGAGGACCTGCGCTTCAAGCTGGTGGAGCCCCTGCGCCGGCTGTTCAAGGACGAGGTGCGCAAGGTGGGTCGCAACCTGGGCCTGCCCGAGGAGATCGTGGGCCGCCATCCCTTCCCTGGCCCGGGTCTGGCGATCCGCATCCTCGGTGAGGTCACCGAAGACAAACTCAACATCCTCCGTGACGCCGATCTGGTGGTGCGCGAGGAGATCCGCGACGCTGGCCTCTATAACGAGATCTGGCAGGCCTTCGCGGTGCTGCTGCCGGTGCGCAGCGTGGGGGTGATGGGTGACAAGCGCACCTATGCCTTCCCGGTGGTGCTGCGCTGCGTGTCCTCGGAGGACGGCATGACCGCCGACTGGTCGCGCCTCCCCTACGAGCTGCTGGAGACCATCTCCAATCGCATCGTCAATGAGGTTCAGGGGGTGAACCGGGTGGTGCTCGACATCACCAGCAAGCCCCCCGGCACGATCGAGTGGGAGTGAGCTTCGGGGGGCGCACGCGGAGGCCCCGTGGCGAGCGCCGGGGGTGTCCGTTACCTTCGGGTCCCCAATTCGTCGTGCCGTGAGCGCCGCCCCCGCGTCATCCAGCGACCCTGAGCTGCAGCGCCGGCTCCAGCAGGACAGCATCCAGCTGGGCGGCAAGACCATCTACCTGAACCCGTTCCTCTACTGGCGCCGCTTCGACGCCAACACCGACCGCTGGCTGCGCGAACCGGGCCAGATGCCGGAGGAGCAGATCGCGGCCAACCGCGGCCGTTTCTACCCCGAGCTCGACTGGGACCTGCTCGAGGAGCAGGATCGCCTCGCCAAGGACGGGGCGGTGGAGATGTTCCTCAAGAGCCTGGAGCTGATCACCACCTTCAACCCCGAGCTCAGCGCCGGCCAGCTGCTGGAGGTGGAACGCAAGATGGCCGTCACCAAGAAACGCTCCTTCGAGCGCTGGGTGAGCCGGTCGCTGCAGCGCCGCCAGCGGGAGGAGGCCCGCCAGCGCCGCCGCTTCGATCGCGATCGCAGCCTGCGCGCCTGGGGTGAATGGATCGGCCTGGAGGCCACCCGGCAGGCGTTGCTGCCCCTGGCTGCCCTGCTGGTGGTGGCGACCGTGGGTGGCTGGTGGCTGGGCAGCCAGCAGGCCTGCCGCGCCCCGGCGCCGCGGCCGGCCATCAGCGACACCCTGCCCTGACCCCGGCGCCCTGCCCTGAGCGCGGCGCCCAAGGCAGACTGGAGAGCCCTGCCCCTCCGGTGATGGCCGCCGACCCCCTCGACGCCCTGCGGCTGACGTTGATGCAGGACGTGCTGCCGGTGGGCATGGCCATGGTGGAGCGGGCCCGCCAGGGCGGTCCCCAGCAGGTGATGGCGGCCTTCGATGGCAGCAGTGCCGACCCCCTCGGCCAGTTGCGCCAGGAGGGTGAACCGGCGGCCAGCCGGGTGCGTGCCCAGCTCGATCAGGTGAGCCCCGGGCTGGGCAACCCGGTGATGCAGGTGGAGGTGCGCGATGTGGGCGAGCAGCCCGCCTGCGCCACTGCCAGCGCCGCTGCCACTGCCACTCCCTCTACCTCTGCCACTTTCGCCGAGGGGGGTGTCGACGCGATTGATCCGCTGGAACTGGAGCAGCGGCTGGCGGCGATCGCCGCGCGGCTGCAGCAGCTTGAGCAGGCGATGGTGCCCCCCGGGTCACCTGAGGCCGGCGACGCCTCCCGCTAGCGATGGCGTTCGCCTCCGGCGCCCGCCACAGCGGGCTGGGCCGCCAGCCGGTGTGGCTGCTGCTGCTGCTGTTGTTGTTCAGCGGCGCCATGGTCACGCGCCTGGCCTGGCTGCAGCTGCTGCACGGGGCCGAGAACCGCCAGCGGGCCGATGAGAACCGCATCCGGTTGATGCCGCGCAACCCCATCCGCGGCCGGCTGCTGGATCGCCACGGCCGGGTGCTGGCCACCAGCCGCCTCACCTACAACCTCTACGTGCAGCCCCGCGAGGTGAGCGATGAGGCCTGGCCGGCCCTGCGCGATCGCCTGGCGGCCCTGCTGGAGCTGCCGGCCAACCAGCTCGAGGAGCAGCGTCGCTCAGGGGCCAACAGCGAGGGCTTCCGCGTCCAGCTGGCCGAGAACCTCAAGCCCGATCAGGTGCTGCGCTTCCGCGAACGCTCCAGCGAGCTGTCGGGTGCGGAGGTGGATGTGGATGTGCTGCGCAGCTATCCCCACGGCCGCCTCGGTGCCCACGTGCTCGGCTACACCAGCGGCATCACCGAGGAGGAATATCAGCGCCTGCGCGACCAGGGCTATCGCATCCGCGACCGTGTCGGCCGCAGCGGCCTGGAGAAGGTGTTCGAAGCCCATCTGCGCGGTGAGTGGGGCGGCCAGCAGGTGGAGGTGAACGCCGCCGGTCAGGTGCAGCGGGTGCTGGGGGAGAAGCCGGCCCGGGCCGGCAAGGACCTGCGTCTCACCCTCGATCTGCCCCTGCAGCAGGCCGCCGAGAAGGCCCTGGATGGGGTGGCCAAGGGGGCGATCGTGGCCATGGATCCCAACACCGGGGCAATCCGGGCGATGGCCAGCCGGCCCTCCTTTGATCCCAACATCTTCTCCCCGGCCCCGAGCATCCCCCAGTGGGCGGCACTCAACAGCCCCGAGGCTCCCCTGCTCAACCGCACGCTGCAGGGCTTCCCCCCTGCCAGCACCTTCAAGATCGTCACCAGCCTGGCGGCGCTCGAATCAGAGCGCTATCACCCCGGCTCCACCGAGCTCACCACCGCCTCCTACTGCCGCGCCGGTCTCTGCTATCGCGACCACGTGAGCATGGGCCAGCTCGGCTTCCCGATGGCCCTGGCCCTCAGCAGCAACAGCTTTTTCTACCGGGCGGGCATCAACATCGGTGGCGATGCCCTCTTCCACACGGCCAGGCAGCTGGGCTTCGGGCAGCGCACCGGCGTGGAGCTGAGGGATGAGGAGAGCAAGGGCCTGCTGGGGGACAAGGCATGGAAAAAGGAGGTGCTGGGTGAACCCTGGACCGACGTGGACACGATCACGGCCTCCATCGGTCAGGGGGCCGTGTTGGTCACCCCCCTGCAGATGGCGCGCATGTATGCCGCCGTGGCCAACGGCGGCTGGCTGGTGACTCCCCATCTGGTGGAGCGGGAGCCGCAGCGGCAGTGGATCGGCTTCCAGCCGGACACCATCGCCACGGTGCGCAAGGGCCTGCGCCTGGCGGTGGAGCAGGGCACGGCCCGGGCGCTCAATCAGTCCAACCTGCCCCCGGCGGCGGGCAAGACGGGCACCGCCGAGGATCCCCCCAGGCCCGTGCATGCCTGGTTTGGCGGCTACGCGCCCGCGGAGGATGCCGATCTGGTGGTGGTGGCCTTCGGGGAGAACACCGGCGGTTTCGGCGGCACCGTCGCGGTGCCCATGGCCCAGGCCCTGTTGACCGCCTGGTTCGCAAACGTCCGGGTCGCGGCTCCGGTTCAGCCAGTGCCTGCCCCGTTGAACTGAAGCCCGCCTCAGGCCACCAGGCGCAGCGGTTCGCCCGCCAGCAGGCGGCCGTAGTAGGCGCGCAGCTGATCGGTGGCGCCGGCCCAGCCCCAGCGTTCGGCTTCGGCCCGGGCGGCCTGGCGCAGGGCCTGGCGCTCGGCTGGATCGCCGAGCAGGCGCCGGGTTGCCGCCGTCAGGCTGGCGGCTCCGTCGTCGTCTCCATCGGGTTCGTAGAGGCAGCCGTTCACCCCGTCGGTCACGATGTCGGGGATGCCGCCGCGGTTGGCGCCCACCACCGGACAGCCGGCCGCCATCGCCTCCAGCAGCACCAGCCCCAGGGTTTCGGTGCTGGAGGGGAACAGGAAGGCATCGCCGCTGGCGTATGCGGCCGCCAGCTCCTCGCCTGCCAGGTAGCCCACGAAGTTGGCCGGCAGACCGCTGAAGTGGGCCTCCAGCTGCTGGCGGTGGGGGCCGTCGCCCACCAGGGCCAGGCGGGCATCGGGCATCGCCTCCAGCACCGGCCGGATGCGCTCGATCTGCTTCTCGGCCGAGAGGCGGCCGATGTAGAGCAGCAGTTTGCCGGTGTCGCTGTGGCCCCCCAGCAGCCGGCGGCGGGCGTCCTCACTGCGCAGCTCGGGCCGGAACAGCTCGGTGTCCACCCCCCGCTGCCACAGGTCGGTGTGCTGGATGCCCTTCTCGCTCAGCTCCTGCACCATGGCGGTGGAGGTGCAGAGGTTGAGGCTGGCCTGGTTGTGGGCGGCCTTGAGCAGCTCCCAGAGCAGGGGCTCGAGCATGCCCATGCCGTAGTGCTCCAGGTATTTGGGCAGATGGGTGTGGTAGCTCGCCACCAGGGGAAAGCCCCTGGTCTTGGCCAGCCAGATCCCCCCCAGGCCCAGCACCGCCGGATTCACCACGTGCACTAGGTGGGGCTCGAACGCCTCCAGCGCCTCCGACACCGCCGGCCGCGGCAGGGCCAGCTTGAGCTCGGGGTAGAGCGGCAGCGGCATGGCCGGCACCCCCACCACCCGGGCGCCCATGTAGGTGTCCGGCCCCCCTTCCGGGCACACGATCAGCACCTCGTCACCGGCCGCCACCAGATGCTGCACGGTCTTGGTGAGCCGGGTGACGATCCCGTCCACCTTGGGCAGGAAGGTTTCGGTGAAGAAGGCGATCTTCAAGGGAGGGGGACCGGAGAGGCCGGTGAGGGCGGCGTTCAGACGGCCGGAACGGCCGCGATGGCCTGGGCCTGTTTGCTGGTCCAGGCCGACTGGCAGGGAATGCGGCTGCGGTCGCAGCGGTCGGCCCAGCGTCGGGCCACATCCACCACCTCGGCCATCAGGCCCTCATCGAGGGTGGTGGGCTTGAGGCCCAGCTCGATGAAGCAGCGGTTGTCCACGATCAGGTCGTTTTCGATCGCCTCCTTGCGGGGGTTGGGCAGGTAGTGGATCGTGGCGCCGGTGAGGTCGGCCACCTTGCGGGCGAGCTCACCCACCTGGTGGCTTTCGGTCATCTGGTTGAAGATCTTCACCTTCTCGCCGCTGCTGGGGGCGTGCTCCAGGGCCAGCTGCACGCACTTCACCGAGTCGCGGATGTGGATGAAGGCCCGGGTCTGGCCGCCGGTGCCGTGCACCGTGAGCGGGTAGCCGATCGCCGCCTGCATCAGGAAGCGGTTGAGCACGGTGCCGTAGTCACCGTCGTAGTCGAAGCGGTTGGTGAGCCGGGGATCTCTCTCGGTGAGGTCGGTGTTGGTGCCCCACACGATGCCCTGGTGGAGGTCGGTGACGCGGATGGCGTCGTTCTTGTTGTAGTAATAAAAGAGCAGCTGATCCAGCGTCTTGGTCATGTGATAGACGCTGCCCGGATCAGCCGGGTGCAGGATCTTCTCGGTGAAGCGGCTGCCATCGGGCTGCGGCACCTCCACCGTGAGATAGCCCTCGGGGATGGTGGCGCCGCGGTGGGAGCCGTAGCCATACACGCCCATCGTGCCCAGGTGCACGATGTGCACATCCAGGCCGCTCTCCACGATCGCGGCCAGCAGGTTGTGGGTGCCGTTGACGTTGTTGTCGACGGTGTAGCGCTTGGTGGCGCTGCTCTTCATCGAGTAGGGCGCGGCCCGCTGCTCGGCGAAGTGCACCACCGCATCGGGGCGCTCATGGCGCAGCAGCTCGAGCAGGCGGTCGTACTCCGCGGCGATATCGAGGTGCTCGAAGCCGATCGTCTTGCCGCCCACCTGCTCCCAGGCCCGCAGCCGCTCGCCGATGGTGGCGATGGGGGTGAGCGACTCCACCTCCAGGTCGATGTCGATCTTGCGGCGGCTGAGGTTGTCCCCGATCAGCACGTCGTGGCCGGCGTCGGCCAGGTTGACGGCGCAGGGCCAGCCGCAGAACCCGTCGCCGCCGAGAACGAAGATCTTCATTGCCGCATCCCCAGGTCTGCCCATCCTGCAATGCGGCCCATCCTGCTACGCAGACCAGCCGCCACCGTCACGCGCGGGCAGGCCCGCTAGTGGCTGATCCCCGCCGCCAGCAGCACCAGCAGGGGCACCAGCACGGCCGCGGCGATCAGCAGCCTGCGGCTGCCGGGCCCGCGCCGTTCCCCCTCCTCCATCACCACCATGCGGGGTTCGCGGGCGAAGGCGTTGAGTTTGCCGCCGTCTTCTTCGGTGACCTGCATCACGACCTGGCTAGATCCGTTCACCCTATGGAGCGTGGGCGGAGCCGCCCAGGTGCCGGAACGCTTCTTTACGGGGCCTCAGGCGCCGACACGGCCCCGGCTGGGGGAGCTGGGGCTGGCCTCCCCCCGCACCGGCAGCCGGCCGGCATGGAAGGCGGTGCGGCCCGCCTCGGCGGCCAGCGCCATGGCCCTGGCCATCGCCGGGGGGTCGCCGGCCAGGGCGATGGCGCTGTTGATCAGCAGCGCGTCGGCGCCCATCTCCATGGCCTGGGCCGCCTCGCTGGGCACGCCGAGACCGGCGTCCACCACCACCGGCACGCTGGCATTCTCGATGATCAGGGCGATGTTGGCGGCGTTGCGGATGCCCTGGCCGGAGCCGATCGGCGAGCCCAGGGGCATCACCGTGGCGCAGCCCGCCTCCTCCAGCCGCTTGGCCAGCAGGGGATCGGCGTTGATGTAGGGCAGCACGGTGAAACCCTCGCGCACCAGCTGTTCGGCCGCCTCCAGGGTGCCGAACGGATCCGGCAGCAGGTGGCGGCTGTCGGGAATCACCTCCAGCTTGATGAAGGTGTTGTCCTCCTGCCCCGCCAGCTTGGCCAGCTCGCGGCCCAGCCGGGCCACCCGCACGGCCTCCTCGGCGGTGGCGCAGCCGGCGGTGTTGGGCAGCATCCAGATGCGCGACCAGTCGACCGCCTCCATCAGCCCCTCGTGGCCGGCGGCCCCGCTCTGCACGCGGCGAACGGCCACCGTGACGATCTCGCAGGCGCTGGCGGCCACGCTGGCCTGCATGGCCGCGATGCTCGGGTACTTACCGGTGCCGGTCATCAAGCGGCTGTGGAACCGGCGACCGCCGATCACCAGGGCATCGGGTTCGGGGTTCGTGGGGGCGGTGTGGGGGACGGACTGAACCACGCGGAGGACGGACGCAGCGCTGGGGATGGATCTAGCCTCCCACCACCGCCGTTGTCCTGCCTGCCGCTGTGCCCACCACCCCAGAGCCCTCCGCCGCTGCCCCGGCGCGGTCAGCCGCCTCCAGGCCCCTGCTCGCCGTGCTGGCCGTGGCGGCGGCGGTGCTCACCGGCGGCGGCGGAGCCCTGGCTCAGATGCCCCTGGACAGCAAGGCCTTCGGCGACCCGCCGGCCTTCAGCCCGCCCTTGAGCCCCTCCGGCGCGGCCTTCCCCGACCCCGCCATGCCCCGCTTGGAGGGTGTGGAGACCTTCGATCCGGTAGCCCGGGCCCAGCTGCTGGCCAGGGATCTGCCCCTGTTCTGGAGTGGCACCTACCAGCCCTTCGGTTCGTCTCAGAGCGTGCCGGTGCAGCTGCGGCTGGCCAGGCCCCGCACCATCGGTCTGATGGTGGATCTGCGCGGAGAGATGCGCGTGGGCGAGGTGGTGAGTCCTGTGCAGGGCAACCTCAATGCCCGCAGCGACCAGCTCGATCTGCTGCTGCTGCGTCCCGTGGGCCTCGCCAGCCTCGAGCCCGGCGGGGTGTTCATCGGGCTCCAGGGCCTGTCCCTCTCGGGTTGGCAGGCCTCTCGCCTGATCAACCCCGGCGGCCGCCTGGAACTGAGCCCCCTGTCGGGGCCTGCAGCACCAACCCCGTCCGATCGTCCGGCCGCTCCGATTCGGGGACTGTGGTGAGCTAGGGGCCGGCCTGGGGGGCGGGGGTCTCCAGGGTTCGCTCCAGCCGCTCCAGCCGCTTGCGGGCCGTTGTGTTGCCGGCGTCGAGCTCGAGCACCCGCCGGTAGGTCTGGCTGGCCTCCTCGAGGCTGCCCTGCTTGTCGAGGGCGTAGGCCAGGTTGTTGAGGGCCACCGGGTAGTCGGGCCGGGCCTCCAGGGCCGAGCGGTAGTGCCGGATGGCGCTCTTGTAGTTGTTCTGGGCCGCCAGGGCGAAACCCAGGGCGTTCTCGATCAGGGCCAGGGCGTCGGCAGGATCGCCGCCGGCCCGGGCCAGCTTCAGGGCCTTGCGAAGGTTGTCCACCGCCTGGCTGTAGAAGCGCTTGCGCAGCTGCACCGAGGCCAGTTCGTAGAGAGCGGCCGCGTCATCGCTTTGTCCGGTCTCGCCGCCCCGCTCGAGCCGGGCCAGGGTGACCTCATCGCTGCGGACGCGCCAGATCTGGCGGGCCACCACGGCTGCTGCCACGCCAAGCAGCAGCACGAGGCCGATCAGGTAGGCCTGAGGCAGGAGGTTGTCCAAGGACTACCCGGTGTAGAGATCAGTTCTTCGCGGCGCCGGCCACGGTGGAGAAGCTGCCGGGATCGACCACCGCCAGCTGGGCCAGCATCTTGCGGTTCAGGCGCACGTCGGCCTTCTTGAGGCCACCGATCAAACGGCTGTAGCTGAGGCCGTTGAGACGGGCGGCGGCGTTGATGCGGGCAATCCAGAGGCGGCGAAAGTCGCGCTTGCGCCTGCGACGGTCCCGGTAGGCGTTGCAGAGGGCCTTCATCACCCGCTGGTTGGCGGTGCGGAACAGGCTGCCGTTGCCTCCGCGGAAGCCCCGGGCCAGGCGCAGGATCTTGTTGCGGCGCTTGCGGGCGACATTGCCTCTCTTGACGCGGGCCATGGCAGGGATTCAGGGGGTCGGCGGGACGTGGGTGAAGGGTTCAGGCGTAGGGGAGCATGGCGCTCACGTTGTCGGCGTCGCGCTCATCGACGACCGCCATGGTCCCCAGGAAGCGCTTGCGCTTCGAACTCTTGTGATCGAGCAGGTGGTTGAGGAAAGCACGGCGACGCATGAACTTGCCGCTGCCGGTGACCTTGAACCGCTTGGCGGCCGCACGGCGGGTCTTGAGCTTCGGCATCTCTCCTGGCGCTGGCACAAGCCACCACCTTACGACCCAGGTGATACCCCCCTCCCTTGCGGGCCTTTTCTGGGCTTGCCCGCCTCCGTTCCGCCGGCCGTCTCAGTTCCGTTGCTCCGGCCTGGTCCTGCAGGATTGGGGTGCTGCCCCGCGCAGCCTCCGCATTCCGCTGCAACCCGCCGCTCCCATGCCCTGGCCGCGCTTCGCCCTCCGTTTCCACGCCCACTTGCCCAGCCCCCCCAGGCCCCGGGCGGCCTCAGGTGCACCGCTGCGGCAGCTGGCACCCCTGGGGCTGGCCCTGCCGGTGCTGCTGGCCGGCGGTTGCCGGGCGGAATCGCTGCCGCCGCCGGCCGCCGCCGCTGAGGCCCTGCACTGGTCGGTGCCCAGCCCGCCGCAGGTGGATTCGCTCACGCCCGTGATCTGGGTGGCCCTGGCCTCCCGCCTGCGTCCCTCCCAGCCGATCGAGCTGCGCAGCGCCCAGGGACTGCTGACGCTGGTGGCCCCCGACGGTGCCCGCTACCAGACCAACAGCCTGCTGCTGTACTGGCGCGATCAGCCCCTGGAGCCGCCCAAGCGCATCCGCCGCCAGGTGCTCGGCCCCTTCTCCAGCTACGAGAGCGCCGCTGAGGCCGCCAGCCGCTGGCGCCGCGCCGGCGCCGATCCGGTGATCGCTTACCCCCGCGACTGGGAGGTGTGGGCGGCGGCGGACGCTCCCCTGCCGGCCGACCTGGGACCGGCCCGGATGGTGGAGCAGGTGCACACGCAGCGGGCCGTTCTGGAGCTGCGCCGCGACAGCGGCCCCGTGTCCCTCGCCGGTCCCATGACCCTGGAGACCCCCGGCGGGCTGCGCTGGGACGGCGGTGCCAAAGCCGGGAGCGGCGTGTTCGCCGGACCGTTCCGGCTCCTGCCCGATGCCCATGGCGGCTGGAGCCTGGTGGAAACCGTGCCCCTGGAGCGTTATCTGCAGGGCGTGGTGCCCCATGAGATCGGTGCCGGCTCACCCCCGGTGGCCCTGGCGGCCCAGGCGGTGCTGGCCCGCACCTGGGCCCTGCGCAACCTGGCGCGCTTCGCCGTGGACGGCTACCACCTCTGCGCCACGGTGCAGTGTCAGGTGTACGCCGATCCGCGCACGGCCGGACCGGCGGTGCGCCAGGCCATCGACGGCACCCGCCACCAGGTGCTGGCCTGGCAGGGCCGGCCGATCCACGGGGTGTATCACGCCACCAACGGCGGCGTCTCCGCCGGTTTCGAGGAGGCGTGGAGCGGTGAGCCGCTGCCCTACCTGCGCCCCCGGGTGGATGGCGCCGCCGCCCTCGAGCAGCGCTTCGCCCTGCCCCTGGCCGCCGCCCAGGTGGGCCCCCTGCTCTCCACCTCCGGCTTCTACGGCGCCGACCACCCCCGCTTCCGCTGGACCCGCACCCTGGAGGCGGGCGAGATGCGCCAGGCCCTGCAGGTCCAGGCCCCCGAACTCGGCACACCCGAGCGCGTGAGCGTGCTGGAGCGGGGGCCGAGCGGACGGGTGCTGGCTCTGGAGATCGCCGGCAGCGGCGGCCAGAGCGTGGTGCTGCGGCTGGATGCCATCCGCCGCAGCTTTGCGCAGCTGCCCAGCACCCTGTTCGTGGTGGAGCCGGTGGGGCCGGGCCGCTGGCGCTTCGTGGGCGGCGGCTTCGGCCATGGGGCCGGTCTGTCCCAGGCCGGTGCCATCGACCTGGCCAGGCGGGGCTGGAGCCTGCAGCGGATTCTTGAGCACTACTACCCGGGCACCCAGCTGCAGCCCCTCTCGGCCCTCGGCCCCGGCCTCGCCGGGGAAGCCCCCTAGAGTTGCCCCAACTCCGGGATCGCCATGGCCGCTGACGCCAGTGCCACCGATCGCCGTCGGGGCAAGTCGGCGCTCTTTGTGCTGGTATGCGGCTGCGCAGGCCTGGGCCCCCACTGGCTGGACCCAGGCCTGCGGCTGCTGCCCGCCATCGCCATGGCCCTGTTTCTCGGCGGATACAGCATCCGCACGGTGCTGGCGCCGGCGCTCAGCGGCCTGCGGCCGGCCCTGGACTGCCACCAGCTGGCCGCAGGCAAGCCCCCCGCAGGCCATGCCCCCGCCGCGGAGGGTGGCGGGGCGCCACCGCCGCCATTGCCGGCGGTGGATGTGGTGGTGGCCGCCCGCGATGAGCAGGCGGTGATCGGACGCCTGGTGGAGCGCATCGCCGCCCTGCACTACCCGCCCCAGCTGCTGCGCCTGTGGGTGGTGGATGACGGCAGCAGCGACCGCACCCCCCAGGTGCTGGCTGAGCTGCAGGCGCGGCACGGCTTTCTGCAGGTGCTGCGCCGGGAGCCCGACGCCGGAGGCGGCAAGTCTGGCGCCCTGAATCTGGCCCTCAGCCAGCTGCGCGCCCCCTGGATGCTGGTGCTCGACGCCGACGCCGACCTGCAGCCGGACACCCTCGAACGGCTGATCCCCCAGGCCGAGGCGGGGGGCTGGGGGGCGGTGCAGCTGCGCAAGGCGGTGGCCAATCCCGAGGCCAACTGGCTCACCCGCGCCCAAGCCATGGAGATGGTGCTCGATGCGGTGGTGCAGGAGGGGCGCCTGATGCAGGGTGGTGTGGTGGAGCTGCGCGGCAATGGCGAACTGCTGCGGCGGGCATCGTTGCTGAGCGCCGGCGGTTTCAATGAGGCCACCGTCACCGACGATCTCGACCTCAGCATCCGCCTGCTGCTCGATCGCCAACTGGTGGCGATCTCCTGGGATCCACCGGTGCGGGAGGAAGCGGTGCTCAGCCTGCAGGCCCTGTGGCGGCAGAGGCAGCGCTGGGCTGAGGGTGGCCTGCAGCGCTTCTTCGACTACGCCCCGGGCCTGCTCTCCCCGCGGCTGGGAGCCCGCCTCAAGCTCGACCTCGCCAGTTTCTTTCTGCTTCAGTACGTGCTGCCGGTGATGGCGGCTGCCGATCTGCTCGGGGCCGCCATCACCCGCACCCTGCCCACCATCTGGCCGCTGTCGTTTGTGGCCTTCGGCCTGTCGGGGGTGTCGATCGTGGTGGGCTGCCGCCGCTCCAGCGAGGGCCCGCCGCTGCCGGCCATGGGCCCGCTCAACCTCGCCCTGGGCATCCTCTACCTGGGGCACTGGTTCCTGGTGATCCCCTGGACCACCCTGCGCATGGCCCTGCTGCCCAAGCGGCTGGTGTGGGCCAAGACCCTGCACCTGGGAGAGGATGCGGCCACCGCCTGAGCGGTACCAGGCTGAGCGGGCCCAGGCCGGGGTGCTCACAGGCCTGGGGTCAGCCGTCGCCCCCCTGGAGTTCGTCGAGGGGGCCGTCGTAATCAACCACTTCGCCGTTGAAGAACTCCGCCAGCCGGCGTGCCTGCTGATCCAGCGCGGAGCTGGGTGCCGAGTCTGCAGCTGGCTGCAGCGGTGACTCCGGGGTCGTTGGCTGCGCCGCCGCCGCCGTTGGTGAGGATTGCTCCTCGTCGGGGGCGACCGCAGTCACCGCCGGCGAGGCGCTGCCTGCGGTCGGGGCAGGTGCGGGGGGTGGCGCCGATGATGGTGTCGGGGCTGCCGCCGGGGCTGGTTTGGCCGTGACCCTTGAGACCAGTGCCGGAGCGGGTGGCGGCGGCGCCTGGGTCCGGGTGTCCAGGCCGGCCTGCAGCGTCAGCTGGCGGGGCCCGCCCAAGGCCCGGGCGATGGCCTGTTCCACCAGGCTCTGGCGGGTCTGCACCATGGCCATCCAGGTGCCGGCCACCTGCACCACGGCCTGGCGTTCATCCAGCCGCAGCAGCCGGGCCTGCTGGGAGAGCAACATGCGCGTGGAGGGCAGCTCCAGCCCGGCCAGGATCTGCTGCCACAGCTCCTCCAGGTTGGGTCCGCCGGCATCGTCGGCACCTGGGGAACCTGCAGTGGGAGTGGCAGCGGGCTGGGCCGGCGGCACCGAAGTCGGTGGCACTGAGGCCAGTGGCACCGAGGCCAGTGGCACTGGCTCAGGCGCTGACTCCGGCTGGGGCGGCGCTGCAGTCGGCCCAGGGCCGGGCGCCGTGGGGGCGGGCGCCGTGGGCCTGGGGGGGGCGCTGGCTGCCGGGGTTGGCTCGGCCAGCAGGCCCAGCAGCAGCACCTCCAGCCAGAGGCGCGGATTGACGCTGTGGCGCAGCTGCTGCTCGCTGCTGCGCAGCTGGGCCTGCCAGCCCAGCAGCCGGGCCTTGCCGATGGCGCGGGCCAGGGCCGGCAGCTGCTCACGCAGCTGGGGGGAGATGCCGGTGAGCTCCAGCCGCTCCGGCGCGATCCCCGCCAGCACCAGATCCCGCAGCAGGCTCACCAGACCCTGCAGCACCGCCGCCGGTTCGCGGCCCCGCTCCAGCAGGCCGCGGCAGGTTTCGAGCACGGCCACGGGGTCGCCCACGGCCAGGTTCTGGGCCAGCTGCAGCAGTTCCTGCTCCGGCACCACCCCCAGCAGCTCCCACACCGCCGCCGCTTCGATCGGCGCCGGCAGCAGGCTGAGCTGATCCAGCAGGCTCTCGGCGTCGCGCATTCCACCCTGGGCCCGCTGGGCCACCACGTGCAGGGCCTCGGCGCTGATGTCGATCTGCTCCCGTTCGGCGATCCAGCCCAGGTGCCCCTCCAGGGCCTGCAGGGGAATGCGGCGGAAGTCGAAGCGCTGGCAGCGGCTGAGGATCGTGGGCAGCACCCGCTGCGGGTCGGTGGTGGCCAGCACGAACACCACCCGCGGGGGGGGCTCCTCCAGGGTTTTGAGCAGGGCGTTGAAGGCGGCGGTGGAGAGCATGTGGCACTCGTCCACCACGTACACCTTCCAGCGCGCCTGCACCGGCGCGAAGCGGGAGCGCTCGATCAGCTCGCGGATGTTGTCCACGCCGGTGTTGGAGGCGGCGTCGATCTCGATCACATCGAGGGCGTTGCCGGCGGCGATGGCGGTGCACAGCTCGCAAACCCCGCAGGGCTCCGGGGTGGGCCCGTCGGTGGCGAGGCAGTTGAGCGAACGGGCCAGGATGCGGGCGCTGGAGGTCTTGCCGGTGCCGCGTGGCCCGCTGAACAGGTAGGCCGGAGCGATCCGCCCGGAGAGCAGGGCGTTGGCGAGGGTGGCGGCGATCGCCTCCTGGCCCACCAGCTGATCGAAGCGCTGCGGCCGGTATTTGTGGTGAAGCGGCTGGTAGGCCTGGGACATGCGGGACGGCTGCGGAGCGCGGGGGCTGATCAGGACCGGTCAGGACCGGCCGAGGGCAGCAGACCCCGAGGCGGCTCCTGACCCTCGAGCAGCCCCTGCAGGCGTTTCTCAAGCGCCGTCTCCAGATCCTCCACCTCCGCCAGCTGGTCGGCGAGCCTGAGGGCGGCGCGGCGCAGGCTCTCGAACTGGCTCTGACCCCAGCGCGCGTCGGCCTTCGCCAGTTCCTCATCCAGCCGGGCCTGCAGCGTCTGGCGCAGCTCCTCGAGCTGGCGCAGGGTGCGCCGGGCCAGTTCCAGCCCCCCTTCCAGCGGCACTCCCTGGCGCAGCAGCAGCCGGGTGCCGGCCAGGGCGGCGGCCGGCAGCCACTGGCCGATGGCCAGGGCGCCGAGGCTGCCGGTGTGCACCCAGTTCTCCACCTGGCCGCTGCGGTGCCGGCCCGTCTTGCACCAGTGGGCGAAGTGCTCGCAGTTGTTGAACAGCAGGTTGTAGTTCTGCTCGCCCAGCCGGCCCATCGCCCGTCGCAGGGTCACACCACTGGGCGAGCAGAGACCTGCGTCGTAGCGCACCACGCTGATCGGCTCGCTGCGGCTGAACTCCTGGCAGGGGCTGCGCAGGATCTCACGCCCCTCGAGGTAGTGGGCCACGCTGCCGTCGCCCAGATCGATGCCGTGGTGGCTGAACAGGCCGTGCCGGCGGGGGACCTGCAGATGGTCGGCGGCGGCCAAGGGGGATCAGGCGCTGGCCTGCTGAACGGACTCCATGCTGCCGCCCAGCGGCAGCACCTGGGCCCGGCTGCGCTGTTCCACCAGATCGCGGGTGATCGTGAAGCTCTTGATCTCCTGCTGGGAGGGCAGGTCGTACATCAGATCGAGCATCAGCTCTTCCACGATGCCGCGCAGGGCACGGGCGCCGGTCTTGCGCCGATGGGCCTCATTGGCGATCGCCTCGATGGCCCCGGGTTCGAAGTCCAGCTGCACGTCATCCATGCTCAGCAGCGTCTGGAACTGCTTCACCAGGGCGTCGCGGGGTTCGGTGAGGATCGCCTGCAGGGCATGGGTGTCGAGGGGCTCGAGCACGGCTGTCACCGGCAGCCGGCCGGTGAACTCGGGGATCAGGCCGTACTTCACCAGGTCTTCGGGCTGCAGATGGCGCAGCGCCTCGCTGGCGTGGCGCTCGCGGGCCTGGCGGGCGCGGGGGGCGCCGTCGGGGCTGATGAAACCGATGGCGTTGCGGCCCATGCGCCGCTGCACCACCTCCTCGAGACCCACGAAGGCACCGCCGCAGATGAACAGGATCTGGCTGGTGTCGATCTGGATGCAGTCCTGGTAGGGGTGTTTGCGGCCCCCCTGGGGCGGCACGTTGGCCACGGTGCCCTCGAGCATCTTCAGCAAGGCCTGCTGCACACCCTCGCCGGACACGTCGCGGGTGATCGAGGGGTTCTCGCTCTTGCGGACGATCTTGTCGATCTCGTCGATGTAGATGATGCCGCGCTGGGCCAGCTCCACATCCATGTCGGCCTTCTGCAGCAGGCGCAGCAGGATGTTCTCCACGTCCTCGCCCACGTAGCCCGCCTCGGTGAGGGAGGTGGCATCGGCCACGGCGAAGGGCACCTCCAGCAGCTCGGCCAGGGTCTGGGCCAGCAGGGTCTTGCCGCAGCCGGTGGGGCCGATCAGCAGGATGTTGCTCTTGTGCAGGCGGGTGGCGGTGTCGGTCGCCTCGCCGCTGCCATCGCCCTGCCAGGCCAGGCGCTTGTAGTGGTTGTAGACCGCCACCGACAGGGTTTTCTTGGCCAGGTCCTGACCCACCACCTGGTCATCGAGGAAGGCCTTGATCTCCTGGGGCTTGGGCACCTCCGCCAGGGTGGGCACCGGCTTGGCCGGCTTCCTGGCGGCGGTCTTGCCGCGATTGTGCTCGTGGCTGGGTCGGGAGGCGCCACCGCTGTGGTCCACCAGCTCCTCGTCGAGGATCTCGTTGCAGAGATCGATGCACTCGTCGCAGATGTAGACCCCCGGGCCGGCGATCAGCTTGCGCACCTGGTCCTGCGACTTGCCGCAGAACGAACACTTCAGGTGGGCGTCGAACTTGGCCATCGGGTGGGTGAGCCGGAGAGAGGTGCCGGGTCGGGCGGAGGGGCTGGATGGTGTCTGGAGGCCCCGTGGAGCTCAGCAGCCAGCATTGCCCCAATTGCCGGATTCGTCAGCCGCCTGGAAGGATCCAACCAGAGTGATCGAGCGTGGTTCGAGACTCAGGCCGGGTGGACCCCCGCGACGGCGGCGGCAGTGGCCGCGGTGGTGTCCGTCACCACCCGGTCGATGAGGCCGTATTCAACCGCCTCCGCCGGAGAAAGGAAGTAGTCGCGATCGGTGTCTTCCGTGATCTTCTCCAGCGGCTGGCCGGTGTGCTCCGCCATCAGGCCGTTGAGGGTGTCTTTGAGGAAGAGGATCTCCCTGGCCTGAATCTCGATGTCAATGGCCTGACCCTGGGCGCCGCCGAGGGGCTGGTGGATCATGATCCGGGCGCTGGGAAGGGCCAGGCGCTTGCCTTTGGTGCCGCCGGAGAGCAGGAAGGCCCCCATGGAAGCGGCCAGGCCGTAGCAGATGGTCACCACGTCGGGCGCCACCTGCTGCATCGTGTCGTAGATGGCCAGGCCGGCGGTCACCGATCCACCCGGTGAATTCACATAGATCTGAATGTCCTTCTCCGGATCCTCGGCCTCCAGGAACAGCAGCTGGGCCACCACCGCGTCGGCCACGGCGTCGTCGATGCCGGTGCCCAGGAAGATGATCCGCTCGCGCAGCAGCCGCGAATAGATGTCGAAGGCGCGCTCGCCCTTGCCCGACTGCTCCACCACCGTGGGCAGCACCCCCGGCGCGGCCACCGGGCGGCCGCTGATCGCCTGGGGTTCCGGCCCCGCCCAGCGGCTGTGAACCGGATGGGGGCAGAGAGCCGTGGGGTCTGGCATCAGCGGTACGGCGTCGCTCATGCGCGGCAAAGGGCAGGGCTGTTCAATCTATGGGCAGCGAGCTTCAGGTCGCAGCTGCCGGCTCGTCTGACGAGGGTTCGTCTGGGGAGGGCTGCTCTGCGGATGACGCCTCTGCCGGGGGCTTGGCGCTGATGGTGCTGTTCTCCTCCAGCCAGGCGAGCAGCTTGTCGCGCAGGAGATCGTCTGCCACCACCTGGTACAGGCGCTCCGGATCGATCGCGCCCTCCTGGCTGAGGCCGCGGCGCACCTCCTTCACCTTGGCCTCCAGTTCGTCGGCAGCCACCTCGATGGCCTCGGCGGCCGCCAGGGCCTGCAGGGCCAGGCGGCGGCGCAGGCGCTGCTCCGCCTCCGGGCGGGAGGTGTCCATCAGCGAGCGCACCAGGTCGGGGGTGAACAGCTTCTTCACGTCCATTCCCTGCTGGGCGATCTGGCCGGCGGTCTGCTCGATCAGGGTGCGCACCTCCTGCTGGATCAGGGTTTCGGGCAGCTCCACCTCCAGTTGCTCCACCAGGGCGTCGAGCAGGGCGTCGTGGCGGGCGGCCTTGGCACGGCGCTCGCTGTCCTCCTTGAGCCGCGTCTCCAGGTCCTCGCGCAGCTCGGCGAGGGTCTGCTTGTCGCTGGCCTGCTGGGCGAAGGCATCGTCCAGAGCCGGCAGCTCGCGGGTCTTGAGATCTTTGAGGGTGATTTCGAAGCTGGCGCTGCGGCCCGCCGCATCCTTTTGGGCGTAGGTCTCGGGGAACCGGCACGCGATCGTCCTGGTGTCGCCCACGGCCATGCCGATCACCCCCTCCACGAAGCCGGGGATCATGCGGCCCTCCTCCAGCTCCACCTCGCTGGCGTCGCTGCTGCCGCCCTCGATCTCCTCGCCGCTGTCGGCGAAGACGCCCCGGAAGCTGAGCACGGCCACATCGCCGCTTGCGGCCGCCCGGTCTTCCACCGGCACCAGGGTGGCCATCTGGCGGCGGGATTGCTCGATCAGTTCATCCACCTTGGCCGGCTCGAAGGTCACCGCCTCCGCTTGGGCCTTCAGGGCCTTGGTTTGCCTGAGGGTGGGGGTGGGCTCGACATCGAGCTCCAGGGTGATGGTGAGATCGCTGCCGGGTTCGAAGCGCTCCAGCACAAGCTCGAAGCCCTCGCTCAGCTCCGGCCGGCCGATGGCGGCCACCTTCTCGCTGTCCAGGGCGTCGCGGCAGGCGGCATCCACCAGATCCTCGAGGGCGGTGGCGCGCACACGCAGGGGCCCGATCTGCTGCAGGAGCACCGGCCGCGGCACCTTGCCCTTGCGGAACCCGGGCAGTCGGACGCTGCGGCTCAGTTTGTCCACAGCAGCCTCGTAGCTGGCCTGGCTGCGGCTGCCGGGAATGGCCACCTCCAGCGCCACCCGGCTGCCGGGGCGGGGGGTGGAGGTCACCTGCAGGGACGCGGCCCCGCTGGTGGCCTGATCCTTCGAGGTGGCTTTGGCGGCGGGACTCATGGCAGTTCAGCGCAGCACGCAACCTTAAGAAAGAGGGCGACCCCCGCCCCGGGAGCGGTATGGTGCACCAACACAACAGAGTTCTGGCGGGGCTGCCGCGCATCGCCCGCCCGCACCTCTCCACCAGTTCCGCGCCCGCCAGCTCCACCCATCCGGATCCCCAGCATGCTGCTGCCGGACAGGGTCCCGCTCCGCGACACCCAAGCTTCAACACACCTCCTGCCCAGCTCCCCCAGCCAGCTCCCTCCCCCACCTGATTCCGCGCTCCACACTCCGCGCCCCACCAGGTTCGCTCCAGCACCCGAGCACACCGCCTTCTGCCCAGGCCATCGAGCCCTCGCCATATCCGTTCAGCACCGTTGATCAGCGCTTCCACCGCCCTCTCGTCCGCTCCCCTCTCCCTGCCCCGCCGTCCGCTGCGGGTGGCCATTCTTGGCGCCACCGGTGCCGTGGGCCAGGAGCTGCTGCAGCTGCTCGATGAGCGCCGCTTCCCGGTGGCCGAGCTGCGCCCCCTGGCATCACCCCGCTCCGCCGGCCGCACCCTGCGCTGGCAGCAGCAGGAGCTGCCGATCACCGCGGTCAGCGCCGAAAGCTTCGACGGTGTGGATCTGGTGCTGGCCTCAGCCGGTGGTGCCGCCTCGCGGCAGTGGGCGCCGGTGGCGGCGGCGGCGGGTGCGGTGGTGATCGACAACTCCAGCGCCTTCCGCCTGGATCCCGACGTGCCGCTGGTGGTGCCGGAAGTGAACCCGCAGGCGGCCTTCCAGCACCGCGGCATCATCGCCAACCCCAACTGCACCACGATCCTGCTCACCCTGGCCCTCGCCCCCCTGCACGGGCGGCGGCCGATCCGCCGTGTGGTGGTGAGCACCTATCAGAGCGCCAGCGGCGCCGGTGCCCGGGCCATGGAGGAGCTGCGCCAGCTCAGCCGCACCGTGCTCGACGGCGGCGAGCCCCTCAGCCAGGTGCTGCCCCACTCCCTGGCCTTCAACCTGTTCCTGCACAACTCGCCCCTGCAGCCCAACGGCTACTGCGAGGAGGAGCTGAAGATGGTGAACGAGACGCGCAAGATCATGGGGATTCCCGATCTGCGCCTCACCGCCACCTGCGTGCGCGTGCCGGTGCTGCGGGCCCATTCCGAGGCCGTGAACATCGAGTTCAACGAGCCCTTCCCGGTGGAGGAGGCCCGTGAGCTGCTGCGCCATGCCGCCGGGGTGGAGCTGCTGGAGGACTTCGAGACCAACCGCTTCCCCATGCCCACCGATGTCACCGGCCGGGATCCGGTGGCGGTGGGCCGCATTCGCCAGGACATCAGTGACCCGCACGCCCTGGAGCTTTGGCTCTGCGGCGATCAGATCCGCAAGGGAGCGGCGCTCAATGCCGTGCAGATCGCCGAGCTGTTGCAGAGTCCGGCCCCGACCGAAGGAGGTGCCGTTTGAGCCGCGCTCCCTTCGGCCGGGTGCTCACCGCCATGGTCACCCCGTTCCGCCCTGACGGCGCGGTGGATCTGGAGCTGGCGGCCCGTCTCGCCGATCATCTGGTGAGCCACGGATCCGATGGGCTGGTGATCTGCGGCACCACCGGCGAGTCTCCCACCCTCAGCTGGGCGGAGCAGCACCGGCTGTTCGCCGCCGTGCGCGACGCCCTGGGCGATCGGGCCCGGTTGCTGGCCGGCAGCGGCAGCAACTGCACCGCCGAGGCGGTGGAGGCCACCCGCGAGGCCGCCGCCCTGGGCGCCGATGGGGCCCTGGTGGTGGTGCCCTACTACAACAAGCCGCCCCAGGACGGGCTGGAGGCCCATTTCCGGGCCGTGGCCCAGGCGGCGCCTGAGCTGCCGCTGATGCTCTACAACATCCCAGGCCGCACCGGCACCAGCCTGGCGCCCGCCACCGTGGCCCGCCTGCTCGATCAGCCCAATGTGGTGAGCTTCAAGGCCGCCAGCGGCAGCACCGATGAGGTGAGTGCCCTGCGGGCCGTCTGCGGCGATCGCCTGGCCATCTACTCCGGCGACGACGCCCTCACCCTGCCGATGCTGGCCGTGGGTGCCGTGGGGGTGGTGAGCGTGGCCAGTCACCTGGCCGGCGAGCGCATCAGTGCCATGGTGCGGGCCTTCTTCGCGGGTGATCTGGCCACGGCCCTGCACCTGCACGAGCAGCTGCTGCCCCTCTGCAAGGCGCTGTTCTGCACCACCAACCCGATCCCGGTCAAGGCCGCCCTGGAGCTGAGCGGCTGGCCCGTGGGCGCCCCAAGACTTCCCCTTCTTTCCGCTGACGACACCGTGAAACAACGTCTCTCCGAAACCCTGGCTGCCCTGCGTCCCACCTGACGCCAAGGCTGATCCCGCTCAGGCTCCGCCTTCAGGCCGTGCTGCCGAGCTTTTCAACCCAATCCTGACCCCATTTCTGATTTCTTCATGTCCAGTTCCAACGGCACATCCAGCTCCAACGGCACGAACGCCTCCCGACAGCCGAACCTGCGGGTGATCCCCCTCGGCGGCCTGCACGAGATCGGCAAGAACACCTGCGTGTTCGAGTACGGCGACGACATCATGCTGGTGGATGCCGGCCTCTCCTTCCCCAGCGACGGCATGCATGGCGTCAACGTGGTGATGCCGGACACCAGCTATCTGAAGGAGAACCAGAAGCGCATTCGCGGCATGATCGTGACCCACGGTCACGAAGACCACATCGGCGGCATTGCCCACCACCTCAAGAACTTCAACATCCCCGTGATCCATGGGCCGCGTCTGGCCCTGGCTCTGCTCACCGGCAAGATGGAGGAGGCCGGTGTGATGGACCGCACGATCCTCAAAACCGTGGCGCCGCGCGATGTGGTGAAGGTGGGGCAGCACTTCTCAGTGGAATTCATCCGCAACACCCACTCGATGGCCGACAGCTTCTCGCTGGCCATCACCACCCCGGTGGGCACGGTGATCTTCACCGGTGACTTCAAGTTCGATCACACCCCGGTGGACGGCGAGCACTTCGACATGGCTCGCCTGGCCCACTACGGCGAGCAGGGGGTGCTGTGTCTGTTCAGCGATTCCACCAATGCGGAGGTGCCGGGCTTCTGCCCCTCGGAGCGCTCAGTGTTCCCGAACCTCGATCGCCAGATCGCTCAGGCCCAGGGCCGGGTGATCATCACCACCTTCGCCAGCTCCATTCACCGGGTGTCAATGATCCTGGAGCTGGCGCTCAAG
Source organism: Cyanobium sp. ATX 6A2 (assembly GCF_024346355.1). GTDB lineage: Bacteria > Cyanobacteriota > Cyanobacteriia > PCC-6307 > Cyanobiaceae > NIES-981. The sequence goes on from NZ_JAGQCU010000002.1 coordinate 144,773, forward strand.
AACGGCCGCAAGGTGGGCCTGCTGGGTCGCTCGATGCTCAACGTGATCGCCAAGGCCCGCGAGCTCGGCTACATGCGCGCCCCCGATGATCTGTTCGTGCCGATCAAGCAGATCCGCGACCTGCCCGACCGCGAAACCCTGCTGCTGATGACCGGCAGCCAGGGTGAACCGCTGGCGGCCCTCAGCCGAATTTCCCGCGGTGAGCACCAACAGGTGCAGGTGAAGAGCAGCGACACGATCATCTTTTCCGCCAATCCCATCCCTGGAAACACCATCTCGGTGGTGAACACCATCGACCGGCTGATGATGCTCGGGGCCAAGGTGGTCTATGGAAAGGGCGAGGGTATCCACGTGTCCGGCCACGGCTTCCAGGAAGACCACAAGCTGATGCTCGCCCTGGTCAAGCCGAAGTTCTTCGTGCCGGTTCACGGTGAGCACCGCATGCTCGTGTGCCACAGCAAAACGGCCCAGGCGATGGGGGTGCCGGCCGACAACATGCTGCTCATCGAAAACGGGGATGTGGTGGAGCTCACCCCGGATTCGATCCGTCGCGGTGAGCCGGTGAAGGCGGGCATCGAACTCCTTGATGCCTCCCGCACCGGCATCGTGGATGTGCGTGTGCTCAAGGAGCGCCAGCAGCTGGCCGAGGACGGGGTGATCACCCTGCTGGCTGCGATCAGCACCGACGGCGCCATGGCGGCCCCGCCGCGGGTGACCATGCGGGGGGTGGTGACCACCGCCGATGCCCGCAAGCTCAGCCTCTGGGCCGAGCGCGAGATCACCTGGGTGCTGGAGAACCGCTGGAAGCAGCTCTGCCGTGTCAGTGGCGGCGAGGCCCCCGACGTGGACTGGGTGGGCGTGCAACGTGAGGTGGAACTCGGCCTGCAGCGCCGCCTGCGCCGGGAGCTGCAGGTGGAGCCCTTGATCCTCTGTCTGGTGCAGCCCGCTCCCGCCGGCACGCCGGTTTACAAGGGCCGCGCCGATGTCGAACCGGATTCCCGCCCGGCACCGCGGGGTCGCGGTGGCCGCGATGGTGGCCGCGATGCTGGCCGCGACAGTGGTCGCCCCACCCGCACCGTTGACCGCCAGAGCCGTGCTCCCCGGCCCCAGCAGGATCGCCAGCTGGCTCCGGTCGGTGCCGCCAGCGCTCCTCCGGCACCGGTCGCCGTTGCTCAGGAAGCGGCCGCCGCGCCGGAACCGGAATTCGCCGGCCGCACCCGCCGCCGCCGCTCGGCCGCGGCCGCCCGCTGAGGCTCTCCGGGCCTCAGGCCAGCCGCACCCGCAGCAGCCCCCGGCTGAGCTCCTCGAGCTCCCGGGCGCTGAGGCGGGTGGGATCGAAGGCCAGGGGATCGGCCGGGCGGCGGGCCGGCCGACCGCCGCCGGCCAGGGCGGGGGCGCTCTCCAGCTCCAGATCCTCAGCGCTGCCGGGATCGGCCTGGGCCACCTCCAGCTGCTCCGGTTCCTCCACCACCTCCACCGTCAGCTCCTCCATCCAGGGCATCGCCGCCGTTCCGGTGGCGGTAGCGGCGGCGGTGGCGGCGATCTCGCCAAGGCTGGCCGCCGGCTCAGCGGGGGTGGGCAGGCTCTTGCCCTCCTCCACCTGGGTGCACTGCTGCAGACCCTGCTCGGCGATCTCGCGCAGGGTGGTTTCATTGCAGTTGTCCAGCACGGCCTGGTAGTGGTCGCGCGCGTCGCCCACGGCGCCAAGGCCATAGAGGCGGGTGTGGCCCAGCAGCAGCTGCAGCCGCAGCCGCACCGGATCGGCGGGATCGGCCGGCAGCTCGCCCAGCAGCGCCTTGCTGAGCGCCTCCACCTGGGGCCACTCCCGCTCGCTGTAGAGCCGTTCGATCGTGGCGTAGCGCTGTTGCAGGATTTCGGGCGTCAGGCTCATGGGTCTGCGGGGGCGGAATCACGGCAGAGCCACAGTGTGGGTCCCTGCCAGCGCAGTTGCCATCCGTTGCCCAGATCGGCTCTGCCGGGGCCACGCTCGGGCGCCAGCCGCTCCAGCGGCGCCTCCAGGCAGCGCGCCGGCCAGCGCCGGCCGCTGTGGAGTTCCAGCCAGTGCATCAGCAGCTGGGCCTGATTGCCGTGCTGCAGGGCCGCCAGTCGCCGCCGGTCCAGGCCCGCGGCCACCGCCCCGGGCGGGGCCGGCGTCAACAGCGGCTCCAGGGCCAGCCGCAGCAGTTCGCCGGTGGCCCCCTCCGCCTGGGCCAGCTGTTCCGCCGCGCGGGCGATGCGGCGATCGGCACCGGGGTGCAGGGCGTTGAGCACCGGCCCCACCTCCAGGCGCAGACGGTTGCGGCTGAAGCGCCGGTCGGCGTTGCTGCTGTCGGTCCAGATCGGCAGTTCCAGATCGCGGCAGATGCGGGCCGTATCGCGGCGGTCGAACTCCAGCAGCGGCCGCACCAGCTCCACCGTGCCGTCCAGCTGGCGCCGCAGCCGCAGGCTGGCCAGGCCGCGGCGGTGAGACCCCCGGGCCAGGTTGAGCAGCAGGGTTTCGGCCCGGTCGGTGGCGGTGTGGCCGGTGAGCACCCGGGTGCTGTCCAGCTGGCGGGCCCGCTGCGCCAGCTGCCCATAGCGCCACTGGCGCGCCGCCGCCTCGCTGGGGCGCTCTGCGGCCGGCCGCTGCCAGCGCTCCAGCCACAGCGGCAGGTTGCGGTTGTGGGCCCAGGCCGCCAGCTGGTTTGCCTGCTGCGCAGACTCAGGCCGCCAGCCGTGATCGCCATGCCAGAGGCTGAGCTGCCAGCCGTGGCGCGCGCGCAGATCCAGCAGCAGCCCCAGCAGGGCCATCGAGTCCTGCCCGCCCGATACCGCCAGCAGCAGCGGCGTGCCGTGCGGCAGCAGCTCCGGCTGGCGCCGCAGCAGCCGGTGCAGGCGGTGGTGGTCGCCGCTCCAGGGGGCCGTGGGCTTGGGGTGGGAGAATCACCCCCACTGTGCTTCCTCCGGCATGTCGCGTCTCGATCGCCTGCCCGCCCCGCTGCGCGCCGCCCTCGGCCAGCGCCGCCTGCTCAAGGTGATCGCCGGCCTCACCAACTTCGATGCCGTCGCCGTGGCCCGCATCGCCCGCGCCGCCGGCAGCGGCGGCGCCGATCTGATCGACATCGCCTGTGATCCCGAGCTGGTGCGCATCGCCGCTGCCGCCGGCAGCCTGCCCATCTGCGTGTCGGCGGTGGATCCTGAGCTGTTCCCCGCCGCCGTGGAGGCCGGAGCCGCCCTGGTGGAGATCGGCAACTACGACGCGTTTTATCCCCAGGGGCGGATCTTCGCTGCCGCCGAGGTGCTGGAGCTGACCCGTCGCACCCGGGCGCTGCTGGCCGAGGTGGTGCTGAGTGTCACCGTGCCCCATGTGCTGCCGCTGGATCAGCAGGAGCAGCTGGCGGTGGATCTGGTGGCTGTAGGCGCCGACCTGATCCAGACCGAGGGCGGCACCAGCGCCCGGCCCGTGAGCCCCGGCAACCTGGGCCTGATCGAGAAGGCCGCACCCACCCTGGCCGCCGCCCACGGCATCAGCCGGGCCCTGGCTGCCGCCGGCCTGGACACCCCGGTGCTCTGCGCCTCCGGTCTGTCGGCCGTGACCGTGCCGCTGGCGATCGCCGCCGGGGCCGCCGGGGTGGGCGTGGGATCGGCCGTGAACCGGCTCAGCGACGAGCTGGCGATGGTGGCGGTGGTGCGCGGCCTGCGCGAGGTCCTGGGCGCCGGCGTGACGGCGACCTCCCGCCTGTAACGGCGCACATTTTGGGTGTTTGCGGCGGCGGCATCCGCGTCTAACTTGGCGCCGACCGTACAAACGAAACGATGGGAGCCTTCATCTGGCTGCTGCAGTGGCCGATCCGAGCGCTGATTCTGCTGATCGTTGACTGGCTTCCGCTCGGCGTGAAGGTGGACAGCTTCCGCACCGCCCTGCTCTCGTCGGTGGTGATCGGCCTGCTGGGCACCCTGCTGATCTGGCCCCTGAGGCTGCTGCTCGGCCCGGTCTGGGCGGTGACCAGCCTCGGCGGCCTGATCAGTCCGGTGAGTCTGCTGTTCAACTGGCTGATCACCGTGATCCTGTTCGGCCTGGCGGCCGCCCTGATCAAGGGCTTCCGGCTCGAGCGCGGCCTGCTCAGCGCCGCTCTGGGGGCCGTGGTGTACGCCGTGCTCTCGGCCCTCATCCTGCGCAGGCTCGGCCTCGAGATCGACTTCAACCGCGTCGCCGCCCTGATCTCCGGAGCCGCCGCCTGAGCCTGAGTCGGCCCAGCCGGGTCGCGCACCGGCGCCCTCCCCAGTGAGAATGGGGCCATGGCCGGCCTCTTCCAGCTCCACGCTCCCTACGAACCCAAGGGCGACCAGCCCACCGCCATTGCGGGCCTGGTGCGGGGCGTGGACGGGGGCGAGCGCTACCAGACCCTGCTGGGGGCCACCGGCACCGGCAAGACGTTCACGATCGCCAATGTGATCGCCCACACCGGGCGCCCCACGCTGGTGCTGGCCCACAACAAGACATTGGCGGCCCAGCTCTGCAACGAGCTGCGGGAGTTCTTCCCGAACAACGCCGTTGAGTACTTCATCTCTTACTACGACTACTACCAGCCCGAGGCCTATGTGCCGGTCTCGGACACCTATATCGCCAAGACGGCGTCGATCAACGAAGAGATCGACATGCTGCGCCACTCGGCGACGCGCTCGCTGTTTGAGCGCCGCGATGTGATCGTGGTGGCCTCGATCAGCTGCATCTATGGCCTCGGGATTCCCAGCGAATACCTCAAGGCCGCCGTGAAGTTCCAGGTGGGTGACAGTCTCAACCTGCGCGGCTCCCTGCGGGAGCTGGTGAACAACCAGTACAGCCGCAACGACGTGGAGATCAGCCGCGGCCGCTTCCGGGTGCGGGGCGATGTGCTGGAGATCGGCCCCGCCTACGAAGACCGGCTGGTGCGGATCGAGCTGTTCGGCGATGAGGTGGAGGCGATCCGCTACGTGGATCCCACCAGTGGCGAGATCCTGCAGAGCCTGGATGCCATCAACATCTATCCGGCCAAGCACTTCGTGACCCCCAAAGAGCGGCTGGCGGACGCGATCCAGGCGATCCGCACCGAGTTGCGCGAGCGGCTTGATGGGCTCAATGGCCAGGGCCGCCTGCTGGAGGCCCAGCGCCTGGAGCAGCGCACCACCTACGACCTCGAGATGCTCGAGCAGGTGGGCTACTGCAACGGCGTGGAGAACTACGCCCGCCACCTGGCCGGCCGGGCCGCCGGCACCCCGCCTGAGTGTCTGATCGACTACTTCCCCGACGACTGGCTGCTGGTGGTGGACGAGTCCCACGTCACCTGCAGCCAGCTGCAGGCGATGTACAACGGTGATCAGAGCCGCAAGCAGGTGCTGGTGGAGCATGGCTTCCGCCTGCCCAGCGCCGCCGACAACCGCCCGCTCAAGGCCGAGGAGTTCTGGGAGAAGGCCAGGCAGACAATCTTCGTGAGCGCCACTCCGGGCACCCTGGAGCTCGGCCGCAGCGAGGGGCAGGTGGTGGAGCAGGTGATCCGGCCCACCGGCGTGCTCGATCCGGTGGTGGAGGTGCGCCCCACCGAGGGCCAGGTGGATGATCTGCTATGCGAGATCCGTATCCGGGCCGAAAAGCAGGAGCGGGTGCTGGTGACCACCCTCACCAAGCGCATGGCCGAAGACCTCACCGATTACCTGGCCGAGAATGGCGTGCGCGTGCGCTATCTGCACTCGGAGATCCACTCGATCGAGCGCATCGAGATCATCCAGGACCTGCGCAACGGCGAATACGACGTGCTGGTGGGGGTGAACCTGCTGCGCGAGGGTCTGGATCTGCCGGAGGTGTCGCTGGTGGCGATTCTCGATGCCGACAAGGAGGGCTTCCTGCGGGCCGAGCGCTCCCTGATCCAGACCATCGGCCGCGCCGCCCGCCACGTGGAGGGCACGGCCCTGCTCTATGCCGAAAATCTCACCGATTCGATGGCCCGGGCGATTTCCGAAACCGAACGCCGTCGCGCCATTCAGCATGCCTACAACGAGAAGCACGGCATCACCCCCACCGCGGCCGGCAAGCGGGCCGGCAACGCGATCCTGGCCTTCCTGGAGGTGTCGCGCCGCCTCAATGACGAACAGCTGGAGGAGGCCAGCGAGCAGGCTGAGCACAACGGGGTGCCCCTCGATGCCCTGCCGGAGCTGATTCAGCAGCTCGAGGAGAAGATGAAGAAGGCCGCCAAGAACCTGGAGTTCGAGGAGGCCGCCAACCTGCGCGATCGCATCAAGGGCCTGCGCCAGAAGCTGGTGGGCAAGGCCTGAGCTCCGGGGCGCCCGCATTCGATACCGGCGCTTCGCTGCCCTCGGCGCGGTGCACGGTGGTGCCCCCCAGGCCGAAGGCGGCGTGCACCGTCTGCAGGGCGCGCACGCCGTCGGCGGCCGCCACCACACAGCTGGTGCGGATCTCGCTGGTGGCGATCATCTCGATGTTGATGCCCGCCTCCGCCAGGCAACGGAACATGCGCGCCGCCGTGCCGGCAATGCAGGGCATGCCCGCCCCCACGGCGCTGACCCGGGCGATGGCCGGACCCTCCTCGAAGCGCGAGCCGGGCCACTGCCGCAGCAGCGGCGCCAGGGCCCGCTCGGCCCGGGAGCGCTCGTCGCGGCGCAGGGTGAAGCTGATGTCGCGGCTGAGCTGGCCGGCCTCGGCGTGGGTGCGCTCCGACTGCACGATGGCATCGAGGCTGATGCCGGCATCGGCCAGGGCGCGGCAGACGGCGGCGGCGGTGCCGGGACGGTCCGGTACCCGGCGCACGGCCACCTGGGCCTGGTCGCGGTCGAGGGCCACGCCGCGCACCGGCGGGGCCTCCAGGCGGCAGAGCTCGGGGTTGTGCAGCAGCTGGCCCTCCTGCAGCTCGAAGGCGTCGGCGGCGGCCCGCAGGGCCCGCTGGCCCTGCTCGCCGGCCACCAGGCAGCTCACCTTCACCTCGCTGGTGGCGATCAGGCGCAGGTTGACACCGCAGCGGGCCAGGGTGTCGAACAGGCGGGCTGCCACGCCGGGCCGGCCCATGATCCCGGCTCCGGAGATGCTGAGCTTGGCCAGACCGCCCTCGCCCCGCAGCTGAGCCGCCATTCCGGTGTTATCTGGGCTGTCCTGGGCCGCCTCCTCGGCCCTGTCCTCCACCAGGGGGGCACCCATGGCGCTGAGCACCTCGCGGCACACCAGCTGGGCGTGGTCGAGGTCGGTTTCCGGCAGGGTGAAGGCGATGTCGTTGGTGTAGCCGCCGCCCTGGCTGCCCTCGTGGGTGGCCTGCACGATCAGGTCCACGTTCAGGCCGGCGGCGCCCAGGGCCTCGAACAGCTGGGCGGCCACCCCGGGGCGGTCGGGCACGTGGGAGAGGGCCACCACCGCCTGCTGGGTTTCCAGCTGGGCGCCGTCCACGGGCTTGCCCAGCTCCAGCCCGCCGCTGCCGATTGGCTGGGGGCTGCCGCTGGTGAGGTGGGTGCCGGGGGCGTCGCTCCAGCTGGAGCGCACCACCAGCGGCACGCCGTAGTTGCGGGCGATCTCCACCGCCCGCGGATGCAGCACGGCGGCCCCCAGGCTGGCCAGCTCCAGCATCTCGTCGCAGGTCACCGTGTCCAGGAACTGGGCATCGGCCACCTTGCGCGGGTCGGTGGTGAGCACCCCCGGCACGTCGGTGTAGATCTCGCAGGCCTCGGCGCCGAGGGCCGCCGCCAGGGCCACCGCCGAGGTGTCGGAGCCGCCCCGGCCCAGGGTGGTGATCTCGGGGGTGCCGGCGGCGCCGCTGCTGGTGCCCTGGAAGCCGGCCACCACCACCACCTGGCCGTCGTCGAGCAGCCGCCGCAGCCGCTCGGTGCGGATCTCCAGGATGCGGGCCCGCCCGTGGGCCGATTCGGTCACGATCCCGGCCTGGGTGCCGGTCATCGACACGGCCGGCACCCCCAGGGCATGGAGGGCCATCGACAGCAGGGCGATCGACACCTGCTCGCCGGTGGAGAGCAGCATGTCCATCTCGCGCTGCGGCGGCTCACTGCAGATCGCCCGCGCCAGGCCGGTGAGCTCATCGGTGGTGTGGCCCATGGCCGACACCACCACCACCAGCTCGTGGCCGTCCTCGCGGCAGCGGGCAACGCGCTGAGCCACCGCCTGGATGCGCTCCACGTCGGCCACCGAGGTGCCCCCGAACTTCTGAACCAGCAGGGCCATGGCACCACGGCCGCCCCACGCGGTCCGCACATCGATCGCTGCGATTATCTGCCCTCAGCCCGCAGCGGTTGTGCCCGGCAGGTTGGCGGTGCCCAGCAGCACGCCATCACGGAAGGCGGCCCCGGGCTCGGCGCCGCGCTTGAGGTCGGCCTCCACCTCCAGCAGCTGGCCCAGCAGCCGCAGCAGGCGCTCGGGGTTGCGGCCGCGGATCTGTTTGCGCAGCACGTAGATGCGCTTGGGGTTGCCGATGCCGGCCGCCCTGGCGATGGCGGCCACGTCCTGCTCGCCCTGGCGATCGAGCAGGGCCACCCACAGCCAGCCGCGGACCTGGCCGCTGAGGGTGGCGACGATGCGCAGGGCCGGCTCGCCGGCCGCCAGCAGGTCGTCCACCAGGGCGATCGCCTCGACGGCCTGGCCGGCCAGCAGGGCATCCCCCACCGCCAGGGCGGTGGTGCTGTGGCCGGCCACCAGGGCCCGCACCGCCGCCAGGGTGATCGTTGTGCCGGAGCCGCCGGGGCTGTTGCCGGGGCCGGCGGCGTAGAGGCTGAGTTTCTCCAGTTCGCTGGCCAGCCGGGCGCTGTCGTTGCCGATGGCGGCGGAGAGGGCCTCGGCGGCGGCCGGCTCCAGCTGCAGTCCCAGCTCCCTGGCGGTGCGCACCACCAGCTCCACCTGGCCGGCGCCGTCCCACACCGAGGGCAGGGCGAAGCTGCGCTCGCTGGCCTGGCCCGCCTTCACCAGCTTCTGGAGAGCCTTGGTGGTGCGCAGGCGGCCGTCCGGTTTGGCCGGGTTGATCAGCAGCAGATGGCAGCTGGGGGGAATCAGCTCCAGCGTCGCCTCCAGCTGATCGGCCAGCTCGGCGGGGCACTGGTTGCAGAAGGGACTGCGCTGCAGCAGCACCACCCGGGCGCCGGCGCCGAAGGGCGGTGTGCGCGCCTCCCCCAGGGCCCGCGCCGCCTGGTCCGGTTCGTTGCCGTCGAGGCGGCTGAGGTTGATCGCCGCCCAGGCCGGATCCACCAGCTCCGCCACCAGGGCCTCCACGGCGCGGGTGCGGGCGGCCTCGTCGTCGCCCCAGAGCAGGTGGATGGGCATCAGGTGCTGGATCGGGGGCTGGAGCGGGCGTGGCGGGAGCTGGACACCAGGGGCAGGTCGATGGCGTCCACCAGAGGGTGGCAGTCCAGCAGCTGGTCATCGTTGCTCACCAGCACCGCCGCCCCTGCGCTGATCGCGCAGGCCAGCTCCAGGGCGGCCATGGCACTGAGGCCGCCTGCGGCTGGCTGCACCCGGCGCAGGCGGGCGGCAGCCTCGGCCACGGCGGCATCCGCCGCCACCACCTGCCAGGCCTGGCCGTCGGCGAAGACCTGGCGGTAGCTCTGGGCCCGGCCCTCATGGCCCTGGCTGAGCGGGCCCTCGAGCAGCCGCATCAGCCTGATGCGGCTGCTCGAGGGCCCGCCAGAAGCCCTGGGCGATGCCCTCCAGCAGCCTGCTGAGCAGCCCGCGCCTGGGTGCCGTTCCCTGCAGGAAGCCGATCAGGGCCGAGGCCTCGAAGCCGATCAGGGCCCCGTGGGGGAGGAGGTGGGGATCCCATGGACGGCTGGGTGCTGGGGCGCTGGCCTTGTCGTGTGGCCAGGCACCGTCGTGCGGCCAGTAGCCGCGGCCGCTGCCCCGCAACTCCAGCAGGCGGCGGCGCTGCGGCACCTGACGCTGGAAAAGCGGCACCAGGGCGGCCACCGGCTGACCGTTGCGGTTGATCACCAGCTGCTCGCCTGCCTCGGCGCGGCTGAGCAGTTCCGGCAGACGCCGCCTGGCCTCCTGCACCCCCAGAGACTCGGACATGGGCGCGACGGTAGGTGTGTGGTGGCCTGATCCCGATTCTGTACAGGCTGTACAGGTTCGGGATCGGGCCAAACAGAGATCAGGCCAAACAGAGATCAGGGTCCAGCCAAGGGGAAGCGGGCCAGAGCAGGCCAGCGGGTGCCATCCGCCGCGGCTGAAGCAAGGTGAGTGCACTGACAGTCAGTGCGTCCACCACCTCCAGGCCCGCGTGGAATCCCCGTTCGACCATCCGATCTTCAGCGAGAGCATCGCCCTGATCCGTGCGCTGCTGGCGGAGCGGGCGGCGGCCGATCCGGCCCTGGCGGCGCTGCTGGCGGGGTGGGATCCGCTGGCGCGCGAGGTGCTCGAGCGCTGCATCCACAGCAGCGGCGATCCGGCGATCAGCAGCCAGCTGCGTTTCAGCCCGGGGGCCTGCGCGGCCGGGGTGGCGGCGCTGCGGGCCGGCGCGCCGATCCTCACCGACACGGCCATGGCGGCGGCGGCGGTGGCGCCGATGGCGGGGCGCACCTTTGCCAACCGGGTGGTGTGCGCCCTGGAGTGGGCGCCGGCTCAGGCGCCGGCGGGCTCGACGCGGGCGGCGGCCGGCATGGCGGCGGCCCTGGCTGATCTGCAGCCCGCTTCCGGGGGGAGGGCGGAACCCGCGCCGGTGGTGCTGATCGGCAGCGCCCCCACCGCCCTGGAGGAGCTGCTGGCGCGGGTGGCGGCCCCAGCGCCTGGCGGGGCACTGCCTGCGCCGGCCCTGGTGATCGGCATGCCGGTGGGGTTCGTGGGGGTGGAGCAGAGCAAGCGCCGCCTGGCTGCGAGTGGCCTGGTCCACATCCGGCTGGAGGGCTCCAAGGGCGGAGCCGGTCTGGTGGCCGCGGCCTGCAACGCCCTGCTGCGGGCCGGCTGGCTTCAGGCGGCGAGCGCCCCGTCCCCTGCGCCCGGCTCCCCGTTGCCGGGCTCCGGCTGACCGAGGCTGATCTGGCTGTTGGCTTCAATGCGGCCGAGCACCTGGCGGGCGCGCAGCACCACCGGCGCCGGCACGCCCGCCAGGCGGGCGGCCTCGATGCCGTAGCTGCGGCTGGCGCCGCCCGGCACCACCCGGTGCAGGAAGCGCAGGTCGTGGCCGGTCTCCTCCACCAGCACCCGGGCGTTGGCCACGTTGGGGAGCAGGCCGGCCAGCTCGTTGAGCTCGTGGTAGTGGGTGGCGAACACGCAGCGGGCGCCGATGGCGGTGGCCAGGTGCTCGGCCACCGCCCAGGCGATCGAGAGGCCGTCGAAGGTGGCGGTGCCGCGGCCGATCTCATCGAGCAGCACCAGCGAGCGCGCCGTGGCGTGGTGAAGGATGTTGGCGGTTTCGGCCATCTCCACCATGAAGGTGGACTGGCCGGCGGCCAGGTCGTCGCCGGCGCCGACGCGGGTGAAGATGCGGTCGGCGACGCCCAGGCGCGCCGAGGTGGCCGGGATCCAGCTGCCCATCTGGGCCATCAGCTGCAGCAGGCCGGTCTGGCGCAGGTAGCAGCTCTTGCCGCTGGCGTTGGGGCCGGTGAGGATCAGCAGGTCGGGCGGGCCCTCGGCGTCACTGGTGCTCCCCAGGGCGATGCCGTTGGCGGTGAAGCCCTCCTCCACCAGCAGCTGCTCCACCACCGGGTGGCGGCCGGCCTCGATCTGCACCACCCGGGCGTCGGCGCCATCGGGGGGAGTGATCTCGGGGCGGCAATAGCCGCCGGTGGCGCCCACCTCGGCGAGGCCGGCGATGGCGTCGAGCTCGGCCACCAGGCGGGCGGCCGTGCGGATCGCCGCCGCCTGCTCGCCCACCCGGCCGCGCAGAGCGCAGAACAGCTCGTATTCGCGCTGGGCGGCGCGGGCCCGCAGCTGCTGGATGCGGCCCTCGCGCGCCTTCAGCTCGGGGGTGACGAAGCGCTCCTCGTTGGCCAGGGTCTGGCGGCGGATCCAGTGCTCCGGCACGGCGCCGGCCTTGGCCCGGCTCACGGCCAGGAAGTAGCCGAAGGTGCGGTGGTACTGCAGCCGCAGGGTGCTGATGCCGCTGCCGCGGCGCTCGGCGGCCTCCTGGCCGGCCAGCCAGGCGTCCTGGTCGTCGAGCTGGTTGCGCAGGCCGTCGAGCTGGGCATCGACGCCGTTGTGGATCAGGCCGCCCTCGCTGAGGGCCAGGGGCGGGCTCTCCACCAGGGTGTGGCGCAGCTCGGCCGCCAGCTCGGCCAGCTCCGGCCAGGGCCGGGCCAGGGCCTGCAGGGGGGGGCTGCTGGCGCCGGTGAGCAGGGCCGCCAGCTGGGGCAGGCGCTCGAGGCCGTCGGCCAGGGCCACCAGGTCGCGGGCCGAGGCGCTGCCGGCGCCGGCCCGGCCGGCGAGGCGCTCGAGATCGCCCATGGGCCGCAGCAAGCGGCGGATCGCCAGCCTCAGGGGCCGCTGCCCCACCAGCTCGCTCACCCCGTCCTGGCGCTCCAGGATGGCGGCGCGCTCCACCAGGGGCGCCTCCAGCCAGCGGCGCAGGCAGCGGCCGCCCATGGCGGTGTGGGTGCGGTCGATGGCCCACAGCAGGGACCCCTGCAGGCTGCCGCCCAGCTGGGTGCGGGTGAGCTCGAGGTTGCGGCGGGTGGCGGCGTCGAGCACCAGGGCGTCGCCGGCGTGCCAGGTGGTGGGCGGGTCGAGCGGCACCCGCCTCTCCGGCCCGGCGCTGGTGCCGTTCTGGGTGCCATCGAGGTAGTGCACCAGGCCGCCGGCGGCGCGCAGGGCCAGGGGCACCTCCCCCAGCCCCAGGCCATCGAGGCTGGCCAGGTTGAAGCGCTGGCGCAGGGTGGCGCTGGCCTCCGGCAGCTCGAAGGGGGTGCGGGGCAGGGGCGTGAGCCGCAGGCCCGCGGGACACCAGGCGGGCGCCGCCGCCGGGGTGTCGCCCGCAGCGCCGCCGGGCCAGAGCACCTCGGCTGCCTCCAGCTGCAGCAGTTCCTGGTGCAGGGCGTCGCTGCCGCGGCGCTCGCTGACGCGGAACTCGCCGGTGCTCACATCGGCCACCGCCAGCCCCCAGCGGGCCGCCGAGCCGCCGGCAGGACCCTCGAGCACCACGGCGCAGAGCCAGTTGTTGCGGCGTGCGGCGAGCATGCCCTCCTCGAGCACTGTGCCGGGGGTGATCACGCGGGTGATGTCGCGGCGCAGCAGCTCGCCCCGGCCCTGGCTGCGGGCGCTGGCCTCCTCCAGCTGGTCGCAGAGGGCCACGCTGAGGCCCCGGCGCACCAGCTCGCCGCAGTAGCGCTCGGCGGCGTGGTGGGGGATGCCGGCCATCGGCACCCGGCCGATCGCCTTGCCGCCCTCCTTGCCGGTGAGGGTGAGCTCCAGCAGCCGCGACACGGTGATCGCGTCCTCGAAGAAGCACTCGAAGAAATCCCCCAGCCGGTAGAGCAGCAGGCGCTCGGGGTGGGCGCGCTTGAGCTCCACGTAGTGGCGCAGCACCGGCGGCAGCTGGGCGGGGTCCACCAGGTCGTGGTGGTGCCAGGGGGGCAGGTCGCTGTCGGTGTCGGTGGTGGCGGCGGGCGGCGCTGGGGCGGCGGTGGTGCTTGGCTGCCGGCGCTGTGGGGGGCGCTTTCGGGGGCGGGCGGCGGCGTCGGCGGCCAGGGCCTCGGGCTCGAGGCCGGGATCCAGACCAGGGGCGGGGGCGGTAGGCGCAGGGGCGGCAGCCGGTGCCGCGGCGAACAGGCTGCCCTGCACGGTGGCCTCGGGCACGAGCGAGAGCTGCTGCTCGGCTTCCGCGGCCACGGACCCCCTGGATGCTGGAGTCGATCGTACGGCGGCTGGCTGGAGGCGCCGGAGCCGCCGGGGGGGCGAGCGGGGCTGGGGTCGTGACGGGCGAGTCCAGATTCTGTACAGGCTGTACAGGAGGGGATGCGGGCGAGGAGCAGGGGCCTCCCGGGTGGATCGGCGGATCGGCCCCGCTCGACAACTTGTGAAGGAACGTCCCAGGCAGCCCCGGGCGGCCGGGAGCCCCATGTGAGAATCCCGAAATCGACCGGCCGGCCTGCCCCCAGCCGATCCCACCCGCTGATCCATGCAGATCCTCAACACCCTCACCGTTCTGGCCCTGGTGGTGGCGTCGTTCGCCCTGATCGTGGCGGTGCCGGTGCTCTACGCCAGCAGTGAGGACAGCGGCCGCTCCAACCGTCTGATCCTGCTGGGCGGCATCGCCTGGCTGGTGCTGGTGCTGGTGAACTGGGGCATGAGCTTCTTCGTGGTCTGAAGGGCGGCTTCTAGGCTCGGCTGCAGATCAGCGCCACGGCAGTGGCGGGTGCCCGTGGCCACTTTCGAGGGAACGTTTCAGGGTGCCGCCGGCCTGCGGGCGGCGATCGTGGTGGCCCGCTTCAACGACCTGGTGACGGGCAAGCTGCTGAGCGGCTGTCTCGACTGCCTGCACCGCCACGGCATCGACACCAGCGCCGGCAGCGCCCAGCTGGATGTGGCCTGGGTGCCGGGCAGCTTCGAGATCCCGCTGGTGGCCCAGAAGCTGGCGGCCAGCGGCCAGTATCAGGTGGTGATCACCCTGGGGGCCGTGATCCGCGGCGACACCCCCCACTTCGATGTGGTGGTGGCCGAGGTGAGCAAGGGCGTGGCGGCGGTGAGCCGCGCCACCGGCGTGCCGGTGATCTTCGGGGTGCTCACCACCGACACCATGCAGCAGGCCCTGGAGCGGGCCGGGATCAAGAGCAACCTGGGCTGGAGCTACGCCCTGCAGGCGATCGAGATGGGCTCCCTCATGGCCGCCCTGCCTGCCTGACCAGCAGCTGCTGGGTGCCCACCGGGCGAAAGCCGAGCTGCTCGTAGAAGCCGGCGCTGTTGGTGGTCATCAGATACACCCGCTCCACGCCGCGCACGCGCGGATGGTTGAGCAGGCCCTCCACCACCTGGCGGCCCAGGCCCCGGCCCTGCAGGTCGCCGGCCACCACCACATCCCAGAGCACGGCGCGGCATTCGCCATCGCTGCTGGCCCGCCCGAAGCCCACCAGCCGCTTGCCGCGCCACAGGCTCACCACCACCGGACTGCCACCCAGCAGCCGGCGCAGCTGGCCGTAGCTGCGCTGCCGGGCCCAGAAGGCGTGGTGGTTGAACAGGCGCTGCAGCTTCAGCAGCCCGCGGCTGGGGCGCAGGCTGGGCCCCAGCCCGAGCCAGCGCAGGCCGGGGGCGCCGGGGGCGTGGCGCAGCAGACGGATCGCGACCATCAGAAGCGGCTCGTGCAAACATCCTCCCAGCTACGCCCCCTGCTTTGGCTCAGCAGCCCGCCTTGGCTCAGCTGCCCACCCCGGCTCAGTCCCGCAAGGGGATCATCCTGGCTGGCGGCAGCGGCACCCGCCTGCACCCGATCACGGTGGGGGTGAGCAAGCAGCTGCTGCCGGTGTACGACAAGCCGATGATCTACTACCCGCTCAGCACGCTGATGCTGGCGGGAATCCGTGAGGTGCTGATCATCACCACCCCGCTCGATCAGCCTGCTTTCGAGCTGCTGCTGGGGGATGGCAGTGCCTGGGGGATCACGATCCGCTATGCGGTGCAGCCCAGCCCCGACGGGCTGGCCCAGGCCTTCCTGATCGGTGCCGAGTTTCTCGCCGGTGCCCCGGCCGCCCTGGTGCTGGGCGACAACCTCTTCCACGGCCACGACCTGGTGCCCCAGCTGCAGGGCAGCAACGGCGGCGGCAGCGCCGCCACGGTGTTCGCCTATCCGGTGCGCGACCCGGAGCGCTACGGGGTGGTGGAGTTCGCCTCCGACGGCCGGGTGCTGAGCATCGAGGAGAAGCCGGAGCGGCCGAAGTCGCGCTACGCCGTGACCGGGCTCTACTTCTATGACGCCTCGGTGGTGGAGCGGGCGCGGCGGGTGCAGCCGTCGGCGCGGGGGGAACTGGAGATCACCGACCTCAACCGCCAGTACCTCGAGGAGGGGCTGCTGCGGGTGGAGCTGATGGGCCGGGGCATGGCCTGGCTGGACACCGGCACCTGCGATTCGCTGCATGAGGCCGGCAGCTACATCCGCACCCTGGAGCACCGCCAGGGCCTGAAGGTGGGCTGCCCGGAGGAGGTGGCCTGGCGGCAGGGCTGGATCGACGGGGCCCAGCTGGAGCGGCTGGCCCAGCCCCTGCGCAAGAGCGGCTATGGCGACTACCTGCTGCGCTGCCTCAATGAGCCCAGCAGCGACCACCGGGCGCTGCAGTCGAGCCTGGAGGTGGGTCATGCAGGTTGAGCACCTGCGCAGCGCTGGCGGGGTGGAGATCGCCGGGCCTCTGCTGCTGCGTCCAAACGTGTTCGGCGATGGCCGCGGCTTCTTCTACGAGAGCTGGAACCAGGGGGTGTTCGACGCGGCGGCGGGCGAGACCCGCTTCGTGCAGGACAACCACTCCCGCTCGGCGGCCGGCGTGCTGCGGGGCCTGCACTACCAGCTGCCACCCCATCCCCAGGGCAAGCTGGTGCGCTGCGTGGTTGGGGCGATCTTCGATGTGGCGGTGGACATCCGCCGTGGCTCGCCCACCTTCAGCCAGTGGGTGGGCGCCGAGCTGAGCGCCGAGAACAGGGCCCAGCTGTGGGTACCGGCCGGTTTCGCCCATGGCTTCCTCACCCTGAGCGAGCACGCCCAGGTGCTCTACAAGACCACCGACGTGTGGAGCCGGGAGTGTGAGCGCGCGCTGCGCTGGAACGACCCGCAGCTGGCGGTCGCCTGGCCCCTGGCGCGCCTGGCTGGCGCCCTTCCCCAGCTGAGCGCCAAGGACGCCGCCGCGCCCAGCTTCGCCGAGGCCGTGGCGGCCGGAGAGGTGTTCCCGTGAGTTGGTCTACACCGTCACGGTGGCCACGCTGGTGCGCTGCACCGGCGTCGATTGGGCATCGTCTGCCAGGCCCTCGAGGTGGAAGGCGATCGCGGCGCGGATCCGCTCCAGCACGTGCTCTTGGCTTTCTCCCGTGGCCACACACCCAGGCAGATCGGGCACATAGGCCGAGAAGTTCCCCTCAGCCCGCTCGATCACAACGGCAAAGGATTGGCTCATGGCAGAGAAAGACCGGGTTTTTGGATACGAACGTGAGTTACGGACGAGGTACCCCCAGGTCAGTGCAGATCTTCCGCACCAGGAGTTCTTTGATCTCCGTGTGCCGGGGTATGGCGCTGCGGCGGTTCAGTTCAGGGTGGTGCCACCAGGAATGGTTGCTCCCCTCGCGAAGCTCTGCGCAGCCGTGTTTTTTGAGGTGGCGCACCAGGTCTCTGCGCTTCTCAGCGCCAGTGCCAGCTCCTCGTAGGAGCTGCCAGCGGCGGCGCGGGCTTCGGCGCGGTTCATTTCCAGCGCCTCTTGGAGCACCGCTTTCAGCGATTCAAGCAATGCATCACGACTGGACTCCTGGGCGTTCACACCAGGGACCTCTTCCACCCAGCCAACCCACCAGTCCCCGTCCTGCTTCACAACAGCGGTGTAGTGGTTCACAGCCGTTGGCTCCTGCGCATTGCCATGGTTTTCATCAACCTAATCAGCCCGCGACCCAGCAGCAGTCGATCGTGCATCAGTTCTCAGCCTGCGTGGAGGCCCAGCGATGAGAGTGCTGCTCACCGGCGCCGCCGGCCAGCTGGGCCAGGCCCTGCGCCAGCGGCTGCCTGAGGGGGTGGAGCTGATCGCCACCAGCCGCAGTGGCGCCAACTCTGGCGGCACGGGCGGTGGTGGCGGCGGCGACGGCCTGCTGGCCCTGGATCTGGCCGATGCCGGCGCCTGCCGGGCGGCGGTGCGGGAGCACCGGCCCGACTGGGTGCTCAACGCCGGCGCCTACACGGCGGTGGACAGGGCCGAGAGCGAACCGGAGCTGGCGCTGGCGGTGAATGGCGGCGCGCCGCGGGCCTTCGCCGAAGCCCTGGCGGAGACGGGCGGCCGCTTGTTGCAGGTGAGCACCGACTTCGTGTTTGACGGCCGCCAGGGCAGCCCCTACCGGCCGGAGCAGCCCCGCCGGCCCCTGGGGGTGTATGGCGCCAGCAAGGCGGCCGGTGAGGAGGAGGTTGAGGAGGTGCTGGGCGGCAGCGGCCGCGGCGTGATCCTGCGCACCAGCTGGGTGATGGGTCCGGTGGGGAAGAACTTCGCGCTCACGATGCTGCGGCTGCACCGCGAACGGGGGGCCGCCGGCCCGGCGCTGGGCGTGGTGGCCGACCAGGTGGGCTGCCCCACCAGCACCCTCACCCTGGCGGCGGCCTGCTGGCGGCTGATCACCCACGCCGATGCGCGCGCTGCTGCCGATCCCCTGCCGCCGGTGCTGCACTGGAGCGACGCCGGCGCCGCCAGCTGGTATGACGTGGCCGTGGCGGTGGGCGACCTGGGGCTGGAGCTGGGGCTGCTGGAGCAGGCCGCTCCGGTGAACCCGATCACCACTGCCGACTATCCGCTGCCGGCGCCGCGCCCCAGCTACTCGCTGCTGGCCTGCGGCGCCACGCGGCAGCTGCTGGGCCTCGATCCCCTGCACTGGCGCACTGCCCTGCGGGAGGTGCTGCGGCAGGTGCTGGCCGCGGTGGGATGACCAGCGCTGTGTCGAGATCCAGGTTGCTGCCAGGTGCATCACAGGCCTGGTTGGCGGTAGAGATCAGCCAACTCCGGGCTGTTGAGCAGGTTCAGCAGTCGTTGGAGCTTGCGTCAGTTGTTGGGGCTGGGGTCGAGCTCGAAGGCAAGCCGGCCTCGATCAAGTCGAGCTCGGATTCGATCCAGGCGAGAATTGCGTTGTCGTTCCTCAGCTGCTCGGTCTCTTTCTCGAGCTGTTTCCCGCGCCTCCGCGATGCTTCGATCCTCATCTCGACGTCGGGATCGCGACGCCAGTTGAGCATCGACAAGAACGAGCGGAAGCGAGAGCGCGATGAGCCACACGCCCCATTGCTGGGGGAGGTTGATTCGGCGGTGGGGGACGTTGATGTGGTCATAAGAGGAGAACAGGGCAATCAGGGCAACGACGGCGCCAAACAGGGTTTCCACGACGGCCTGGATGTCGAAGCCCAGCCAGTGCCAGGCCTTGGGAACGGCTCTCTCGAGAGCTGCTGCCGAATCCACACCCCCAGATGATCCATCCACCCTAAGAAGCCCATCCCCCGCAAGCCAAGCCCAGCTTAGTACAAGCGTACTGCTTGCGTGCATCTGCCTTCCCTGTCTCTGACCCGCTCAACACCCTCAATGGCTGCTGTCCCTGCCGCGATGTCTGTCTCTCCAACTCACTCCCCCACCGCCGCCGAGCTGCTGGCCGGCCGCCGCCGCGTGCTGGTGACCGGCGGCGCCGGCTTCATCGGTGGGGCGCTGGTGCGGCGGTTGCTGGCGGAGAGCGAGGCGCTGGTGTTCAACCTCGACAAGTGCGGCTACGCCAGCGACCTCACCAGCATCGAGGCGCTGCCCCAGGCGACAGAGCGCCACCAGCTGCTGCGGGTGGACCTGGCCGATGGCGAGGCCACGGCGGCGGCGGTGCGCCAGGCCGACCCGGACCTGGTGATGCACCTGGCGGCCGAGAGCCATGTGGACCGCTCGATCGAGGGGCCGGGGGCGTTCATCGAGAGCAACGTGAGCGGCACCTTCCAGCTGCTGCAGGCGGTGCGGGCCCACTGGCAGGGGCTGGGCGCGGAGCGGCGCGAGCATTTCCGCTTCCACCACATCAGCACCGATGAGGTGTTCGGCTCGCTGGGGGCGGAGGGGCGCTTCTCGGAGACCACCCCCTACGACCCGCGCAGCCCCTATTCGGCCAGCAAGGCGGCCAGCGACCACCTGGTGAACGCCTGGCACCACACCTACGGCCTGCCGGTGGTGCTCACCAACTGCAGCAACAACTACGGCCCCTGGCAGTTCCCCGAGAAGCTGATCCCGGTGGTGATCCTCAAGGCGGCGGCGGGCGAGCCGATCCCGCTCTACGGCGACGGCGGCAACGTGCGCGACTGGCTGTATGTGGACGACCACGTGGACGCCCTGCTGCTGGCGGCCTGCCGCGGCCGGCTGGGCCAGAGCTACTGCGTGGGCGGCCATGGCGAGCGCACCAACAAGCAGGTGGTGGAGGCGATCTGCGCCCTGCTCGATGAGCTGCGCCCCGCCGGCGCCCCCCACGCGCGCCTGATCACGCCGGTCACGGACCGTCCGGGCCACGACCGCCGCTACGCCATCGATCCGGCCCGCATCAGCAGCGAACTGGGCTGGCAGCCGCGCCACAGCTTCGAGCAGGGGCTAGAGGCCACGGTGCGCTGGACCCTGGAGCACCAGGACTGGTGCGCCGAGGTGCGTGAGCGGGGCGGCTACAGCGGCGGGCGGCTGGGGCTGGTGGGGTAGGCGATCACACCAGCCAGCCCACCAGGCGCGAGCGCAGGGCCATCAGGCGAGTGCTGATCACTCCGGCGTGCCGCGATCGGAGTCCGACTCGGTGAGGCGAGGGGTTTGCAGCGGAGAGCGATTGAGGGCCAACTCCAGCACGGTTTCCAGCCGAATCACCCGACTGTTGAGCTCATCGATGCGGCGCTGCTGCTCCTTCATCAGGCCGGCCATGGAAGCCGCACGGACTTCGGCCAGGGCGTCATCGAGCGCCGCTTCGGTGCGAGCGGTGCTGAGCTCCAGTTGCTTCAAAGCCGCTTCCAGAGCATCGGATTCTGCCTGCCGCTCCGAACCAGCGCTGGAGGCATAGGCAGCACCCGCTTCCCGGAAAAACTGCCCGAGCGAGAGGCCCAGGCTGCTGGCGCGATCGGTGTAGGTGGCTTTCTCCGTGGGCGTCATCAAGACGGCAACACGCTCCGTTGCGCGCTCACCTGCGGTTTTCGGGGCCGTCGCCATCGGGTTTAAGCGCTGTGCATGTGCTGCACATATTAAGCGAGGCCAGTCACACCAGCCAGCCGACCAGACGGGAGCGCAGGGCCATCAGGCGGGGGTAGTGGCGGGCGAAGGGGCGCAGGCCGAACTTGATGATCTCCGCCGCCTTGGCGGGCAGGTTGCGGGTGGGTTCGCGCAGGCGCAGGCGCAGTACGGCCCAGGTGGGCAGCTGGCTGGACACGCCGCCGAGGTTGTAGGCCACCACCGGCTCGCGCAGGTAGGCCACGCGGCTGAGGTCGGCGAGGGCCGAAGCCATCCAGCCGCGGCAGGCGCCCTGGGGCGCGTCGAGGCGGTAGGGGTGGGCGCGGGCCCAGTCGCCCTCCACCACCAGGCTCTGGTGGTTGGGCAGGTAGAACCACAGCCAGCGGCGCAGGCTGCGCACCGCCGGGTCCGGCACCAGCCAGGGCGGGCAGCGACTGGGCGGCACGGGGCAGACGCGGGCCTGGCCGAACACCACCCGTGGCGGGGTGCCCGTGCGGCTGATGTGGGCCAGGGCGTGATCGAGGAGGCGCTGCAGGGCGTGGGGATGGAGCCAGTTGTCGCCGGAATTGAGGAACTGCACCCAGTGGCCGCGGCAGTGGGCGAGGCCGAGGTTCATGGCCGGGTAGATGCCGCGGGCCGGGTGATCGCGCACCAGCTCGAAGGGCGCCATGGCCTGGGGAGAAACGGGCTCATCGCTGCCATCCACCACCACCACCTGCAGGGCTGCTGACACCTGCTGGCTGCGGATCGAGGCGAGGGTGCCGTCCAGCTCCTGGGGGTTGTTGCGGGTGAGCACGACGATGCTCACCAGGGGCTGGGGTGAGGTGGCGCTCATGGGCTGGGGCTTCTTGAGTGAATGGCCATCTCAAAGGCGTAAAAATGTGCGGCTTTCAGGAGAATGGAGCTGGCGGTTTTTGGATCTAAAGGTGTGATTTTTGCCGACAATTCGTGACTGTCTGAATTGCCAAGTGCTGCCCTGTTCTGAATTTCGGCCATTGATAGCCTTCAAAGGCACTTGTCAACTGTGAAATTTAATATGCGGGCTTCGGGTACGCTGGTCTTGCTGTGTGTTGCTCGAGCACTCGCGGGTGGTTGAGCTCTTGAGATCACTTGCGTGGTAAGGAGGCCTTTCACGCAATCTTCTTGAAGAGATAGTTTGGGTTTTTCATGACTACTTGATAATTTGAGTTGTGCTTGATTTCTTTCATTAGCTTCGAAAGGCCAAAGGGGTCGGCGTCAGATGAATCATCAAATAATATAAATCCACCGAGTTCTAAGCTCTTGTCTATATTTTTAAAGTCGCGCTTTGCAAATTCATAGGTATGATTTCCATCTATATAGGCAAATGCGATCTCGCCGCCGAGGATTGTTGTTCTTCCAAATATATCATTGGCCTTTGCATGCTTTTGCCATAAGAGAAAAAACTCGTCAGATGTTTGCTCAACCGCGAAGGGCTTGTTGTCTGGAGAAAAGAATTCAATATTCCTGATGAATGATGACTTGACAAAGTTCCGATAATCTTTATGAGAGATCTGACTATTTCCTAAGTTTGGTCCATTTTCTGATCCCTCAAAGATCCACTTGTCGCAGCAGAAGATCTTGTTGTTCTTTCCGGCGATCTTAAGTAGGTAACTGATGACATTCGCAGAGAGGCCGCAGAAGCTCCCGATTTCTACAACGGGGACGCCTGATGGCAGATTCTCAATCGCAAAGCGCATGGCGTAGATATTGCCTTTTGTCAACATCCCTGCGTTTGCAAATGTAAGCCAATTTATATACTCATCTGAGATTGTTTTGGTTGTTAGCTGCTGTGCTCCTAGGTGAAGTAGTGTCTTGAGTCTGGCAATCATCGGTTTAGGTGATTTTGTTGCTTCTATCCTGCCGGGGTTCATCATTGCTTTCAAGCTCTGCACTCATGGCCTTTGACTGTGCAGACTGTTCAGCACCTCTCGATAAAGCTCGGCATAGAGCCCGGCGATGCGGCCGGGGTTCCAGAGCTGCTCCGCGCGCTGGCGGGCCTGGCGTCCCAGGGCGGCTTGCCGCTCGGGGGTCTCCAGCACCCAGCGGATGCCGTGGGCGAGATCGGCGGGGTCGTAGGGCTCGGCGAGGTAGCCCGTGCGCTGGTGGTCCACCACATCGGGCAGGCCGGTGGCGTTGAAGGCCACCACGGGCACGCCGCAACTCTGGGCTTCGCTCGCAGTTTGGCCAAATGCCTCCATCAGGGAGGGCACCACCATCACATCGGCGGCGGCGTAGAGCAGCGCCAGTGCTTGGTCATCATGGAGGGCGCCCACGTAGTGCACCGGCAGGCCTAGGTGAGGCGGGGCGTTTGGCTCCGATTGGCCGAATACCACTGCCTCGAGGCCGGGAACGCTTCGGGTGAGTCGGCGCAAAGCGGCAACCAGCAGATCCCAGCCCTTGCCCGGGTCGCGGCTGCCGCCTACAGCCCCGAAGAGCACTAAGGGCGGCTCTGCCGGCAGGGCGAACAGCTGCCTGGCTAGCGCCTGAGGCACGGGTCGATAGATCTCTGTAGGCAGCGGATGGGGGATCACCCGTACGGGCCAGTGCCCCAGCAGCGCTGAGCGTTGCACACACTCGGACAGCCAAGTGCTTGGACATACGAGCTGAATCGGTTGCTTCCAGTGGCGGCGTTTCCGCTGCCAGCACCAGCGGTCGAGATCCAGACCTTGATGGCCTTGCGGCCTGTTGGATGCAAGGTAGCCCTGCCGGTAGCGGTGATCTTCGAGGCCGTTGGGATGATGTTCACTACCGCAGAAGGCCCAGCTGTCGTGAAGGGACCAGACCAAAGCTTTCTTTAGTCGACCGATAGCTTCGATCGATAGCATTTCTCCGTTTACCCAATGTAGATGGAGCAAGTCAGAGTAATTGCTATTTAGTTCTCGGTCCAGTCGACAGGGTAGAAATGAAGGGGAATGGAGAATTTGATTCGTTGTGCTCTGAAGCCTTGAGAAGAGCAGGCCAGCAGATGATCGTGCAAGGGGAAGTGCTGCACTCTTCCCTGTTGGGCCATGGATAGTGGAGCAATCGCACAGCTTCCGGCCAACTCGCATCTGGCTGCGGATCTGAGGAAAACTGGTTCCTTGTAAACAGGTGTGTATGCGGTGCGCAGCGCGAGCAGCGCCACCTTGCTTGTCAGAGAAAGAGACATGGCACACTCGTATTGTGGCGCGCTCTGTAGATGGGCTGTCAGAGGTCTCTTCTGGAAGGCCCATCTGATTTATAACTTGGGAGAGTTCAGCTTTGGATTTCCTCATGCTATCCCTAGCCTCGCCAAGAGGCGATGCCTGATCCGGCGCAAAAGGCTGGGTTTGAAGATCTGGTAAAAAGTAAAACTGTCTGCAGCCGCATCTCTTAAGGCAATAGTTGGGCTCTTCATCTGAAGAATTCGTGACTGATGACGTGAGATGGCTTCTGAATAGGTGCGATACCCTGAAGGCGCAATTGCGGTATGGGTGGCGTCTTCGCTAAATCCAATGTTGAAAACTAAGTTCTCGTTTGGCAGGGCTGTCAGACCTCCGTTAACGAGGCAGGTAAAGGTCCACCGATAAGCCCATGAGTCCGGTTTCCCTTCGCGGAGCAGCCGGTCCCAGATGGCTGCCCAGTAGCGCGCTTCGCTGGGGTTCTCAAAGATTGATCCGAGCAGGCCGGAAGCCTTCAGGGCGGGCCACTGGTGGAGTTCGCCGTCGTAATGGCGCCAGCAGCGGCGCCAGGTGGCCCAGCCCCAGCAGTGGTTGTAGCGGCTGAAGTAATAGCTGCCGTCGCCACGCCAACGGCCATTCTGGAAGTTGTTGCCGCTGATGCACCACACCCGCGTGTCGTGGCGGTAGCGCTCCAGGAGGGTGACGCAGTAAACGAAAAAGGCGGGGTGGGGTACACAGTCGTCCTCTAGGACGATGCCCTCCTCCACCTGCTCGAAGAACCAGCTGATGGCGCGGCTGACGCCTAGGCGGCAACCCTGGTTGGTGTCGGAATAGAGCCGCTCGATCCGGCAGGGCCAATCGATCTCGTTGTCGATCACGGTTCTTGTGGCTGCCACCTTCTCGGCTTCGCCGGGGCGCTCAGGGTTGGGGCCATCGCAGGCGACGAACAGCCGCGTGGGTGCCACGGGACGGATGGCATCGATCACCTGGCGCAGGGTGTTGGGGCGGCGCCAGGCGATCAGGAGAAGGGGGGTGTCGGCGGGGGTGGGATCCAAAGCCATCGGTTAACTGCGCGCCATCAGGTCCACGTCGTGGAGATCCTTGAAATCGGCATCCATCGTGTACAGCCTGGCTTGATGGACACGGGCGTTGGTCAGGATGATGCTGTCAGCCATGGGCAGCCGCAGCGTGTGGCTGAGTTGCGCAGCGGCGATGGCGAGGCGGCTGTCGAGATCGTCCAGCATGCCGCGTTGCATGGCTGCAGCAGCCTGGATGGCCTGGTCCTCGCTGTGTTCCCGCAGCACCCACTTGAATACTTCGGTTTGGAGCATCGCCAGAAACCGATCAGGCAGTGGGCCGTTTGTGAACACCTCGATCCAACGAGACGAGTCCACCACGGCTCTTTGCGGATTCACAGGCGGTGGGGTTCGCGCTGGAAGGTGTTGTCTCCATCAAAAACCCGCGCAATGCAGCAGGGGGCTGGTTTGGCACCAGTTCGATCCGCCCCGGCAGCGCCAGCACCTGCGGCTGCTGGCCTGGAGCGAGGCCGAACTGCTCGCGCACCTGCTTGGGGATGACGACCTGGTACTTGGGGGAGACAGTTGTCAGATCCATGGCCCCAACGTAAGCCGGAAGCCAGGTGGATGCCGCTTTCCGGCTTCAGGAGCGGTTTGCCCAACCCGCGGGTTGGGGAAGGCGTCGAGGTGTTTGGGATTGGGGCCGTCGCAGGCGACGGACGGCTGGGTGGGCGCCACGGGACGGATTGCGTTAATCACCTGCTGCAGGGTGTGGGGGCGGTGCCAGGCGATAAGCAGGAGGGTGGCGGTGGCTGGGTCACGCGAGCGGGTGACGGTGAGCCGTACGTGCAGACAGAATAAGGGTGGTACTGGGCGCCAGGATTGCCAAAGACGCATGAAATCAAGAGGCGCCGATGGACCGATGTGCGGATTAGTCTTCAGACCTTTCCTTGTATCCAATAGCATAGATAGATGTGGCTCGCCTCGACTCCATGTCTAGCCCAGGCTGAAAATCCCGCAGCCTGCATTTGCTAAATCCTGCGCTTCTCATGATATTAATAAGATTCTCTTGGTCGAACATGTAGGCGTGTTCGCCTCTTCCCATGTATGCAATGTAATTCACTTGATCGATAAGGCTGCCTGTGTTGCTTAGCCCTGGGGTGTAAGCCTTCTCCACTTCCAGTAGGTTTTTTCCTGCAAGGTAGGCTTCCATGTAACGGCGAGCATTCGGAACGCATACGGAGAAATCGCCGCCAGGCTTTAGAGCTCGATGGCATTTTCTGAGGAGCCTGCGCAAATCATCGAAGGGAATATGTTCCAAGACGTGTGAGCTGTAGATGCTGTCTAGTGAGTTGTTTGGGAACGGCAGCCCTGCCCGCAAATCCCATGTCAAATCACAGCCTAAACTACGATCTAGTGTTATCCAGCCTCCGGCTCCAACTTTGTTGCCTGCGCCAATTTCCAGTCGAATTGGTGCCGTTCTTCTAAGGATAGAAGATACCTTTATTCTGGTTTGAATGGATTTTATCTTGAGGAAAGGCCATTTCCCGGCTCGCTTTGCTGCCGTGCTTATCTCGTTGAGCAAACTGTATCTTGGCTGACCTGCATCCATGCGTCACACTTCCTCCTGCCCTTGGCTGTGATCACTGCCTAGAATGGCGGCTATGTTCTGGTAGCGAAAAACAGGAAGATCCCCATCGTGAACTGCTAGGAGCCTTCCCTTCGGAAGTATTCTAAATAAGCTGTAGTCGCCAAGAATGAATCTAAAGTCATTCAAAAATGTGCGACTCGGAATCATCGTCTCGTTAAACTCGAATTGAATCGCGCCTATTTTCCGTGAGGCAATCATTTCGCGAAACCCTTGGAGTACTTTAAGCTCATGTCCCTCGACGTCAACTTTTAGCAGATCAATAAACCTAATTCTCTGTTGCCTGCAAAACTCGTCACCAGTCGTCACTTCTACTTTAAACGTCTTTTCCTGCTGCCCGTGGACTTCAGTAATGACGCCGGCTTCAAGAGAGGCGTGGGTGGACCCATACGATGAATCGGCGTAATCATGCATCCTTGCAGCCCCTCGCTGATTGGATAATCCGATGTTGAACGTTTTTATCGCTGGAATCTCCCGTACTCGTGCGGCAAGTGTCGTGAAGGTTTCCGGAGAGGGTTCAAAGGCAAAGAGCCGATAGGGTGTTTCGATCTTGAGGCTTGTGACCATCAGTGCCCAGTTGCCTACGTTGGCACCGACGTCGAAGACGACTGCGTCTGTAGGTGGCAGGTCTGCTGGCCTTCTTTCTTTGTAAGTCTTAAGGACTGAACGGGCAAATCCCTTTTCGCCCGATATTCTGAAATCCTGGTAGTTAAGAATCCCCTGCCCTCTCAGGCCGGCTAAGACCAGTGCTTTGTTGAATTTCGCCAGCCATGGTTTGCCAAAAACAGAGGCATAGACGTCAAGCAATACTGTAATCACCTGGCTTTTTGGCCTACAAGCTGGAATGGGAAGGCAAGCTTTAGGGCGTTTGCCCTTGTTTCCTCGGACCATAGTGCCATCACGGCAAAGGTTGCCAAGCCATAAGAAACAAAAGTCGCAATGGCTGCACCATGGAAGCCGTAACTGGGGATCAGTGCTAAATTCAAGAGGATGTTTGCTGAGCATCCAGCCGCAGTTCTTGCTGCAGAGACCTTTTCCAGCCCTGCTTTCTGAAGCCAGGATGAGCTTGCAGTGCCTGTTGAAACGGCAAATGAAGCTAGCCCTAGCCAGATCATCGCATTTTGAGCAGGCTGAAACCGTGGCCCAAAGATCAACGGAATTAGAGCCGATAAAGCTGTGCTTGTTACTAGTGCCATCCCTACACCGAGAATCCATGCGGCCTTGTACAGGCGTTTGAGTGCTGTGTCCGTATCAAAGTTGCCCCTACCGTGGCCAATTCTTGGTAGAAACGTTGCAGACAGGATTACTGGGAGGAAGTAGAGGCTTTCGGCTGTCTTTACGGCTACTGAGTACTGTCCTACTTCTTCAGGCCCGCGCAACCATTCCAGCATGACTTGGTCACTCTTGACATACAGCATCACCGACAATCCGGCCAGGAGCAACGGCCAGCCACGTTTCAGTAAAACGCGCGCTGTAGGCCATGATACCTCATGCAAGGTAGTAACGAATCTGTAGCTGTTGGCGAATCTGCTGAGAACAACAGCTCGTGCAGCCATTGCCAGGGTCTGCACGCCTCCAAACGCCATCAGCGGAGCTTGGCTCAGCAACGCAACGACTGAAACACACGCTCCAGCGATGGTCTGTGCAAGCCCTGCTTTTGCGACGCGGGTGCCTTGCTGCCGGTTCAGCAGCTCCACCTCAAACACCTCTGCGGAGCTGAACAGATTGCCCAGCACCGCCAGGCCCATCAGGCCGGCCAGCACCGGATCCCGCGCCGCCCAGGCAAAGGGCACCAGCACCAGGGCAATGACAGCCGTGCCCAGCAGTTCGATCCAGAAGGCGGTGGCCACCAGACCGGGTCGTGGCGGTTCCTCGCACAGCAGGATCGCCAGGCTGCCCTTCACGCCCAGGCTCCCCAGCGGGCTGAGCACGCCCACCAGGGCGGCCACATAGCTGAGGGTGCCGAGCTTTTCCGGCCCCAGATAGCGCGCCGTCCAGCCGCCGATGCCGATCGACACCGCCAGCCTGAACACCTGGCTGCCCACCTGGCTGATCAGGGACGTGCGCAGGCGCTCGGGTTTGGCTTGAGGCTGCCCCACGGCCATGGCTCAGTGGTGATTTGTCACCAGCCGGGGCACGGGCGGGCTCGCGGTTTCAGGGTAGGGCTCTGTGGGGACCGGCGGCTCAGGCTGGATCGGGCCCTGGCCAGCGGCCATCCACCAGGAACTGCTCCCTCTTCAGGGTGATCACCTGGCTCAGGCCGAAGGATGCGAAGGTCACGCCGTCGGGCCGGATTTCCAGCGTCCAGTCCTGGAAATCGAAGGGAGTGCTGCTGAACGCCCAGACAGACAGAACGCCCACGCAGGGCGCCTCCTGGGGGGCACGAGCCGAGAGCACTTCGAAGGCCTCGATCCCCAGCTGCCGCATCACCCGGCCCAACCGCTGACTGGCGGCATAGCTGCAGGGGTCAGTCACCGCCTCCAACGCGCTCTCCTCCAGGCAGTCCTGCAGCTGCAGACCCCGCTGCACCTGGATCTCCACGTGAAACGAGGTCTGCTGACGGTGGATCGTCTTGCCCGGTGGCAGCGGAGCGCCTTCCAGCAGTCGTAACGCATGGAAGGCTTGTTCGGCCAGCACCGTGGTGAGTGCCCGCGCCCCGTAGACCATCTCTCGCTGATCCTGTGGCGTGAAACGCGAGCCGCTGCGCAGCGGTGGATAGCGAAACGGGGTGATGAGCAGACGGTGCTGGGCCACCCCCGCCGGCAGCGGCGGTTTCACCGTTTCGATCAGGGCCTCCAGCCTGGCCTGGTCGGCCAGGGTTTCGGTCCAGCGCTCGCTGGCATGATAGCCCTGGCGGTCGGTGATGCGCACCACCCCGCCAGCCATTGGCTGGATGTGGGGCAGCAGAAACGTCTCCGGATCAGGCACGCAGGGCGTCCAGGTAGGCGGCCACGCGCGCCAGCCCCTCCACAGAGGCAAGCAACTGGCGCGGCGCCTGCTGCGCCAGGTGTCGGTTCGGCTGCATCAGCCAGTGCTGCATCAGCTCGGTATCCGATCCCATCAGCGCATCCAGGCTGCGCGCCACCCGTAGAAACAACAGACCGAGCTCTCCTTCCTTGCTGGCGGGATCCAGGCCGCTGCGTTCCAGGCTGGTGCGGTGCCGCCCCACGATCACACCAAGCTCGTCCTTGGAAATGCCCAGTTCAGCGGCTGCCTTGATGCAGGCATCGGCCACCAGCCGGGCATCGGCAGCCGAGGTGTCAGCACCGTGCTCCAGAACTGCCATTCAGCCTCGGTATTTGTGCGATTGCACGCAGGCTAGGCGCATCTGAGCGTTTGCGCGGTGCCCTTGGGCGTTCCTTTCCGGCCTTGCCAGCAGGCGTTGCCGCGAAACTGCGGCATCCTGCCTGGCATCGCCTGTTCCCAGCCCGCAGTCACCTGCGCCCCGTCGATGCCGGCCACCATCTACCTGCACTGGGCCGCCACCCCCTATTCCTGGGTGCGCTCCGGGCTCTATCACACGATCATCGGCGGAGATGGCACCGTCCACCGCCTGCACGCTTACAGCATCGATCTGCCGGCCCACACCTGGCGCCGCAACAGCAATTCGATCGCCCTCTCCTGCGCCTGCATGGGCGGCCGGCCCGATCCCTGGACGATCCCGCCCACCGAGGTGCAGCTCGATGCGCTGTGCCGTGAGGCTGCCAGCGTGGCCAGCAGCTGGGGCTGGCGCGAGGGCGACATCACCATCCAGCGGGTGATGACCCACGCCGAGGCGGCGTCAAACCGCGACGGCCGCCGGATGCACGACAACTACGGTCCGGTGATCTGGGGCGGCACCGGCGAGCGCTGGGATTTCCTGCAGCTCAGCAAGGGCGGCCCGCCCACTGGCGGCGAGGAGCTGCGGGGGCGCATCCGGCGGTTTCTGGCCGCGCCGGATGGGCCTGCGGGCAGTGGTGCTGGCAAGCCGGGGTCGGCGTCGAGCGCCGCCGGGGCAGCCCCTGGCGCTCCAGTCCGCCTCGAATTCCGCCGCGCCACCACCATGAGCGCCCGGGGCGAAACCCTGGCGGTGGAGCTTGACGCCAACGGCTCCTCCTGGGCCCTGGCCGCCGATCTGCTGGCGCTCTACGAGATCCCTTACGAATGGGACGCCAGCCGCCGCCGGGTGCTGGTGGGCAGCCTCGATGTGGTGCCCACCTTCCGCGACGATCAGGTGCAGCCCGGCGTCGGCTGGCCCCTGTTCGAGATGACCCTGCAGAACGGCAACGCGCCGGTAGTGCTGCGCGGCATCCTGCGCGACAACCGCGCCTGGTGCAGGGTGCTCGAATTCGCCGAGGAGTTCGGCATCAGCGCCACCTTCGAGCCGTTCACGCTGCTGGAGCGGCGGGGGGGATGAACGGGCCGCCGCTGGTTTCGGTGGTGATGCCCTGCCGCAACGCAGGCGCCTTCATCGGCCAGGCGATCGCCTCGGTGCAGGCCCAGACGGAATCCCGCTGGGAGCTGTTGATCGTGGACGACCACTCCAGCGATGCCTCCCCCGAGCTGATCGCCGAGGCGGCCCGCGCTGATGCCCGCATCCAGCCGCGCCTGCTGCCGTTTGCGGTGGGGGCGGCCACCGCCCGCAACCTGGCCATCGAGCGGGCCCGCGGCCGCTACATCGCCTTCCTCGATGCCGACGACCGCTGGCTGCCAGCGAAGCTGGAGCAGCAACTGGCTTGCTTTCGGGCCCACCCGGGCGCCGCGATCGTGTGTTCCTCGTATTACACGGTGCGGGCGATCGATGAACCGCTTCAGCACGTGGTGCAGGCACCGCAGCGCATCAGCTTCCGCGAGATCGTGCGCACCAACGCCATCTGCACCAGCACAGCCGTGGTGGACACCGCGGTGGTGGGGAGGTGCTACCTGCCCCGGCTCACGATCACCCACGACTGGGGCCTGTGGCTGCAGATCTTTGCTCGTGATCCGGAGCAAGTGGTCTGCTGTGGTGTGTGCGCCCCCTTGGCTGTACGGGTGCGTCATTCCCGCTCGCTGTCCGCCAATCCGTTGCGCACAACCCTCGACAGCTTCCTCACCCTTCGCTGCTACAGCGGCCTCTCCACCCCCGCGGTGCTGCTGGCCCTCGCCCACCATTCCCTGGCCGCCCTGCGCAAGCGGCTCTGAGCTCCGCCATGGCCGCCCGCATCGCCATCACCGGGGCCTCCGGCTTTGTGGGCCGGGCCCTGGTGGCGGCCCTTTCGCCCCACCACACCGTGTTCCCGGTGCCCCGTGCTCTGCTGGCCGCCGAGGAGTCGCCCGCTGCCCTGGAGCGCTTCGCGCCCACCCACCTGGTGCACGCCGCCGCCATCGCCCACCGCCGCCCGCCGCGCGGTGCCGCCGAGCGCCGCGAGCTGCAGCGGGTGAATGTGGAGCTGGCCGCCAGTACGGCCCTCCTGGCTGCCCGGCTGGGAGTGCGGCGGCTGCTGGTGCTCAGCTCCATCGGCGTGCACGGCGCCGCCACCGCCCACGGCCAGGCGATCACGGAAGCCAGCCCCCTGCAGCCGGCCAACGCCTACGCCCGCTCCAAGCTGGAGGCCGAAGATCGCGTGCGCACCGCCCTGGAGGGCACCGCCACCGGCTGCACGATCCTGCGGCCGGCGCTGGTCTACGGCCCCGGCGCCCCCGGCAACCTGGCCGCCTTCAGCCGCTGGGTGGATGCCGGCCTGCCCCTGCCTCTGGCCGCCGTGGCCAACCGGCGCAGCCTCATCGCCCTGGCCAACCTGGTGGACCTGATCGCCACCGCCCTGCTCGCCGAGGCCGCCGCCGGCCGCACCTACGTGGCCGCCGACGCCGAAACCATCGCCACCCCCGAGCTGATCCGCCTGATCGCCCGCGTGCGCGGCCGTCCTGCCCGCCTCTTTCCCCTGCCGCCGCCGGTGCTGGCCGCCGCCGGCCGCCTGCCCCTGCTCGGCCCGAAGCTGCGCCAGCTCAGCGGCAACCTGGTGGTTCACAGCGCCCTGGTGCGCCGCGAGCTGGGCTGGCGCCAGCCCCTGGCCCAGCGCGCCGCCCTCGAGGCCGCCTTCGCTTCCCAGCCCCGCTGACCGCCGCCGATGGCCCCGCTCCTGCTCACCACCGCGGCGGCCCTGCTCAGCTGGGCGCTGCTGGCCCTGCTGCTGCCCCAGCTGCGCCGCCGCCTGCCCGATCAGCCCAACGCCCGCAGTTCCCACCAGCGCCCCACCCCCCGCGGCGGCGGTGTGGTGTTCGCCCTGGTGGGCGCCGCCTTCGCCCTGCCCCTGGGCAGCGCCATGCCCGCCCTCTGCCTGCCCCTGGCCGGCGTCGGCCTGCTCGACGACCGCCGCTCCCTCTCCCCCGCCCTGCGCCTGGCGGCCCAGCTGGCCACCGCCCTGGTGCTGCTGGCCGCGAGTTCCTGGGCCGGCACGGGGTGGCTGCTGGCTGCGCCGCTGGCCCTGGCGGTGGTGGCCCTGATCAACCTCACCAACTTCATGGACGGCCTCGATGGCCTGGTGGCCGGCTGCCTGCTGGTGCTGCTGGCCGCCGCCGCAACGCCGCTGGCGGGGGCCGGCCAGCCTGCCCTCTGGCCCCTGGTGGGCGCCCTGCTCGGCTTCCTGCCCTGGAACTGGAGTCCGGCGCGGCTGTTCATGGGTGATGCCGGCAGCACCTTCCTCGGCGCCGTGTTCGCCGGCGCCCTGCTGCAGGCCCCCGGCTGGCGCGATGCCCTGGCCCTGCTGCTGGTGGCCACTCCCCTGCTGGCCGATTCCGGCCTCTGCCTGCTGCGCCGCCTGCTGGCCCGCCAGCCCCTGTGGCAAGCCCACCGCCTGCACCTCTACCAGCGTCTGCAGCAGGCCGGTTGGAGCCACGCCCGCGTGGCCGGCCTCTACAGCGCCGCCACCGCCGCCCTCGCCCTGGCCCAGCGCGCCGGCGGCTGGCCCTGGCTGCTGCCCCTCGCCGCCGCCGTGGTGCTGATCGGCGTGGGGCTCGATCGCCGCGTGGCGGTGCCGTTCGCCGTGGCGTCTACGGTGACTTTCAACTCGCAGCCGCCGCAGTGGCGCTGAGGTTTCGCTGGCCGTTCATCGGCGGCATCCCGCTGATGCTGCGGCGCCTGCCCCTGCTGCTCGCCGACGTGCTGCTGCTGCCCCTCTCGGTGTGGCTCAGCTTCCTGCTGCGCCTGGCCGATCCCTGGCCGCCCCAGCTGCAGGAGTCGCTCTGGCTGCTGCCCACCGTGCTGGTGATCGGCTTGCCGATCTATGCCCTCAGCGGCCAATACCGCGGCCTGGCCCGCTACGTGGGCAGCGCCGCCCTCTACCAGCTGGCCGCCCGCAACGCCCTGCTGGTGCTGCTGGTGGCCTTCGCCGGCCTGCAGCTGCAGCAGCCGGCCCCGCCCCGCAGCAGCTGGATCCTGCTCTGGATCCTGCTCACCGTGTTCACCGGCGGGTTGCGCTTCGCGCTGCGTGATCTGTTGCTCGGCCAGGTGCCCCGCGCCCCGCGCCGGCGCCGCCAGCGGGTGCTGATCTACGGCGCCGGTGCCGCCGGCGCCCAGCTTGCCGCCGCCCTGCGCCTGGCCCACAGCACCCGCATCGCCGCCTTCCTCGACGACGACCCCGGCCTCTGGCACCGCACCCTCTACGGCGTGCCCGTGCTGCCCCCCGCTCGCCTGCCGCGGCTGCTGCGCCAGGGGCGCGTGGATCAGCTCATCCTCTCGATCCCGTCGCTGCCCCAGAGCGAGCGCCGCCGCCTGCTGGCCTCCCTACAGGGCTATGGCGTGCCCGTGCTGCAGGTGCCCTCGGTGGATGAGATCGCGTCCGGCCGCGCCCGCATCGACACCCTGCGTCCGGTGCCGATCGAGGATCTGCTCGGTCGCGAGAGCGTCCACCCCGACGCCGCCCTGCTGGAGGGGGCGATCACCGGCCGCTGCGTGCTGGTGAGCGGTGCCGGCGGCTCGATCGGCGCCGAGCTCTGTCGCCAGATCCTGCGCCTGCGTCCCGCCCGGCTGGTGCTGCTGGAGCGCAGCGAGTTCGCCCTCTACGCCATCGGCCAGGAGCTGGAGGGCTGGGCGGCCCCGCAGCCATTGGTGCAGGCCCTCGGCGATGTGGCCGACCAGGGATTTCTGGAGCGGCTGCTGCGCGCCTACGGCGTGCAGGTGCTCTTCCACGCCGCCGCCTACAAGCACGTGCCCCTTGTGGAGGCCAACATCTGCGCCGGTCTGGCCAACAACCTCAACGGCACCCGCAGCGCCCTGGCTGCATCCCTGGCCTGCGGCCTGGAGCGCTTCACGCTGATCTCCACCGACAAGGCGGTGCGGCCCACCAACGCCATGGGCGCCAGCAAGCGCGTGTGCGAGCTGCTGGTGCAGAACGCCGCCGCCGCCCAGAGCCGCACCATCTGCTCCATGGTGCGCTTCGGCAACGTGCTCGGCTCCTCCGGCTCGGTGGTGCCGCTGTTCCGCCGCCAGATCGCCGCCGGCGGGCCGCTCACGGTCACCCACCCGGAGATCACCCGTTTCTTCATGACCATCCCCGAGGCCGTGCAGCTGGTGCTCCAGGCCAGCGCCATGGCCGCCGGCGGCGAGGTGTTCCTGCTCGACATGGGCCCGCCGGTGCGGATCGCCGACCTGGCCCGCCAGATGATCCAGCTCTCCGGCGCCAGCGTGCGCGACGCCGCCAACCCCGACGGCGACATCGAGATCCACTACACCGGCCTGCGGCCCGGCGAGAAGCTGCACGAGGAGCTGCTGCTCGCCGACGCCAGCGACCCCACCGCCCATCCCCTGATCAGGCGCGCCCGCGAGGAGTCCCTCGCGCCCGCCCGTCTGGCCGAGCTGATGGCCGCCATGGAGGCGGCCCTGGGCCGCTGGGATCAGCCCGCCGCCCTGGCGGTGCTGCGCCGGCTCGTGACCGATTACCAGCCTCGGTAGGCTGCCAGCACCGCCCTCCCTGGTAGCCGTTTTCACCATGCTCAAGCTCCTGCTGGGTGATCCCAATGCCCGCAAGCTGAAGCGCTACCAGCCCCTGGTGTCGGACATCAACCTGCTCGAGGAGGAGATCGCCCCCCTCTCCGACGACGAGCTGCGCACCCTCACCGCCGAGTTCCGCCAGAAGCTGGAGAACGCGCGCGGGGCCGGCGGCATGGGTGGCGGCGACCCCGAGGCCGTGCGGGCGCGCGAGCGCAGCGTGCTGGATGAGCTGCTGCCCCAGGCCTTCGCGGTGGTGCGCGAGGCCGGCAGGCGGGTGCTCGGCCTGCGCCACTTCGACGTGCAGCTGATCGGCGGCATGGTGCTGCACGACGGCCAGATCGCCGAGATGAAGACCGGCGAGGGCAAAACCCTGGTGGCCACCCTGCCCAGCTACCTCAACGCCCTCACCGGCCGCGGTGTGCATGTGGTCACGGTGAACGACTACCTGGCCCGCCGCGACGCCGAGTGGATGGGCCAGATCCACCGCTTCCTGGGCCTCTCGGTGGGCCTGATCCAGCAGGACATGACGCCCCCCGAGCGGCGCGGCAACTACGCCTGCGACATCACCTACGCCACCAACAGCGAGCTGGGCTTCGACTACCTGCGCGACAACATGGCCACCGATATCGCCGAGGTGGTGCAGCGCGAGTTTCAGTACTGCGTGATCGACGAGGTGGATTCGATCCTCATCGATGAGGCCCGCACGCCCCTGATCATCTCCGGCCAGGTGGAGCGGCCCCAGGAGAAATACCAGAAGGCCGCGGAGGTGGCGGCCGAGCTGGTGCGCGCCGCCCAGCTCGGCAAGGACGGCATCGACCCCGAGGGCGACTACGAGGTGGACGAGAAGCAGCGCAGCTGCACCCTCACCGATGAGGGCTATGCCAAGGCCGAGCAGATGGTGGGGGTGAGTGACCTGTTCGATCCGGCCGATCCCTGGGCCCACTACATCACCAACGCCCTCAAGGCTAAGGAATTGTTTGTGTGCGATGTGAACTACATCGTGCGTGGCAGTGATGCGGTGATCGTGGATGAGTTCACCGGCCGGGTGATGCCCGGCCGGCGCTGGAGTGATGGCCAGCACCAGGCGATCGAGGCCAAGGAGGGCCTGCCGATCCAGCCCGAAACCCAAACGCTCGCCTCGATCACCTACCAGAACTTCTTCCTGCTCTACCCGCGGCTGGCCGGCATGACCGGCACCGCCAAAACCGAGGAGGTGGAGTTCGAGAAGACCTACAAGCTCGAGGTGGCCGTGGTGCCCACCAACCGGCCCCGGGCCCGCTCCGACTGGAGCGATCAGGTGTACAAGAGCGAAACCGCCAAGTGGGGTGCCGTGGCCGCCGAAACCGCCGAAGTGCACCGCGCCGGCCGGCCGGTGCTGGTGGGCACCACCAGCGTGGAGAAATCGGAGCTGCTCTCAGCCCTGCTGGCCGGGCAGAAGATCCCCCACAACCTGCTCAACGCCAAGCCCGAAAACGTGGAGCGGGAGGCCGAGATCGTGGCCCAGGCGGGCCGGGCCGGCGCCGTGACCATCGCCACCAACATGGCCGGCCGCGGCACCGACATCATCCTCGGCGGCAACGCCGACTACATGGCCCGCCTGAAGCTCCGCGAGGTGCTGCTGCCCCTGCTCGTGCGCCCCGAGGAGGGCCACCGGCCGCCCGTTCCCCAGCAGCGCAGCCAGGCTGCCGCCGGCTTCGGCAACGGCGCCAACAGCGCCAGCGACGCCACCGCCCCCAGTGAGGCCCGCGCCATCGGTGCCCTCTACCCCTGCTCCCTCAGCGACCACACCGACCAGGCCCTCACGGCCCTGGCCCGGGAGCTGGTGAAGGCCTGGGGTGATCGTCAGCTCACCGTGCTGGAGCTGGAAGACCGCATCGCCCAGGCCGCGGAGAAGGCCCCCACCGACGACCCCCAGATCCAGAGCCTGCGCGAGCTGATGGCCCGGGTGCGCGGCGAATACGAAGCGGTGACCAAGGCCGAGGAGCAGCAGGTGCGCGAGGCCGGCGGCCTGCACGTGGTGGGCACCGAGCGCCACGAGTCGCGCCGGGTGGACAACCAGCTGCGCGGCCGCGCCGGCCGCCAGGGCGACCCGGGATCCACCCGTTTCTTCCTGTCGCTGGAGGACAACCTGTTGCGCATCTTCGGCGGCGACCGCGTGGCCGGCCTGATGAACGCCTTCCGGGTGGAGGAGGACATGCCGATCGAATCGGGCATGCTCACCCGCTCGCTGGAGGGCGCCCAGAAGAAGGTGGAAACCTACTACTACGACATCCGCAAACAGGTGTTCGAGTACGACGAGGTGATGAACAACCAGCGCAAGGCCGTGTACACCGAGCGCCGCCGGGTGCTGGAGGGCCGTGAGCTCAAGGCCCAGGTGATCGGCTACGGCGAGCGCACCATCGATGACATCGTGGAGGCCTATGTGAACCCCGACCTGCCGCCCGAAGAATGGGACATGGAGCGGCTGGTGGCCAAGGTGAAGGAGTTTATCTATCTGCTCTCCGATCTCGAGCCCAACCACGTGCAAGGTCTGTCGATGGAGGAGCTCAAGGCCTTCCTGCAGGAGCAGATGCGCAATGCCTACGACATCAAGGAGGGCCAGATCGAGGCCCAGCGGCCGGGATTGATGCGCGAGGCCGAGCGCTTCTTCATCCTCCAGCAGATCGACACCCTCTGGCGCGAGCACCTGCAGGCCATGGATGCCCTGCGCGAATCGGTGGGCCTGCGCGGCTATGGCCAGAAGGATCCGCTGATCGAATACAAGAACGAGGGCTACGACATGTTCCTGGAGATGATGACCCAGATGCGCCGCAACGTGATCTACTCGATGTTCATGTTCCAGCCCGCCCCGGCGCGCCAGGGCGCCACTGCCTGAACGCTCTGCCTGAGTGCTCTGCCTGAGCCCTTTCAGTTGGTGGTGCCGGGGTTGTCGCCCAGGAACTCCAGGATCTCCCGGTCGCGCAGGTTCTGGGACAGGCCGCCGCAGGGCTCGTGCAGCGGCCGCCCGGCGGTGAGCTCCTGCAGGCAGGCCTGGGTGCGCACCAGCTCGCTCTCCAGGGCGTCGATGCGCTCCATCAGGTTGCGGATCACCCGCGCCTCGGTATCCGGCAGGGCCGAGTGGGCGAGCGGATCCACGCGCACACCGCTCTGGTGCACCACCCGACCCGGGATGCCCACCACCGTGCAGTTCGGCTCCACGTCGCGCAGCACCACCGAACCGGCGCCGATGCGGGTGTTGGCCCCCACCGTGATCGCCCCCAGCACCTTGGCGCCGGCGCCCACCACCACGTTCTGGAGCAGGGTGGGGTGGCGTTTGCCGTGGGCCTTGCCGGTGCCGCCCAGGGTCACCCCCTGATACAGCAGGCACTGATCGCCGATTTCGGCCGTCTCGCCGATCACCACCCCCATGCCGTGATCGATGAACACGCCGTGGCCGATGCGCGCACCGGGGTGGATCTCCACGCCGGTGAGCAGGCGGCCCAGCTGGCTCAGCAACCGCGCCGGCAGCGGCAGTCGCAGGCGCCAGAGCCTGTGGCTGAGCCGGTGCAGCAACAGGGCGTGCAGTCCCGGGTAGCAGAGCAGGATTTCCAGCGGCCCGCGCGCGGCGGGATCCCGCTCCTGGATGATCGCCAGGTCGGCGCGGATGGCCTTGAACATCCGGGCATCCTGGCGGAGCGCCTGCCCTGTTGAGCGGCCCGCGTTTGACCGTGGGGCCCGCCGTCAGGCATGATCACTTGGCCGGCGGGGCGAGCCGCCAGGCGTGCTCGGCAATCGCGGCCGAACGTGCGGATGTAGCTCAGTGGTAGAGCATCTCCTTGCCAAGGAGAGGGTCGAGAGTTCGAATCTCTTCATCCGCTTGTCTTGAATCAGCCCGTCTTCAGGACGCCTCAGCCCCTCTTCTGGCTGCCTCAGTCCACTGTCAGGCCGATCTCCTTGCGCAGTTCCTCGATGGTGGCGGTGCCCAGATAGCTCTGGGCGCAGTGCACCACCGGCAGGCGCATCAGCTGGCCCCGGTTCTGGCGCAGGCTCTGCTCCACCAGCGGCAGGCTGGGCCGGTCGCAGAGCACGTGACCGGACGCCCGCAGCAGGGCCAGCAGGCGACTGCCGATGTCGGGGTTGGCGGTCATCACCAGCAGCTCGTTGCCCCGCAGGCTGTGCAGGATCACCTCGGCGGCCCGCAGGATGCCGGGGCTGATGCTCACCAGCCCCACGCAGCTGCCGCTGCGCAGTTCCTTGAGCAGCTCGAGCTCGTGGCGGAAGTCGTTGAGGTCCACCGGCACCGCGCGCACCCCGTGGCGGCGGGCGATCTCCTCCACCGGCTGCAGGAAATAGCGGCTGGTCACCACCGTGCCGTTGTTCGACTGCTCCAGCACACCCTCCAGTTCCTCCATCGGCACCACCTCCACCGGCACCGCCAGGTTGGGGGTGAGTTCCTCGGCGATCAGCAGCGAGGCGCCCAGGTCTTCCCGCGGCGTGCTCACCAGCACCCGGGCACCGCAGCGCAGCCGCCAGTCGATCTCGCGGGTGAGCAGGTCACGGGTCTGTTGCAGGGTGCAGCCGGCCTGCAGCAGCCCGTCAACGCTCTGGCGCACCTCCCGGTCGATGTCGGGCAGCACGCGGTTGCGGGGCCCCGGCGGCGGTTTGATCTGCCGCGGTTGCTGCTGGTTGCGCACGTAGATGCCCGAACCGGCCATGGCCTCCACCACACCGTCGGTCTCCAGCTGGCGATACACCTTGCTGATCGTGTTGCGGTGCAGTCCCGTCTGCATCGCCAGCTGGCGGGTGCTGGGCAGGCGGTGACCCGGCGGGTAGTGCCGGGCCGCGATCGCGAAACAAACCTGGTTGTACAGCTGGGTCGACGCGGGAATGTCGCTCTCCTGCTGGATGTGAAATCGCACGCCGCGCCGGGCCTGAGGGTTCGAACTCACCATACGGAGCATCTCCGTTGGGGACAATCCCCCTGTTGGCATACGCATGTGTGCCGGTTCAGGGACAGTTGCCCGGTCGCGGCGGGCTTCCAGACTGGCTTGGCCCCCGTTGCGACGCGCCATGGCCTCCGCTGTGATCTCCAGCTGGCAGGAGCTCCCGGCTGCCGGTGGACTGCGGCTGCGCTGCTGGTGGGCGCGGCCGGCGCAGCAGCGACCCCGGGCCGCCGTGCTGGTGCTGCCGGAGGTGTTCGGCCTCAACGCCTGGGTGCGGGGGGTGGCCGAGCGCCTGGCCGCGGAGGGCTATGGCGCCCTGGCGATGCCGATCTTCGCGCGCACCGCCCCCGATCTCGATCTGGGCTACGACGCGGCCGGGCTGGCGGCGGGCCGCGTGCACCGCGACCGGGTGAGCGCCGCCGACGTTCTCGCCGATGCCCGGGCCGCCATCGCCTGGCTCCAGGCCCAGCCGGGCCTGGACGGGCCCGTGGGCTGCGTGGGCTTCTGCTTCGGCGGCCACCTGGCCATGCTGGCGGCCACCATTCCCGAGGTGGCCGCCAGCTGCGCTGCCTATGGCGCCCGCGTGTCCAGCTTTCGCCCCGGCGGCGGTGAGCCCACCCTGGCGGTGCTGCCCACGATCCCAGGCCACCTGCTCTGCCTGGTGGGCGATCAGGACCCGCTGATGCCCGCCGAGGAACGACAGGCCATCGCCGCGGCCCTGGCAACCGACGCCGCCCGGCGGCCGCAGCTGGAGCGCCGGCTGGTGGTGGCGCCCGGTGCTGGCCATGGCTTCTTCTGTGAGGCCCGCGCCGACTACCACCCTGAGGCCGCTGCCCAGGGCTGGCAGGAGATGCTCGCGCTGTTCAGCCGCCGGCTCTGACGGCAGCTCTGGAGCCGTTCTCGGGGTGCTCCGCCTCAGGCCTCGGCCGGACTGACGGCAGCCGGACTGGCAGCGGGCGCCACAGTTTCGGCTTTGTTGGCCTGGCTCTTGACGCGGGTTGGCGTCTTGGGAGCGGCGGCGCTTTTGCGCGGACTGAGAAACATGATCATGTTGCGGCCCTCGCGCTTGGGGGGCTGCTGGATCTCGGCCGCTGTCTCCAGGTCTTTGGCCATGCGCTTGAGCAGCACTTCCGCCAGGGCCGTGTGCTGAATCTCCCGGCCCCGGAAGATCACCGTGCACTTCACCTTGTCGCCGGCCTTGAGGAAACGGGTGGCCTGACCGATCCGCACGTCGTAGTCGTGCTGATCGATCTTGTAGCGCATCTTCACCTCCTTGACTTCAGTTTGATGCGACTTCTTCTTGGCCTCCTTGGCCTTCTTCTCCTGCTCAAACTTGTATTTGCCGTAGTCCATGATCCGGCACACCGGCGGATCGGCCTTCTCGCTCACCAGCACCAGGTCGAGTTCCCGGTCCCTGGCCACGCTCAGGGCTTCGTCCCTGGTGATCACCCCGAGTTGACTGCCGTCGAAATCAACCACCCGTAGCTGGGGGTAGTTGATGCGCTCGTTGATGTTGGGCAGCTCCCGCACGGGAGCGCGGCGGTCAAAACGGGGACGAGGTGGCATTCAGGCGTTGGTAGGTGTCGGATGGGTGGATATCTCCCTTCACCCTAGACGCCCCTCGATCTCCGGCAATGCCTGGTGCAGTTGCCCCTTTGTGTCGGCGGCGCTCAGCCACAGGGGCCGGTGCTGGCGGCGAAACCAGGTGCGCTGGCGCTTGGCGAACTGGCGCGTGCGCTGGGCGGTGAGCGCCACGGCGGCGCTCCGCTCCAGCTCCCCGGCCAGCAGGCGCCGGGCCTCGCCGTAGCCGATCGTGTCCAGCAGGGGCAGATCAACGCCGTAGCGCCCGATCAGGGCCCCGGTTTCCTCCACCAGTCCGCCGGCATAGAGGGCCTCGGTGCGGCGCTGGATGCGCTGGCGCAGATCGGGCGGATCCAGGCCCAGTTCCAGCACCCGCCAGGGCGGCGGTGCGCTCCCCTGCTGGCCCGAGAGCGGGCGGCCGGTGGCGTACAGCACCTCCAGGGCCCGCTGGGTGCGTACCGCGTCGGCGGGGGTGATGCGGGCGGCGGCCACCGGGTCGGCGCTGCTGAGCAGCTGGTGGCAGAACGGCTGGCCGAGGGCCTCCAGCTGGCGGCGCAGGGCGGGCTGGGGCGGCACCGCCGGCGGCCGCAGGCCCTGGGTGAGGGCCTTGAGATACAGGCCGCTGCCCCCCGCCAGCAGGGCCAGGGGCGGCCCGCCACGGGGGTGGGCCAGTTCCGCGGCGATCGCCGCCTCGGCCAGGGCGCAGAACTCCTGCAGGTTGATCGGCTGGTCGGGCTCGCGCAGGTCGAGCAGGCCATGGCGGGCGGCCGCCTGCTGGGCTGCGCTGGGCTTGGCCGTGCCCACGTCCATGCCCCGGTAGAGCTGGCGCGAGTCCACGTTCAGCACCGCCAGATCGAGGGCCCGGGCCAGGGCGATGGCCAGGTCGGTCTTGCCGCTGGCCGTGGGGCCCAGCAGCACGATCACCAGGGGTTGGCCGCTGCCCATCGCTCCAGCCTGGCAGGCCGGCTGGCGGTGGTAGATTCACTCTCTGAGAAGGGATCTCGCCGGGAACGGTTGCCGGTTCCATGCCTGATCCCAGGGGAACCCCTCCCGCATGAGCGAAGCCACGAAGGTTCAGAACGATTACGGCGCCGAGCAGATCCAGGTGCTCGAGGGCCTGGAGCCGGTGCGCAAGCGCCCGGGGATGTACATCGGCACCACCGGGCCGAGGGGTCTCCACCACCTCGTCTACGAGGTGGTGGACAACTCCGTGGACGAGGCCCTGGCGGGCCACTGCGACCAGATCCTGGTGGTGCTCCACGAGGACGGCTCCTGCGGCGTCACCGACAACGGCCGCGGCATCCCCACCGACATTCACCCTCGCACCGGCCGCAGCGCCCTGGAGACGGTGCTCACCGTGCTGCACGCCGGCGGCAAGTTCGGCTCCGGCGGCTACAAGGTGTCCGGTGGCCTGCACGGGGTGGGCGTGTCGGTGGTCAACGCCCTCTCGGAATGGGTGGAGGTGACGGTGCACCGCGCCGGCCAGGAGCACCGCCAGCGCTTCGAGCGCGGTGAGCCCATCGGCACCCTCAGCTCCAGTCCCGCCGCCGCGGGCGAGGAGGAGCGCACCGGCACCGCCGTGCGCTTTCTGCCCGACACCCAGATCTTCAGCGGTGGCATCGAATTCGACTACGCCACCCTGGCCGCCCGTCTGCGCGAGCTGGCTTATCTCAACGGCGGCGTGCGCATTGTCTTTCGAGACGAGCGCCCCGCGTCCTGCAGCGAGGCCGGCGAACCCCACGAGGAATCTTACCTTTACGAAGGCGGTATCCGCGAATACGTCGCCTATATGAATGCGGAGAAGGATCCTCTGCACCGCGACATCATCTATGTGAACGCCACCAAGGACGGCGTGCAGGTGGAGGCCGCCCTGCAGTGGTGTGTGGATGCCTACTCCGACAGCATCCTGGGCTTCGCCAACAACATCCGCACTGTCGATGGCGGCACCCACATCGAGGGCCTCAAAACGGTGCTCACCCGCACCCTCAACACCTTTGCCAAGAAGCGCGGCAAGCGCAAGGAGGCCGATTCCAACCTCGCCGGCGAGAACATCCGCGAGGGCCTCACCGCCGTGCTGTCGGTGAAGGTGCCGGAGCCTGAATTCGAAGGTCAGACCAAAACCAAACTCGGCAACACCGAGGTGCGTGGCATCGTCGACACCCTGGTGGGTGAAGCCCTGGCCGAATTCCTGGAATTCAACCCCTCGGTGATCGATCTGATCCTCGAGAAGGCGATCCAGGCCTTCAACGCCGCCGAAGCCGCCCGCCGCGCTCGCGAGCTGGTGCGCCGCAAGAGCGTGCTGGAGAGTTCCACCCTGCCCGGCAAGTTGGCCGACTGCTCATCCCGGGATCCCTCCGAATCGGAGATCTACATCGTGGAGGGCGATTCGGCCGGCGGTTCGGCCAAGCAGGGTCGCGACCGGCGCTTCCAGGCGATCCTGCCCCTGC
Organism: Cyanobium sp. ATX 6A2; assembly: GCF_024346355.1. Taxonomy (GTDB): domain Bacteria; phylum Cyanobacteriota; class Cyanobacteriia; order PCC-6307; family Cyanobiaceae; genus NIES-981. Next base: position 189,321 of record NZ_JAGQCU010000002.1, read on the forward strand.
GCGGCAAGATCCTCAACATCGAGAAGACCGACGACGCCAAGATCTACAAGAACACTGAGATCCAGGCGCTGATCACGGCCCTGGGCCTGGGCATCAAGGGTGAGGAGTTCGACGAGAAGAACCTGCGGTATCACCGCATCGTGATCATGACCGACGCCGATGTGGACGGCGCCCACATCCGCACACTGATCCTCACGTTCTTCTTCCGCTATCAGAAAGCCCTGGTGGAGGGCGGCTATATTTATATCGCCTGTCCGCCTCTCTACAAGGTGGAGCGTGGCAAGAACCACACCTACTGCTACAACGAAGGCGAACTCAAGAAAACGGTTGCGTCGTTCGGCGAGAAGGCCAATTACACGATTCAGCGCTTCAAGGGTCTGGGGGAAATGATGCCCAAGCAGCTGTGGGAAACCACCATGGATCCCTCCACGCGCACGATGAAGCGGGTGGAGATCGAGGATGCCCTCGAGGCCGACCGCATCTTCACGATCCTGATGGGCGACAAGGTGGCCCCCCGTCGCGAATTCATCGAAAAACACAGCGCCGAGCTCGATCTCGCCCAGCTGGACATCTGAAATGACCGCGGTCGCCCCCTGGCGTGTGGCGGCCCTGCTGGGGTTCGCCCTGGTGGCCCCGGCCGGTCTTCCGGCCGGAGGGGCCGACTGGCGCCTGCCGGAACTGCGCCGCCGCCAGAGCCGGGAGCCCCTGCTCTCGGTGGTGCCCCAGGCGCTGCGCTGTGCCCCGCGCCACCAGGCGCCCACGATCAGCAGCACCGAAGCCGGGGTGCCCCTGCGGGTGCTGCGCCGCTGGCAGCAGCCCGGCGGTGAGCGCTGGCTGCAGGTAGAACTGCCCACCGTCGCCGGTCTGCGCCGGGGCTGGCTGGCCGGCTGAGGATCAGGCCGCCAGCGCCGCCTCGATCGCTGTGGTGAGTTCGGCGCCATCCGGTTCCACCGCACTCTTGAAGCGGCCCAGCACAGTGCCGTCCTTGCCGATCAGAAACTTCTCGAAGTTCCAGGCCACATCCCCGGCCGGCTCCACCTGGGTGAGGGTGCTGTAGGGCTCGGTCTTGGCGCCGCTGGCGTGCACCTTGTCGAACAGGAGGAAGTCGGCGCCGTAGGTGCTGGAGCAGAACTGCTGGATCTCCGCCAAGCTCCCCGGCTCCTGGCCGCCGAAGTCGTTGCAGGGGAAGCCGAGCACGCTGAAGCCCCTGGGCCCGTAGGTGTCCTGGAGCTTCTGCAGCCCGGCGTACTGGCGGGTGAAGCCGCAGCGGCTGGCCACATTCACGATCAGCAGCACCTGGCCGCCCCACTCCCCAAGCCGCCGTTCGGCGCCGCGGCTATCGCGCACCACCACATCACTCGCGTTCAGCGCCATCGAGAGCATCGGGTTCACACCTGCCGACGTTAGCTCTCGGGTTCGTGTGCCCCGGCCCGCGGCGGCCCATAAACTCGCAGGGCCCTGACAACTGGCGATGGGCGAGGCGAACGGCGCGACATCCCAGGCCACGGCCGCCAACGCCACGTCGGCCAACGCCAACGTCGCCGTGGTGGTGGCGTCGCAACTGGAAGCGCTGCTGCAGGCGGGGAACTACGACGGAGCGAAGCTGCTGCTGCAGCCGGTGCAGGAGGTGGACGCGGCGGAGGCGATCGGGCGGTTGCCGATGACGCTGCAGGCGCTGGCGTTCCGGTTGCTGCCGAAGGACGAGGCGATCGATATCTATGAGTATCTGCCGGTGGAGGTGCAGCAGAGCCTGCTGGAGCGTCTGCGCTCGGGAGAGGTGCTGGAGCTGGTGGAGGAGATGTCACCGGACGACCGTGCGCGGCTGTTCGATGAACTGCCGGCGAAGGTGGTGCGTCGGCTGCTGGCGGAACTGAGCCCGGCGGAGCGTCGGGTGACGGCGCAGCTGCTGGGGTATGCGCCGGAGACGGCGGGTCGGTTGATGACAACGGAGTTCATCGACCTGAAGGAGTTTCACAGCGCGGGCCAGGCGCTGGATCTGGTGCGCCGGCGGGCGCGGGACACCGAGACGGTGTATTCGCTGTATGTGACGGACGGATCACGTCACCTGTCGGGGATTCTGTCGCTGCGGGATCTGGTGGTGGCGGATCCGGAGACGCGGATCGGGGATGTGATGACGCGGGATGTGGTGAGCGTGAGCACGGACACGGACCAGGAGGAGGTGGCGCGGGCGATTCAGCGGTACGACTTTCTGGCGATGCCGGTGGTGGACCGGGAGCAGCGGTTGGTGGGGATCGTGACGGTGGACGACGTGATCGACGTGATCGAGCAGGAGGCGACGCGGGACCTGTATGCGGCGGGAGCGGTGCAGGCGGGCGATGAGGACGACTACTTCCAGGCCGGCCTGTTCACGGTGGTGCGCCGCCGCATCGTGTGGCTGCTGGTGCTGCTGGTGGCCAACAGCATCACGGCCGCGGTGATCGCCCGTGAGGAGGACATCCTCAGCCGGGTGGTGGTGCTGGCGGCCTTCATTCCGCTGCTGATCGGCACCGGCGGCAACGTGGGCGCCCAGAGCTCCACGGTGGTGATCCGCGGCCTCAGCACCCAGCAGCTGCTGATCAACGGCCGCCGCCTCACCGTGCTGCGCGAGGGCATCGCCGGCCTGATCCTCGGCCTGATGCTGATGGCGGCGGTGGTGCCCTGGGCCTGGCAGGTGGGCGGCGATCCGCACGTGGCCTGGACCACCGGCCTCAGCCTGGTGGCAATCACCACCCTGGCGGCGATCGCCGGTTCGGCCCTGCCGCTGCTGTTCAACCGCATGGGGCTGGATCCGGCGCTGATGTCGGCGCCGTTCATCACCTCGGCCGTGGATGTGGCCGGCGTGGTCATCTACCTGCGCACGGCCCGCTGGCTGCTGCCGGGCCTGGGGGAGAACGCATGAGCCGCACCCCCGGCACCCTGTCGAGCGAGCTCGGCGCCACGTCGGCCAACGCCAACGTCGCCGTGGTGGTGGCGTCGCAACTGGAAGCGCTGCTGCAGGCGGGGAACTACGACGGAGCGAAGCTGCTGCTGCAGCCGGTGCAGGAGGTGGACGCGGCGGAGGCGATCGGGCGGTTGCCGATGACGCTGCAGGCGCTGGCGTTCCGGTTGCTGCCGAAGGACGAGGCGATCGATATCTATGAGTATCTGCCGGTGGAGGTGCAGCAGAGCCTGCTGGAGCGTCTGCGCTCGGGAGAGGTGCTGGAGCTGGTGGAGGAGATGTCACCGGACGACCGTGCGCGGCTGTTCGATGAACTGCCGGCGAAGGTGGTGCGTCGGCTGCTGGCGGAACTGAGCCCGGCGGAGCGTCGGGTGACGGCGCAGCTGCTGGGGTATGCGCCGGAGACGGCGGGTCGGTTGATGACAACGGAGTTCATCGACCTGAAGGAGTTTCACAGCGCGGGCCAGGCGCTGGATCTGGTGCGCCGGCGGGCGCGGGACACCGAGACGGTGTATTCGCTGTATGTGACGGACGGATCACGTCACCTGTCGGGGATTCTGTCGCTGCGGGATCTGGTGGTGGCGGATCCGGAGACGCGGATCGGGGATGTGATGACGCGGGATGTGGTGAGCGTGAGCACGGACACGGACCAGGAGGAGGTGGCGCGGGCGATTCAGCGGTACGACTTTCTGGCGATGCCGGTGGTGGACCGGGAGCAGCGGTTGGTGGGGATCGTGACGGTGGACGACGTGATCGACGTGATCGAGCAGGAGGCGACGCGGGACCTGTATGCGGCGGGAGCGGTGCAGGCGGGCGATGAGGACGACTACTTCCGCAGCAGTCTGTTCGCGGTGGCCCGGCGGCGGGTGGTGTGGCTCCTGGTGCTGCTGGTGGCCAACTCGGGCACCTCGGCGGTGATCGCCAGCCAGCAGGGGGTGCTGGAGCGGCTGGTGGTGCTGGCGGCCTTCATTCCGCTGCTGATCGGCACCGGCGGCAACGTGGGCGCCCAGAGCTCCACGGTGGTGATCCGAGGCCTCAGCACCCAGCGGATCATGCAACTGGGCCTGGGCCGGGCTGTGCTGCGCGAAACCGTGGCCGGCGCCCTGCTCGGGTTGCTGCTGGCGGTGGTGGTGCTGCCCTGGGCCTGGGTGATGGGCGGCAGTGCCCTGGTGGCCATGGCGGTGGCCGTGAGTCTGCTCGCCATCAGCGTGCTGGCGGCCCTGGCCGGGGCCTCGCTGCCCCTGCTGTTCAACCGCATGGGCCTGGATCCGGCGCTGATGTCGGCGCCGTTCATCACCACCGCGGTGGATGTGGCCGGGGTGTTCATCTACCTCTCCACCGCCGCCTGGCTGCTCCGTGCTCAGATCGGCCTGTGATGCCGGTGCCAGCTCGGGAGGCACTGTGGCAATCCGAACCGTCAGATGAGAGGTCGTTCACACTTCTTCAGGTTAGGCTTTACGGAACTTCAAGCCAAGCGCCATGACCCCCGCAGTGGCTTACGTCCAGGACCGTCCCGGAACTGACCAGAGCAGCGCCCCCAACGCCGCACCCGCCTCCGGCTCCGAGCGCAAGCTCTCCGTTGCCCCCAAAGCCCGCTCCCACCCCGCCGCCGATGGCGACCTGGTGCGCAGCTACCTGCGCGACATCGGCCGGGTGCCGCTGCTGTCCCATGAGCAGGAGATCACCCTGGGCCGTCAGGTGCAGGAGCTGATGGGGCTGGAGGAGATCGAGCAGGAACTGACGATGCGTGCCGGTGGCAGCGCCCCGAGCGCCAGTGAGCTGGCGGCGGCGGCGGGGATGAGCCCGCAGCTGCTGAAGAAGCGTCTGCAGGCGGGGCGTCGGGCGAAGGAGCGGATGGTGGCGGCGAACCTGCGTCTGGTGGTGAGCGTGGCGAAGAAATACACCAAGCGGAACATGGAACTGCTGGACCTGATCCAGGAGGGAACGATCGGGCTGGTGCGGGGTGTGGAGAAGTTCGACCCCACCCGCGGCTACAAGTTCAGTACGTATGCGTACTGGTGGATCCGGCAGGGGATCACGCGTGCGATTGCGGAGAAGAGCCGCACGATCCGGCTGCCGATCCACATCACGGAAACGCTGAACAAGCTGAAGAAGGGTCAGCGGGAGCTGAGCCAGACGCTGGGGCGGACGCCGACGGTGACGGAACTGGCGGAGTTTGTGGAGCTGCCTGAGGAGGAGGTGAAGGACCTGCTGTGCCGTGCGCGGCAGCCGGTGAGCCTGGAGACGAAGGTGGGCGACGGGGAGGACACGGAGCTGCTGGAGCTGCTGGCTGGGGATGAGGAGCTGCCGGAGGAGCGGGTGGATGGGGAGTGCCTGAAGGGCGACCTGCGGGCGCTGCTGGAGCAGCTGCCGGACCTGCAGGGCCGGGTGCTGAAGATGCGCTACGGCATCCCCTGCTCCGATGTGCCGGAGGGCACCGAGCCCATGAGCCTCACCGGCATCGGCCGGGTGATCGGCATCAGCCGCGACCGGGTGCGCAACCTCGAGCGGGATGCCCTGGCCCGGCTGCGCCAGCTCGGTGAGGCGGTGGAGGCCTACGTCGCCAGCTGAGGCCGCCTGGCACAGAATCGGTGCGCTGAGCTGAGCTGCCTGGCAGCTCAGCCTGGCCTCTCTTCAGCGGTGCTTCCAGGCGATGATGTTCACCAACATCTTTCACGAGCTGGCGGCGATCCTGATGTTGGCCGGCGTGATCGGAGTGGTGGGCCTGAAGCTGCGCCAACCCCTGATCATCAGCTACATCCTCACCGGCATTGTCGCCGGGCCTGCCCTGCTGGGCTGGACCTCTGGCGGCAGTGAGCTGGAGCTGCTGTCCAGCATCGGCATCTCGGTGCTGCTGTTTGTGGTGGGCCTCAAGCTCGACGTGGGTCTGATCCGCTCGGTGGGGCCCGTGGCCCTGGCCACCGGGCTCGGCCAGATTGCGTTCACCTCGCTGTTCGGCTTTCTGCTCTGTCTGGGCCTGGGCTTCGCACCGGTGCAGGCGATCTACATCGCCGTGTGCCTTACCTTCTCCAGCACGATCATCATCGTCAAGCTGCTCTCCGACAAGCGGGAGATCGACTCCCTGCACGGGCGGATCGCGGTGGGCTTCCTGGTGGTGCAGGACATCGCCGTGATTCTGGCGATGATCCTGCTCACCTCCTTCGCCACTGACGCCGGCGGTGGTGTCGCCGCCCAGGCCGTGCGCCTGCTGCTGGTGGGCAGCGCCTTCGTGGTCGGCACCGCCGCCACCATGCGCTGGGTGATGCCGCCCCTGCTGGGCCGCCTGGCCGCCAACCAGGAGCTGCTGGTGCTGTTCGCCGTGGCCTGGGCCGTGGGCCTGGCCGCCCTGGCCGACGCCGTGGACTTCAGCAAGGAGGTGGGGGCCTTCCTGGGCGGCGTGTCCATCGCCTCCACCGCCTATCGCGAGGCGATCGCCTCACGGCTCACCGGTCTGCGCGATTTCCTGCTGCTGTTCTTCTTCATCGATCTCGGCTCCGGCCTCAACCTCTCGGCCGCCGGGGTGCAGCTCTGGCCTGCATTGGTGCTGTCGGTGTTCGTGCTGGTGGGCAACCCACTGATCGTGGTGGCGATCATGGGCGCGATGGGCTACCGCCGCCGCACCGGCCTGCTGGCGGGCCTCACCGTGGCCCAGATCTCCGAGTTCTCGCTGATCCTGGCGGCCCTGGGCCTGCAGCTGGGCCAGCTGGGAGATGGGGAGCTGAGCCTGATCACCCTGGTGGGCGTGATCACCATCGCCCTCTCCACCTACATGATCCTGGGTTCGGACCGGCTCTACCAGTGGCTGCAGGGGCCGTTGCGGCTGTTCGAGCGCGACAACCACTTCAGCGAAATCGCCGGCAGTTCCTCCGGGCCGGCCCGGGTGGATGTGATCCTGCTGGGCCTGGGTCGCTTCGGCAACGCCATCCACCGCCAGCTCCAGCCCCACAACCTCTCGCTGCTGGGCATCGACTTCGATCCCCAGGCCCTGCGCCTGGCCGCCGCCCAGGGGCTGCCGGTGCAGTACGGAGATTCCGAAGACCCCGAGTTCACCGCCAGCCTGCCACTCTCCTCCGCCACGGTGGTGGTGAGCACCCTGCCGTCCCTGGAGGCCAACGCTGCCATCCGCCACGGCCTGGCCACGGCGGGCTTCCGGGGGCACTTCATCGCCACCGCCCACGACGAGGCCGAGGTGGCCCGCCTGGAGTTCATGGGGGCCCACCGCACCTTGCTGCCCTTTCTGGATGCGGCCGAGCGGGCCGCCGAGCTGATCATCGACGACCTGCTGCAGCTGCGCGACCAACCGGCCCGCAGCGCCTAGTCGGCCGCCTGCTCCGCTTCGGCCTGATACCGCAGCAGGGAAGTGCCGCCCTCCCCCAGCAGGGTCAGGCCCGTGCCCTCGATGCGCCAGCCGCGCACCTGCTCGAGGGCGCGGAACACATCCGTCTCGAAGTCCATCACCGCTGGCGTGCAGGCCATCTTGGTGCTGGCCAGCGGTGAGAAGCGCAGGCTGTCGCCCTCCAGTTCGAAGCCCCCCATCAGCCGGTTGCAGCCACCGCTGCCGCTCACCCGCTCACTGTCGGGATCGAACAGCAGCTCCACCTGCCGGCCGCCGGCGGGGGGCTGCTGCGACCCTCCTGCGGCCTCCAGGTTCTGCAGCCGCCAGTTGGTGCCCCGCAGGGGCAGCGTCTCCGCACCGGGGCAGGTTTTCTGATCGCTGAGTCTGTTGAAGCGCTCCACCACCAGGGTGCGCCGGGGCGGCTGGGTCTCCTCCATCGAGGGGCGGGTGGTGATCAGCCCCTCCAGGGTGGCCAGCCGTGGCGCTCCGGCGGCCTCGCTCTGCAGGTAGGCCCGCTCCAGCGGCAGGTAGTCGGCTTCCATCGCCACCGGCAGGGTGCGGCCGGTGGCGCAGAGCTCGATGCTGGGGGCGTCGGCCAGGTAGCGGAACAGGCCCACCAGGTTGAGCTCTGGATCGATCGGCTGGGGTTCGCTCAGGCGGTTGAGCCGGTCGTTGAGCGGGGAGCGGATGCGCTCGCCCTCGAGATCGAGCTTGCGCAGCCGGCGGCCGCGCCCCATCGGCTCCAGAAACACCGGCGCCTCGCGCCCTCCGCGCAGCACCAGGCGTCCATCGGAGTCCAGCTGCCAGCGGCCGATGTCGTCGAAGCCGCGCTCCGGCTCGCGCTTCAGGTAGGTCTGGCGCAGCTGGTAGGTGCCGTCGGCCTCCAGATCCACCTGCCAGCGGATCGGGCCCGAGGCCCCTGGGATCTCGCCCACCCAGCTGGCCGGCAGCGGACCCAGCACCTTCTCCACCGGCTTGGCCTTCCCGGCCTGGGCGGGCGTGGCCGCGCTCAGCAACAGCAGGCTCAGGGCCAGGCCAGTGGGGATGGCCGCGGCGCCGCGGAGCGGGGCGGCCTGCTGGCGATGGGGAGAAACCTGCGGCGGCATCTGTGGCGACATGGGGGCGTGGGTTGGGGTGGGGTGCTGATGGGGCCTGCATCGGCTTGTCCAGAACGTGAATGCTGTGGGTGCCTGGGGGGTGGCAGTCCGCCCTTGGCGTTCCCGGAGCCCGGCTGGAGCGGCTCAAAGGAGCCGAATGTGGCCCCGTTCAGCTCATGATCCTGAGTTGTCATTCCCCATACCGTCAGTCTGGGAGCATCCTGTTTCTGATGGGCAAGCTCTCAGCTGGCCAGCATGAGATCTCCACTTGGACTCTCACAGCCAGGAGGATGCCGTTCTCGATGGCTTTGCTCAGCGACACGATGCACGCCTTCTGGAAGAGTGATGACCCGTCCGCAAAAATAAGGTCGGTGAAGAAGGTTGAGCGGGTCTAAGACTGTTGCTCGCTGCGTGGGTGCCGCCGCTCTTCGTTGATAGTTGCACCCGTGATGGGATGGCGCGTCACTGGGACTCTGGAGGACCGGATGGAGACATGCCCCGCGGCCTGGCCCACCACCATCGTCTTGGCGATCAGAATCGCCGACAGCCGGGGTGCAGAGTTCACAGATGAGCGCAGCCGACGAGCTCAAGCGCCTTGAGCGCGAGATTGAAGGGTCGGATCGCATCCCTCCCCAGCCGCCTGGCGAGGCGAAACTGCTGAAGGCTGCCGAATCGGACCGTCGCCGCAGCATCAGTTTTGACATTGCCCTTGCGGCCTGCGCACTTCTTGTGAGCGGATCCGTGGGCATCGATTGGGTTCGCCAGAGGGCGGCGGTGGGCTTGATGGCTGGTTATGCCGTTGGTCGACTGCGTCCTTAAGCCAGGCGCGGACTCGCCCTGATCCAGAGGACGCATCGTGGCGTTCTGTGGTGGTGGGGCCGCAGCCTCCTGAGCTGGGGCCCGGCGGCCAACATCGGGAGCACTGAGGAGGCGCTGATCTGGACCGGTTTGACGTGACGCTGGCGGCACACGCTCCTGTGCTTCGGCAGCAGCTCCTGGCCTGGTGGGAGGCCCATGGCCGGCGCCACCCGGAGCAGAAGCCGTGGATGGTGTGTGTGCACGGCGGCCGCTTTGGCGGCACTGAGCCCCTCGATCCCTATCCGATCTGGGTGGCGGAGGTGATGCTGCAGCAAACCCAGCTGCAGGTGGTGCTGCCCTACTGGCGGCGCTGGATGGCGGCCTTTCCCAGTCTGGAGCTTCTGGCGGCGGCCGAGGAGCACGACGTGCTGCTGCTCTGGCAGGGCCTGGGCTACTACGCCCGCGCCAGGCGCCTGCACCAGGGTGCGCGCCAGCTGCGGGAGGCGGCAGCTGCTCCTGGTGGGTCGACCACCGACCCCTGGCCGCGCGCGCTCGAGGGCTGGCTGGCCCTGCCCGGCATCGGCCGCAGCACCGCCGGCAGCATCCTCTCCTCGGCCTTTGATCTGCCGCATCCGATCCTCGATGGCAACGTCAAGCGGGTGCTGGCGCGCCTGATCGCCAGCCCGCGGCCGCCGGCGCGGCAGCTCAAGGGGCTGTGGCAACTGAGTGAGCTGCTGCTCGATCCGCAGCGGCCCCGGGCCTTCAACCAGGCGCTGATGGACCTGGGCGCCACGCTCTGCACGCCGCGCAATCCCAGCTGCGGCGCCTGCCCCTGGCGGGGGCACTGCGCTGCCTACGCTTCCGGCGCCCCCGCCGCCTACCCCGTGAAGGATGCCCCGCGTGAGCTGCCGTTTCAGGTGATCGGTGTGGGCGTGGTGCGCAACGGCGCCGGCGAGGTGCTGATCGATCAGCGGCTCAACGAGGGCCTGCTGGGGGGGCTGTGGGAGTTCCCCGGCGGCAAGCAGGAGCCCGGCGAGCCGATCGTGGCCACGATTGAACGTGAACTGCGCGAGGAGCTGGCGATCGAGGCAGAGGTGGGCGAGGAGCTGATCAGCCTCGAGCACGCCTACAGCCACAAGCGGCTGCGCTTCGTGGTGCACCTGTGCACCTGGCTGAGCGGTGAGCCCCAACCCCTGGCCTCCCAGCAGGTGCGCTGGGTGCGGCCCGAGCAGCTCGAAGAGTTTCCCTTCCCCGCCGCCAACGCCCGCATCATCGCGGCCCTGCAGGCGCGGCTGGGGCTGGAGCCTGGCCGTGCTGCCCACGCCGGCCGTTCCGCTGCCTGACGCCGGTGTCATCAGGACCAAGCCGTTGGCGCGGGCGGCGAACCGGGCCAGGGTGAGGGCTGTCGCCTCACCGCCGGATGGCCACACCCCCACCTGCCGCGCCCCAGGTGCTCTGCCTCGGTGAGGCGCTGGTGGATCGGCTCGGCCCCCCCGGCGGCGAGCCTGCCGCCGCCACCAGCGACGACCGCCTTGGTGGCGCCCCCGCCAATGTGGCCTGCGCCCTGGCCCGTCTGGGCACGCCGGCGGCGTTCCTGGGCCGGCTGGGGAGCGATGCCATCGGCGAGGCTTTCGCCCGCCTGTTCGCCAGCCGCGGGGTGGATACCACCGGCCTGCAGCGCGACACCGAGCGGCCCAGCCGCATCGTGCTGGTGCGCCGCGATGCCGCCGGGGAGCGCCAGTTCGGCGGCTTCGCGGGCGAGCGGGGGACGGGCTTCGCCGATCAGGCCCTCGACGCTCCCCAGCTGGAGGCTGCCATTGACGGCCTGACGCCGTCGGCGCGCTGGCTGCTCACCGGCACCATCCCCCTGGCCTCGCCCGCGGCGGCGGCGGCCCAGGAGCTGGCGCTGGCAAGGGCCGCGTCAGCCGGTGTGGCCGTGGCGGTGGATGTGAACTGGCGGCCCACGTTCTGGAATCCGGCCGCCGATCCGGCCAGTGGTCCCGATGCCCAGCAGCTCTGCCGCTGCCAGCCCCTGCTGGAGCGGGCGGCTCTGATCAAGTGCGCCCGTGAGGAGGCCCTGTGGCTGTGTGGCAGCGACGATCCCGCCCTGCTCAGCGCCTCCCTGCCCGGCCGGCCGGCGGTGGTGGTGAGCGATGGCGCCAACCCGGTGCGCTGGTGCTGGGGGGAGGCCACCGGCGAGCTGGCTCCCTTCCCGGTGGCCGCGGTGGACACCACCGGTGCCGGCGATGCCTTCAGTGCCGGCCTGCTGCACGGTCTCTGCGCCCGCCCCGAACTGCTGGGCGGCGGCGATGAACCGGGCCTGGGGGAGCTGATGCGCTTCGCCAGCGCCTGCGGGGCCCTGGTGTGCCAGGGGGCCGGTGCCATCGATCCCCAGCCCACCGCCGCCGAGGTGCAGGCCTGGCTCAGCCGGGCCCGTTGAGGCCGGTGGGGCAGTGCAGAGCGGCGCTGCGCCCGGCCTCGGGGTTGGCGGGATCGGCCAGCTCCAGCTCCAGCAGCCAGGCCTGGGGCGGCAGGGCGCTGAGCCGCCCCGGCCACTCCACCGCCAGCAGCGCCCCCAGTTCCCCGGCCTCCTCCTCCTCCTGGGCGAACAGTTCCTCGGCGGCGGCCGGCTGCTCCAGCCGGTAGAGATCCAGATGCACCAGCGCCGTGGGTGTGCCGTTTGGCAGTACACCGCTGTAGTGCTGGGCCAGGGCGAAGGTGGGGCTGGTGATCGGCTCGGCGATGCCAAGCCCCACCGCGATCCCCTGCACCAGGCAGGTTTTGCCTGCCCCCAGATCCCCCTGCAGCATCAGGGCGGGGGGCACGCCTGTGCCTTCCGGCACCCGGGCCGCCAGCAGCCGGGCCGCCAGTTCCCGGCCCAGGGCCTGGGTGGCCGCCGCATCCACCAGCCGCCAGTGCTGCCGGGAGCCGCTGGCGGACGGTCGTGGGGTGCCTCCGTGCGGGCGATTGCGGTTCACGGCGCCTGGGATGCTCTCGGTAGATTGCCCCCCAGCGAGCCCGAAGCCTCGGCGTCTCCGCAGAACTTTCCAACGCCCTCCCAGCCGGGAGCGAGCCGTACCCCCCGGAGCAACAATCCATGGTGGCCACACCCGCCGCAGCGTCCCGCGCGTCTGCCCTGCAGAGCACGTCGTCGTACGTGATCGCCGACATCGGCCTGGCCGACTTCGGCCGCAAGGAGATCGCCATCGCCGAAACCGAGATGCCGGGCCTGATGGCCCTGCGCCAGAAGTTCGGCGCCGAGCAGCCCCTCAAGGGCGCCCGCATTGCGGGTTCGCTGCACATGACGATCCAGACCGCCGTTCTGATCGAAACCCTGGTGGCCCTCGGGGCCGAAGTGCGCTGGGCCAGCTGCAACATCTTCTCCACCCAGGATCACGCCGCCGCCGCGATCGCCGCCGCCGGCATTCCCGTGTTCGCCTACAAGGGTGAAACCCTGGATGAGTATTGGGCCTTCACCCATCGCATCCTCGAGTGGGGCGATGGCGGCACGCCCAACATGATCCTCGATGACGGCGGCGACGCCACCGGCCTGGTGGTGCTCGGCACCAAGGCCGAGAGCGATCCTTCGGTGCTTGACAATCCCTCCAACGAGGAGGAAACCGCCCTCTTCCACAGCATTCGCCAGAAGCTGGCCGCCCAGCCCGGCTTCTACTCCCGCATCCACGCCGCCATCCAGGGGGTCACCGAGGAAACCACCACGGGTGTGGCTCGCCTCTACCAGATGCAGAAGAGTGGCGAATTGCCCTTCCCGGCGATCAACGTCAACGACTCGGTGACCAAGAGCAAGTTCGACAACCTCTACGGCTGCCGCGAATCGCTCGTGGACAGCATCAAGCGCGCCACCGATGTGATGGTGGCCGGCAAGGTGGCCCTGGTGATGGGCTACGGCGATGTCGGCAAGGGCTCAGCCCAGTCGCTGCGGGGCCTGGGTGCCACCGTGATGATCGCCGAGATCGACCCGATCTGTGCCCTGCAGGCGGCCATGGAGGGCTACCGTGTGGTGCGCCTCGACGAGGTGGTGGGCGATGTGGATATCTTCGTGACCGCCACGGGCAACTTCAGGGTGATCCGCCACGAGCACCTGCTCCGGATGAAGGATCAGGCGATCGTGTGCAACATCGGCCACTTCGACAACGAGATCGATGTGGCCTCCCTCAAGCAGTACCCCTGGGACAACATCAAGCCCCAGGTGGATCACATCGTGCTGCCCTCCGGCAACAGGATCATCCTGCTGGCCGAGGGCCGCCTGGTGAACCTGGGCTGCGCCACAGGCCACCCCAGCTTCGTGATGAGCAACTCCTTCACCAACCAGGTGTTGGCCCAGATCGAGCTGTTCAGCAAGCGCGAGCAGTACGGCAACCAGGTGTACGTGCTGCCCAAGCACCTCGATGAGATGGTGGCCCGCCTCCACCTCGAGAAGATCGGCGCCCGGCTCACCGAGCTCACGTCCGAGCAGGCGGCCTACATCAACGTGCCGGTGGAGGGGCCTTACAAGCTCGACCACTACCGCTATTGAGGTGCCGCCTGGTCAGCCCGCGTCGGGCGGCCACCGGCCTGGGGCCGGACGCCGCCCTCATGCGGGCTGACCAGGCGGGTTCGGTGGGGCTGGGGCAGGCCTGGCCCTGGTGTCTGCTCCGGCATCCAAGCCAACCCCCGGCTCGCCGTGGCGCGTCGATGGGCGGAGCCGGCCGTCGCGTCAGCGCGGCCGGCGACCCCATGTGCGCGCCACGGCGCAGGCGCTCAGAACGGCACTTCCTCCTCGCTGGGCTCACCGCCCCCAAAGCCCCCGCTGCCGCCACCGCCGTAGCTGCCAGAGTCGGCCATGGCGGCCTCGCTGTCGCGCTTGGAGCCCAGCAGCTCCAGCCGATCCACGCGGATCACCGGCTTGGTGCGTTCCTCGCCGCTGCTGCGGTCGGTCCAGCGGTCGAGCTTGAAGCTGCCGATGATGCCCAGCAGCGAGCCCTTGCGCACATAGTCGGCCGCCACCTGGGCCTGCTTGCCCCAGATCTCGAGGTTGAACCAGTCGGGCTCGTCGTCGCGGCTGCGGCGGTTCACAGCCAGGGTGAGGTTGGCCACCATGCTGCCGGATTCGAAGTAGCGCACCTCGGGATCGCGGCCGGCCCGGCCCACCAGGGTGATGGAGTTGACGCCCATGGCGTGTGTCCTCGTTCGTAGGGATCAATGATGCGGCACCCGGAGCCGGAATCCGGTCTCTGGCGCCACTGTTGTCCCAGTGCCACCGCCGGGAAGGGGCTGTAACACCCACCTATGATTCGACGCCTGCCGGCCCATTGCTGCCACGTGTTTTTCCGTCGCTTTCAGTTCTCCCGCGACATCGGCATCGATCTGGGAACGGCCAACACCCTGATGTACGTGTCCGGCAAGGGCATCGTGCTTCAGGAGCCCTCGGTGGTGGCCCTCGATCTCGAGAGGGGCGTGCCCCTGGCCGTAGGCAATGAGGCCAAGATGATGCTGGGTCGCACCCCCGGCAACATCCGTGCGGTGCGCCCCCTGCGCGATGGCGTGATCGCCGACTTCGACGCCGCCGAGCAGATGATCAAAAGCTTCATTCAGAAGGGCAATGAGGGGCGCGGCATCGTGGCGCCGCGGCTGGTGATCGGCATTCCCAGCGGCGTCACCGGCGTGGAGCGCCGCGCCGTGCGCGAGGCCGGCCTGGCCGGCGCCCGCGAGGTGCACCTGATCGATGAGCCGGTGGCCGCCGCCATCGGTGCCGGCCTGCCGGTCACCGAGCCCGTGGGCACGATGATCGTGGACATCGGCGGCGGCACCACCGAGGTGGCGGTGCTCTCCCTGGGCGGCACCGTGCTCAGCGAATCGGTGCGGGTGGCCGGTGATGAGCTCAGCGACGCCATTGGCGTGTACCTCAAGAAGGTGCACAACCTGGTGGTGGGCGAGCGCACCGCCGAGGACATCAAGATCCGCATCGGCTCGGCCTTTCCCGACGAAAACCACGACGAGACCTCGATGGATGTGCGCGGCCTGCACCTGCTCTCCGGCCTGCCGCGCACCATCAACGTGCGCGCCGGAGACATCCGCGAGGCGATGGCCGAACCGCTGAACGTGATCGTGGAGGCGGTGAAGCGCACGCTCGAACGCACCCCCCCCGAGCTGGCGGCCGACATCGTGGATCGCGGCATCATGCTCGCCGGTGGTGGCGCCCAGGTGCGCGGCATCTCCGATCTGATCAGCCACGAAACCGGGATCCTCACCCACGTGGCGGAAGAGCCCCTGCTCTGCGTGGTGCAGGGTTGCGGCATGGTGCTGGAGGACTACAAGCGCCTCGAGCGCGTGCTCGACACCCCTGACTTCGTGCGCCAGATGGCCTGAGTCTGATGCAGTCGCCTGGCCGCGGGCTGCGCCTCCCGCCGCTGCGCGGGGTCAAGGCAGCCTGGCCGTGGCTGCTGGTGTTCGCCGCCGTGGCGGCTGTGCGCCTCAGCAAGGGGGCGTTCCTCAGCGATGCCTTCGCCCTGTTCAGCCGTCCCTTCTGGCCGGGCAGTGCCCAGTCGGAATGGCTGCGAGCCGCCCAGCAGCTCGATCAGCAGAGCCGCCTCGAGCAGCTTGAGGCCGACAACCGCCGCCTGCGGGAGCTGCTCGAGCTCCAGGCCGGCTCCGGCGAGCTGCTCAGCGCCCCGGTGATCTCCCGCCAGGCTCAGGGCTGGTGGCAGCAGCTGGTGATCGGTCGCGGCTCGCTGCAGGGGCTGGACAGTGGCCATGCGGTGCTCGCCCCGGGCGGGCTGCTGGGCCGGGTGGTCAGCGTCACCCCCTCCACCGCCACCGTCACCCTGCTCACCGATTCCTCCAGCCGCGTGGGCGTGTGGGTGGGCCGGGTGCGCCACCACGGCATGCTCGTGGGTCAGGGCACCGATCGCCCCCTGCTGCGCTTCATCCAGCAGGACGTGGGGGTGCGGCCTGGCGATGTGGTCACCACGTCCCCCGCCAGCACCCTGCTGCCGCCGAATCTCACCGTGGGCGTGGTGCAGAGCGTGAATGACCAGGCGGTGCCGGCCCCCGAGGCGGTGGTGCAGCTGAGCGCGCCGGCCGAGGCGATCGACTGGGTGCAGGTGCGGGTGACGGCGCCGTGAGCGGCCTGGCGCGCCAGCGCTGGACCCTGGCCACCGTGCTGCTGGTGCCCCTGCTGGTGCTGGCCGCGCCACCCCCGTTGCAGCTGGCCGGAGTGCCGCCCAGCTGGGCCGTGCTCTGGCTGCTGCCCTGGGCCCTGGTGGACGGCCCCCTCTCCGGCGCCCTGCTGGGGGTGGTGCTGGGGCTGTTGCTCGATGGCCTCCATCCCGGCCCGCTCACCCAGCTGCCCGTGCTGGCCCTGCTGGGCTGGTGGTGGGGCCGGCTGGGGAGCCGGCGGCCGCCGATCGAGCGCAGCTTCAGCCTCGGCCTGCTGGCCCTGCTGGGCACCGCCCTGCTGGGGGCTTCGCTGGCCCTGCAGCAGCTGCTGTGGGGGCTCTCCAGCGCTGCGGCCGTGCACACGCTGCTGGCCCAGACCCTGCTCACGGGTCTGCTGGCACCGATGCTGTGCTCACTGCAACTGCTGCTCTGGCGCCAGCTGGCCCCGGGGTTGCGCAGCTGATGCCGATACCCCCGCCAGCCGAGCCACCGCCAGCCGAACTCCAGCCAGCCGATGCCGCCTGATCCGATGTCCAGCCTGACGATGCCCCGCCGGCGGTTGCTGCGCCTGCTGGCGCTGGCGGGGGGATCGGCCGGCCTGGCGGCCTGCGGCCGGCCTGGGGGCCGGGGCGATGGCCGGAGTGAGCTCAACCTCTGGACCCTCGATCTGGCCCCCCGCTTCAACGACTATCTGGGCGGCGTCATCGCCGCCTGGGAGCGCGACAACCGGGCCGAGCGGGTGCGCTGGACCGATGTGCCCTGGGGATCGGTGGAGCGCAAGCTGCTGGCCTCGGTGTTCGCCCGCACCGCCCCCGATCTGGCGAACCTCAATCCCCCCTTCGCCGCCAATCTGGCCAGCAAGGGAGGGCTGCTGGATCTGGCGCCCCTGGTGAGCGCCGAGGCCGCCGCGAGCTATCTGCCCGCGATCTGGGAGGCGGGTGGCCAGGACGGCGCCCAGTTCGCCATTCCCTGGTATCTCACCGCCCGCATCGGCATGGCCAACCGCCGCTTGCTGGCCGAGGCGGGCAGCAGCGCCCCGCCCCGGCGCTGGCGGGATGTGCCGGCCTGGGCGGAGGCCGTGCGGCGGCGCACCGGGCGCTACGCCCTGTTCATGACGGTGGTGCCGGACGACTCCGCGGAACTGCTGGAGACCCTGGTGCAGATGGGCGTGCAGCTGCTCGACGGGCGCCGCCGCGCCGCCTTCAACAGTCCGGCCGGGCGGGAGGCTTTCCAGTTCTGGAGCGAGCTCTACCGCCGCGAGCTGCTGCCGCGCGAAGTGGTGAGCCAGGGCTTCCGCCGCGCCATCGAGCTCTACCAGGCCGGTGATCTGGCCCTGGTGGCCACCGGGCCGGACTTCCTGCGCAACCTGCAGACCAACGCCCCCGGCATCGCCCGCGACACCGCCCCCTTCCCGCCGATCACCGGCGAGGACGACGCCGCCAACGTGGCGGTGATGAACCTCGTGGTGCCCCGCCAGAGCGCCATGGCCGCCGAGGCCGTGAGCTTCGGGCTGTTTCTCACCAACGCCGCCAATCAGCTGGCCTTCGCTGAGGAGGCCCGGGTGCTGCCCTCGTCGCGGGAGGCTCTCCGCCAGCTGGAGGCGTCGCTGGCCCGGCCCGCCGGCGGCGATCCGGCCAGCCAGCTGGTGGAGCAGGCCCGGCTGCTCTCGGCCCGCACCCTGCGCCGCGCCCGGGTGCTGGTGCCGGCGATCCCGGGCATCAAGCGCCTGCAGGCGATCGTGTACACCCAGTTGCAGCGGGCGATGCTGGGCCAGGTGGACAGCGACCGGGCCCTGGCGGAAGCGGAGCGGGAGTGGAACCGCTACGCCGAGGCCCGCTGGCCCTGACGGAGCGAGGCCCGCTGGCCTTGAAAAACCCTTAAGCCTCGCCTGTTACCCCCCTCTGGTGTTGGCGCAGACGGGCACCCGTGACCCATAGAAAGGTAGGGTTGCGAAACTTCATACCGTTGGTGCCTTGCCCATGCCCTCGGCGGACAGGCCCACCCCATCGGGCGATCCCAAGGCCACCGTGCTCGTGGTCGACGACGAAGCGGCCGTACGCCGGGTGCTGCTGATGCGCCTGCAGCTGGCTGGCTACCGGGTGGTGTGCGCCGAGGACGGCGAAGAGGCCATCAGCCTGTTTCATCAGGAGCAGCCCGATGTGGTGGTGCTCGACGTGATGATGCCCAAGCTCGACGGCTTTGCGGTCTGCCGCCGGTTGCGGGCCGAATCCTGCGTGCCGATCATCTTTCTCTCGGCCCTCGATGCCATCGCCGAGCGGGTGTCGGGCCTGGATCTCGGGGCCGACGACTATCTGCCCAAACCATTCAGCCCCAAGGAACTCGAGGCCCGCATCGCCACCATCCTGCGCCGGGTGGGCCGGGGCTCGGCCTCCACTGAGCCACGCGAACTGCCAAGCGGCAATGGCGTGCTGCGGGTGGGGGATCTGGTGGTGGACACCAACCGCCGCCAGGTCACCCGCGACGGCGACCGCATCGCTCTCACCTACACCGAGTTCAGCCTGCTGGAGCTGCTGTTCCGCGAGCCCGGCCGGGTGGTGCCCCGGGCCGAGATCCTCGAGCAGCTCTGGGGCTATCCGCCCCGCCGCGCCGCCGACCTGCGCGTGGTCGACGTCTACGTGGCCCGGCTGCGGGGCAAGCTCGAGCCCGATCCCCGCAACCCCGAGCTGATCCTCACGGTGCGCGGCACCGGCTATGCCTCCCAGCGTTTCGGGGACGGCGGCATGGTGGCCGCCGGCTGAAGCAGCCCCCCGGGGCGCCCCCGCCCTGCGTCCCCGTCCTGCAGGATGGCTGCCTGCCGAACCCTTCCCGCCCCCGTGTCGGAGCTGCGCGAAATCCGCCTGCAGAAGGCCGCTGCCCTGGCGGAGCTGGGCCAGGGCCCCTACGCCCTGCGCTTTGAGCCCAGCCATCGCACTGCCGAGCTGCAGGCCGCCCATGCCGATCTGGCCAACGGCCAGGAGCGCGACGTGGCCGTGGCGGTGGCCGGCCGGGTGATGACCAGGCGGGTGATGGGCAAGCTGGCCTTCTTCACCCTGGTGGATGAGAGCGGCCCGATCCAGCTGTTTCTGGAGAAGGCCACCCTGGAGGCGGCCAACCCGGAGGCGCCCCCGCCCGGGGCCTTTGCTCAGATCACCAGCCTGGTGGATGCCGGCGATCTGATCGGGGTGCAGGGCACGCTGCGGCGCACCGATCGCGGCGAACTGTCGGTGAAGGTGACGGGCTGGCAGATGCTCACCAAGGCGCTCCAGCCCCTGCCCGACAAGTGGCACGGCCTGGCTGATGTGGAGAAGCGCTACCGCCAGCGCTATCTGGATCTGATCGTCTCGCCCCACACCCGGGAGACCTTCCGCCGCCGTGCCCTGCTGGTGAGTGCCATGCGCCGCTGGCTCGATGAGCACGGCTTCCTGGAGATCGAGACGCCGGTGCTGCAGACGGTGAGCGGCGGCGCCGATGCCCGCCCCTTCGAAACCCACCACAACACCCTCGACCTGCCGCTCACCCTGCGCATCGCCACCGAGCTGCACCTCAAGCGGCTGGTGGTGGGTGGCTTCGAGCGGGTGTATGAGCTGGGCCGGATCTTCCGCAACGAGGGGGTGAGCACCCGCCACAACCCTGAGTTCACCTCGGTGGAGGTCTACCAGGCCTATGCCGACTACACCGACATGATGATGCTCACCGAGGAGCTGATCGCCGCGGTGTGCCGTCAGGTGTGCGGTGACACCCGCATCACCTACCAGGGCACCGCCATCGACCTGGCGCCCCCCTGGCGCCGCGTCACCATGCACGACCTGGTGCAGCAGGCCACCGGCCTCGATTTCAACGCCTTCGCCAGCCGCACGGACGCGGCGGCCGCCATGGAGGCGCAGGGGCTGGAGGTGCCGGCCCTGGCCGATTCCGTGGGCCGCCTGCTGGTGGAGGCCTTCGAGCAGCGGGTGGAGGACACCCTGGTGCAGCCCACCTTCGTGCTCGATTACCCGGTGGAGAACTCCCCCCTGGCCCGCGCCCACCGCAGCAAGCCGGGCTTGGTGGAGCGCTTCGAGCTGTTCATTGTGGGTCGCGAAACCGCCAACGCCTTCAGCGAGCTGATCGATCCGGTGGATCAGCGCCAGCGCCTCGAGGCCCAGCAGCAGCGCCGGGCCGCCGGCGACCTGGAGGCTCAGGGGGTGGACGAAGACTTCCTCCAGGCCCTGGAGGTGGGCATGCCACCCACCGGCGGCCTGGGCATCGGCATCGATCGGCTGGCGATGCTGCTCACCGACAGCGCCTCGATCCGCGATGTGATCGCCTTCCCGCTGCTGCGTCCGGAGGCCTCACCGGGCACCGGAGAGGGGGCCTGAGAGGGCGCAATGGGATAATGGCTCCGGTAGCCAATCTCCCCCCAGGGGCAACGATTCCATGAGTGGCGAGCGCGTTGGTTTTCGCTTCCAACATGCGGATGCGGTCGTGAAGCGCAACCCTCAGGGTCGCTCACGCCGTGGCTGGGTGATGGAACCCGTGGAGCAGACCACGAGCCGGGGCACGAAGATGCCCGCCTATCGCATCCGCTGGCGGGACAGTGAACGTCCGGAGATCGTGCTGCAGCACATGCTGATCGCCGATCCCGACCCCACCCCGCCGCCGGAGGGCGTCAGCCTGGTGCCCCCGGCTCCGAAGGCATGAGCGCTGGCCGGCGGTCCCTCAGCCGGTAGGCGAGGCTGCCCAGGTGCTCCTTCACTGCCACGGTGCTGAGTTCGAGGGCATCGGCACTGGGCAGCAGATCCATCACCAGGCTGGCCGCCGTGGGTGCGCCGAACTGGGCCCGCTCCGGCAGCTGAAAGTCGCAGGCCACCGGAATCACCTCCAGGCCGCTGCGCCGCTCGAAGCTCTTCAGGGAGCGGGGCAGGTGGTAGGCGCTGGTCACCAGGATGATGCGACGCCAGCCGCGCTGGCGGCCCAGCTCACCGATGTCCCGGGCTTCCTCGGCGGTGGTGCGCGAGTGCGGGTTGAGCAGAATGCGCTCGGGGGGCACCCCCAGCTCCTCGGCCAGATCCCGGGCCCAGATGGCCTCCGGGGCGGCCGGATCGCCGCTGGTGAAGCTCACACTGCCGCCGCTGGTCACCAGCAGCGGCGCCCGCTGCTGGTTCAACAGCCGCACACCGGTGAGCAGCCGGTCGCCGCCCTCGGCCACCTCCACCCCGGCTCGTGGTGGCAGTGGCGGCCGCAGGCCACCGCCCAGCACCACCACGGCGTCGGCCTGGGGGATCGGCTCCGGCACCAGGGCCGCGGCTCGCTCCTCCAGGCCCCAGATCAGCTGCCGGCTGGTGAGCGGCATGGCGAACAGCCAGATCACCCCCAGCCCGCCGGCCCCCAGCCAGGGGCCCCAGCGCCGCCTGCGGCCCAGCCATCCCGCCACCCCCAGGCTCAGGCCCAGCCCCAGGGGGTAGAGCAGCAGCGGCAGCAGCTTGGAGAGCAGGAAACCCATCGCCGAGGGGTCTGGCCGGATCAGCCCTGGTTGCGGCGCAGCCGCTCCAGGTCCTGCTGGGTTTCGAAATCGGCCCAGGCCTGATCCAGGTTCAGCTTGGGGTTGGCCTGGGCCTCGGCCTGGGCTTCGTTTCGGACGCTGGTTTCATGTTCGGTGGGAGCGTTGAGCTCGGCCTCCAGCTTGCGGAAGGCCACACCCAGTTCCCCCAGGGCCTGCCAGCGGTCACGGCCCCGGGCCCGCAGTTCGGCCACGTGCAGCTCGGCCCGCTCCGCCAGCTCGCCGGCACCGGCGGCGCGGGCCCGCCCCACCCGCCCCTCCCACTCGCCGATCTCGCCGGCCAGGTGCAGCAGTTCCGAGCGGGTCTGCTCGGCGCTCGTCTGCAGGTCGATGCGGCGGCGGCGCAGGCGCTGTTGCCGCTCCAGCCGCTCCTGCTGGCGCAGCAGCCGCTCCTGCTCGGGGTTGGCGCTCAGAAACGACTCCAGCTGCTCCTCGAGCTGCGCCTCCAGGCGGCTGAACCAGTCGCTCGCGGTCATGGCTGGGCGGGGGGTTCGGCGGCTGGGCCGGGGGCCTGGCCGGGGGCACGGGTGATCAGGGGCGCCTCGATCTCCTCCTGCAGGGGGGTGATCGCCGCCTCGCGGGAGCGCAGCAGCAGCTGGGTGAGGCGGGCGACGCCGCCCTCGCCCAGGTTCTGGCTGGCGAGCGTTTCGAAGCTGGCGGCGTAGAGCTGCTCGAGCTGGGCGATCAGGCCCTCGCGCAGCTGGCGCACGGCCTGGCGCTGGTCTTCCCTCGACATGGCGGCTGGGGCAGGGCTCAGGGTGAGTCTGCCTGGCCCAGCAGATGCAGGGACAGATCCGCGGCTGTGTCGCTCCAGCGGCCCAGCGGCCGCCAGAGCGCCTCGGCGGCCAGCTGCAGAAAGGCCTCCGGGGTGTACTTCACGCTGTATTCGCTGATCAGTTCCTCGCCGGCGGCGAAGCTCCAGCGGCCACCGGCGAGCCGCACCGTCTGGGGGCGCTGGCTCACCAGCGCCATGGCGATGCGGCTCTGCTCGGGCTGCCAGCGGGCCCGGTAGCGGAAGCCGGCGGGGTCGAAGTCGCCCTCCAGATCCCGGTTCAGGCGGGCCAGCAGGTTGAGGGCGAAGGCCGCCGAGGCGCCGGCGGCATCGTCGTAGGCGGCCTCCAGGCGCTGCACCGCCTTGGGCTGGTCGATGCCGATCAGCAGCAGGCCGCCGGGCCCCAGCAGGCGCCGGAACTGAACCAGCAAGCGGCGGGCCTCGGCCGGATCGAAGTTGCCGATCGAGCTGCCGGGGTAGAAGCCCAGCCGGCGTTGGCCGGCCAACTCGGGCAGGGGCGGCAGGGCCGGCTGGGCGTTGTAGTCGCAGCACACCCCCAGCACCCGGGTGGCGGGGTGGCCGGCCTGCAGGGCGGCGCAGGTGGCTTCCAGGGCGCTGCGGCTGATGTCCAGGGCCAGGTAGGCGGGCGGCCGCAGGGCGTCCAGCAGGGGACCGGCCTTGCGGTCGTTGCCGGCGCCGAATTCCAGCACCACCGGGGGTGGCGGGCCGATCGCCGCCGCGATCGCCGCCGCTGAGCACTCCAGCAGCCCCACCTCGGTGCGGGTGAGGGTGTACTCCGGCTGCTCGCAGATCGCCTCGAACAGCCGCGAGCCTTCGGCGTCGTAGAGCAGCCAGGCGGGCAGCTGCCGCGGCCGGCGCTCCATGCCCGCTCGCACCAGCGCGCTGATGTCGGCCGGGGCCGGATGCAGGTCGATCAGCCGCGGGCGCTGGGTGGTGAGGTTCATGGCGCCGGAAACGGTTCGCTGAGGGGGGGCTGGCCGTTACGGGCCAGGCGCAGGCCGGCCGCCATCCAGCGGCAGGCGGGGGGGAAGAAGTTGCGGTAGGTGGCGCGCTCGTGACCCGCGGGGGTGAGGAAGCCGCTGCCGCGCAGCACGAACTGGGAGCTCATGAACTTGCCGTTGTATTCGCCCACGGCGCCGGCGGCCGGCCCATAGCCCGGGTAGGGGCGGTAGGGGCTGGCGGTCCACTGCCAGAGCAGTCCATCGGCCTGGGGTAGCCCCCCCGCCGGCGCCTGGGCGGCGGCCGCCAGCTCCCATTCAGCCTCGCTGGGCAGCCGGGCACCGGCCCAGCGGGCGTAGGCGTCGGCCTCGAACCAGCTCAGGTGTCGCACCGGCGCCCGGGCCTGCCGCGGCTGCAGCCCGGCCAGGGTGAATTCGGCCTCCCCGCGCCAGTAGCGCGGCGCCCTCCAGCCCCGCTGCTGGCACACGGCCCAGCCCTCGCTCATCCACAGCTCCGGTCGCCGATAGCCGCCGTCGGCGATGAAGGCGGCGTAGTCGCCGTTGCTCACCAGCGTCGGGGCCAGACAGAAGGGTTCCAGCCACACCCTGTGGCGGGGCGCCTCGTTGTCGAAGTGGAACCCACCCCCGCCGTGACCGATCTCCACCAGCCCGCCAGGCCAGCCCAGCCAGGTCTTGCCAGGGCCGGAGCCGGCCCCATCGATCCAGGCTGCCAGCCGCCGTTGCCAGAGCGCTTCGGGGCCATCGGGGCCGGTGTCGTAGGCGGGGGCCAGGGGGTTGCGGCTGAAGCCGTCCAGCAGGTCCATCAGCAGCAGTTCCTGATGCTGTTGCTCGTGCTGGCGCCCCAGCTCCAGCAGCTCCCGCAGCGCCACGGCGCGGCTGGGCTCGAGCCGCTCCAGCAGCGCGGGAAGCTGCCCCAGGGCGGCATCCAGACGCTTTCGCCAGGCCAGCACGGCGGCGATCGGCGGCCGGCTGAGCAGGCCGCGCTGGGGCCGCGGATGGCGCTCGCCAACGGCGTCGTAATAGCTGTTGAACAGGAACCCCCAGGCCTCGGGGGCGGGCTCGTAGGCCAGGGGCAGCCCCGCCTGCAGCAGGGGCCTGAGCACGAACTGCTCGAAGAACCAGGTGGTGTGCCCCAGGTGCCACTTGGGCGGGCTGGCGTCGGCCATGCCCTGGAGGCAGAGGTCCTCCGGTTCCAGGGGTGCGATCAGCTCCAGGCTGCGGGCGCGCACGGCGAGCAGATCGCTGGCCAGATCGGTCCCCTGCAGCAGGCCGCTGGTCATCGCATCACTGGGCTCAGGCCCGACCATAGGGAGCTTGCCTACGATCCGCCCACGCGGCGGAGGCTTGATGGGTGGGATCAGTGAGGGGTTCGTCGCCGCGGTGGGCCACACGCCGCTCATCCGCCTGCGCCTGCTCAGTGAGCTCACCGGCTGCACGATCCTCGGCAAGGCCGAGTTCATGAACCCCGGTGGTTCGGTGAAGGATCGGGCCGCCCTGGGCATCCTGCTGGAGGCGGAGGAGCAGGGGCTGCTCCAGCCCGGCGGCACGGTGGTGGAGGGCACCGCCGGCAACACCGGCATCGGCCTCACCCACATCTGCAATGCCCGCGGCTACAAGGCCCTGATCGTCATTCCCGATACGCAGTCGGCCGAGAAGATCAACCTGCTGCGCAGCCTCGGCGCCGAGGTGCGCACCGTGCCGGCCGTGCCCTACCGCGACCCCAACAACTACGTGAAGCTCTCGGGTCGCATCGCCGCCGAAACCCCCGGAGCCGTGTGGGCCAACCAGTTCGACAACCTGGCCAACCGCCGCGCTCACTACGCCAGCACCGGGCCGGAGATCTGGGAGCAGACCGGGGGCAGGCTGGATGCCTGGGTGGCGGCCACCGGTACCGGCGGCACCTACGCCGGTGTGGCGCTGTTCCTCAAGGAACGCAACCCGAGGGTGCGCTGCGTGCTGGCCGACCCCCATGGCAGTGCGCTCTATTCCTGGGCGAAAACCGGCGAACTGGCCAGCGAGGGCAATTCGGTGACCGAGGGCATCGGCAACAGCCGCATCACCGCCAACCTCCAGGGGGCGCCCGTTGATGACGCCGTGCGCATCGCCGACCAGGCTGCCCTCGACACCATCTACGACCTGCTCTGGCGCGAGGGACTGTTCATGGGGGGCTCGGTGGGCATCAACGTGGCCGCGGCGGTGGAGACGGCGCGGCGGCTGGGCCCGGGCCACACGATCGTCACCGTGCTCTGCGACAGCGGCGACCGCTATCGGTCCCGGCTCTACGACCGTGACTGGCTGGCGAGCCGTGGGTTGCGGCAACCTGAGCGCCCAGCGGTAGCCGCCGGCTGATGGCATCCGACTCCGAGCACACCAGTGACTCCCGCCCGGGCGAGCTGATCGGCGATCGCTACAGGCTGGAGCAGCAGCTGGGGGAGGGGCCCCAGGGCTGGGTGTGGCGCGGCTGTGACCAACTCGCCGCCGATGCCCCGGTGGTGCTGCGCCAGCTCGGGCCGGAGCACGATCAGCAGCGGGCGCGGGAGCTCTGGAGCCGCCTGCAGGGGGTGCTGCACCCCCAGGTGCCGCGCCTGGGGGCGGCCATCAGCCACAACGGCAGCCTCTGGTTGGTGCGCGAGTGGCTGTCCGGTCCCACCTTCGCTGATCTGCAGGCCGCCCGGGGCCAGCGCCAGATGGTGTTCGGGGCCGGCGAGGTGCTGCTGCTGCTGCGCCAGATCCTGCCGGCGCTGGCGGTGTTGCATGGCCAGCAGCTGGCCCACGGCGACCTCTGCCCCGCCAACCTGCTGCGCCGTGACAGCGACGGGCTGCCGGTGCTGCTCGACTACGGCCTGGTGGCCGGCACGGCGGCCGTGACCCCCGGCTATGCACCGCCCGAGCTGGCCAGCGGCCAGCGCCTGGAACCGTGGATGGACTGCCACGCCCTGGGCGTGACGGCCCTGGTGCTGCTCAGCGGTGATCCGCCCGAGCGGCTGCTCGACCCCGCCACCATGGCCTGGCGCTGGCCGGCGTCCCTGGCCGAGGAGCCTGGGCTGCGGGCCGCCCTGGAGGGGCTGCTGGCCACCGATCCTGGGCGCCGCTACGGCTCGGCGGCGGCGGCGCTGGCGGCCATGCAGGCCCTGCCCATGCCGGAGAGCACCGGACCGGTGCCGCGCTCCGACCGCACCCTGGCCCTGGTGCCGCCGGCCGCACCGCCGCCACCGCCAGCCACCGCTGCCAGCCCGGCCCCGCCCCTGCCGCCGGCCCTCGGCATTGCGGCGGCCGCCGCCACCGCCGCTGCTGGGGCGGCTGGTTCGAGGCCGTCTGTCCAGCTGCCGTTTGAACCGGTGGCCGCCGCGGAGCCGCCTGATCTCCCCCCCCTCAACACCCTTGACAGCCGCCGGGCGCCCGGCGGCCGGCTGCTGCGGGGCGAGGAGCGCGAGCTGCAGGCCGACGGCAGCGTGTGGCCGGTGGTGATGGCTCTGGTGCTCTCGGCCGTGGTGGGCACGGCCCTGGGTTGGTGGTGGCTGAGCCGCGGCACCAGCTCGGAGCCCAGCACCCCCGATGTGGCTCTGCAGCTGCCCAGCAGCCTGCCCCGGGAGGAGGTGAATCAGCGCCAGCAGCTGCTCAACCGCCTGCGCGCCCTGCAGGTGGAACGGGCCTGGTTCCTGAAGCTCGTGGATGCCAGCCTGCTGGCCCGCTTCCCGGAGCGGGGCGGGCGCCTGCCCAGCGATTCCGCCGAGGATGCGCCCCTGCGCCAGGCCTGGAATGACCTGGCCGAGGAGTTGCTGGCCCGGGTGGAACAGCTGCCCCTCACCCTGCGCCAGCGGCTGGGCCGCTATAGCAATGCCGACTGGGAGCGGCGCGAGAACCAGCTGGAGTCGCAGGGGCTGAGCCCTCCGGTGCTGCGCCAGCTGGTGTCGGCCAATGCCCAGGCCCTGCTGCCTGGCCGCTCCGGCACCTCCATCCCCTCTGAGCCGTTTCGCCAGCTCTGGTACGCCGCCGCCGAGCAGAGCCTCTCCAACCTCCAGATCGAGACGATCCAGGCCCGGCCCCTGCAGACCGAGGTGCGCAACACCTCGGTGGCCGCCGGGGGCGCGCGCCTGTTCCCGGTGCGCGCCCCGGAGGGCCACGCGGTGGTGCTGGGGGTGAATGGCTCGCCGTTGATGCAGATGGCCGTGTTCGCCGCCGACGGCACCCTGCTGGAGTCGCGCGGGCCGCTGCGGGTGGTGAGCCTGGACGGGCAGAACCGCCAGCCGCTGCAGCTGCTGGTGAGCAACGACGGTGTGGCGGCGGGGGTGATCACGCTCTCGGTGCGGGCCGATCCCCCCGCACCGGAGCCGCCGCCGCCGGTGCCCGAGGCCGGCGAGCGCCGCGAGCCGGCGCCGCAAGACGACAGCCTGGAGGGCCTCTCGGAGCCCCGCCAGGAGCAGGCACCCGAAGCCAACGAGGAGGCTGGGCCCGCCGGTGCCGACCAGTCCCAGTAGCCGAGCTCGGCCCTAGATGCGGGCGATGGCGGCGCGGGTCTCCTTCGCCATCTCCTTGCGCTTCTCCTCCTGGCGCTTGTCGTGCAGCTTGCGGCCCTTGGCCAGACCCAGGGTCACCTTGATCCAGGAGCCCTTGAGATGCAGGTTGAGGGGGATCAGGGTGAGTCCCTTCTGCTCCAGGGCCACGCGCAGCTTGTCGATCTCGCGGCGGTGGGCCAGCAGGGTGCGCACCCGCAGGGGCTCGTGGTTGAAGTAGGCGCCGGCGTGGCTGTGGGGGGAGATGTGCACGTTGTGCAGCTGCAGCTGGCCGTTGCGGATCAGGCAGAAGCCGTCGCGCAGGTTGGCCTGGCCGGCCCGGATCGACTTCACCTCCGTGCCCACCAGCTCGATGCCGCACTCGAGGGTGTCGAGGATCTCGTACTGGTGCCGGGCGAAGCGGTTGTCGGCCAGCAGGCGCTGGGCCGCGTCGCGCTGGGCCCTGGCGGCGAGCTTCTTGGTGCCGCCCTTGGCCATGGCTGTGATCCCGCTGCGCGCCTGCTCCGACTCCCGACCCTAGGCAGGGGCCGGTACCCTCCACCCATGGCGATCGTTTCCTCCGGATCCCAGGGCCAGGGCCGCCCCGGAGCCACCCCGGCGCCGCGTCGGCTGCTCGACCCGGCGGCCGCCAACGGGCCGGCACTGGATGGCCCGGCCGCCGTGCCGGAGGTGGTGGTCCGCGAAGACTCCCTGCGGCCGAAACGACTGGACGACTACATCGGCCAGAGCGAGCTCAAGCAGGTGCTGCGCATCGCCGTGGAGGCCACCCGGGCCCGCGCCGAGGCCCTCGACCACGTGCTGCTCTACGGACCCCCCGGCCTGGGCAAGACCACCATGGCCCTGGTGCTGGCCGAGGAGCTGGGGGTGCGCTGCCGCATCACCAGCGCTCCGGCCC
This sequence comes from Cyanobium sp. ATX 6A2, assembly GCF_024346355.1. GTDB lineage: Bacteria > Cyanobacteriota > Cyanobacteriia > PCC-6307 > Cyanobiaceae > NIES-981. The sequence goes on from NZ_JAGQCU010000002.1 coordinate 218,345, forward strand.
TGGAGCGTCCGCGCGACATCGTGGGGCTGCTGGTGAACCTGCAGCCCCATGAGCTGCTGTTCATCGACGAGATCCACCGCCTCAACCGGGTGGCCGAGGAGCTGCTCTACCCGGCGATGGAGGACTACCGCCTCGACCTCACCGTGGGCAAGGGCACCACCGCCCGCACCCGCAGCCTGCCGATCGCCCCCTTCACCCTGGTGGGGGCCACCACCCGCGCCGGGGCGTTGAGTTCACCGCTGCGGGATCGCTTCGGGCTGATCCAGCGGTTGGAGTTCTACGGCCTCCACGACCTCCAGGCGATCGTGCTGCGGGCCGCCGGCCTGCTGGAGGTGCGGCTCGATGCCGCGGCGGCCCTGGAGGTGGCCCGCCGCTGCCGCGGTACCCCGCGCATCGCCAACCGCTTGCTGCGCCGGGTTCGGGATGTGGCGAGTGTGCGCGGCCGGGAGCAGGTCACGGCCGCGCTGGTGCACGAGGCCCTGACCCTGCACCGGGTGGATGGCCGCGGCCTCGATGCCCACGACCGCCGCCTGCTCACGCTAATGCTGGAGGGCTACGGCGGCGGTCCTGTGGGCCTCGACACCCTGGCGGCCGGCCTGGGCGAAGACCCCGCCACGCTGGAGGCTGTGGTGGAGCCCTACCTGCTGCAGCAGGGCCTGATGCAGCGCACCCCCCGCGGGCGTTTGCTCACCGAGGCGGGCCGGGCCCACCTGGCCGACGCTGGCCCGGTGGCCGCCATTCCTGCCGTTGGCGAGCGCCCATGAGCCGGCCCCCGCTGCGCTCTGCGGCCCTGCCCCTGCTGGTGCTGCTGCTCACGGCGCTGCTGGCGGTGGTGCCGGCTGCCGCTGCCGCCAGGGTCGTTGGCGCCGGTGGCGGAGCTCCGCCCCAGACGCCGCTGCCGGAGCTGTTCGATCAGGCCCTGCGGGCCAGCCGCGAGGGGCGCTTCGGCGATGCCCTGCCGCTCTGGAACCAGGTGCTGGAGGTGGCGCCGGACGACGCGGCGGCCTGGAGCAACCGCGGCAACGTGCAGCTGGCCCTGGGGGATCCCCGGGCGGCGATCGCCGACCAGACCCACGCCATCGCGCTGGAGCCCGGCAGCAGTGATCCCCACCTCAACCGCGGCACCGCCGAGGAGGCCCTGCAGCGCTGGGATGCCGCCGAGGCCGACTACCGCTGGATCCTGGAGCGGCCCGATGCCGGGGAGGTGCGGGCCTCGGCCCTCTACAACCTGGGCAACGTGCAGGGTTCCCGCGGCGACTGGGTTGCCGCCCGCCACAGCTTCGAGGCGGCCGCCGATCTGCGGCCCGGCTTCGCCATGGCCCGCTCCAGCGCTGCCCTGGCCGCCTTCCAGCTCGGCGAGCTGGAGGTGGCTGAGCGCAGCCTGCGCTCCCTGATCCGCCGCCATCCCCTGTTCGCCGACGCCCGCGCCGGCCTCACCGCCCTGCTCTGGCGGCGTGGCGCCCGCGGCGAGGCCGAGAGCAACTGGGTGTCGGCCTCCGGTCTCGATCCCCGTTACCGCCAGCGAGAATGGCTGCAGAGCACCCGGCGCTGGCCCCCGGAGCCGGTGGAGGCGCTGCAGCAGTTCCTGGCGATCACCTGATGCCCCCCCTTGATTGTCTGCCGCTGCAAACCTCCCCGAGCTGGCTGGAGCTGGGGCTGGAGCAGGACCTGGCCGCGGTGCTGCCCGAGCTGATCCAGCTGCGCCGCCACCTGCACCGCCATCCGGAGCTGAGCGGCCACGAGCAGCAGACCGCCGCCCTGGTGGCGGGCGAGCTGCGGCGCTGGGGCTGGGAGGTGCGCGAGGGCGTGGGCCGCACCGGCGTGCTGGCGGAGCTTGGCCCCCGGCTGCGGCCCGATGGCTCGCCCGCACCGCTGGTGGCCCTGCGGGTGGACATGGATGCCCTGCCGGTGGAGGAGCGCACCGAGCTCGACTACGCCTCCACCGTGCAGGGCCTGATGCACGCCTGCGGCCACGACATGCACAGCGCCGTGGGCCTGGGGGTGGCCGCCCTGCTGGCGGCCCTGGCCGGGCGCCAGCCCGAGCGGCTCACGGCCCGGGTGCGGCTGCTCTTCCAGCCGGCGGAGGAAACGGCCGAGGGGGCGGCCTGGATGAAGGCCGATGGCGCCATCGAGGGCGTCGATGCCCTGTTCGGGGTGCATGTGTTCCCCTCGATCCCGGTGGGGCAGATCGGCGTGCGCAGCGGCAGCCTCACCGCCGCCGCCGGCGAACTGGAGATCGAGGTGATCGGCGAGAGCGGCCATGGTGCCCGGCCGCACCAGAGCACCGATGCGATCTGGATCGCGGCCCGGGTGGTGAGCGGCCTGCAGGAGGCGATCAGCCGCCGACTCGACGCCCTGCATCCGGTGGTGGTGAGTTTCGGGCGCATCGAGGGGGGTCGCGCCTTCAACGTGATCGCCGACCACGTGCGCCTGCTGGGCACGGTGCGCTGCCTCGACCTGGAGCTGCACGACCGGCTGCCGCTGTGGATCGAGGAGACGGTGCACGCCCTCTGCCGCGGCCACGGCGGTGAGGCCCGGGTGCGCTACCGCCGCATCTCGCCGCCGGTGCACAACGACCACGAGCTCACCGCCCTGGTGGCCGAGGCCGGCGTGGAGCTGCTGGGACCCGCCCAGGTGCAGTGGCTGGAGCAGCCGTCGCTGGGCGCTGAAGACTTCGCCGAACTGCTCGACGGCCTGCGCGGCACGATGTTTCGGCTGGGGGTGGCGGGCCCGGAGGGCTGCACGCCGCTGCACAGCAACACCTTCGCGCCCGATGAGGGCGCCCTGGCGGTGGGGGTGAGGGTGCTCAGCCTCACCCTGCTGCGCTGGATGGAACGCCAGAGCACACCCCTGTGACCTCGAAACCGGTGCGCTCCCGCCTCCTGCTCGATGGGCTGATGGTGTTCGCGGCGCCGTTGCTGATCCTGCTGGCCCTGGCGGTGCTGCTGCAGCGCCAGGGGCGCGATCGCCTCCAGGCCGTACCGGCCCTGGCCATCGGCAGCGCTCTGATGGTGGCCAGCCGGGTGCGTCGTCAGCGCCGCCGCCGGGACTTGTTGCTGGCCCTGCGACAGGAACGGCGCTGATGCAGGCAAGCTGGTGGCATGAGCAACCAGCCAAACCTCCAGCAGCTGCGCGACGCGATCACCTGTGGCGATCCCGGCCGGTCCATGCCCGCCCTGGTGGCCCTGCGCGAGGCCACGGTGGAGGAGGCGGTGCCCCTGTTGCTGCTGGGGCTGGCGGAGGAGGCCTTCCTGGTGCGCTCGCTGAGCTGCGCCGGCCTGGGCGTGAAGTGCAATGAGGCCGGCCGGCAGGCCCTGGTGCGGGCCCTGGAGGGCGATGCCGATCCCAACGTGCGCGCCGAGGCGGCCAACTCGCTGGTGAACCACGGGTTGGAGCAGGCCTGGCCCCTGCTGCTGGAGGCCTTCCGCCGCGACCAGGAGTGGCTGCTGCGCTGCAGCGTGCTCTCGGCGGTGGCCGAGCATCCCGAAGCCCGCCCCGAGAAGCTGCTGGAGCTGGCCAGCCTGGCGATCGAGGCCAGTGATGGCACCGTGCGGGTGGGCGGCGCCGAGATCCTCGGCCGGCTGGTGCGGGAGGGCGAGGAGCCGTCTGCGGCCACAGCTCGCGGGCTGCTGCAGCGGCTCCAGGCCGATCCCGACCACCGGGTGGTGGGCGCCGCCCTCAACGGCCTGCAGGCCTGAGCAGCGTGGCTAGGGTTAGTTGGTCACTAGGGGTGCCCGGGCGCAGCCTGGGCTGAGATCACACCCTCCGAACCTGATCCGGGTCATGCCGGCGCAGGGAAGTGAGCCGCCCGCTACCACGGTGGGCGGGACGATCTCGGCAACGCAACCGGAACCCCGACACGGCCGCTGGCCGGCCGTTCCCGTTCCGTTCTTTGCCCCCACCGATCATGCGTAGCGCCTGGATTGAGAAGCGCCGCGGCCACGCCAACGTGAGCCAGATGCACTACGCCCGCCAGGGCCTGATCACCGAGGAGATGGCCTATGTGGCCCAGCGGGAGAACCTGCCCGAGTCGCTGGTGATGGAGGAGGTGGCCCGTGGGCGGATGATCATCCCGGCGAACATCAACCACCCCAACCTGGAGCCGATGGCGATCGGCATCGCCAGCCGCTGCAAGGTGAACGCCAACATCGGCGCCTCCCCCAATGCCTCCGATCTCGATGAGGAGGTGGCCAAGCTGCGCCTGGCGGTGAAATACGGCGCCGACACGGTGATGGATCTCTCCACCGGCGGCGTGAACCTCGATGAGGTGCGCACGGCGATCATCAACGCCTCGCCCGTGCCGATCGGCACGGTGCCGGTGTATCAGGCACTGGAGAGCGTGCACGGCTCAATCGAGAAACTCGATGCCGACGACTTCCTGCACATCATCGAGAAGCACTGTCAGCAGGGGGTCGACTACCAGACCATCCATGCCGGCCTGCTGATCGAGCATCTGCCGCTGGTGAAGGGCCGCCTCACGGGGATCGTGAGCCGCGGCGGCGGCATCCTGGCCCAGTGGATGCTCTATCACCACAAGCAGAACCCGCTGTTCACCCGCTTCGACGACATCATCGAGATCTTCAAGCGCTACGACTGCAGCTTCTCCCTTGGGGATTCGCTGCGGCCGGGCTGCCAGCACGATGCCTCCGATGCCGCCCAGCTGGCCGAACTGAAAACCCTCGGCCAGCTCACCCGCCGGGCCTGGGAGCACGACGTGCAGGTGATGGTGGAGGGTCCGGGCCATGTGCCGATGGACCAGATCGAGTTCAACGTGAAAAAGCAGATGGAGGAGTGCAGCGAAGCTCCCTTCTATGTGCTCGGTCCGCTCGTCACCGACATCGCCCCCGGCTACGACCACATCACCAGCGCCATCGGCGCGGCCCTGGCCGGCTGGCACGGCACGGCCATGCTCTGCTACGTGACCCCCAAGGAGCACCTGGGCCTGCCCAATGCCGAGGATGTGCGTGAGGGGTTGATCGCCTACAAGATCGCCGCCCACGCCGCCGACATCGCCCGCCACCGCCCCGGTGCCCGCGACCGGGACGACGAACTCAGCCGCGCCCGCTACGCCTTCGACTGGAACCGCCAGTTCGAGCTGAGCCTGGATCCGGAGCGGGCCCGCGAGTATCACGACGAAACCCTGCCGGCCGACATCTACAAGCAGGCCGAGTTCTGCTCCATGTGCGGGCCCAAGCACTGCCCGATGCAGACCAAGATCACCGACGAGGACCTTGAAGGCCTGGCGGAGGTGCTGGAGCAGCAGAAGGCCCAGGGGGAGCCGCTGGGCGTCTGAGTTGGTGGAGCGGCCCCAGCGGCTGATTCCGGACGCTCCCTGGCAGGCCCCCCCAGTCCCTATGGGTCGATCCGGCAACTCCGGGCTGCCAGCCACCTGGAGTTGCCTGCCGTCACCGACGTGTTTAGGGTCCGGCTGTCTTCGGTGACCGCATCGATTGGGCTTCCCTTTTCCCAATGGCGTCACGTCCTATCTGTACGGGGGGCTGTTCCTCGGACTGGGACTGATGGTCATGTACCTCACCCTCGGTGTGAAAGCCGGAGCGAGTTCCTTCCTGAGCTCCACGCTCACCTACGTCACGCCGCTCACGGCTGAGCGCAGCTCGCGCCAGTGGCGTCTGCTGTTCGCCCTGGCCATGGTGCTCGGCGCCTGGCTGTACGCCGCGACCCACCAGGCGTTCTTCGTCACGGCGGTGGGCTGGTGGAGGCTGGCGCTGGGGGGTGTGCTGGTGGGTTTCGGCACGCGGCTCTCCTCGGGCTGCACCTCCGGCCACGGCATCTGCGGCGTTGCCTCGTTCTCGAGGGCGTCGCTGCTGGCGGTCGCCGTGTTCATGGCGGTGGCCATCGTCACCGCTCGGATCGTGCTGCTGCTGGGGGTGACCCCATGAAGCGTCTGATCTCGATCCTGCTGGGTGGTGGTCTGTTCGGCTACGGGCTGGCCTGGAGCGGCATGGCCCGGCCGGAGGTGGTGCTGAGCTTCCTGCAGCTGCGCGACCTCGGCCTGCTGCTGGTGATGGCGGCGGCCCTGGCGGTCACCACCATCGGCTTCCGGCTGGCCCCGCGGCTGCGTCAGACCACGCTGCTGGGGCTGCCCTTCTCCCACGAGGTGAAGCCGATGCTGGCCGGCACCGTGCCGGGTGCCGTGATCTTCGGTGTGGGCTGGGGTCTGAGCGGCCTGTGCCCGGGGGCGGCGGTGGCCAGCATCGGCATCGGCAACGGGCCGGTGTTGATCGGCCTGGCCGGGATGTTCCTGGGCGCCTACCTGCAGGGTGTGCTGGCTGAAGGTCGCCCGAAGCTGCAGGCTGGACCGCAGCAGGGTGAGGGCTGAGTCGCCAGACGCGATGGCATCCTCCGCTCCCTTTCCCCTGGCGGCCGCCGCCGGCGGTGCTCCGCTGCTGCTGCGGCAGCTGTTCGACGCCGAGACGGGCACCTTCACCTACCTGCTGGCGGATGTGGCCTCCAGGCAGGGGGTGCTGATCGATTCGGTGTACGAGCAGCACCCCCGCGATCTCTCCCTGATCCGGGAACTGGGGATCGATCTGGTCGCCAGTCTCGATACCCACGTTCACGCCGACCACGTGACCGGCAGCTGGCGGCTGCACCGGGCCACCGGCTGCGCCATCGCCCTGGCCGCCGTTGCCGGGGCCGAGAACGTGACCCTGCCCCTGCGCCACGGTGATCAGGTGAGCTTCGGCGGCCGCCATCTGGAGGTGCGCGCCACCCCCGGCCACACCGATGGCTGCCTCAGCGTCGTGCTCGATGACCACAGCATGGCCTTCACCGGCGATGCCCTGCTTGTGCGGGGCTGCGGCCGCTGTGATTTTCAGCAGGGGGATGCCGCCACCCTCTACCACTCGATCACCGAGCAGCTCCTCTCCCTGCCCGACCACTGCCTGCTCTACCCGGCCCACGATTACAGCGGCCGGGCGGTGAGTTCGGTGGCCGAGGAAAAGGCCTACAACGCCCGGCTCGGGGGTGAGGCCGATGAGCGCGACTTCGTGGGCTACATGGAGAACCTGCACCTCCCCCACCCCAACCGGATCGCAGCGGCCTTGCCGGCCAACCTGCGCTCCGGCAGGCCCGCTGACGGTGGGTTGGAGGAAGCGGACGACTGGGGACCGATCGAGCGCAGTTATGCCGGCCTGCCGGAACTGACGGCCGGCTGGGTGGCCGATCACCGCGAGGCGCTGACGCTGGTGGATGTGCGCTCCGAAGCGGAAGTGCAGGGCCCGGACGGTCGCATCCCGGGCAGCCTGCTTATTCCCCTGCCCGAGTTGGAGAGCCGGGCCGGCGAGATCCCCACGGATCGACCCACGGTGGTGCTTTGCCACTCCGGCAGCCGCTCCGCCCTGGCCACGCAACAGCTGCAGAAGAACGGGTTCACACGGGTGGCCAACATGCGCGGCGGCATCCGGGCCTGGAAGGCGCAGGGCCTGCCGCTGGAGCACCCCGCAGCCACTCCCACGGGACCATGACCCTGAGGCGGCGCTCGATCCGGTTGGATCCCGGCCACCAGCTCGGCCGGATGCCGCGAGCAATCCAAGGCGATCGACGGGTTGGCGAGCCAGGAGTTCAACCCTCCGGCTGGCGAATCACCCTGGGCTGTCTACCTGTGCGGCCAGACCTTGTGTATCGCTACGAACAGGTGGTTGTCGGACCCGCGAACCACTCCTACACTGGGTCGGTCATGCACCTGAAGCACTGCGCCACAGTGCTTTTCCCGATATCACCGGCATCATCGGATTGTGGTTATCGGAAGCGGCAGCCCAAGTTGGCTTGGTTCTCGGAACCGTCTAATGACTAGTCAGAAGTACAGGAAAGCCTGATCGCGTTAGGGCAACTACACTTGGGTCGCATCCTGCTCTGAATGGCAAAGAAAGCTCAGGCTGAATTCATTCGGTGGTTCGGCCCTCTACTGGATGCCCTTCGGGATCTTGGCGATTCAGGCCGCCCCAGAGAAGTTTCTGCACGCATTGCCAAGAACCTCAGTCTTCCTGACGAGTTACTTGATCAGACACTAAAGTCTGGAGGAAGCAAGTTTCACAACCAGGTGGCTTGGGCTAGACAGTATTTAGTGTGGGAAGGCCTGCTAGATTCATCCAAGTATGGAACATGGACGCTTACTGAAAAGGGACGCAACACCCATCTAGACGAAAAAGAGTCAAGGGACATCTTCCTGAAATGGGTCTCAATCCACGCCGAGAACCGAAAGCAAAAGAAGGAGGCTCAGGAGACAGAAGAGGAGACGCTCATGCCAGGGGCTCCCTCAGAGGAGCCCGATGAAGACGAGAAGCTTGATCTAATTAATACTCTGAGATCAATCAGTCCCTCGGGGTTCGAGAAAGTCTGTAGAGAACTTCTGAGGGAATCAGGCTTTCAGAATGTTGAAGTTACTGGGGGCTCCGCAGACGGCGGCATTGATGGCTATGGAACGCTGGAGATCAACCCTTTTGTTAGCTTCAAAGTTCTCTTCCAATGCAAGCGTTACGGAAAGGGCAACCTTGTCTCTCGTGCTCAAGTCGGTGATTTCCGCAACACGATGATTGGTCGAGCCGAAAAGGGCATCATCATCACCACATCAGGGTTTAGCAACGCGGCCGTCGAAGAAGCGAACAGAGAGGGAGCGCCACAAGTTGAACTCGTCGACGGTGATAAACTGGTCGAGATGTTTGAGAAGGTTGAGCTAGGCTTAGTAAAACGCACTGTCTATGATGTTGATCCTGCTTACTTCGAGAAGTTTAAGAACTGACTTCTAACATCGCCATTCACCTGTGCCGCCTCCACGTGTCTCCAGACTTCTCCAGTTTCATCTTGCAGCCAGTTGATGGCCAGCGTTAGCTGTTCAGGAGAACGAGCTGGCTATCCTTGAGCTGATGGGGAAGCTCAACGATGCCGACAGTCCTCAGGAGCGGTCCGTATAGGTTCTACTTCTACAGCCACGAGCCAAATGAGCCACCACATATTCATGTTGATCGAGATCAGGACTCTTGCAAGGTATGGCTCACGCCAGTTGCACTTTCTTCAAGTCTTGGATTCAAAGCCAGAGAGCTACGTGAAATTGAGCGGCTTGTCAGCTTGAACAGAGCTACCCTGTTGAAGGCATGGGAGGAGTTTCATGGCTAACCCTGGCGAACGGGTCATAGAGGTTGCCTGCACAGAGGACAAGCTGATCGTCGACCTCGCAGACGGACGCTCCATCTCAGTGCCTCTGGCCTGGTACCCGCGCCTGCTGCACGCCACCCCCCTAGAGCGTGGTAACTGGCGGATTGCTGGCGCTGGCTTTGGAATCCATTGGCCAGATATTGATGAGGATCTGAGCGTGGAGGGGCTACTGCGCGGAGCGCCATCACCTAGGGCGAAGGTGCTGAGCAGCTAACACCGCCATGCACCAGGGCCGCCACCGTGTAGTTGACACCACGATCAGTATCTTCTTGCGGCCAGGTGATGGCAAGCGTTATTCGTACCGTGGAAGCTGCTGACGGGAAGCCATATTCAGGATTAATCGGTAGTAACAAGTTGGAATGAAGTGGAAGCGCACCCTTCAGCTGATAGTCACCAAACCTGTCGCGGCAGTTTGGTGTATAAAGACACTGAAGCCCTGTTTTAGTAGCTTCTTCGGGAAGTCACTGAGATAACTGCCAGCCGAGCCGCGGTAGGTCTGGATGGCGAACTCAGGGTCTTCCACAGACCCCACCCATCGCGCAATGTCTCCTGTCTGGTTCCGGAAGACCAGCCCCAATCAAGTGAAGTTGATGATTGCGCCAAACAATGCCTGAAACCCTCGCATAAGCTAGCCGGCTTCAGTCTTTGTTCATGCCAAAAACGAACGGTTTCGCCGGCTGCAGCTGGTTAGTCACGTCGCCACCGAGCGAAAGTATCTTCTTCTCCACCTGCAGTTCTCTCTCTGTAGAGTCCTTGCTGAAGTCGAGTTTGCCATAATCGACCCAGACCACGTTGGGCGCATAGGTACTCTCGAAATAGTAACGGTCTCCGGTGAGGTCCTGAACAGTCCTGAAGATTGTGCTGGCGACGTTCGGCTTGTTCGGGTCCGGACTACCGAAGGGAACGGATACGTTTCGGATAACGCTGAACATATACGCAGCGCCCTCTGCGCGGTCAGTCGTCTTGGGCAAGCCATTGGCATAATATGCCGCGCGTACAAAGCGGTCTGAAGGGGTACGCTCACCGGGCAACGGCTTGTCGCCGCCGAAGGTGCGGTATTGCTTGAGGTTCTCGATCTGCTTGTCGTAGGTGGGCTCGTTGGTCATAACGGTGAAGCGCTTGTCGTGGTAAATCTTTGGCTTGCCTCCAATGAACTCGATCACAGCGGAATCGCCGGACTTGTCGGACAGCGACACGTGCACCAGCGTGGGAAATCCATTCGGCAGGATGAGCGGCTCTATCTGGAACGCGTCGTTCTTCTGCGCGGCCACGGCCTCGGCGACAGTCGCATAGTTGTCGAGGTAGTACTGCACCCACTGCATCACACCGATGCCGGGCCGCCGGGGATCGCGTTTGCCAAAATCAGTTTCGCCGGCTAGATACAAAGCGTGAGCGCTTAAGCCCATCTCATTGACACCCTCATGCGTGCCCTCGTCATAGGCAGACAAGGCCAGGCTGCCATATTTCGAAATCCATATGTGGGGATTGTCTGCTACCGCCCCGCGCCTTTCAATCCCGCGTGGGTACATTCGGAAGGCCGAATTAGCGCGTTCCGTCCAGTCCTGGGTCCGGCCCACGAACACCTGCCCAGTTCCAGAATCCCAGAGGACACGCGAGCACGGATATGCGGGAGATGCTGAACCCAGCCCGACAAGAAAGGCGGCTAAGGTTGGTGTGACGTGACGCACGGGCATTCCTCCTGTGTATGAGATGCCTGTCTAGTTTGTTAGTAGCATGGTCAGCACAAGCTGGCAGCCGTTGCTTTACATTTTGTATTGGGCTCAAAATTGGCAACTGCTGTCCGTATGCCTCCCATGCCCACCTCGGTATCGTGGGGCTGCAGGTCTTTGGCGAAAAACACAATGACGTGAAGGAATCCGCGCCACCTAACATCAAGATACAGCGGACTCGGCCCATGATTCTTGTCAAATTCATAGTGCTTCTTCCCGCTGCTGATCTTGAGCGTTCCCCCGTCTCAACCCCTCTCGTAAACCGGCCCACCACACACTGAGCCATCTCGGCGAAAGTGCTAGATAAAAAACCATGCCCTCCGCTCAGCCAGGGCGTCCACAAATCGATCAGTCCCCTCATCCTCATTCACGATGCAGAACCAGCCCAGTCCCGAGAGGATCCTGCAGACCGGGCTGGCCTTCTGGTCGTCGAAGGTGTTGCTGAGCGCCATCGAGATCGGCGTGTTCAGCGAACTGGCCCGCGGACCGGAACCGTTCGAAGCCCTCAGCGCCCGGCTGGGGCTGCACCCGCGCTCCGCGCGCGACTTCCTCGATGCCCTCGTGGCCCTCGGCTTTCTGCAGCGCACTGGCAACAGCTATGCGAACACGGCTGACACCGATCTCTTCCTGGATCGCCACAAGCCCTCCTACATCGGCGGCATCCTGGAGATGGCCAACCATCGCCTCTATCCCTCCTGGGCTCATCTCACCGAGGCCCTGCGCACCGGCCAGCCCCAGAACGAACTGAAGAACGGCGGCACCGGCCTGTTCGAAACCCTCTACGCCGACCCGGCCCGCCTCAAGGACTTTCTGGCGGCCATGACCGGCGTCAGCCGTGGTGCCAACATCGCGATCGCCCACAGCTTTCCCTGGCGGGACTACCGCACCTACGTTGACGTCGGCACCGCCCAGGGCGACCTGGCGGCTCAGATCGCCCAGGCCAATCCCCATCTGCAGGGGTTCGGGTTCGACCTGCCCGAGGTGGCCCCGATCTTCGAGGAGTATGTGAACGGCCTGGGGCTGGCCGATCGGTTGTCGTTCGTGCCGGGCGACTTCTTCCAGCAGGATCTGCCCAGGGCCGATGTGGTGCTGATGGGCCACATCCTGCACGACTGGGATCTGCCCACCAAGCAGATGCTGATCGCCAAGGCCTTCGAGGCTCTCCCAACCGGTGGCGCCCTCGTGGTCTACGAGGCCCTCATCGATGACGAGCGCTCCACCAATGCCTTCGGGCTGATGATGAGCCTGAACATGCTGATCGAAACCCCCGGCGGCTTCGACTACACCGGCGCCGACTGTTGCGGCTGGATGCAGACGGCAGGCTTTTCCAGCACCCGGGTTCAGGCGCTGGTGGGTCCGGATTCGATGGTGATCGGCATCAAGTAGATCCGCCCTGCGGCACCAGACGCAGTCCCTCGTTTCACATTCCGCCGGTACAGTCATCACCTGGCCCATCGAAGCGGGGCGATGGCAGTCACCCAAGGCCTCAGGCAAGCCCTCATGCCTCAGCTGGCCCGCGCTGCCGCGGTTGCCCTTGTTTCCCTGATGCCGGCGCCCGCCCTGGCCACTGCCGTCGGGGCCCTGATCCAGGTGAAGGGTGCCCCGCTGCGGCCCGGCCTGCTCCAGGGAGTGGCCAGCGCGCCCCTGGAGCGGGCCGTGGATGGCCACACCCCCGTGCTCACGTTCCGCACCGGCGGGGAGGGCGGCACGGGTCAGCCGGTTCGTTTCCTGCTGGACACCGGCGCCTCCAACACCCTGGTGTCGCCGGCTCTGGTGAGCCGGCTGGGCCTCGCCAGTGTCCCCATTCCCGCCGAGGAGTTCGGCCTGGTGGGCGCGGGCAGCTCCTGTGGCGACCTCCGGCCGCAACGCGCCACGCTTCCCACCCTGCGGCTCACCGGCGGGGCCGGGCGCCTCGAGATCCGCTCCGCCGAAGCGCTGGTGCTGCAGACCGGTGGCCTGCCCGAGGGGGCGGACGGGGTGCTCGGGGCCCCGCTGCTGCGCCAGTTGCCGCTGTGGGTGGATCCCAGCGGCGGCCGTCTGGCCCTGGGATCGCCGGCCGTGGTCGCCGCGCAGCGCCAGGCCGCCGCCGATCCCACCCCGTCCACCCTCCTGCCCCTGCGCTGGAGTGCGGGGGTGCCGCTCATGCCGTTGAACACCGGCGCCGGCACCGTGCCCGCCCTCGCCGACACCGGTGCCGAGGGGCTCTTCATCACCCCCGCCCTGGGCCGGCGCCTGACGGCCGGGGCGGCACCGCAACCGGTGCTCATCGCCGGCTTCTGCGGCCTGCAGCGCGCCCAGCGCTTCTCCGTGTCCGGGATCGGCCTCGTCGCCCGGCCCCCTGTGCCGGCATCCGAGGTGATCGTCACCGCCGATCCGATCTTCGCCTCGGTGGGTGCCGAGGCGATCGTGGGCCAGGAGCTGCTGCGTCACCACCGCCAGCTCTGGCGCCTCGACCTGGAGCCGCCCATCCTGCAGCTGTGGTGAACCGCCCTCAGGGATGGATCCGTGATGGACACCTTCACTGAGCTGGTGGGCCACACCCTGCGGCTCCATCCCGACGGCTTCCGGATGCTCGCCTCCGGCCAGGTGCCGGCCTGGTGGGGGGTGCTGATCGCCCTGCTCGCCGCCCTCTCCCAGGGCGTCGGCCATGCCTTCATCCTGTTCGTGAACCGGGTGTCGCCGCTGCGCTTCGCCCTCAGCCTGGTGGTGGAGGCGATCCTGCTGGTGGTGGGCTTTCTCTTCTGGGCCCTGAGCACCTGGCTGGTGGCCCGCCTCGCCTTCGCCGTGCCCGTGCGTCCCTCCGCCGTGGTGCTGGCCCTGGGGGTGGCCCATGCCCCCCAGCTGCTGGCCTTCCTCGGCGCCCTGCCCTATCTCGGCGTGCCCTGGCTCACCCTGCTCTCCCTGTGGACGGCGATCGCCTTCGTGGTCGCCCTGGTGGAGGTGGCCGGCCTGGGGGCCTGGCAGGCTTTCACCGCCCTGCTCGGCGGCTGGCTGGTGATGCTGCTGCTGCAGCGGCGCGCCGGTCAGCCGCTGATGCGCCTGGGCCGGGCTCTGCTCAACCGCGCCGCCGGGGTGCAGCTGGTGCGCAACCGCCGCGCCCTGCGCGATCTGCTCGCCACCGGTCCCGCCAGCCGGCCACCGCGATGAGACCGCGCTGAGGCCCCCATGAGGCTCTGGTTGCACCGCCACCGTCGCCGGCTGCTCGCCGCCCTGGTGCTGCTGCTGGTGCTGGTGCTGCCCGGCACCGGCCTGCTGCTGGCCCTGGCCCGGCAGGCCCTGGTGCGCAGCTTCGGGCTGGTGGTCGACCTGATCGGCATCGGCCTGGTGCTGTTCCTGATCGCCGCCTTCCTCGCCCCGCTGGAGGCGCTGGGCTGGTGGGCCGGCTGGTTCGGCGATGCCGAGGAAGGGCCCGCCAGCCTGGGCGAGCTGGCGGTTCCCCTCGCCCCCGAGCGGCCCGTGCGGCGCTGGGTGGTGTATCTGGACGGCATCGGCCAGGCCTCCCAGCAGGCCCTGCCGGAAGGGGAAGACTTCCTGCGCCGCCTGGCGGCGGCCCTGCCGGCCGACATCGCCATCCTGCGCGGGCTGATGCCCTACTCGATCAGCAACCAGCCGCTCACCGAGGGCCGCTGGCTGGCGCGCTTCTGGCGCTGGGTGGAGCTGTGGCGCGTGCGCCGTCCCCTCGCCTGGCTGGGGCTGCTGGTGAACCTGCGCAACCTCACCGTGGTGGCGGTGTCGGCCGATGGCCGCTACGGCCCCCTCTACAACGCCGGCATGGCGGATCTGATCGTGGAGTCGCTCCTGGCCAACGGCTACCCCGCCGCCGGCGGCACGCCCATCACCCTGCTTGGCTTCAGCGGCGGCGGACAGATCTCGCTCGGGGCCCTGCCCCACCTGCGCCGGCTGCTGGGCGCCCCGGTGGAGGTGATCTCCCTGGCCGGGGTGTTCGCCGGCAACAACCGCTTCCTGAAGGCCGAGCACCTCTTCCATCTGGTGGGCGCCCGCGACACGGTGGCCCCCCTGGGCTCGATCCTCTTTCCCCGCCGCTGGCCCGTTCACCACTATTCCGACTGGAACCGGGCGCTGCGCCGCGGCAGGGTGACGTTGGTGCCGCTGGGTCCGGTGGGCCATGAACTGCCGGGCGGCGTCATGGACGCCCAGCGCACCCTCCCCGACGGACGCACCCCCATGCAGCAGACCGTGGATCTGGTGAGTGCCATCGTCGCCGCACCCCCCGAAGGTGAGGCTGCGCCCACGGCGGGCGGGGTCAACTACCAGCGCTTTCTCGCCAACCGCTGGCACCGCCCCGATTCGGCCCGCGATCTGGCGCCCCTGCCCGATCCGCACATCCAGCCTCGCCCGCACTGGATCGGCCGGCTGATCCTGCCGCCAGCCGGCGCGCGCGACGGCAGCGTGGGCTTCGAAGTGCTGCAGGCGCCGCCCGGCTGGACCCATTGCCGCGGCCAGATCGCCGCCCTGCGCTGGCGCGATCCCGCCCTGGCCCAGGTGACGATGGACGTGCGGTTCAGCGACGAGACCCGCGACAGCGCCCGCGGCGGCAACCTGCACCCGCTGCGGCTCGACGGCTGGCCCCAGGTGACCCCGCTGGAGTCGCTGGCCGGTGCCCGCCCCCACGACGACGTGCTGGTGCGCCTGGATGGGCCGGTGAGCGTGGAGGGGGGCGATCTGCTCCCCGCTGAGACGAACCCGGCTGCGCCCCTGCGCCTGGAGGTGACGGCCGAACCGCTGCAGACCGCCGGCCTGGCCCGGGCCCTGGTGCGCTTCCTGCGCCCCCTCGACGACGACGACTGGGAGGCCCTGGCCTTCGATCCGGCCCGGGGCGACTTCAGCGGTCCGCCGCTGCGCCTGCGGCTGCCGGAGCCGGTGGCCAACCAGGAGGGCATCCTGCCCGCCACCGCCGCGGGCCTGGCCGACAACGACCTCAACCGCGAGGGCTGGCTGGTGAGCGGCGTGCCTGACGGCGAGGGCGGCTTCGTGGTGCAGGCGCTGCTGCCGCGGCGGCTGCGCAGTCTTCCTCCCCAGCGGGTGATCGCCCATCGGCGCGCCGCCTGGCGCTACGTGCGCCGCCAGGCCTGGGCCGACACCACCCCCGGCGCCGCCAGCTCGGTGCTGGTGTCACGCCGGGCCACCGATGCCGACGCCCTGCTGGCCGAATGGCGCGAGGGCGACCGGCTGCTGGTGCTGCACGTGTTCGGCGGCATCGGCGGCGAGCAGCGCGAGCAGGCCCTGCGCGGCGGCCTCTGCACCGGCCACTTCGCCTATGGCTTCGGCCGGGTGCTGCGCGAGCCGCTGGCCGGCGGTGAGCTCGCGGTGGCGGTGGACTACCGCCAGGTGTATGCCCACAACCCCGATGGGGTGGTGGCCGGCGTCCAGGACCGCTGGCGCTACCTGGGTGAGCGCCAGTGGGGCTGGCTGGGCAGCCGGCCGGTGGCCGACATCCTCGTGCGCTTTCCGCCCTTCACCGGCGCCTACAGCCTGGGTCTGCCCGGCGAGGAGCGCCTGCGCTGTCCGCTCGACACGTTCGCCCGCCAGCTCACGGCGATGACCGCCCGTTACCGCATCGGCGATGGCTGCGGCGGCAGTTTCGTGGGCCCGGCCCACAACTGCGCCCAGGACTCCAACCTGGCCCTGTTCGCGGCCATCCGCGATCTGGACGCCGAGATCCGCGGCACCGATCCGCAGCGGCGGCTGGCCTGGGAGCAGCGCCAGCCCCAGCAGGCTGAACGCCTGGCCACCCTGCTGGAGCTGGAGCAGATCCTGCGCGGCCGGCTGCTGCCGATTCCGCCCCTGCGCGCCGACTGGCAACGGGGCTCGTTCCGGCTGGGCAGCAGCCTCGACGACCAACCCCTGCGCGATCTGCTCCAGGGCCTGGGCAGCTGGCGCTCGCTGCTGCCGCGTCTGGCCTGTGAAACGGTGCTCAAGGTGTTTCTCGATCTGGGCGCCTCCGCCCTGGTGCTGCGCGCCAACCAGGTGGGCGGCCACAATCCGCGCATCGCCCCGGTGGCGCCGCTCACCGTGGGCTGTTGAAGCGAGCGGGACATGAAGAAAGCTCACTGATCATCTGGATGCTTCCTGGCCGAATTAGAATTACGTTCTCTAATTTGAATACCCATGGCTGACCCCAGATTCTTTCGGTGTGCTGGAGAAACCTATGATGAGGAGTCGAAAAACCCATTCAACACGCCTGTGGAGGAGGCCTTCGATGAGATCACAGGCAGCGGAAATCCCTATTCGCTGGAGCGCCTGAAAACGCGTTTCGAGATCACGGAGAAGCGCTTTGAAACCTCCATCAAGGGTCGCTTGGAGGATTCCCGGGACAATCCTGTTGATTATCGGTTCAGCCTGGACATCGTCACCAGGGGCAAGGCGATACCGGCGAAAGGCGATCCCTCGATAGCCAAGGAGTTCGAGATCCGCAAAGCCGAGGGTTTTCTGCGGGTCAGGGATGAGTTTGGCGATGCGGTCGGCGCCATTGCCTTCAACCTGCGCACCCTCTTCCCGATCAAGCTGTGCAAGGAGGTGTTCAAGGGTGATTTCGAGGCCATTGCCGCGAAGATCGATCCTGATCGCAGCAGCCTCAGCGGTTCGCGAGGCTTCAGGGGACTCTCCCTGGAGAGCCTCATGGGCAACAACGGCGCCAACGGTGGGCTCATGGAGGTGATGCCGATCGCCCTCCTCTAGAGATCGAGTGGCACGGTGGCTGGGCTGGATCGGCTGGCTGGCGCTGGGCTACGGCGGCGCCTGCCTGCTGCTGTTTCTGACCCAGCGCTCGTTCATCTACTTTCCCAGGCCCGCCGCCGATCCTTCCGGCCGGCTGGAACTGCAGGTGGAGGGCACGCGGGTGCTGGTGGCCCATCGCCCCCATCCGGGGCCCCGGGCGCTGATCTACTTCGGCGGCAACGCCGAGGACGTGTCCCTCACCCGCGCCGAGCTGGCCGCCCTGCTGCCGGACACGGCCCTCTACCTGCTGCACTACCGCGGCTACGGCGGCAGCGAGGGCCGGCCCGGCGAAGCGGCCCTGCGCGCCGATGCCCGGGCCCTCTATGCCCACGTGGCCGAGCGCCACCGCGATGTGAGCGTGGTGGGCCGCAGCCTGGGCACGGGGCCGGCGGTGCACCTGGCCGCCACCCGCCCGGTGCAGCGGCTGGTGCTGCTGGTGCCCTTCGACAGTCTGGCGGCAGTGGCCCGCGGCGCCATGCCCTGGGTGCCGGTGGATCTGCTGCTGCGCGATCGCTGGGACGCGGCCGCCGAGGCGCCCCGGGTGCGCGCCCCCACCACGATCGTGGCGGCGGCCTTCGATCGGGTGGTGCCCACCCGCCACGCCGAAGCTCTGTACCGCGCCTTCCTCCCCGGCGTGGCCGAGCTGGTGCTGGTGAGCGACCTCGACCACACCACGCCGCTCCTCGATTCGCCGGCCTTCCGCGCTGCCCTGGCGGGATCCCGCTAAGGACTGTGACCCTCACCGGTCGCCCCTGACCGAGCTGCTTACGGTCGAAACAGCGTGATCAGGCAGACGAGCCCCATGACCGAACTCGGCAAGTGCCCCTTCAGCGGCCAGGGCGCCATGGCAGTGGCGGGCCGGGGCCCCTCCCCGCGTGACTGGTGGCCCCAGCAGCTCAACCTCGGGATCCTGCACCAGCACGGCCCGGCCTCCAATCCGCTCGGCGCTGCCTTCAGCTATGCCCAGGCCTTCCAGCAGCTCGACTACCAGGCCCTCAAGGGCGACCTGATCGCCCTGATGACCGACTCCCAGGACTGGTGGCCCGCCGACTGGGGCCACTACGGCGGCCTGTTCATCCGCATGGCCTGGCACAGTGCCGGCACCTACCGCACCGCCGATGGCCGCGGCGGCGGCGGCACCGGCAACCAGCGCTTCGCGCCGATCAACAGCTGGCCCGACAACGGCAACCTCGATAAGGCCCGCCGGCTGCTCTGGCCGATCAAACAGAAATACGGCAACCAGATTTCCTGGGCCGACCTGATGATCCTGGCGGGCAACTGCGCCCTGGAATCGATGGGTTTCCAGTCGTTCGGTTTCGGTGGCGGCCGCGCCGACATCTGGCAGCCGGAGGAGGACATCTACTGGGGCAAGGAGTCCACCTGGCTCGGCGATCAGCGCTACAGCGGCGATCGGGAGCTGGAGAACCCCCTGGCGGCGGTACAGATGGGCCTGATCTACGTGAACCCGGAGGGCCCCAATGGCGTGCCCGATCCGGTGGCGTCGGGGCGCGACGTGCGCGAGACCTTCGCCCGCATGGCCATGAACGACGAGGAGACCGTGGCCCTCACCGCCGGCGGCCACACCTTCGGCAAGGCCCACGGCGCCGGCAGCGCCGAGTTGGTGGGTGCGCCGCCGGAGGGGGCGCCGCTGGAGGAGATGGGCCTGGGCTGGCGCAACCGCCACGGCAGCGGCAAGGGTGCCGACGCCACCACCAGCGGCATCGAGGGCGCCTGGAAACCCCATCCCACCCGCTGGGACATGGGCTATTTCGACACGCTGTTCGGCTACGAGTGGGAGCTGATCAAGAGTCCCGCCGGCGCCTGGCAGTGGCAGGCCAAGGACGTGCCCGAGGAGCAGCTGATCCCCGACGCCCACATCCCCGGGCTCAAGCACCCGCCGATGATGACCACAGCGGATCTGTCGCTGCGCTTCGATCCGATCTACGAGCCGATCTCGCGCCACTTCCACCAGCACCCGGAGGCCTTCGCCGACGCCTTCGCCCGCGCCTGGTTCAAGCTCACCCACCGCGACATGGGGCCCAAGACCCTCTACCTCGGCCCCGAAGTGCCGGCCGAAGAGCTCCTCTGGCAGGACCCGATTCCGGCGGTCGATCACCCGCTGGTGGACGAGGCGGCCATCGCCGACCTCAAGGGGCGTATCTCGGCCTCCGGCCTCAGCACCGCCGAGCTGGTGGCCACCGCCTGGGCGTCCGCCTCCAGCTTCCGCGGCTCCGACAAGCGCGGTGGCGCCAACGGCGCCCGGGTGCGCCTGGCCCCCCAGAACACCTGGGCCGTGAATCAGCCCGAGCAGCTGCAGCGGGTGCTGGGCGTGCTGGAGGGCATCCAGCAGGCGTTCAACGCCTCCCGCGCAGATGGCGTGCGGGTGTCGCTGGCGGACCTGATCGTGCTGGGCGGCAGCGCGGCGGTGGAGCAGGCCGCCGCGGCCGCCGGTCATCCCCTGGAGGTGCCTTTCACGCCGGGCCGCATGGATGCCTGCCAGGAGCACACCGATGCCCATTCCTTCGCAGTGATGGAGCCCCAGGCCGATGGCTTCCGCAACTGGCAGAAGGGGCCGATGAGCGTGGCCGCCGAGCACCTGCTGGTCGACCGCGCCCAGCTGCTGGGCCTGAGCGCGCCGGAGATGAGCGTGCTGGTGGCCGGCTTGCGGGTGCTGGGCGCCAACACCGATGGCGTGGCCCATGGCGTGTTCAGCGAGCGGACGGGGGTGCTGAGCAACGACTTCTTCGTGAACCTGCTCGACATGGCCACCACCTGGACGCCCGTCGATGAGACCGGCGAGCTGTTCGAGGGCCGCAACCGCCGCAGTGGTGCGCTGCGCTGGACCGGCACCCGGGTGGATCTGGTGTTCGGCTCCAACTCCCAGCTGCGGGCCATCGCCGAGGTGTATGCCCAGAGCGATGGCGCCCCGCGCTTCGTGTGCGACTTCGTGGCCGCCTGGGTGAAGGTGATGAACGCCGATCGCTTCGACCTCAGGCGCTGATCTCCAGCGCTTGAGGATCGGAGGGGGAGGGGGCCGCGCTCGCCATCAAAAAAGCCCCGCCATCGGCGGGGCTTTGCGCTGTGCATGGGTGCAGGCCTGCCCGGATCAGCCCAGGGCCTTGGCCTTGGCCACCACGTTGTCCACGGTGAAGCCGAACTGCTCCATGCACACCGGGCCGGGGGCGGAGGCGCCGAAGCGGTCGATCGACACGGTGTCGCCTTCGAAGCCGGTGAGCTTGTGCCAGCCGAAGCTGCTGGAGGCCTCCACCACCAGGCGCTTGCGGCAGGCGGCGGGCAGCACGCTCTCGCGGTAGGCGGCGTCCTGTTCCTCGAACAGTTCCAGGCAGGGCATCGACACCACGCGCACATTCGTGCCCTCGGCGCGCAGCTGGGCTGCGGCCTTGGTGCAGAGCTCCAGCTCGGTGCCGGTGCCGATCAGGATCAGATCGGGGCTGCCGTTGCTGTCCTCGAGGATGTAGCCGCCCTTGGCCACCGCGGCAGCGCTGGAATTGGCCTGGTTGGCCATCGCCTGGCGGCTGAGAATCAGGGCGCTGGGACGGTGGCGATTGGTGATCGCCACCTGGTAGGCGCCGCTGGTCTCGTTGCCGTCGCCGGGACGGATCACCAGCAGGTTGGGGAGCGCCCGCAGGGTGGCCAGGGTCTCGATCGGCTGGTGGGTGGGGCCGTCCTCACCCAGGCCGACGGAGTCGTGGGTGAGCACGTAGATCACCCCCAGCTCGCTCAGGGCCGACAGGCGGATGGCGCCGAGGGCATAGCCGGCGAACACGGCGAAGGTGCCGCCATAGGGGATCAGGCCGCTGCCGTGATAAGCGAGGCCGTTGAGGATTGCCGCCATGGCGTGCTCGCGCACGCCGAAGTGCAGGTAGCGGTTGGCCTCGGCACCCTTCTGGAAGCTCTTCTCCCCCTTGATGTCGGTGAGGTTGGAGTGGGTGAGGTCAGCCGAACCGCCGATCAGCTCAGGCAGTTTCGGGCCGATGGCATTGAGGCAGTCGTAGGAGTGGGCGCGGGTGGCCTTGCCCTTGTCCTCGGCGCTGTAGGCGGGCAGGCTGGCATCCCAGCCCTGGGGCAGCTCGCCGCGCAGCTGGCGCTCGAACTCGGCGGCGTCGGCGGGGTAGCTGCGGCGGTAGTCGTCGAGCAGATTGTTCCAGTCGGCCTCGGCGGCGGCGCCGCGGCTCACGGCCTGGCGCCAGTGGTCGTAGGCCTCCTGGGGTACCTCAAAGGCGCCGTAGGTCCAGTCCAGGTTCTTGCGGGTGAGATCGGCCTCATCGGCCCCCAGGGCGGCACCGTGCACGCCGGCGGTGTTCGCCTTGTTGGGGGAGCCATAGCCGATCGTGGTGGTGACCTTGATCAGCGAAGGGCGGTCGGTGACGGCCTTGGCCTCCTCGATGGCGCTGGCGATGGCGGCGATGTCAGTGTTGCCGTCGCGCACGTGGATGGTGTGCCAGCCGTAGGCCTCGTAGCGCTTCAGCACGTCCTCGGTGAACGACACGCTGGTGTCGCCATCGATGGTGATGTGGTTGTCGTCGTAGAGGGCGATCAGCTTGCCCAGGCCCAGGTGACCGGCCAGGGAGGCGGCCTCGCCGCTCACCCCCTCCTGATTGCAGCCGTCACCCATGAGCACATAGGTGGTGTGATCAACGAGCTTGCAGTCGGGCTTGTTGAAGCGGGCGGCCAGATGGGCCTCGGCCATGGCCAGACCCACGGCGCTGGAGATCCCCTGGCCCAGCGGGCCGGTGGTCACCTCCACACCGGGGGTTTCGAAGGTTTCCGGGTGGCCGGGGGTCTTCGAGTTCCACTGGCGGAACTGCTTGATGTCGTCGAGGGTCACCGAGTCGTAGCCGGTGAGGTGCAGCAGCGCGTAGAGCAGCATGCAGCCGTGGCCGGCGGAGAGCACGAAGCGGTCGCGGTTGAACCACTTCGGGTTCTTGGGGTTGTGCTTGAGCACCTTGTCCCACAGCGCGAAGGCCATGGGGGCGCAACCCATCGGCAGCCCCGGGTGGCCGGAGTTCGACTTGTTGATCGCGTCAACCGCCAGGAAGCGGATGCTGTTGACGCACAGCGCCTCCAGCGGGCCGGCGGCGGTGGCGGGGGACGGGGGAGCTGCGACCATCGTTGAAAAGCGGAAGGAGAGGGACGGGACTGGGCCGGAACGCCGATGGCGCCGGAGTACAGATCAGGAGATCAGGGCTGGATCGGCCGGTGAGATGAGGCTGACTCAGCTCAGCCGCCGGAAGGCCAGACAGACGTTGTGGCCTCCGAATCCAAAGGAGTTGGACAACACCACATCGAGCTTGGCTTCCCGGGCCTGGTTGGGCACGACATCCAGATCACAGGCCGGATCCGGATTGCTGTAGTTGATGGTAGGTGGCACCACTCCGTGCTCTATCGCCAGGATCGCCGCCACCGCCTCGATGCCACCGCTGCCACCGAGCAGATGGCCTGTCATCGATTTGGTGGAGCTCACCGGCACGCGGTAGGCGTGCTCGCCAAGGGCGCTCCTGATCGCGGCGGTCTCGTTGCTGTCGTTGGCCTGGGTGCTGGTGCCGTGGGCGTTCACGTAATCCACGGCCTCGGGTTCGAGGCCGGCATCGCCCAGGGCCAGGCGCATGGCTTCGGCACCGCCGGCACCGCCGGGGGATGGGGCGGTGATGTGGTGGGCGTCGCAGGTCATCCCGTAGCCCACCACCTCGGCCAGGATCCGGGCCCCGCGGGCGCGGGCATGGTAGAGGCTCTCCAGCACCAGCACGCCGGCGCCCTCGCCGATCACGAAGCCGTTGCGCTCGGCATCAAAGGGACGACTGGCGGTGGCTGGATCGTCGTTGCGGAACGACAGGGCCTTGGCGCTGGCGAAGCCCGCCACCCCCAGCGGCGTGATCGCCGACTCGGCACCACCGCACACCATCACGTCGGCCAGGCCGAGCTGGATCAGCCGGTAGGCATCGCCGATGGCGTTGGAGCCGGCGGCGCAGGCGGTGGCCACGGCGCTGCTGGGACCCTGGGCGCCAAGGGCGATCGCCGTCAGGCCCGTGGCCATGTTGGGGATCATCATCGGCACGCAGAACGGGCTGACCCGATCGGGACCCCGGTCGTTGAGCACGTGGGCCTGGGTTTCCATCATCAGCAGGCCGCCCACACCGGAGCCGATGGCGGTGCCCACGCGCCGGCGGTTGGCGTCGGTGATGCTGAGGCCCGCATCGGCCACCGCCTGCTTGGCGGCCACCACCGCGAACTGGCAGAACCGGTCCCAGCGCTTGGCCTCCTTGGGCTCCAGCCAGCCCTTGGGATCGAAGTGCTTCACCTCGGCGGCGAAGCGGCAGGCGTGCCGGCTGGCGTCGAAGAGGGTGATGCCCGCCACGCCATTGCGCCCGCTGCTGAGACCCTCCCAGTAGCTGGAGACGTCGTTGCCGATCGGTGTGAGCGCGCCGAGCCCGGTGACGACGACGCGCTGGAGACCCTCAACCATGGAGCGGTTCAGGCCTGCTTCTCTTGGATGTAGTTGACGGCATCACCGACGGTGGCGATGCCCTCGGCGGCCTCGTCGGGAATCTCGATGTCGAACGCCTCCTCGAGTGCCATCACCAGCTCCACGGTGTCCAGAGAGTCGGCACCCAGATCGTTCTGGAAGTTCGACTCGGACTTGACCTCGGCGGCGTCGACACTGAGCTGGTCGGCAACGATCGAGCGCACTTTCTCGAAGATCGCTTCCTGGGACATGGCCGCTGTGAGAATCGGCGCACTCTACGGGTCGCCCCGACCAGGGCCCATCCGGCCGGGGATCGGCCGGGTTCGTATGAACAACGGTGAAGGGCTCGCGGGGGCCGCGAAAACCACCGGACGCGTTCGGTACCTTTGGCCAACGCCGAGTCTCAGCACCTCCGGAGTCCAGATGTCCCACGCCGTCAAGATCTACGACACCTGCATCGGCTGCACCCAGTGCGTGCGCGCCTGCCCTCTCGATGTGCTCGAGATGGTGCCCTGGGACGGCTGCAAGGCCGGCCAGATCGCCTCCTCTCCCCGCACCGAAGACTGCGTGGGCTGCAAGCGCTGTGAAACCGCCTGCCCCACCGACTTCCTCAGCATCCGCGTCTACCTGGGCGACGAAACCTCCCGCTCCATGGGCCTCTCCTACTGAACCGGGGCGGCCTCGAACCCAGCCGCTTCAACCCGGTTGCCCATCTGCTCAGCTTCCATAAGCTCAGGCCCGGCCAGAAGCCGGGCTTTTTTATTGCCACAGCCCTATGTGCGGGATCGTTGCCCTGATCGGATCGCGGGAGGCCGCTCCCCAGTTGCTGGAGGGGCTGCGCCAGCTGGAATACCGGGGCTACGACTCCGCCGGCATCGCCACCGTGGAGGTTCGCGATGATGCCGCCACCGGCGTGCTGCACTGCCTGCGGGCAGAGGGCAAGCTGGTGAACCTGGCTGCGCGGCTCGAGAGCCAGGGGGCGGCGGGGCACTGCGGCATCGGCCACA
This sequence comes from Cyanobium sp. ATX 6A2, assembly GCF_024346355.1. Lineage (GTDB taxonomy): Bacteria > Cyanobacteriota > Cyanobacteriia > PCC-6307 > Cyanobiaceae > NIES-981. The sequence continues at coordinate 243,478 of NZ_JAGQCU010000002.1, forward strand.
CCCGCTGGGCCACCCATGGCAAGCCGGAGGAGCGCAATGCCCATCCCCATCTCGACGGTCGCGGGGCGGTGGCGGTGGTGCAGAACGGCATCATCGAGAACCACCGCAGCCTGCGGGAGGAGCTGCAGGCTGCGGGAGTGGTGTTCCGCAGCGACACCGACACCGAGGTGATCCCCCACCTGGTGGCCTGCCAGCTGGAGAGCTGGCAGCAGCAGGGGCGCCGGCCCTGCGGCCAGCTGTTGCTCGAGGCCGTGCAGGCCGTGCTGCCGCGCCTCAACGGCGCCTATGCCCTGGCGGTGATCTGGGCCGAGGCGCCCGGGGCGCTGGTGGTGGCCCGGCGGGCGGCACCGCTGCTGATCGGCCTGGGGGAGGGGGAGTTTCTCTGCGCCAGCGACACCCCGGCCCTGGCTGGCTTCACGCGCACGATCCTGCCCCTCGAGGACGGCGAGACCGCCCTGCTCACACCGCTCGGCATCGAGCTCTACGGCGGCGACGGCGAGCGTCGGCAGCGCACCCCCAGCCTGCTCACCGGCACCGAGCACGTGGCCGACAAGCGCAGCTTCCGCCACTTCATGCTCAAGGAGATCCACGAGCAGCCGGAAACGGCGGCCCTGTGGGTGGCGCGCCATCTGCCCGAGCCGGTGGCGCCGACAGGCCTGGACCATCCCGGCGAGCAGCCGCTGGTGGCCATGCCCCTCGATGAGGCGGTGTTCAACGGCGTGGAGCGGATCCAGGTGCTGGCCTGTGGCACCAGCCGCCATGCCGCCCTGGTGGGGGCCTACCTGCTGGAGCAGCTGGCCGGCATCCCCACCAGCGTCTTTTACGCCAGCGAATTCCGCTACGGGCCGCCGCCCCTGGCACCCCACACCCTCACCATCGGTGTCACCCAGTCGGGGGAGACCGCCGACACCCTGGCGGCGCTGGCGATGGAGCAGGAGCGGCGTCGGCTGATCGCCGATCCCGCCTACGCCCCGTGCTTGCTGGGGATCACCAACCGGCCCGAGAGTTCCCTGGGCCGGCTGGTGCCCCACCTGCTCGACATCGGCGCCGGCATCGAGGTGGGCGTGGCCGCCACCAAGACCTTCCTGGGCCAGCTGCTGGCCTTCTACGGCCTCGCTCTGGCCTTCGCTGAGCGCCGTGTGGGGCAGCAGGCCGGTCTGGGGGTGGGCGGTGGCACGATCACCCGTGAGCGGCTCCTGGCACTGGTGGGTGAGCTGCGGGCGATGCCCGAGTTGCTGCGCCAGCTGGTGCTCGATCACGACCAGCGCAGCGCGGCCCTGGCCCATCGCTTCGAGAGCACCCAGGACGTGATCTTCCTGGGCCGCGGTATCAACTTCCCGATCGCCCTCGAGGGTGCTCTCAAGCTCAAGGAAATCAGCTATATCCACGCCGAGGGCTATCCGGCCGGGGAGATGAAGCACGGTCCCATCGCCCTGCTCGATGCCCGGGTGCCGGTGGTGTCGATCGCGGTGCCGGGAGCGGTGTTCGACAAGGTGCTCAGCAACGCCCAGGAGGCCAAGGCCCGCGATGCCCAGCTGATCGGCGTGGCACCGGCCTGCGCCGATACCGAGATCTTCGATGTGCTGCTGCCGGTGCCGGTGGTGGACGAACTGCTCAGCCCCCTGCTCACCGTGATCCCGATGCAGCTGCTCAGCTATCACATCGCCGCCCACCGGGGCCTGGATGTGGATCAGCCGCGCAACCTGGCCAAGAGCGTCACCGTGGAGTAGCGCTTGCCCGGAGGCGACGCCTGCCCTCGTCGGCCGCCGGCCTGCGGCCGGGTAGGCCTCCTCGGGGCAGGCGTCGCCTCCGGGGCGTAGGGAGGTGTGTGGGCGCAGGGGGGAGAGCGACGCAGGGGCTGGCGCCAGTGAGGTGCGGGCAGCTGGATCCGGCTTGGCCTGGGAACCTGCCGCTCACCCCTGGTCCCAGGGGGTTTTGTGCGGGACCGTCCGCCAGGCTGCGGTGGGCTGACCTGAAGGAGGCCTACCCGGCCGAAGGCCGGCGGCCGACGCCGGTCAGCCCACCGCAGCCTGAGAGTGTTGGGGTTGGTCGCTGCGGGGTGCGTCGCTGCGGCCGTAGCGGTCCTGGAAGCGCACGATGTCGTCTTCGCCCAGGTAGGCGCCGCTCTGCACCTCGATCATCTCCATCGGGATGCGGCCTGGGTTGCTGAGCCGGTGCCTTGAGCCCAGGGGGATGTAGGTGCTCTGGTTCTCGCTGAGCAGCTCCTGCTCGCCGTCCTTCTCCACCAGGGCCGTGCCCCGCACCACCACCCAGTGCTCGGCGCGGTGGTGGTGCATCTGCAGCGACAGGCTGGCGCCGGGATTGACCACGATCTTCTTCACCTGCCAGCGCTCGCCTTCCACCACGCCGTCGTAGCTGCCCCAGGGCCGGTAGATCTTGCGGTGGGCCCGGCTCTCTCGCGCCCCCGCCTGCTCCAGCAGGCCCACCACGGTCTTCACGTCCTGGGCCCGGTCGCGGTGGGCCACCAGCACCACGTCGTCGGTTTCCACCACCACCAGATCCTCCACCCCCAGCCCCACCACCAGGCGGTGTTCGCTGCGCAGGTAGCAGTTGCGCGAGGCCTGGCTGATCACCCGCCCGCGCAGCACGTTGCCGGCGGTGTCCTGATCGGAGGTTTCCCACAGGGCGCTCCAGCTGCCCACATCGCTCCAGCCGGCCTGCAGCGGCAGCACGCTGCCCAGGGCGGTCTTCTCCATCACCGCCACATCGAGCGCCACGCTGGGGCAGCCGGCGAAGGCTTCGCGCTCCAGGCGCAGGAAGTCGAGGTCGGCGGCGTCGTGCTCCAGGGCCGAGCGGCAGGCGCTCACCACCTCCGGCGCCAGCCGCTCCAGTTCGGCCAGGATGGCGCTGGCGCGGAACAGGAACATGCCGCTGTTCCAGGTGAAGCGGCCGGTGGCCAGGAAGGTTTCGGCGGTGGCCCGGTCGGGTTTCTCCACGAAGCGGGCGATCGGCACCGGCTGGCCGATCTCGCTGGCGGGGGTTTCGCTGCCAGGGATTGCGCTGGCCTCCAGGGGTGCGCGGGCCTCGATATAGCCGTAGCCGGTTTCCGGCGCGGTGGGCACGATCCCGAAGGTCACCAGCCGGCCCGCTGCCGCTTCCGCCAGCCCGGCGGCAACGGTCTGGCGGAAGCGGGCGGCGTCGCGGATCACGTGGTCGGCCGCCAGCACCAGCAGCAGCGGGTCCTCCCCCTGGGCCGTGGCCTGCAACGCCGCCACCGCCACCGCCGGGGCGGTGTTGCGGCCGATCGGCTCCAGCAGGATGCCGGCCGGTTCCACGCCGATCTGGCGCATCTGCTCGGCCACGATGAAGCGGTGGTCCTCGTTGCAGATCAGCAGCGGCGGCGCCAGATCCGGCAGGCCCTCCAGCCGCTGCTGGGTCTGCTGCAGCAGGGTCTCCTCGCCGTCGCCGGCCAGGGCCCAGTACTGCTTGGGGTAGCTGGCGCGCGACAGCGGCCACAGCCGGGTGCCGGTGCCGCCGCAGAGGATCACTGGCACGAGAGGGCTGGGGGCCATGGGGCTCCGAAATCGCGGCGTTGAAACCATTCAAGGCCAGACCGCCAGTGGGGGCCAGCCAGCCCGTTGGGCTCAGAGCTCCAGCAGCCCCGGCGGCGGGGTGATGCCGATCCAGCCCTGCTGCAGGTGCACTTCCGGCACGATCGGCTGCACAAACGGGATCAGCACCCGCCGCTCCCCGATCGCCACCTCCAGCAGATCGTTGCCGGCATGCAGCAGGTTGGTCACCGTGCCCACCGCCGCGCCGCTCTCCAGCAGTCGCACCTCCAGCCCCACCAGATCGAGCAGGTGGAATTCCCCTGGCGCCAGCCGAGGCCGGTCATCGGATCGCACCAGCAGCTCCTCCCCCACCAGCGCTTCGGCGGCCTCGCGGCTGTCCACGCCCTCGAGGCGCACGGCAAACAGCCCCTTGCCCGGCAGCGGCCGCCCGCCGAGCAGCTCCAAGCTGCGGGCAGGTCCCCCCGGCCGCCGCAACCAGCGCTGGCCCACGCGGGTGAAGCGCTCGGGGAAATCGCTCAGGGGCAGCACCCGCAGTTCACCGCGCAGGCCCTGGGCTGCCACCAGGCGTCCCACCACCATCAGCCCATCGGCCTGGGCTGCGTTCTGCTGCGGATCCTCCGCCATGCCTTCACCAGTCATCGGCCCCCGCCCCAGTCATCGGCCCCCGATAATGGCGCCACGCCCCATCCAGCCCGCCGCTCCCCAGCCATGGCCGATCTCCCGATCCTGCCCGGCACCACCGTGGTGGTGCGAGATGGGCGCTCCATCTACAACGGCTACCAGGGCTTCGTGCAGCGCATCAGCGGCGCCCAGGCGGCGGTGCTGTTCGAGGGCGGCAACTGGGACAAGCTGGTGACCATCCCGCTCAGCACCCTGGAGCAGGTGTGAGCCGCTCCAGCAGCGCCCTGGCCGCGTTCTGCTCGGCGGCGCGATGGGAGGGACCTGCGCCCTCGGCAGCCTGCGGCTCACCAGCGGGCTCCACCATCAGCTCGGCCCTGCACAGGAAGCGCTCAGGGTGGCCGTGCAGCGGCTGCTGCTCCCGGCAGTGGTAGCTGGGCAGCCCCAGCCCGCGGCCCTGGCTCCATTCCTGCAGGGCTGATTTCCAGTTGTGGCGGTGGGGGTCGGCCAGCAGTTCGGTGCTGCTGCGCTGCCAGTGGGGCGTGAGCCAGTGCAGCACCGGCTGCAGACCGCCTTCCGCCCCCCCCCACATCTGGTAGAGCGCGCCGATCAGGGCCTCGCACAGTTCGGCGCGCACGGTGGCCTGGCCGGCACGGTCGCCGGCGGCCATCGGGCCGATTCGCCACACCCGCTCAATGCCGCAGCGCTCCCCCAGCTCGGCCAGCCAGCGGTCGCTCACCAGCTGGGCGCGCAGGGCCGAGCGGCGACCCACCGCCAGTCCAGCGTGGTGGCGTTCCAGGTATTCGGAGGCCGCCAGGCGCAGCACGGCATCGCCCAGGAACTCCAGCCGCTCGTGGTTGCGGGGCCCGCGGGCGGAGGTGTGGCTGAGGGCCTCCTCGATCGGCGCCAGGTCGCGCCCGTCGGGCTCGAGGCCGAGGTCGCCCAGGAAGCTCAGCAGCTGCTGGCGGCGATCGGACATGGCGAGCGGAGATAGGGGTGAAAGCAGGACGTAAGCCGGGTTCTGTTCACCTCGCCTCCGGCCAAGGCCGGGGCGAGGGGGTGATCATCTGTCTGGGACCGCCGTTGCCGGCGGCCTCGAGCGGCGCGCTTGTGTCGGGACGGGTGTCATGGCCAACCGTTGTCCCTGGGCCTTGCTCCCGGCCGGGGTTTACCGAGCCAGCACCTCTCGATGCTGCTGGTGCGCTCTTACCGCACCTTTGCACCCTTGCCTGTGCAGAGGGCAAGCCCCCTGCCATCGGCGGTGTGTTTCTGTGGCACTGTCCTCACGGTCACCCGCACTGGGCGTTACCCAGCAAGCCTGGCCATTGGGGAGCCCGGACTTTCCTCAATCGGGCGGGCCGGCCGCCCGAAGACCGCCAGCCCCCCGATCGCGATCACCTCGCCTGCTTTCAGGGCCATCATGACCCGTGGCGGATAATGGCCCAGCGGTGGGCGCCAGCTCAGCCGTGGGGCTGTAGCTCAGCCGGATAGAGCGACGGTTTCCTAAACCGTAGGTCGTGGGTTCGAGTCCCGCCAGCCCCGTCCTCCGAAAATCCCAGTTGCCGCAGGGGATTCCAACAGAGCCAGGGCCGGGCATATCGGCCCGATCGACCACGGCTTCCTCCGCTGCCGCCGGGTCGGCACTTCGGTCTTGGCGTCAGCTTCTGGGGCAGCTTGTGCGGCACCGACGACGGCGCTGAGGCCGCTGGCCGATCGTCGCCCCAGTAAAAAAGCCCCCACAGGATGTGGAGGCTGAAACGCTTTGGCAGCATTTTGAGGCTTGACCCGATTGAGCTCCAGTTATTGAACTCAATCGGGCCGTCTGGCCTCAGCCGGGGTATTTGGCCTCAGCCGATTGTCGGTGCGGTCAGCGCCACGGGGGTGGCTTCTGCAGCAGCCAGGTCGAGGGGGAAGTTGTGAGCATTGCGCTCGTGCATCACTTCCATGCCCAGACCGGCACGGTTCAGCACATCGGCCCAGGTGTTCACCACACGGCCCTGGCCGTCGAGGATCGACTGGTTGAAGTTGAAACCGTTGAGGTTGAAGGCCATCGTGCTCACGCCCAGGGCGGTGAACCAGATGCCGATCACAGGCCAGGCGGCCAGGAAGAAGTGGAGGCTGCGGCTGTTGTTGAAGCTGGCGTACTGGAAGATGAGACGACCGAAGTACCCGTGGGCAGCGACGATGTTGTAGGTCTCTTCCTCTTGGCCAAACTTGTAGCCGTAGTTCTGGCTTTCGGTTTCGGTGGTCT
>NZ_JAGQCU010000020.1 GCF_024346355.1 Cyanobium sp. ATX 6A2
TGCTCCGAACAGGGTCACAGACCGGCCCACCCATTGCCACAGCTGAGATCTGAGGGAGGCGAGCCGTCAGCCCCGGCGTAGCCGGGGCTGATCCTCCCGAGTTACACCACTCCATGGGACGCCGCTCTTGACGCGGGTTTCATCGCGCTGGCGGGCCATGAACTCCGGATCCCCGAAGCCGTCGTCCCAGGGCGGCATGAAGAACACCTGGTCTTCGAAGCGCTCACCGGTGATGAACTGGTGGAGGTGGTAGTCCTGCCAGCCCATCACGATCTGCAGCACCTCGTGGAGGCGGCCGAGGGTGATCGTCTCCTCCACCCAGAAGCGGCGCCAGATCGGCGGTTCGATGCCGTTGAGGCTCACCTGCAGCTGCCGAGGCGGAATCTCTACCGGGTTTGTATGGGTACGGGGATGACATGGCGTGCATGTGCTAAGGGCATTGCCCGCGTTTTAAGTCCAGGTTTGCGTTGCTTAGAAATCTATAAGTGGCACAGATCAGCCAGCCTGGGTAATGTGGTTTTTGATTGATGCGCTGCTATGCCTGCATATCCAACAGACAGTACGGGTATGGCCCTGAACTTTGAAGGCAGGCCTCCCGGAGGGCTCAGGGCTGACGCACTAAGCGCCAGAGCCAAAGTAGAGGCTCTCTACTATTCGCTTCTAAATCCTTATCTAAGTGACAGGCAGAAGGCCGTGCTGGAGGTCTGGTTCCAACTGCCAGTCGTTGTTTTTACATATGGGTATCTAGCTTTCAGCATTGTCTCAGATGCATTGCCAGTCAAACCAGTATTCTGCGCTATTTATCTCTCGTTGATAGCCGGATGGCTTATGACTGCAGCTGCCAACGAGGCCACTCTTGAACCGCTTGTTCCGGTACTAGCTGTAGCAAATAACGCCATCGTCAGCTTCGGGCTAATTATCTTGGTGGCTTTAACCGGGAACATAACCTGGTATTCGGCTGCTGGCCTTGGCGTAATATCTATGACGGGTCTTCCAAATGCGGGAATGCAGCTCGCGGGCACTTGGGCGACAAACAAATATCCAAGGCTGAACCCAAAGTATGGAGCAGCAAAGGAAATTTTTCGAAGAGAAGGATCACCTCTTGAATTTGCTTTTGAGAGGTATTTAGATTCGTCCGGGGAGGATGCGGGCATGGATGAAGCTTCGGCCAAAGGCAAAGCGATTTTGTGCTGGATATATCTAGCACTTTTGACTGCTGCCACTGTTTTGTGGGGATGAAGCCTGTACATGCCTCAGGTCATTCAGCCACTCAATCAGGAAAACCGCCGTTCTCAGTTGGTTGATCGCTTCTGATTCTTGATCGGATTACCACGGATCGGAGCAAACACGGCGCGGCGACCCACAACAGAAAGCTAGGCTCTGCTTCCCGAAAGAGTCTTGCCCGATGGCGCATTGACACCGGTATACAATTATGAAACTCCCCAAAGAAGCAGGATACCGCTAGAACTAGCAATGTGACTCTATAGCGACGCCGGAAGGAGTAGGTGTAGGCACCCAGCAAGATGCAGCGCTAATGAGACACAGTTCTACGGGAATAAGTTGAAAAGTCGAAGTTATATCCGGGCTGAGGCTAGGATCGCTGCTCGTCTTGCGTTGGAGTGCCTGGGTATAGACAGTAAAAACATAAGGCACCACACCCGAGGACCTGTGTCGCTCAGTGCTGCTAACAAGCAAGCCCATGGAGCGCATAGGATAGCAGGAGATTGTGAATAACGAGTCCCGCCATGGCTTGAATCAACCGTGAATCATACTGATGCGGGCACTTTCCGCTGCCGTCGCTCGAGTACAAGTGCTGAGGACGAAGTCCCCAGTTGACGAAGCAAAAGATCCTGGATACAATCGAGACTTGGAATACTATGCTGCATAGAGAAGAACAATATGCTACAAAATGTCAAAAGGAATGGCGCAGGCGTCTGATCCTCAACTCAATAGCCTGTACCAACAACTTGCTTTCCACAAAGGATGACCGCAGTTCAGCGGGAGCGCTAGTTTGTGGCCGATAGGCAAGAATACACTCTTCGTAAGCTCTTTGAACGTATAGAGTCGCAACAAGTTCGTCTTCAAGGTTCTTGATCGCTGGGGAACCAGAGACAGGAAAGACGGGATATATATCGAGGCTGCCGATACGCACTTTCACCAGGCTACCCCTTGAACGATCCACTGCTGAATAGGTGGCAAGATTGAAGAAAGTCTAGCTAGGTCAGAGTGTAATGCAGCAATGAAGCTGGGGTTATCTTAGGCCTAGGTTAATTGCCATTGCCTTGAGGGGTCTGGAAATCAAGCCAATGCACAGCATTGTTGCCTGCTCATGGTTTGCCGGTGGCCTTTGCTACCAGCCTTGACGTAGGTGCGTATCTATAGGGTCACCCCGCCAGCACTGGCTCCACCCACTCCAGTGGTGCCGCTAGTGGATCCTCCAGCGGCGACAGCGGCCGCCAGTGGCCCCGCTGCCAGCTCCCTGCCGGGAGGTCCGGCAGCTCAGCCGCCTGCCGTTGCAGCTGGTAGTCCTTCCCCAGCCACACCGGCCTGGGCACTTCGCCTCCCTTGCCGGCTGAGCTGCCTGCGGGCTTGCCGCCAAAGCCCTTGCCGCCACCTGCCGCCGGCACCTCGCCCTCGCTCACCAGCTCGGGAACGTAGAGCTGCACCAGCAGGGCATGGACGCACAGCTGCTCCATCCGGGCTGCGGTGCCCTTCACACCATCGGCATCCCACTCCCAGTGGGGGGCGCTGAAGTCGGTGTGCTCCGGCTGCTGGGCCTTGGCGGAGGGATCCAGCAGGGAACTGGCCTGCGTGGCGCCGTCCTCGCCCAGCCCCACGCAGGCCAGGCCGCCGCCGGCCAGCCGGAAGTTGTCGGGCAGCCAGCCCTCCATCGCGCGCACGTCGGCAACCAGCACTGAGCGGATCTCCGGGCCCTCCTCGCTGTACAGCGTCGCCTTCGGGAGGAACAGCCGGAAACAGGGCAGATCCCGCGGCAGGGAAGGGGTGAGCAGGGGCCGCTCGCTCTGCAGAAACGCCTGGGCCAGGGCCGGCGCGAGAAACCGCGGCTCGGCGTCCTGCTCCCGCGCCCAGCGGCACACCATCGCCCCCCAGATGCCCACGTGGTCGTGACGGCTTTCGGACTCCTCCAGCGACAGCTCCACCGCCACCGCCTTGCTCCAGTGCTCCGCCCAGCTGCCGAACCCCGCCGGGGAGCGGTGGCGGTGCTCATCGGCCATCAGGTCGGGCCGCAGCTGGCGCAGCAGCTTGGCCACATCCCGCATCATCCGCTCACGCCCGCGGGCGTCACCGAGATCGAAGTGCCGGGCCATCGCCTGCTCCCGCGTCACAGTGGGGCTCCCCCCAGTGTCCCGCCTGGATGGCTCCCTCCCCGGCCGCTGCCGCGCTGATCAATGAGGTGGAGCAGCGCAGCGGCTACCCGGTGCAGCTGCTGCAGGATCCAGAGCTGAAAGCGAAGGCCTCGATCCGGCGCGCCAGCGGCACCGTCACCGCCCATGTCCTGCGCTACCGCGACGAGGACGCCCTCACCGACTACTTCATTGCCTACCAGTGCGGCCTGCTGCTGCGCAGCCTGGCCGAGGATCCCGAGCCGCCCGTCAACCTCGCCAGCAAGCGCGACCGGCGCGAGCGGGTGATCAGCCAGGTGGAAAAGCTCAATCCCCACCTCAGTGCCGCCCAGAACCGGCAGGTGGGCGGCGGCTTATACGACGCCCTGATGAGCCAGCTGCGCTCCACCGCCCCGGGCCTGCTGGTGGACCGGCAGTTGCACCGTGCCTGGCCCGAGCTGCATCCGGCCCAGCGCCAGGCGATGGAGGCCGAGATCCGCAGCACCCTCCCGGCCCTGGCACCGGGCTTCGGGAAGGGGTTACCGCAGGAGCTGATCACCGCCAACCGGGCGATGATCAGCGCCTATGCCGTCGTGGCGGCTGATCTGTTCGCGGCGCCGGACCTGTCGGTGCCCTATCTGGCGGCGGGGCTGGAGCCCACCGCACGCCGGTTGATCGCCCTGGCGGACACAGCCGAGGCCGAAGGCCAGCGCGACTGCCAGCTGATCGATGCCTGGGCCAAGGTGATCGGCCTGGCCGGTTGGTACCGCTGGCAGCAGGCCTGAGCCACGACGCCAGCCCATCGCGGTGCCGGCCACATCCTGCATGCAGCTGCCTGGGGGAGACTGCCGGTGGCAGATCGCCAGAGCGATGGATACCAGCGCCGAAGAGCTGAGGTTCAGCCTGCCTGAGGCGGGCTTCGATCGCAGCCAGTTGCCGGCCGGCACCGGCGAGCCCGGCACCGGCAGCTTCCGCCAGACCGTCACCGCCTTCTTCCAGAACGCCTACCGCTCCCGCGGCGGCCGCCTCGATGTGGCCTTCAGCGAGGGCCGCATCGATGTGCACTGGAGCGGAGCCCAGGAGCAACAGGATGCGCTCCAGCGGGCCCTGGCGCTGATCGAGCAGGGCCGCCGCCCGGAAGCCCGCGAGCTGCTGGAGACCCTGCTGCAGCTCGAGCCCGGCAGCTCCGAGGCGCTCTACAACCTGGGCCTGCTCTGCTCCGATGCCGGTGAACTGGAGCGCGCGGCCGAGCTGCTGGAGCGCTGCGTGGCCCTCGATCCCACCCACGCCAATGCCTGGGTGGCGCTGGGGATGGCAGGCCTGCGGGGGGACACCCCGGAGCAGGCACGGCCGGCGCTGGAGAAGGCGGTGGAGCTGGAACCCGGCAACCCCGATGCCCTGCGGGCCTACGGCACCCTGCTGCTGATGCAGCACGAGCCCAGGGAGGCCGTGGCGGTGCTGCGCCGCGCGCAGGTCGCGGCTCCGGGCGACCCGGTGGTGTTGCTGACCGTGGCCCAGGCCTTGATGGCCGCGGATCTTGATGCCCATGCGGCTGAAGCCGACCAGCTGCTGCGCCGGGTGCTGGAGCTGGTGCCGCGGGGGGAGATCGCCGAGAAGGCCCGACGGGCCTCACAGCGCATCGCCAACCACAACCTGCGCCGCAGCCAGGGCGAAGGCCTACGCCCAATGGTGGTGGACGGTCTGCGGCAGGCCCTGCAGATCTACGAGGGCCTGAAGCCCGAGCAGCGCAAAGCGGTGCTGGTGGAGGTGAGCGCGATCGGCGAGAAGGGCTTGCCAGTGAACCAGCCGCTGATCGCCTACAACCTGGAAACCCTGCCCGGCTCCTTCTCGGCGTTGCAACTGGCCTGCCTGATTGAGATCGGCGCCCGGCAGGTGCTGGGGATGGCGGATGCAGGGTTTGGGTTTGAGGGGGAGGTGCAGGAGGCGCTCGAGGAGTACAAGGCAGGTCCTTGATCTAGGTCGCGACGACGGTGTTGGTTTACAGCCAAGCCAAGCGCCCTTGCAAAGGGGCTGACAGAGGGTGACAGCCCTTGAATCCTCAACTGACAGCTGCCCAGGCACAAACCAGGATTGGGTGATGACGAGCACCGCGACCGGCCGCCGCCAGAAACTCAAGCCCGGTGCCGTGGTGCGTTGCCGCACCCGTCGCTACCTGGTGGAGGACGTCCAAGCCCCTTTGGAGCCAGGCGCCGACACGGTTGTGTCGATGGCCTGCATGGAGGACGACGCCATCGGAGCCCGGCTGACGGTGTTCCGCGAGCGAGAGATCGACTTCGAAGTTCTGGGGGAGAGCAGCTGGGAGGCGGTGGCCCAGCGGGGCTTCGACCAACCCAAGCAGTTCTCCGCTTACCTCAACACCCTGCGCTGGAACTGCGTCACCGCCACCGACGCCGAGCTATTCCAGGCCCCCTACCGGGCTGGCATCGACGTCAAGGCGTACCAGCTCGAACCACTGCGCAAGGCCCTGCAGATGCCCCGGGTGGGCTTGTTCATCGCCGACGACGTGGGCCTGGGCAAGACGATCGAAGCAGGTCTGATCCTGCGGGAGATGCTGCTGCGCCAGCGGATCAAGCGTGTGGTGATCAGCTGCCCACCGTCGGTCTTGAGGCAGTGGCAGGAGGAGATGGCGAGCCGTTTCGGCCTGGCCTTCACCGTGATGGACCGGGCCTACCTGGCCAAGGTGCGCCAGGAGCGGGGCTATGGAACCAACCCCTGGAGCACCCACAGCCGCTTCCTGATCTCCCATGCCCTGCTGCGCAATTCGGAGTACTCCGCGCCGCTGCGGGTGTGGCTGGAGCAGGGCAAGGGTGGGGAAGACCAGGCTCCTGTCCAAAGCCTCCTGATCCTTGATGAAGCCCACAACGCCGCGCCGGCCAGCAACACGCTTCGCTATGCCATCGATTCCGGGCTGACCCGCAGCCTGCGGGACCTGGCGCCCCTGTTCGAGCACCGCATTTTTCTTTCGGCCACACCCCACAACGGCCACAGCAACAGCTTCACCGCCCTGCTGGAACTGCTCGATCCGGCCCGCTTTGTGCGCGGTGTGCCCTTCGAGCCCAGTGATCTGGACACTGTGCTGGTGCGGCGCCTCAAGGACGATCTGCGCCGCATCGGTGAGGAGTTCCCCGAGCGGATTGTTGAACCCCTCTCCGTACCCAAAGGCAGCTTGCCGGCAGATACCCCGGAGCTAGAGCTCTCCCGGTTGCTGCAGAAATACCGCAAGCAGCGGGAGCAACGGCTGATTCAGGGGGGTGCGACGAAGCGGCAGCTCAATGCCGACCGGCTGGTGATCACCAATCTGCAGAAGCGATTGCTCAGCTCGATCGAAGCCTTCGCCCGCACCCTCAAGGTGCACCGCAGGAGCTTGGATCAAAAGCAGGAGCAGCGCCGGGAAGCTTTGGCGGCAACGGGAGCTCAACTGGATCTGCTGCTCGGCGGTGCCGATAGCAACAGCGACCTGGCCGAACTCACGGAAGACGAACTGCTCAATCTGGAGGAAGCGCAAACCCGAGCGGCCCTGCGCCAGACCTTTGAGGCGGATCAGAGCGATCTGGCCCTGCTGGAGCGGATGGGCGAGATCGCAGCAGCCAATCGATCCCTACCCGATCCCCGCATCCATCTGCTGGAGACGTTTCTGCGCACCCACCTCTGCCCCAGCCTCGGCGAGGCCAAGGCTGCATGGAACCCAACCCGGCTGCTGATCTTCACGGACTACGTCGACACCAAGCGCTACCTGGAGCGGCAACTGCGGGACCTGCTCGGGAATGACGATGCCGATCGCCGCATCGCCTCCTTCACCGGCGGCATGAGTGAAGACAACCGCGAACGACTGAAGGCCCAGTTCAATGCCGACCCCGATCAGGAACCACTGCGGATCCTGATCGCCACCGACGCCGCCCGGGAGGGGGTGAACCTGCAGAACCACTGCAAGCACCTGATTCACTTCGACATCCCCTGGAACCCCAGCAAGCTGGAACAGCGCAATGGCCGCATCGACCGCAAGCTGCAGCGCGCTCCTCAGGTTTGGTGTCACTACTTCGTGCTGGAAGACCGGCCGGAAGACCGGGTGATGGATGTCCTGGTGAAGAAAACGGAGGTGATCCGCCAGGAGCTTGGCTCTCTTTCACCCCTGGTGCAGCGGCAGGTGGATGAAGTGCTCGAAGGCGGCATCGACACCGACGACACCGAGGCGGTGGAGCAGCAGCTGCTGGCGATGGATTCAGCCAGCACCGATCGCGGCGCGATGCTCAACCGCGCCCGCGAGGAGCTGGAAGCGACCCGGCGGGTGGAGAAGCTGCAGCAACAACAGGATGAGCTGCGCCAGCTGCTGGCCAAATCCCACGACTGGCTGGGATTCGATGACGACCCCTTCCGCGATGCCCTCAACTGCTCACTCGATCTGCTGGGCGTGAGTGGCCTGGTGAAAGGAAACGACGAGAAGGGGCAATCCTGCTGGCGGCTGGATCATCCCGAGGCCCTGGTGGCCGGCAGCAACGACCGCAGCTGGGAGAACACCCTCGACAGCCTGCGAGGCGTGTGGGATCGCAAGACACCCCTGTGGCAGTGGCGCCAGGAACACCCGGTGCGGCCGGTGATCTTCTCGGATCCAGGCCGGCTCAATGCCGAGGCTGTGCACCTGCATCTGGAGCACCGCTTGGTGCAGCGGTTGTTGAGCCGCTTCCTCAGCCAGGGGTTCCTGCACCACGAATTGAGTCGGGCCTGTGTGCTGGCCAGCACCGATCCGCAGCCGAAGGTGTTGGTGCTGGGGCGGCTGTCGCTGTTTGGCCAGGGGGCCACACGACTGCACGATCAATTGATCAGCGTGATCGCCGACTGGCATCCCGGCGACAACCGCGCTTCTGCGCTGAAGCCACTGGTGGGTGCTCAACAACAGCAGGCCTGGGCCGCCCTCACCAAGGCGATGGAGGCTGGAAACGCGGAGGCGATCTCGGCTGCCATCCGCAGCCAGTTGCAAGCCGATGCCCCAGCCGATGTCGCGGCCCTCAAACCAGCGTTGGATGCGGCAGCCGAACAAGCCCAGGCCACCGCGGCTGAACTGCTCAAGCAGCGGGGTGCCACCGAGGCCGATGCACTGAAGGAGGTGCTCCGGGCCCAGCGCAAACGCATCAATGCCACCGTGAGACAGCGCAACCGGGATCTGGCCAAGCTCGATCGCCAAGCCGCGGCAGCCGATCCCACCGCACTGATTCCAGGGCTGGAAGAGCAGCTGGAAGTGCCGGCCCTGGATCTGCAGAAGCTCTCCAGCCAGGAGCGCAAACAACTCTCGGCTGATCAGAAGCACTGGCAACGGCGGCTGGAAACGATCGAAACGGAGCTGGCCACCGAACCGAAGCGGATTCAGGAGAGCTATCGGGTGATCACCCACCGGCTGGAGCCGGCGGGGCTCGTCTACCTCTGGCCCATCAGTGGATAGGCATGAAGCGTTCCTCGCTCACGCCCTGGAAACCCCGCTTCTCCTACAGCGATGCGTTGGTGGCTGATCTCTGCGCCATCGCCGATGCCCGGGCCAGGGTTGCGTTGCTGCCTCTGCCAGCGGATGAAAGCCTGCGCTTGCGTCACGCGGCCTATCAGCGCAGCACCCGCAGCAGCACGCGCATCGAGGGCAACACGCTGGACGACGCAGCCGTGCGGGTCGCGATCGCGAAGGCGGATCGTGAGCGAAGCAAGGCGGAGCATGAGGTGCGCAACTACTGGCGTGCCCTCGATCGGGTGGAGGAATGGGCCCAAGGCAGCAGCCCCCTCAGTGAGGCATGGATTCAGGAGCTGCATGCTGTGGTAATCGTGCGCGGCCGCGGCAGGCGCCGACAGCGATCGCTGTTTCGCGACGAGGAAGTGCCAGTGGTGGACACGCTGAGCCGCCGCATCGACTACGCCCCGCCCAGACCCGACGATGTGGGCCCCTTGATGGAGCAGCTGTGCGACTGGTGGCAGGCCAGTGAGCAACTGCCGCCGCTGATCAGGGCGGGGTTGCTCAGCCATCGCTTCATTTCGATTCACCCCTTTCCCGACGGCAACGGGCGCTGTGGGCGTCTGCTGGCGACGGCCTCGCTCTGGCGCAGTGGCTACGCATTCCGGGGGTTGCTGAGCTTTGAGGAGTGGTTCGCGTCCGATCGGGAGCGCTACTACACAGCCCTGCAGCTCGGCTGTGCCGTCGACTTCTACGAAGGGCGCCATGACCCTGAGCACAGCGCCTGGCTCAGCTACTTCGTGGATGTGATCCAGCAGGCCGCTGCTGATCTGGCCCAGCGCGCCGAAGCCCTTCAGGGCCATCAGGAACCGCCCGATCCTCACCCGTGGGAGGGGCTGGATCGGCGCAGCCAGCAGCTGCTCACCCGCTTGCGGGCATGCGTCGCCGCTGGCGAGGGCCAGGCGGAACAGTTCAAGCCGTCTGATCTTGAGGAGTGGTTTGCCGTGTCGTCAACCACAGCCCAGGACTGGCTGCGTCATTGGCAGGAACAAGGATTCCTGGAGCCGGCCCGGCCGGGACAGCGCATCCGCGTCTGGCGCGTCTGCGAGCCCTGGGCGAGCTGGGTCTTAAGCCAACCGCAGCAGCGGGAATAAGCCAAGTGAATCCTGAGCTTTCCACCCGGTATCTACCCAGAAACCAAGCTTTTACGGGGCTCTGAGCCACTCGATAAGACAAGTGAACCGCCGATCCCCTCACCCATTTCCCTGAGCCCATGCCCCGCCGCCCCTCCACCATTGACCCCGAGCTCCTGGCCCACCAGGAGTGGCTGGGCTACCTGCAGCCGGTGGGCCTGGTGGTGGCTCCTGCGGCGATGCAGGACGCCGGCTGGGTGGTGACCCGCAGTGGCAGTGAGCTGATCGAGCGGCAGGAGCGCTACCGGGAATCACTTGAAGCCCTTGGCTCTGATGAAGAGGCGGATGCGGAAGACCGGGAGCTGGGTTTCTCCCGCATCGAGACCTTGCTGGTGGATCACCTGGGCTGGAGTGGCGATCAGGTCCAGAGCGACCCGAACCTGATCGAGGGTTACACCAGGGACCTGCCTGAACTCGGCGAAACCTTGCAACCTTCAGCCGTGGTGCCTGCTGCGGCCGGCGATGGTGCCCAGCTGCTCGTGCAGGACTTGCCATTACTCACGCCACTGGATCAGAAGGTCAGCGGCGGCGAGCACCTCTGGCGCGCGAGCGCCCAGGAGCGCTTTGAGCGGCTGCTGCGCGAAACAGGCGTGGAGGCGGGGCTGCTGTTCAACGGCAGCCAGCTGCGGCTGGTGGTGGCCCCGAAGGGTGAAAGCTCTGGGCACATCACCTTCTCACTCAAGGATCTCGCGGCGGTGAGCGGCCGGCTGATGTTCTCGGGCCTGGATCTGCTGCTGGGCCAGAGCCATATGTTCCTCGATCCCGATGGCTACCGGCTCGCTGATGTGCTGAGGAAAAGCCGCAGCTTCCAGGCGGTGGTGAGCAATGCCCTGGCCGATCAGGTGCTCGCCGCGCTGTGGGAGTTGCTGCGGGGCTTCCAACAGGCCGATGAACTCACCCAGCGCCAGGGCGGCCTGCTGCTGGGGCATCTGGCCGAGAACGAACCAAAGCAGCTCTATGGCGGCCTGATCACGGTGCTGATGCGGCTGGTGTTTCTGCTCTACGCGGAAGACAACGCCTTGCTGCCAAAGGATGCGGTGTATGAGCAGAACTACAAGGTGAGCGGTGTCTTTGAGCGGCTGGAGCAGGACGCCGCCGAATTTCCCGACACCATGGA
This sequence comes from Cyanobium sp. ATX 6A2, assembly GCF_024346355.1. Classification (GTDB taxonomy): domain Bacteria; phylum Cyanobacteriota; class Cyanobacteriia; order PCC-6307; family Cyanobiaceae; genus NIES-981. The sequence continues at coordinate 11,104 of NZ_JAGQCU010000020.1, forward strand.
GCAGCGCTACGGCGCCTGGGCCGGGTTGATGAGCCTCTGCCAGCTGGTGTTCGCCGGCGGTGGCGCCACGGTGGATTACCTGCCGGCGCGCAAAGGGCAGCTGTTTGATCCGGCGGTCTACCCCTGGCTGGAAACACCCTGGATCAGCGATGGGGTGGTGCACGAGGTGCTCTCCAACCTGCTGGTGGTGAAGGGCGAGCGCATCAGCTACCGGGCCCTCGATGTGGAGCAGATCGGCTCGGTGTACGAGGGGATCATGGGCTATGCGGTGCGTCGCATCCCCGGCCGCTGCATCGGCCTGAAGAGCAAGCCCCAGGGGGCCAAGAAGCAGCTCACCACGGCGGTGGACCTCGATGCCTTGCTGGCTCTTCCGGGTGCCAAGCGCAAGGCCTGGCTGGAGGAGCAGGCCGCCACCACCCTTCCAGCCAAGGCGGCCAATGCCCTGAAGGCGGCGACCAGCGAGACCGAGCTGTTGGAGGCTCTGGCGCCACGCATGAACCGCGAGCTGTTCGACGGGCCCCAGGCTGCCGGCAGCCTGGTGTTCCAGCCCACTGAGGAACGGCGCCGCAGCGGCAGCCACTACACACCCCGGGCGCTGACGAGGCCGATCGTGGAAGAAGCCCTGCGGCCCTGGTTGGAGCGCTGTGGCGGCAAGCCAACGGTCGCCCAGATCCTGGCGTTGAAGATCTGCGATCCGGCGATGGGCTCAGGCGCCTTCCTGGTGGAGTGCTGCCGTTACCTGGCCGAGCTGCTGGAGCTGGCCTGGAGCAGGGAGGGCATGCCAGATGGCATCAAGCCCGGTGGCTCTGCCCACGGGGAAGAGCCCTTGATCTATGCCCGCCGGCTGATCGCCCAGAGCTGCCTGTACGGGGTCGACAAGAACCCGTTTGCGGTGAACCTGGCCCGGCTGAGCCTGTGGCTGGTGAGCCTGAGCAAGGACGCGCCGTTCACCTTCGTGGATCACGCCCTCAAGTGCGGCGATTCGCTGGTGGGCATGGAGCGCACGGAGATTGAGAAGGCACTGAAAGGAGCTTCTCGGCAGGGTGAACTGCAGGAGGCCTACCTCGATCAGCTGCGGCAGCAGGAGGCCCGCAGCTTCGCGTTGTTCCATGCCGACAGCCGCAGCGATGCCGACGACGCCCAGAAGCGCGAGGCCCTGAACGATCTGAATGCCAGCACTGCCTACCTGCGCACGGTGGGCGATCTGCTGGTGGCAGCGTTTTTCAATGGCAAGAAGCCGAAGGACCGCGAGGAGCTGAAGAAGGACTACCTGGCCGAAACGGTGAAGACAAACTCAGCCACTGAGCTGAAGAGGGAGCTGGCGAACGAGCTTCAGCAGCTCTACGACGGCGAGAAGGGCATCACGCCCCTCCACTGGCAGTTGGCCTTCCCGGATGTGTTCGGCCGGCCGGAGCCAGGCTTCGACGTGTTCGTGGGCAACCCGCCCTTCGCTGGGAACAACACCCTCATCCAAGGCTACCCCGAGGGAATCCTCGACTGGTTCAAGCAGCTACATCCTGAGAGTGGTGGGCTTTGCGATCTTGTGGCCCACTTCTTCCGCCGCTGCTTCCAGTTACTGCGGCCAAGTGGATCCCTGGGGCTGATCGCTACCAACACCATCGCGCAGGGTGACACTCGCAGTAGCGGCCTACGCTGGATCTGTCTGAACGGCGGCACGATCTACTCCGCCCGCAAGCGCTACAAGTGGCCTGGCGTGGCAGCCGTGGTGGTGAGCGTGGTGCACCTATACAAGGGAGCCTACGCCGGCGTGAAGCTTTTGGAGAAGCGGCCAGTGAAGAAGATCACGGCCTTTCTGTTTGCCAACGGTGGCCACGATGATCCAATGCAATTGCTTTCCAATGCTGGCAAGAGCTTTCTTGGATCGAAGATCTACGGCCAGGGCTTTACCTTCGACGATTCTGGGCCGGCTGACAACGACACTCCTGGTATCCCCTCTCCAATCGCCACGATGGAGCGGCTGATTGCCGAGAACCCGAAGAATGCAGAGGTGGTCTTTCCGTATATCGGCGGCGAGGAGGTGAACAGCAGCCCCACTCATGCCCATCATCGCTATGTGATCAACTTCGGGGAGACGACCGAAGAAGCGTGTTGGCAGGAGTGGCCGGAACTGATGGGGATTGTGGAGCGGAAGGTGAAGCCTGAGCGTGATCAGTTGAATGACAACGCTGATGGCCGGCGACGCAAACAATTCTGGTGGCAGTTTGGTCGCGCCACACCTGCACTTGAAGCTGCAGCTGGGCACTGCGAACGCGTGCTTGCCTTGTCGAGAGTCAGAGCCACAGGCTTCGCATATTTGGCGCCAAGGGCTGTTATCTCAGAGCAAACCATTGTCTTCCCAGTCCAACAGTTTTGCTTTTTTGCCTCGCTTCAGTCTCAACTGCATCAACCTTGGTCATATGCCTTCAGTGGATCAGCTCTTGACCTGATTCGGTATTCCCCATCCGACTGCTTCGAGACGTTCCCTTTCCCCGCAGCCCTCCTCGATTCCGCCGCCAGGGATCCTGCCCACGAAGCCACCCACCAGAGCCTCGAAACCATCGGCGAGCGCTACCACCAGTGCCGCGCCGAGCTGATGGTGGACAACAACGAAGGCCTCACCAGCACCTACAACCGCTTCCACGATCCAGCCGAAACCAGCAGCGGCCTCCTGGAGCTGCGCCGCCTCCACGGCGAGATGGATCAGACGGTGCTGGCCGCCTACGGCTGGAGCGATGTGCCCACCGCCTGTGGCTTCGGGCTCGACTATCTCGACACCGAAGACGACGCCCAGCTCCCCGATGAGCTGCAGCAACGCATCGACAGCGGCGAGCTGTTCTTCTGGGATGCAGGCGCCGCGCTCGATTTCCAGGGCCAACTGCAGGCCTACGGCGCCATCACAGGCCGCCGCAAACTGCCCTGGCGCTATCGCTGGCCCGATGCCGTGCGTGACGACGTGCTGGCTCGGCTGCTGGCCCTGAACGCCGAGCGCTATGCGGAGGAGGTTGCGATGGGGTTGCACAGCAAGGGGGGCAAGAAAGCTGCCGCAGCCACAGCCGCAGGTGGCAAACGACCCGGCCGGCCACCCAGGGCCACTCAGGCTGTCGATACTGAGCAGATCGGTCTGGGGATATGACTAGCTCAGCCGCTCTGCCTGTTCTCAGCCCCGATCAGGTGCTGCCCCTGCTGCGAGAACGCCAGAACGAATGGCGACAGCGCTACCAGCTGCAACGCATCGGCCTGTTCGGCTCCACAGCCCGCAACGAAGCCACACCCCAGAGCGATGTTGATGTGTGGGTCGAACTCGATCCCCTCACCCCCTACGCCACCGTCCACCTGAAGCAGGAGCTGGAGGAGCTGCTGCAGCGCCCAGTCGACTTGGTGCGGCTGCGGGAGCGGATGAATCCCGCCCTGCGCCAGGCCATCCTCCGGGAGGGGATCAGCGCATGAGCGGTGATCGGCTTGTGCTGCTCACACCCCTCCGGCAGGCACTGGAGCGGATCGAGCGCAAGGCTGCGCCCCTGCTCGCCGATCCGGCGCTGCTGGACGGCGAAGAAGGCCAGGACCTGCTCGATGTCATCTGCATGCAGTTCCTCGCGGCGGGCGAGGCCCTCAAGCGGCTGGAGAAGCTTGAGCCTGGCCTGCTGGTTGCCAGGTTCCCCGACATCGATTGGAAGGGAGCCATGGGTTTCCGCGATGTGATCGCCCATCAGTACTTCGATCTGGACGCTGAGCAGGTGCTGCTGATCTGTCAGGACGCTTTGCCAGGCGTGCTCAGCGCGATTCGCTCCCTCGAAGAACAAGCCAGCAAGAGCACCTGAACCATGGCCACCTCCACCGAAATCCGCCAGCAGCTGGTCGCTGCCATGAACGGCTCAGTCAGCAGCGCTCAACGCGGCAGGCCTGCGAAGGCCGCTGATCCGGCCGATACTGAGCAGATCGGACTGGCGCTATGAGCCTCGCCCTCGCCCAACCCCAGCTCGACGCCATCGCTGACGCCTGCCGGCGGCATCAGGTGTTGCGCATGCACCTGTTCGGCTCGGCCCTGCGCGACGACTTCGACCCCAGCCGCAGCGACCTGGATCTGCTCGTTGAGTTCCAGCCGATCGAGCCGGGTGCCCTGGTGAAGGCCTATTTCGGCCTGGAGCGCCAACTGGCCGCGATCACCGGCAAACCAGTGGATCTGGTGATGGCCGATGCGGTACGCAATCCCTACGTGCGCCGCGATATCGAGGCCTCGAAGCAGTTGATCTATGAAGCGTGATCCTCGGGCCTTCCTCAGCGATGTGATCGAAGCCGGGCAAGCCATCCACCAGGCTATTGCTGGCATCAGCCTCGACGAGTACGGCAATAGTCGTCTGATCCGCTCCTCTGTTGAGCGTGAATTCATCACCATCGGTGAAGCGCTGATGCAGCTGTCTCAACGTGATCAGGCGTTGTTCGGAGAGATCGAACAGGCACCGCAGATCATCAGCTTTCGCAACAAGCTCACCCACGAGTACATCAACATCAACAACCAGTTGGTCTGGGGTGTCATCAAGACCAATCTGCCTGTGTTGGTCGATCAGTGCCGTCAGTTGCTCGATCGCCTCGATCGGGAGCTTCCCTGACCATGGCCACCTCCGCTGAAATCCGCTCCCAGCTCGTCGCTGCCCTCCGCAGCGATCTGATCGGCCCCAGCTGGGACGATGTTGCCCGCCGCCATGAGCAACTGCCCCAGCCGCCCTCGGTCTGGTTCACCACCGGCTTCCTGGTGCCCCATGTGTTCCAGCAGGAAGCTGGCCGCACCACAACAGACGAGCAACTCTCCTTCTCTGATCTCGCCGGAGAAGAACCCAGCAGCGATGCCGCCAACCGCCTGGAGAAGCAGGAAAAGGACGACGACGCCAACGATGCCCTGGATCAGGCCAACACGCGCCGCAGCTGGTTTACCTCCTCCTGCGGCTTGAGCTTCATCCTGGAGCGCGGCTCCACCATTGAAGCCACTGTCTCCTGGGGGGATTACACAGCCCCGGCCGATGGCGACGACGAGAAGCTCTGGCTGCGCAGCCCTCAGCGCCAAAATGCGACTCTGACGATTGCCGGCGAGGGCACCAGCCCAGACATCCCATTGGAGGCCAAACCTCAGGGCCTTTGCCTGCGCTGGATCGCCCGGCCAGCCCCCAGCAAGCTCGGCTATCCCAGTGATCAGCTGTCGGTGTCGCTCTTTCTGCTCAACAAGCGGGAGCCGCCCAAGACCAACCAGATCCGTCACCGCGATCCGGTGTCTGCTTTCCAGGTGGAGCTGAGCCTCCACTGCCCCCAGGGCTTCCCACCGCGTCGCGATGCCCTGCAGCAGGCCGCCAAGGATCCCGACGAACGCCTCGCAGCCCTTCAATACCGGCACGATACCTGCTTCGCGAGCGGCCACAACGTCGCCGTGATCGCCTCAGGCATCCCCGACGACAACCCCGCCCGCTGCCACACGCTCACCACCACCTGGCTCCCCACCGCCCGGGTGTTCCGCACCCTTCCCGAACCACCCCCCGGCACCAACGTGCCAATGGGGATGGAGGCCCTGGCGGATCTGGCCCGCAGCGAACGCATCGGCCAGCAGTTGATGCCGATGGTGACGGCCTACCGGGGTTGGATCACCCAGCAACCGAAACACCCCATCAGCGACAACGATCAGAACGAAACCGCCAAGCAGCTCCGGGCCCAGGCGGAAGCCTGCGCCAAGCGCATCGAAAACGGCATCAAGCTGCTGGCTGATCCCCTGGTGCGCGAGGCCTTCCGCACCATGAACGTGGTGATGGCCCGCGCCAGCCGCCAGCGCAGTGCCTTCAGCGCCAAGGTGCCGCCCGATCAGATCGGCATGGCTCCGAACACCCGCAGCCCGAAGTGGCGCTTCTTTCAGCTGGCCTTTGTGCTGATGAATCTGCCGGGCCTGGCGGCTCCAGAGACCCCCGATGGCCGGCTGGATCGTGAGGCCGTAGAGCTGCTGTTCTTCCCCACCGGTGGCGGCAAGACGGAGGCCTACCTCGGCCTGGCGGCCTTCCTCCTGGTGCACCGCCGCCTGCAGAGCCCGGGGATCGAATCAGCCGGCATCACGGTGCTGATGCGCTACACCCTGCGGCTGCTCACCCTCGATCAGCTCGGCCGCGCCGCCACCTTGATCTGCGCCCTGGAGCTCGAGCGCCTGGAGCGAATCGAGAAGAGCGCCCCCTACCTGCTGGGTGAATGGCCCTTCGAGATCGGCATGTGGGTGGGCAAGGCCGCCACCCCCAACAAGCTCGGCGGACAGGGCGACAGCGACCAACAGTCCACCCACGCCGTGCTCACCAAGTGGAAGGCGGGCAAGCGCGATCGGCCGATCCCGATCGAAACCTGCCCCTGGTGCAACCGCCCCCTCCAGCCGGAAGGCTTTCACCTGTTGCCCCCGAGGAATCCCGATCGATTGGAGATCTACTGCCGCGAACCCCGCTCTCCTGAGGCCAAGCAGGATTTCGCCCACATGGGGCCATGCCCCTTCCACAAGGGCACGCCATTGCCAGTGCTGGCGGTGGACGAGCAGATCTACCGCCGCCTGCCCTGCTTCCTGATCGCCACGATCGACAAGTTTGCCGCCCTCCCCTGGGTCGGCAAAACGTCTTCGCTGTTCGGCAACGTCAGCACCTATCAGTTGCCTACGAGGAGTGGACCTGCCGGTTTCTGGGGTCCGGCCGAGAAAAGCGCCGGTGGCCTCAAGATCCCCCATGGCCGCCTACTGCCGCCGGAACTCGTCATCCAGGACGAACTGCACCTGATCAGTGGCCCCCTCGGCACGCTCGCTGGCTTGTATGAAACGGTGATCGAGGGGCTGATGCGGCCGAACGCCTCCACCCCACCACCCAAGATCATTGCCTCCACCGCCACCGTGCGCCGGGCCGAGGCCCAGATCAAGGCCCTGTTCGCCCGCAGCCAGGTGCGGATCTTCCCGCCACCGGGCCCAGAGCGCGACGACAACTTCTTCTCTCGCACCATCCCCGATCCCGACCAGGCGCGGCTGTATGTGGGCCTCTCGGCGCCGGGCCGCAACCTCAAGGGTGTGCTGCTGCGCTCTTACCTGGGCCTGATGGCCGCAGCCCAGAAGGGCTGGAACGACAACAAGGCCATGGGCGCCAACAACTCAGCCGATCCCTACATGACCCTGCTGGGCTATTTCTCCAACCTCAAGGAGCTGGGCGTGACGCGCAGCATCCTGGAAGACGAACTCGGCGGCCAGCTGGAGCAATTTGCCAAAAACCGGTCCCTCGCCATGGAGGGTTTCGTCAATCCTTTTGCTTTCCGTAAGCGGCCCAATGAACCACAGGAACTCACGTCCCGGGTGAACACCGCCAAGATCAGCAGCACCAAAGACCGGCTCTCCAAGCCCTACATCGATAAAGACCACCTCGATGTGGCCCTGGCCACCAACATGATTTCCGTGGGCCTCGACATCTCGCGCCTCGGCTTGATGGTGGTGCTCAACCAGCCCAAGACCGCCGCCGAGTACATCCAGGCCACCAGCCGCGTTGGCCGGCAGCTCAGCGACAACCCGGAGCAGAACAAACCCGGCCTGGTGCTGGTGCTGCTCAATCCCAATCGCCCGCGGGATCGCTCCCACTTCGAGCTGTTTTCTTACTGGCACCAAACCTTTTACCGCCATGTGGAGGCCACCAGTTGCACGCCCTTCGCCAGCCGGGCTCTTGATCGCGGCCTGCCTGGGGTGGTGGTAGCGATGGCCCGCCACGGCGATCCAGCCCTGGCTGGGGCGAAGGGCGCCATGGCCGCAGATGCCCTGCAGAGCATCAAGGCTCAGATCGCCCAGGCGCTGCAGGATCGCTGCGTCGCCACCGGTGCCGCCGATGACAGCCTCGACGAACACCTACCCACAGAAGTGCGCGATCACGTGATCGATCTGCTCGAAGCCTGGTGGAAGCTCACCCAGGAGCCGGAAGCCAAACTGCAGTACTGGACCCATGAAGAAAAGGGTGCCGGTGCCGGCTTCCTGCACACCGCCCTCGACAACGATCCGATCTACCAAGCCGAGGGCTACAAGCAATTCACCACCAACTGGAGCCTGCGCGATGTGGAGCCCTCCGCACCGATTCGGATGGTGAATTTCAAGGAAGAGATCACCGCCGACGACTGAACCAGTCGCCCACATCCCCATGCCCCCCTCCACCCGCCGCAAAGCTGCTCCCCCGCCCCTCGGTGAGGCGCGTCAGAGCCAGGTGCTCCAGCTCTACGGACCTGGGGCGATGGTTGATCTGCCCGACTACTCGCTACTTATTGGCGGTTTGGATTTCTGGAACGATCGTGGCTGCGATCTGATCCATGAGCCGCGGCTGCTGAACCTGGTGCGGCAGGCCACGGGGATAGCACGCGTCGACCTGCGCACACCACCCAAGGAGGTGGATCCGCTCAAGAACATCAGCGGTTCGATCAAGGCGCTGCGCTTCCCCGAGTGGTCCGTCGCTCAGAAGGTCAGCGAGAGAATCGCCTTCGGGGTTCCCTGCCGCGCCAGGCCCCTGGTGCATTTCAACGACGGCTGCATCTCGGACTGGCGCACCTATCAGGACGACGAAGGAAAATACCAGCTGGTTCCTGTTCGCTTCGTGATGGCTTGCCCCCACGGCCACCTCAGCGACATCCGCTGGCGCGACTTCTGCTTCCGCCAGTTCGGCTGCAAGAACACCGAGCGTCTCTACCTGCTGGAAGCCGGCACCGGTAACGACTTCACCCAGATCTATGTGCAGTCAGAAGGCGGCACCACCCGCAAGCTTGCCGATGCCCTGGTCACAGAAATGAGTCCTCTGGGGCTTTGTCAGGGGTACACGCCCTGGCTGGGCCGCAACACCCGTGACTCCGAAAAGTGCACAACCGATGGTGAGCCCACCAAGAACCGCCTGTTGGTGCGTTCGGCCACCAACGCCTACTTCACCGAGACGATCTCGGTGATCTCGCTGCCGGAAGAAGCCAACTCCCTGGCCAAGCGCGTCACCGAACTCAAAGACGACCTCGCCTTGATTGAAGCGGAGGCTGATGTGTCCGCAGCCATCAAGTTCAACCCACGTCTCAAGAGTGTCTTCGCCGGGGTGGATCCAGCAGTCCTCTGGCAGACGATTGAGGCCCAGCGGGGCGGAACCAGCGGCCAGCTCGCCCAACCCAAGGATGAGGAGCTGGCGCTGCTGATCGGTCCGATGGATGGGGTCTCCAGCTCAGCCGAGGGGAGCTTGTTCGAGGCGGATGTGTGGCAGCCCCCCAATGCACCAGCCTGGTTCCGCAAAGCCATCAAGCGGGTGCTGCTCGTGCACCGTCTGCGGGAAGTGCAGGCCCTGGTGGGGTTTACCCGCTTCACGGCCCGTACCAGCAGCCTGGGCGGCCTGCCGATCGACACCACCAAGGTGAACCGCCGGGCAGCGCTGGCCAACGATCTGCGTTGGGTGCCGGCCAGTGAGAACAAGGGGGAAGGGATCTTCATCGAATTCGATCCCGCCACAATCAAGGCCTGGGCCGCCAGTGATCCGGTGGTGATGCGCGCCAGCCAGTTCACCAAGGCCTTCGAGAACGAGTGGCTCGCGTCCCGCGGCCTCGACGAAACCCAGTTCCCCTTCCCCGGAGCCCCCTACCTCCTGCTGCACAGCCTCAGCCACCTGTTGATCACCGAGATGGCCCTGGAGTGCGGCTATGGCGCCAGCTCGATCCGCGAGCGGATCTACGCCAACAGTGAGATCGGCTACGGCATCCTGCTGTTCACCAGCAGCTCTGGATCAGAAGGCACCCTGGGTGGCCTGGTGGGTGCCGGGAAGCGGATCGTGGCCTATCTGGACAAGGCCTTCGAGCGCGGTCAGCTCTGCAGCAATGATCCCTTCTGCTCCGAGCACGACCCCAACCACCCCTTTGACATCCGCCCCACCCATGGCGCCGCTTGCCATGGCTGCGAACTGATCGCCGAAACCTCCTGCGAGATCCGCAATGAGTTCCTCGATCGAGCCCTGGTGAGCCCGACCGTTTCGGCAAACCCCGAAATCGGTGATCCATCCTTCTGGGAGTTCATCAACGCATGAGCCTCACGCTGCCAGCTCAGACACTGCGGGCAGTCGCTACAGATCTCCGGCGTCTGAACTACACGCCCACCAGTTGGCAGGGATTGCTCTCCACCCACAGCGAAGCGATCCGCCTTCAGCTCGAGCCACTGTTGGTGGAGATGGTGCGAGAGGGAGCCCATCCCCGCCTCATGGCGTTGCTCCTTGATCGCCTCGCCGATGCCCAAGAAGCTCTCCAGATGGAGCGGAACGCCTGGAGCTTCGTGTGGTCTGGCCCGGATCCTCTCCATGCCAGAACTGCCGACACGTTTGCGACGGTGGATCAGCTGATCCGTAGGGCCCGCTCCAGCCTGCTGATCGCCACCTACAACATCGGCCTCTCCTCAGGGTTCCGCGAGCTGTTGGAGACCATCGCCCTGCGCCTGGAAGCGGGCCAACTGCAGCGCGTGGAGCTGTTCTTCCACCCTGTGCAGATCGCCCACCAGCTGGGCTCCGATCCCCTGGCGGCGATCAAGCAGTGGTTCCATGCCGAGGTGTGGCCCTGGCCCGCCAAACCTCGGGCCTATGTCGACCAGCGCCTGGTGTCTGGCTCTGCTGAGCGCTGCTACCAGCACGCCAAGGTGGTTGTCACAGATGCCGCAACCGACCACGCCAGCGCCCTGGTGTCCAGCGCCAACTTCAGCGAAACCGCCCAGCGCCACAACTTCGAGGCCGGCTGGCTGGTGCGAGAACCCTGGCGCGCGAACCAGGTGAATGATCACTTCATCAAGTTGGTGGCCGAGGGACTTTTTGTGCCCATCTGAAGCGAGGGTAAGCAATCAGCCACGCTTCCTGGTTCTTCAATGTCACGGATCAGCTCGGCGTGCAGCCTCGGTGCGCCGGTAGAGCTATCGGGACGAGGCTGCATTGCCTCTCAGATCAGGCAGTGACCGGAACCTGAGATGTTCGGCGTCGGCCTGCCTCAGCGTGCGCGGCGGGGCAAGGGCTTGGCAAGCGGCCTCGCTGCGCTCTGCCGCCCTTGCCCTCCCCGCGCCTGGCTTCGGCGTCCTTCGCCAGCTTCGCCATGGCGTCCACACCGTTTCCGGTTGTCCTCCACGATCACACCAAGGCCGGCATCCGCTGGCGGGTCTCCATCCATCCCGAGCACTGTGCTGAAGGCACCGTGGTGGTGCGCTTCCTCAAACGCGGCAGGTCCGGCAGGCTCCTCGATCAGCTCTGCCGTTGGAGTCCCCAGGGCGGCTGGGCTCCAGGTCACGCCCCCAGCGCCCGGGTGCCGCAGCTCCTGCGGAGGCGCATCGAAGCGGAGCTGCAGCGGCGCCATCGTCGTTCCAGGCAGTCCCCAGTGGCGGCAGCCACCAAGGCGCCGGTTCATCGCAGCAGCATCCCCGGGGTCACCGAGGCGGTGGGCTGCGGCCGGATGAGCTTCCCGGCCTTCCTGGCGATGGAGCTCATCGAGGCCTATCTGCCCCTCTGGGATCCGCGGCACACGGCATCCCAGGCCCACTGATCAGCCTTGCCGGGGGCGGCTGGCTTCGGCTGGCTGCCCCCTTTGAGGCGACGGTCGATCCGGCTGCGCCGGCCGGTTCGCGGGCGCACACACCAGCACGGGCGGGGTGGGCGGAGAGGCGCTCAGCAGGGCTGAGGCGGTGGTCCCTGGCGCTCGGCGCACACCTCCCCGATGGTGCAGCGGGTAGCCAGCAGCCGATCGCTGCGCTCACGGGCTGGCGGGTGCCGGGGGGTCAAGGGCAGGACAAGCGGCTGCGCCGCCCTTGACACCCCGGCTGGCCGCTGCGGAGGGGCGGTGTTCTTCGCCTCCATCGCCATGGAAGCCACCACCCTCCAGCGCAAAGCCCGCCTGGCTCTTGCCCACACCTTCGCCGCAATCTGGCTCGCGTGCGAGCTCACCCATCAGGCCGGATTCGCCTGCGGCTCTGCCGTCCATCGCCTCCATCAGTGGATGGCAGCCAAAGCCGAGAGGCCGGCCCCCGATCCCCAGCTGCAGGGCGTGATCGATGGCTGGGAAGAAGCCTGCGCCGCCGGCCAGTGGCAGGAGCCCGAGCCCGTCGAGCCCCTCTGCCCAGGGGCCTGGTGGGATCTGATCGATCCCGGCAGCGCAGCTGAGGCCGATCCGGAGCAGCCCCTGCGCTGGGCCGTCTGAGCACGGCCTTCCCCGGCGGGGGAAGCCCCGCTGCCGATGGGCTCAGCCGTGGCAATGCTGGAGCTGTTGCCTCCCGCCCGACGCCATGGATGCCACCGATTCCCGCCATCAGCGGCTCGCTGAGCTGCGCCTCCAGCTGGCCGAGCTGAACGACAGGGGCCGGCAGCCAGCTCCCGGCTCACCCGAACGCGATGCCGTGCTGCAGGAGTGGGCACCAGTCCACACCGCGGTGCTGGCGCTGGCCGATGAGCTGGAGGGCGAGGCGTGATCTGTGGCAGCACCCTGCTGATCAAGCAGCAGGGTGCTTCATTCAGCACACGATCGGACCTCAGCGTTTGACCCTGGCCACGATGTGGAGATCCACGAGGCGACTCAGGCAACGGAAGCGGTGCCGGGAGCCATCAATCCGCCAGCGTCGATCCCGCACCCAGTGCAGCTTGCGGCGTCTGTTGCTCAGAAGCGGCAGACCCACCAACCCTGAGTCGTCCAGCTGAGGGCGGGCCGGTGTGATCCCGAGGGTGACGTTTGTGGGCCCCCTCGGGAAAGCGGCGAAGCGGCGGCGATCCAACCACTCCCTCACGATCGCCGTCACATCCACAGAAGGGAGACCGGTCTGGATCAACTCGCCAGCCACACCCTCCGAGCTGAACCGGGGAAACCTCTGCTCCGTCTCCAGGCTCGCCTCGGTGATCGGCACGCCGATGAGCACCGCACCACCCACCTTCACCGCCGCGCAGCCGGCATCCGAGTTCGGTGTCTCATCGCCATCAGGCAGCCAGGGCTGCTCGCGGAAAAACAGTTGGGCCTCAGCAATCTGGGAAGAATCGACATCTGCAGCGGGGAAGATATCAAACCGCACCGCCGGGTAGTAGCGCACCTCGGTGTTGATGGTCAGGCTCCGCACCTTCAGAGGTCCGCACTCATCACTGGAAAACACATCCAGGCCCACCACGGCACCGAGCTGCTCTGCACGGTCGACGACAGTGCTGAGACCAGGACCGGGCCAGGGCGCTTCACTCCCTGGCAGGTATTCAGCCCGAGCGAAGGGCCCACCCAGCCCCCCCCGATCCACGTAAAAGGGCCCTTGTGGTGCCTGCCGAAACCGGCTGCTGAAGGTGCGGGTTCCGGTGGGGCGGAACAATCGGAGATCGGCCATCAGCACAGGCGACAATCGCAGCCAACGCTAAGTGGCTCACGAGCTGATGCAATCCGCACGGCCTGCTGCGCTATGCCCTTGCGCCTGCTGCGGGCTGCGCTGGCCCGGGCGGCGCCGACGATCGCGGGAAGTTCGCAATACCAATTTCCAGATTTTGCGACATTTCGAGAGCTGGTCCGCGCCGGAACCGAATTAGGGGGTGTAATACGGCTGCACCTTTTTAGAGGAGGTGTATTTATTCGGTTGCCAAACAGTATTCCTGGGCTGGCGTATCTGGGGGCTGGGATTGTTTGCTTGCTGCGGGTTGGCTCAGCTGGTTCGATTGGTAGCGGTGCAGGTGATTGGTTGAGCGTGGCGGATTGGCTGTGCCTCGCTCCGCTCGGCGCCGTGTGTCTGCTCCCTCGCTGCGCTCGCTCGCTCGGCCGCTGCGCCCGCCCCGCTGGTGTGTGGCGCGGGGAGAGACGGGCGCTCGTGCGGCCGGGGAAGCGCTACGGGCTGGAGCGGTAGCGGCTGCGCTGGCCGATCAGCCTGCGGTCCTGCGCGTTGGCCCGCTGCACGCTGAGCAGTCGGCCGTAGCCGGCCTTCCGTCTCGCATTGGCGCGTGTGCGTGCGGACGCGGATGTCGCAGCACGCACCACCGTGGCAGTGCTGCGACGGCTCCAGAAGACCAGGAACCAGGCCATGGCGGTGATGGCCCGGTTGCCCCGGCCAGGAGGCATCAGCCGCGGGAGCCGGCGGGCTTGGTGGCAAACGAGGCGCGGTAGAGCTCCGAGGGGCTCATGTCCTGCAGGTTGCTGATCTGCCCGTTGCCGTCGAATTCGGCGATCGTCGTGGCCGGGCCGAGGCCACCGCGCTGGGCGAACAGGAAGCTCAGCACCGGGTGGGTGCGCAGGCTCTCCACGTGCTCACTGGCGCTGAGCGTGCCGCCATCACCGAGGAGCACGTTGCCTTTGGAGTCGGTGGGCTCCAGCCGGTCACGGCCGTTGGCGTCCTTCACCAGGCGGAACTCGCCGCCCACCTGCTGCTTGAAGATCTCGAAGAAGCTGCCGCGGTTGTCGCCACCGGGGCGGCCTTCCGCGTCGATGAACAGGCGCTCCAGCAGGCGGTCCTTGCGCAGCTCCTCCACCTGACGCAGAGCATCGTCGCGTTCCTTGGCCACGGTGCGCACCTTGCGGTCGGCATTGGCCTGCAGCTGCCGCTCGCGGCTGGCGATCTCCCGCTCCAGCTGCACCTTCTGGCGCTCGGTCTCCTGGAGGCGCTCGTACTCATCGGGGTTGATCTTGGAGAACTGGGCCAGCTGGCGGCGCATGGTGCGCAGCTCCCGCTCCAGCTGGTTGGTGCGGCGGCGCTCGGCCTTAAGCGCCTCGTTGATGCCATCGCTCGGCGGCGGCTCATCGGCGGGCTCATCCGCCGGATCGTCGGCATCGAGGTCGTCGGGATCGCCGCCGAGATCATCGTCCTCACCGTCGAGATCGTCGTCGAGGCCGGCGGCGGCGTCGGGGTCGGTGTCGTCGCCGTCGTCAGCAGCAGGGGGCTGGTTGGGCCATTGCTGCTGCTGGCTGTAGCTCACCAGGGCCTGCGGCAGCGGGTGCTGCAGGGCCTGGAGGTCTTGGAAGAAGCGCTTACTCATGGGTCCACCCATCGCGGCTGTGGTTGGTGTGAGCACCCCGTCCGGGCTGCGCCCACGCCTTCTATTGCCACCGTCACCGGCAGCAGCCTCAGGGCGCCGGCTCCGGTTCAGGCTCCGGCTCTGGTTCGGGCTCCAGCTCGGGCTCCGGCTCATCCAGATACGAGCGATCGTCCGGGTCCGCAAAGGACCGCCGCCGCGGCGGCAGGTGCAGCCAGCCGTCAGGTAGCAGCGTGGAGGGCCTGAACAGCGGCACCAGCAGCTCCTGTCCCGGATCGAGCGGTGTCGAGGGCCGGGTCAGCGGCACCACCAGCTCCGCGCCCACTGGCAAGGGCTCCGACTGGCTCCAGAAGTCGTAGGTCGGGGCGTTGTACTTCCGCAGCGACGCCGGGCTCGTCCCGTAGAGCTCAGACAGCGAACTGAGCGTGTCGCCTGCCGCCACCACATGAACGCCCCAGCGATGCACGTCGGGGTTGTTGGCCATCAGCCACTCCACCGTGGTGCCGTACTGGCCGGCGAGCGAAAGCAGGGTGTCGCCCTCTGCGGTCAGCACCGTGTCGAGGGGCAGCAGGAACGGGTTGATCCTGCGCAGGGTCTGCACCGTGGTGCCGTAGCGATCGGCCAGGCCCTGCAAGCTGTCGCCGGGCTCGGTGGCGATCACCCGCTGGGGCTTGAGCACGAAGTCGATCGCCTCCCCCAGCTGGGGCTGCACCAGGCGGCCGATGCCGCCCTCGCCAAAGGGGAAGCCAGCGGTGAGCAGGGAGCAGCCGAGCAGCTGAGCACGGGGCTGGGGCGGCAGCACACCAGGCGACTGGAGCGCCTCGAGATCCCCCAGCCAGGCCACACCCAGATCCACCGGGGGCTGGAGCACCCGCGGCCGTGGCGTCCAAGTGCTCTGGGGTGCCTGCGGATCGCCCGGGCTGAGCGGCTCCGGTAGCGGCTGCGCCGCCGGCTGGTGCACGGGTCGCAGCGCATTGGTCTGCCAGGCCATGTCGGCAGCAAGCCAGGCCCAAGGGCTGGAGAGGCTCGCCGGCAGCTCCGCGCCACGGGTGATGAAGCCGCTGCAGAGCACATCACCGTTGTCCTGGCCGGGGCCGGCGTCACGGCTGGTGAGCAGCTTGCGCTGCTTGATGAAGGCCTCCAGCACATGCCAGGCGATGGTGAGCGGTGACTTGGCACGCGGGTGATCCAGCAGCGGCAGCAGCAGCCGCACCGAGGCATGGAGGTGGAGCGGCGTCGGCTCAGCCACGGATCATCTGCCCCTCGAACAGGGAGCGCGGCCTGGGCATCCAGCCCTCGAGACGGGGCAGGATCAGCAGCAGCTGCTCCACATGCCGCTGCCGCTGGCGGGCCGGATCAGCAGCAGCGGCAGCCGCCGAGGTGGCATCGGCCGGGATGGCGTACTCGGTGGACACCTCCTCCAGCAACAGCTCGGTGGCGTACTCGATCACATCGAGCTTCTTCTGCGGCAGCTGCTCCGGCACCGGCCCGGCCGCACCCTTGCGCGTCACCTTGCGGATCACCGGCTCCGCCGGCAGCTGCCCGCCCGGCTCACCCGGCGGTGGCGGGGTGTCGATCAGGGCGATGGCATCGAGGTGGGCCTTGGCCGCCGGGATGGCGTCGGGGTAGGTGCGCTCCAGCGCCGCCATTTCGTCATTGATCACCCGGATCGAGGCCGGTGACACCGGGATGCGCAGGGCAACCCGGATCGCCTCCAGGTCGCTGGGCCGCCAGGCGTGGGTGGGGGTGCTCATTGGCTTGCAGGGACATGGAGGGTGTCACTGCTGCCATCACCAGCGGGGTTCACCACACCCGGCATGGCGGCCAGATCCAGCTGGTGCCGCAGTTCGGCATCGGTGACGATTCCGCGCTCATGCAGCTGCAGCCACTCGCCGATCGACGGCAGCGGCCGCGGCGGTGGTGTCAGCGGCGAGACGGTGAGCGACACCCCCGATTCGGGGTTGTGCTTCTCGCCGGTGAGCGCGCACCAGTGCTCAAGCAGCAGGGAGAACACCGAGGTCTTGCGGGCCGCAAGCGACTGCAGCAGCGCAAAGGCCTGGCCGGCCGTGAGGCTCACCTCTGATTCGCTGCGGCCCGGGCCGCGGTTCTCGGTCGGCACCAGCGCATCGCGGCGCATGGTGTCCTCCAGGTGCAGCAGGTGGGCGCGGTGCTCAGCGAGGCTGCGGGCGCGGATCTCCTTCCAGTTGAAGTCCGCCCCATCCGGCAGATCGAGGAAGGAGTTGGTGGAGAGCACCAGCTGCTCGGGCTGACGCGCTTCTCCCTCCTCGGACGGCACCGTGCCGTAGCGGTCCACCACGCCGGTGCGCACCCCCACCGGCAGGGCGCAACGGCTGAGCAGGTCCTCGTACTCGGTCTTGAGCCGGAAGTGAGTCAGGTACTGGTGCGCCAGCCCCAGGTGCGGCAGGTCGCCCTCACCGAACTGGGCGCCATCAGTGGCGTACCAGACCGCCGGCAGACGGCTGTGGCCCTGAAGCTCCTGGGGTTTGCCCGCCGGCCGGGCCTGATAGCCGCTCGGGTGAGCCGTGGAGCGCTCGGCCGCGACCGTGCGAACCGTGAAGCCCTCGGTGGTGAGCAGGAAGCGGGTGTAGAGCCAGTCCTCGATCCGCGGGGCCTCCAGCAGCTGCCCGTCGGGACCAACCATCAGCACCGGCGTGGCGCCGTACTGCAGGGGCCGGACCGGACGCCGCTCATCGCGGCGGATCCAGAACTCCAGCAGTGCCCGGCTGTCAGTGGCCAGGCGCCAGTGGAGCAGATCAGCGCGGGGCACCAGCAGCAGCCGGGGCAGGGAGGCCCGATCGCCCCGGGCGATCGCTTCCAGCCGGTGTCCTTCTGACTCGTGGCTGGTGACAGGCGGCAGCACCAGCACCAGACAGCCGCCATCACGCAGCACCAGCAGGTCAGCGATGAACAGGAACACCGCCAGGTCGGTGCCCATCCCGTCCACATCACCGATCACCCGCTTGAGCGAAGCCGGCAGCGCCCGCCAGTGCAGGAAGCTGAGCATCCCGGCGTAGGTGCGCAGGGCATCACGGAAGAAGCCGGTGGGCTGGGCGTGCTGGATCCGGGAGGCGTAGACCGGATCGGGCTCCTTGATCCCCTGCGGCAGGTAGGGCTTGCGCCGGCAGGCCCCATCCGGCGCGCGGAGCAGGTTCCAGGCATCGAGCACCAGCTGCAGCCGGTCGCTGATCGCGGTCAGGGTCGGGTGGACACGGGCCCAGGGGGCATCCTCGGCCGCATTGGTGAGCCTGGTGGCCTCCTCTTCAGCAGAGAGCTTGCGGAAGCGGTTGCGCTTCTGGTGGCTGCGGGTGGGCAAGGGAGCAGCGCGGGGGGCTGCTGGCTATTGCCACTGAGGTTTGGCTGCCCCCCCCCCTCAAGCACGGGGGGTGTGGGACGTCGCGCAGATCCAATGGGCTCGCAGGGGGATCGATGACTGTCCGATGTGCGGGGATACCCGAGGGGGACTGTCAGTTGTTACGCAGAGAACGTGACAGATCAAGCGATCGATGGGCCTTTGCGAAGATCTGAGAGGTCCAGCCCTGCGTCCAACTCATGAGGCATGTTGTCTGCGCCCTCGTCAAGAGCGTGAACCTCGAGGGCGTGAAGACAGAGGGACGTGCAACTGGTGGCAGAGCCGACAGGATCGGCAGCGGCGAAGGATCTGTAGCGAGACGAACTGATTTCTGCAGATCTACCCAAGAAACTGGAACTCGGAAGAACCCATCGAAGATGCCTTGGCGCAACAAGTCTCTGCCGATTTTGTTCTGCTGGCCGAGCGCTCTTATGCTGCCATGGGCACCGAGACAGCAGCTTTAGAGGGATCGACCCAAAGTTTGCTAGCGAGATTAAGATGATCGAACTTGCCGAACTCCATCAGGTCGTCAGTAATCGCCGCCAAGAACTGACAATGCAGTGGGATCTTCCCCGCCACCTGGGCCAGTTTTCCGATGCCCTTGTCACTCGTCCTCCTAGAAAGACAGTTAGCGCATTTGCTCTTCCGTACTCCCGGAGTGGCGCCAGGCCAGACTGGGCAAAGATTGTTGCATTTGGGCGATTTCGAATTCCTTTTTCGGTTATTGAAGAATTAGCCAAGTTGTTGGCTCCTCAGGTTGTTCAAACCGGTGTGGTGCCTGTTATTCTCCCAATTGAAGTCCAAGAGCTTCGGTCGATGACTTGGAGAACACCGATTATCAAGTCTCTCAGAAAATATGGCGTTGCACTCTTTGAAGGAGGTCTAACTAATGAGCGTTGATGATGCCTATGTAGAGGTGGCTGAAAGGGCCCTATTGGCCGCTCAAGGGGCTCAGTCCAACTCAGTACACGAAAAAGCCGCCTTCATGGGGTATCACGCGTTTGAGTCAATTGGTGGGGCTTATTGCAGGAACCGTGGCACGAGGTATCCCAAAAGCCATCCAGGAAAGGTCCGCGAGTTCGTGAATAAATCATCGAGAGAGCGCTTTGCCCTACAAGCTGCTGAGTTGGCAATAGCATATGGCTCACTGAGAAATTCTGTGCTTTATCCAGCGGAAGTGAATGGGCACGTTTCGAGACCCAAAGATGCCATTTCTCCAGTACAAGCGGTTCGCTTAATTGGAAGAACAAGAACGCTAGTGGAAAAGGTTAAAAAAGTACTGTGATCAGGCATCCCACTAACAACGCTTTTGTGATCGGTACACTTTCGTGCGCGTGGCTCAACGTGCGCGTAAGCTTGTTACGGGTGCATGCACCCGTAAGATAGTGAGAGATCCTGTTCCCCTCCTATTGGAGCTTAGCCTTGTTCCAAAGCGAAATTCGACCGAGCCAGGTAAATGACCTATTCGAGAAGGTTCGCAATCACAATTACGGTAAATATTTGCTAAAGATGATTATTGCCAAGGCAAGAGGAATTGAAAACCGAACAATCGATTTCGAGTTTCCTGTCACTGCAATTGTTGGGCCCAATGGAGGTGGCAAGACCACGATTATAGGGGCAGCTGCTATTCTCTACAAAAGTGTGACTCCGGCCCTCTTTTTCGCAAAAAGTGGGAAGTATGACGCCAGCATGCTTAACTGGAAGATTGAGTATGAAGCCATAGATCAAGAAGCTCGCACGAACGATACCGTCCGACGGACTGCTAAGTATCACAATCTCAAATGGGCAAGAAATACATTGGATCGGGAGGTGCTGGTTTTTGGTGTATCGAGAACCGTTCCAGCTGCAGAAAGAAAAGAGCTGAGGCGTTGTGTATCGAATAAGTTTGAAGTTCCCGATGATCGCATTGATAATTTATCAGAGTCAGTGGCGCGATCAGTGGCAGCAGTACTCGATAAGGACGTAAGTGGCTACAGACACATTCGAGTGGATGACCGAGGTAATGTAACGCTGCTCAGCGGTATCAACGATACCGGTGAATCCTTTTCTGAATTCCATTTTGGCGCTGGAGAGTCGAGCGTAATTCGGATGGTACTAGAGTTAGAAGCGGCGGGCAATAATGCTCTCGTGTTGATCGAGGAGATCGAAAATGGGCTGCATCCCGTTGCAACTATTCGTATGGTCGAATACTTGATCGAACTTGCTGAGCGCAAAAGACTACAAGCTATATTTACTACACATTCGAATGACGCACTCCTCCCTTTGCCGAATAATGCAATCTGGGCATCTGTAAAGGGCGAGCTCTATAAAGGAAAGCTTGACATCCGCTCCCTACGAGCGATCAGCGGTCAAATAAGCTCCAGGCTAGTAGCCTTTGTTGAAGATGACTTTGCAGCACTATGGGTCCAACACATTTTTTCGGCGATACCAGATGTTGCCTTGGACTCGATTTCAATTCATCCCATGAAAGGTGACGGAACCGCGCTTAAGGTACATAATCACCACAGAATCGACCCAAGCGCGCAGCAGGCATCTGTTTGCGTAATTGATGGTGATTCCAGACAACAAGACTCTGCAGCGGATTTCGTGCTTCGATTGCCAGGTCAATGTCCTGAGTCCTCAGTTTTTGATAATGTATACGAGAATATCAAAAACGTTTCAGGGGTACTTGCCGTGTCTCTTCTGAAACCATATGAGTTTGAGTCGCGTCTGCAACAAGACATGGAGAGCGTGCGAAACACAAACCGCGACCCACATCTACTCTTTGCACAGTTGGGAAAGAAAATTGGCTTTGTTGCTGAGGCAAGAGTCAAAGAGGCATTTCTTTCTGTTTGGGTCAGCCTTAATGAACCCTATATTAATTACTTCTCTGAAGCCCTTGGGGAGCTTATTCCTAAAGAGACTGACACTGTTAATATGGGACAAGGCTGATATCAGGTTCTAATGGCAGATGCTAATGATTCATGAGCGCTACACAAGAATACTTCCGCCGCTGATCTTGGCATTCAGGCTATCTCTGGAACAAACCTAAGTTTCTGGCGGCAACGCCACAACTGTGATCGAACAAGCTTCCTGAATCTCCTGCCAGCGTTGAGGCGTGATGCCAAGCCGTTGGGGCAGCTGGCCAGGCGGTAGGCCTTGGCGCAGCAGCTTCTGCCCGCTGGCGTACTGATCCCTCCATGTGGGGGGCACCTTGATCGCAAAGCCCGAATCACGCAGGTAGTGGATCACTTCTCCATTGGCATAGGTGCGGGCATAGGGCCGGAACGGCCGGCCGCCTGAGGGATTGAACCGCTCTGCTGCCTTGAGCAGCCCGATGATCGCCACCTGGCGCAGATCCTCAATGGGATGGATGGTGCGGCGGGCGAAGTTGCCGGCGATCGCATCGGCCAGGTCCAGGTGCTGCAGCGCCAGGGCGTGAGCGGCAGCACGGGGATGGGGCCTGCGACGACGCCGGCGGCCGGCACCCGATGGGGTGGCCGGTGCCGCCGGCAGATGCCCAGTCGTGGACTGCTCTGGTGCCGTCGCATCCGGTGAGTCCTCCAACGGCGACGGAGTGTGAAAGAGCGAGAGCTGCTGGCCCATCAGCGCGACAGCAGCAGCGGCACCGGCGCGTCCTTGACGCCCAGGCCCTTCCAGTAGCGCTCCTCCAGCCACAGCGCCCCGTGGCAGAAGGCGTCGGTGAGGTCCTTGCTGCCCTTGGGGAACCGCGGCAGCTCCTCGCTGAGCGGCTCGGCGCGGTGGTGGAAGCCCACCTGTCCTGCCTCCAGCAGCGGGGCGACCGCATGGGCGCGCAGCTCCTTGCTCCCGCGGGCCGGCACCGGCAGCAGGCCCCGGATCTTGCGCTTGAGCGTCTGGACCACGGCCGGGCCGTTGGCCGCGTCCTCCACCAGCACCGCATGGGGCCGCAGACCCTGCTGCTGCAGCGCCGCGCTGGCGGCCAGCAGGAAGTGGATGGTGCCGGGCAGTCCCAGCCGTTTGCGCACCGCCCACAGCACCTCGATCTCCAGCTTCTGCACCTGGCCCGGGTCCGGTGCCAGCAGCCCCATCAGCACGAAGCCGCAGTAGCAGCTGTCGTCCTCGTCCTTGAAGGTCAGATCGCAGGCCAGCACCAATGGCGCAAAGCGGCGCTTCTGCTTGCGGGGGAAAGCTCCCCGCAGCCAGGCGCGCTGGAAGATCCCCCCGGTGGCCGGAGCAGGCCGCTGCTGGTAGAGCGCCGACCACCAGAAGGCCCCGGTGCGGGCCCGGATCTTGAGCAGCTCCTGCAGCGGGAAGCGCTCCGGACACAGCGCCTCGCCTGGCTGCCGCCAGTCCGGCTCCACGGTGACCGTGGGTGGGTAGGTGGGCCGGTCGGCCGGATGCTCGGCGATGGCCGGCAAGTCGAGCACATGCCAGTGCTGCGGCGCCTCCTCCAGCTCCTGAGCCAGCAGCCAGCCGACCATGTCCTCCTCGTCCCAGCGGGTGAGCACGATCACCTGGGCCGAGAGGTTGCGCTGCAGTGCCCCCTCGCCGGCATCGACGTAGGAGGGCTCAGCCCGGAGGAACCAGACGGACTTGAGCCACTCGACAATCCGCGAACGGACGCTGGGAGAGCCAGCGTCGTGGGGACCCTTGTAGGGGTCATCAATGATCCCGAGGCTGTAGCCCTTGCCGTTGAAGGGGCCGTCGACACCGGCGGCGATGCAGCCGCCGCGCATAGGGGTGAGCCAGTTGCCCACCGCCGCTGAGTCCTTGGAGAGCGGGTTCCCGGTGGCGCGGTAGAAGTGCCGCGCCTCACGGGAGTGGGCATAGGCCAGTTCACCGCTGTAGCTGGCTATCGCCGAGAAGAGCTGCGGGTGGCGGTAGACGAAGTAGGCGAGGAACAGCTTGCTGATCAGCAGGGATTTGCCGAGCCGCGGCGGGCAGGTGACGATCAGGCGCGAGAGCTCGCCATCGGCGATCTGCTGCAGCAGCGCGATCAGCACCAGCGCCCAGCGGTGGAAGCCGTAGGCGGGGAAGGCCCCGGCGATGAACTCCCGCAGGCTCAGGGGCGCCGCGCTGTCGGCAGCCAGCGATGGGTCGCGGAAGCCGAGCACGCCGCAGTCGTGCCAGGGGTCGCCATGGGCCGGAGAGCCCAGCACGCCACCAGCAAGGCCAGGCGCCAGTCGCGGGGCAAGAATCGCTGGAGCAGGGAGGGCCAGCATCAGGTCCCCGTCGGCGGCTTGACCGGAGCGCGGAGCATCCCGGTGATCTCGGCCAGCACGCGGTGAGCACCGACGGCAGCGGAGAACTGTTCAGCGTCCGCAGCACGCCGCGCCACGTCCTGCAGCGAGAAGATCGCCTCGGCCTGGTGAACCAGCCGGTCCTCAACAAGCTCCTCGACCATGCGCGCACGGGCGACGCGCAGGTACTTCTTGAGGGTGCAGTAGGAGGTCATGCCCCAGAGCAGGGCCGCTTGGTCGCGGATGTCGCTGCTGGGGAGGCGCTGGGCGAGCCAGAACTGGAGCTGAGCGATGCGCTGCTCCACTTCCGCCCGGGTGGGCCGCTTGGAGGAGGCCTGGCCCGGGAAACGGTGACCCGCGCCTTCGGCAGCGGGGTTGCGTTTGCGGCGGCCCTTGGGGCGTTCCTCGGGGGCCGGCTCAGGCCAGCAGGGATTGCCGTCGGCGTCCTCGAGGGGAGCCGAATCGCGCAGCAGCTCCACGGCGGGATCGTCGGGCGTGATCTCGCCGAGGGCGAACATCAGCGCCACACGCACCTGGTGGCGAGGATCAGCCGTGGTGGGTTCGGGAGCCGTAGCCGCTATGCAGTAGCGAGCCCAAGCCTACAGAGAAAGAAAGAGGGGGAGCTCAGCAGCGCGGGCCGGCCTGCGAGTCGGGCAGCGTGTCACCCGGCGCAAGGGCTGCGCGAGTTCGGCCTGCGGCCTCACCCTTGCGCTCGGGCGATTGGATCGCCTCGCCGCCACCCGGCTGGGGCGGCTGGGTCATGGCCGCACGGGGCCTGCCGCTGCGCGGGGGCTCGGCGCCCGCAGGCCACTGCTGTCAGTACCAGGCCCTAAGCCGTGTCACTGCTAGGATAGTGTTCGCTAGGTTTCAGGTATGGCAGTGGATCTCAGCGGGCAGGCGCTGCTGCCCGCCGCCGCCGTGCCCCGGATCGGTGAGTTGGTGATGGTCACCACCGGCAGCCGCTCGCTGGCCTGGCCGTCAGCGCAGATCGAAGCGGCGCTGCACTCGGCCGCCGGCGGGCAGCGGGTGCTGGCGTTGTTCCACGGCGCGGCCCGCGGCGCCGATGCCCTGGTGGATCAGGCCGCCCGGCGGATCGCCTGGTCGGTGCGGCCTGTGCCCGCCGCCTGGTCGGTGTTCGGGCCGGCGGCCGGGCCAATCCGCAACCGCCAGATGCTCGAGGCCGCCGCTGCGCTTGCCCTGGGCCATGGCGCCGGGCTGCTGGTGCTCGCGTTCCCTGGCGGCAACGGCACCGCCAGCTGCCTGCGGGAGGCACAGCGCTGGCACCGCCTCGCTAAGCGGCCGGTGGCACTGGAGGTGGTCGATCTGAGTAGGCGGATCGATTGGCTCGACCAGGGCTGACGCAACCAGCATTCCACTTCTATGAAGGTGCTGATGGGGAGCCAGTGAATGAGCTGCGCGAAAAGGCTACGCCGCTCCATCCTGCCCAATCCCGCAACCCTCCGGCGCTGAGAACCTTCTCATTGAAGGAGATGGTGTGGGCGATGTGGAAGTCGGCCTGCCGCACCGCGGAGTGGAGGCTGTACAGCACCAAGGTGAGGGGCTGGCCCTCGGCGAATGCTCACGCGGTGGTGATGCCATTCACGGTACGGGTGTGCGTGTCAATTGCGGGGGGCAGGATCGCCCGGCCGCTCTGGGTGGTGGTGGATCTTGAGGTGGCCGTGGGCCAGGGTGATGTGCTTTTTGTTGAGGGAGATTGTGCGTTGCCGGCAGCGCCGTTGGGGTCGACAAACGTGCTCGGTCGGCTTGTTGTTCGCCTTGGTCTACTTGCTATCACTGGAGCTGGACTACCAAACAAACTCCTATTGGCTGGAGATCCTAACAGCGTTGCTTTCTTGTAAGAGGGCCTCCAAGTGCACCCTATCCAAGTCCGGTTAAGAGGTCTTGGATAATTGGAATCTGCGGACCACCTGAATCATCCTTGCACCAGTGGTGGCATTGAATAGAGAGACTCTCAGAAGTCACAACAAGTGCATAGCCTCCGCAACCGCCCCTACGCGAGCATTCGGCATGGCACCTTTGGTGACAGGCTATGAATTGATCAGCTATCCAGTCGGGTTTCTTCTTTTTCCCAAATGCTGCAACCTCTGCATTGCCAGTAATCAGGGCTGGGACCTTCCCGCTTTCAGGGTCGACAACAATCAACATGTTGACGGGGGTTTGCTTGAGCCGATCTGACGCATCGCGAATCGACGCCTTTGCGGATATGGACCAAGGCGCTAACTTAAGAAGGGCTAATGCCTCAGTAGTAGAGAATGACTGTATCAGCGAATTGGCGACGAGAATGATGCCTGGCGATGATTTACTCGGCGCATCGGATTCAATCATTTTCGATCAAGGAAGATCAATTCCTGGCTCAGCGTAGACAAGATGGATTTTTCGCGCATCACACTTAATGTTCCTTAGCATCGCTGCACAGGTTGCAAAGTGGCGGTGGCAAGGGCAGTAAAAGCCGAGGGTTATGCAGGGGCCGAGAGGATCAAACCACCTATGCCCTCAGGAGTAAGCATGCGGGCGTCGGGGTTGTCCAGAGCCACAGCTTTAATGTCCCCAGCAGCAAGGGGTAACGGCATCTCAGCCTCTGTGGCCACCACCTCAAAGGGATGTCCGGTGCGTTTAGAGAGCATGGCGTCACGGATTCGCCTGTCCAGCAAGTCGTGGTAAGGCTCGTAGGGGTGATCGAGGGTGAGGACAAGCCGGCCCAGGTTGCGCTGCCGAAGATCTCCATGTCGTGCAACGGCCGCATCCTCAGCAACGCCATCACATTCTTCGGGTCCTCGAGCAGCTGGGAGACGTTGGGCCGCCAGGCGATGAACAGATCCGCCTGGTCACGGCGCCGCTGGCGCTGGATCCAGAGCTCACCATCGGGTGGAGGTGATCGTGCTGCTCATCGGCGCCGGTGGTGGAGAGCAACTGCCGCATGGTCGCCAGGATCCGGCGCGGCGGCAGGTGGAGCAGCCTGGATCAGCTCGAAGCAAAATGGGGTGGGATCAGCACCAGGGGGAATCTCGGCCCACTCCCAGATCGTGGTGCCCCAGTCGGCCAGGCCGTCCAGCTGCGGCACGCGGCGGACGACAAGGAGATACCAGGCCGGGCCCCGGTAAGGATCAGTCGCCAGGGCGAGCCTGCGGGCCCGGCGGCGCCTGCGGGCGTAGATGTAGCCGCAGTGGTGCTCGGCCCGGGCGGGCCAGACCAGCCAGGCCCGGGTGAGCTCAGCCATCGGCCGGGAGCGGTCCGATCAGCCACCAGTGGCCACGGCCGGCCAGGTGCAGCGCCTCACTGCGCTGGTGGCTCACGACACCAGCTCACGCAGCAGGCGGGGCTGGCGCACCAGGTCGAGGGCCCAGTGGACCACCGCCAGCTCCCGCTTCCAGACTTCCGGCACCGCGGTGCCGGCCTGGCCGTAGCGCTCGATGGCCGCCAGCAGCTCGGTGCGGCGGTCATGGACAGCGAACTCCAGGGGCCGCAGGCCGAGCGGTGGCTGCTGCTGCGACTGAGCAGGCGGATCCGTGTGGGAGGCAGCTGGGGCAGCGGCTGGCGCTGGCGCCGCGTGCATCGCATCGAGGAAGCGGTGAACGACCGAAGCGGAAGCACCGCCGAGCTGCCGGGCGGCAGCCTTCGCCTCCGAGAGGGAGGGCGCCGGATGAAGGTATGGAGCAGAAGGGTCGTGCGCCATCTGGATGGAGTCAGGCATCCGCCCACTCCATGAGCGAAGCCGGGGGGTGCGGGGTGATGCGTTGATCGTGTCGCAGCGTGATCTGAAGCGCTGAATGACGGCCGCAGTAGCCGCACTGAAATCCGATCAGCACGGCGTCCGTACCGGCCTGTTTCTGTGTAGTGGGCGCTGCATTCGTGGGGCTCAGGGCGTCGGCGTGACAATGGGGGCACAGAAGCGCCCCCACGTGTGGGGACTAGGTAATTGCGTGGGCGAAGTTGTCGGTGGTCATGGCAGTTGTGCGGGTGGATCCTGCAGCTGCTGTAGCAGGTGGCGGACGAAGGACACGCGGGCGGCAGCCACCGCCAGGCGGGAGCCGGAGGCGCGCGGCCTGTCGGCCGGAGCACGGAAGGCGATCAGGCCATCAGCCGGAAGCTCGATGGTCTTGACCTTGCGGCCGCAGGCGCTGCAGCAGCGCTGCCGCAGGCGCCAGGCGGGGCCGTGGTTGCCGGTGACCACCCGCAGATCGGGGTGGCCGCAGCTGGGGCAGCGCATCAGTAGTTCAGGGATTGGCGAGCCTCGGCCTCACGCCGATGGCGTCGGAAGTAGACAGCCCCGATCTGCTCCTCAGCGCTGTGGAGCAGGGAGCGGAGGCGGTTGAGGGTGTCGTCGCAGTAGTCGATGTGCCGCTGCTGACCCGGATCGTTGAGGCGCTCGTAGCCGGAGCGCTGGTGCTCGAAAAAGCGGATGCGCACCGACAGGGCGTGCAGCAGGGCCCACCAGTCGTCCTCAGCAAGCTGCTCGAAGGTGACGGTCTTGGGGCCCTGGGGGTAGTCGGCGGGCGGGGTGTCCTTCTTGGTGCGGCTCATGGGGTGTCCTCCAGGGGAATCACAGCGAAGGGCAGGGCTTCGATCTGATCGGCCGTGCAGCGGCGCTGCCACTGCTTGGCCTCGGGCACCCAGCGGAAGCCGGCCGCCTTGGCCTCGTCCTTGCGCGAGAAGGGCAGATCGGCCGCCACCAGTTGCCGGGGCTGCAGTCCCTCGGCCAGGTGCTCCTCCAGCAGCGGATCGCGCTGCAGGATCTGGGCCAGGTAGATGCAATCGGTGAGCGCCCGGTGGGCCGCCCACACCGGGATGCCATGGGCCAGGGCCAGGGTCGCCAGCGACGGATTGGGCCTGATCCCCTCCCAGCTGATGCCCTCGCAGGTGCAGATCCAGGGTTTGCCCTGGGCCCTGGTGTCGCCTTTGCTGGTGGTGCTCAGCCAGGCGTCAATCCAGGGCCGATCGAAGGCGGCGTTGTGGGCCACCAGGGCGTCAGCACTGGCCACCATCGCCAGGAACAGGGCGCGAGCCTCCACGGCGGGCTGCTCCTCCAGCGTCAGAGCTGGGGCAATGCCGTTGACGTCCTCGGCCGGGTTGGTCACGACCGGCAGCAGGAAAGAGAGCTGCTGCAGCACCGAGCGATGGGGCACCGAGAACAGCACGGCGCCGATCTCGCAGAGCTCAGCGGTGCCGGGCTCCAGGCCGGTGGTTTCGCAGTCGAGCAGCAGCAGGCGGGAGAGCGAGGCCATCAGTGGCGCGCCTGGGGCGGGTTGCGGGGATCAGGGCCGGAGCGGATGGCAGCGGCAAGAATCCGCTCGACCAGCTCCTCGGCATCGCTATGGATGCCCCATGCAGCCGCGATCGTGGCCTGCGTCGGCCGGGTGAACACCAGCGCAGTGCCGGCCGGGTGGCGGCTACCTGCGGCGGCGGCAAAGCCATGGCGGTAGGCCGTGAAATAGAGCAGTCGGGTGGAGAGGAGGTCAACGTCACCGGGCGGCACCGGATTGCGGAGCCGCATCCACACCGCAAAGGCCCAGCGCAGCAGGTGGTTCAGCGGGATCGGCGCCACCCAGTGCTGGTGGGCGTAGAGGTCGCTGACCACCAGGCCGTAGCCGCGGGGCAGGCGCTGATTGGGGGGATGGCGGTGGAGCACCTGGGGGAGAGGGGAGGCCATCAGAAAGGGGCGGGGGCGATGAGTCGGTGGCGATCTCGAAAGCGGGGATCAGGCATGGGAAGGAGGTGGCGGAAGGATTGGCCGGAAGCAGGCCACTGCCCTCCCGCAGCCGGGGCATAGCGCGGTGAGCAGGCGGAGGGTGTCGTGCTGAACCGTGGTGAGGTGCAGCAGCACTCGCGGCATTCCCACGACAGGGCGGAGGCGGGTGGTGGGCCCGGTGCCGCCCTCACGCGGTGGGGGTCCCCGATTCGAGGGTCTGGAGCACAGAGGCCATCAGCGGCGCGGGATCAGCGCTGGTGTCCATGGCCTGGTGCAACACCCGCAGTGGCGCGGAGAGCAGGCGAGCGCGGTCGTGGTGACCGGCCCAGAACTCGCGCTCAAAGGCATCGAGGACGCGCCGAGCGAGCTGGTGATCCGTGGTCTGCAGGTGGGTCGGCATAGGTCCAGTCAGAAGGGGATCTCCTCGTCGTCAAAACCGCCGCAGCCCTCATCGGAGCGCGGGGTCCATCCAGGAGGTGGAGAGCTGTACGAGCGATTGCCACGCCCAGCGCTCGCTGGCGCCTGGGGGCCCTCAAGGTCTGCTGGATCGCGGAGCTGAATGGTGCGGTAGGTGTTGCCACCCTTGCTGGTGTTGTTGTATTCGAAGGCCAGCAGCTTCACGACGGTCTGCTGGAGGTAGGCGTCGTGTTCGCCGTGTTGGCCAAGGAGCCACTCAGCGAAGGCGTGAACATCAGAAATGGCGATCGAGAGATTGCCGCTTGATGCGTAAGCCTTTCCCGGCTTGGGCGGAAACAGTTTGATGGTGAGTTTCGGTAGTCCCATCGATCAGCAGGCGAGCGGGATAGAGAGTTGGCCTGGCAGCTCACCGGCGAGCCTCATCGCCTCGGGATCAAAGAGGTACGGCGCTGCAGTGGCTTTGGGCGGGAGCTTGGTGAGGATCTGATCCGAGAGGATCATCTGGCCGGGGGTGTCGGGGTTGCTGGCGACGCGGATCTTGAGGGTGATCTCACCCGGCCGCTCGTTCTCAGCGCAGGCGAGCAGCACCTTGGCCAGGGCCTCGGTGAGGTCGGCCTGGAGCTGGCCCTGGCGGTGCTGAACGATCCAGCCGGCAGCGCCGGTGGGGTGGCGCAGGGCGCGGGTGAGAAGGTCGCCGTCGATCTCCAGCGGATCGAGGGCGGCGGCGGTGAGGGTTTGCTCAGCCATCGAGGGATTGGGTGCGAATGAACAGGAAAGCTGCGAGCGATCAGAGCCCCGCCTGTGCAGGCTTGAGCGCGTCGACGTGCTGGCGGATGAAGAGCGCATGGGCCGCCGTCTTGATGTAATCGGAGACGAGTGCCGAGCTGGGCAACTGGAACTGCTGGCGGAAGCCGGCGACAAGGTGCGGCACCTTCTCGGTGGGCAGGGTGCGGATCAGGGCGATCAGCTGCTGCACCTCGGCAGGGGTGAGGGCGTGGTCGCCGCTGCCGTTGGCCGCGGCGGGCGGTGCGGCGGCCTTTGGATCCGCCTGCGGGGCTGGCTGGGGCGCGGGCTGGGACGTGGGCTGTGGCGCGGGCTGGGTCGCCGGAACTGGCTGCTGTTGAGCTGGTAGTTGATCTGCTTGGCTGGCTGCCGGCTGCGGCGGCGGTGTGGGTTGTGGCTTGGGAGCCGTAGTCCGGCGGCTACGCGAGCGCGGCGGCGGCGGATCCTGGGGGGCGTGCTGGCTCTGCTGGGAGCGATCCGCCTGCGCGCCGTTGCCGTTGGCGGCGGTGAAGCTCTCGCCGTCGTCGTCGCTGGCGGCCAGCGAGAGGATGGAGAGCACCTGGTAGCGGCGCAGGTAGGTGATGATCCCGCCGAAACCATGCAGCGGGTTGGTGGTGGTGCCCAGCTGGCCCAGCAGGGTGTAGAGGCCCTTGATCTGGTCCTCGATCCGCAGGCCCGGCTGCCGCGGGGGCGGGGGCGGCAGCTCGGCGCTGGGGGTTGCACCGCTGGGCGCACCTGGCGGTGCGACGTTGCGGGGCGGCAGCACCGGCGGCAGGGCGCCGATGGCGGCGAGCTGGAGATCGAGGGGGAAGCTGGAGAGCACCTCGCCGCGGAGCTGGTGCACCCGCTCCAGGAGCTGCTGGAGGGTGGGGATGGGGCAGGCGGAGGAGAGCTTGTCGCCGGTGGGCGCGTGGATCAGCTCGGTGATCAGCAGGCAGCTGCCGCCATCGGCCTCGGTGATGGTCTGGGTGAGCAGCAGGCCCTGCTCGATCAGCACCGGGGTCACGGCCTCGAGGACGGTGTGCAGATCGGCGAACTTGCCGTACTTGGCGTCCGACTGCTTGCGGATGGGGCCGATGGTGCGGTGGAAGGCCAGGAGCGCCAGCTCCAGGGATTCCGGGAAAGCACTGTGCTGCTCAGGAGCAGCTACAACTTGAGCGGTCATGGGGGCTGACCCTTCAGCTTCTCCCAGAATACGCTATCGAGCGCTAACGCGGCTGATCAGCTGCGTCTTTCCAATAGTCAAGAAGCACCAAGGGGCGGAGGTTGCCGTCCAGGTCGCGCAGCTCCCGCAGTTGCTCGGGCGTCCAGGTGTGCCAGCCGGAGAGCACCATCCGCAGGGTCTCCAGCTCCTCGCCGCTCAGCGGCGGCAGCACCGGGCCCTGGCCCACCGCCGCCAGGGCCGCCAGCGCCTGCCAGGCCTGCGGCAGGGTCAGCTCCGCCGCCTCGGCCGTGGCCTTGAACGCCTCCATCGCCTGGCCACTGGCGGCGACCGCCTCCTCCAGGGTGGGCAGCGGTTGCTCGCCGGCCCAGCTGGGGGCCTCCAGCTCGCCGATGAAGTGCGAGAAGAAGTCGGTGGCGGTCCAGATCCGGCCGTCCTCGTGCTCGATCGGCCGCTGACGGGCGATGCGCGGCAGCAGGGGATCGCTGTCGGCCAGGCCGTAGTCATGGCGCGCCAGCCGGTCGTTGATGATCCCGAACTGGATGAACGTCACCGGGTAGGGCTGGGCGATCTTGCCGCGCTGCAGGCGGTTGAAGGTCGAGTCCGCCACGGTCGGGAAGTCGGCCGCCTTGCCCCAGCGCAGGGGGATGTCATGGCTCCAGCCGGCACGCTCCACCCAGGCGGAGAGCGTCTGCCCGAAGCGGTCGCGTGCCTCCTGGGTGGGGAGGTTGATGTGGGCAGCGTTGGTGCTCATGGCGGCGGGCAGGGGGACGGACAGGGTGAGAGAAATTCAGGCGGCCAGCCGATCTGCCGGCTCGCTGAGATGAACCAGGGCCGCCGGAGCTGCCGGGCGCGCAGCTGCAGGGGCGCGCAGCTCGAGCACCAGCCGGGCCCACTGCTCAGGGGTGAGCGCCACGCGCCAGCAGCCGCCGCGGAATCGCACCAGGGTTGCCGCGTGCGGCGCCTGGGCATTGAGCCGTTGCTGTTCGGCGCCTTCCGGCTTCTCACGCACCGCCCGGGCCGCGTCCTTCCAGTCCGCGACCTGGAGCACGAAATCGCTGAGGCCATCGAGGTCGCCGACGTCGTCGCTGCGGCCGGCACCGAGCTTGCGGCGGATCGGCAGGCCCAGCAGCAGGGTGAGCAGCTCGGCGGCCTCACGCTCCGCGCGATCACCGCGTCCCTTCTGGGCGTTAGGCATCAGTGCCGCAGAAAAACCGGATCCTAGCTTCCGCTAGGGAGGCTGCAATGGCGCTAAGTGCTCAGGCAGCTGGCGGCGGAGTGCTTACCGCTCGGTACTGGAGAGCATGGGGAGTGGTTCACCCGCTGCTCGCGCCAGGGGGTACCCGGAGCCCTGCCAGGAATCCGAGAGGGGGCTTGCGGCTGCTCCTGGCTCTCGCTCCGGCAGCGGAGAGTGCGGGGATCCGGGCCGCCATCGCAGCCAGAGACCGGCGACGGCAGGGCTGTGTGACGCAACAGAGCGGCGTGAACCGTCAGGCCGTCGGTGGCGGGCCAGTCCTGATGGGTTCAGGCCGCCGCATCCGGAGGTGGGCCTGGGTGAACCGCCTCAGCGGCAGGCACCACCTCCAGCGGTGCTGTGCTCCGTTGAACCGCGGCCTCGGGGTCGGCACTGGCCAGGGTTTCAGCGATCACGCCGCCCAGGGGCTGAAGACGCCTGGCTGTGGGACTGGGTTGATCCCCATCGCCGCCACCGTTGCCGTAGCGGGCCTGCTGGGCGGCGACGGCATGGCGCACCTCGGCGATGAACCAGGGCACCGCGTCGTGGTCTCCGGCAGCGCGGGCCATGCGGGCATCGCGCATCTGCCTCTCGGTCTGGCGCCAGGACTCCACCCGGCGCTCATGAAGCTCGCTCACCTGCTCGCGCGTCAGCTCGGAGGCCAGGCCCCGGGCCACCAGGCCATCACCGCCGCGCAGCCCGCTCTGCGGTCTGGGGCCCTGCGGCTCGCCGCTCTGAGGCGTGCCTCCTTGGCCGGGGGGCGCGTAGGCGGCGGGGCAGTGGCAGATCAGCGGTAGATCCTGACCCGCGATCCGTCTGCCATCGAGGTTGCGGTCGTAGTCCGGCAGCAGCTCGTTGAGCAAGCCGTCGCCGTTGGTGATCACGCCGGTGTCGTAGCAGGCGAAGCAGGCGCAGTTGGGGCGACGGAAGGTCAGGTCGCGGTCCAGCCCCTCGCGCTTGTGGCCCACGGGTCGCCTGAACATCTGCGTATCCCGTTCGCTAGCGCAAGCGTAGCCCTGATTAGCGGCCTATGACCCACACGAGCTTGGCGTGGTTGGTCGCTATAGAGCCCGGAATACCTGGTAAGCCGAGCGGTTCACCATCGCCAGTTCCTCGCGGTGCTGAGACAGCCAGGCCTGGCCGTTCAGCGTCGGCCAGCCCGCCTGCGTCGCCTGCCGCAGCAGCTGGCTCACGCCCTGGTGGCCGGCGCGGACAGCCACCGCGCTGAGCTCCTCGAGCATCGCGCTGAACGCCTGGCGGCTGCGGCTGCCGCCCTTGGCCAGCCAGTAGCCCTCGATCCGATCGGCCACGCACTGCAGCTCCACCGGCAGGGCACCCACCGGCACCGGCAGGTGGTCCGCCTGGGCCGGGGGCGGCAGCGGCGGTGGCGGGGGTGGCCCCAGGGGCGGAACGGGGTGGGCCCGATGCCAGGCCTGCTTGTCCCAGTGGTCGTAGGCCTCCGCCTCTGCCGTCATGGCGGCCAGAGCATCGGCATCGGCATGGGCTTGGCTCTGGGTCTGGCCAGGGCCGGCGGTCGGCGGCTGTTCCCTCTGTCGCGCTTCATGCCCCCCTGTCTCTGCGGCGTCAGCCGCTCCCGTAGAGACAGACAACGGGGAAAGAGATCTGGAAGAAGAGGGGATCTTGTTCCTGGGTTCTTGTTCTGGGGATCTTGTTTGTGTCCCCTTTTGGGGGGTGGGTGCCGTCCCCTTTTGGGGGATGGGTGGTGTCCCCCTTCTGGGGGGTGCCCCCCTTTTGGGGTGTCCCCCTGTTGGGGGATGGGTGCCGTCCCCCTTTCCGGGGGTGTCCCCCTGTTGGGTGGTGTCCCCCTTCTGGGGGACGGGTGAGCGGCAGCAGCGATACAGCGATGGCAGCCCCGGTCGTGACTCACGAGCCAGCCAGCCGTGCTCCACAAGCCAGCGCAGAGCCGCAAACACGTCGTCGCGTTTCATCGCGGCCTCCCTTGCCAGGGTGGCCGCCGATGCCCAGCAACCGTCCCGGCTGCCGTTGCCGTGGCGATGGATCAGTAGATACACCACCAGGCGGCCCTTGCCGCCGCTCTGGCTGGCGGTGTCGAGCAGCTGGTGCGGCAGCGGCGACCAGCCGCCACCTGCGGCGGAGCCCCGCATCAGATCTGGCCTGTTGGCACCTCTGCAGGCTCCTGTTGCCGCTGGTGGCGCGCCTCCAGCAGCCGCTGCACTTCACGCCGCTCCTGCTCCATCTGCTGATCCAGCAGCTGGCGCATGAACAGCGAGGCATTGCGCCGCGCATGGGCCTTGATCCAGGCCACCTGCTCGGGGCGCAGCAGGAAGCCGACCTGCACCGTCGCCTCCGGCTCCAGCGGCCGGGGCAGGGCATGGGTCCCCGCGTGATCCATCGTCCAGTCTCCAGACTTGCTGACGCTACTTGCAGGAGGCTTGGGTTAGGTAGTCTGTTTGTTGGTTGCCTGGAGGCCGTGCTCACGCTCACCAGCACCTCCGCCTGGCTCCAGCCACTGCCGATCGAGCGCGACGACAGCACCTGGACCTACCGCCTCACCGATCGCCACCACTGGTTCCCGGTCTCGATCACCGGCGTCATCACCAAGGTCTGCAAGAACGAGGACGCCCTGGGCTGGATCGAGGCCTGGCGCGATGTCTGGGAGCCACGCGGCAACACCTGCCACGCCGCCCTGCAGCACTTCGCCCTCCTCAACTGGCAGGCGCCAGCGCACCTCTGGCCCCAGGGCCTGGATGCCTCCCGGCCTGTCGATCCCCGCGGCGAGCTCTACGGCGCCTACGGCGACTGGATCGAGCCGCTGCTGGCCGAGCCCCTCTGGGCCTGCGTGCAGGTGGTGGCCGCCGAGCTGATGCTCTACGACCTGGAGCGCAACGTCGCCGGAACCCTCGATCTGCTGCTGCGCTTCCCCGATGGCAGCTACGGGATCGCCGACCTCAAGAGCCTCTCGGACAAGGGCAGGAAGTACGACACCAGGCCCCAGCTGGGGGCCGGCATCGTCATGGCCGAGCACCACTACCGGCTGCCCATCAGCCGCGCTCTGACGATCTGGGCCGCGCCGGGGCAGTGCGAGATCAAGACCCACACGGCCGCCGAGTGCCGGCGGCGCTGGGGGGAGGTGTTCGCCGCCTACCTGCGGGAGTGGCGTCCCTTCTGATAGTGGCCATTAGGGGTCACTAGGGCTTAGACTGTTTGTCCTCGCTAATGGAGGTCACTCCGTCTTGACCGGTCCTCATCTGCCGGCCTTTGCCCGCTCACGCCTCACCCGCCAGCAACCCCATGCCGTCCCCTTCTGCCGTCGCCGCGTTGCGCGATCTCCTCGACACCAGCGACTCCTCGCCCTCCTGTTCGCCGGCTCCAGCGGATTCCTCACCGGCGTCGGAGCCGCCACAGCCCTTTTCGCTCTCGCAGGAGGCCGCTGAGGCGCTCCACGCCGCCGCCGAGGCCAAGGCCGTCCTCGAGCACGCCAAGGCCCAGCTGGCCCAGGCCACCACTGCCCTCGATGCCCTGGTGGAGGCCGGCCTGCTGCCCGAGAAGGGCCTGCCCGTCGTCAGCGGCTACACCCTCTACCGCCAGGAGGGCCGCCCGTCGTGGACCTATCCCGCCGCCATCAAGGAGCTGGAGACGCAGCTCAAGAAGCGCAAGCAGCTGGCCGAACAGCTGGGCGAAGCCACCCAGAAGCGCGGCGATCCCTTCTGGACGATCAAGGAGGCGACGCCGCTCAAGCCCGACTCACCCCTGCTCAGGGGCCAGGAGTCGATGTGAGCCCCGATCCCGTCACCGATGCGGCCACCCAGGTGGTGGCCCTGCACCTGCGCGAGCTGCCCAGCGATGCCCTGGAGGCCCTGATGGATCTGATCACCAGCGGCGGCCCCCAGGCGCTGGTGTTCGCCATCACCGAGGAGATCGCCTCCCGTCACCCCGCTCGCCACCCCCAGCAATTCCGCATCTGAGCCCATGCACCCCTCCCCCTGGACCACTGGCCCTTGGCCCCCCGGCCCTTGGCTGACGGCACCCCAGGCCGCCGCCGCCCTCAGCGTCTCGATCTCAACCCTCTACCGCTGGCGCACCCAGGGCCTGCTGGTGGCCGGTGAGGACTGGATGCGCAAATGGCCCAGCGGTAGGAGCCCCGTGCTCTATCACGTCGAACGGGTGCAGCAGCGGATCGCCGCGCTCACAGCCCACAGCGCTCAGGAACTGGAGGCGGTGGCCGGCTGAGCATTGGCGGGGCCGGCGAGGGCCCGGGCAAAGGCAGCCGCTGCGCCCTGGCCCGAAGCCCATGGATAGCTGCGCAGGTGCACCTCGAGGGAATGCCCCATGCTCAGCGCCACGCTTCCGGGATCGATCCCCAGCTGGTGGCCGCGCAGGCTGTAGCCGTGGCGGAACGAGTACGGCACCACGCGCTCGCCCCGCGATGCCAGGCGCTCGCGCAGCTCCTGCCAGCCCCGCTGCCGCTTGAGGTAGGTGCCGATCGCATCGGCCGCTCCAGGCCCACCACCGAGGGGTGGCAGGTCGATCTCACCCGATCGCCAGCGCTCCAGCAGCCGCCACTCCATCCGCCGACCGTCCCAGTCCGTCAGGGGCAGCGGATGCACCCAACGCGGCGCCGTCATACCCCCGCCGCTGCGCTTGCGGTAGCTGCACCACCACAGCGGCTGACCGCTGCTCGGGTCGGTGCGCACCGCCAGGTGCTGCAGCTCGATCGGCCGCAGGCCCAGTTCCGCCAGCAGGCGGAGCGCGTCGGCCCACCTCCGGCCCGCGGGGTCGTTGGGAAGCGCATCCAACAGGTGCAGCACATCCAGGTCACCGAGCGGATCGCCCTTGCGGTGACCCGGAGCGGTCTGAGCAGCCGAAACCCCAATGTGCGGCCGCAGATCAGCCGGTGGCCGCCAGCCCTCCGGGAACCGCTCTCGCTCGACGCAGTGGCGCAGGAACTGGGCCAGCGACTGGGCACGGATCTGCCGCATCCGGCTCCCGGGCGGCCAGCCCCGCAGGCAGGCGTCCAGCAGCGTGGCCGCATCCGGCGGGCGCTTCGGGCCTTCCAGCAGCTGGACCGCCAGCTCCAGCACCGGGACGTAGTACCTGTCCCAGCTGGCTGGCTTGATCGCATTGCCGTGCTCCAGCTTCTGCCGGCGGAAATGCTCCAGAGCCTCCGTCCAGCTGTCCTGCCGCTTGGGGCCCCTGCCATCGGCGATCGCCGCAGCTTCCTGGAGGGCGTGGCCCTCGAGGGTCAGCAGGTAGATGTTGCGCACCCGGGCCAGGATCGGCCCCACCTGCTCCTGGTTCCAGCGAAAGGGCAGGGCGACGGTCTGGCGGGGGCGTTCAGCGCCTCGAAACTCAAGCCGCGCGTAACCGTCCTGCTCTCGCAAGGTCCAGCCGCGGGCCGCGGACTTACGAACGGCGACCCGCAGGGCCAGCTCCCAGCTCTCCGCACGGCGCACTCGGGGCACAGAATCCGCGCAAAATCCGCGCAAAACTTACTGCAGCCGCTTGTTCAGCCTCGGTCAAGGCCAGTCAGCAAGCCAGGTCTGACGGGAGATCCCCCATCACCACTGGCTCCGTCTCTTGCTTTGGGAGCACTAGGTCGCAGGTTCGAATCCTGTCGCCCCGACTGACTTCTCAGGGATTGGCCCTGAGCCGTGCGCACAAACCGCGCACAAAACCAAGCGAAACGCTCAGGCTCAGCGGAAGCTCCAGCCGCCGGCCCGGCCTCTGCGGGCAGGGCGAGCTGGACGTGCGCGGCTGCCGAACGCGCTTCCATTTCGTCCGCCGGGACACCCCTCAGGATCGCCGCCAGGGGGCAGCGGGGTCGGGCCGTTCACCGGCGGAGGCGCCATGGAGATCACGATCGGCAAGGCACAGCGCGGCCGGCTCTCTTATGCCCTTCCCGGCCAGGCCTATGTGGGCCGGCCCAGCCCGCTCGGCAATCCCTTCCAGCTCGGCCGCGATGGCAGCCGCGCCGAGGTGATTACCCGCTACAGGCGCTGGCTCTGGGCCCGGATGCAAGCTCCGGGCTCCACAGAGCGCCGTGAGCTGGAGCGGCTGCTGGGCCGGGCCCAGGCCGGCCGGCTGGAGCTGCTGTGCTGGTGCGCCTGGCCACAGCAATTAGCCCCATGTAGAGCAGCGCTATAGCATACACCCACCTCAACCTGCGCGAGCAGCGCCAGCGCAGGATCCTTACCGACAGCAAAGGCGACCGGCCGCATCTTGGCCCTGCTGCGACGACGTGCGGCCTTCCGTGGCATGCCTAGAGTTGGTCACCCAGATGGTCAACGGCTGTGGCGCAGGTAACGGTGGCAGAGGCCAAGGCCCAGCTCTCCAGCCTTCTGGATGCGGTGGAGGCCGGCAAGGCCGTGGTGATCACCCGCCGCGGCAAGGCCATCGCCGAGCTGGTGCCACGCTGCCGCGTGCGTGATCTGCTCCCGCAGCTTGAGGCCCTGCGCGCCTCTCTGCCCGAGCAACCGACCAGCGGCGTGGAGACCATCCGGGCGTTGCGGGATGAGCCCGTCGCCTGATGCTCTACATCGACACCTGTGTGCTGCTGGCGGTGCTGACGCCGGAGGCACACTCGGCCAACGCGGCCGCTTTTCTGGCGCAGGCCCGTGCACCGCTTGCGATCAGCAGCTGGAGTGTCACCGAGCTGCATTCCGCCCTCGGCCTCAAGGTGCGCACCAAGAACCTGAGCCAGGCCCAGGCTGAGGCGGTGCTGCAGGGCTTTGAGCGCAGCCTGGTGCCGGGCCTGCTGGTGCTGGAACTGGAGCCCCAGGACTTCCGCAATGCCAATGCCTGCCTGCGCGGCTGGACCACAACCATGCGGGCAGCCGATGCCCTGCACCTGGCCATCGCCAGCGGACGTGGCGCCACCCTCTTCACCCTGGATGCCCCGTTCGTGGCGGCGGCCCGACAGCTGGGGCTGGACGCTCAGTTGCTTGGTGCAGGGGAAGGCCCCAGCAGCGATTAAGCGCATCAGGATCGCGCCCCCACTGAAGCGGTGTCGAGCCCGGCGATCATGCGTTTGCGCTCTTCAGCTGGGATGCAGCAGAAGCAGAAGGCAGTGGCCCAATGCAGCCAGCGCGGGTCGTGCGAGACGGCATCGCCGATCGCGGCCCGATCCCGTCTGGATCAGCCTGCTCGACGTTGATACGGGAGAGCGGCGCTCGGCCCAGCTCCCGCATGTGGTGGGCAAGCTGAAGGACCATGACCCGGCGCCACAACCAGTTCCGGCTCCTTTACTTGGCCCACCACCAGCAGATGCAGACGGCAGTGCGCAGATTCGCTCCATTGCACGGGCTCAGCTATGCGTTAAGGTCAATACATCCCTCCCGAATCCCATGCTCACCGGCCCCGAACTGCTTGCCAAGGTCAAGGAATTTGGCGATGCCAGCAAGTCTGAACTGGTGCGCGAGTGCGGCTACGTGAGCAGCAAGAAGGACGGCAGCGAGCGGCTGAACTTCACCGCCTTCTATGAAGCCCTGCTGGAAGCCAAGGGCGTGACCCTAGGCGAAACGGGCCAGGGTCGGGGCAAGGCCGGCCGCAAGCTCAGCTATGAAACCAAGGTGCAGTTCAACGGCAACCTGCTGGTGGGCAAGGCCTACACCGCCCAGCTGGGCCTCCAGCCCGGCGATGAGTTCGAGATCAAGCTCGGCCGCAAACAGATCAAGCTCATGCCCATCGGGGCTGCCGACGAGGACGAGGCCGGAGCGGCGGCGGCGTGATCGTTCGTGAAGGCCGGCGTCGCCCGATCGCGACCTTCAGCACACTTGAAACCAGGCGTCCGCGTTCCCACGACGCCGACATGAGCGCCGCCCGTCTGGCGCGGCAGCTCCGGAGAACCCCCGCGCCAGACGGGGGTTTTCTCAGGGCCTATTAGAAGTCTGTCCCAGTAGCGCTGGCTCGCAGGTGCCGCCTGCGGTTTTGTGCGCAGGAACAGCTCCTGACCGTTGGCATCCCCGCTCGAAACCCCATCTGCTGCAACCGATCTGAT
>NZ_JAGQCU010000021.1 GCF_024346355.1 Cyanobium sp. ATX 6A2
GCTTCTTGGCGGTGGCCTGCTCGTAGTCACCGAATCCGAGCTGCTTGCTGCCCATCATCCCAGTGCGTACCAGCGATTGCAGAGGTATTTTCGCGCGGATGGCGCGGGTTTTCCAGAGCCTCCCTAATAGAGGAATAAAAGACATTCTTCTCTGGGGTAAGCAATGACTGCAACATCTGGCGAATTACGTTTCTGGGTAGACATGGCCCTTGAATGTGTGCGCCGTGACCACACGCCATCAATTAGCGCCGGAGATCAGCGCGGACCATTTTTGACAGCGCGTGCGCTCGGGCTAGCGCTTGCCGCAATTCATGATGCGAAAATGATTGCGCAAGGCACCCCTGTTGCGGTGCTGGTCTCGGGCCCGCCCGTACCGCTGGGCCTCCCCGGTCTTGCCGGTAACTCGGTTATTGTCGCGGCGGCCGCTGCAGGCTTCCAGACGTTGCTGCTCCGCTATCCCCGCCAAACCGGCTTGCTCAACACTGCGTGGACCGAATGGCTGCAGTTGTTCAATCTCGGTGCAATAGGCAGCGTCGCCGAAGCCGCCGGCCGTGCCTACGGTCTTGGCGTCCACGGCCTTGGCTTGCTCGATCTTTATCACGGCCGTCGCGGTGCCTATAGCCCTTCTTCGCCGCCTGAACCCTATCAGCATACCGCTCCTCCCAATGAACCTGGGCAGGGCTATGCCGGCGGCGCCTGGGGAGAAGAAGTTACGCCATTGGTGGCGCCCCGCCCGGCCTTTCCGCCGCCGCCGGGCCGGATTTCGCCCACTGTTGTCGATGATACCCAGCATTACAGAGACGATTTCGCCAAAGTCGCCGACCTTGGCTTCGACGATCGCAGCCGTGGACGCACTGCCGAACAGGAATTAATCGGAATTTATTGGGGCTATGACGGCCCGCCCGAACTGGGGACACCGCCGCGGCTCTACATGCAGGTCGTGCTCGGCATTCTTGATGATATCGACGCGCGGCGTCTTAACGCCCTGTCGGTCGATGAAGAGCTCGCCGTTGTCGCTGCGTGTGCTGTCGCGATGGCCGATGCCGGCATCCATGCCTGGTTCTACAAATATTCGCCCGATCACATGATGTGGCGGCCAATCGTCGGCATCCGCAGTGCGGAGCCAGGCAACGGCACCGCTGAGCCGGGGTGGTTCCCGCTGGGTCGTCCCGATACCAACCAGTCCGGCACCAATCCGTCTCAGATTCGCCTGGCCGGCACCGGTCTTACTCCGGATTTCCCAGCCTATCCTTCTGGCCATGCAACCTTCGGTGCGGCCGCTTTCCATGTCTTGCGGCTGTTCCTCGTTGAGAAGAAGCAGGCGACATTTCGTCCCAACGGCACCGACAATATCGATTTCGACTTTGTCTCGGATGAATACAATGGCCGTAACATCGACCCACGTCCCAATGACTCTGGCGGCAAGGATCCGCGCCCACTGGTGACGCGCCGCTATGCCAGTCTCTGGAAGGCAATTGTAGACAACTCAATTAGCAGGGTCTATATCGGTGTGCATTGGGAATTTGACGGCATCACCAAGCGCAATAGCGCCGACAATGGTGATGAATTTGGCGTTCCATTGAGCCCCAGCGAGTTAGGCCATACTGGAGGAGTCTGGCTGGGTGGCCAGATTGCCAATGTAGTGGCGGCGGGGATTGGAGTGTCCGCGCCGACGATTACCGCTGGTCGGATGTAGGCGCGTTTCGTCCCCGGCGAAGTTGCCGGGGACCACGCTGTCCTCCCGGTGACTGAGGTGGTCTGGTTTTCTTCACAGGCCCACCTTGAACCTTTGAGGCAGGGTATCGCCCAGGGTCTATTAAAAGTCACTGGCCAAGGTCAACGCGACAAGCTTATGCAGATCGCCAACGACTACGAGAAGGAGGTGTTTAACGGCGATGTGGGCACGGTGGAGACGATCGATGCCGATGCCAGCGAACTCACCGTGCGTTATCCCTCCTCAGAAGCCGGCGGCTGTGATGGCCGAGAGGTGACCT
Source organism: Cyanobium sp. ATX 6A2 (assembly GCF_024346355.1). Classification (GTDB taxonomy): domain Bacteria; phylum Cyanobacteriota; class Cyanobacteriia; order PCC-6307; family Cyanobiaceae; genus NIES-981. The sequence continues at coordinate 1,995 of NZ_JAGQCU010000021.1, forward strand.
ACGGCTGGGGGGAACTCGACAACCTGGTGCCGGCCTACGCCTGCACCATCCACAAGAGCCAGGGCAGCGAATACCCCGCCGTGGTGATCCCCCTGCTCACCCAGCACTACGCCATGCTGCAGCGCAACCTGGTGTACACCGGCATCACCAGAGGCAAGCAGCTGGTGGTGCTGGTGGTGCTGGTGGGGCAGAAGAAGGCCTTGGCGATGGCGGTGAAGAACCACCTGGGCCGTAGGCGCTACACCAAGCTGGCGGAATGGCTGGGACCATCTTGAGATCCGTCTGCCGGGATGACTCAGATGGTCATCAGTCAGCCAAAGCCGCGATCGCAGCAAGCGTCTGCAGCAAGTCCGGTAGTCGTTGCTGGCTGGCTTGATCACCTGGGAGGAAGGCAGGAAGTGCCTCGATGAAAGCGGGCGCCGCCAACAGGACTTGGAAGTGTGCCGCAAGCGCGTTCCGCAGCTCAGGGGTGCTCATCCGACACTCCTCCAGCAGCGACTCGCGACCGTCGACGACCGCCATCAGATCCTCCAGATCGTGGCTGAAGAGGAACGCTCCCTGACCACGACCGTAGAAGGCCTCCAGCTTGGTCGCCAGGAACGCCGGTGCGGTCACCATCCGGATCGAGCGGCCGCTCGGCAACCTCTGAAGCTGGGCGGACTCCACGGCCAGGGGATACCAGCGGTTGGAGAACCCGAGGATGTTGCCTTGGGCGGGCATCAGGTCGAGGATGATCTCCTCGATGCACCAGCGGCAAAGGGGTGCACCGGGCCGTGTGTCCTCCTGGAACCCCCGTGCCCGCAGCTGCATCTCCAGCTGGTAGTAGTCGACCCTGGCGATCACACGACAGATCACATCCACGTCCTGTGTGGGCCGAATGTCCGGCATTGCCGGATCCGTGATCAACAGGCCAGCCACCGCCCCGCCGACAAACACCAGTTGATCAAGCAGGGCCTCTCCCAGATGCTCAGCCGCCCGCTCGAGCAGGGCGACATTGGGATCGTTGGGGTTCATGGCTGCAGCCGCTCCTCCAGCAGGGCCACGGCGAGAGCCTGTTCACGGGCACTGCCGCCGCGCACCGCATCGAACAGGGCCAGCAGCTCGCCCAGTGGCGGGTTGCGCGCCGCCGCCTCAGGGACACTCGGGTAGAGCGGGTAGAAGGCGAGGCCACGGGTCGTGCCGTTCTTCCACGGCCAGACCGGCGGCGGATCCTTGCCCGGCCGGATCTGCTTGTTTAGTGGGGAGGCTGCATATCCGGTTGGAACACCCCGGGTGAGACCGCCCTGGCTGGCCGGGAAGCAGTAGCGGGCACCGTGCTGGAGGAACTGCAGCAGCGCCGTACGGATCACCTGCGGCTTGCCATCGCTGGTCTTGGTAGCCAGCCTGGCCGCCACTGCCCGCTCCACAGCTGCATGGGCCTCAGATGCCGTGATGCCAATCTCAGTGCCGAGTGCGGCGTAGCTCGGAGCAGGCTCGAATGGAAGCGCCAGCCGCAGCAGCACCACCAGATCCTGGGGGCGCAGAACGGGTTGGGGGTTAGAAGGGAAGCGGGCCAACGCAATGCCTTGTTCGCTATTTGCGAATAGCGAATCTTAGCTGCTTGGTGTGCGTTCGGCCGGGCACGAGGGGTGCCGAAAGCTCAGTGTTGAAGTTGGAAAGGCTCGGTGGTGACGGGCAGCCTGGGCCTGGAGCTCGCTGCCAGCGAGGAGGCAGCCATCCGAACGATCGAGACCCGCTCAGGCCCACCATTTCCACCAGCGTCTGCTGGCACCTGCAGGTTCAACCATGGCATTCACAGCCACAACCGGCGTGGCAGGGCTCACCGTTGGGGTGCCCCTTGGCGCAGACCTCGCTGCAGAACAGCAGGGTGACGTTACGGAACGGGCTGTCCGCCTGCACCGTGCAGTGGCAGCCCGGGCAGGCGCACTGCAGCGTGGCGGGTTTCTCCAGGGTCGTGGTCATGGCCTCTCCTTGCTCAATGCCGCTACCAACAGACTGGTACCGGGCTGTCACAACTTCTTATCGACACAGCAGTTTGATCAAGCCTTCAGCGAAGCGGCCCCGGTCGACGTTCACCACTTCCCTGCCATGCAATAGGTCCTGCATCAAGATCAGATGCACCATGGAACCGATGAACACCCGGGCACTGACCTCAGGATCTGCCTCCGGCAGGAAGCCACTGGTCGCGAACAGACGGACCACCTGGGGAAAGGCGTATTGCTCCAACTGACCCACGAAGGTGCGGGCCAGCTGGGGAAAGCGCTCTGATTCGCCTACCACCAGCCGAAAGAACGCCAGGAAGTCGGTTTGGCCTTCGCATGGCTCCAGGCAGCGGTGAGCCAGTTCGGCCAGCGCCTGGCGCGGATCGCCAGGCAAGGCAGCTGCCTCGCCTGGCCCGAACAACTGAGCCACTCTTTCCCCCACCATCTGGTGGGTCAGGCACTGGAACAGGGTCTCCTTGTCGGTGAAGTGGCTATAGACAGTGGCCTTCGAGACACCCGCTGCCGCCGCCACTCGGTCCATGGTGGTGGCGGCATAGCCATTGCGCAGGAACTCGGCCCGGGAGCCGGCCAGGACCGCCTCCCTTTTTTCGGCCGACAACTGCCGAGCAGCCGGCTTGGCTGGCTCTTCGGCTGCTCGCGACGGATCGGCCATGGGTGGGGCTGTTGGCTGCTCTGAGGTCGGCTCACTCCTGGGAATCACCGTCACCGTTTCGACTGTCCCTCCATCCTTCCTGGTCGTTTCACCTGGGTTCGACCCAAGCCGTGGCCAAGCCTACTGGCCCAAACCAGACTAGACGGTTTAGTATTGAGTTCAGTTGGATTCGGCTCCGTGCAGATTCCCTCGCTGCCCTTCAAGCTCCCCGCCAAGCCGCGCCCCAACGCCATTTCCCTGCTCTTGGCTGCGGGGGTAGCAGCAGGCGCTGTGGTTGTGATGCGATCGCTACAGGAGCGGCCAGCACCAGTCCCGGCCCCTTCCGCCCAGGCTCCCCTGCCCACCGTCACAGCGCTTGGCCGCCTGGCTCCCATCGGCGAGGTGCGCACCATCGCGGCCCCCTCCAGCACCACCGGCCAGCAGACCATTCTCCGCCTGCTGGTTGAGGAAGGGGATGCCGTGCGCCAGGGCCAGGTGCTGGCGGTTCTCGACGGCCAGCCCCGTTTGCAAGCGGCCGTGGAACGGGCCGATGCGCAGGTGCAACTGGCTCGCAACCGCCTGTCGATCGCCCGGGCAGACCACCGCAGTGGTCTCGCTGGCCAGTTGGCCAAGGTGCAGTCGCTGCAGGCCCAGTTGCGCACGGCCGAATCCGAGCGCCTGCGTTACCAGAGCCTGTACATCAGCGGGGCCCTTTCGGCCTCCGACCGCGAGGCCAAGAACCTGACCCGTGACACTGTGGCCGCGTCCCTGCGGGACGCAGAAGCCCAGCTCACCCGCCAGCGGGCCGCTGAGGGGGGCAACAGTCTTGATGTGGAGTCTGCCGAGCGCTCCCTGGTGGAGGCGGAGGCGGCCCGGCAGGCCGCCCTGGCCGAACGTGACCAAAGCCTGGTGCGCTCGCCGATTGCAGGCCAGGTGCTCAGTGTCCAGAGCCGCGCCGGCGAGGTGCCTGGTTCTGCCGGCATTGTCGAAATCGGCCAGACCGACCGCATGCAGGTGATCGCCGAGGTGTATCAGAGCGATCTACCTCGGGTGCGCGTGGGCCAACCGGTGCGGATCACCAGCGCAGCTTTGCTGACCCCCCTGGAGGGCCAGGTTGGCCTTGTGGGCGCGATCGTGCGCCGGCAGTCGGTGATCAACACCGATCCCACCGCCAACACCGACAGCCGCGTCGTGGAAATCAGAGCCCCCCTGAACGCTGCCAGCAGTAAGCGTGCCGCCGGCCTCTCCAACCTGCAGGTGCGGACGGTGATCGGCCCATGAGGACGCCCCTTGGCTGGTTGCAGTTGCGACACGATCGGGGCCGATTCGTGGTGGCCATCGCCGGCATCGCCTTCGCGGATCTGCTGATGTTCATGCAACTGGGCTTCCAGTCGGCCCTCTACGACAGCAACACCCGCCTCAGTCGCGCCTTCCGAGGTGATGTGGTGCTGGTCAGCCCCAAGGCGCTCAACCTCCAGAACCTCTCCACCTTTCCAAGGCGTCGCTTGCTCCAGGCCATGGACGTGCCTGGAGTGAAGGACGCCCACGGCCTTTACCTCAACAACCTCACCTGGCGGAATCCACAGACTCTTCGCAATTCGACGGTGCAGGTGCTGGGGTTTGACCCCGACGCCGCCGTGCTGGATTTGCCGGAGGTGAACGCCCAGGCCGGCAAGCTCAAGGAGCCCGACACCGTGCTGTTCGATCGCGGCTCCCGCGGCCAGTACGCCCGCATGATCCAGCGCGTCGACAATGGCGAGCGGGTGACGGCAGAGGCAGAACGGCGCACCATCTCCATCGGTGGCCTGTTTCGCCTTGGGGCCTCCTTCGGGGCCGACGGCACCTTGATGGCGGGCGACCAGACCTTCTTTCGCATGTTCCCCCGCCGGGATCCTGGTGGCGTCAGCCTGGGGCTGCTCACGCTGGCCCCCGGCGCCGACCCCGCTCAGGTGGTGGCTGAGCTGAGCCGTCATCTTGGCGACGACGTCAAGGTGCTTGCCAAGGCCGACTATCTCACGTTTGAGGAGGACTACTGGCGGGTGGCCAGCCCGGTGGGGTTCATCTTCGGGCTGGGGACGGCCATGGCCTTCATGGTGGGAGTGGTGATCGTGTATCAAGTGCTCTCCACTGATGTGAACGCCCACATCCGCGAGTACGCCACCTTCAAGGCGATGGGCTTCCGCAACCGCTACTTGCTGGCCGTGGTGTTCGAGCAGGCCCTGATTCTGGCTGCATTCGGTTTCCTTCCCGGTGCCGTGATGCCTCTGGGGCTCTATGCCCTCGCCGCGAAGGCCACCAGCTTGCCGATCGCGATGACGGCGTCCAGGGCACTGTTGGTGTTCGTGCTCACCCTGGCCATGTGCATGGCCTCCGGGGCGATTGCCACCCGACGGCTGCAGGAGGCCAACCCCGCAGATCTGTTCTGATCCGTTCTCCCGCCAGCAATGACCGCCGCGATCTCAATACAGCATCTCAACCACCACTTCGGCACAGGCGATCTCCGCCGCCAGGTGCTGTTCGACCTTGACCTGGAGGTGGAGGCTGGCGAGATCGTGCTGCTCACCGGCAACTCAGGCTCGGGCAAGACCACCCTGCTCACCCTGATCGGTGGTCTGCGATCGGCCCAGAGCGGCAGTCTGCGGGTGCTGGATCGAGAGCTGGTGGGCTCCAAAGATCGCGCTCTCACCATGGCCCGCCGGGAGCATGGCTACATCTTCCAGGCCCACAACCTGCACGGCAGCCTGACGGCCTTGCAAAACGTCCGTATGGCCCTGGAGATGCGTGGCACGAATGATGCTGGCGAGATGGACCGTCGCGCGACTGCGATCCTCACCACCGTCGGCTTGGGTGACCACCTCCATTCCTTCCCCGACCAGCTCTCTGGCGGCCAGAAGCAGCGGGTGGCCGTGGCTCGTGCCTTGGTGGGTAACCCACCATTGGTGCTAGCGGACGAGCCCACCGCCGCCCTCGACAGCCGCTCCGGTCGGGATGTCGTCACCTTGATGCAACGCTTGGCCCGGGAGCAAGGCTGCACCATCCTGCTGGTCACCCACGACAACAGAATTCTCGACATCGCTGATCGCACCCTGTCGATGGAGGACGGTCGTCTGCTCTGAGCTTTTCAGCGCAAGGCGAGAGACGAGGAGAAGGATCACTTACGCCGCAGTGTCGCCGAGGTCATCACCCGGGATGGCCGCAACGCTGGATTGGAACTTGCCCACCAGGGCCACGCCTTTGTGTATCGCCAGTACCTCGAGTGCTGTGATGCTGCGGCCTATCTGGATCGGGAGAAACAAGCAGAACGTTCCCGGCTTGGGGTCTGGAAACCACCTGGTGGAATTCAGCGCCCATGGGGCTGGCGGGCTGCGCGGAGGGGCGGCAGCAAGAGCACTGGAACACCACAGCGTCGACCTGCGAGCTTGAGGATCATCAACCCTGATTCCGGCTCTGGTGGGGCATCAGGTGCAGGGCGCCGGTGGAGATGCGCGGAGGTTGGTTCGTGGCAGCGCGCCCAGCAACTGCTACGGGAAGGTCACACCTACCTCGATGGGAACAGGGATGCTGAGGCCTGCGAAAGCCTGCGGTGATAGCCCAGGTGACCCCCTTCAGGCCATGGCAAAGCGGTGCCGCTGAACATGTGGCAACCACCCTCCATTGACCGATCCAGTCTATGCACTAGGTTGTGGACAGTGCGATTGACAGCCATGCTCACCGGTCCCGAACTGCTTGCCAAGGTCAAGGAACTCAGCGACTCCAGCAAGTCCGAATTGGTGCGCGAGTGCGGCTACGTGAGCACCAAGAAGGACGGCAGCGATCGGTTGAACTTCACCGCCTTCTATGAAGCCCTGCTGGAAGCCAAGGGCGTCAGCCTCGGTGAACCGGGCCAGGGTCGGGGCAAGGGCGGGCGCAAGCTCAGCTATGAGACCAAGGTGCAGTTCAACGGCAACCTGCTGGTGGGCAAGGCCTACACCGCCCAGCTGGGCCTCCAGCCCGGCGATGAGTTCGAGATCAAGCTGGGCAAGAAGCAGATCAAGCTGATGCCCATTGGCGCACCTGACGAGGACGAGTGAACGACATCAGGATTCCCCTGCTCGGCCCAGGGAGCCAGCCGGCCGGTATCTCGATGCTTGTTCACTCCGGCGGCAGCGATGGCAGCACACCAGCTGCCTCCAGCTCCTTGGTGAACCCGAAGGCCGTGCGCTCCTCGATTCGGTCGGTGTAGAGCACGCCGTCGAGGTGGTCGCATTCGTGCTGCACCACACGGGCATGGAAGCCATCAACCGAGCGGTCGATCTGGTTGCCCTCGCTGTCGACGCCCTGGTAACGGATCTGCTCCCAGCGCGGCACCAGCCCCCGCATCCCCGGGACGCTCAGGCACCCCTCCCAGGCGCTGCTGCGCTCGGGGCTGAGCGGTGTGATGCGCGGGTTGATCAGCACGGTCTCCGGGATTGGGGGCGCCGCCGGAGCGGTGCAACAATGAAGCTCTCGCGAAACAGAAACCTTGCCTTCATCTCTCGCAAAGCCCATGCCTGATCTGCATCGCCAGCTCGGCCAGGCGCGCGAGATCTTTGGCCGCTTCCTGCGCAACTGGCGCAAGGCCAACGGCTGGGTGATCACCACCCCCCAGGACTGGGCCCGCGCCTGCCCGGAGATCATTCCGCCGGGGCTGCGGGTCTCCAGCGGCCAGTGGGCGAATCTGGAGAACGCCCAGATCAAGCAGGCCCAGCCCAGCACCTTTCTGCAGCTGGCGGCCCTCAACCAGGCCCTGGCCAGCACCAACCGCGGCCGCCTCAGCGATGCCCTGCTCAAGGAGCGGGTGGCCAGCGGCCAGCCGATCTGCCGCCCCGATGGCAGCCCCTGGGGCCCTGAGGACTGGTTCGCCTGCTACATCGGCAATCTCCAGGGCCCATCTGAGCTCTGGCCTAAGGAGGGCGACGAGCAGGCGCCGCTGCAGCTGGGGCCGCTCAAGGCCCACTACCTGGCGCTGGTGGAGGCCCATGGCCTGCGGCCGATCACGGCCCTGGTGCAGCTGCTGAGCTGCGGCAAGGACCTGGGCACCGAGCAGCAGCTGGAGATCGAGGGGGCCCTGCTGCAGGACGAGGCGATCCGCCCGGAAACCCTGCCGGCCCTGCAGACGCTCTTGGAGACCTGGGAGGCGAACCTCACGGGCGCACCTGAGCGGAGCAGCCGGCGGCGGCGGAAGTGATGCAGCTTCCGCATGGGGAGTATTTATGGGCTCGCGAGAGGATTACCTTGAGGTGATCTCGGGCCAGCGGAAGGGGAATGCTGAGCCTGTTCACCCACTTCTCAGGTATGGCCACCACCCGCGATGACGACCACGCAGGCGTCGCGGCACTGAACGATCTGTTTCGCTGCCAGGCCGCTCTCAACACCGCACTGGGCCGCTGGCAGGCCCAGTGGAGCCGGCCCATTCCCATCCAGCCCGTCACCTTGCAGGAGGTGGGATTGGCGGTGAGTTTCTCGCGCTCCGGCGAGGGTCTCTACAGCGCCACCCTGCTGCATGAGCAGGGCGCGAGCCTGGAATCGGGCTGCTGCAGTTCCGCCCTGGAGACCTACTGGCTGGTGCTGGGGATGGTCCGTCCTGAGTGCCTGTGGATCCGATGAAGCTCAGCGAGTACCACGCCCATCCCGCCTGGTCGCCCACCACGCTCAAGGCGGCCGTCACCGGCACGATGCGCGCCTGGTGGCATCGCTTTGGGCCCGAGGCCACACCCTTTGAGCCCAGCCCCGACATGGTCAAGGGGGATCTGGTCGATGCCCGGCTCACGCCGCCGTTCTGTTGGCGAGCGGTTTGCGGTGTTCAGCACCATCGCCCGCAACACCAAGGCCGGTGCCGCCAACTGCGCCGCGGCCCGGGCTGCCGGCCTGACGCCGGTGAACCAGGAGATGGTCGATCAGGCGCAAGCCGTTGCCGATGCCCTGCGCCGCGATCCGGTGATCGGTGAGGTGCTGGCCGCCATGGATGAGCGCTACTCCCAGCAGCCCCATTTCTGGAGCGATGGGGCCGGGCGGCCCTGCCGCTGTCTGCCGGATGTGGTGACCAGCGATGGGTGCCTGTTTGACCTCAAGAAGACGCGCACGGCCGTGCCCCGCCGCTTCTACTGGCAGGCGAAGGATCTGGCCTACGACCTGCAGCTCGCCCACCTGGCCCTGGGCCATGCCGATCGCAGCGGCGCCATGCCCACTGAGGCGGGGTTCATCGCCTTTGAGTGGGAGGAGCCCCACGACTGCGCCCTGCTGGTTGTGGAGCCGAGCGACCTCGAGGTGGGGCTGGAGCGGCGGGAGGAGGCGTTCCGCCGGATTGCGGAGTGCCAGATGAGCGGCGCGTGGCCCAGCCACGGCCGCCAGCCGTTCCGCCATTTGCCTGCAGTCTCTCGCACTCCCGAGAGCGAGGCGATTGATCCGGAGTCGATCGCCCTGTTCTGAGGCCTCTTGCCCCCACCACACAACGGAACCACCACCCGCCCATGACCAGTCCACCCCCCAGCTCCAGCCCCAGCACCAGCGCCCTGGCCCGGACCACGCCGGCGTCACTGTCAGCACCGGCGCCACCGGTCGACATCAGCAGCGGCGTCTTCTCCGGCATCGCCGCCTTTGAAGCCGCCCAGCGCATGGCCCAGTCCCTCTGCACCAGCTCCATGGTCCCCACCGAGTACCGCGGCCAGCAGGGCCTCTCCAATTCGCTGATCGCCCTGGAGATCGCGGCCCGCATGGGCCTCTCGCCGCTGGTGGTGATGCAGAACATGACGCCGATCCACGGCAGGCCCACCTGGTCGAGCTCGTTTCTGATCGCCACCGTCAATGCCAGCGGGCGGTTCACGCCGCTGCGCTTTGTCTTTGACGACAAGGCCAACCCCAGCAGCTGCTACGCGGTGGCCAGCGACAAGGCCAGCGGCGAGGTGCTGGAGGGCGAGACGATCAGCATCGCGATGGCCAAGCGCGAGGGCTGGTGGAGCCGCCCGGATCGCAACGGCAAGGAGACCAGCAAGTGGCAGTCGATGACCGGCCAGATGCTGCGCTACCGCGCCGCCGCCTTCTGGGTGAAGGTCTACTGCCCTGAGATCAGCCTGGGGCTGATGACCCAGGACGAGGCCGCCGACGTGCAGGCCGTCGTGGTTGACGCGGTGCAGCCGGCCCCGGCCCCAGCACCAGCGCCAGGCCCGGGCGCTGCGGCGGTGCCGACGCCCCTGCCTGCCAGGCAGCCCGCGCAGCAACCCGCCGCCGCGGCCACCAAACCTGACCACGACGGCACACCCCAGGCCACAGCTGCTCCAGCGGCACCCGTTGCCCGCCGCAGTTCAAAGCGATCGGCCGCAGCACAGAAGCAGAGTCAGCCCGCCGCCGAAACAGACCACGACGGGCTGCAGCCACCTGAAGCAGGCCAGTCGCAGGGGACGTCTCCGCAGCCGGCCAGCCCGGAGGGGCCAGCCGCTCCCGGCCCTGGCGAGAGCACACACCAGCCCGAGCTGCCGACGGGCCCAACACCGCAGCCCGGTGCTGGCGCGTCAGAACCCTCGGAACCCTCCAGCACCCAGCAGCCGTCCAGCGCGGAGCTGCTCAGCACAGCCCAGCAGGAGATCCCCAGACTCGCCAGCGCCGCCGCCCTGGACAACGCCCACCAGCGCGTCAATCGCCTGCTGGCCGAGGGCCAGCTCAGCGATGAGGCCGCCGAGCGGCTCTGGTCTCTGATTGATCGGCGCCGGCAGCAGCTCCAGGCCAGCGGCGTGGAGGGCCAGCCATGAGCACCAGCGATGGCGTCCCTCTGCCGAGCGCCGCGGCCGGCGCCGGCTTTGGCCCTCACCAGATCTGGTGTGACGGGGAGGTGCTCTACCGGGTGGAGACCAGCCCCACCTGCCGTACGCACTGCCGGCTGGTGCCGCTCAACGGTGCACGCACGGCTCCGCTGCAGCGGCACTGGTCCCACACCGCCGGTCTGCGGCGGGTGCGGTGATGGAGCACCTTCCGGCCAGACCGCGGCCGCTGCGCCTGCCGCTGGGGCGTCACAAGAAATGCGTGGCGCTGCACACCGACACCTACCTGCAGCTGCGGGCCTTTGCCCAGCAGCACGACCTCAGCTGGAGCGGCGCCATCCATGAGCTGCTGCGCACCCATCCCGCCATCGGGCTCCCGTCGCTGCTGCAGGCCCGCCAGGCCGCTGCAGCCCGCACCTCTGCACTCGAACCATGAGCATCAACACCATCACCCTGGTCGGCCGCGCCGGCCGGGATCCCGAAACCCGCTTTTTTGAGAGCGGTTCGGTGGTCACCAACCTCTCGCTGGCGGTGAACCGCCCCAGCCGGGAGGAGGAGCCGGACTGGTTCAACCTCGAGATCTGGGGCAAGCAGGCCCAGGTGGCAGCCGACTACGTGCGCAAGGGCTCGCTGATCGGGGTGATCGGCCGCATGACCAGCGAGCAGTGGACCGACCGCAACACCGGCGAGCGGCGCAGCAAGCCCGTGGTGAAGGTGGATCGCCTGGCCCTGCTGGGCAGCCGGGCGGACAGTGCGACGGCTCCACCAGTCGAGGGCCAGACCACAGCCCAGGCAGTAGCTCCTGCCGGCACCCCGATCAGCGACGAGGAGGTGCCGTTCTGATGGCCACCCGATCTCCCCGCAGCGGCATCGGCGCCAGGGGGCGTCGCCCCGAGCTGCCGGCCTTCTGCCGCACCCGCCGCAGCACCACCTTGGTGAGCATCACCAGCCTGCGCGAGCTGCAACGGCTGCTGCTGCTGGTGCTGCTGTTCCAGCTCAGCACCCTGCTGCTGGTGATCACAGGCCTCGGGCCTGGGGTTTGAGCCATGGGAGCTGAAGTGGCTGACCTGAAGGCCGTGATGGCAGAGCTGAGCATTCAGCTCAACCGGCTGTCGGCACAACTGACCCTGCTGACTGCTCGGCAGGCCCCTCCCCAGCAGACCAGCCCCTGGCTGCCGCTGGCGGAGGCCGCGGAGTTGCTCCACTTCTCCTCCGCCCGGGCCCTGAAGAGCAGGATCCTGCGCGGGGCCTTCCCACCGGATTGCTACCGGCAGGTGCCGTCGCCCTCCGGCAAGCGGCATGCCTATCTGGTGAATGTGGAGCGCTACCTCAAATCTCTGCGCTGAAGGCCACTGGCAGGCGTATGGGAAGGCGGCGCTGTTTCATGACCTATCAACCTGAAACTCCATGCACCGACTTGCGAAGGTGGGAACTTGACGACTCAACGCCTGGAGCAGCACGACAGCTGTGCGTGCGGGGTTCCGTTGCCGCGCGGCCATCGTCTTCAGGCAGTCGTTGATGGTGATCGGGTCCAGATCGAGCATGTTGCACAGGAACTGATCGGGGTTGACCGCCTCAACTCCCAGGGGTTGCAAAACCGCCTGCGGGAAATGCCGCAAATTCAGGGTGACGATGACCTCCGCCTTGGCGGCGATGGCTGCGGCCAGCACATGGCGATCGCCCGGATCGCACTCAAGTTGGTCCGCCAGGCCTGCAGGTGGTTCGACCACCGCCTCCGGGAAGGCTCGTTCCATGGCCGCACAGAACCGCGCAGCTTGCTCGGTGGTGGTGCGCCCGTCAGCGAGGAGATTTCGGACCGTGTCCTGAAGGATCTGCTGCGACCAGTGGACCCGATAGAGGTGCCGATGGGCAGCCTCGAGCAACACATCCCTCAGCTCATAGGGGTAGAGAACGCAGCTGTCGAGGAGAACGGGGAAGACAGCAGGCTCCAGCCAGAGGCTCACACGGCCTCCACCTGCATGTCCTGCCCCAGCTGACTGAGCTCATCCAGGGCGGAGCGCCGGTGTTGCTGACGCTGCTCACGCAGCTGCAGGACATCCTGAATACGCAACCGTCGGTGACTGCCCACCATCACCACCGGTACAGCGTTCTGGTCCAGCAGCCGGTAGAGGTAAGGCCGAGAGATGTTGAGGATCTGGGCAGCCTGCTGGGTCGTCAGCAGGGCGTCATGGGGAACCACCGTCACCGCCTCACCCCGTTTGAGGTTGTCCAGCAGGGCACGCATCAGTCCGTAGAGCGCAGCAGGCACCAGATGCTCTTCTCCATGGGGGCCGACCAGGCGGGCTTCACCGGCTTGGAAGAGGGCCAGCAACTCCTCCAGTTGCTCCGGCGACATGGAATCTGGGGTGATGGTCCCGGGCAGCACAGGCATCGCAACCATCGCAACCACCTCCCGATCCACTGACGAACGTAATAAGCGTAACCAGCGCGGTCCCGGCTGGCTCGAACAGCCCTGCGCCCCCGGTCCAGGCAGAGGCCCTGCATCAAGGTGCTGCGCTGAGTTCCGACTGGAGCGCTGCCATCTCATGGGCGTCGAACCAGCGCTGGTAGATGCTGCTGTGCACCGCCAGGCTGTGGCCCATCGACTTGGCCGCCAGGGACGGGGAGATCCTGGGGTTGTGGATCGCCCGTACCGCCCAGGCATGGCGCAGGTCGTAGGGCTGCATGCCCGCCTGCACGCGACGGAACAGCCGACCCATGGCCATCCCCGCGGCCCTGTGACCGCGTTCGGGGTGCATGGTTCTGGGCAGGCGCCGGTCGGTGAGGTTCCAGCGCTGCAGCCATTCCGCCGGCATGGCCAGGGATTGCCGGGCACCGGTCTTGCCGTCGCTGATCCGCAGCAGTCCGGAGGGTTGCACCTCGGCGTGCAGCAGTGCCTCATGGGGCCGGCAGCCATAGGTGGCGACGACCGCGACGGGCCACTGCCACTCGGGGGCGAGGTCATCGATGAGTTGCTCGATCTGGCGATCACTGGGCAGGTCGCGGGGTGAGGCCTTGCGGGCCGAATAGCCCTTGCCGCGCTGCCTCAGGTCCGCGATCAGTTCGTCTCCCCAGCCCAGGGCCTCGGCCATGGTGGCTGCAGCACGGCTCGCCCGAAGCCGGGTTCTGCTGCCAGCTGCGCAGGCATCGACCAACGCGAGAAGGTGGGCGGGTTGCAGGTCCTGAATGGCCCTAAGGCCTGAGAGGGGCTGGCGGTAGTCGACATCCCAGGAGACCTCCGCTGAGCGTCCCCGGGTGCGTTTGCCTTCCCACCACTGCCGCGTCAGAGACAGCGCGCTGATGCCGGAGACGCGATCCCTGGTCGCTTGTCGGCTCGATGGCCCGCGCCCGCGTCCCAGCCGCTCCCATGGCCCCCAGTCGAAGGGTTCGATCTCCAGGCGAGCACGCTCCAGAGCGCGGCCGAGGGTCTCGGCAAGCTCCACGCCCTCTGTGGCGCGTGCCGGGTACTCCAGCCCGGTGGAGATCCGCTGCTGCTGCCAAGGGGTGTCGGCTGGCTCGCCTGGCTTGGGCGGCATGGAGGCGCGCAGGCGCAGGCGAGAGCCGGCCAGCTCCAGGGAGACAGCAAGGCCGCGCAGCTTGAGGGCGGCGTTCTGGCGGCGGAGCCAGGGGTCGGCGGAGGCAGGCACCCGTTTTGCCTAGTGATTTGCCTAATGGTGGCTGTTTCGGGCTTTTTTGCCTAATTCGTTTGCCTAGTGGCGGGTCCCCTTTGGGCTGTTGGCCGGGCCTGGTCTGGGAGCTCAGAACCCAGTTGTAGCAGGGGTTTCAGGGAACGGAGGGGGTGGGATTCGAACCCACGGACCCTTGCGGGTCGCCGGTTTTCAAGACCGGAGCCATCAACCACTCGACCACCCCTCCAGGTGGGGCCGCGGCACCAGGGAGGGAGACGCGGTAGTCGAATTTTCCCATGACCCCAGCGGCGGTCGGTGACACTTTCACCGCCAGGGCCGCCCCTCAGTGCCCCTCCAGCACGACAGGGATCAAAGTGGTGGGCGCATCCCCGATCCCGGCGAACTCCCCCTTGGCTCCTGCGCTGCCGCACCCCTCTCCCCAGCCCGGTCCTGGACAATCCCCGAGCCTCCGGTCCCGCCAGGGTCTTCGCTTCGTCCTCCTGGCCCTGGCTGGCCTGCTGATGGGCGCGTCCGGGGCCCAGGCGGCCCGGGCGGAAACCGTGATCGAGCGGGCCGCCCGCACCGGTGCGATCACTGTGGGGGCCCGCGCCGACCTCAGTCCCTACTCCTTTCGGAACGACAGGGGGGAGCTGGTGGGCTACGGGGTCGACGTTGCCCAGCTGGTGGCGGCCGAGGTGTCGCGCTACCTCGGCCGGCCTGTGCGAGCGGAGTTCGAGCCCGTGGGTGATCCCGACGCCCTGTTCAGGCAGGTGAGCAACGGCGAGATCGCCCTCTCCTGCGGCGCCCAGTTCACCTGGGAGCGGGAGATGTTCGTCGACTTCTCCATCCCCTTCAGCCTCTCCGGCATCCGCATCCTCACCAGGGCACAGGGGTTGAGTGGCACCGCCGAGTCGCTGGCCGGCAAGCGTATCGCCGTGGTGCCGGGTTCGCTCGGGGAGAGGGCGATGCGCGACCTGAGGCCCCAGGCCATCCGGGTGGCCGTGCCCGGCCTGAAAGACGGCCTGGCCGCCCTCGGCTCCGCCAGGGTGGACGGCGTGGCGGGCGACAGCATCCTGCTGGCGGGCGCTGCCCGCTCAGCTGGCAGCCAGGGTCTGACCCTGGTGCCCGAGGACCCTCTGGTGCGCTATGCCGTGGGCTGCATGATGCCGGAGAACAATTCCACGTTCCGCAATCTGGTGAACCTGGCCATTGCCCAGATGATCCAGGGGTATGTGATCGACGATCCGGCCTCCACCGCCACCGTGAACCGCTGGCTTGGGCCAGGTGGCGTGCTGGAGCTGCCACCTGAGCTGATCAAGGCCTACTTCCAGACCGTGCTGCTGAACCACGAGCAGATCAACGTTCCCACCACCCGCTAGATCACCCGAGCCACCGATGACGATCACCTCCCGCGCCGGCCTGTTGGGCTTTCTGGTTTCGCTGGCGGCCTTCACCCAGCCAGCCGGTGCGGCGGCCAGCCGGTCAGCCGTCGATGCCGGCATCCCCGGTGCGCCCACCTCGATCGAAGGCCGGATGAGCCGGATCGCGGCCGCCGTGCGCGAGCGGCAGGCCCAGCTGGGGCCGGCGGCAGGCCCGTTGGCTGACGCCGGCACACCCGTGGCCGCCTTCGTCAACGGTCCCCGGGGCGCTGCTGTGGCTCGACCGGTCGGCGGGTTCGTCAACGGCCACCCGTACTACGGCGGACCCGCCAGGGGCTTCGTGAACGGCGGCGGCGGCTTCGTCAATGCCGCCTACCGCGGCGGCGGTTTCGTGAACGGTGGCGGGGGCTTCGTCAATGCCCGCCCCGGCGGTGCCGCCTTCCGGAACTGGTGAGGAGTGGTGCCGGCACCTGGCTTCGGGCCGATCGGTCTGGTGGTGATCCAGCCCACGCCCTTCTGCAACCTCGACTGCGACTACTGCTACCTGCCCGATCGCAGCGACCGCAGCCGGCTGTCGCTCGACCTGGTGGATCCGATCCTCAGGGCCGTGCTCACCAGTCCCTTCGTGGGCACCGACTTCACGATCCTGTGGCACGCGGGGGAGCCGCTGGCCGTGCCGGTGAGCTTCTACGACGAGGCCACGCGCCTCCTGCGCAGGGCGGAAGGGCGCTACAAGCGCGATCCGATCGCCATCGGCCAGAGCATCCAGACCAACGCCACCCTGATCGATCAGGCCTGGTGCGACTGCTTCCTGCGCAACGGCATCCAGGTGGGGGTGAGCCTCGATGGGCCGGCCTTCCTGCATGACGCCCACCGCCGCACACGCACCGGGCTCGGAACCCATGCCGCCACGATGCGCGGCATTGCCCACCTGCGGCGCAACAACATCCCCTTCCATGTGATCTCGGTGCTCACCAGGGAGTCCCTGGATCATGCCGATGCCATCGTTGGCTTCTTCCTGGAGAACGGCATCACCGAGGTGGGCTTCAACATGGAAGAAACCGAAGGCAGCAACCGCGCCTCCAGCCTGGAAGGGGGCGGATGTGAGCAGCACTACCGCACGTTTCTGGAGCGGGTGTGGGAGCTCACGGCACAGAGCCAGGGCGCCTTGAGGTTGCGGGAATTCGAGACAACCTGCGCGCTTGCCTGCACGGATTCACGCCTGGAGCGCACCGACATGAATCGCCCCTTCGTGATTCTCAATGTCGATCATCGGGGCAACTTCTCGACCTTTGATCCGGAACTGCTGGCGGTGAGAACGGAAGAGTATGGCGATTTCGTGCTCGGCAACATCCTCACCGATTCCCTTGAATCCGTGTGTGCCACAGAAAAGTTTCAGCGCATCCACAGCGACATGCAGGCCGGTATTGAGCGCTGTCGCTGCAGCTGCGAGTATTTCGGCCTCTGCGGAGGTGGCGCCGGCAGCAACAAGTACTGGGAGCGGGGCACCTTCGACTGTGCCGAAACCCAGGCCTGTCGCTACCGCATCAAGATCGTCGCCGATGTGGTGCTGGCCGGGCTGGAGGCCGAACTCGACCTGGGCCCTGAACTGCCATCAGCCTTCCCCCAACCAGCGGTGGCGCCCCATGGGGTCGGTTGAAGGCTGGTGATCCCTACCTGAGCCCCCCTTCGCGGCCGCGAATCGGCTCCATAGGGTTTGGTTCAACAACGCCGAGCGCGCCAACGGTTCATGGATCCCATCCACCCCATTCCCGAAGCCATCAGCCATCGCCAGCTGGCCCAGCTGCTGCGCAGTGCCGCCGTCGAACCCACTGTTGCCGCTGAACCCGGCGGGGACCTGGCGGGCGGGGAGCGCCACCGTGAACTGGATGCGCTGCTGCAGGCCTATGGCCAGCTGAGCGTGCAACTGCTCAAGGCCTTCGAGGGGGCCGGTGACGACCTCGGCAGGGGCCGCACGCCCCGCCAGGTGATGGCGATGGGTGCCCTGCGGGCCCATGCCCACATGGCGCTGCAGGCCCTCGCGGCGAGTCAGCCCTGAATGCTCCGGACACCTGGGATCAGTTGCTGCGCCGCCATGTGGATGGGCACGGGCGGGTGGACTATGCGGCCTGGAAGGCCGACGACGCCGATGTGCTCGCCGGCTGGCTGAGCCACCAGAGCGCCCAGACCGAGGGGCGCCAGGACGCCCTGGCCCACTGGATCAACCTCTACAACGCCTTCACGATCCAGGCGGTGTTGCAGCGCTATCCGATCGCGTCCATCCGTCCCCAGCTGCTGGGGGTGCCCAACTGGCTGGGGTTTCTGCGCTTCTTCTCCCGGCGGGAGCATCGGCTTGGGGAGCGGCCGTTCAGCCTCGGCGAGATCGAGCACAGCATCCTGCGCCCGCTTGGCGATCCCCGCATCCACTTCGCAATCGTGTGCGCTTCGATCGGCTGCCCGCTGCTGCGCAACGAGGCCTACTGGCCGGAGCGGGTGGAGGCGCAGCTGGAGGACGACGCCAGGCGGTTCATCAACGATCCCGCCAAGGTGCGCTACGACGCGGCCGCCAACCTGCTGTTCTGCAGTCCGATCTTCCGCTGGTATCGGGTGGATTTCGAGGCGGTGGCGCCATCCCTGGCGGCCTACATCCTGCCCCGCCTCACCACGGTTGCCGCCAGTGCCGGCAGCGATCTCAGCCAGAGCGAACCCGGCCTGCGCGAGCTGCCCTACGACTGGAGCCTCAATCAGCGCACATCGGGATAGAGGCGCCGCAGGCGCCGGGGACACACCCCCAGCCCCCAGAGCACCCCGATCCACAGGTAGAGCGCCGTGGCTTTCCAGGGGCCCCACTGGCGCACGCGCCGGTCGGAGCTGATCACCACCCGCTGGATCAGCCGGATCCGGCCCAGCTTCACCAGGCGCAGGCAGAGGTCGCCGTCCTCCAGCAGCGGCAGCTCGGCATTGAAGCCGCCGCAGCGCTCGAAGCTGCTGCGCCGCATCACCATCACCTGATCGCCGAACAGCAGCCGCAGGCCGCGCAGATACAGGTGGGGGCGGAACAGCAAGGGCGCCAGGGAGGTTTTGGCGGCATTGAGGGCCGAAATCAGCCAGCGGGTGTTGGTGTCGCCGCCCATCAGCGACACGAAGCCGGCGCCGGCCACGGCCGGATCGGCCAGCACCCGCGCCGCCACCGCCACCAGGTCGTCGGGCACCAGCGTGTCGGCGTGCAGAAAGCAGAGCAGTTCGCCCCGGGCCCTGGCTGCCCCTTCATTCATCTGCGCCGCCCGCCCCCTCACCGCCGCCTGCAGCACGGTGGCTCCGGCGGCCGCGGCAATGGCGGTGGTGCGGTCGCCGCTGCCCCCATCCACCACCAGCACCTCCAGCGCTGGCGGATCGAGCACCAGCAGCTGCCGCAGGGTGCGCCCCAGGCAGGCCTCCTCGTTGAGGGCCGGAATGATGATCGAGAGCGAGGGTGCCGTCGGCGCCGACTTCACCAGGGCAGCTCCTCGCCGTTGGCGTGGCGGAATTGGCCGCTGCTGGCCGGTGTGAGCTCCTCGATGCGCTGCAGAAGGCCGCGCACGGAGGTTTCGGGGCTGATGCCCGAGGACGTGAATCCGGTCATGCGCGTGCTCACCATGCCCGGATGCAGGATCACCACGGCGATGCCGCGGGGCGCCAGGTCGATCGCCAGCGACTTGCCGGCCATGCACAGGGCCGTTTTCGACATCCGGTAGCCGTAGTAGCCGCCGGAGCCGTTGTCGGCGATCGAGCCCATGCGGCTGGTGATCAGCACCAGCTTGGAGCCGGGGTGCAGCAGGGGCAGCAGGGCGCGGCTGAGCAGCAGCGGCGCCACCGCGTTCACCTCAAACTGTCGGCGCAGGCCATCGGCTTCCACGCTGTTCAGGCTGTCGGCCTCCAGCCGGCCGGCGTTGTGGATCAGCACATCGAGGCTCAGATCCCCGAGCCGCCGCCGCAGCTCCTCGCCGCTGCCGGCGTCGGTGAGATCGAGGCCGGCCTCGATGCGCACGCCCAGCTGCTCCAGCTCCGGCGAGGGCGTGCGGCACACCGCCACCACCGCATCGCCGCGGGCCTGCAGCTGGCGGCAGAATTCCAGGCCGATGCCGCGGTTGGCGCCGGTGATCAGAACGGTGCTCATGGGCGGAGGGGTTAGCGGGGGCTGGGGGCTGGGGCGCTGTAGTCGATGCCGTTCCACTCCAGGGGGCGTTCACGCCAGTGCTCGGCGATCGCCTGGGTGAAGCCGGAACGCACCAGCTTGGCGCGGGCCAGGCACCACTGTCCGCCGTCATGGCCCAGGATCAGCCCCTCCGGTGGCCCGGGGTGATACCGGCTGCCGAAGCGCTCCAGCTGCTGCCGCTGGCTGGATCGGCGCTGTCGAAGAGCAGGAAGGGATCCGCCAGAAAGGCCTCTGCCTCCTGGGGGGTGGACACCTTGTCGCCCGCGAAGGTGATCAGGCAGGGCCTGGCGTGTCACACCGCCTGACTGCTCAGACCGTGGCGGCGCTGGGCTGGGGGGTGAAGGTCACAGGCTCGTACTTGGCCACCGACACCTGCCAGCTCCGGGAGGCCAGGGCCTGCAGCCGCTGGAGCGTGGTGTCGGTGTCGCCGCCGGCCAGCCACGTTGCCTTGAGCACGGGCAGCTGGGCATTCATCACCTCCATCGGCATCACCAGCAGCTGCAGGCTGGCGCCGCCGGCGGCCCGCTGCAGGCCACCCTCATCGCTGCGCTGCCATACGCGCAGCAGCAGCTCCAGCGTCAGGGCACGGGCGTCCTCGCCGGGATCCTCGCTGCCGGCGGTTTCGCCACCCCAGGATTTCCCCGCCAGCGGCAGGGCCCGCTTGCCGTTCTGCTCCAGGAAGGCCAGGGCGATCAGATAGGGGGCTTCAGCCATGGCGATACCAATAGATACCTGCCCACACTGGCTCATCGCGCGGCAGCAATGTTGTCCCCATTTGCGGGTAGACGCCTGGAAGCGGAGCTTCATAGGGTCATCGTGTTCAACTCGGCAGATCAAACTCGACAGATCAACTCGCTTCACGCGACAGATCAATCCGAAGACCACTCCGACGGAAACAACTGAGGATCGATCTGCCGATGAAAACGGCTGTGGATCAACCATGGCTGCCATGCGATTGCTTGGTCGGTTCTGTTCATACCTGTGCAAACCATGTCCACTGACAATGTGCAAAGCATCGACTCCAGGCTCGAGAGCTACCGCGCTTCTCTGGCGGCTGCCCGTTCCAATGGGGAGCAGGCCTCAGCACGCAAGCTGGAACAGCAGATCGCGGAGCTGCTGGAGTTTCAGGGGCGTCATCCTGAGATTTCGCAGGCACCCTCTGCATTTGAAGTGTTTTGCGATCTGAATCCTGCGGATATTAACTGCCGAGTTTATGACGACTGAATCCCCCACTTTCACCACCATGATGACAATCAGTGAGCTTGAGGCCAGTTATCCACTGTATTGTCGGGCGCTGCGACTTCTCATTCAGGAGGGTCAATCCCTGCGGAAGGTGCAGCGCACAGTCTGCTGGTCGAGGCTGGAAAGCCTGAATGCCTGTCGGCCGCGCCAGTACCGGAACCCTGAGCATCTCTATTTTCTGCTCAAGCGCCAGGCGGGACTCCAGAGCGACTCATCAGCGGTTCGGGCGGAGCCAGGCTGATGAATTGCCCGCAAATGGGAACCTCGATCCCCTGACATCATTTCCTAGGCTGAATCCATCAGGTCACCAGTACCATGGACATTCACACCAACCCTGATTCTTTCCTGGCTTCCCAGCGCGATCCCAGCGGTTCATGCCTGGGCAGGACATGCATGAAGTGGACAGCCGATGGCGAACTCTCCGACATCGATATCCAGCTGATCCTGCAGCGCCTGCGGGAGGTTGATGCTGAGATGCAGGTGGCCTGAAGCCCCACCCCGGAGAGGCGGTGAGGGGCTGTAGGGTAAAGACTGGACATCAACGCTCAGGTCCTGCGTTGCCAGCGCTCCAGCGCAACTCACGCGGGATCCCTTCCGCTATGGACTTCACGCCATACCTCACCGGTTTTCAGTCGGGTGACGCCGATGAACTGCTGCTTTCCCTCAAGCTGGACGGCCAAGTGGCGTTGGCGATGAAAGGTCGCCTCTTCCTGCGGTCCATGTGTTCGAACTTCAGCGATCCCACTCAGATCGGCTGCGCAGTGACTGACCAGCAGTCGTGCCTCGATTACCTTGCTGAAAATCCCTTCAGCCTTCTGATCTGCACGGATTATCTCGAGCAGGGAAATGGTTTTGAGCTGGCGCGGCGCGCCAAGGAGATGCATCCAGGACTGAGGGTGATCGTGCTTGCTCTTGGCGATGTGATTCCGGCGGAGTATGCCGAGGTTTCCTGGCTCGATGCTGTGGTGGCGGAGGCGGATTTTGTGGAGGATCAACATCCTTTGCAGGCAGCTGTGCTGGCGGTGATGGGCAATCACGCCTACAGGAGCCCATCCCTTCGCAGTGGCACGTTGCCCTACCTCAGCTGTCCGCGACTCACCCCCAGGGAATACGAGGTTCTCGACCTGCTTGCCAGTGGGATGACCGATCGCGAGATGTCGGAGGCCCTGGTGATCTCTGACGAATCGGCCCGCACCTACACCAAGCGGCTGTTGCGCACCCTCGGCGTGCACAACCGCCTGCAGGCCGTGCTCAAGGGGATGCGCTGCGGCATGGTGAATCTCTGAGCACCCTGATGGGATGGCCCTGATTCCATCAAGCCGCGCTGATGGCGGCTACGACACAGCCGTGCGGCGCATCTGGCGTCACGCTGAACCTGGTGTGGGTGACCCGTCAGCGGTGCTGCGTGCGCTCGTGCACGACGCCACGCTGGCCCCCTCCAGCCATAACACCCAGTGCTGGCGGTTCCTGGTGCAGGAAGGGGCCATCACCCTGCTGCCTGATGAACAGCGCCGGTGTCCGGTGGTCGACCCGGACGATCACCATCTGTTCGTGAGCCTGGGCTGTGCCGCGGAGAACCTGACGCACTCGGCCCTCGCCCACGGGTGGCGTTGTGAGCCGGTCTTCGCCGGGGGATCCGATCCTTCAGTGCGGATGGCGCTGCTGCCCACAGCACCGGTGCGCTCAACCTTGTTCGAGGCGATTCCCCACCGGCAGACCACCAGGACGGACTTCGACGGCGAGTCCCTCACCGCAGAGGAGCTCCGGCTCCTGGACGCCGCGGGGTCAGGTCCGGGAGTGAGGGTGCATCTGCTCACCGACCGGCAGGTGATGGAGGATGTGCTGGCGTTCGTGCTGCAGGGGAACTCCGCGCAACTGGGCAATCCCGCCTTTGTCGCCGAACTCAGGCACTGGATCCGCTTCAACGGTCTGGAGGCTGTGCGATCAGGGGATGGTCTGTTGTCCGCCTGCACCGGCAACCCCAGCCTTCCCACCTGGCTGGGCCGGGCGATTGTCCCTCTGGTGCTGTCGGAACGCAGGGAGAATCAGCGCTACATGCGGCAGATCCGCAGCTCCGCCGGCATCGCCGTGTTCATCTCGGAGCGGGATGATCAGCGCCACTGGATCGAAGCGGGCCGCGCCTTCCAGCGCTTCGCGCTCCAGGCCACCGCGCTGGGTGTGCGGACGTCGCACCTCAACCAGCCGGTGGAAGTGGCTCCGCTCCGTGCGGAGTTCGGCCGGTTTCTCGGCCTGGCCGGTGGCCGGCCGGATCTGGTGATCCGCTTCGGCCGGGGCCCGCAGATGCCGCGATCGCTGCGCCGTCCCATCGATGCGGTGGTGGTTTAGTCCTTCGGTGCTGGTGTCGTCCCTCTCACCCCAGGCCCCCGCACTCCACCACCAGCCGGTCCAGTTCGGCCTGCATGTGGGCCACCACCTGGGCGTAGCAGGCCTGCACGTAGCTCTTGTCGCGGCTGGCGGCATAGCCCGTGCGCTCGAACACCACCGGAGCACACACCCGGGTGTGGATGGGTGCGGGCAGGGGCAGGTTGGGCAGGGGCCCGAAGGCCAGCCCCCAGGGCAGGCCCAGATACAGCGGAAACACTTCCGGGTCGATGCCCAATAGCCAGGGCATGCCCAGCTCGTGCAGCCGCCGGGCCTGGGCCGTGCAGTCCTCGAGCACGAACAGGGTGTCGTGGCTGCCCCAGGAGATCAGGGGAATCACCGGCAGCTCGTGCCACAGGGCCAGGCGGATGAAGCCGGTGCGGCCGTTGAGCAGGATGTGTTGCCGCTCACGGTGGGGCCGGAAGGCGTCTTCGCCGCCGCCGGGGTACACCAGCAGGCTGTGGCCCTGGCGCAGCACGGCCATGGCCTGGCGGGGATGGAAGGGCACCGCACCAACCCGTTCCGCCAGATCGGCGATGCCAGGAAAGGCCTTCCACACCTTGGCGTGGGTGAGACCGTACACCTGCCGCTCGGTGCCGAAGCGCCGGATCCAGTCCACCAGGAACATGGGCAGATCGGGCGTCGCCAGCCCCCCGTTGTGCGACCCCACCAGCAGCACCTGCCCCTGGCGGGGCATGTGCTCCCAGCCACTGGTGCGCACCCGGAAGTAGTAGCGGTAGAACCACTCCCACACCGGCATCAGCCGCCGGATCACGCGGGGATCACGGCGGAGAGTGGGAGAGGGAAGGTTGGGCAGGGGGGCGTGGGCAGTGGGGGTGTGGGCAGTGGGGGCGCGCTGATGGGGCTACTCCGCTGGTGGGGTGAGGTGGGCTGTGGCGTAAATGATGATCCCAGGCCTGAACGATGCACCGGAGAGCAGCAGCAGCGTGTTGTCGTGCTGATGGATCTGTGCGCTGCGAAAACGCCCGTTCAACGGTGGACCGGGGCCGGGATCCTTCAGCACAAAGCGCTCTCCGCCGCTGCCTAGCGGGTTGAGCTCGCGGTCGATTTCCACATAGCGAATGCTGCCTCCCCTGTGCCCGCTTGCGTCGTTGTAAACGATGAAGGTCCTGTCGTCCAGACGCAGCAGCGCGGGGTCGTAGATGGCGGTGGTTTCGTGTTCAGCAGGCTCAACAAGCGGCGTTGACAGCTGGGTCCAGGTTTCGGCGTCGTTGGAGATGGCCAGCCAGATCGCGCGCACCCCCCGCTCCTCCATCAACCCGGAATACAGCATGATGTAGCGCGAGCCGAACCTCTCCAGTGGGTAGTCGTAGGCGCGGCTGTAGGTGGCGTTACGGGTGTTGATGGTGGCGGCACGAATGCTGGTGCTGTGGCGCTGGAAGTTGATGCCGTCGTGGCTGGTCCACAGATCGGTGTGGGAGTTGCTGCCGTGGGCCCAGAGATGCAGCCTTCCGCTCTCTTTGATCCAGAGCACATCCGGAATTGCCACATCCCGGATCAGGGGAGTGCCGGCCGCTTCAATCCAGGGACCTTCAAGGCTGTCGGCCGTAGCCAGGCCGATTCCGGAATGGTTGTGGGCTGAGTAGTAGAGGTAATACCGGCCCAGGGGGTTGGCGAGCCGTCCTTCCATTTTGATCAACGCCGGCCGCTCGAGGCCACCCCGCGGGGCAAAGCGCAGGTTGCTCGACTCCAAGACCACGCCGCCAAGGCGGAAGGGAGGCACGGGGCCCGGCTGGGCGCGGCCGGCTGCAGCCCCCAGCAGCCAGGCGGCCCCCCAGGCAACGGCGAACAGCAGGGGCCTGGCCCAGCTCATGGCTGGGGCGCCTCCCATGCGCCCTCACCATCGCCAACCTCCAGCCTGCCCAGCGCCAGCTGGAGGGCGAGGGCCAGGGGGCGCTGTTCCCGTCGCTGCGGGCTCCAGGCCGTGCCGCCCCTCAGCTCGCTGAGCTCGGCCAGCTTCATGTCCTGACCCTCGGCGAGCTGCAGCCGCTCCAGGGGCACGCTGAGGGAACCGCGGAAGAAGTGGGCCACGCGCACCGGCGTGGTGTGGCTCAACCAGGGCGCCAGTTCTGCGGCCTGCCAGCCGATCTCCTCCAGCAGTTCCCGCCGCAGGGCCTGGGCGGGGGTTTCACCCGGCTCCAGGTGACCACCGAACAGCCCCCAGGTTCCAGGCGCCACGATGCCCGGGGTGTCGTCGCGGAGCTGAATCAGCCAACGGCCCTGCCGCTCAAGCATCGCCAGAGCCACTGCGGCTGGCGCCATGCCAACGCCGCTGCTCCAGGCCGCGGCGTACCGGGGCCCGTTCACCACGCCAGATCAGGGAGATCCCGGAAGGCCTGGCGCACGCCGGCGCTCCAGCCGGTGCTGAGGTTGGTGAAGTAGCTGTCGCCTTCCGGGAAGCGGCGTTTCTTGCTGATCACCAGGCTGTCGCGCTCATAACAGAGCAGGTCGATCGGCATCCCCACCGACAGGTTGCTGCGCATGGTGGAATCGAAGGACACCAGCACGCATTTGGTGGCTTCCGTGATCGACGTGGCGGGTGTGATCACGCGGTCGATCAGTGGTTTTCCATATTTGGCTTCACCGGTCTGCAGGAACGGTGTCTCATCGCCGGCCTCGATGAAGTTGCCCTCCGCATAGATCCGGAACAGCCGGGGTGATTCGCCCTGAATCTGTCCGCCAAGGATGAAGGAGGCGTTGAATTTCATGCCCGTACCCTCCAGAAAGGGCGCATCGCGTTTTTCGATATCCCGCAGCGCATCCGATACGAGCAAGGCCACATCGAACAGCGTGCGCACTGTCCAGATCGTGCTCACCCCCTCGCTCAGGCTCGCCCGTTGCTTGAGCAGGCTCACCACGGCCTGGGTGCCGGCCAGGCTGCCGGAGCTGAGCAGCACGATCACACGATCGCCGGCCCGCTCGAAGGTGGTCATCTTGCAGAACTGGGAGAAGTTGTCCACACCGGCGTTGGTGCGCGAATCAGACGCCATCACCAACCCCTCCTCCAGCAGAACCCCCACGCAGTACGTCATCGCTGTTCGGAAGTCTCGCTTGCGCCATCTTGGCTGCCGCTGAGCTCATCAGTCCACACCTTGAAGGATTCGAGCGTGGAGGGCCCGAAGCTGGTGGTGAGGGCGACATCGGCGGCATCGCGCCCACGGGCAATGAGGATGCGACCGATGCGGGGTTTGTTGTTGCGGGGATCGAAGGTGATCCAGCCATCCCCCAGGTAGGCCTCGAACCAGCCGGCAAAGTCCATCTCTGAATAGGGCGGTGGCTCGCCGATGTCGCTCACATAGCCCGTGCAGTAACGGGCCGGAATGTTCATGCAGCGGCAGAAGGCCACGGCGAGATGGGCGAAGTCGCGGCACACCCCCTCACGGTCGTGGAACACCTGATACGCAGATTTGGTGGGGCTGGCATGGTCATAGCCGAAACGGATGTGCTGATGCACGTAGTCGCAGATCGCCTGCACGCGACTCCAGCCTGGGGGTGTTTTGCCGAACAGATCCCAGGCGATGTTGGTGAGCAGGTCGGTTTCGCAGTAGCGGCTGCCGAGCAGAAACAGCAGTGCCTCCTCCGGCAGGGCCTCCACGGCCCGTTCCTCCAGCCACGGCAGCACGGGATCGGGCATGCCGCTGTCGAGCACTACCCCGTTGGCGCTGAGCTTGGTCAGCCCAGCCGGCGCCACGATGCGGTTGCACCAGTTGCCGTAGGAGTCTCGATAGGCGCGAACCGGCACCGAGGGTGTGATCACCAGATGGTCGGGCTCGATGACATCGGAGATTCGGCTGTAGTTCACGTTGAGGGTTACGATCATCGGCGTTGGTGCCGGACAGTGATACACCAACTCGTAACCAATTCTGATCTTCAGCATTGAGGCCTCCTGAGTAGCAGCGCTGGGCTCGCCAGGCTGAAGCTGTGCAGCAGGGCCTGAAGGTGATGGCCTGAATCTGTAGCGAGATCGCTCAAGCCCATCCAGTTCACTTTAGGGGTCAGCCAGCATCTGCGCTCGTTCAGTTGTCGATCACCAACGGGAGGGTGGCTTCCAGGGCCTGCGCCAGTCGCTCGCTCCAGTGGTCGAGACCGGAGTCTTGCAGGAGAAGATCCTGGCGGATTTCCAGTTCCACATGGGGGATGTTGCGCTGTTCCCCATGCACCACAACGGTGTAATCGGTGTCATCACTCACCGCATAGGGCATGTTCTCGCCCACGCACAGGGCGCTGTCCTCGCTGAGCCGGGAGTGCAGCAGCCTCCCCAAACGCCCATCCCGCCCGAACAGCACGCCGGCGTGCCAGGGCCGTTGCTCACCCAGGTAGGTGGGGGTGAAGCTGTGCAGGGCCACCAGCACGCAGGGGCTGCCCCGGTGCGTGCGTCGGTCGAGTTCGCTACTGATGCGGCGGTGGTAAGGAACGAACACCTCCTCCAGCCGCTGGCGCCGGCGCGCTGCGCACAGCCCTTCGTTGGCGGCGATGCGGGTGCGCTCGCTGAGCACGGCGATGGAGTCCGCCGCGTGCGGGGGGCGGTTGGCGTCGATCACCAGACGCGAGTAGTTGTGCTGGATCAGAAAGGCATCCAGCCGCGCCGAGAGGCGCCGCCCCAGTTCGGCGATGCCCAGATCCCAGGCCACATGGGTGGAGAGGGTGTCATTCGAGAGCTGGAGCTGGTTCAGGCGACGGGGGATCGCCCGGCCGGCATGGTCGCAGGTGATCAGCACGGCCGAGCAGCCATCGGCGCGCTCGATGCGGAACACCGGCGGATCGTCATCGCTCAGCAGCCGTTGCGGGGCGTGGGTGAAGCCCATGGTTCAGTGCTTGTAGCTCTGGCCGCGGTAGGTGAGCTCTTTGGTGCTGCTCTCCTGGGTGGATTCGTCGTGGTGGGCATCCAGATCAGTCACCCCGCTATAGGTCTTGGCCATCATGAACTGAGCGTCATACAAACGCTTTGTCTTGAGCATTTTGCTTCTGATCAGATCGAGTACGTTCATCATCGTTTCCACAGCGCCCGACTCCCCGTTGCTGGATGCGGATCAGACTGCGTCCACCTGGGGCCAGGTGGATCAACTTCTTGTTAGTCTATTGGTTTTTTGAGGGCTACTTCAGCGGTTTCCCGAATAGGTATCTCTACTACCGTGCCGTAGTGGCCTGCATCAGAGGCAGCGTTCCGTGGTCCACTCCTGGGGGCCACGCCCTTCACGGCAGCGCTGCTGATCGCCCACCCACTCCAGCTGCCAGTTCTCGCCGGCAGGCACAAAATCAAGGCGGTATCGCTTCCCTTCCACAGAGTCGTCAGCCAGGCCTGTCTGGGTGAGCTTCACCACCGTCTGGGTCTCGGATTCCACCACCGTGACCACCGACTCTGAAAAACTTCCTTCCACCGGTTCTGCCGACCCGAACAGCTCCAGGGCCATCTGCTTCGGGTCTGCGGTCACCTGGTCTGGGCCAGCGGGACTGTCCAGTTCGTTGTAGGCCGAACGATCGTCCTGCTCAGCGGCAGGACCACAGCCGCCGACGAGCACCAGGGCTGCCACCACGGGAAGAGTCGCGAAGAGACGAGGCATCAGGGTGCCAGGCAAGAGTGGCAAGCATGGGAAGCGACAATCCTGAGCATTGAGCCAAGCATTGAAAAGGCGCCCTGTTCAGGGCGCCTTTGGGCCGGTTGCCGGACTTTGGACCTACACCATCCGGGTCGAGGCCTCTGATTCATTTATAGAGCTGCCGGCCATCGGGGGAGTCAGGTCGTGGTGGGCTGAGACCCATCGTTACCCTTCCACATGATCCGTAGCATCGGGTCTGCGGGCAGGTTTGAGGTCAGAGATCTTTGAGGTCAGAGATCTTTGAAGTCAGAGATCTTCAACGTGCCGTCGTGAGCACGGAGCCCTTTCCGTCATCGTGAGCGGCCTGCGCTCCTCTGGAGGATCAGGCTTCAAAGCCCATGGCCACGCTGAGGCTTTCTGGACCTCGGGTGTGGCAGCTTATTCATCCATCGCTGGCTGCTGTCGGAATCTTCTCCACAAGCTGCTTCATCAAGCCATGACTGAAGTCACGCGATTCGTGCATCAGCATCTCGAAGGCATCGGGGGTGAGCCAGAAGGCCTGCAGACCCTGTTCACCCGCGTGAACATCAGCGGAGCGGGGGGAATTGGTGATCACGGCCATCTCCCCGAAGATCTTGCTGCTCCCCAACCGGGTCGTGTTGCCATTTCCCTTGTGCACCACGGCCTGGCCAAGGAGCACCACTCCGAATCCATCGCTGGGATCGCCGCGCCGGAACACGGTCTCGCCGGGCTCCCAGCGGCGCATTTCCCCCCGGGCGGCCACCTGCACGAGCCCCGATGGCGATAGATCGGTGAACAGCTCGCTGCTGGCCAGGATCGGCAGTTCCTCCATGTCTTCGGTCTGCTCGCCGCGCAGCATGGCGGCGAGGAACGCTGAGCTGGCCAGACCCTCGCGAGGCTGCCGCACGGGGCGGGCACCGTTGTCTTGGCCCCGCTGCCGGTCCACCAGCAGCACCCACCCGGCGGTGTCGGGGTCGGGATCCTGCCAGAGCAGATCCAGCGCTTCCTCCAGGGTGCCTTCGGTGTTGGTCGTCTCTGCAGGGATGGACAGCCCCGCGGCCTCGAAGCGCTCCTCCAACTGCTCCTGCAGCGAGCGGTTGCGATCCGCCATGGCCCGGGCCAGCGGCGAGAGCAGCGGCAAGGACTCGGCCTCGCGGCACAGCACCAGGGCCAGACCACGGTCCTGCTGCAGGTGCTGCCAGCGCTCCATCAGCCGGTCCTGCTCCAGGGACCCATGGGGGCCGAACTCGGCAACCACCGTGCCCCACTCCTCGTCGTCGAGGCCACTGCCCATCCGCACCTGGTCCAGCTGCTCCCGTTGCAGGGATGACAGCTCCTGCGGCTGCAGCACCTCGAGACCCGCGAGATTCAGGAACTGATGCAGCGCCTCACGGGCGGCGTCCCGGCGCAGATTGTGGCGCTGGCTTTCGAGCCCATCCATCGTCAGTAGGCCACGAACTTGTGGCGACAGCTTACTCGCAACAACGTGGTGATTCTGCTCCTCGAGGTGGTGGAGATGGGGCCGTTGCCGGGACATCACCGGCAGGGCCTGCTCCAGCCCCGAGACTTTGCTCAGCTGCCGCCTTCAGGCTGACCCGTAGCGTCAGTGTCAGCGCTGAAGCAGCCGTCGCTGGAACCGGGCGATCTCCAGCTCGAGCACTCCCTCGCTGATGCCAAGGGCACGGGCAATGGCGCGCAGCTTCACCCTCTCCTCCTCTTCGATGCTGCCGTCCGAGCAGGCAACTCGGAAGGCAGACTCCAGGATCACTTCGCGGCCGTTGTCATCCAGGCTGGAGCGTTCCCGGGCCAGAACGGCGAGCAATTGCGAATACGCAGCCTCTCCCTGTTCTTCATTCGGGGATTCCCTGCCGTCGTTCTTTGAGCGACGGCTGTCGATCCAACGTTCCAGTTCCTGCCGACTGGTGGGCTGGCCCATGATCTCGGCGTAGGTTGTGGAAATCGTGGTGATCTCATCCTCCTTGATCTCGCCATCAGCCAGGCAAACGTCGATCATGCAATCCAGCATCAGGTCACGCACCTTGGTGGCGTAACGGTCCCCGTAGGCGACCGCCCAGCGCAACTCGGAGAGATCCCGCTCCTTTCGATCGTGCTGGGAGGCGCGGGGATCACGCTTGCAGCCGGTATGTCCTCCCGAGAGATTGTCATAGATATGGAAGGTGAAGCGGTCGACCAGTTCTCGACAAAAGGCCACCCCACGAACGGAATTTCCGTAGTCGTCAAGCCGCGGCGAAAAGGTTGCAAATCCCATCAGGTTTGGCACCACCACGAGAACCGCACCGGCCACACCTGACTTTGCTGGAAGACCAACTTCCAGGGTGAACGAACCAGCGTTGTCATACATGCCGGCGCTCTGCATCACCGCCAGGGTTTTCTTCACAACCTCCGTGGGCAGCACCTCCTCACCGGTGATCGGGCAGACGCCTCCGTTGGCGAGAGTTGCAGCCGCCACCGCAAGCATTTCTGTGGTCATTTCGATGCTGCAGCAGGCAAGATAGAGATCCAGCATCTTGTGAAGATCCACATCCCTTGGCAGGCCTTTTCTTCCCTGTAGAAGGTAGGCAATTGCAAAGTTGGTGTGGGCCGTTGCCCGTTCAGACAACATTGTTTCTTCGCTATACCGAACCTCACCAATCTTGCCAGACAGACGACTCCAAAGATTCATCACATCTTGTGTGATCTCGCGTGCGTCTTGATCGGGGCTGCCCGATGCAATGATGCCAGCTGTCATGATCGCCCCCGCATTCACGCAGGGATTGAAGGGGCGCATGTCGGGGAGCATATCCAGTGCATTGAAGGGGCGACCGGAGGGCTCTGTGCCAACGAAGCGGTGGATGAAATCAGCACCCTCCAGCACCAGTGCATGGGCGTAGTTCAGCGGCTTCGACACGGATTGAATGGAGTGATAAACATCCACATCGCCAAGCCGCATCCGTTGTCCATCAACCGTGCACACTGCCACCCCCCAGCGTTCAGGATTGGCATCGCGAAGAATGGGAATGTAGTCGGCATTCTTGCCGCCACGGTCGGGCGCAACATTCCTGTAGATCGTTTGAATATCGCTGTAGAACTCCTCCCAGTCCGGGATGGCAAGCTGACGTTGAAAGCTGCGACTGATCATCCGCAATTCTGGACCAACCAGTTCCGCAAACGTCTCAAAGTCGATGGGTCGATCGCCGCACTCGGCCAGACGCTCAATGGTGGTCCTTAGACGGAGATCTGTTCTATCAAGGCCACTGGTGGCGATTCTTTCCATGATCCGATCCGCATCAGTCACCCCATTGGTTGTCACTGACTCGAACAGCATCCGCATCCGATCCATGCAGAATCTCAAGAGGTTGAATGATCAGCCTGAAGGGTAGGCCTACCTTGAAGGACCTGCCGCCTTTGGCTGGACCATCCCCGGCGTTCGTGGCCCTGCTCCTCAATCCCGCGGCTGGTCGGCCGCTGCATCTGCAGGTCTGCCTGTTCAGCCCGACATGCTGAGTGGCTCAGCTGGCCTGCTCAACCGTTGGCGGAGGCCGGTGGCTCCAGTTCTTGGCTCAGCAGGTCTTGCGCCAGCAGAAGCAGGGCGACACCCATCAGGGCCAGGG
Source organism: Cyanobium sp. ATX 6A2 (assembly GCF_024346355.1). GTDB lineage: Bacteria > Cyanobacteriota > Cyanobacteriia > PCC-6307 > Cyanobiaceae > NIES-981. The sequence goes on from NZ_JAGQCU010000021.1 coordinate 34,418, forward strand.
CAGTGCCGCGCTGCTCATCACCACTCAGCTCAAGCGTGCGTGCGGTTTGCAGATGCTCAGGCCAGCTGAGTCGCATGTTGTGCGGCCACAATCGTGATGATTCTGAGTTGTGGCGCTGATGACTGCGAGCACCGTTACAACACGAAACACTGACACGGCGGCCCTTCGAGTAGCCCTTGCTACGCCCATTCGGTAACAGCCCGATACCGTTTCGCCATTCATCGGTCACGGGACCCATGGGCCAGTCCATCGAACTCACTGTGAGCCAGCGCTTCGAGATCGAACGCTTCAGCCGTGCCATCGATGGCACGGCTGATCCGGAGGCCCTGCGCAGCATCGCCAAGCAGTTGCTGCAGGCCTGGCACACCCAGAAGGCCGCCACCACCTGGGCGATGAGCCAGCAGATGGGACCGCCGCTGGGTTTCCTGGCTCAGACTTCAGACGGAGAGAGCGGGGTTGGCCACATGCCTGGTTGACCTTGCCCTGCTCCTGGACCAGAGCCATCGGGCCATGATGATCCCAGCCCAGGAGTCAACACGCTGGATCACCCCATCTGGATGCTGATTCCCTGGGCGATTTTCTCTGTGGCGGCGGGCTTGAAGTTCTGGCGCTTCACGCGGTTGGTTCGGCAGCAACGACCGGGCAGCAGCTCCGAGCTGGAGCGGGTCCGAGCGTCGCTGGAGCAGAGCTGGCGGAAGCACCAGCAGGAAGCCTGATGGAGCACTGGAACTGGGCAACCATCCAACTGGGCCTGGTCGCCCTTGCCTTCGCTGGTCTGCAGGTGTGGTGGATCGGCAGCACCCTGCGCAAGCGTGACCTGGCACGTCCGCTGAGCGGGGGAGCGTTCCGCAAGACCCTGGAGCGAATCTGGGCCAAGAAGAGTTGAGGGAACATCCCGTTCAGCGGCGGCACGATCCACGTTCCGTCACAGAAGTTCATAAGGTGGTGCTGGTCATCGAGTGGATCCCGAGCGGGTCCGCCTTTTTTTGACCTGACGGCGCCCTTAGCGGCTGATCGCCTTCCAGATCCACCAGGCGGCAATGGCCACCAGCACCCAGGGCACCAGGGATCGGAACACCAGCAGCACCAGCAGCACCACCAGGGCGGAGACAGCGGTTCGTTTGGTGAGTGCCTTGGCCTCATCGGTCATGTAGCGCCAGCGAGGAACGATCGGCATCGGCAGGACTCTGGAGGGGTTCAGGCAGGTGGCAGCTTAGAAACAGCCGGTGAACTGCACACCGGAATCGCCCCGAGGCCTGCCCGCACGCAGTGGCGCCCAGATCCAGCCTGAATCACTGCATGAGTTCGTGGATTGTTGTCACGTGAGTTTCTCTCTTGCGAACTTCGCTGCGACCCGAGACATGAGCCCATCAATCCGTGATCAGTTGCGCAACAGACTGCGCATTTGATCACGGAACCATTGCAGTGGATTGTTCACGTCCTGGTCGGCCAACAGGCCTCGCGCTCGGAGGGATTCTTCATAGCTATCCAACACCTCCTGGCGGCGGGATACCTCCTCTGTGATGATCTCGGCGAACTCGGGATGGCGCTGCAGCAGGGCCCGGAAGCTTCCCCTTGGAATCACGAACAGGGTGGTGTCTTCCGCTGCCCGCATGCTGGTGGGATACGGCACCTCCAGCAGGAGGGGCAACTCACCAAAGAATTCGCCTTGGCGGAAACTGAACAGACGCCGGCTGATGCGGTCTGTTTCGTAGATCGCATCAATGCAACCGCTCACCACGATATTGAAGGTGTGACCCAGCTCTCCTTGGCTTACCAGGATGTCTCCCGTGCTGAGGCTGGCTCGGGCACCACCGGCGATCAGCTCGCGCAGCGGACGACCTCGGAGGCCCTGGAAATGGGGCAGAGCGGGCAACACTTCGCTGAGGGGAAGGCACTGCGGGGGGTCTCGCTTCACCGGCTCCCTGCCGTCTGTGTTGTCATCCACAGGAGCGGAGGCAGAACCAATCAGCTCGATCAGCCGCCGCGGCCTGGCCAGCTCAATACCCCGTTCTCGCAACCCTTGCTCGATCGCATAGTTCAAACTGCTGCGGATGAGCTGTGCACTCTGAATCTCTGACGTCCATGCCCACAGGAGAAAACTGAGGCCAGGCTCTCCCTGGCTGGCAAAGACCACCCGCGGCGGCGGATCGGCATTGACGCATGGCTCATCCAGAGCCGCTTGCAGCAGCACTTCAGTGACCTCGAGCACATCGCTTCCATGGGCGACGACGACGGGCACCTCCACCCGACCGTCCGTCATCGAATAGCTGAGATTCTGGACAGGATTGTTGGTGATGAATGTGTTCGGAACGATGATCTCCGCACCTTGGAAGGTGCGGACGACGGTGGAACGAATCGAGATCTCCTTGATGAACCCTTTCGTCTGGTTGAACTCGATCAGGTCTCCCACTTTGAGTTTGCCTTCCATCAGCAGGGTGAGACCACTGCTGAGGTTGCGGGTGAGGTCTTGAAGCCCGAAGCCGAGGCCCACTCCCAGCGCCCCCACGATCACGGCAATGGCGCCGAAATCCAGCCCCATACTCTGCACCACCAGCACGTAGCCCAGGGCGGCTGAACCGAGGCCACACAGGGTGGCGATCGCCTCGCGACGGCCTTCGGGGAGCTGGAGCCACAGCAGCAGCCGTTCCCGGAGCAGATGCTTGATCGCCCGAGCCAGCAGGCTCACCACAACCAGCAACGCGGCCACCTGCAGCAGCCAGGCCAACGAGATGCTCTGCTCCCCAAGCGGAAACAGCGGCGCGGTGAACGTGCGGGACACCCAGCCAGGACTCATACCTTGACGCCCACGCGGTTGTTGATCGTCATGTCAACAGGAGCAATCTCCAAGCTCTCGTGCTTCCTTGCAGCCTCGCTGAGGATGGAGTTGGGTTCTCAACATTGTCGCGCTCCTTCATGGATCGGCAGAGTTGTGCGATTGGCTGATCTCATTTTGGTGTGGACTGTGGTCTCGGGGAACCGCCCGATGGGACTCCACGGTTTGAAAGCATCAACCCTGGCGCTCTCGTCCGGCCTATGGAGAGTTGTGGGGCGCTTGGTTTTTCTATTCATGTCTGATTCTGCTCCAGCGCCGATTGAAGCCTTGCTTTGAGGCTCGGCAACTGATTCTCGATTGCATCCCAAAGAATCATGTGATCCACACCTTCATAGACATGAATGATCCGCTGCATGGGCAAGCTTCAGAGCCTCCCCGATCACTTCGAACTTGCGCTCCACACCCGCTTGGAGCAGCTCATTGTCGAGAAAGTCTACGAGCGAGTGATGTGCGGTGAAGGACTCGATCGCCTGGATCGCCTGCAGGGCATCCAGCAGTCGTTTAAGGGCCTCTCGCTTCAGCTTCACAACTGCACAACTACCTGCCGCACGGCGTCCACATCCTCACGAAAGTAGGGATTGCGGATCATCCGTTCGGTGAGCAGATCCACTGGCCGGCCCATCAGGGCTTCGGCGGCATCGGCAAAGCTGCAGAACCTGTCGCAGTAGCCCGGCTCCTGTGGGTCGCGGAACTGCGCGATGAAATCCAGGTCGCTGGTGGCCGGATCGAACGTGCCCTTCGCCGCCGAGCCGAACACCTCCAGCCGCTCCACCCCAAAGCGGCGGCACAGCTCCCGTAGGGGCTCCAAGTGCACCGCAAGCAGCGGTGGCAGGGGGGCGGGCGACGTCATGCCTTCACTCATAGCCGAGGATCTGCAGGTTCGCCGCAATCGCCGCATCATGAGCCCCAGTCCGCGTAGACACTCGCATCCCGCTCGGGATAGCTCACATAGAAGTGCTCGAAGATCGAGCTGCACTTCTGTTGATAGAGCTCGGGTGTGTAGGCCCTGGGGAGCCCCAGGTCGAGCGCATCTTCGATCGCCAGTTTCAGCTGGGCGCGGGACGCCGCCTTGGCTCGCCAGTTCAATACCAGCAGGGCTTTCACCTGCTCCAGCAGCTCCCGGGCCACGGCCTTCACCTTGCGGCGCTCGGCGTCGGTGAGTTCGGGGGCTGGTTTGAGCAGGATGTCGAAGAGGGTGAGCTCTTCTTCGCTGAGGTGTTCGCGGATGTGGCGCTGCTGTTCGCTGCTGAGGCTGGCGGAGAGCTCCAGCAAGGCCTTGAACAGCTGCTCCACATTCAGGCTGCCGGCGTTGTAGGCGGCGATGAGCTGCTCGAACTTCTCCAGGAAATCGGTGCGGGTGGGATTGAGCTGCACCAGACGGTTCAGCCGGGCGGCGATCTGGGCCTTGAGGGTTTCGAGATCGATGTTCTTGCGCTTCGAGTTCTTGAACTTCTCTGCCAGGGCCTGGAAATCGATCTGGGAGAGATCCATCGGCGGCAGGTTGCGCTCCTGAATGGCCACGCCCGTGATCGAGGCATCGAGCAGCTGGCTGATCCCGGCCATCACTTCACTGAGATCGGCCGGCCCCTCGGGATGGAGCTGCTGGCGAATCTCCGCTGCCAGGAGGGCCAGCAGGGCCTCAATCCCGGTGTATTCCGCTACAGCTCGATCGGGCTTGAGGGCGGAGTAGAGCGTGTGCACCAGGCGCTGGGCGGCGAGGAAGTCGTTGCGCACGCCATCGGGTGAGATCAGGGCGTTCACGGCGTCGCCGATCGCCGCAATCCGCTCCATGCCGCCGGCAGCCAGACCCTCGATCCGCGCCAGATCCACCTGGTGGCCGAGGCAGAAGCGGCGCGCCTCGGCGATCGCCTGGCGCAGCTCACCGATCAGCACGTCGTTGCCTTCCACGGGGCTGTGGCCCGACTGGCCGACGCCGTAGAGGGAGAGGGCCTTCTCCAGCGAGGCGAACACATTGGCGTAGTCCACGATCTGGCCGCTGTGCTTGCCGGGGAACACGCGGTTGGCCCGGGCGATGGTCTGCATCAGGGTGTGGTTGCGCATCGGCTTGTCGAGGTAGAGCGTGGAGCAGCTCGGCGCGTCGAAGCCGGTGAGCCACATGGCGCACACGAACACCAGCCGCAGCGGATCGTCTGGCTTCTTGAAGCGCTCCTCGAGGCTGGGGTTTGACCAATGTCATCCATGGCCTTCGGCCTGGCTTGGGGGGGCCAAAACTGGCCTGAGGCTATGAGCGGCATCGTCAGCTGGCAGTGCGGTTCGAGAGCGGCCGGCGGCCCATCTCCGAACCGATCTCCGAACTTTTTTCCGAACCTGGTGGCCGTGAAGAGGCTCACCCCTCCCCCTCTGCCGAAGCCGCCGCCGCCGCCCGCTCCTGGTGCTCCTTGAGGGTGACGCCCTTGGCGTCTTTCCACTCGATGCGGCCATTGGCGGTACGGGCGAGCAGTGCCATGGCCGCCTGGGAGGGGGAGTTGAACTCATAGTCCTGCGCGAGGGTGAGGCCGGAGGGCTCCTGAAGGAACACCGCCTGGCTCACCAGTTGGGCTCTGGCCTGCACCCAGGCGGCCGGTGTGGACTCCACGAATTCACGGCGAGCCTTGGCGCCGCCCAGCACGGTGAAGCCACCGGGAGATTCGAACCCCTGGCCGGAGGCCCCAGGTCCTTGGAGGTGAAACAACCGGCGGGCCGATGCAGCGGGTTTGCCCGTGGCCTGCTCGAAGGCGCGCAAGCCGAGCACGGGGCAGCAGAGCAGCAGCTCCTCCAGGAAGCCATCGGCCTCGGCGCGGTCCATCTCGGCGAGGGTGATCGAGCGGCCCTGCACGGCGTTCTCCAGCCGGGAGCGCTTGGCGGCCTGGGCCAGGCGGATCAGGCGCGCCTCCAGGTGCTGGGCGTGGGCCTTGTTGAGGTAGCCGTCCTTGGAGGTGAAGGCGTAGGCCGTGGTCCAGAACTCCCTGGCCTGATGCTGCTCCAGGCGGCGGCCGAGGGGATCGGCTTCACCGATGTAGACGAGATCGGCGCCGCCCTCCGGGTCGGGACCGGAGAGCACATAGACCCCCGGACGGGAGGCCTCGTCCCGCTGGGTGAACTCCTTGAGCTGGGAGCGGGGGATCACGTAGGGACTCCTGAAAAAGCCAGATCCACTGCAGCGCAGCTTGTTTCAGCGATAGAGACCCGATAAAGTGGCCTCGATCAGGGCAATCGCGGATTGCTACAACTGCTGAGCGCTGCAGATGTACCGGA
>NZ_JAGQCU010000022.1 GCF_024346355.1 Cyanobium sp. ATX 6A2
GCTCGATCCGTCAGCAGACCTATGAACAGGCCCGCCAGCACCATCCACGCCGCTGGGCAAGACCGCCACGCGATTGGTCCCAGCCACAGATCGTGCGGGTGAATCATCCTCGCCCACAAGAAGCTGTCGCCGCCTGAGAATCAGAAACCCAGGCCCCAGGGGGTGTGGTTGGTCCGCCCGCAAGAGGCGGATCGGCCTCAGCCCAGCCCGGGGGCCGGCCGATCAATCCTTGGCTGCTGGCCTGATGTCGATGACCGCTCGATCCCACCCGCTGAGCCCATGACCAATATCTCGGAGTAAGATTGAAACGGTGCTGAGAGCAGCACCCCGAGCGGACAACTTTGCTGATAGGTCCCGAACCTCGATCCTGCTGAGCCCTTTACGACAGGCTGATCACCGCTTGGATCTCAGGCAGAGATTGCTTGAGATGAGCAGCGCTCCGGCCGGGATTTCAGAAGCCGACTGGCTCGCCACTCCATCCAGTGTTAGGGAGCTCGTCGGCCAAGTGCAGGCCTTACAGCTGGAGAACGAGCAGCTCTGCCAACAGCTCACCGTCCTGGCCACGGAACTGGTTGGCCTGCGGGAACGGCTTGGCCGCAACTCCCGCAATTCCTCAAAGCCGCCCTCCAGTGATGGCCTGGGTTTTAAGCCGCCTGTCCGCCGCAAGGGCAGAGGCCGCAAGCGTGGCGGGCAGCAGGGCCACCCCGGTAACGGGCCAGAGCTGCTGCCGGTAGAGCGCTGCGACGACGTGCTGGATCACTACCCCAAGGCCTGCCGCCGCTGCGGCACCCTGTTGCAGGGAGATGATCCAGAGCCCCATCGGCACCAGGTGATCGACATTCCGCCGATCACAGCCCAGGTGATCGAACATCGGCTGCACCGGTTGATCTGCCCCTGCTGCTCTACCAGCACTTGCGCTCCGTTGCCGGTTGGCGTGGAGCAGAGCCTTCCCCTTGAGCATCAGCAAGACCCAGGCGCTGCTGGATCAGCTGCTGGGGATTGCAATCAGCAGCGGCGCCATCGCCACCATCCGCTCACGACTGGCCGAGTGCCTGCAGCAGCCGGTGGAGGAAGCCCTGGAGGTGGCACGCCAGCAGCCGGTGGTCTACATGGATGAAACCGGTGCCCCCACGGGCAATGCGGATGGGGGTAATCCCGATGGGCGTCGCGGTTGGCTGTGGGTGTTGATGACGCCCGTCCTGACGGTGTTCGTGCAGGGCCTGAGCCGCTCGGCCGCTGCTGCCACCGTGCTGCTGGGCAACGCCTTTACCGGCACGGTGGTGAGCGATCGCTTCTCGGCTTACAACCACCTGCCGCTTGAGCAGCGCCAGCTGTGCTGGGCGCACTTGATCCGTGACCTCACCGCCATTGAGCAGCGGCCTGGCGCCAGCAGAGAGATCGGCACCGCATTGCTGGCGTTGCAGCAGCAGCTATTTGAGCACTGGCACCACTGGAAGGACGGCCAGATCAACCGGGACCAGCTGCAACATGGCTGCTGGCCGATCCGTGAACAGTTTGAGCAGACGCTGCAGCGGGTGGTGGAGGTGGGCTGCGAGAAAGGTGAACGCACACCCTGGGCCCAGACGGTGCGCACCTGCCAGCAGCTGAATCAGCGCAAGCAGGCCTTGTGGACGTTTCTGGAGAAACTAGGGATCGAGCCCACCAACAACGGCGCCGAGAGGGCGCTGCGGCAGGCGGTGATTCAACGCAAGATCAGTCACGGCGTCCAGTCCCGCAGCGGTGGGCTTTGCCGCACGCGGCTGCTGACGGTGTGCACGAGCCTGCGGCAACAAGGCCGCGATGTGTGGAGCTTCCTGGAGCTGGCCTGGACTGCCCATCGGATTGGAGGTGAGATGCCCTCACTGCTACCCAACAACTGAGCAGCGCTCACGCACCTGAGGCATCAGCAGAGCAGATCAGCAGACTCGCTTGATGACCATGGGAGCCGAAGTGCCGTGACTCAGCGTCTCGCCCCCTGAATGGGTACGGGGCTCAAACAACAGAACTCCAAGCTCAAGCGATTTCTCGCGGTTGCTGAGCTCGACAACGCGATGCTCTATCCGATGGCTTCTGCGCATCAGTCGGAGCTGACCGAGGGAATCGTCTGAGCCCGGAACGACACGCAGGGGCGTGATGGTTCTTCAAGATCGATTCCGGGTCTCCCAGCGGCGTGCCTGCCGGTTGGCGGGCCAGAACCTCACCACCCAACGCCGGTCCGTGCCGGTGGCGGACATTCAGGAGCAGATTCTACACCGGCGGAAGCGCGCCCGGCCTGCTGAAGGCTCGCGGGAGCTGCTGAGAGCTGAGTACCCGCACCACGTGTGGGCGATCGACTTTCAGTTCGCCAAGGCGATTGATGGTCACACGTTCAAGTTCCTCAACGTTGTGGATGAATTCAGCCGTTTCTGGCTGGAGACTCGGGTGAACAGCTGCTGCCAGCCCGTTGTGATGATCGATACGATTGAAGACCTAGTCAAGCTCTATCCGCCATTTATTCTGCTGTGCATGGACAATGGGCCTGAGTTCGGTCCACATGCGCTGCAGGCATGGCGCAAACGTAGCAGGTCCAGTATAGCTACATTGAGCCAGGTACACCCTTGCTGGATCCCTGTCTGGAATCCCTAAGCAGCCGGTTCAGGGATGAACTTTGTTCACTATCGAGCCGTTTGTCTCAGTGACGGAAGCCAGCCTGTTGGCAGAGCAACTCTGGATGGAGTAAGATAGCAGGGTTCATCCGTACGGCAATCCAGAATCCCCCCCCCCCCCCCCCCCCCCCCCCCCCCCCCCCCCCCCCCCCCCCCCCCCCCCCCCCCCCCCCCCCCCCCTAGAGACCCTTCACTAGTGGAAAGCGTCCCGACAACCCGCCAGAGCTCAGAAGCACTGAACCAGGGGTGGGTGCACCCCTCAGATCCAGCACGCTGCGAGCTAGACCACAGAAGAGAAAAGGTTATAGTAAGTACAGCGATAGAGGATTCGATTTGACGCCTGAAAGCCCTACAGCTCGTCATCAGCCACGACCCGACCCTTACGGATCTCAACGCATAGAGATAGTCAAATCAGCTGGGGTAAATTCATTTTATGGGCACTCATCGATCATTCGCCGCTATTGTGGCTACCCGATTGATCAACCCATTCCCTATGTTGTCCAGCATGGAACAATTGGCCTCTCTCAGGATTTCTATGAGGTCCGAGGATGGTTCAAACGCGAAGTACTAACGCGATACTGGAGCTGGAACCACAGGGGGCTGGAACAGGCAGTGCATGCCGGATCTCAGGTTACTGTCAATATTCTGGGGTCTCCTTTTCTCTATCTCGTTCGCATGATTCGCGACATTCAGAGAATTGACGACCGCGGCTTAGCTCGGCCGTCGCGCTTCCACGTGAATGACATTAGGACCAAGGTTGAGGCTGTACTCAAAGAGTTCAAGCATGATAACAGCAGCCAGCCTCCGCTTATTTTCACACCCCATTCCACGCCAGATCTCATCATTTCAAAGCAGACTCATGGCCAGTTTGCAGAGCATCTTCAACGTCACGAAGGACTCCGGTCTGGAAGCGTTTGCATGCACCCTTATGATATCTTTCTGGGAAATCATGTGATCTATGCAGATGCCGGCTTTGGCGTAGCCTCATGCATGGATGAAGTTATCAACAAATATCCGTGGAATAATGATGATTTCTGGCAGGCTTATAGTAGGATCGGAATAGAGTTTCTTGTCAACCTGTATTCCTTGCTCATGCGCTCTTCGATCTGTTACTTCTATGGACTTTCGACTCCACTCTTTTATGCGGGTTTTCTAAACCGAAGATGTAGGCTTCTAAAGCTCAAGCCCCACCAGTTTATTGAAGGTATTCCCGGCATCCAAGGCATCGGAAATACGCAACCTCTCCCGCAGGCAGACTTAAACATAAGCCCAGGCTTAAATAGAGCGCTCTATACAACAAGTCCAAGCGATAGTCAGCGGCGCATGATCAAGACTCATTGCGACATTGTTCTAGGCGCACATCACATGCTCAGCCCGAGGCAATTGTTCCAGAATCTCAACCTAGCTTACCACGAACTACAGGCTGGCGGCAAAATCGCAGGCTTCCATGATTAACTCCCATACTAAGAGGCTATCTCTCAGGCTAGAGTGCTTAGTGTCGCGTCTAAGGAAACTCGGGGCAACAAGGGCTTCAGCGGCTCTCGAGATCAACCATCACTTAATTCGCCCTCCAGCTCTGCTCAGGGATCAATCTGTTCTCATCAAGGGTAATCTTAAACCCTTTTGATGCTGTTTTGCGATCGCGAATGGCCTCATTCGGGTAGACCACTCCCTTGATTCCCCTCTCCCAAGCAAGTGACGCCGTGCCAGGAACAGATTCGTGAGTGCAGCCAGCACGTTCACCTTGCAGCGGTTCTTCACCATGCCCCGCAGCCGCATCTTCTGAAAGCCGAACAGCTGCTTGATCACGCAGAACGGAGGCTCATCCTTGGCTCGGATGTAGGTCTTGGTGGTGTCGACCAGGTCCTGCAGTCTTCCGTCTGGGGTTTTGGACAGAGCTCGCCGTTTGCCTGGCCGCATGGTATTCCAGAACTCCACGGCCTTGCCGGCCACCTCAGGTCGTTTCGTGATGCGCAGATACCCCCCATCGACATAGGGCCTCCTGAGAAAGCTAAGCGGTGCTTCAATTGATAGCACCGTGGAATCCCCTCCAGCTTGCCGATTGATCCTCAGGCGGCAGCAGGATGATCACTGCTGGGCAACCCACTGTCGTTACCATCATCCTCATGGGCCTCCGTTTCTGCGGATCGAATGACATCCAGGCCATGACGAACAATCATTTCGTTGCAATCGTTGACGACTGATTCCGGCAACCGCTTGCGAAAATAGACCATCATCGATGGATCAAACGGGGCCGAATACTGGAATGCCTCCCCTCCCGACCGATGAAGAGTTGGGGATAGGGATTTTCCTTGATCTGCTCCACCAGTTCTTCTTCGGTGAGGGCCAGGCGCGCTTTGATGATCAAAGCGCCGAGCGCCATTCGGAATGGCTTGGCGGGCGCTGCAAAGCCCTTGCAGAACTGCGACGCGTAGTCATCTTCCAGGTCTTCCCAGGGGATGAGTTCTGCCAGCTTGATCCAGCGGTTATCACCAGACAGTTTGCCGCCAAATGGCAGGAAGAAGTCCTCAAACTAGAGCTGATGACGAGGCTCGCATCGATGCATGTGAGGCGGTCTGGCTTTTCTGGACAGGTCCCATCGTTAACCTCTGAGGCGGGGTACCGCCCCTGAAAGGGGCTCCCACCAATGAGCAAGCGCCGCACCCACAGCCCCGAGTTCAAGGCCAGGGTCGCCATGGAGGCGATCAGTGGCCGTAAGACGATCCAGGAGATCGCCGCGGATCACGCCATCCACCCGATCCAGGTGAGCCAGTGGAAGCGCCAGCTCCTCGACGGTGCCAGCGAGCTGTTCACCAGAGGCAAGAAGACCAGGGACAAGGACGAGGGGCAGGCCAAGGAGGCAGAGCTGTTCCAGCAGATCGGCCGCCTGCAGATGGAGCTGGAGTGGCTCAAAAAAAAGTCTCAGCTGCTCTGATGCCCATGAACTGCGCAAGCTGGTCGATCACGACCACCCTGAGCTCAGTGTCAGCCGCCAATGTGCGCTGCTGGGTCTGCCGCGATCGACGCTCTACTACCGACCAGCGCCGGTGCGGGAATCGACGCTGCGGATCATGGCCAGGATTGACGCCCTCTACCTGGAGGATCCCTGCAGCGGCAGCCGCCGGATGGTGGGCTATCTGGCCAGAGATGGGATCCCGATCAGCCCTGACCGGGTGCGAAACCTCATGCGCCGCATGGGGTTACGGGCGATCTACCAGAAGCCTCGCACTACGGTTCCTGGGGATCCATCCGAGCGCTTTCCCTGCCTCGTGGATCTCAGCACGGTCACGGCTGTGGATCAGGTGTGGGCCACCGATATCACCTACATTCCGCTCCAGAAGGGTTTCCTCTACCTGGTGGCGATCGTGGATCTCTTCTCCAGGAACGTGCTCAGCTGGAAACTCTCCAACAGCCTTGACACGGAGTTCTGTCTGGATGCCCTGGAGATGGCGCTGGGAGATGGCCGCAAGCCAGAGGTCTTCCACTCCGATCAGGGTTGTCAGTTCACGTCATCTGCCTTCGTGGCGAGGCTGCGGGCAGAGGAGATCAAGATCAGCTGGTCTGGAAGAAAGCGCTGTTACGACAACATCCTCGTTGAACGGTTGTGGAGGACCGTCAAGTACGAGGAAGTCTATCTACGTGCCTACAAGGATGGCTGGGAAGCTGAGATCAGCCTTGCCCGCTTCCTGTGGAGGTACTGCCATGTAAGACCCCACAGCTCTCTGGGAGGCAGAACTCCCAATGAGGTCTACACTGAGACCGAACCCTGTTCCTCCCGTCCAGGGTTAACGATGTCAGGGGCCAGAGCTGTCCAATAAAAGGCACCCACCTCAATGTGGAAAACTCTGGGCGGCTTTTCGGCGGAAATGAGCCGATTTGCGTACATTTTACCGTATAAAACTGCTCAGATCCACTGCAGTGCAGGCGGTCTGGTCTTTCGCAGGAGGCCCTACCTCCTCACAAGCCTGCGGACCGCCCTAAAAGCATTGCTACGACTGGTCTGTCACCGCTGGGGCATTGAAAACGAGTGGCACTGGGTCCGGGATGGTCAGCTGGCCGAGGATGGCCACCGCTACGCCCACCGAATCGGCGCACCGCTGGTCCCCTTCCTGCGCACGCTGGTGATGAACCTGCTGCGGCGAGTTGGCTTCCGGTCAATCCATGCCGGACAGCAGGAGCTGGCGCATGACATCAGCCGGATGCTGATGGCGGGAGGCATGATCACGGCCTGATAAGACGTTCAGGCAGCCCTGATCAAGCCGGCCTATCGCCAGCAAGGAGGAGGCCTGCCAGTGGGTGACGTCGTTTGTGGATTGGTACAACCATCGGCACCGCCATAGCGGGGTCAAGTTCGTGACTCCCTACCAGCGCTACTGTGGAGATGCCGTGGAGATCTGCCGTCACCGGGCTGTCGTCTACGAACAGGCACGCCAGCGGCATCCCCACCGCTGGTCACGATCAACACGTTGCTGGCATCAGCCGGAGTGAGGTGGTCTGGATCAATCAGCGGCCAGCCGAAATCGAACTCGACCCAGCTATGTTGTCGAAGGCTGCCTGAACAACAGCAGGGCGTCATCTCTCCTGGCAGTTACCGCGGGGCATAGAGAAGGTGAACGGTGAGTGGCACCTGATCGCCGCTGACGCACAACTTGCTGAAGTTGGTCCGCTACCGACGAATGCAGGAGCCGCGGCCGGCAGTGGCAGGGTGAGGGGATACAGCCCTGTCGACACCGGCCAGGAATGCATCTGCTCCACATTGATGGGGCTCTGGACGCACACGGCCATGGCCGCCGCTATCAGCGCAGCCGTATTGCACTGCGAGTATTGGCCTGGAGTTCTACTGGCTACAAGCTCCTAGGATCATCAAGGCGCACCTCTCCATCGGCGGAAGAGTGATGAACTCCCTGGGCCTTGGCTGGCTAAAGAATGTGTGACCCAAGAAGCCAGTGCAGCGCAAACAATGGGAGAGTCCGCATTACATGATCCATGTCTACACGAACCGGCTGGGCCATGTTTTCGCATGTCGATCATCGGATCAACCGCCATCGAAGGCTGGGCTGCTCGCAGGGAGCCAGTAACGGGAATATGCGTATCGCGATCGGTGACTCCACCCGCCCGACCTATGTCGAAGTGCTCGCCTCCAACCAGAAAGCCAAAGCTATTGGGGTCTGGCCCACGCAGTTAACAGGAAATACAATTTTAGAAGCAATAAGCGTTCAAGCACGAAGAGTAGCAGCGAAGTCTATTAATTGCTGCTCATAGCACTTCATGTCTTCGGAGCTCCTCTGATTCTCAATACTCTTAAACGCTTTGCGTAGATCCTCTGGCGAACTTGGGATGGTGAGCAGGGCGCTTGTAATTTCGGCTTCCGGATCAAAATACGACCATTCAACATTCATCAATGTGCAATACTTCCTGTTAGTGGCGGCATAGCATTTGTCGATAGCAAAGGAAGCAATGTCAATAAGCTCTTGCATGCCAATCGGAGAGCATGCCGTGAATGGCGCACCCTTCACTCTTGTGCTTAAGGAGCCAAGCCAATCATTTCGCTGATGAGGGTTTGGTATCCATGATGAGTCAACTCCGTCATTGCAAATGCAAATGGCCATCGCTTCGCATAGCATTGGTGAGAACGAAGGATTCGTATTCCGGTCTAGATCTCCTATCAATTCAGGATCACACTCAATGCCTGCTTTGGCTAGAAAGTCACTAAGCAATGAATACTCGTGGCGCTTTGTTGGAATGTGATTGCTTTTCACTGCGTAAGTGCCCTCAACAGACTTTGACTTGAGCATCAGAAGTTCGTAGAATCGAAACCAATTCCGAGGTAGCTGAGTCACGGTGGATTCGGTGTTCAGAGCTTCCACGATAATCCTACGCTCTAAAGGCGCAAACATCTCGGGCCTCAGTCCCTGAGCGTGGAGGAATCCAATGTCATTTTTCAATCTAGTTGGACATCGAAAGTACCATTGCTTGTATGCAGCCTGAAAATACGAGGACTGAGTTCTTGTGTATCCAATCGCAATGACTTCATCGACCGAGTAGCGGCGCAAAGCTCTTTCTGCAATGAAATTAACCGCTAGTGGGTGATTGCCCAATACTTCGTGACTAATTAGCAAGGATGGTGAGCTCCAGGAGCTAAATATCTGATCAAGCCTTTCTAGGTCCGCGACCGCCTTTGCCTCGAGTCCCAAGCTCAGTCTCCTGGGTATCTCAGGATCAAGATGATTGAAAGTGACCAAATCCCCGCTCTGAGCGGCGATCTTTTCAAGGGCATCCTGAATCGAAGTAGAGCCACACTTCTGAGCACCGAAGTGAATGACAAGTGTCCTTTGCAACGGTTGATAAAATGCACTGTGGCTAGTTTAACCCATAAACTCTATTACTCCTTTCCGGTTCCAATTCGGACTTGTCTTGCTGCGCCGGAAGTCACTGATCCGGCTGTGGTCGAGCTGATGGTTTGCCGTGAGCACCCGGAAAGCCAGATGCTCGTAGCAGGCCAGCGCAATTTTCCAGGAGGGGTGAATGCCCACTCAGTAGGGCCTCCTGAGAAAGCTAAGCGGTGCTTCAATTGATAGCACCGTAGAATCCCCTCCAGCTTGCCGATTGATCCTCAGGCAGCAGCAGGATGCTCGTTCAGCACCGCCACATGGGAGTTGCAGGCTGCTCTATGGGCTAGAAGAAGCTGTAGCCAGTAGGCTAAAAGGACAAAAAGAAGCTCCAGGAGCTTCTCGAGGTTCATGACGAGCACATTCAACGCAATGGCGCAACCCTGGGTCGTGGCGAGCTTCTCGCGGATCAGATCCAATCCATACCGTCGCTTCCCCTGCCCGATCTTGCCCTCAACGGCATTGCGTTGTCGCTGGTCATCCAGAAACTGCTTCTTCTCCTCAGCCAGCAACTGTGGATCGCTCTTGGGGCGACCGAGGCGCGGACCACTCAAGCGAATGCCATGACGCTGGCAGAAGGCTCGGTTGGATCGCGTTCGATAAATCTGATCAGCACAGATCACCTTTGGATAGTGGCCATATCGGCGGCGATAAGCGCTTGCCTGAGCCTTCAGATCTTCTCCTTCGTTGTAGGGATTATAACTCAGCCGATCAAGAAAGGTGAACCCATCGCCAGTGACTGAGATTGAGATCTTTGCGCCAAACTCAACGTTGCTTCTGGCCTTGCCACGCACGATGGGCCTGATGTGAGCTTGGTAGAGGCTCACGATTCGATCAGGGATGCTTCTGCTGTCTGAGTGATAAAGAATCTTCTGCTGACGCACCAGTTCACTGACCACCAGCAGCTTGTGGTACCAATGCCGACCTGCTGCCAGAAGGAAGTCACCACAAGCGGTCAGGGCATCAATACTGGCCAGATTCCGCTCCAGATGGCCCAGCTGCTGCTGAATGGCCTTGCGGATCATGCTGATGCGAGGTCGCTTCTTCTTGGCTACGGCAAGAAACTGCTGTCTGGCTTTCTTACGATGGGTTCGAGGCTTATCGCCAAAGGATGCTCTGACCTGAGGATGCATCGCATCAATGAGCTTCTCCGTGACCTCCCTGGCCTCATTGAGCAGAGAGAGGTCCGTTGGGTATCGGATATCGGCGGGGACGCACGTGGCGTCAATCAACAGGGTGCCCTGGTTGGAAGATGCTCTGTCAGAGCCAGCCTGCGCGGGCTGATCACTGCTGGGCAACCCACTGTCGTTATCATCATCCTGGGATGATGCGGATCGAATGACGTTCAGGCCATGACGGACAATCCTTTCGTTGCAGTCGTTGACGATTGATTCCGGCAACCGCTTGCGAAAATAGACCATCATCGATGGATCAAACGGGGCCGAATACTGGAAGGCCTCCAGGCCGATGAAGAATTGGAGATAGGGATTCTCCTTGATCTGCTCCACCAGTTCTTCATCGGTGAGGCCTAGGCGAGCCTTGATGATTAAAGCGCCGAGCGCCATTCGAAATGGCTTGGCGGGGGCTCCAAAGCCCTTGCAGAACTGCGACGCGTAGTCATCTTCCAGATCATCCCAGGGAATGAGTTCTGCCAGCTTGATCCAGCGGTTATCACCAGAGAGTTTGCCGCCAAAGGGCAGGAAGAAATCTTCAAACGAGAGCTGATGACGAGGCTCGCGTCGATACATGTGGAAAACTCTGGGCAGCTTTTCGGCTCAAATGAGCCGATTTGCGTACATTCTACCGTCTAAAACTGCTCAGATCCACTGCGGTGCAAGCGGTCTGGTCTTTCTCAGGAGGCCCTACGTAAACACCGGCCACGCTATGACCGAGAGAAGGCTCGTGCCAACTTCCTTCGAGTTGCCAAGCAAAAGAAGCCCCGTCGCTCCACAATAAAGGCAACCATACGCCGCCAGCTCGATTACCTGCAGCGGAATCTTGATGCCATTGATGTCCTGATCGCCTCTGGGGCAATGCTTTCGGGCCTGAAGACCCATTGGTGGCGGAAGCTCCTTGTTATTAGCGAGCTGCACCGTCAGCAAAGCATCCTGTTGTATTCCAAGACCCGCAGCATGCCCGACCGCATCGTGAACCTGGTTCAGCGACACGTTCGGCCCATGGTTCGCGGCAAGGCAAGGGCTGATGTTGAGTTTGGTGCCAAGATCAGTGTATCGGTGCGGAACGGCTTTGCTTTCCTGCACAGAATCAGCTGGGATCCATACAACGAGGCTGAAGACCTGATCCCACAAGCCAAGAAGTATAAGCAGGAGTATGGCTGCTATCCCGAGCGAATCTGCGCTGACCGCATCTACATCAATACCAGGAACCGTAACTTCTGCACCAGAAACAACATTCGGCTGTCAGGAAAGCGATTAGGGAGACCCCCGAAAGATCCTGAGATCAATGCTGCGTACTCGCAGCAGCTCAGCGCAGACCAGCGGAAGCGAAATGAAGTTGAGGGATGCTTTGGATCAGGGAAGAGGAAGTATGCTCTAGATCTGGTTATGCCTCGGTTGCACAGAGGTGCAGAGAATTCGATCTCGATGGCATTTGTGGTGATGTGTGCAGAGAAGATCCGAAGGCTCCTCCGCCTCTTTTTTGTCGCTATTTTCCCTGGTTATGTGCCTTGCAATGGCCAGGTTGCCTCTGGATGGAGCGCAGAAACACTTTGCAGCTCGGAATGGCTTATTCACTGGTCGCTGTATAGCCGCGCGCATGAGCCGCCTACGCCCTGCTCGTTGACAGAATTCGGATCCATCCTGAGGTTCTCTTTTTCAGGAGTCCCTAATCAAGTTAGGGTACTCCCGAAAAACAAACCCTGGCTTGCGATAACACGGCCATTGTATGCCATCAGGTCTGATCTCCAAAACCTCCCTTAAGCACACGGTGAACCCAAGCCATCTCAACAGGCAGCTTTAATTTAGCAAACCTTAAACCAAATACTAGCGCCACCAACGCCATTCGGCGTAGGCATAAACTTCGACGCAAAGCCACTTTTTCCAATGAAGTTGTTGGCCAACAAGGGCTTTAGCCTGCCAGTTGATACAAGCACCTGAACGAGATAGTCTTCGTACCAATATAGCCGCTGATTAACTAAGTGGGGCCTAGGCCGCCCATGCGGCAAGTAAAGATCATGGATTTGGACAATCACGCCTGGCCGTAGGAGCGGAAACAGAATGCAATAAACAAACACACAGTCATTTCCCGTCTTAAGTGCATGACTTGAATCTATAAAGAGGACATCACCGTCAGCGACACTGGCTGAGATTTCAGCCGGGTCGCATTCCTGAATCTTCGTTTCAATAATCTCAATGTCAAGCTTCGAGATATCTGCCCGCGGAGCCGGATCAATGCATACAAGGCGGCCACTTCCAGCCATTGCCGATGCCGCAATCCGAGAACTCCAGCCAGAGCCCACCTCGACAACTGTTTTCGGCTTGTACTTCCTCAAGAAACCATAGTAATGGACAGCATCGCTTCTATCAAACTGTCCGTTTGCCCATTGAAATCCTGTTTCCGAACAAAAACTTTCAAGGTCATAAGGAATTTCTTCGTTTATGTCGCTGAGCAGCTTCAGCTGTTCGGCAAGGCAATATCTGTCAGGCGAAAATAGAGGCAGCGAGTTGCCGTCGCTGTCATACTCAAACGAAGAATTTATGTCCTCAATTGTGGGAAGGCTTGAATAAAAGTGTGGCTTCCGGATGCAGACCCCATCATTGCCCGACTCTATATATGCTCGAGCCTCTTGGTCGCTCCACGCGTACTTTGAAGCAAGTCGCTTAAGCAAGTCTAGCTCCCTCACGGTTTCAGGATCCAACATGTCCAGCTCTTCAGTCGCGATAATTGGGCGAAGTCGAGCTTAGCGGCAGCACTCGAGGAGGTCCAACGGACAAGATAACCAAATAAACGAAAAGCTGCGCGGATCTGCTTAAAACTTTGTCAGGAAGACCTTTTAATACATTTGGAAGGCCGGGAAGCGCAACCTAAGCAACCAAGCAACAGCGGCTTAGTTCTAGAGTTTTCGACAAAAGATATCAGACTGAGAAGTCGCAAATGCTGGTCTCAAGGCCTGAAACAATTTGGCTCCTCTTGCCAGCCGCTCCTCCGGATCCGCCACCGTGCGGTTCACCTCCAGCAAAGCCATCAGCACCGGCTCACTCATCGAAGTGTTGGACCACGGCACCTGTTTGGGCAGTTCTTCCTGATGGGCCCCCGCAGCCATCAACACACGCTGTACCAGGCTCTCGGCGGGCTCATAGGGCAGCACATCAACCGCAGTACAGGCAGCGCGCAGCTCCGCGAGGATCGGCTCAAGTCGCAGGCTGGCGGCCTCCTCCTCCAGCCACGCATCCGGGCTGCGCGTTTCCCCCACATAGGGATCCTTCACTGCCTGGTTGTAGAGCGAAGCCGCCCTGCTGAGCAGGTCACGCTCCACCAGCAGCGCCCTGATGCCCACCGGATCGGCGATGCCATGGCCCACCAAGAATGCCACCACCCTAGCGGCGCAGCCCTTGCTGAGATACTCGCTGCTGATCAGCAGGGTGCGCTGGCTGACGCCCTCCAGCTCGGTGCGCAACTGCTCCAGCAGCTCAGCCGGCTCGAGCTCCTCGGCATCAGGCCTCTTCAGCTCAGGCACCAGAGTGAACACCAGGTTGTGATGGGAACCGTCCGGCCATTGGCCGGCCTTCGGATAGTGAAAGGCCTTAAACACCTGATCGCGCAGCACCGCCTGGATCGCACTGGTGCCGGTCTTGTGCGGGCCGGCATGCAGGATCAGCCGGCATGGGGGCATCACACCGCTGCCACCGCCTCCCGCTCCGCCAGCCCCACCGTTGCCATCTCGCTGGGCGGCACCAGCAGCTTGAATCGGAGCTTCCAGCTGGGCCAGTCGGCCAGGATCTGGGCGGCGCGGATGCTGCCGGTGTTCTCCAGGTGGCGCTCCAGCAAGGGCCTGAGGATCGCCTCCTGCTCGGGCGTGGTGAGCTCCACGATCGTCACCGTGTCGGGGTTCACGCGGGGGGCCAGGCCGTCCTGTTCATCGAGGATGAAAGCCACCCCGCCGGTCATGCCCGCGGCCAGGTTGCGGCCGGTGCTGCCCAGCACCACCACAACCCCGCCGGTCATGTACTCACAGCAGTGGTCGCCGGCGCCCTCCACCACCGCCACGGCGCCGCTGTTGCGCACGGCGAAGCGCTCGCCGGCACGGCCGAGGGCGAACAGTTCGCCACCGGTGGCGCCGTAGAGGCAGGTGTTGCCCAGGATCACCTGGCTGCCGGGGTCGATGCCACCGGCATGGGGCACCACGCTGATGCAGCCGCCGTTCATGCCCTTGCCCACGTAGTCGTTGGCGTCGCCCACCAGGTGCAGGTTCATGCCCTGCAGCAGGAAGGCACCGAAGCTCTGGCCGGCAGCCCCTTCGAAGCGCAGGTCGAGCTGGCCGCGGAAGCCCTTGTTGCCATGGCGGGCGGCGATTTCGCCGGCCAGCCGGGCACCCACGCTGCGATCGGTGTTGATGATCGGCAGGCTGCGATCGGCGTGGCCGTGGCCATCGATGGCGGCCATCAGCTCCGCGTCGGCCAGCAGCCGGTCCTCCAGGATCGGGCCGTTGGAGTGGGCCTCGCTGGCCTGAGCCAGCCAGCTGCGATCGGCGGATGCCGGCAGCTCATCGAGCAGGCAGGAGAGATCCACGGCGCTGGTTTTGGCCAACGCCACCTGGCGCGGGGCCAGCAGGTCGTTGCGGCCGATCAGCTCCTCCATGCTGGCCACCCCGAGCACGCTCATCAGTTGCCGCACCTCCTCAGCCACGAACAGGAAGAAATTCACCACGTGCTCGGGGATGCCGGTGAACCGCCGGCGCAGGGCCTCCTTCTGGCTGGCCACGCCAACCGGGCAGTTGTTGGTGTGGCAGATGCGGGCCATGATGCAGCCCTCGGCGATCATGGCCACCGAGCCGAAGCCGTATTCCTGAGCGCCCAGCAGGGCGGCGATCACCACGTCCCAGCCGGTCTTGAGGCCGCCGTCGGCCCGCAGCAGCACCCGATCGCGCAGGCCGTTCTCGAGCAGGCTGCGATGCACTTCGCTGAGCCCCAGCTCCCAGGGGCTGCCGGCATGCTTGATCGAACTCAGCGGCGAGGCGCCGGTGCCGCCGTCGTGACCGGAGATCTGGATCACGTCGGCGTTGGCCTTGGCCACCCCGGCGGCGATCGTGCCGATGCCGATCTCAGCCACCAGCTTCACGCTCACCTTGGCGGCGGGATGCACCTGATGCAGGTCGTGGATCAGCTGGGCCAGATCCTCGATCGAATAGATGTCGTGGTGGGGCGGCGGTGAGATCAGCGGCACGCCCGGCTTGCTGTTGCGCAGCCAGGCGATGTAGGCGTCCACCTTGGGGCCGGGCAGCTGGCCGCCCTCGCCGGGCTTGGCGCCCTGGGCCACCTTGATTTCCAGCTGCCTGCCGCTGCGCAGATACTCGGCCGTCACCCCGAAGCGACCCGAAGCCACCTGCTTGATCGCCGAGCAGGCGCTGTCGCCATTGCGCAGGCCGCCGATGCCGGGAAGGGTGGGGGAGCGGCCGGCGCCGTCCACATCGTTGAGCACATGGAACCGGGCCGGGTCCTCGCCCCCCTCACCGCTGTTGCTCTTGCCGCCGAGCCGGTTCATGGCCACCGCCAGCACCTCATGGGCTTCGCGGGAGAGGGCACCGAGACTCATGCCGCCGGTGCAGAAGCGCCGGCAGATGCTCTCCACACTCTCCACCTGATCCAGGGGCAGGGGTGTGGCCGCAGGCCGCAGCTCCAGCAGGTCGCGCAGGGCGGTGACCGGCCGGTTCTCGAGCAGGGTCTTGTAGGTGGAGAAGTGGTCGTAGCCCGGGCCTGCCTTGACGGCCGCGTGCAGGGCCTTGGCCATCTCAGGGCTGTTGAGGTGATATTCGCCGCCGCTGCGGTATTGCACAAAGCCCATGAATTCCAGCTTGGTGCGATCCAGCTCGGGGAAAGCCTTGGCGTGGAAGCTGAGGGTTTCACTGGCCAGTTCGGCCAGGCTGAGGCCGGCGATCCGGCTGGTGGTGCCGCGGAAGGCCAGCTCGATCAGATCGGCGCCGATGCCGATGGCCTCGAAGATCTGGGCTCCGTGGTAGCTGGCCAGCAGCGAGATGCCGATCTTGGAGAGGATCTTGCGCAGGCCGTCTTCGAGAGCCTTGCGCACGTTGGCCTGGGCCTTGGTGCCATCGAGGGCCGGCAACTTTCCGGTTTCAATCAGCTTCTGGGTGCGCGGCTGGGCCAGCCAGTGGCGGGTGGTTTCCCAGGTGAGCCAGGGGCACACCGCACTGGCGCCGAAACCGATCAGGCAGGCCAGATGGTGGGTGCTCCAGCACTGGGCCGTGTCCACCACCAGGGAGGTGTGCAGGCGCAGGCCCAGGCTCAGCAGGTGGTGATGCACCGCCCCAACCGCCAGCAGCGGCGGCACGTAGGTGGTGGTGGCGTTGATGCCACTGGGGCGGCCATCGAGGCCGTGTCGATCGCTGAGCACGAGGATCTGGCATCCCTCGCGCACGGCGGCCTCAGCTTCTCTCTGCAGGCGGCGCACGGCCTGCTCCAGGCCAGTGGGTCCAGCGGCCACCGCCACCAGGGTGGAGAGGTGGGCCGTGGGCAGCCCCTGGTCGGGGAGGGCTGCCAGCTCGGCCTCGTTGAGCAGCGGGGTGTCGAGGTGCAGCACGGCCGCGCCGGAGGCCTCGGGGCGCAGGGCCGAGCCCCGCCGCCCGAGGTGCATCTCCAGGCTCATCACCAGCTTTTCGCGCAGCGGGTCGATCGGCGGGTTGGTGACCTGGGCGAAGCGCTGCTTGAAGTAGTCGTAGAGCAGGTGCGGCTTGCTGGAGAGCACCGCCAGGGGGATGTCGTCGCCCATGCAGTAGGTGGGCTCCTTGCCAGCTCCGGCCATGTCCTCGATCACCAGATCGAGATCTTCAGCGGTGAAGCCGAAGGCCGTCTGCTGCCGCAGCAGGTCGAGGTCGGCCAGGCGCCGCTGCTGCTCCCAGGGCTGGGACGGCAGGCCGCGGCGGTTGTCAGCCAGCCAGCTGGCATAGGGATGGCGGGCAGCGGCCTCCTCCTTCACGTCCCAGTTGTGCAGCAGCCGGCCCTGCTCCAGGTCCACGGCCAGCATCTGGCCGGGACCGAGCCGGCCCTTCTCCACGATCAGGGATTCCTGCAGTTCCAGCACCCCGGTTTCCGAGCCCATCACCACATAGCCATCACTGGTGATGCAGTAGCGGGCCGGCCGCAGGCCGTTGCGATCCAGGGTGGCGCCGACGCTGCGGCCGTCGCTGAACACCAGCAGGGCCGGGCCGTCCCAGGGCTCCTGGGTGCAGGCGTTGAACGCATACATGGCCTGGATCGCCGGACGGCTCTCAAGCTCGGGCTGGTGGCGGAACGCCTCCGGCACCAGGGTGAGCAGGCTGTCGGTGATCGGCCGGCCGCTGCGCACCAGCAGCTCCAGCGTGGCGTCAAGGTTGGCCGAATCGCTGAAGGCCGGATTCACCACCGGTTTGAGGTCGGCGGCCGCATCGCCCCACACCGCATCGAGGTTGGCTTCCGAGGCCCGGGCCCAGTTGATGTTACCCAGCAGCGTGTTGATCTCACCGTTGTGGCCCAGCAGCCGCATCGGCTGGGCCAGGGGCCAGCGGGGCAGGGTGTTGGTGCTGAAGCGGCGGTGATACACCGCGAAGGTGACGGCGAAGCGCGGATCGCGCAGGTCGGCGTAGAAGGCCGGCAGCACCTCCGAGCGCACCATGCCCTTGTACACCGTGGTGCGGCTGCTGAGAGCGGCGAAATAGAGGTCGCCGGCGGCAGCGGCGCCCCAGGCCTCCCGGGCCCGGTCGCCGCAACGGCGGCGCAGGCGGAACAGCAGGGCTTCGAGGGCATCGCCCTGCTCCTCGGCTGACAGCAGCCACTGCTCGATGCAGGGAGCGGTGTCACGCGCCATGGGACCGAGCACCGCTGAGTCCACGGGCACGCTGCGCCAGCCCAGGCTGCGCAGGCCGAAGCGCTCGGCCTCCTCGTTGCAGAAGCTGCGGGCCTGCTCCCGGCGGGCGGCGTCGGTGGGCAGGAACACCATGCCGAGACCGCGGGAGCTGCCGGCAGTGGCGGCCGCCTGCGGCCACACGGCCTCCAGGAAGCCCCAGGGAATGGCGCAGAGCACACCGGCGCCATCGCCGGAGTCGCCATCACCGCCGCAGCCGCCACGGTGCTCCATGCAACCCAGGCCCCGCAGGGCCTGCTGCAGCAGCCAGCGACTGGGCTCCCCGCGCAGGGAAGCCACAAAACCCACCCCGCAAGCATCCCGCTCTCCAGCCACGGCGTCAGGGGCTGGGCTGTCGCAGTGGGGCCATGCGGGGCGGGGGAATCGAGGCATATCCCGAGGTGTTCCGGCGAGTGTCGTAGCGGTGGACAGGGGCACGAGCGGCCCCGGGGGGGTCTCCAGGGGCTGGGGGCCGTTGGCGGCTTGGCGGTGGGCCTGCGGCGGCTTGGCGGCGGGCCCTCGGCGGGTGGCCGGTCGAGCCGGTGCTGGGCCGATGCCGCCTGCCTCCGGGGATGCATGCACCTGATGAGCTGGTAATCCTAGTCAGGCGCAGCCCTGGGGCCACGTTTAAGGTCTGCGGCCAACGGCGGACCGTGAGGCTGCAGGCCATGACCAGCTCAGGACCAACGGCACACGCACCCCACCAGGCCAGCTGCCGCCGCGCTCCGGCCGCTATCGGCGCCCTCAGCCTGGTGGCCCTCGCCCTGGTGTCACCCCTGCTGAATGACGCCGCTTTGGCCGCCCCGCGGATGCCGCCGGCGGTGCGGCGCAGCAGCCCCACCCCGGCGGCGCCAGAGACGCGAGAGGGTGCCACGGTGCTGGTGAACGGCCGCGCCCAACAGGCGCGCTGGCGCTGGATCGGCGCCGAGAGTGCGCCCAGCCAGGTGTGGCTGCCGCTGGAAGTGCTGCAGAACCAGCTGGGGGTGAGCAGCCGCAGCCTCAGCGACGGCACCCTGGATCTGGAGTGGTTCGGGCGCCCCCTGAAGGTGCCGCCTGACCAGCAACAGGCCCTCGACGACGAGGTGGCCATCGATGCCCTGCCACTGCTGCAGGCCGTGGGGGTGGGGCTCGGGGCCGACGACGGACGGCTGCGCCTCGATCTGCCGGTGACCACGCTGGTGGGGGTGCGCAGCTCCACCCAGGTGGGGATCCGCCGGGTGGTGCTCGACCTCAGCGGGCCGGCGCTGGTGGAGACCGGAGCCGGAGAACTGCTGCTGGGCATCCGGGGCGATGCCGCCCGGCTGCGGGAGCTGCAGGGCCTGGGCCTGGCCGCCAGAAGCGACAGCCGCGGGCTCGCCCTGCGCACCGGCGGTGCGGCCCCGAGCCGGGTGTTCACCCTCGGCGAACCCTCCCGGGTGGTGATCGACCTGCCCGCCGGCGCGCCGGCCACTGCCCCGGCGGCCCCGGCGCCGATCGATCCGCGGCTGCAGGCCCTGCTGGGCCGGGGCGTGCGCTGGGACCGCATGGGCCGCGATGGGATGCGCATCAATGCCGTGCGCGTGGAGCCCGCCAATGGCCCCCTGCAGCTGGTGCCGCTCGTGCGGCCGGGGGGCATGACCGGCCTGGGTACCCTCACCCAGCTGGCCCAGCAGAACCAGGCACTGGTGGCGATCAACGGGGGTTACTTCAACCGGGTGCGGCGCCTGCCGCTGGGCGCGCTCAAGCGCGATGGGCGCTGGCTGTCGGGGCCGATCCTCAACCGGGGGGTGGCCGCCTGGAGCGGCCGCGAGCTGCCCCGCTTCGGGCGTCTCAGCCTGGAGGAGTGGGTGGCGGGCAGCGACGGCCGTCGCCTGCCGCTGGTGGTGGTGAACAGCGGCTTCGTGCAGCGCGGAATCAGCCGCTACACCCCCGACTGGGGGCATGCCTACCAGGCCCTGAGCGGCAACGAAACGGCCCTGCTGCTGCGCAACGACACCGTGGTGCAGCAGTTCGCGGCCCCCGACCTGGAGCGGGGCGTGCCGCTGCGCCAAGGCGACACCCTGCTCGTGGGCCGGGGAGGCACCGTGATGCCCTGGAGCCAGGGCGAGCGGCTCACCCTGAGCAGCCGCCCCAGCTCGCCGCTGGGCGAAGCCCAGCAGGTGATCGGCGGCGGGCCGCTGCTCCTGGAGGGCGGGCGCACGGTGCTCAACGGCAGCGCCGAGAGTTTCGCCGCCAGCTTCATGACCCAGGGGGCACCGCGCACCGTGCTGGCCAGCGACGGGCGGGAGGTGTGGCTGATCACCCTGGAGGGGGATGGCACTCCGGGGCCGACCCTGACGCAGACGGCCCAGATCCTGCTGCAGTTGGGCCTGCGGGACGCCCTCAACCTCGATGGCGGCAGCTCCACGGGCCTGGTGATGGGAGGCAGCCTGCAGGTGAAGGGACGCGGCGTGGTGGGCAGCGTCCACAACGGCGTGGGCCTGGTGCCCTGATCCGCGGTGGCTGCCACAGTGAGACCCTCAGATGCCCGCTGCCGCTGCCGCAGCCCCGCAATGCCCAAGGGCCACAGCCTGCGACTCACCAGCGCCGCCGCCGCCGAACTGGGGCGCCAGGCGGCCGTGGCCGGCACCCCAGGCCTGATGCACGTGGATCTGGTGGAGGGGGGCTGCGAGCAGTGGACGATCCGGCTGCGGCCCGGCCACCTGGCCGGTGTGCCGATCGCCCGGGCCGACGGCGTGACCCTCCATGCCCCGCTCGAGCAGACGGCGTTGCTCGCAGGGTTGAGCCTGGATTACCGCGGCGATCTGAGCGGCGGCGGATTCCTGGTGCGCAGCGCCGAGGGGGTACGAACCTGTGCCTGCGGGGCGGCCTTCAGCCCGCTGCTGGGAAGGGGTCGGGCGACCCGGTAAGGTGACGGATTGTCGATTGAGGTCGGAACGTCCGCCCAGTCGTTTCGTTCCCGGCCCCCGAACTTCCGGCCCTCGATGCCCACTATTCAGCAGCTCATCCGTACCGAGCGTCAGCGACTGACCCGCAAGACCAAGTCGCCGGCGCTGCGGGCCTGCCCCGAACGCCGAGGTGTGTGCACCCGCGTGTACACCTCCACCCCGAAGAAGCCCAACTCGGCCCTGCGCAAGGTGGCCCGTGTGCGGCTGACCTCCGGCTTTGAGGTCACCGCCTACATCCCCGGCATCGGCCACAACCTCCAGGAGCACTCGGTGGTACTGATCCGCGGTGGCCGGGTGAAGGATCTGCCCGGTGTGCGCTATCACATCATCCGCGGCACGCTCGACACCGCCGGCGTCAAGGACCGCCGCCAGGCCCGCTCCAAATACGGCGCCAAGACGCCCAAAGACTGAAGACCAGGCCTTTGGGCCTGAGGCCCTGAATCACCCCCTGACTCCCTCACCAGCTCCTTCACCTCGCCCCCATGTCCCGCCGCAACGCCGCCGTCAAGCGCCCGGTTCTGCCCGACCCGCAGTTCAACAGCCGCCTGGCCTCCATGATGGTTGCCCGGCTGATGAAGCACGGCAAGAAATCCACTGCTCAGCGGATCCTCTCGGATGCCTTCACCCTGATCAACGAACGCACCGGCACGGATCCCCTCGAATTGTTCGAGACGGCCGTGCGCAATGCCACCCCCCTAGTGGCGGTGAAGGCACGGCGGGTGGGCGGCGCCACCTACCAGGTGCCGATGGAAGTGCGCCAGGAGCGTGGCACCGCCATGGCGCTGCGCTGGCTGGTGAACTTCTCGCGGGGCCGCAATGGCCGCAGCATGGCCCAGAAGCTCGCCGGCGAGCTGATGGATGCCGCCAACGAGGCCGGCAGTGCCGTACGCAAGCGGGAAGAGACCCACAAGATGGCCGAGGCCAACAAGGCCTTTGCTCACTACCGCTACTGAGACCCGCCTCAACTCGCCCCTAGGGGGCTGATCACTAGAGTGATCCTCACCCATCTGTAGACCCTTCGGAGATCACACCTGTGGCCCGCGCCTTTCCACTGGAACGCGTCAGAAATATCGGCATCGCCGCTCACATTGACGCGGGCAAAACCACCACTACCGAGCGTATCCTCTTCTATTCAGGGGTCGTCCACAAGATGGGCGAAGTTCACGACGGCGCAGCCGTCACCGATTGGATGGCCCAGGAGCGCGAGCGGGGCATCACGATCACCGCCGCGGCGATCTCCACCAGCTGGAATGATCACCGCATCAACATCATCGACACCCCCGGCCACGTCGACTTCACCATCGAGGTGGAGCGCTCGATGCGTGTGCTCGATGGCGTGATCGCCGTGTTCTGCGCCGTCGGTGGCGTGCAGCCTCAGTCGGAAACGGTGTGGCGCCAGGCTGACCGCTACAAGGTGCCGCGCATGGTGTTCGTCAACAAGATGGACCGCACCGGCGCCGACTTCCTCAAGGTGTACGGCCAGATCAAGGACCGCCTCAAGGCCAAAGCCGCCCCCATTCAGCTGCCGATCGGCGCTGAAGGTGATCTGATCGGGATCATCGATCTGGTGAAGAACAAGGCCTACATCTACAAGGACGACCTCGGCCAGGAGATCGAGGAAAGCGAGGTGCCTGCGGATATGGCCGAGACGGTGGCCGAGTGGCGCACCAAGCTGATGGAGTCGGTGGCCGAAACCGATGAAGACCTCGTGGAGGCCTTCCTCGACAACGGTGAGCTCAGCGAGGAGCAGCTCCGGAAGGGCATCCGCACCGGCGTTCTGCGCCACGGGCTGGTGCCCATGCTCTGCGGGTCGGCCTTCAAGAACAAAGGGGTCCAGCTGCTGCTTGACGCCGTGGTCGACTACCTCCCCGCCCCGGTGGATGTGCCGCCGATTCAGGGTCTGCTGCCCGATGGCAGCGAAGCGCTGCGCGCCTCCGACGACAGCGCCCCGTTCAGCGCCCTGGCCTTCAAGGTGATGGCCGATCCCTTCGGCAAGCTCACCTTCGTGCGCATCTACTCGGGTGTGCTGCAGAAGGGCAGCTACGTGCTCAACTCCACCAAGGACAAGAAGGAACGCATTTCCCGCCTGATCGTGCTCAAGGCCGATGAGCGCGAGGAGGTGGATGAGCTGCGGGCCGGCGATCTGGGAGCCGTGCTGGGCCTCAAGGACACCACCACCGGCGATACCCTCTGCACCGACAGCGAGCCAATCGTTCTGGAATCGCTGTACATCCCCGAGCCGGTGATCTCAGTGGCCGTGGAGCCCAAAACCAAGGGCGACATGGAAAAGCTCTCCAAGGCTCTTCAATCTCTCTCCGAAGAAGATCCCACCTTCCGGGTGTCCACCGATCCGGAGACCAGCCAGACCGTGATCGCCGGGATGGGCGAACTGCATCTGGAAATCCTGGTGGACCGGATGCTGCGCGAGTTCAAGGTGGAAGCCAACATCGGCGCCCCTCAGGTGTCCTACCGAGAAACCATTCGCGGGAGCGCCAAGGGCGAGGGCAAGTTCGCCCGCCAGACCGGTGGCAAGGGCCAGTACGGCCACGTGGTGATCGAAATGGAACCCGGTGAACCGGGTTCCGGATTCGAATTCGTCAACAAGATTGTTGGCGGCATTGTGCCCAAGGAATACATCGGTCCTGCCGAAAATGGCATGAAGGAAACCTGCGAATCCGGCGTGGTCGCGGGTTATCCGATGATCGATGTGAAGGTCACCATGGTCGACGGCTCCTACCACGACGTCGACTCTTCTGAGATGGCGTTCAAGATCGCCGGCTCCATGGCCTTCAAGGACGGCGTCAAGAAGTGCAATCCCGTACTGCTTGAGCCGATGATGAAGGTGGAGGTTGAGGTGCCCGAGGACTTCCTGGGCTCGGTCATCGGCGACCTCTCATCCCGCCGCGGCCAGGTTGAAGGTCAGTCTATGGACGACGGGCTCTCCAAGGTCCAGTCCAAAGTGCCCCTGGCCGAAATGTTCGGCTACGCCACCCAGCTCCGATCCATGACCCAGGGTCGGGGTATCTTCTCGATGGAGTTCAGCCATTACGAGGAAGTTCCTCGCAATGTGGCCGAGGCCATCATCTCCAAGAATCAGGGCAAGTCCTGATCTTTCACCCACTTTCTACCCCCCCCGATTCTTTCCTCCAATGGCTCGCGAGAAGTTCGAAAGGAACAAACCCCACGTCAACATCGGCACTATCGGCCACGTTGACCACGGCAAGACCACCCTCACTGCCGCCATCACCCACGTGCTGGCCAAGAAAGGCCAGGCGAAGGCTCAGGCCTACGACCAGATCGATGGCGCCCCGGAGGAGCGTGAGCGCGGCATCACCATCAACACCGCCCACGTCGAGTACGAAACCGACAACCGGCACTACGCCCACGTGGACTGTCCTGGTCACGCGGACTATGTGAAGAACATGATCACCGGTGCCGCCCAGATGGACGGCGCGATCCTGGTGGTGGCCGCCACCGACGGGCCCATGGCCCAGACCAAGGAGCACATCCTACTGGCCAAGCAGGTGGGCGTGCCCGCCCTGGTGGTGGCCCTCAACAAGTGCGACATGGTCGACGACGAGGAGATCCTCGAACTCGTGGAGCTGGAAGTTCGCGAGCTGCTCAGCAGCTACGACTTCCCGGGCGATGACATCCCCGTGATCCAGGTGTCCGGTCTCAAGGCCCTGGAGGGCGCAGCCGATTGGGAAGCCAAGATCGACGAGCTGATGGCGGCTGTGGACGAATCGATCCCCGAGCCCGAGCGGGAAGTGGACAAACCCTTCCTGATGGCCGTGGAGGACGTGTTCTCCATCACCGGTCGCGGCACCGTGGCCACCGGCCGGATCGAGCGCGGCAAGGTGAAGGTAGGCGAGGAGATCGAGATCGTGGGAATCCGGGACACCCGCAAGTCCACCGTGACCGGTGTGGAGATGTTCCGCAAGCTCCTCGATGAGGGCATGGCCGGTGACAACGTCGGTCTGCTGCTCCGCGGCATCCAGAAGGAGGACATCGAGCGCGGCATGGTGCTGGTGAAGCCCGGCTCCATCACCCCCCACACCAAGTTCGAGGGTGAGGTGTACGTGCTCAAGAAGGAGGAGGGCGGCCGTCACACCCCCTTCTTCGCCGGCTATCGGCCTCAGTTCTACATCCGCACCACCGACGTGACCGGCCAGATCACCGCCTTCACCTCTGACGACGGCGCCAATGTGGAGATGGTGATGCCGGGCGACCGCATCAAGATGACCGGTGAGCTGATCTGCCCCGTGGCCATCGAGCAGGGCATGCGCTTCGCCATCCGCGAGGGCGGCCGCACCATCGGCGCCGGCGTGGTCTCCAAGATCATCGCCTGATCCAGGGTCGGAGGGGGGCTTCCCGCCCCCCCAGCACCAACCGACCAGCCCAGCACCTCGACAACTTCGCCCGCCTGTGGAAGCTGTAAACGCTCCACAGCTCCGCCCCAATCCTGCAATGTCCGCCACCATCGCCCAGCAGAAGATCCGCATCCGCCTGAAGGCGTTTGATCGCCGCATGCTGGATCTCTCCTGCGACAAGATCATCGAAACGGCCGATCACACCGCCGCAACCGCGATCGGACCGATTCCCCTGCCCACCAAGCGCAAGATCTACTGCGTGCTGCGCTCTCCCCATGTGGACAAGGACTCCCGCGAGCACTTCGAGACCCGCACCCACCGCCGCATCATCGACATCTACAGCCCCTCGGCCAAGACCATCGACGCGCTGATGAAGCTGGACCTGCCCAGCGGCGTGGACATTGAGGTGAAGCTCTGAACAGGCCGCGCCGCCTGAGGCCATCTCCCTAGGATCAGGGGGCACTTCCTGAACAAGCCATGGCAGAACTGGCCGTCAGGGAGCTGCCCCTGTTTCCCCTGCCGGACGTGGTGCTCTTCCCCCAGGAAGTGCTGCCACTCCATATTTTCGAGCCGCGTTACCGCATGCTCCTGCGCACTGTGATGGCGGAGGATCGACGCTTCGGGGTGGTGCGCTGGGACCCGCAGAAGCGCCGCATGGCCGATGTGGGCTGCTGCGCCGAAGTGATTCACTCCCAGACCCAGGAGGACGACCGCAGCAACATCGTGACCATGGGCCAGCAGCGCTTCCGGGTGCTGGACATCGTGCGCGACGCCCCGTTCCGGGTCGCCCTGGTGAGCTGGATCGAGGATGAGACCCCAACGGCGTCCAGCGATCTGGGCACCCTTGCCACTGAGGTGCGACAGGCCCTTCAGGATGTGGTGGAGCTCACCGCCAAGCTGGTGGGGAAACCGGCCCAGCTTCCCAGCGACCTCCCGGATCTTCCCCGGGAGCTCTCGTTCTGGATCGGCGCCCACCTGGGTGGGCCGGTGGCCGATCAGCAGCAGGCCCTGCTGGAGGTCACCGACACGGGCGAACGCCTGCGCCAGGAATTCCAGCTTCTTGATCACACCCGCCGTCAGCTCGCGGCTCGCACCGTGCTGAAAGACACCTTCCAGCCCCAGTAGGCCTCTGCCCGGCGACCTGCCCACTCCCCATGACCCCCGTGAGCTGGCCCCTGGCCGCTGGCCTCACCACCCTGGGTGCAGCCGTGATCGGCACAGCCCTTTGGTTGCGCCGCAACCGTCGCTACACCGACAGCAGCAGCGTGGCGGCCGCCTACGACCGCTGGACCGAAGACCGGCTGCTTGAGCGCCTCTGGGGTGATCACATCCACCTGGGCCACTACGGCGATCCCCCGGCCCGCCCCGGTGCCGTGGATTTTCGCCAGGCCAAAGTGGCCTTCGTGCATGAACTGGTGCGCTGGAGCGGCCTGGATCAACTGCCCCGCGGCGCCAGGGTGCTCGATGTGGGCTGCGGCATCGGCGGCAGCGCCCGCATCCTGGCGCGGGATTACGGGCTGGAGGTGCTCGGCATCAGCATCAGTGCGGCCCAGATCGACCGCGCCCGAACCCTCACCCCTGCCGATCTGGGCCACTGCCGCTTTGCCGTGATGGATGCCCTGGCCCTCGATCTGCCCGATGGCAGCTTCGATGGGGTGTGGAGCGTGGAGGCTTCCCCTCACATGCCCGACAAACAGCGCTACGCCGATGAGCTGCTGCGGGTGCTGCGGCCCGGTGGCCGACTGGCGGTGGCCGACTGGAATCGGCGCGATCCCGCCGATGGCGCCATGACCAGGCGGGAGCGCTGGGTGATGCGTCAGCTGCTGGAGCAGTGGGCCCATCCCGAGTTCGCCAGCATCCATTCGCTGCGCAGCAACCTCAGCTCCAGCCCCTGGGCCGACGGGCTGACGCTGGAGACCGCCGACTGGACAGCCGCCACCCTGCCCTCCTGGATCGATTCGATCCTTGAGGGGGTGCGCCGCCCCGGCGCCGTGCTCGGGCTGGGTCCCCGGGCTGTGCTCCAGGGCCTGCGCGAAACTCCCACGATCCTGCTGATGCACTGGGCCTTCGCCACCGGGCTGATGCAGTTCGGCGTCTTCCGTGGCCGCAAGAGCGTCCCTCAGGCCAGGTTGGTGAGCGGGTAGGCACCGAACAGGGTGAGGTGCTCGCAGAGGGGCTCGAGCTCCTCGAGCGCGGCAGCCAGGGCGGCTGCAGGGCTCTGGGATTGCGGGGGCAGCTCCAGATCCACAAAGAAGATGTACTCGCCCAGCTCGCGCTTCGACGGGCGCGATTCGATCCGGCTCATGTTGAGCTGGCGGTGGGCAAAACAGGCCAGGGCTCGCAGCAGGGCGCCGGGCTGGTTCGAGCGCAGCGAGAAGGCCAGGCTGGCCAGCGGGCCGTTGCGGCCACGGGGGCCCCGCCGCAGCAGCAGGAAGCGGGTGCAGTTGCCGGCCGCATCGTTGATCGGATAGGCCAGCTCGGCGAGACCGTGCTCAACGCCAGCCTGGCGGGAGGCGATCGCGGCTCGGAAGCGGCTGCCGGCCACCATACGGGCGGCGGCAGCCGTGGAGCTGGTGGGCAGCTGCAGGGCATCCGGCAGATGCTCCGCCAGCCACTGACTGCACTGGGCCAGGGCCTGGGGATGGGAGAGCACCTCGCTGATGCCCTCGAGCGACCCACTGCCCAGCAGGGCGTGGCGAATGGGCAGCACCAGGGCGTGGGCGATGGCCAGATCGGGATGTTCCCAGAGCGCATCGAGGCAGGCCGTCACCCCGCCCTCCACGGAGTTCTCCACCGGCACTACCGCAGCCTCACAGTCGCCGCCTGCCAGGGCCTGGATCACAGCGCGGATGCCCAGCTGGGGCACCAGCTCGGCACCGTCGAGAGCCTCGAGCTGCATCAACTGCAGCGCCGCCTGCTCTCCATAGGTACCAACGGGGCCGAGGAAGGCGATGCGCATCAACACTGCGGGGCTGGACGGCTGGGCTGGACAGAGACCCGAACGCGGGTCGATAGGATCATGACGCGCCGGGCCGCAGCCCATGCCCCTCGCGTTCAGCGCCACGCAGCAGCTCAAACTGCCGATCCGCCACCAGAGCGATCGCCTGGTTCACTACCTGAACGAAGAGGAGCGGGTGCTGCAGGCCATGCTCAATGCCACCCAGCTGGAGCGGCTTGCGCCCCAGCACTACACCTACACCGTGACGCGGCTGCAGGTGTTCCAGCTGCAGATTCAGCCTGTGGTGGAGCTGCGCACCCATCCCAGCCCCGGACGGCTGGAGCTGGAGGCGCTCGACTGCCAACTGGATGGCCTGGGGCTGGTGGATGACTTTCAACTCACCCTGAACTCCTGGCTGGAGGCCGGCGAACAGGGACTGGAAGGCGAAGCCAGCCTGAGCGTGCAGGTGAGTCAGCCGCCCCTGCTGAAGCTCATTCCCCCCCGGGTGCTGGAGACCACCGGCCGCTCCATGCTCTCCGGCATCCTGCTGGGCATCAAGGCCCGGGTGGGCCAGCAGGTGGTGGAGGACTTCCAGCGCTGGTGCCGCCAGGAGTGAGCCCAGGCAGACGACGCAGGAAGCTGCGTCGATGCAGGGGGGTCACACCCAACTCCAGCAGGGCCTGGCGGTGCTGGGCCGTGCCGTAGCCCACGTGGCGCTCAAGGCCATAGCCCGGGTAGCGCCCAGCCAGCTCGCGCACGAGCTGATCGCGGGCCTGCTTGGCCAGCACACTGGCGGCGGCGATCGCCGGGCAGCGTTGATCGCCCCGCACGAGGGTGGCCTGGGAGCCATCCCAGCCCCGCAGGGGCAGCACCCCATCCACGATCAACAGCTCCGGCGCGGCGGACAGTTTGTGCAGGGCACGAAGCATGGCGCGCTCGGTGGCCGCCCGGATGCCGAGGCGATCGACCTCCGCGGCCGTGGCCTGGCCCAGGGCCCAGGCGCGGCAGCGCTGGCGGATCTCCGGCACCAGGGCGGCACGGCGGCGGGCCGTGAGCGCCTTGCTGTCGCCGAGGCCACGGCGGAGCAGGGGAGCCACCGCCACGGCCGGCAACACCACCGCCGCGGCGAACACCGGCCCGAACAGGCAACCCCGACCCACCTCATCGACACCGGCGCAATGGTCCGGTTCACGCCCCAACCAGGGGTCAGCCGCCACCGCGCCCGCTCAGCGGGAGGCCGAGGAGCGGCGGCGGCGCCGACGGGGCTGGTCGCTGTCCTCAGCGGGAGCCTCCAGGCCCGGAGCAGGGGCTTCCGCAACCGGTTCGGGGTCGCGGGTGGACACCGAGACCGTGACCACGGGTTCCGGCTGGAGCCGCAGGGGCAACGGCGTGATCTCCACCGGGGCCGGGCTGTCGGAAACCGTGATCTCGGAAGCCGTGATCTCCGAAACCGTGGCCCGCGCCGGTGCATCAACGCTGCCGCGTCCGCCGCGGCCCCGGCGACGCCGGGAACCGCTGGCCACCAGCTCGCGGCGGGCGTCGTCCAGCACGGCGTCGGGATCGGCATCCGGACGAATCACCCGCACCACGGCGTTCTCGCTGCTGGGGGGGGTCTCCAGCAGCAGGGTGGGGTTCAGCCCCAGCCAGCCGTAGACCTCCTCCTGCTCGGCATCCATGGGAACCGCCACCAGCTCCGGTTCGAAGCGACCGCCGCCGGCAGGGCTGCCGGCAGTCTCCGCAGCCGCCGGGGCCTCGTGATCGAAGGGAACAGCCCCATCGCCCACCAGGGCCTGGGGGGCCGCAGGGAGATCGGCCGTCAGCGCGGCCCCGGTGCGGCCGCGGCCGCCGCGGCGACGGCGACCGGACGAGCCCGGCTCGGTGTCGGCGCCGGGAGCCTGCACCCCGGCCCGGGCGGAGGCGGCCGAGCGCACCAGCCCGGCCGTGCTGGCCAGGGGCTGGAGGGTATCGGTGCCGGGCAGCACAGCCACGTGGCCCAGGCCGCCGCAGGTGGGGCAGGCACGGCCGAAGAGCTCATAGATGTTCTGCCCCTGGCGCTTGCGGGTGAGCTCCACCAGGCCGAGCTCGGTGATCTGGGCGATCTGGGGCTTGGAGGTGTCGTCGCGCAGGGCCTGGGTGAAGTGCTCCAGGAACTGCAACTGGTCGCGGCGGGAGTCCATATCGATGAAATCCACGATCACCACACCGCCGATGTTGCGCAGCTTCAGCTGGCGGGCGATCTCCACGGCCGCCTCACAGTTGGTCCACAGCACCGTCTCGCGGGCGTTGGCGGAGCGGGTGAAGGAGCCGGAGTTGACGTCGATGACGGTGAGGGCCTCGGTGGGCTCGATGATCACGTAACCACCCGAAGGCAGGTCCACCCTGGGCTTGAGTGCGTCGCGGATGGTGGCATTCACCCGGTAGTGCTCGAGGATTTCGGCAGGCTCCCCGTGGGCCTCCACCAGCACGTTGGCGTGGTCGACCCCGAGGAAGGCGTTGGCCCGTGCCACCGCACCGGGGGTATCCACCACCACGCGCTGAACCTCGGGGGTGTACAGGTCACGCAGCACCCGGTGGATGAAGTCTTCGTCGCGATTCAGCAGCACCGGCGGGGACGCCGATTCGGCGGCCGTCTGGATCGCCTCCCACTGGCGCAGCAGCGCCTCGAGGTCGTCGATCAGCTGGTCTTCGGGCACCCCCTCGGCCTCGGTGCGCACCAACAGGCCGGCGGCGGGGGGCTTGATCAGCACCCCGAGGGCACGCAGACGGTTGCGCTCATGCTCGCCATCGATGCGCCTGGAGATGGTCACCCCCTGGCCATGGGGCTGCAGCACCAGAAAGCGTCCGGGCAGGGCCAGGTTGCCCGTGAGCCGGGGCCCCTTGGTGCCGGTGGGCTCCTTCATCACCTGCACCAGCACCTTCTGCTTCGGCTCGAGCAGTTCAGTGATGCCGGCTCCACCCTTCTTGAGGCGCAGAGGACCGAGGTCGGTGATATGAATAAACCCGTTCTTCTCGCTCTCGCCGATATTGACAAAGGCGGCATCGATGCCGGGTAGCACGTTCTCAACGGTGCCCAGATACACGTCACCGATCTGGTAACGACCCTGGGCAACAATCAGTTCATCAACACGTTCATCCTTGAGAACTGCGGCGATCCGCAGTTGCTCGGCAATGACGATCTGCTGGGGCATGGGTTAGGTGAATGGACCATCCGCAACCCGGCCCTCAGTACGGCGGCCGCAGAAACCAGATGGGGAGGGGTTGGGGGGTAGGCAGCGAAGGGCTGCTGCAGCTCTAGCGGGGCCTGACGCAGCGGTCCGCGACCGGATCAGCACCAAAGGCAGGGGTTGTGGCAACGGATGGCTCACCGACGCAGCGCTGGAGTCCAACAACGGGATGGAGACCGTGGCGGAACCCGGAGCCGAAGGGGGTGAAGCTGGACGGGTGGAACGCTCGCTGGGATGGCCCTGGGGCATCACCCTGAGGAGAACCACCGGGTGCTGGTGGCGCGGGGGGAGCTTGTGGCGCTGCGCGGGGCGGCGAAAAGCTTGCGGCAGACAGCGGTGTCACCTACTGCGGAGGTTAACACGCAGGCACCGGCGTTCTTGACTCCAGCAGCAGAGCGGTGCGGCGCTGGCGAGCGCAGTGCAGAGGCCGCCCCAGCTCGCTGCCCAGCCAGTGGGCGAGCTGATCGGGCCTGAGGCTGCGGCCTGCCCCATCCACCGCCGCCGCCAGGGCCAGCTGCACGTGGGGCAGGGCTTCGGCGGCGACACCCTCGCTGTGAAGCAGGCGCAGATCCAAGAGGGCCGGCCGGCACTCGCGCTGGCGGGGCCGCCCTTTCTTGTCGGTGTCCTGCCAGATCAGGCTGCCGGCGGCCAGCAGCGCGGCCACCGCCTGGCGCCAGGCTGACGGGCTGGGCACTGGCAACGGGGCCCCGGCCCGCAGCTCGAAACACCAGTGAGCCGCCGCCAGGTCCTGGGAGAGGCTGGGCCCGAAGCTGGGCACCACCGCCGCCGAGAGCAGCTGGAACTCCGGCGGCAGCTCGCGCTGCAGCCGGGCGCGGGCGGCGCCCGGATCGAGGGTTTCCGTGAACTCCAGGTCCAGCCACTCGCCCTCACCCTCCACCCCCAAGGGCAGGGGCAGGGCCAGCTGCAGCCGCGGCAGGGGGTGGAAGCCGCCGCTGTAACTCACCGGCAATCCACTGCGGCGCAGGCTGCGCTCCAGCATCCGCAGGGTGTCGAGATGGCTGATCAGAGCCAGGGAACCGATTTTGGCGAAGCCGAATCGCAGCCGGCACACCCGCTCGCTGGCCGGAGCCCGCCGGGGCAGAGCCGCCGGGATCGGCGGCGGCGGGATCACCACGTTGTGGCCCAGCTCCGGGCCGCAGACGCCACAGTTGCTGCAGCCGTCGAAGGAGCAGTCGGGCACCACCACGGCCGCCAGGGCCCGCTGCAGATCCTCCGCCAGCCAGCGCTTGTCGAGCCCCGCATCGATGTGATCCCAGGGCAGGCTCTGGCGGCAGAAGGCCTCGAGATCCGTCGCCTCCATGGCCTCGGCCGCGCTCCAGGCGCCCAGCTCCAGCTGGCGGTAGCGGCCGCCCAGCCCGGCGGCCTCGATGGCCCCGGTCCAGGCGGCATAGCTGCGCTCGGCCGATTCAAACCAGGCGTCCAGACCGGCCCCGGCGCGCCAGGCGGCCTCGATCACGGGCGCCAGGCGACGGTCGCCGCGGCCGATGAAGTCTTCGATCGCCGAGAGGCGCACATCGGTGCTGTTCGTTTTGAGGCCGCGCAGCTGGCGCAGGGCACCGCGCAGCAGTTGCTGGCGCCGCCGCAACTCTTCGGTGGACACGCTGTGCCACTGAAAGGGGGTGTGGGGCTTGGGGGTGAAGTTGCTGATCGTGAGATTCAGCTCCAGGCGCCCCAGATCTCGGCATTGCTGCTGCAGGCTGCGGCAGGTGTCGGCGATGCCGAGCACGTCGGCGTCGGTTTCGCCGGGCAGGCCGATCATGAAGTAGAGCTTCACCTTGCGATAGCCGTTCTCCATGGCCGTGCGGATGCCGGCCAGCAGCTCGGCGTCGGTGAGGCCCTTGTTCACGATGTCGCGCAGACGCTGGGTGCCGGCCTCCGGGGCGAAGGTGAGGCCGCCCTTGCGGGTGCCACCCAGGATGTGGGCGATGTTGCTGTCGAAGCGGTCCACCCGCTGGCTGGGCAGGGTGAGGCTCACGTTTTTGTCAGCGAGCCGGTTGCGCAGCTCCACCCCCACAGCCGGCAGGGCCAGGTAGTCGGAGCAGCTGAGCGAGAGCAGCGAGAAATCGCTGTAGCCGGTGCGGCGCATGCCCTCCTCCACCGCGTCCACCACCGCCTCGGGCTCCACGTCACGGGCGGGGCGGGTGAGCATGCCGGGCTGGCAGAAGCGGCAGCCGCGGGTGCAACCGCGGCGGATCTCCACCGTGAGCCGGTCGTGCACGGTTTCGATATGCGGCACCAGCCCCATGGCGTAGTGGGGCATGGGCGTGGCGGTGCGGCGCTGAATCCGCGCCGGCAGGCCGGACTCCAGGGGCTCGATGCTCACCCCATCGGCGCCGGGGCCGTAGAGCGCCGGCACGTACACCCCGGGCACCTGGGCCAGATCGCGCAGCAGCTCGCGCCTGCTCTGGCCGGCAGCCCTGGCCTCAGCCACCACCAGGCCGATCTCCGGCAGCAGCTCCTCGCCGTCGCCGAGGGCGATGAAGTCGAAGAAGGCGGCAAAGGGCTCGGGGTTGCTGGTGGCGGTGGGGCCGCCGGCGAAGATCAGCGGCGGCGCCGCGGGGTGGGCCAGGGGCAGGTCGCCGCGTTCGGCCGCGCGCAGGGGAATGTCGGCCAGCTCCAGCATCTCCAGGATGTTGGTGCCGCCCAGCTCGTAGCTGAGGGAGAAGCCGAGGATGTCGAAGGCGGCCAGGGGGCGGCGGCTCTCCACGGCGAACAGGGGAGCTTCGCGCTCGCGCAGCCGAGCGGACAGATCGGGCCCCGGCAGGTAGCTGCGGTCGCACAGCTGGCCGGGAACGCTGTTGAGAATGGAATAGAGGATGATGTGGCCGCTGTTGCTCGCCCCCACCTCGTAGACCTCGGGATAGGTGAGGGCCCAGCGCACCCCGGCCCCCGGCCACTCGGCCTCCCAGTCACGCAGTGGCACCCCCAGCTCGTTGCCCAGGTAGCGGGCCGGCTTGCTGATGCCCAGGTCCACCAGGGCATCGAAATCCACGGGGGCGACGGTCACGGGAGGGCCAGGGGCTTGCCCCGATGGTATGCAGCCCCACCAGCCCCGGGCCAGCCAGGCGCCGTAGCAGGATGCCGCCACGATTTGCGCGCGCCGCAGTGGTTCAGGTCAACGGCAACTACCTCAAGCTCAAGGCGGGCTATCTGTTCCCCGAGATCGCGCGCCGCGTCAAGGCCTTCAGCGAGGCGAACGCCGATGCCCCGATCATCCGCCTGGGCATCGGCGATGTGACCGAACCGCTGCCCCAGGCCTGCCGCCAGGCGATGAAGGCCGCCATCGACGAGATGGGCACCCGCGAGGGCTTCCACGGCTACGGCCCCGAGCAGGGCTACCTCTGGCTGCGCGAAGCGATCGCCAAACACGATTTCCAGGCCCGCGGCTGCCAGATCTCCGCCGAGGAGATCTTCGTGTCGGATGGCTCCAAGTGCGACAGCGCCAACATCCTCGACATCCTCGGACCGGACAACCGCATCGCCGTGACCGACCCGGTGTATCCGGTGTATGTGGACAGCAACGTGATGGCGGGCCGCACCGGCGACGCCGATGACGCCGGCCAGTACGGCGGCCTCACCTACCTGCCGATCAACGCAGACAACGGCTTCACCGCCCAGATCCCCAGCGAGAAGGTGGACCTGATCTACCTCTGCTTCCCCAACAATCCCACCGGCGCGGTGGCCACCCGGGAGCAGCTGCAGGCCTGGGTGGACTACGCCCGGGTCCACAGCGCCCTGATCCTGTTCGACGCCGCCTACGAGGCCTTCATCCAGGACCCCGAGCTGCCCCACTCCATCTATGAGATCGAGGGGGCGCGGGAGTGCGCCATCGAGTTCCGCTCGTTTTCCAAGAACGCCGGCTTCACCGGCACCCGCTGCGCCCTCACCGTGGTGCCCCGGGGCCTGATGGGCACCGCCGCAGACGGTGAGGCGGTGGAGCTGTGGGGGTTGTGGAACCGCCGCCAGTGCACCAAGTTCAACGGCGTGAGCTACATCGTGCAGCGCGGCGCCGAGGCGGTGTATTCCCCCGAGGGTCAGGCCCAGGTGAAGGATCTGGTGGCCTTCTACATGGAGAACGCGTCGATCATCCGCCGCGAGCTGAGCGCCGCCGGGCTCACGGTGTATGGCGGTGAACAGGCCCCGTACGTGTGGATCAAAACCCCCGCCGGGGTGGATTCCTGGGGCTTCTTCGACCTGCTGCTCAGCCAGGCCCACGTGGTGGGCACCCCCGGCAGCGGCTTCGGCGCCGCCGGCGAGGGCTACTTCCGTCTCTCGGCCTTCAACAGCCGCGCCAACGTGGAGGAGGCCATGCGCCGCGTCCGCGCCCTTTAATGGAAGCGCTGTCATCTCAGCTGTGGCCATGACCCAATCCCCCACAGCCACCCAGACTCCGAGCCGCGAGGGCGGCGCTGCTGTGATGGAGAAGGCACCGCAGCGGGTGCGCAAACCCTCGCCCCGCTACAAGGTGCTGCTCCACAACGACCCTGTGAACAGCATGGAGTACGTGGTCACCACCCTGCGCCAGGTGGTGCCGGCCCTGAGTGAGCAGGACGCCATCGCCGTGATGCTCGAAGCCCACAACACCGGGGTGGGGCTGGTGATCGTGTGTGACTTGGAGCCGGCCGAGTTCTACTGCGAAACGCTCAAGGCCAAGGGGCTCACCAGCACCCTGGAGCCGGAGACTTGACGGCCGACGCCGGCGGAGTCGCCCCCGCCGGCGCCAGTCCCCACTGGCTCAGCACACTCCTGTATGTCCCCCTGCTGCTGGCTGCGGGCTGGCTGCTGGCGAGGCCGCTGACGCTGCTGGCTCCGCCGTTGCGCCCTGATCAGGTGGATCTGGCCGGTCTGGTGGTGACCCTGCTGCTTCTCCTGGCCACCCTGCCATGGCGAATCCGACGCTGCTGGGGCCACCGCCATCCCTGGCGGCAGCTGGGCCTGGCGGTGCCCAGCACCCTGGCCATCAGCAGTGGGCTGCGGGGGCTGGCGGTCGCCGTCCTGCTGCTGCTGTTGCTCACGGCTGGCCTGTTGCTCAGCGGCCAGGCCCGCTGGCTGGGGCCGGTGGATGGGGCCGTGGCCGCCAATGGGCTGGTGCTCGGCCTTGGCGTGGGGTTTGCCGAGGAGCTGCTGTTCCGCGGCTGGCTGTGGGGTGAGCTGCAGCTGGGGGGAGGCGG
Organism: Cyanobium sp. ATX 6A2; assembly: GCF_024346355.1. GTDB lineage: Bacteria > Cyanobacteriota > Cyanobacteriia > PCC-6307 > Cyanobiaceae > NIES-981. The sequence goes on from NZ_JAGQCU010000022.1 coordinate 36,758, forward strand.
CCGCCGGGCCCTGCTGCTGCAGGCCCTGATCTTTGCGCTGGTGCACCCCTGGTTCCGGGCGCCGGGGCTGCTGGCGCTGGCGCTGCTGGGCGGGCTGGCCCTGCTGGGGCTGGCCCTGGCCAACGAACGGCGGTTGGGGGCGGGCTCCCTGTGGGGTGCCATCGGGCTGCACGGCGGCCTGGTGGGCGGCTGGTTCGTGGTTCAGCACGGGCTGGTGGCGATCGCCCCGCAGGCCCCAGGCTGGTGGGTGGGACCGGGCAGCGGGGATGTGAACCCGATCGGTGGGCTGAGCGGGTTGATCGCCCTGGCCGCTCTGGTGATCGCTCAGCGCACGGCCTTGGCCAGGGCCCGGCGCCCCTCAACCGGGGCGTGCAATGCCTCGTCGAGCGGAGCAAGGCCGTAGTCGCGCTCCAGCAAATCCATCACGGTGCGGCCGAAGTCGTCGGCGTTGCGATCAAAGGCCTCCAGGCAGATGCGGCCGAAGGTGCTGCCCATGGGCTCTGGGTTCCAGAGGGTCTTGCGCGCCGCCCACGGCATCATGCTCATCGGGTTGTAGCCGGGCTTTATCAGGCCCTGCTCGAAGCCGTACTGCTCCAGGTGGGTGTGGGGCTGCAGGCCGATGAAGAAGATCGCCGGCTCCACCTTGTCGGCCCCGAAGATGCACTCCAGCTCCCGGTGGTAGGCCACGGTCTGGCGGATGGTCTCGGGCCGCTCGTCGATGACGTTGAACGAGTAGTTCACCGACACGTGGTGGCGGAAGCCGGCCCGGGCCAGCAGCCGGCAGCTCTCCAGCACGGTGCGCAGGTTGTAGCCCATGCGCATCTTGCGCACGAGTTCCTGGGATCCCGAGGTGATGCCGATCTCGAAATACTCCATACCTGTGGCCACCATCAGCTCTGCGAGCTCGGCATCGAGGTTGTCGGCGCGGATGTAGGCGGCCCAGCGGATATCCCGCCAGCCCTCGGCCAGGATCGCCCGCAGCAGGGCCTTGGCGTCCTCGATGTAGCGGCGGGCCGGGATGAACTGGGCGTCGGTGAACCAGAAGCCGCGGACGCCACGCGCATACAGCTGGCGCATCTCGGCGATCACCTCCTCCACGGGGTTCACCCGCACCGCCTTGCCCTCCACCACGGTGTACACGCAATAGCAGCAGTTGTGGGGACAGCCGCGCTTGGTCTGCACGCCCACGTAGAAGTCGCCGCCCTCGAGATACCACTCCAGCTGGGGCCACACACTGGAGATGTAGTCGTAGTCGCAGGCGGTTTTCTCCAGTCCCGCCGGCTGCTCGTGGATCAGCCCCTGGCGCGGCGCTGCACCGGCCACGAAGCAGCGTTCGCCGGCGATCGACTGGCCGCGGATCAGCTTTTCCAGCAGCGGCTCCCCCTCCCCCACCGACACCACCGTGCCCCGAGGCAGCTTGCTGCCCAGCTGTTCGTAGAACACGCTCACCGCGCCGCCGCCGATCACCGCCCGGGCATCGGGGTGGTGGCGGCGGGCCCGCTTCAGCCCCTGGCGCACCAACCGCAGGTTGCGACGGAGCTCCCCGTAGAAGGCCGACATCAGACCCAGGCCACCGAGAGCACCGCGCAGGCGCTTGAGCGGATTGCCGGCGTAGAACACCTCGAAGGAATGCTGCAGGGGGTTGCCGCTGCGGCCGTCCACCGGCGCATAGATCTGGATGTCGCGCCAGGAGAACACCAGCAGGGTGGGCCGGAAGGCATCCACGGTGTGGCGCAGCACACGGTGCACGTCGAGCACCGGCACGGCCGCCAGATCCAGGAGGCGCTGGGGCAGCTGGGGAAACTGCTTGTGCAGATGGTCGGCCAGATAGATCGGGCCGATCGGAAAGATTGGGTTGCAGGGAAGCCGCACCAGCAGCACCCGGTGGTCGCTCTCGGCGCTCACGGTTCTTGAGCTGGAATCAGGACGTGGCCGGACGCTAACCAGATGCCAGCAGCGCCTGGGCCATGGCCGCAGCCCGGCGGCGCAGCGGCAACGGCAGCCAGGACATCCAGCGTTCGTGGACACACAGGCGGGGCCGCAACCCCCAACCCTGGCGAGCCAGCAGGTTGGTGAGCTGGCCTGGGGGGGGGGCTGGGGGTAGGCGGGATTGATCCCATCGCCCCTGCAGCAAGGCGATCCATAGGAGGGCATCGCGCTGCTTGGCTGCGCTTTCACCCACCCCCAGCAGCAACCCCGTGGTGAACGGAATCCCCAGGCGTCCCGCCTGCTTCAGTTGCTGCAGGCGCACGGCCAGTTTTTTGCTCGGAGCGTGCCGATGCAGGGCGTCATCGGCCGGCCCCAGACCCTCCAGCATCAGCCCCCAGCGAGGGGTTGAGCCGACCCAGGCAGGCCATTTCAGACAGCGACAGCAGCCCGGCATTGGTGTAGGCCAGGCGCCCGGCGGCCAGGGCCAGGGCACTGAGCTGCCGCAGGCGCACGAACCACCGGGGCCGCCCCCTGGATCCCGTAGGCAGTTCGCCATCGCGCAGCGCGTCAGGCGTTGAAGCAGGCTCTGGCGGGCACCAGCGTGAAGCTGGGACTCCAGGTGATGACGGCGGAACGGGCCCCGCCCCGCAACCCCCCTTCACAAACCCCGCAACGTTGTGTTACATTCCGCTTCGACGGGGTTCCGTCTTACGTCCCCTCCAGCCCTGCATGCTGCGCGTTGCGCTGCTGCCGCGCCGGAGTTCAACAACCACCAACCGTTCTCATGACCACCACTCTCCAGCAGCGCTCCGGCGCCAACA
>NZ_JAGQCU010000023.1 GCF_024346355.1 Cyanobium sp. ATX 6A2
GGAACATTTGGAAGCTTGAAATGGCCGATTCATTGGCCGCTGTATAGCCAAGCGTCTGGGCAGACAACGCGCCGCTCGTTCGCAGTATTTGGATCCAGCCGGCGGATCCCTTTTTCAGGAGTCCCTAGGTTGAACCGCAAGCGTCATTGGAATTATCTAGATATCATTGATTCTCAAGATGCTCCCTGGTCAAGCAAGACTGATACGGTTTTTTGGAGAGGAGCTACAACGGGAAAATGGAATAGAACAATCTCTCCTGATCCGAGGTCTGCTCGATGCAACCTTGCTCATCTATTACGTTCCACTTCGCTTGAAAATGTTGATATTGGATTTTCGAAGATAGTCCAGGGCGCCGACAGTATATTCAAAAGTATCGACTTAAAAGTGAGAAATGAATCTATCTTCAAGCCTGCTGTACCTATCTCCGAGCATTTGAAGCACAAGTACGTTCTTTCTCTTGAAGGTAATGATATAGCTACAAATTTAAAATGGGTTTTGGCTTCATCATCTGTTCCTCTGATGCCAATACCCTCATGCGAATCTTGGGGTATGGAGTTCTTGCTGAAACCCTGGCAGCACTTTGTCCCAATCTGCCATGACCTGAGTGATCTTGAAATTAAGATATCCTGGTGCAGAGATAATGACAAATTCGCTCAGGAAATAGGCGTCGAAGGCCGGCGATACATGAGAATGTTTCTAAATCCCAACAAAGAATCAAAGATTGAGTCTGCAGTAATTCGGCAAAGTATGCTTAGAGCATGAATCTGATTTTCTACTCGTGATAGCTAAAAGAGAGTCTGGTCACGGCCGAATAACCATCGCCATCATGTTCAATCCACTAGGCAAGTCTATCATTAAGCGCATCCAACCCCCCCACACCTTTTTGTGATGGTACATGTTCACACAAATAGAGCGAGGGTAGGCACCAGTGATTTTGCATGGCAGTGGGATTTCCTTATTAAACAATCCCTACAAGATTGCAGGCATTCAAGATACCGCCAGCTTCGAGCTCTGACACATGCTTTTGGTGCCTGCATGCGAGCTGCAGAGATTGTATCTGCTCCTCAGCCAATCCTCGACCTCGCCAGCAACGACTACCTCGGCCTGAGCCGCGACCCAGAGGTCGTCGTCGCCGCCCAGGCGGCCTGCGCCAGCGATGGGGTTGGAGCCGGAGGGTCCCGGCTGGTCACCGGCACCCGGCCGGTGCACATGGAACTGGAGGCCGAGCTGGCGGGCTGGCTGGGGCGCCACCGGGCGCTGCTGTTCCCCAGCGGCTTCCAGGCCAACCTCGCGGCGGTGCTGGCCCTGGCGGACCGCCACAGCCTGGTGATCGCCGACCGGCTGATCCATCACTCCCTACTCACCGGCGTGGCCGCCAGCGGCGCCCGCCTACGGCGCTTCGCCCACAACGACCTTGCTCAGCTTGAGCGGCGGCTCAGCGAGGCCCGCCGCGAGCGGCCCCAGCAGCGGCTGCTGGTGCTGAGTGAGAGCCTGTTCTCCATGGAGGGCACCAGCCCCGACGTGCCGGCCCTGGCCGCGCTCTGCGATCGCTTCGGGGCGGCGCTGCTGCTCGATGAGGCCCATGCCCTGGGGGTGCTGGGCTCCGGCGGCCGCGGACTGGGCCACGGCATCAGCTCGATCGCCCTGATCAGCGGCACCTTCGGCAAGGCCTTTGGCAGCGGCGGGGCGTTCCTGGCCGGCGGCGAGCTGGTGATGGAGTGGCTGCTGCAAAGCAGCGGCGCCTTCCGCTACACCACCGCCCTGGCGCCCCCCCTGGCCGCCGGGGCACTGGCGGCCCTAAGGCTGATCCAGCAGCGCCACGCTGAGGCCGGCGGCGATGGTGCGCCCACCGTTCCGCAGACCGGCTTGCTGAAGCGGGCCCAGCGCTGGCGCGATGGCCTCGAGGCCGCCGGCTGGCCCCGCCCCCCCGGCGCGGGGCCGATCCTGCCGTTGCTCGTGGGCAGCGACGAGCGGGCCCTGGCGCTGCAACAGCAGCTGGAGGCGGCCGGCCTGCTGGCGGTGGCGATCCGGCCGCCCACCGTGCCGGAGGGCACGGCCCGGCTGCGGCTGGTGCTGCGGGCCGACCTGCCGGGCGGCACTTTGGAGCGGCTCCTCCACGCCCTCGGCGCCCCCTGACCGTTCTGACGCCGCTGCCGCCATGACCACCCAGCTGATCGCCATGCACGGCTGGGCGGGCGACAGCCGCGGCTGGGAGCCCTTCGCCGCCGCCGCCGAGCGCCAGGGCTGGCACTGGCAGGCGCCCGACCGGGGCTACGGCCCATGCCCAGTGCATCCGGCCCAATGGCAGCCCGGCGCCAGCCGGCGGGTGCTGATCGCCCATTCCCTCGGCCCCCAGCTGCTGCCGCCCGAGCTGCTGGCGGCGGCCGACGCGGTGGTGCTGCTGGCCAGCTTCGGGCGCTTTGTGCCGCCGGGCCGCGCGGGGCGCCGCCTGCACGCGGCCCTGGATGGCATGGCCCAGGCCCTGCGCGGCCCCGAAGCGGAAGCCATGCTGCGGCAGTTCCTGAGCGAGGCCGCCGCCCCCCAGCCCATCAGCCAGCTGCCGGCCACGATCATCGACCAACCCCTCACGGACGCCGCCCGCCGCCAGCTGCTGGCCGATCTGGAGCTGCTGGCCTCCACCACAGCCCTGCCGGCGGCGCTGCCCACCGCCATCCCCGGCCTGATCGTGGAGGCCGGCGCCGACCGCATCGTGGTGCCCGAGGCCCGCGCCCTGCTGCGCCAGGAGCGGCCCCGCGCCGAACTGGTTCTCTACCCCGAGGCCGGCCACTGCCTGCTGGGCACCCCGGTGGTGCGTGAGGTGATGGGATGGATCGCCGGCCTGTGACCCCACTGCCCGCCTTCAGCGCCCGGGTTCGGGCGGGGTTCGCGGGCGGTGCGGCGGCCTACGACCACCAGGCCACCCTGCAGCGGGCCATCGCCTGGCGCCTGGCCCACGCCTGCCGGAGCCTGCCCCTGCCCCCCGGCCCGGCCGCCGACCTGGGGGCCGGCACCGGCCTGCTCGCTCGCGCCCTGGCTGATCAACCCCAGGCAACGAGCCCGGCGTCTGGGCATGAGACCCCCGCCGCACGAGCGCGGCAGCTGCTCCAGCTCGACCTCTGCACCGAGCTGCTGGCCCGCAACCCCCTGGCCATCCCCACCACCAGCCGGGTGTGGGATCTGGACCAGGGACTGCCGCGCGAGCTCGATGGCGCCGCCTTCCTCAGCTCGAGCTTCGCCCTGCAGTGGCTGAGCCGGCCGGCAACCCAGCTGGAGCACTGGTGCCAGGCGCTGGCCCCCGGCGGCTGGCTGGGCCTGGCAGTGCCCACCGCCGCCAGCTTCCCCCAGTGGCACCGGGCCGCCGAGCGGGCCGGGGTGCCGTTCACGGGCCTGGCGCTGCCCGAGGCGGCGGATCTGGAGGCGGTGGCCCGACGCCGACTGGAGATGTGGCGGCTGCAGCGGCTGCGCTTCACCCGCCCCGGGGGCGACGGCCGGCAGTTCCTGCATCAGCTGCGCGCCCTCGGCGCCGGCACCAGCGCCCACCCGCCCCTGAGCGCCCCCCAGCTGCGCCGGCTGCTGCAGCATTGGCCCGCCGGCGAGGGGATCACATGGGAGGTGCTGCTGCTGATCGGCCAGCGACCGGCGTGAGCGCCATCCCGGCAGCCACCGCCCTGCCCCGGCGCCTTGTGGTGTGCGGCACCGACACCGACGTGGGCAAGACCCTGGTAAGCGCCTGGCTCGTGCAGGGCCTGGGCGCCCGCTACTGGAAGCCGGTGCAGAGTGGTGTGGAGGGCGGCGGCGACAGCGCCACGGTGCGGCACCTCCTCGATCTGCCCGCCGAGCGTCTGCTGCCGGAGGCCTACCGGTTGAGCACTCCCGTCTCCCCCCACTGGGCCGCCGAGCGCGATGGCGTGACGATCGAGCCCCAGCGGCTGGCGCTGCCGGCCGGCGGCGAGCCCCTGGTGGTGGAGACCGCCGGCGGCCTGCTGGTGCCCCTGGGCCGCCACTGGCTGCAGATCGAGCAGCTGCAGCGCTGGGGCCTGCCGGTGCTGCTGGTGGCCCGCAGCGGCCTGGGCACCCTCAACCACACCCTGCTGTCGCTCGAGGCCCTGCGCGCCCGCTCCATCCCGGTGCTGGGGCTGGTGCTCAACGGCCCGCCCCACGCCGACAACCCCCGCACCCTCGAGCAGCTGGGGGGCGTGCCGGTGCTGGCCCAGCTGCCCCGCCTCACCAGCCTCAGTGCCGCCGCGCTGGCAGAGCAGTGGCGGCTGCAGACTATGGAGCGCCACTGGCCCCGGGAGCCCACCCCATGACCCGCCGCGACAGCTTGGTCACCGCGGCGATGCTGCTGATCTGTGCCGGCATCCTGGTGCTGTTCACCGACGTGGAGACCAAAGCGCTGCGCTGGCTCAACTGCGGCCCGCTGGCCAGCCCGGCCCAGCGCGCCAGCGAGATCTGCCGCTGAGGCCGCCCCTCAGGGGCCGGCCAGGATCGCCGCCTCGGTGTCGGCGCGGGAGAGGCCATAGGGGAAGTGGCGCTCGCAGTGGCGGCCATCGGCATGCCAGCTCACCTTCAGCTCCTCCACCTCCAGCTCGATGCGGGCACTCCACTCCGGCCGGTGCAGGTCCCAGAGACAGGGATCGCTGCGCTCCTGCACGGCGCCCAGCTGCCGCAGCCAGCTCTCCAGGGCGGGCAGGGGGTGGTGGTAGAGGGGGGTGTCGGGGCTGGGCAGCTGGCTCATGGCGATCAGGGTCTCACGCGGGGGGCCACCAGCTGGGCCACTGGGTGAGGGCCGCGCCCCGCGCCCAGGCCAGCCCCACGCCCAGCACCAGGCTGAACACCAGCGCCAGAGCCAGCAGCAGCAGGGCCAGCCACTCCCCGCCGGACAGCGCCCGGCGCACCGGATCCGGCCCGCAGCCGGCCACCGGCGCGGCAGGCGCTCTGGTGTCCACGGCGGCGGCGCGGCTGCTGGCGGCCGCCGCCGCGGCCAGGGCCGCCAGGCGCAGCTGGGCGTCGTAGCGGCGCCGGGCCTCCGGATCGCTGAGCACCGCGTAGGCCTGCTGCAGCCGCTGGAAGGCCTGCTCCGCCTCCGCCGCCGGCAGGCTGGTGGTGTCAGGGTGCACCTGCTTGCTGAGGCGGCGGAAGGCCTGGCGCAGCTCCTGGGCCGAAGCGCCAATCGGCAGCTGCAGCAACTGATAGTGGCTGGCGCCGGTCGGGGGCATGCTGCCGGAGTGGAGCAACGGCTGAGGGCCGGGACGCAGCCCGTGCTGGGATCCTAGGGAGCCTCACCCGCCCGCCAGCCCGCACGGATCGCATGGCCCCGTCCCCTGCCAGCTCTCCGGCCCCGCAGGGCCGCCGCAGCCTCTGGCAGCAGCTGGGCTGGCAGCCCAGCGCCGCGCAGGAGGCCCAGCTGGAGGCCCTGCAGGAGGAGCTGCGCAGCTGGAACAGCCGCCTCAACCTCACCCGCCTGGTGGAGGGCGACGACTACTGGATCGCCCAGGTGTTCGACAGCCTCTGGCCCCTGGTGCCCCTGCTCCAGGCCCCGCCCGCTCCTGCGTCTGCCCCGGCGGCGGGCGGTGAGCCGCTGAAGCTGATCGATGTGGGCACCGGCGGCGGCTTCCCCGGCCTGGCGGTGGCGATCGCCCTGCCCAGCGCCCAGCTCACGCTGGTGGATTCGGTGGGCCGCAAGCTGGAGGCGGTGCGGGCCATGGCCGCCGCCCTGGGGCTGGAGGGACGCCTGAACCTGCGCTGCGAGCGCATCGAGCGCACCGGCCACGACCCCGCCTGCCGCGGCCAGTTCCACTGGGCCCTGGCCCGGGCGGTGGCCAGCGCGCCGGTGGTGGCCGAATACCTGGTGCCCCTGCTGGCCCCAAAAGGCCGGGCCCTGCTCTACCGCGGCCAGTGGAGCCCCACCGATCAGGCGGGCCTGGAGGCGGCCCTGGCACCGCTGCGGGCCGAGGTGGAGAGCTGCCGCAGCCTGGAGCTTCCCGGCGGGCGCGGCAGCCGCCATGCCCTGGTGCTCCGCCCCAGCGGCCCCTGCCCGGGCTCCTACCCCCGGGCGGTGGGCCTGCCCGCCAAGCAGCCCCTGGGCAGCGGCCCGGCCGGGCCTACTCCGCCATCAGGCGCTGCACGGCCTGGCCACCGAGCCGCGCCCTGAGCTGGCGCAGGAGCTGGGGGATGCGCTCGGCCCAGGGGCTGGCCGCCAGCACCGCGCGCAGCTCCGCCTCGCTCACCGCTCCATCGAGGGCATCGGCGTTGGCGCCGGGGAACCAGTGGCCGCCGTTGCCCAGCAGGCCATAGCGGGCCCGGGCGAAGCTCTCCAGATCCCAGGCCTCCAGCAGGTTGTGCAGCCACAGCAGCACCGGGATGTTGATCTGGCCCGGGGTCTGGCTCCAGTGCGGCAGGCCCTGCTCCCAGCTGGCCAGCCAGGGATCGCCCAGGGCCGCCAGCCGGGCCGCCTCCAGGCGCTCCAGCAGCGGCGGCAACAGCGTGCCGGCCTGATCGAGCAGGGCCACCGCTTCGAGGTGGCGGTGGAGATCCTCAGGCCGGGCGGCGCCCACGCTGATCGTGTGGATCCCCGGAACGCTGAGGCAGAAGAGATCGTTGAACAGGATCGGATGCAGCGGCGTGCACAGGGCGCTGAAGCGGGCGGAGGGGCTGTGCAGGTGCCCGCCCTTGTCGGTGGGGCTGATCACGAACACGCCCATGTCGTGGGCGGTGGCCAGATCGATGGCGGGGCGGTTGGCCTGGCGGATGAAATACCAGTGCAGGTTCACGTAGTCGAAGGCGTCGCTGGCGATCGCCTCGCCGATCAGCTCCAGAGGAGCGTGGGTGGAGAAGCCGATCGAACCCACCCGCCCCTCGGCCTGCCAGCGCCGCGCCACCGCCAGGCAGCCGCCGGGCCGCAGGGTGTGCTCCAGATGCTCGCGCAGGTTGATCCCGTGGATCGCCAGCAGGTGCACCCGCTCCACCCCCAGGCGCTCGAAGCTGGTGGCCAGATCGGCCTCGAAGGCCGCCGCATCGCTCTGGGGCGGCACTTTGGTCTGCAGGATGCGCGCGGGGTCGCCCACCTGCTCCAGCAGCCAGCCCAGCTGGCGCTCGCTGGTGCCGTAGTGGCGGGCCGTTTCGATGTGGTGCAGGCCGTGGCCCACCGCCTGCTCCAGCACCGCCCGCAGGTTGTCCTGACTGGCTGCCGTGATCTGGTCGGCCGGCAGGTCGCTCCAGCTCTGCTGGAAGCGCATCCCCCCCAGCGACAACATCGGCATGGCCAGCTCGGTGCGCCCGAAACGCCGGCAGGGGATCGGCGAGCCAGAGGACGGCGGGCCGGGCATGGGCTTCAGACGGCCTGGCGGCGGGGCAGGGTGCGCTTGAGGCGGGAGGGGGTGGGCAGGCCCAGGGGCTGGATGTCCTGCTGGTTCAGCTGCTCCGACAGATCGGTGAGCTCCTCGTAAGCCACCCAGTGGATGCAGTCCACCGGACAGGTGTCAATCGCCTCCTGGATCCGTTCGGTGCTGTCGCCGTCCTGGCGGATGGCGCGGGAGCGGCCCCAGTTCGCCTCCACCACGAACGTGTTGGCGGCCACATGGGCGCAGTAGCGGCAGCCGATGCACACCGCCTCATCCACCCACACGGCTTTCTGGCGCAGTTCCCCACCCAGCAGAGGCTCGGTGCCACTGGCGGCCGCCGCGGGAGCGGAGGAGGCCGCAAAGGCGACAGCGGGGTCCACAGGCACTGCCATGGGCTGGTCGCGGTGAGTGGTTGGGGCGGCGATCAGACCCAGCGGGTCACCACCAGCTCGATGCTGCCGTCGGCCATGTTGGCCTGCTCGCTCACCTGGAAGCCCTCCTCGGCGGTAGCGGCGAGGATGCTGCGCAGGGCGTAGCGCTGGTTGAGCTGGGCCAGGAAGCGCTCCACCGGCACCGTCTGCTTCCACAGCTGCAGGTCAGCCACCAGCTCGTAGCAGCCGGTGTCGGCGTTGAGGCGGAAGCCGATGTCGGTGCCGTCGCTCTGGGCGATGGCCAGCTCGGCGGTTTCGCACTGGCCGCGGTAGCCGCGCACGCTCAGGCTGCCCTCGCGAGGCTCATGGCCCATGTCCTCGAGGGCGGCGCGCAGGGCATCGCGGTCGCGCAGCTCGGTCTTCACGGTGCTGAAGTGGGACATGGCGCAGAAGTCAGGAAAGCGGGGTGGTGGACTGGACTGCCGGTTGCACCTGGCGCTGAAGGGTGGCGTCGGCCTGGAAGGCCTCGGCGGTGGGCCGGCGCTGCTGCACCGCTCCCAGCCGGGCTTCAAGCCGCTCGGTGAGCTGCTCGCAGGCCGCGCCTGCCACACCTTCCACCTGCTCCTCGACGCGGCCGTCGGGGCGGATGCGGAAACGGATGGTGTGCTGGGCCATCCCAGGTACCGGGGAATGGCGCGATGCTAGCCGCGGTGCCCAGGGGCTGCGCTTCAGGGTTGAGGCCGGCTCAGGAGAGCAGCCCCTCGTCCACCAGGGTCTGCAGGCGCTCGAGCACCTCGGGTCGCTCCAGCTGCTCCAGGGCCAGGCGGGCCTCGTCGCGCACCCCCGATTCACCGTCTTGCAGCATCGTCTGCAGCAGGGCCTCCACCACATCGTGCTGGCGTGGTTCCACCAGATCGGGGTAGAGCCGCCCCAGCCCCCAGGCACTGTTGCTGCGCACCGCCGGCTCGCTGTCGATGCGCAGGCTCAGCAGCAGCTGGGCGGCGGCGGGATCGGCCTTCGCCGCCCCGGTGCCGCCGGCGTCGGCCAGGGAGCTGGCGGCCCACAGGCGCACCGCGGCGATGTCGCTCTGCAGAGAGCGGATCAGGGGGTTGAGCACCGGAGCCTCGGGGTAGTTGCCCAGGCTCCAGGCCACCGCCTTGCGCACATAGCCGTTGTCGTCTGCGGCCAGCAGCGCCAGCAGCGGCTCCACGGCCAGGGGGCTGGGGTTGCGGCCCAGGGCATACACGGCGCTCATGCGCAGGATCGGACAGCTGGTGGCCAGCAGCGGCAGCAGCAGCGGCACGGCCCGCGGGTCGCGGTGCTCGCAGAACACCCTCAGCCCCTGCATCAGGGCCTCATGGCCGGCGCTGGGGTCGCCACGGCGCAGCAGCTCCAGCCCCCGGTCGCATTCGGCCGCCACCGCCGCCGGGGCGGGCTCGCTGCTGTCCAGTTCGTCGAGGGGGTCGCCAAGCAGCTCCTGGGCCAGCTCCTGAGCCAGCACATCGGGGTCGAGGTAGAGCTCCTGGGGGCTCTGCTCGGGATAGGGACCGCTGGTCACGGCGACGCTCAACCCAACGGAGCCGGGGCGGCCATGTCACCGGGCAGCCAGATGCGGGCGCTCACGGCCACCAGGGCCAGGGCGAAGAGCAGCACGATGACCGCCGGCAGCAGGGTGGAGCGAAGAAATTGCACAGTCAGGAACGGGCGGGTGCGGTGCCGACTCCATCATCACCCCTGCGGTGTCTGGCCCAGGGCCTGGCGCAGCCCGCCCTGCAGCCGGGCCCGCTGGCGCAGGGCCAGCAGCCCCAGCACCGCCACCACCAGCCCGCCCCAGCCCCACAGCGGCAGCTTGAGCAGGAACCCGCCCAACCCCAGCAGGGCACCGAACAGCACGGCGCAACTGCCGAGCAGCTGGCTGATCAGATCCAGCAGCGTCTCCTGGGGCTCCACACCGGTGCGCTGCCGCCAGACGCTCCAGCCCGGCCCCGCCGGCCGCACCAGGCGCACGAACTCCTCCAGCACCTCGGCCGATTCCGGCGGGGTGGCCAGCATCACCGCGATCCACACCACGGCGGTGATCGCCGTGGTGGTGAGCAGGCGCAGGCCGTAGTCGTCGATGCGCAGCAGCGGCACCACCGAGGTGGAGAAGCCCACCAGGAAGCCACCCAGCATGGCCGCCAGCTCGGCGGCGGCGTTGATGCGCCACCAGAACCAGCGCAGCACCAGCACCACCCCCGGGCCGGTGCCGATGGCGATCACCAGGCGGAACACCGCGCCGATGCTGGTGCTCAGCAGCGCCGTGATCACCCCCAGCACCACCAGCAGCACCGAGGCCAGCTGACCGATCAGCAGCAGCTCCCGCTGGGAGGCCTGCGGGCGCATGAAGCGCTGGTAGAGGTCGTGGGTGAGGTAGCTGGCACCCCAGTTCACCGCCGTGCTCACGGTGCTCATGAACGCCGCCACCAGTGACACCACCACCAGCCCCAGGGCCACCGGCGGCAGCAGCTGCACCGCCAGCAGCGGATAGCTCTGCTCCCAGTCGGTCTGGTCGGGCAGCAGCACCACCGCCGCCAGGGCCACCAGGATCCAGGGCCAGCTGCGCAACAGGTAGTTCACGCCCAGGAACACCCAGCTGGCGATGCGGGCCTGGCGCTCATCGCGGGTGGCCAGCAGCCGCTGGATGAATTCCCCGCCGCCGTCACTGCGGCGGAAACTCCACCACTGCAGGGCGATGTAGGCGCTGAAGGTGGACACCGAGATGCCGGCGCCGTCCAGCCAGCGCAGCCGCCCCCCCTCCAGCTGCCAGGGCACCAGTGAGAGCAGCTCCGGGCGGTCGAGGGCCCGCAGGCTCTCGAGCAGGCCATCCATGCCACCGGCGGCGTTCACGGCCGCCCAGGACACGGCCACCGCCCCTCCGAGAGCCAGCACCAGCTGCATCAGGTCGGTGACCACCACCGCCCAGAGGCCACCGGCGGCGGTGTACACCAGCACCAGCAGACCCACGATCGCCAGCAGGGTGAGCCGCGACTCCGGGGTGGGCGCCAGCCCCAGGGCCTCGCTCACCTTGGCCATGGCCAGGAAGGCGTAGCCGATGCCGATGCAGTTGATCGGCAGGGCGAACAGGAAGGCCTTGATCCCCCGCAGCCAGGCCGCGGTGGCGCCGCCGTAGCGCACTTCGGTGAAGGCGGCGTCGGTGAGCACGCCGCTGCGCCGCCAGAGGGGGGCGAACACCACGGCCATGGCCACATGGGCCACCCCGAAGCTCCACCACTCCCAGTTCCCCGCCAGTCCGCGCACCCCCACCAGCCCGGCCACATACAGCGGCGTGTCCACCGAGAAGGTGGTGGCGGCCATCGAGGCACCTGCCAGCCAGCCGCTGAGGCGGCGGCCGGCCACGAAGTAATCGGCCTCGTCGCGGTTGCGGCGTGCCAGCCACAGCCCCACCAGCAGGCTGGCCACCAGATAGCTGATCAGGATCAGCCAGTCGATCGGGTGCACGTCGGGCGGCTCCGGTGGGCGCAGGCAGTATGGAGGCCACAGCGTGCAAGTCCCACCGCGGCCGTCTCCCCAACTCAGCCACCCGTCTCCTCAGCCGATGCAGAACAGCTTTTTCGCCGACTCCCTCGATCAGGACACGGTGAAGCAGCGGATCCTGGCGTTGGAGCAGGGCCGGGTGGGCTTTTACAGCATCGGCCTCTATCCGGCCTCGATGGCCTACAACAGCGCCATGCACGGCAGCAGCGACCGGCTGCTGCTGGCCACACGGCCGGGGCGGTCGCTCTTCGGCGCCTTCTCCGCCAAAGACCGCGCCGGCATGGATCCAGCCCACGTGGCCACGATGGAGGGCATGGCCTGGCAGCCGGTGGACGGCCGGCCCCAGCCCCACACCCTCACCTCATTGATCGAGCAGTGCGATCTGGTGCTGCTCAGCTCCAACAGCAACCACATCGAGCAGGACCTGCAGGAGGCCTGCGATCTGCGCCGCGAACGGGGCCGCGAGCAGGTGGTGCTGGGCTGCCTGGCGGGCTCCTTCAGCCACGACCCGCTCAGCAACGACTCCTACGTGCTGTGCGAGCGGCAGCCCAACATGGCCTTCTTCTCCGGCTTCCACCGCCACGACGCCCTGCGCGATCCGGTGGACAGCTTCACGGCCAATTTCTGCCACCCCAACGCCATCACCGCCCTGCTGGGGGCCCGGCTGCTGGATCGCATCTCCCCCAACATTCAGGTGTCACCGGGGGTGCACAACGTGGAGGCGCAATACATCAAGGCGGCCAAGAACATCTCCTCGATCTTTGCCGGTTTCGGCCACACCTACCACGCTGAAAACACCGGCATCCTGCCCACCCTGCTCACCCTGCTGCTCGACCAGTGCCTCGACCAGGCCTCCGCGGTGTCGATGCGGCGGCGAGACCGCCAGCGCCTCTACGGCCGCAAGCCCTTTCCGCTCACCGAACTGGGCTACGGGGTGCAGCGCATCGAGGCGGCCCTCAACCGCGGCGGCGACATGGAGAAGGTGCGCGACCACACCTTCACCCAGCTCACCGCCATGGTGGCCGATGTGCGCGGCAGCATGATGCTGCCGATGTATGGCAAGCCCACCCGCAACTTCCAGGCCGGGCGGATCCTGGCCGAAGGCATGCGGCAGCTGGGGCGCTGCCCCCGCGATGTGGAGGAATTCGAGCTCTGGTGCGAGCAGGAGGGCCTGCAGAAAGGCGGCCTGGAGGGTCTCAAGGCCCTGCGCTACTGGCCGCAGATCCTGCGCAACTACGACATCCAGGTGCACGACGCCTCGATGGTGAACCTGCTCTACATGGCGATCTTCGGCAAGCGCGACACCAAGGCGATCGCCTTCCGGGTGATGACCGAGAGCCGCGAACTCTCCAACTACTGCCAGGAGTCGGTGCGCCCCTCCCACAGCCGCCGCTATTCCGAGGCTCTGCAGAACCTCGATCGCCCCGGCGCCCTGGAGCTGGTGGCCAACGCCGTGATCGCCGACAACGCCCGCCGCGCCATCCCCGACGACAGCATCGGCGAAGAGACCGATAGCGGCGAGGAGACCCCCGCCTATCTCAAGGCGATGAATGTGATCGAGAACGTGTGGTGAGCTCCCCCTCCAGCCGCCGGCGCAGCTGGCCGCAGGCGGCGTCGGCATCGAGGCCGCGGCTGGCGCGCACGCTCACGGCGATGTGGCGCTCCTGCAGGGCCCGGCGGAAGGCGGCCACGGCCTCAGGGCTGGGCCGCTGGAACTCCTCCTCGGCGATCGGGTTGTAGGGGATCAGGTTCACGTGGCTCTGGAAGCCGCGGATCAGCCGCGCCAGGGCCTCGGCGTGGTGGGGCTGGTCGTTGAGGCCGCCCAGCAGGACGTATTCAAAACTCAGCCGCCGGCCGGTGATCGCCACGTAGCGGCGGCAGTCGGCCAGCAGGGCCTCGATCGGATAGGCGTGGGCGGTGGGGATCAGCTGCTCCCGCAGGCGCTGATCGGGAGCGTGCAGGCTCACCGCCAGGGTGAACTGGGCGCGGCCCAGGCGCTCCAGGGCCCGCTCGGCCAGGCTGGGCAGGGTTTTCGGCACCCCCACCGTGCTCACGGTGATCTGGCGCTGGGCCATGCCCAGATCGGTGCACAGGCAGTGGATGGCGTGGAGCACCGCCTCGCTGTTCAGGAGTGGCTCACCCATGCCCATGAACACCACGTGGCTGGGCCGTTCGCCCATCACCTCGCGCACGCTCAGCACCTGGTCGACGATCTCGTGCACCGCCAGGGACCGCTGCAGGCCGCCCTTGCCGGTGGCGCAGAAGCGGCACGCCATCGCGCAGCCCACCTGGCTGCTCACACACACCGTGAGCCGGCCCTCGGCCGGAATCCCCACGGTTTCGATGCTGAGGCCATCGGCAGTGCCCAGCAGCAGCTTGGTGGTGCCGTCGCGGGCCACACTGCGATGCAGTTCCCGCGACCGTCCCAGCCAGTCGGCCGCCCCCTGCGGGGGATGCTCGGCCAGCTGCTGGCGCCAGGCCTTGGGCAGCACCGTGATCTGATCGAGGCTGCGGGCCCCCTTGGCGTACAGCCACTCGTGCAGCTGGCGCCCCCGGAAGGCCGATTGGCCCTGCTGCTCGGCCCACTGTTCCAGCTCGGGCCGGCCCAGCCCCAGCAGGGGGCGGCTCGGTGCGAGGGGGGCCGCGCCGGGAGTGGTCACCAGATCAGGATGCCGTGGCCGAGCTTCCACTCCACCGCCACCAGGGCGATGAAGCCGAGCATGGCCAGGCGTCCGTTGAGGCGCTCGGTGTGGCTGTGGAAGCCGTAGCGGGGCAGGCGGCGCTGGGGGATGGGGGTTCCCAGGGCAGTGAGGGCAGGCTCAGTCATCGGTGAGCAGGCCCTCTTCCTGCAGACCCTCGAGGGCGGCGGGATCGGCCACCAGTTCCTCCTCCAGCCCTTCCTCCGCCGTGGGGCGGGTGAAGGCGGCGACGTTGCTGACGCTGGCCTCGATGCCGTGACGGCTGCGGGTTGCCTCCAGATCCTCGTCGGAGGGATCGTCGAGCACCGCGGTGGAGGCCGCCGGGGCGGGCATCTCCACGGTGTAGTCGGGCCGCAGGTTCTGCATGCGCCGATAGCCCATGGCCTCCTCCTCGAGGATGTCGGGATGGGGGCCGGCCTCGGCCCGCAGCTCCTCCTCGAAGCCGCTGAAGCCGGTGCCGGCCGGAATCAGGCGACCGATGATCACGTTCTCCTTGAGGCCCCGCAGCCAGTCGCTCTTGCCCTCGATGGCGGCTTCGGTGAGCACGCGGGTGGTCTCCTGGAAGGAGGCGGCGGAGATGAAGCTGTCGGTGTTCAGCGACGCCTTGGTGATGCCCAGCAGCACCGGCGTGAACTCCGCCGGGGCACCGCCGGTGATCGCCATGGCGCTGTTCACCTGCTCCACCTGACGCAGCTCGATCAGCTCGCCCGGCAGCAGGGTGGTGTCGCCGGCGTCCTCCACCCGCACCTTGCTGGTCATCTGGCGCACGATCACCTCGATGTGCTTGTCGTCAATCGCCACGCCCTGGCTCTTGTAGACGTTCTGTACCTCCGTGACCATGCGGAACTGGAGCCTGGAGATGGCCCCGTGGGCCGCCTCCAGGGTGGGTTTGCGGCTGCGCAGATCGTCGAAGTAGCACTCCAGCAGCTCATGGGGGTTGATCGGCCCGTCGGTGAGCAGATCCCCGGCCTTCACCTGCTGGCCATCGCTCACCATCACGGTGCGGCCCAGCAGGATCGGATACTCGCCGATGGCGTCGTCCGCCTCGATCACGGTCACGGTGATGGAGTCGTCGTCGTCGCCCTGCTTGATCTCCACGGTGCCGCTGCGGCGGCAGAGCACGGACGATTCGCGGGGCCGGCGGGCCTCCAGCAGTTCCTCGATGCGGGGCAGGCCCTGCACGATGTCGCCGGTTTTCTGGCGCTCGAACACCAGCAGCGCCAGCACGTCACCGCGCTGCACAAGCTCGCCGTCACGCACGTGCAGCACCGAGTCGGGAGACACCATGTAGGGCCGGCCCAGGCGGATCGTGAGCACGTTGCCCTCGATCGCCTCCACCTGGCCGCAGCAGGGGGCTGGCACGCCCTCCGCCAGCAGGTCCCCATCCACCAGCCGCTGGTTCTCACTCACCAGCGGCTGGGCCGAACCCAGGTCGATGCGCCGGGTGTCCTCCTCGCGCTCCACGATCAATCGGCGGATGGGCTCGGCATCGTCCACCTCGGGCACCTGCACGAGGCCGTCTTCCTTGCAGAGGATCTGGGTGGTGGCCACCACGTCACCGCGCTTGACGGTGTCGCCGTCGGCCACCTGCAGGTCGGTGTGGGTGGAACCGTGGCTGGCATCGGAGAGGGTGTCGCGGCGCACCAGCAGCGACTCCAGGATGGTCAGCTGCAGGCGCTCGATCGTCTTGGCGCGGCGGTCGGGCACGGTCTCCACATCCACCGTCATCTGGGGGGTGGTGTCGAAGGTTTCCAGGCTCAGCTGGGTGCGCAGCAGCTCCACACCTTCCACGCTCTTGATCAGCTCACCATCCTTGAAGGCCAGCCGCTGGGTGGCCTTCAGCCCCAGGGAGGGGCCGCCGGACTGCTTCACCGAGGTGAGCTCGGGCAGGTGGGCCTGATCGGGAATCGTGTACTCCTCAACCGGACGCAGCAGCAGGGCGGCGCCCTCGGCGGTGTCCACCGCCTCCACGAAGGCCATGGCCTCGGCGCTGAGGCCCTTGGCGATCTCCTCACCCGCATTCACCAGCTTGCCCTCGCCGTAGTTGGCCAGGGTCTTGCTGTCGCCCACCAGGTGCAGGGTGCCTGAGCGCACGATGATCTCGCGCAGAATGTCGTTCTTCTGGGTCACCGTGACGATGCCGGCGGTCTGGCTGAAGATGTCCTTCACCACCTCGGTGCCGGCCTCGATCCACTGGCCGTCCTCAATCATCAACAGGGAGATGTCCTTGTTGATCTCGTGGGTTTCCTGCGGGATCCACAGCAGGGTGCCGCCCTTGTTCACCTCGTAGCCGTTCTTGGCGCTGCGGGCCCGCTTGATGGACAGCCCCGGAGCAAACTTCACGATGCCGCCGGTCTGGGTCCGGAAGCGATCATCCGTCAGCTCAGCGATCACCTCGCCATTGCCGATCTTGCTGCCGGGGATGCTGCTGAGGCGGTAGCGGGTGCCGTTCTTGCCCTCCAGGTGCCAGCTCTCGCCGGTGTGGCTGGACTGGCCGATGAGCTTGAACTCCTTGAGGGTGATGCTGGCCGTGACGATCTGCACCTCGCGGGAGTCGCCGGCGCTCTCGCGCAGGCGCACGGCACCGCCGTATTCGCTCACCAGGCGGCTTTCCGCCAGCACATCACCGGGTTTCACCGGCTTGTTGCCCTCCACCACCGGCAGGGCATTGGGGGGCAGGTTGTAGACATCGCCGGAGAACACCCACAGCCGGCCGAGGCGGGTGGCCTTGTGGGTGATGTTGCCCTGGCGGTCGGTGACCTCCTTGGGCTGAATGGCGCTCTCGTAGCGCACCTGGCCGGCCAGGTCGCAGATCACGTCCTTGGTGGCTTTCTCCACGCTCTTCTTGACCGTGGCACCCATGGAGATCTGGGCCAGGATCGTGTCTCCGGGCACGCTGTCGCCATCGGACACGGACAGGATCGAGCCGGCGGTGATGTCGAGTTTCTGGATCTTGCCCTTGCCGCTGGGCTTCACGGCGAGGGTGAAGTCGGTTTCGGCGATCTGGGCGTCGACGCCGTGGGTGGTGCGGAAGGCACGCACCCGGGCCTTGGGGCCGAACTCCACCGTGCCGTCGACATGGGAGCGCACCACGCCGGTTTCGGCGGTGGACACACCGCCGGTGTGGAAGGTGCGCATGGTGAGCTGGGTGCCCGGCTCACCGATCGACTGGGCGGCGACGATGCCCACGGCCTCACCCAGGTCCACCAGCTCGTTGTGAGCCAGGGCCCAGCCGTAGCACTTGCGGCACACGGATCGGGAGGCCTCGCAGGTGAGCGGCGAGCGCACCGTCACCGTTTTCACACCGGCTGCTTCGATGCACCGGCTCACCTCGGGGTCGATCTCGCCGTTGCGATCCACGATCACGGCGCCGGCGCCATCGAGCACCGGCTCGGCCGCCAGTCGGCCGATCAGCTTGCTGCCGAAGCGGCCGCGATCATCGGCGTTGATCGGGATGCTGCGGGTGGTGCCGCAGTCATCCTCGCGCACGATCACGTCCTGAGCCACGTCCACCAGGCGGCGGGTGAGGTAGCCGGAGTCGGCCGTGCGCAGGGCGGTGTCCACCAGACCCTTGCGGGCGCCGTAGGAGGAGATCACGTATTCCGTGACGGTGAGCCCCTCGCGGAAGTTGGTGCGGATCGGCAGGTCGATGATCTCGCCCTGGGGGTTGGCCATCAGGCCCCGCATGCCCACCAGCTGGCGCACCTGGGACATGTTGCCCCGGGCGCCGGAGTTGGCCATCATCCACACCGAATTGAGTGGATCGTTGTCGTTGAAGTTGCGGCGCACGGCCGTGACGAGACGCTCGTTGGTTTCCGTCCAGGTATCGATCACCTTGGTGTGGCGCTCCACCTCGGTGATCTCCCCGAGTCGGTAGCGCTCCTCGGTGGCCGTGATCTGCTCCTCGGCCTCCTCCAGCAGCGCGGCCTTGTCTCCGGGGATGCGCAGATCGTCCACGGAGATCGACACCGCGGCCTGGGTGGCGTAGTGGAAGCCCAGGTCCTTGAGCTCATCGGCCATCGAGGCCGTGGCGGCGGTGCCGTGGTGCTTGTAGGCCCAGGCCACCAGGTTGCGCAGGGCCTTCTTGTCGATGATCCGATTGCGGAACGGGGGCGCCTGGCGGGAGAGGGCCGCAGTGGCGGCGACGGGGTTGGTGGGGGTGGCGGTCATGGCTGCGCGCAGGAAAAATCGAGGTGGTGGAACGGAGACTTGGGCCGGATCAGGTGGCAGCCACGGCGTCGATGATCGTGTGGTTGATCACCACGCGGCCCACGGTGGTGAGCAGATAACGGCTGATCAGGGCGCCGTCCTCATCGAAGCGATCACGCCGGTAGAGCCACTGCTCGATACGGGTGCCGTCGCTGAGGGTGTCCTGCTTCTGGGGCTCCTGCTCTTCCTCGTCGCACTCCACCGCACCGGGGAAGCGCACCCAGATCCAGTCGTGCAGGCAGAGGTGCTTGTCCTCGAAAGCGGAGATCACATCCTCGAGGCCGGCGAAGGTGCGGGAACGGTCGCCGAACTCGGGCTTGCCCTTACCGGGCTGTTCGGCCGTGAGGTAGTAGGCGCCGAGCACCATGTCCTGGGACGGGGTGATGATCGGTTCGCCGGTGGCCGGCGAGAGGATGTTGTTGCTGGCCAGCATGAGCATGCGGGCCTCGGTCTGGGCCTCGAGCGCCAGCGGCACGTGCACGGCCATCTGGTCGCCGTCGAAGTCGGCGTTGAAGGCCGGGCACACCAGCGGGTGCAGCTGGATGGCGCGGCCATCCACCAGCTTGGGTTCGAAGGCCTGGATGCCGAGGCGGTGCAGGGTGGGAGCCCGGTTGAGCAGGATCGGGTGACCCTCGATCACCTCCTGCAGCACCTGCATCACCTCATCGTCGGCGCGCTGGATGAGCTTCTTGGCAGCCTTGATGTTGTTGACGATGTTCTGGCGGATCAGGCGATGGATCACGAACGGCTGGAACAGCTCGATCGCCATCTCCTTGGGCAGTCCGCACTGGTGCATCTTCAGGTTGGGGCCCACCACGATCACCGAACGACCGGAGTAGTCGACCCGCTTGCCGAGCAGGTTCTGGCGGAAGCGGCCCTGCTTGCCTTCGATGATGTCGCTGAGCGACTTGAGGGCGCGGTTGTTGGCACCCACCACGGTGCGGCCGCGACGACCGTTGTCGATCAGGGCATCAACGGCCTCCTGCAGCATGCGCTTCTCGTTGCGCACGATGATCTCGGGGGCCAGGATCTCCTGCAGCCGCGCCAGGCGGTTGTTGCGGTTGATCACCCGGCGGTAGAGATCGTTGAGATCGCTGGTGGCGAAGCGGCCACCATCGAGCTGCACCATCGGGCGCAGATCGGGAGGAATCACGGGGATCACATCGAGCACCATCCACTCGGGCCGGGCGGAGGTGGCGATGAAGTTGTCGATCACGCGCAGGCGCTTGATCAGCTTGGCCCGCTTCTGGCCCTTGCTGGCGGCGATCTCCTCCCGCAGCTGCTCGGCGGTTTCATTGAGGTCGAGATCCTCCAGCAGTTGCTTGAGGGCCTCGGCGCCGATGCCCACCATGGGCTCATTCTCAATGTCGGAATCCTCGGCGTAGATCTCATCCTCGATCTCCAGCCACTCGTCTTCGGTGAGCAACTGCTTGTAGGTGAGCGACTTGTGATCGCCCGGCTCGAGCACCACGTAGCAGTTGAAGTAGACAATCTGCTCCACATCGCGCAGGGGCATGTCGAGCAGGATCGCCACATAGCTGGGGATCCCCTTGAGATACCACACATGGCTCACCGGAGCCGCCAGCTTGATGAAGCCCATGCGGTGGCGGCGCACGCGGCTCTCGGTGACCTCCACGCCGCAGCGCTCGCAGACAATGCCGCGGTGGCGCACCCGCTTGTACTTGCCGCAATGGCACTCCCAGTCCTTGGCGGGACCGAAGATCCGCTCGCAGAACAGGCCGTCCATCTCCGGCTTGAGGGTGCGGTAGTTGATGGTTTCCGGCTTGGTCACCTCACCCACCACCTGACCGTTGGGCAGGGTGCGCTGCCCCCACTCCATGATCCGCTCAGGGGAGGCGAGCGTGATCTTCACATAGTCGAAGTGGTTTTCGGTGCGGAGATTGCTGTTGGACATGGGGACAGGGCGCGCGGAGAGCAGAGAAGACAGAGAAAACGCAGCGGAAATCAGTCGTCGTCGTAGTCCGCGACGCCGAGAGACTCATAGGTGGGCCGGTTGGGGGTGCTGCGGCGGGGGTTGACGTCCTGCATCAGGTCGACCTCTTCGCCCTCATCGGTGTAGACGGCGATGTCCAGACCGAGGGACTGCAGCTCGCGCATCAGCACCTTGAACGACTCGGGGGTGCCGGGCCTGGGGATCGGCTTGCCCTTGACGATGGCGTTGAGGGCCTCGTTGCGGCCCTGCATGTCGTCGGACTTGACGGTGAGCAGTTCCTGCAGGGTGTAGGCGGCGCCATAGGCCTCGAGGGCCCACACCTCCATCTCGCCCAGGCGCTGACCGCCCTGCTGGGCCTTGCCGCCCAGGGGCTGCTGGGTCACCAGCGAGTAGGGGCCGGTGGAGCGGGCGTGGATCTTGTCATCCACCAGGTGCACGAGCTTGAGGATGTGGGCATAACCCACGGTCACCGGCTGGTCGAACGGTTCGCCGGTACGGCCGTCGGTGAGCTGGATCTTGCCGGGATTCTCCGGGTCGTAGACCCACTCCTTGCCGGGCTGGGCGGCCGCCTCCTCGAGGAAGGTCTGCACCGTCTGCTTCGACTTCTCGGCCCCGTGCATCTCATCGAAGGGCACCACCTTGACACGACAGTGGAGGTGGGAGCTGGCCCAGCCCATCAGGCACTCGAACACCTGGCCCACGTTCATGCGGCTCGGCACCCCCAGGGGGTTGAGCACGATGTCGATGGGGGTGCCATCGGGCAGGTAGGGCATGTCCTCCCTGGGAAGGATGCGGCTGATGATGCCCTTGTTGCCGTGGCGGCCGGCCATCTTGTCACCCACCTGGATCTTCAGGCGCTTCGCCACATAGACGCGCACCACCATGTTGGCGCCCGGCGGCAGCTCATCACCCTGTTCGCGGGTGTAGATGCGCACATCCACCACCCGGCCACGCTCGGTGCCGGGCACGCGCAGGGAGTTGTCGCGCACATCGCGGGCCTTCTCACCGAAGATCGCGCGCAGCAGCTTCTCCTCCGGTGGCTGATCGGATTCGCCCTTGGGCGTCACCTTGCCCACCAGGATGTCGCCGCTCTCCACGAAGGCGCCAATGCGGATGATGCCCATCTCGTCAAGATTGCCGAGACTCTCCTCAGCAACATTGGGAATCTCGCGGGTGATTTCTTCCGGTCCGAGCTTGGTCTGGCGGGCCTCGATCTCATACTTCTCGATGTGCACCGAGGTGTAGAGATCGTCGGTCACGAGACGTTCACTGAGAAGGATCGCATCCTCGTAGTTGTAGCCCTCCCAGGGCATGTAGGCGATCAGCACGTTCTGGCCAAGGGCGATCTCGCCGCCTTCGCAGGCCGAACCATCGGCCAGCACCTGGCCGGAGATCACCTGGTCGCCCTGCTTCACGATCGGCCGCTGGTTGAGGCAGGTGTCCTGGTTGGAGCGCTGATACTTCTGCAGGTAGTGGGTGTGATCAACACCATCCTCATCGCGGATCACGATCGCCGTGGCGTCCACGAATGTCACCGTGCCCGCGACCCGGGTCACGGGCACCATGCCGGAGTCGCGGGCCACCTGGGTTTCCAGGCCCGTGCCCACCAGGGGACGCTCTGGGCGCAGCAACGGCACCGCCTGACGCTGCATGTTCGAGCCCATCAAGGCACGGTTGGCGTCGTCGTGCTCGAGGAAGGGGATCAGGGAGGTGGCCACCGAGATCACCTGCACCGGCGAGAGCTGGACATAGTCCACCTGTTCCGGAGGCACCTTCTCAAAGTCCTGGCGGTAGCGCACTGGCACCAGCTCGGAGGTGATGCGCCCTTCGGCATCGGTGGGCACGTCGCCGGGGGCGACGCGGCACTCATCCTCGAGGTCGGCCGAGAGGTAGATGGGATCGCCCTGCTTGAGGACGATGCCGTTCTCCACCTTCCAGAACGGGGTTTCGATGAACCCGTATTCGTTCACCCGGGCGTGGGTGGCCAGCGAACCGATCAGACCGGCATTCGGACCCTCGGGGGTTTCGATCGGGCAGATGCGGCCGTAGTGGGAGGGGTGGATATCGCGCACGGCGAAGCCGGCCCGCTCGCGGGTGAGACCGCCGGGGCCGAGGGCGCTGATGCGGCGCTTGTGGGTGAGCTCGGCCAGGGGGTTGGTCTGGTCCATGAACTGGCTGAGCTGGCTGGAGCCGAAGAACTCCTTGATCGCCGCCACCAGGGGCTTGGGGTTCACCAGCTGGGCCGGGGTGAGCGACTCGGTTTCGCCCACGGTCATGCGCTCCTTGATGATGCGCTCGAGCCGGTTGAGGCCCACCCTCACCTGGTTCTGCAGCAGTTCGCCCACCGAGCGCACGCGGCGGTTGCCGAGGTGGTCGATGTCATCGAGGCTGGCGCCGCCGACATCGAGTTCCAGGTTGATCAGATAGTCGATCGTGCTGAGCACGTCCTCGGGGGTGAGGGTGCGCAGCGCATCGGGGATCGTGAGCCGCAGCTTCTTGTTGATCTTGTAACGCCCCACCCGGCCCAGGTCGTAGCGCTTGGGGTCGAAGAAGCGGCTGTTGAGCAGGCTCTGGCCGCCACTCACCGACGGCGGCTCGCCGGGACGCAGCTTCTTGTAGAGCTCCAGCAGCGCCTGGTCTTCCGAGGAGATGCCCTCGTCGTTCGCCGACTCGATCGACTTTTGGTAATACTCAGGATGGCGCAGCTTGTCGAGCACGTCGTTGTCCGACAGACCGATCGCACGCATCAGCACGTGGGCGTTGATCTTGCGGGTCTTGTCGACCCGCACATGCAGCAGATCGTTCTTGTCGGTTTCAAACTTCAGCCAGGCGCCGCGGTTGGGGATCAGACTGGCGTTGAAGGTCTTGCGACCGTTTTTGTCCTGCTCATCCTTGAAATAAACACCGGGAGAGCGCACGATCTGGTTCACGATCACGCGCTCGGCGCCATTGATGATGAAGGTGCCGCGCTCGGTCATCAGGGGCAGTTCGCCGATGAACACCTCCTGCTCCTTGATCTCTCCGGTTTCCTTGTTAATCAGCCGGCAGGTGACATACATCTGCGAGGCGAAGGTGGCGTCGCGGCGCTTGGCCTCTTCCACATCGTGGCGGGGCCGCTTGAGCCGGTACTCACTGCCGATGAAATGCAGCTCGAGCTTGCCCGTGTAGTCGGTGATCGGCGAAAAACTCTCCAGCTCCTCGATCAGGCCCTTCTCCAGGAACCACTTGAAGCTCGCCCGCTGCACCTCCACCAGATCGGGCAGGTAAGTGACGGTCTTGGCGACCTGGATCGCGCTGCTCATGCGGTGAACCTGCAGGAACGGGTGAAAAAAGTGGTCTGTCGGCCTGACAGCGTTGAAGCGCGGGCGTACCCGGAGATCATCCGGGCATCAGCAAAGACGGCACTCCACACAAACAGCCGCCCCCCGCAAAGGGAACGGCTGCCCGGGGGGCTGCTTTCAGGAAACGCGCTTCAGGGCTGCAGACTTCGACAACAAGGAGCGGATTCGCGTCCAGACCAATGAATCATCATACATTGTCAAAGTGCAGCCCGAAGAGCCTGGCTGCATTGGCGCTGCTGGTGCGGGCCACCACCGCCAGCGGTTCGCCGCGCAGCTCGGCCACCCGAGCCGCCACGGCGGCCACGTAGGCCGGCTCGTTGCGCTTGCCGCGGCGGGGCACCGGAGCCAGAAAGGGGCAATCGGTTTCCACCAGATAGCGGTGGGCAGGCACCTGGCGGGCACAGGCGTGGGTGGCCTCGGCCTTGGCAAACGTGACGACGCCGCTGAAGCTGATGTACAACCCCAGCTCCAGAAAGCCGCCCATCTCCTCGGGGGTGCCCCCCCAGCAGTGCATCACCCCGCGGGGACAGCGGCCGGCCTCGGCCCGCTGGCGCAACTCCGCCAGCATCGGCTGCGCCGCGTCGCGGCAGTGGATGATCACCGGCAGATCCAGCTCAACGGCCAGATCCAGCTGGGGGCGGAGCGCCGCCAGCTGCTGCTCCAGATTCGTCTGGCGAAACAGGTCGAGGCCCAGCTCGCCGATGGCCACCACCCGGGAATCGGCCCGGGCCGCGTCCCGCAAATCCTGCTGGGTCTCCGCGGCCCAGTGCTGGGTGTCGAGCGGATGGACCCCCACCGAGTAACGCAGTTCCGGGAAGCGATCGGCCAGGGCGCGGATGGCCGGGATCTCCGCAGGCTGCACACAGGCATGCACCAGGGCCTTCACGCCCGCCTGGCGCCAGCGCGCAGCCACCGCCTCGAGGTCGTCGTTGAAGTCGCGAAAAACGATGTGGCAGTGGGAGTCGACCAGCATCGCCTCTTCAGGAGGCGCAGCCAAGACATCGGCAACAGCCGTGGCATCGGCAACAGCCGTGACAACAGCGGATGCGGGCGGGGTCATGGCGCGGGCCGGAGCCGGAATCGCCCCCATGCTGGCGGGGCCGATCAGGCTTCTGCGGTGGGATCCAGGGCGCCTTTGGCGGCGGCGCTCAGCCGCGACTTCTGGTGGGCGCCGGTGTTGCGATGCAGCGCCCCCACCTTGACGGCCTTGTCGATCTTGCTGAAGGCGGCATTCAGGCTCTGCTGCACGGCCTCGCGGCTGGCCTCGCCACTCTCGCCGCTGTAGGCGCTGCAGGCCGTGAAGCAGCGCTTCATCAGCGTGCGCAGGGCCGACTTGTAGGAGCGGTTGCGCAGTCGGTTGCGCTCGGCGATCTCGATCCGCTTCTTCGACGACGTGTTATTAGCCACAGGCTGAGAAAAGCTGTTTTCGGCGATCGACCACCTTACCTCCAGGCCCGCCGGGGCACGGTTCAGCTCCGATCGCCAGCGCCCTAATTTGAGTGGCCAAGCCTCCGGGTGCACGCCGTGCTTGCCTCCCCCGCCCCCCTCCCGGGCACAGCCCCCCTCTCGGGCGCAGCCCCCGCGGATGGGGTCACCATCATCTGTATCCACCAGCGCGATGGTGCCGCCGAACGGCTCACGGCCATCTCCGATCGCACCGGCGGCGCCCAGATGACCGAGGCGGCCCGCAGCGTCGAGGCGATCCTCGAGCAGGTGCGCCAGCAGGGCGACCGGGCCCTGCTGGAGCTCAGTGAGCGCTTCGATGGCGTGCGCCCGGAGCCCCTGCGCATCCCGCCGGAGCAGCTGGCGGCCGCCTGGCAGGCCTGCGACCCAACCCTGCGCCGGGCCCTGGAGCTCGCCCATGAGCGCATCCTGGCCTTCCACCAGCGCCAGATGCCGGCCGACCTCGAGCTGCAGGGGCCCCACGGCGAGCGGCTGGGCCGGCGCTGGCGGGCGGTGGAGCGCGCCGGCCTCTACGTGCCCGGCGGCCGGGCCGCCTACCCCAGCACCGTGCTGATGAACGCGGTGCCCGCCCGGGTGGCGGGGGTGGAGCGGCTGGTGATGGTGACCCCGCCGGGACCCCACGGTGATCCCAACCCCACCGTGCTGGCCGCAGCGCACCTGGCCGGCGTGGAGGAGATCTACCGGGTGGGCGGAGCCCAGGCGGTGGCAGCCCTGGCCTACGGCACCGAGAGCATTCCGCGGGTGGACGTGATCAGCGGCCCTGGCAATCTCTACGTGACCCTGGCCAAAAAGGCCGTCTACGGGCAGGTGGCGATTGACTCGCTGGCAGGCCCCAGCGAGGTTCTGGTGATCGCCGACCACTGCGCCCGGGTGGATCAGGTGGCCGCCGACCTGCTGGCCCAGGCCGAGCACGATCCCCTGGCGGCCGCCATCCTGCTCACCACCAGCGAGGAGCTTGCCGCCAGCCTGCCGGCGGCCCTGGAGGACCAGCTCGCAGGCCATCCCCGGGCCGCGATCACCCGTGCGGCGATCCGCGACTGGGGCCTGGTGGTGGTGTGCGACGACCTGGAGAGCGCCGCCGCCCTCAGCGATCGCTTCGCGCCCGAGCACCTCGAGCTGCTGGTGGAGGACCCCGAACCACTGGCGGAGCGCATCCGCCATGCGGGAGCCATCTTCCTCGGCCCCTGGAGTCCTGAGGCGGTGGGCGATTACCTGGCCGGCCCCAACCACACCCTGCCCACCAGCGGCACGGCCCGCTTCGCCGGGGCCCTGAGCGTGGAAACCTTCCTGCGCCACACCTCCATGATCCGGTTCAACCGCCAGGCCCTCGAGGCCACCGGAGCGGCAGTGGTGACCCTGGCCGAGAGCGAGGGCCTGCACAGCCACGCCGAGTCGGTGCGGCGGCGGCTGCAGCAGGGCTGATCAGCCTGCTGCCGGGTCGGGTTCGCAGCTGAACGCCTCGACCGTGCCCAGACCCTGGCGCAGGCGGAAGCTCGGATGGTCGGGATCCTCCAGGCTCCACCACCACTTGCCGTCGGTGTAGCTGGGAGCACCGGCGTTGTTGGTGCGGGGCAGCTGCAACGCCAGGTTGCGCCAGCGCAGCACCACGAAGGCGCCGGGCACGGTGCCGGCCACCACGTTGGGGATGCCGACGGCATCCACCGGCCCCTGATCGCTGCGGGCCAGCAGCTGATCGCCATCACAGCGGTAGGTCCGCTCGGCACTCGCCGGACCCGGCGCCAGGGTGAGCAGCAGGGCCAGCAGCGGCGCCAGCAGGGCCGTCATCAGCGTTTCGGCAGATCGCGCACGCCGGCAACACCGTCGACGATCTCGCCCACCAGCACCTGATCGGCGAGGTTCACGAACAGGCCGTTCTCGAGCACGCCCGGCAGGTTGTTGATCGCCGGCTCCAACCCCTGGGGATCGGGGATGCCGCCGGTGAAGCGGGCATCGAGCACCAGATTGCCCTGGTCGGTCACCACCGGGCCGGCCTTGCGGGTGGCCATGCGCAGCTCGGCGGCGGCGCCCATGGCGGCCAGCTGGGCCTGCACCTGGCGCCAGGCGCCGGGCAGCACCTCCACGGGCAGCAGGAAGCCCAGATTGAGGGTGTCCACGAGCTTGGTGGCATCCACCACCACCACAAAGCGATCAGCCCGGCAGGCCACGAGCTTCTCCTGCACATGGCAGGCGCCGCCGCCCTTGATCAGCTGGAAGGAGGGATCCACCTCGTCGGCACCGTCGATGGCCAGATCGATGCGGTCCACGGCGTTGAGGCTGCGCAGGGGGATGGCCAGCTCAGCCGCCAGCACCTCCCCCTGAAACGATGTGGTCACGCCGGTGATGTCGCTGAGCTCGCCGCTGCGCAGCTTGGCCCCCAGGGCCTGAATCATCAGGGCGGCGGTGGATCCCGAGCCCAGGCCCACCACCATGCCGCTGCGAATCTGCTCGGTGGCGGCGGCCGCCACCGCCTGCTTCATCTGATCCTGCAGGTTTGCCATCGATTCGGACCATGGTCCGCGACGGTAGCAATGCTCATCCCACTTGAGGCAAGGCAGCGGGGCGGATCGTGAGCCGCAGTTCCCGCTGGCCCCGCAGCACCGTGATCGCCAGGGGCTGGCCCACCTCCGAGCGATCCACCCGCTGCAGCAGCGCCGCCGGATCGCGGATCGTTTGATCGGCCACGCTCACCACCAGATCGCCGCGGCGCAGGCCGGCGGTTTCCGCCGGGCTGTTCTCCAGCACCCGCTGCACCAGGGCGCCATCGCGCTCGGGAAGCTGCAGCAGGGCTGCCGGATCGCGGTTGTTCTCGCGGGCACGACGGGCGGTGAGCGGCACCAGCTGCAGGCCCAGATAGGGGTGCACCACCTGACCGCCGCTGGCCAGCTGGTCGGCCACCCGACGCGCCAGGTTGATCGGGATGGCAAAGCCCAGCCCGGCGCCCGGACCGGAGCGCACCAGGGTGTTGATGCCGATCACGCGCCCGGCGGCGTCGATCAGCGGCCCACCGGAATTGCCGGGGTTGATGGCCGCATCGGTCTGGATCAGATCGAGGCGCTTGTCGGAGAACCCGAGGCTGTTGATGTCGCGATGCATGCTGCTCACAATCCCCAGCGTCACCGTGCGCTCAAGGCCATAGGGACTGCCCAGGGCGATGGCCCAGTCGCCCACCTCGAGGGCTTCGGAATCGCCCAGCGCCGCGGCCTGCAGATCCCGCACACCCCGCACCCGCACCACCGCCAGGTCGGTCACCGGATCGGCGCCCACCACCTCGCCGTCCAGCTGACGACCATCGGCGAGGGTCACCTCCACGCTGTCCACCTGGTCCACCACGTGGGCATTGGTGAGCACCAGGCCGGCGCCGGCGTCGATCACCACGCCCGAGCCCTGGCCGCGCTCGCGGCGGCTGCCGGAGGGATCGCCGAACAGGTCGCGCAGGAGCGGATCCAGCAGGACCGGATCGAAGGGCTGGCGGGCAACGCTGCGCTCGATGTCGATGCGCACCACCGCCGGGGCCACGGCGCGGGCGGCAGCGGCCACGAAGCTGTGGGGAGCGGCGCTGTCGCCCTCGGCGTGGGCGGCGACCTCGGCGGGGCTGACGGCCAGGGCGGGCGGCGACACCAGCAGCAGCAGGCCGGCCAGCACCAGGGCCAGGGCCAGGAGCCGGGCCGGAAACAACGTCACGGTGGAAGCAGGCGCGCGGTGGGGAATGACGCTAGGCAGGCGTCGGGGCTGGCGCCGGCCAGCGCAGCAGCTCCTGGCGCAGCCCGCCTGCCGCTCCCAGCTCCAGCCAGCGGCCTCCGGGATCATCGGCACGCCCCAGGGGGCAGGGCTGCACCGGGCCAAACCCGCAGAGCGTGGAGGGACACCCCAGCAGCGCCACCTCCGGCCGCCCCGGCAGCTCGCCCTGCCAGTGCTGATGCACATGGCCGAACACCACCCCCACCAGGGATGGGATCGGGCGCAGCAGGGCCAGCAGCTCGGCTCCGTCCTCCAGAGCGATGGCATCCATGGTGGGATCGCCGATCGGCACCGGCGGGTGATGCACCGCCACCAGCAGGGGCCGCGGCGCATCGGCTGCCCAGCGCTGCAGAGCGGCGGCCAGCCAGTGCAGCTGGCGCTGTCCCAGAGCTCCGCCAACGCGGCCGGCCTGGTGGCTGTCGAGCAGCGCCAGCCGGCATCCCCCCAGCTCCAGCAGGGCCGGGGACAGCACCGCCCGGCGGCCCAGCGCGGCCCGCAGCAGCTGGGGATGGTCGTGGTTGCCGCTCAGCAGCGCCACCGGGGTGGGCCAACGCTCCAGGAGCTGGCGCAGGCGCGCGTAGCCGCCCCAGCTTTCGTCCTGGCAGAGATCGCCACTGATCAGCAGGAGATCGGTGGGCGGATCGAGCGCCGCCCCCTGGCGCAGGGCCTCCGCCAGATGCCGGGACGGCCGCCGGCCGCGGTAGCAGGCTTCGGGGTGGGCGAGCAGGTGGGGGTCGCTGATCTGCAGCAGGCGCATCCGTTTAAGTTGCTTCCCTGCTTTCCTGCGCACCATGGCAGCAATTCCTCCCGGCAGCCGTCAGCGCTGCAGCGTTTGTCAGGTGGAGATCCAGGGCATGGTCGGCGGCAACGACCTCGTGCACTTCAGCCAGGGGGCCCCGGGAACCCGGGCCAAGCTCTGGGCACGGGTGTGCCAGTTCCTGCGCAGCGACGACAAGCGGGCCCAGTGCCTCAACCAGGACGTGAGCCAGCGCGGCACCGTGGTGCAGAGCGACTACTACGACGAGGCGCCGGTGATCAACCTGGGCGGCGCCACGGGGCCGGCGGGATCCGATTCGTAGGTTGGGGTGAGCGCCCGCACTCCGCCGTGCCCCATCCGCTGATCCCCGAGCTCGAACAGCTCGCCCGGAACGCTTTGGGCGAGGTGGGTTTCGAGCTGCGCGCCGTGCAGCTCGAAACCCACCGCATCCCCTTGACCCTCCAGGTGCTGGTGCAGCGCAGTGATGGCAACGACATCAGCCTGGATGACTGCGCCAGCCTCAGCGCTCCTCTGGGCGAGGCCTTCGAGGCAGCGGGGCTGCTGGGGGAGGCGGCCTATGTTCTGGAGGTCAGCAGCCCCGGTCTGAGCGAGGAACTGCGCGACGACCGCGACTTCCGCAGTTTCCGCGGATTTCCGGTGGCCGTGCGCTACCGCGATGGCCGGGGGTGCGAGGCGCAGGGCGACGGGCTGCTGCTCGAACGCACAGCCAGCGAACTGCGGATCAACATCCGCGGCCGCACCAAGCGGATCCCCCGCGAGGACGTCATCACCGTGCGCCTGGTGGGTGCCGGCGATGTCGGCGGCAACGACAACTGAATCCACCCCACAACCGAATCACCTCAAAACTGAAGACCCATGGCTCTGGTTCTGCTCCCCGGCCTGAACAACCTCGTTGACGACATCAGCGAGGAAAAGAAACTGGCTCCCGCCGTGGTGGAGGCGGCCCTGCGCGAGGCGCTGCTGAAGGGCTACGAGCGCTACCGCCGCACCCTCTACCTCGGCATCAGCGAGGACCCCTTCGAGGAGGAGTACTTCTCCAACTTCGACGTGCAGCTCGACCTCGAGGAGGAGGGCTACCGCGTGCTGGCCTCCAAGATCATCGTGGAGGAGGTGGAGAGCGACGATCACCAGATCGCCATCGACGAGGTGCGCCAGGTGGCCGAGGACGCCCAGATCGGCGACACGGTGGTGCTCGATGTCACCCCCGAGAAGGATGACTTCGGCCGCATGGCCGCCGCCACCACCAAACAGGTGCTGGCCCAGAAGCTGCGTGACCAGCAGCGCCGCATGATCCAGGAGGAGTTCGCCGACCTGGAGGATCCGGTACTCACCGCCCGGGTGATCCGCTTCGAGCGCCAGAGCGTGATCATGGCGGTGAGCAGCGGCCTGGGCCGACCGGAGGTGGAGGCTGAGCTTCCCCGCCGCGACCAGCTGCCCAACGACAACTACCGCGCCAACGCCACCTTCAAGGTGTTCCTCAAGGAGGTGAGCGAGGTGCCCCGGCGCGGACCGCAGCTGTTCGTGAGCCGGGCCAACGCTGGACTGGTGGTGTATCTGTTCGAGAACGAGGTGCCCGAGATCCAGGAGGGATCGGTGCGGATCGTGGCCGTGGCCCGGGAGGCCAATCCCCCCAGCCGTTCGGTGGGACCCCGCACCAAGGTGGCCGTGGATTCGGTGGAACGGGAGGTGGATCCGGTTGGAGCCTGCATCGGCGCCCGCGGCTCCCGCATCCAGCAGGTGGTGAACGAGCTGCGGGGCGAGAAGATCGATGTGATCCGCTGGTCGCCCGACCCCGGCCAGTACCTCGCCAATTCACTCAGCCCGGCCCGGGTGGAGATGGTGCGGCTGGTGGATCCCGACGGCCACCACGCCCACGTGCTGGTGCCCCCCGACCAACTCAGCCTGGCGATCGGCCGGGAGGGGCAGAACGTACGTCTGGCGGCCCGTCTGACGGGCTGGAAGATCGACATCAAGAACGCCAGCGAGTACGACCAGGCATCCGAGGATGCGGTGGTGGCCGAGCTGGTCGCCCACCGCGAGGAGGAGGAGCGCCTCCATGCCGAGGCCGAAGCCCGGCTGGAGGTGGAACAGGCCGCCCGCGCCGAGGAGGATGCCCGTCTGCGGGAGCTCTATCCCCTGCCGGAGGACGAGCAGGAGGAGTCGGACGAGGCGGAGGAGATGGACAGCGAAGATGCGCCCGGCGCGCTGCAGGAGAGCTGAGGTCTGTGACGGAACGGCCGGTGATGCGCCGCTGCGTGGCCTGCCGGCAGCTGCTCGATCGCAGCCAGCTGTGGCGGGTCATCCGCCTGGCCGGCGGCGGCCTGGGGCTTGACCGGGGCATGGGCCGCTCGGCCTATCTCTGCCCCAACCCGGCCTGCCTGGAGGAGGCCCGTCGCCGGCGGCGCCTGCAGCGAGCCCTGCGCTGCCCGGTGGATGACACCCTGCTGGATCAACTGGAACAGCGATTGCTGGCGGGGGAAAGGCGCTGATCACCCCCACTGAGGCAAGATGGCAGTTGGCCGCTGTGCGCTGGCGGCCGGTGTCCCCTGCAGCGGCTTCGCCGGCCAGGGGACCTGTCCATTGGAGATCTGAATGACCAGCAGCGGCAAAGTGCGGATTTACGAGCTGTCACGGGACTTGGGCCTGGAGAACAAGGACGTGCTCGATGCCGCCGAGAAGCTCGGGCTGGCCGTGAAAAGCCACAGCAGCTCCATCAGCGACGGCGAAGCGTCCCGGATCCGCCAGCTGCTGGAGAAGGGCAGCAACGGCTCCGGCGGCAAGCCGGCCAGTCCTCCCGCGACCAAGGCGATCCTCACCGTGAAGAAAGCGGCAGCCGCTGCTCCTCCAGCGCCGGCGAAGCCCGCCGCTGCCCCCGCGCCCGCCAGGCCGAGCGCGCCCCTGCGCCCCGCCGCCCCGGGGCAACCGGCGGCCAAGCCCGCCCCAGCCCAGCCCCCAACCGCCAAACCCCCGGCCGTGAAGGCTCCGGCCGCGCCGGCCGCTCCCGCCAGGCCCGCGTCCCCGGCTCCCGCCCGCACAGCCAGCGCGCCGCCGGCCCGACCTGCGCCAGCCCCTGCCGCCAAGCCCGCGGGCACGCCGCCGGTGGTGATCGCCTCCAAGCCAGCGCGGCCGGCACCGCCCAGCAGCAGCCGCAGGCCTGAGATACCGGCCCGCCCCGGCGCCCCGACACGACCGCAGATCGTCGGCAAGCCGGTCGCCGGCCCTGGCGGCCCTAGCCCCAGCCCCAGCCCCAGCCGTCCGCCAGCTCCGGTGAACCGCTCCCCGGTGAGCCCCCGGCCGATGGCGCCCAAGCGCTCCGGGGGCCCCGCCCCCACCAGGCCCAGCCAGTCGGGCCGGCCAGGCCCCAGCCGGCTGGAACTGGTGGGCAAGCCGATCCGCCGCGACAGCAGCAGCCCTCCCGCCGGCGCCCCTCCCGCAGGGGGGCCTCCCGCCGGCGCCCCCCCTGCCGGTGGTCCCGGTCGCGCCGCACCCCCCACCCGGCCCGGCATGCCCGCCGGCATGCGCAAGCCCATGGCGCCGGGGGAGCTGATGCAGCTCCAGAACCCCTCGGGCCGCACCCCGGCACCACCGCCGCGGCGCTCCGGGGAGCGGGGCGAAACGGCCGCCGGCGCACCTTCCAGTCCGGATCTGGCGCGGCCCACCGCCACGCCGCCCTCGGCTCCGCGTCGGCCCGGTTTCCGGGCCCCCGTCGGTCCCACCGGTCGGCCCCGCAGGCCCGACTGGGATGACAGCGCCAAGCTGGAGGCCCTGCGCAGCCGCTCGCCCCAGCGGCTGCGGCCCAAGGTTCACATCATCGGCGAGAACGATGATGCCCTCACGGCCGAAACCGGTGGCTACGCCGGCGAGCAGGAGGCGGTGGTGCTGCAGGCCAGCCTGGCCCGCCCCGCCAAGCCCCGCGGCGCTGCCAGCCGGACGCCCAGACCCACCGTGGCCGTGCGCAAGCGCCGCAAGGAAACCACCCGCCAGCGCCAGCGCCGCCGGGCGATGGAACTGCGGGCCGCCCGCGAGGCCAAGCAGCAACGGCCGGAAATGCTGGTGGTGCCCGAGGGCAACCTCACGGTGCAGGAACTGGCCGAGAAGCTGGGATTGGAGAGCTCCGAGATCATCAAGAGCCTCTTTTTCAAAGGCATCATCGCCACGGTCACCCAGAGCCTCGACCTCTCCACGATCGAGACCGTGTCCCAGGAGTTC
Source organism: Cyanobium sp. ATX 6A2 (assembly GCF_024346355.1). Classification (GTDB taxonomy): domain Bacteria; phylum Cyanobacteriota; class Cyanobacteriia; order PCC-6307; family Cyanobiaceae; genus NIES-981. Next base: position 33,641 of record NZ_JAGQCU010000023.1, read on the forward strand.
GGCGTGCCGGTGCTCCAGGACGACGTGGAGGAGGCTGCCGCCAAGACGGTGGAGATGATCGAGGAGAGCGACCTCAAGCACCTGATCCGCAGGCCTCCGGTGGTCACCGTGATGGGCCATGTGGACCACGGCAAGACCAGCCTGCTCGACTCCATCCGCAAGACCCGGGTGGCCGCCGGAGAAGCCGGCGGCATCACCCAGCACATCGGCGCTTATCAGGTGGAGATCGATCAAGGCGGCGAGCTGCGGCGGCTCACCTTCCTCGACACTCCAGGCCACGAGGCGTTCACAGCCATGCGCGCCCGCGGCACCAAGGTCACAGACATCGCCGTGCTGGTGGTGGCCGCCGATGACGGCGTGCGTCCCCAGACCCTGGAGGCGATCAGCCACGCCCGGGCCGCCAAGGTGCCGATCGTGGTGGCGATCAACAAGATCGACAAGGAGGGGGCCTCTGCCGAGCGGGTGAAGCAGGAACTCTCTGGCCAGGACCTGGTGGCCGAGGACTGGGGTGGCAACACGGTGATGGTGCCGGTGAGTGCCATCAAGGACGAGGGCATCGACAAGCTGCTGGAGATGCTGCTGCTGGTGTCCGAGGTGGAAGACCTCCAGGCCAACCCCGACCGGATGGCCCGCGGCACCGTGATCGAGGCCCACCTGGACAAAGCCAAGGGCCCCGTGGCCACGCTGCTGATCCAGAACGGCACCCTGCGCAGCGGCGATGTGCTGGCGGCAGGCCCGGTGCTGGGCAAGGTGCGCGCCATGGTCGACGACACCGGCAAACGGGTGAAGACGGCCGGGCCCTCCTCGGCCGTGGAGGCCCTCGGCTTCAGCGAGGTGCCCACCGCCGGCGACGAGTTCGAGGTGTACACCGATGAGAAGGCTGCCCGCGCGGTGGTGGGCGACCGGGCCAGTGAGGCCCGGGCCACCCGCCTGGCCCAGCAGATGGCGTCACGACGGGTGTCGTTGGCCTCGATGTCGGGTCAGGCCAGCGAAGGCGACCTGAAGGAGCTCAACCTGATCCTCAAGGCGGATGTGCAGGGCTCGGTGGAGGCCATTCTCGGCTCGCTCGAGCAGCTGCCCCAGGGTGAGGTGCAGGTGCGGGTGCTGCTCTCGGCACCGGGCGAGATCACCGAAACCGACGTGGACCTGGCAGCCGCCTCCGGCGCCGTGATCGTGGGCTTCAACACCTCGATGGCGTCCGGCGCCAAGCGCGCCGCCGATGCCACCGGTGTGGATGTGCGCGACTACGACGTGATCTACAAACTGCTGGAGGACATCCAGCTGGCCATGGAGGGACTTCTGGAGCCCGAGCTGGTGGAGGAGCCCCTGGGCGAGGCCGAGGTCCGGGCCGTGTTCACGATCGGCAAGAGCGCCGTCGCCGGCTGCTATGTCACCACCGGCAAGCTGCAGCGCAACGCCAAACTGCGGGTGTGGCGCGGCAAGGAGAAGGTGTACGAGGGCGACCTCGACTCCCTGCGTCGCAACAAGGACGACGTCAAGGAGGTGGCCACCGGCTTCGAGTGCGGTGTCTCCTGTGACCGCTTCAGCGGCTGGCAGGAGGGCGATCGCATCGAGGCCTTCAAGCTGGTGACCCAGCGCCGGACGCTCAGCACCTGATCCCCCCGGCACCCCTCAGGAGGCCCCTGGCCGTGAATCCGCGCAGCGAGCCCCTCCTTTGGCTACAGCTGATCGCCGTCGGGGCCATCCCCCTGGAGCTGCTGCTGCTGGTGCTGCTGCTGGCCGGGGCCGACCCCGGGCCCTTGCCGGCCCTGGAGCGTCTGTTGGTTTGGGGGCTGGGAGCCCTGGCTCCGGCCCTGCTGCTCTGGCAGAGGCCCGCCGACTGCTGCTCGCTGCTGCTGATTCAGGTTCCCCTGGGAGCCCGCAGTACCGCCCAGCGCCGCCTGGTGGCGGCCCAGGAGGCGCTGCCTGCGAGGCTGCTGCTGGTGGCCGGTGCCGCGGTCCTGCTGCCGCTGCTGTGGACCCTCGACAGCCGCGCCGCCCTGGCCGGGCCCTTCTCGCCCCTCGACGACGGCAATCGCCTGGTGAGTCTGCTGCTGGCCACCCTGCTGCTGGCGCTGCTGGTGTGGCAGTGGCAGCAGCTGGTGCAGAGCCTCTGGCTGCTCTCGCGCCCTCCGGGCACCCTGGCAGCAGTGGCACCGCTGCCGGCCGAGCGCCTGGCCAGGGAGCGGCTGAGCCTTGGGCTCCCCCTGCTGATCCTCAGCCCGCTGACGCTGGGTCACCCCGGCCGAAATCCACCTCCTGACTCCCCCAGCAGCGCCGCAACGCCGCCTGAAGCAACCACCGGATCCACAGACCGTTCAACTGGTGGGGAGGCGGTTGCGATCGAACCAGAGCAGAGCACCACAGACGAGCAGGGCGGTGACCTGGATCAGCAGGTCAGCTGACGGCACCTCACCGCCACCGGCGGATCGCATAGCCATCGTGGCCAGTCCAAGGGCTGCGGAGGCGGTGAGGGCTAGCCACAGGGCCCGCCGCAGACCACGCCAGGGTGTGCGCGCCTCCTGCAGCAGCCGGGCCCGCAGAGCAGGGTCGATCTGGGATGGTTCAGAGCCCTTGGCCATGGTCGGAAGTGACTCCGTTCAAGTGGTAGTTTCGTGGTGGCGCCGGTGTAGCTCAGTGGTAGAGCAACTGATTCGTAATCAGTAGGTCGTCGGTTCAAGTCCGACCATCGGCTTTAGCAAGGACCCATTGCGGCGAGCGTAGGGGAGCCGCCCGCAGCGCAGAGAGCGCCGCTTTGTGCCTCAGCTGTTGCATGAAAAAACCCCCTCCCGATCGGGAGGGGGTACTGGAGATTCCGTCTGGTT
>NZ_JAGQCU010000024.1 GCF_024346355.1 Cyanobium sp. ATX 6A2
TCCGCGCTGCCGAAGACCCCGAGTTCGAAACCTTCTACACGAAGAACATCCTTCTCAACGAAGGCATCCGGGCCTGGATGGCACCGGCCGACCAGCCGCACGAAAACTTCGTCTTCCCTGAAGAGGTCCTGCCCCGGGGAAACGCCCTCTGACCATCAAGGCCGGTTTCACAGCGCCCCACCCGGGGCGCTTTTTTTTGTGCCGTTGCCCACCCGCCGCCAGAAGCTGCGTTCGGCGGCCTGCTGGCGGGTGTTGGCCTCGCGCAGGAACGGTGCCAGCGCCGCCAGGTTCAGCAACCAGTGGTTCAACGTCGACAGCGGCCAACGCAGAGGCCGCTCGAAGTCCACGAACAGCACCACCCGGTAGCCATCGGTGTCGTTCCACACCTGATGGTTGTAGGTGTCGTCGAACACCAGGCAGCGCCCTTCGTGCCAGCTGTGCAGCTCATCGGCGATGCGGATCCGGCAGCGCTCGGCCGGTTCCGGCACCACCAGCGCCAGGTGCAGACGCAGCACCCCCGCCCAGGCGCCCCGATGGGGAGGGATGCATTTGTGCGGCGAGAGGATCGAGAAGAAGGCGGTGGTGCAACCCGGAATCGCCGCCAGCAGCTTCATCGTCTGCGGGCAGCGGCCGGCGTTCTCACTGCAATCCATGCCCACCCCCTTGAGAAAGAAGGTCTTCCAGTCGTCGTCCTTCTGGATCGTGCTCACCTCCCGCAGGATGTCCTGAAAGTTGGGCATCGCCGCCCGGTGCTCCATCAGCCCATCCAGTTCCTGCCGCACCCCCTGCCAGTCGGCCTCCACCCGCCGGATCCAGGGAAACTGCTCGGCGGCGAACACCGGTCGGTCGCCGGGGATCGAACACCACCCCACCAGCTGCTCCAGGCCGCCATGGACAGCACGCCGCAGCCGAGCCTTACGCGATTTCGCCGGAAAGGTCCAGTGCCGACGGCGCAGCGATTGCGGGCTGCGGCCTGGCGGGCTCGGGCATGTCGCCATGGGATTGCTGCGCGCGCCGCGCTCTGCTCGGCCCCGACCCTAGGGATCACGTGCGCCCGCTTCTCGCGCCCGCCGTTGGCGGCCCCTACGATTCACGAGTTCTGTCAGCAGTGGCGTGGCTGCAGCTCCTGAACCACGGTTTTCGAGCTTCAGCCGAACACGTCGCCGGCTGGCCCAATCCCCCAAGGAGGAGGTGCCCGTGCGTTCCAGTTGTTTCACCAAGGGTCTGCTGATCGCGGAGAACGCCGCCTGATTACGGCGCCTCAACCCTGATCAAACGGTTCCGCGACCGACGCGGACCCGGCGAGAGCCCCCGGCGTCCCTGATTCAGGGATTCCGGGGGCATCGCTTTTGTGGCACCTCTTCTCCCCGCTCGGCGTCCCTGCCCGCGGCAGGGCCATTGCACGCTCTGGCACAGCCGTCCTGGGTGGGAATGACCACGGGCGACACACTGTGCTCGGCGCATTGCGCCTCTTGTGTGAGGAACATCCCCATGAAACTCTTCCAGAAACTCCTGGTTGCTCCTGCGGCGCTTGGTCTGCTGGCCCCTATGGCCGCCACCGCTGCTGAGATCAACCTGGATGGCGTCAACCAGTACGCCAGTGACGAACAGGTCACCAGCATCTCCCAGTTCCCCGACGTGCGCCCCACGGACTGGGCCTACCAGGCGCTCGCCAACCTGATCGAGCGCTACGGCTGCGTGGCCGGCTACCCCGACGGCACCTTCAAGGGCCAGCGGGCCATGACCCGCTTCGAGGCCGCCGCCCTGCTCAACGCCTGCCTCGATCGCGTCACCGAGGTGACCGACGAGCTCAAGCGCCTGATGGCCGAGTTCGAGCGGGAACTCGCCATCCTCAAGGGCCGCGTCGATGGCCTCGAAGCCAAGGTGGGTGAGCTGGAGGCCAACCAGTTCTCCACCACCACCAAGCTGCGCGGTATCGCCACCATGACCGTGGGCGGTGCCGGCGAGACCGGCCTGGGCGACAACGTCACCGTCAACTACGACGTTCGCCTGAACTTCGACACCAGCTTCACCGGCAAGGATCTGCTGCGCACCACCCTGCGTGCCGGCAACTTCGGTGATTCGGTGTTCGGCAGTGGCAACACCACCATGGAAGTGGCCTTCGAGGGCGCTTCCGGTCCCGATTCGGTGGAAATCAACCGCCTCTTCTACCAGTTCCCCGTTGGTGAGAACTGGACCGCTACCGCCGGTGCCAAGGTTCGTCAGGACGACATGCTGGCCATGTGGCCCAGCGCCTACCCGGCCGACACGATCCTTGACATCTTCACCTATGCAGGTGCACGGGCTGCCTACAGCCTGAACACCGGCGCCGGTGTTGGTATCTGGTACAAGCCTTCAGAGGGCGGTTTCAACGCCAGCGTCAACTACGTGTCGGCCTCTGACTCCGCTCGTGATTCGTCCGAAGGTGTCGGTGAGGATTACACAGTCACCGCACAGGTGGGCTATGCAGGCGAGAACTGGGGTGCGGCTTTTGCCTACACCTATTCCAATCTCGACTACATCTTCGACAACAGCTCCAACAACATCGGCCTGAGCGCCTACTGGTCTCCCGCCGAGTCCGGTTGGGTGCCTTCCATCAGCGCCGGCTTCGGCTACAGCGACTTCAACACCAGCCGCCCCTTCGACGAGGGCTACAGCTGGATGGTGGGTCTGCAGTGGGAAGACATGTTCATGCAGGGCAACGCCCTGGGCATGGCCATCGGCAGCGCCGGTCAGTCCAACCGTGGCAGCGGCCGCATCGACACCCTCGGTGTCTGGAGCGACCCCGGCAGCGACACCCTGGCCTACGAGCTCTGGTACAAGTTCCAGGTCACCGACAACATCAGCGTCACCCCCGCCTTCTTCTGGGTTGATCGCAGTGGTCGCGATGACACCTACGGCGGCGTGATCAAGACCACCTTCACCTTCTGATCGCCTGATCGCCTGATCCCCAGGGCCTGGTTCCTCACACACCCGCCTGGCCCCGGGGATTCCTCGATCAGTCTTCTCCTTCCACACTTCTCCTCGTCGTCCTCGACAAACCCCGGCTCCGGCCGGGGTTTTTTGTTGCCGCCGCGGGTTTCCTAGGGTGCAGGTCTTGCCGCAGTCGCCCTGCTGAGTTGAGTTCCCACAGCGTCCCCACCGCTGCCGCCGCCCCCGACCCCTACCGGGTGCTGGGCGTGTCGCCCGAGGCCAGTGGCGCGGAGATCAAGGCCGCCTACCGCAGCCTGGTGAAACAGCACCACCCCGACGCCGGGGGCGATGAAACCACGATCCTGGCTCTGAACGCGGCCTGGAACGTGCTCCGCGACCGGGAGCGCCGCCGCGGCTACGACCGCCAGCGGGCCGTGAGCCGCCGCAGCGCCACCTCCGCCGCCCGTGCGGCCGCCAGGTCGCCCGCCGGCCCCGCAGCGTCTGAAGAACAGATGCTGGCCTGGCTGCGGCAGGTGTATGCCCCCATCGACCGGCTTCTCGCTCAGGTGGTGAATCCCTTTCCCGCCCAGCTGCGCTCCCTGGCCGCCGATCCCTACGACGACGGGATCATGGAAGCCTTCTGCGCCTTTCTCGAGCAGAGTCAAACGCGCATGGGCCGGGTGGAGAGTCTCTTCCGCTCCCAGCCCTGCCCCGCCGGTCTGCAGGAGTTCAGCCTGGAGCTCTATCACTGCCTGAGCCTGGTGAAGGACGCCCTGCTCGATCTGGAGCGCTACACCATGGGCTATGTGGATTCCTACCTGCGCGACGGCCGCGAGCTCCTGCGCAAGGCCGGCCTGCGCCGCCGGCAGCTGCACGAGAGCCGCCGGCAGCTGCAGCGCTGATCAGGCTGGGAAGGCCTCCAGCTGGTCGAGCCGCAGCCACACGTCCGGCACCGGCCGGCGCCAGCGCAGCTGGGCATAGCCGCCGCTCACAGCCAGGATTTCGCCTGGCCCTTCAAAGATGTAGTCCGGTGCTTCGCTGTCGCTGGCGGCCGCCTCGAGGCTGGCCGCGTAGGCCTGGCGGTTCACCCGCACCAGGGCCCCCTTCTTCAGGGCCGGCTTTGCCGGGGCCTGGTCGGTCTGGCTGGGCGTTTCGGCCATGACAGGTGGTGGCGGAGGCGGGGTCAGCGGGTCCAGGCTAGGGCCCATCCCGCGCACCCCCAGCCTTGAGCCCCACCCTCGCCCTGTTCCTCGCGGTGTTCGGGGCGTTGCTGCTGGTGGCGGTGCTGCTGGATGACATGGCCGCCCGCATCCGGGTACCCGGCATCCTGCTGGTGCTGGTGCTCGGCCTGCTCACCGACAACCGCCTCGATGCCCTGCCTGGCCAGGTCCCACCGCTGCTCTCCCTCAGCCACGCCGACCAGATCGCCCAGCTGGCCCTGGTGCTGGTGCTGTTCTTCGGCGGGCTCACCACCAACTGGCGGGAGCTGCGCCCGGTGCTGCAGCCGGCCCTGCGCCTGGCCACCCTCGGCTCTCTGCTCACCGCCCTGCTGCTGACGCTGCTGGTGCTGGCCCTCGGCAGGGTTCCTCTGCCTGTGTTCGCCATCCCCCTCAGCCTGCCCCTGGCGCTGTTCGTTGGGGCCATGGTGTGCAGCACCGACGCCTCGGCGGTGATCGCCCTGCTGCGGCCCCTCAACAACCACCTGCCGCGGCGTCTGATCGATCTGATCGAAACCGAATCGGCGTTCAATGATCCGGTGGCGGTGGTGCTGGCGGGTCTGGCCCTGGCGATGGCCTCCGGCCAGGGCTCGGGGAGCCCCGCCGAGCTGGTGGCCGCGGTGCTGCGCCAGTTCCTGCTTGGTGCCCTGCTGGGTTTCCTGGGCGGCAGCCTGGCCCGCCAGCTGCTGGCGGGCCAGGCTGCCGCCGCCGCAGGGCCCCTGCTGCCGGTGCTCAGCCTGGCGGTGCTGCTGCTGCTGGTGGGAGCCACCCAGTTGCTGGGGGGCTCCGGCCTGCTGGCGGCTTACATCGCCGGGCTGGTGCTGGGCAATGCCGGCGACTGTGACCGGCCGCTGCTGGTGGACGCCCATGCCGGCTTCGCCAAGATGGCGGAGCTGATGCTCTTCCTCTGCATGGGGCTGGTGGTGCAGCCGGAGGATGTGGTGCGCGAGGTGGTGTGGGCGGTGCTGCTGTTCGCCGCCATGCTCCTGGTGCGCTGGCTGATGGTGCAGTTGCTGCTCGTGAACTCGGGCTTCGACCCCGCCGCGAAGCTGTTCGTGGCCGCCTCGGGTCTGCGTGGGGCGGTGCCGATCGCCCTGGCGATCCAGGCCGCCGCCTCGCCGATCCCCTGGGGCCGCGCGATGCCGCCCCTGGCCCTCGGCGTGGTGCTGCTGGGCCTGGGGCTGCAGGGCTTGGCCCTGGTGCCGATGGCGCGCCGGCTGGGCCTGAGCGAGCGGGCCTAGCCTTCCCCCCAACACGGGGTGATCAAGGCGTGCGACTGCTGTTGCTGGGCTGTTCGGGGTTCGTGGGGCGCGAGCTGGTGCCCTTCCTGCTCGAGCTCGGCCACAGCCTCACCCTGGTGAGCCGGCAGGCCCAGCCCTTCCCCCAGCTGGTGGGCAACCGCCTGGCCTGCCTGCAGCTCGATCCCAGCCAGGCCGCCAGCTGGGAGCACGAAGGGCTGCGGCAGGCCCTGGCCGCCGCCGAGGGGGTGGTGAACCTGGCCGGCGAGCCGATCGCCGAGAAGCGCTGGACCCCGGCCCACCGGGAGCTGCTGATGGCCAGCCGGGTGGCCACCACCGAGCAGCTGGTGCTGGCCCTGCAGCAGCTCGAGACTCCGCCGGGAGTGCTGCTGAACGCCTCGGCGGTGGGCTACTACGGCACCAGCACTGAGGCCCGCTTCAGCGAGGCCAGCGGGGCGGGCTCCGACTATCTGGCGGAGATCTGCACCCGCTGGGAGGCGGCGGCCGCCGCCGTGCCGGCCGCCACGCGCCTGGTGATCCTGCGCATCGGCATCGTGCTGGGTGCCGACGGCGGGGCCCTCGGCCGCATGCTGCCGGTGTTCCGGCTCGGCTTCGGCGGGCCTGTGGGCAACGGCCGGCAGTGGATGAGCTGGATCCACCGCCACGACCTCTGCCGCCTGATCGCCACCGCCCTGGAGGATGGCAACTACCGCGGCGTCTACAACGCTGTGGCCCCAGAGCCGGTCACCATGGCCAACTTTGCAGCCGCGCTGGGGCGTGCCATCGGCCGCCCCAGCCTGCTGCCGGTACCGGGGCCGGTGCTGCAGCTGCTGCTCGGCGATGGCGCCCAGGTGGTGCTTGAGGGCCAGCAGGTGCTGTCCGAGCGCCTGCTCAGCCAGCGCTTCCCGTTTCAATACGGTGAGCTCAGCGCTGCCCTCGCCGCTGCCACCAGCCCATCAGGCCGCTGACCAGGGCCGCCGCCATCAGCAGGCCGATGGCCGGCGTGAACAGGGGCTCCCACAGCCGCTGAAACAGCTCCAGCGGGGCCTCCACCTGGCGGCTGTGGCAGATCACCGCCACGGCGAACCACAGGGCACCGGCGATCACCAGGAACACATTTGCCACCAGCAGCGCGTCGAGCCCCGCCTTCAGGCGTTGCAGCATCGGCATCGGTGTGGTGTCGGACATGGATCCCGGGGTGATTGGGGCGTGTGGAGGTGTTGCCTGGAGGTGTCAGCTGGCCGTGCCGCCGTGGCGGCCCAGCAGATCCATGATCGCCGCCGCCAGGCGCTCGCTGCCGCCGGCGGCACCGAGCCGCTCGGCGGCAGCGCTGGCCCATTGCCGCTGCAGAGCAGGCCCCTGCCGGGGGTCGGCCAGGCGCTGCAGCAGTTCGGCCCCCAGGGCTGCTGTGGCATCCAGGCTGGGCGGCTCTCCAGCGGCGCAGAGCACGGCGGGGCCCAGCAGGCGCCGCTGGGCCTCGGCGAAGCTGCTGGTGAACTGGGGACCGCGGCCCACCAGCTGCAGCACCGGCTTGCCCAGCCCCACCGCCTGCTCGGTGGCGGTGCCGGCCATCGCCAGCACCAGATCCGCCGCCGCCAGCCGGGTGGCGAAGCCCGACCATGCCAGTTCAAGCTCCAGGCCGTGGCGATGGCGGAGCCCCTGGCTCCCGCCCGCCCGCGGGGTCGGCATCCAGCCCAGGGGCGCTGCCAGCTGGTGAACCGCCTGCGCCGACAGGCTGCCCACCAGGGCGGCGCTGATCCGCAGCTGCTGCGGGTGCGGCAGTCGGCTGGTCAGGCGGGGAAGCAGCTGCAGCAGCAGGGCCAGGTTGTGTTCCGCCTCTGGCAGGCGGCTGCCGGGCAACAGCAGCAGCTGTTGCCGAGCCCCGCTCCCAGCGCCGCCCCGGCTGCTGTCCGCCCCGGTGATCACCGCATCCAGGAAGGGGTTGCCCAGGAAGCGCACCGGCCGCCGCAGCTGCCCGCTGAGGTCCTCGGCGCTGCGGCGGTCGCGGGCCCAGATCACAGCGATCCGGTGGCGCCGCAACAGCCAGCCGCAGGGCCAGGGCAGGCGGAGCCGGCCTTCGTAGTGGCTGGAGTAGGCCACCAGATACACGGCGGCCGGCCGGCCGCTCAGCCAGCTGCCCAGCACCGCCACCACATCCCCCACCGCTACAACCAGATCGGCGCCCCGGCTGCGCTGCCGCAGCCGCGCCAGTTGCAGGATCACGTGCAGTGTCTGCCCCTCCAGCAGCTCGCGCACCTGGCCGGCCAGGCTGGTGAAGCCCAGCCCGCCGGTGCTGAAGGCGCGCGTGCGGCCCAGCACCTCGATGCCGCTGCGCCGGTAGGGCTCGCCATGGCCTACCAGCGGCAGGGCCACCACCGGCACGCCCCGGCGCCGCAAGGCGCTGGCGATCAGAGCGCCGCTGAGGTCCTCGCCGTGCCCGTTGCTGAGCAGCAGCACCCGGCCCTGGCCCATCGGATGCGTGCCAGTTAGCTGTGCAGCCAGGCGCGCACCTTTTCCATGGCGCGCCAGCCAGGTTTGCGCTTCAGGCCGTCGTCAATCGAGTTCTCCAGCTCCTGGGCCAGTTCCGGTGCCATCGCCATCACCCGGTGCACGATGTCAATGTGCTCGCGCACGCCTTTGGCGCCGGTTTCGAGCATCGCCAGGCTGAGGTTGATGCGGGCCTGGGGATCCTGGGGATTCAGTTTCACCGCGTTGCGGGCGGAGCGCAGGGCGTCGAGGGGTTGATCGGCCAGCAGCTGCAACCAGGCCAGGCAGGTCCAGCCGGCCGACTGGCGCGGCGACTGCCGGGTGATCGCCACGAACTCGGGGATCAACTCGGCGGGGTCGTCGCCCGCGTTGTAGCGGGCGATGGCCTGGTCGAACTGGGAGTCCGCTGAGCTGGCCGTCATGGCAGGGGAACGCGATCGCTCGATTCAGATTCCCACGCCGCCTAGGCCGGCTCAGGGCGGCCGCACTCAGACGGCGAAGGAGCTGCCACAGCCGCAGGTCTGGGTGGCGTTGGGGTTGGAGAAGTTGAACCCGCCTCCGATCAGGGCACTGGAGAAGTCGAGCTGCATGCCGTAAATGTAAAGCAGGCTCTTGGGATCGCACACCACCTCGAAGCTGGGGCTGTCGGCCGGCTCGTAGACGTAGCGCTCGTCGTCGTTACGGATGTCGCCCGTCTCCACGAAATCCATCGTGTAGCTCATGCCGCTGCAGCCACCGGAGCGCACTCCCACCCGCAGCACCTTCTCGGTGCCCTCCTGGCGAACCAGTGCGGCGAGCTGTCGCATCGCCGGTTCGCTGATCAGGATGCCCTTGCCGTCCCGGGCGGTGTGGGCCGCTGTGGACTGGCCAGCCTGGGTCGGGGCGGATGACGGGGTTGGCTGGGTCGCCAGATCGGGGCTCATGGCGGAGGCGCGCGCAGCGCGGGGCTGGTTGGCCGCCGATGCTAGGGACCCAGCCACCCTCTGAGGGTTCAGCTCCATAGAGTCGAGATCTGTTTGTGAATTCACAAGGTGCGCGTCGCCATCGTCGGGGCAGGACTGGCCGGCCTCTCGGCCGCCGTTGATCTGGTGGATGCAGGCCATCAGGTGGATCTCTACGAGGCCCGGCCGTTCATGGGTGGCAAGGTGGGCAGCTGGGAGGACCCCGACGGCAACCACATCGAGATGGGGTTGCACGTGTTCTTCTTCAACTACGCCAATCTCTTTGCCCTGATGCGCAAGGTGGGGGCGATCGACAACCTGCTCCCCAAGGAGCACACCCACCTGTTTGTGAATCGGGGCGGCGATCTGCGCGAGCTCGACTTCCGCTTCCCGATCGGCGCTCCCTTCAATGGCCTCAAGGCCTTCTTCACCACCCCCCAGCTGGACTGGATCGACAAGCTGCGCAATGCCCTGGCCCTGGGCACCAGCCCGATCGTGCGTGGCCTGGTGGACTACGAAGGGGCCATGACCGTGATCCGGGACCTCGATCGGATCAGTTTCAAGCAGTGGTTTGTCAGCCACGGCGGCAGCCCGCGCAGCATCGAGCGGATGTGGGATCCGATCGCCTATGCCCTGGGCTTCATCGACTGCGCCTCGATCTCGGCCCGCTGCATGCTCACCATCTTCATGATGTTCGCGTCCCGCACGGAGGCCTCCAAGCTCAACCTGCTCAAGGGATCCCCCCACCGCTGGCTCACCGGTCCGATCCTGCACTACATCGAGCAGCGCGGCGGCCGGCTGCATCTGCGCCACCGGGTCACCGAGGTGCATGTGCAGGAGGGGCCGGCCGGCTCCGATGGCCTGCCCGCAACCCACGTCAGCGGGCTCAGCCTGGGAACGCCGGAGGGTGAGATCCAGGTGAGGGCCGACGCCTACCTGGCGGCCTGTGATGTGCCTGGCATTCAGCGGCTGATTCCCCAGGCCTGGCGCCGTTGGCCAGTGTTCGATCAGATCTACAGGCTCGAAGCGGTGCCGGTGGCCACTGTGCAGCTGCGCTACGACGGCTGGGTCACCGAACTGGGTGAGGACGCCGCCGCCGGCGAGGCCCGTGCTGACGTCACGCGCGCCACCGGCCTCGACAATCTGCTTTACACCGCCGACGCCGATTTCAGCTGCTTCGCCGATCTGGCCCTGGCCAGTCCGGCCGATTACCGCAGGGAGGGCCTGGGATCTCTGCTGCAGTGCGTGCTCACCCCCGGCGATCCCTGGATCCCGAAAAAAAGTGAAGAGATCGTGGCCCACACCGACGCCCAGGTGCGCGACCTGTTCCCTTCCTCCCGCACTCTCACCCTGGTGTGGAGCAATGTCGTCAAGCTGGCGCAGTCGCTGTATCGGGAGGCGCCGGGCATGGAGCCCTACCGCCCGGCCCAACGCACCCCGGTGAGCAACTTCTTCCTGGCCGGCAGTTATACCCGCCAGGATTACATCGACTCAATGGAGGGGGCCACCATGAGTGGCAGGCTTGCGGCCGCTGCGATCCTGGACCAGCCGGTGGCTCTGGCCTCCAATGTCGCTGCCGCTGCTGCCACAGCTGCCGCTTGATCCCGCCCCAACCCCCCTCAAGGAGCACCGCATGGGCCGTTGGCTCGAGCACAGCGTCACCACCACGATCCAGGCCCCCGTGGAGCAGGTGTGGGCTGTGTGGAGCGATCTGGAGGCGATGCCGCGCTGGATGCGCTGGATCGAGTCGGTTGATACCGTCCCCGACAATCCCGATCTCACCGACTGGACCCTGGCGGCCCAGGGCTTCCGCTTCCACTGGAAGGCGCGTATCACCCAACGGGTCGAGGCCCAGCAGCTGCACTGGGAGTCGGTGGGTGGCCTGGCCACCAAGGGCGCCGTGCGCTTTTATCCGCAGCCGGAGGGCCCCACGGTGGTGAAGCTCAGCGTCAGCTACGAATTGCCCGGGGTCTTGGCACCGCTGATGGATCCGAGCATTCTGGGGGGCATTGTCACCAAGGAACTCCAGGCCAACCTCGACCGTTTCCGGGATCTGGTCGAACGCACCCCCTGCTGATCCTCCGCTGCCCCTCCCCGATGTCGTCGTATCCCCTTCCCGCTGGCCGCCACCTGCTGTTGGTCTCCCTGGCCTGCGGCACCCTGCTGCTGGCGGCCTGCTCGCGGGATCAGCCTGAGGCCGAACTCCAGGACCCTGCCGCGGAGGCGGCACCGACGGCGGTGGCCCCACTGGCGGCCCCGGCGGCGACCGCCGACGTGAGCGGCTTCACCTCTCTCCCCAGCACCAACCAAGTGCTGGCCTCCAATCCCATCGGCCGCAGCGATCCCTTCGCCTCCTATCGACCGGCCCCCGCCATCACGGCTTCCCCCCAGCCAGGCCGTCCCGCACCACCCCCGCCCCTGCAGCTTCCTCCCGATTTCCTGTTCAGTGGCGTGATCCGCGTCGGCGCTTCACCCCAGGCCATGGTGCAGCTGGGCCCCAACAGCGGCGCTTTGAGCATCGGTGCACTCGGCGGCCGCACCACCGACCTGCTGCCCGCTGGCTGGGCGGTGTCTTCCATCGACGTCGGCCGCGGCCGTCTGGTGCTCCGTCAGGGGGGCCAGACCGTTACCGCGGAGCTCTGAGCGGCCGCCCCTCCAGCGCCCTGGCGCAGGCCTGCACGAGGCCGGCGAGGTCGTGGGGGTCGGCTTCGGCGTCAACGCGGCCCAGACAGCTGCGGCAGCGTTCGCTGGTCTGAGGTCCGATCGACACAATCGCCAACGGGCGCAGCCGCGCCTGCCAGTCGCTGCCGTAAGCCGCCTGCAGCAGCTGCAGCGTGTGACTCACGGTCTTGCCGCTGCTGAAGGTGATCGCATCCAGCTGCTCCTGTTGCAGCGCCGCCAGCGCGGCACTGGGAAGCCCCTGGGGGCAGCGTGTCTCGTAGGCCGGCACCTCCACCACCCGGGCGCCCGCCGCCGCGAACGCCTCCGCCAGCAGCGTGCGGCCACCGCTCTGCACCCGTGGGATCAGCAGCCGCAGACCCCAGCCCGACACAGGGAAATGCTCCAGCAGACTGTCGGCCACGAAGGCGGGCGGCACGAAGTCGGCCGGTGCGCCCAGCTCCTCCAGCCGGGCGGCGGTTTTGCGGCCCACTGCCGCGATCTTCAGGCCGCCGGGGCGGTGGGCCAGCCGCCGGCCCAGCCGCAGCAGCCGATGCTCCACAGCCTCCACACCGTTGGCGCTGGAGAACACCAGCCAGTGAAAGTCCTCCAGCTCAGCGAGGGCGTCATCGAGGGGGCCCCAGGAGTCAGGGGGTGTGACCACCAGAGCCGGCAGGTCCACCACCTCGGCCCCGGCCGCCATGAACAGCCGCCGGGCAGCCCCCAGCTGGGTTTCGGCCCTGGTCACGGCCACCCGCCGCCCCACCAGCGGGGCGGGGCCGCCCGGGGTGGGGTCAGGAGAGCCAGAGGAGGGATCAGGTGGCTGGGTCATGCCGTGGGAGATCACTGATGGGGCGAGGTCTGGGCGTTCATTCGTCGAGTTTCACCAGCGGGCCCAGTCGCCGGCGCAGATCCTCGGCGGCAGCCGGCTGGCCCTGCTGCCGCCAGAGCTGGATCGCCTCGCGGAAACCACGGCGGGCCCCATCCAGGTCGCCGGCCAGCAGCTGGGCTGCGCCCAGATTCTGATGCCACTCGGGCTGGCCTGGATCGAGGCTGATGGCCCGCTGGTAGGCCTGGATCGCTGCCGCCAGATCACCCCGGCGGCGCTCCACCTGGGCCAGCCGGGCCCAGGCCAGCCCCAGCTCTGGTGCCACTGCGGCTGCCTTGTGGGCGAGCTGCGCCGCCTCCGCCAGCTGCTCCCGGGCGGTGTTCCCCTCCCCGCAGCTGCCGGCGAGGTCCGCCAGCAGGCCGGCCAGGTTGAGGCGCGCCCCCAGGCTGATCCGCTCCGCCAGGGGTAGGGCCAGAGCCTGGCGGTAGAGGGCGATGGCCCGCAGCGGCTCGCCTGGTGTGCGGGCGATGGCCAGGTGCAGCAACAGCTCGTAGCGCACGGCCGCGGCCGCTGCAGCGCAGTGGGCCAGGCCCTGCTCCAGCAGGGCTATGCCGCGTTCATGGCGACCTTCGCTCACCTCCAGGCTGCCCAGCTTGGCGCAGGCGTAGGGATCCCCCGGGCGCTGCTCCAGTTCCCGTTCCATGGCCTGGCGCAGGCGGCGCGCCTTGTCGCCGCTCGCCAGCAGCTCCGGCCGGTAACCGTCGTGCACCAGGGCCGGCTCAGGGCAGTCGGCGATGCGCCAGTGCGGCTCCTGCTGGATCAGCGCCAGCACGCTGTCGTCCACCATCGCGTGGTAACGCCCGCTCCAGTGAATGGCGGCATGGCGGCGGAACAGGCGACTCACGCTGGAGTAGGGCGACTGGCGGGCGCCGCGCTCGAAGCGCAGCAGATTCACCAGCAGCAGATCGGGTTCGGCCATCAGCTGGCGCAGCGGTTGCCGAGCCTGCGGCCGCAGTTGTTCGTCGGCATCCAGCACCAGCACCCAGTCGCCGCGCACCAGCTCCAGGGCGGCGTTGCGGGCCGGGGCGAAATCCCCCGGCCAGGCCAGCCGGTGCACCACGGCTCCGCAGCGCTCGGCGATCGCCACGGTGGCGTCGCTGGAGCCGGTGTCCAGCAGCACCATCTCGTCCACGAAGCCGGCCACCGAGGCCAGGCAGCGCTCCAGCCGCTCGGCCTCGTTGCGCACGATCATCGACAGACTCAGGTTCAGGGGATGGCTCACGGGCGCTTCAGTCGGTGAACCCTGCCGCGGCCGAGCAGGCCGTGCCCAGCCCCAGGCCGAGCAGCACGGCCTGCTGGGCCAGCGGCATCTGGCCCGGGCTGTGGCCCGCCGGCAGCCCGGCGGGCAGGAGCTCCTGCAGCTCGTCCCACAGGTAAGGGCTGCCGTAGACCACCACCCCCGCCAGCCGGCCGGCGCCCAGCAGTTGCCTCAGGGCGGCCGGCCATGGTTCGCGCCCGCCGGCATCGCCGCGGAAGGGATTGCCCCGTACGAACAGCTGCACCAGCACCGGCCCCTCCCCCAGCCGCTCCAGGGCCAGGGGGGCCTGGGGGTCGCCGCTCCAGGGCGAGCAGGTGTCGCCGGCCAGCAGGCAGGGCCGAAAACCGGCCTCAGCGGCGATCGTGATGGCTGGCGCCGCCGCCGGCAGAAAGGGTGCCTGCAACGCCTGATCGAGGCGGATCAGGTTCACCCCCGAGCTGCCGGCAGGCGGCGGCTGAACCCGGCCGCGGGCGTCCAGCGTGGCCGTCACCAGGTGCTTGGCCAGGTCGGTATCCGCTGCTGCGGCCAGGCAGGGGTCGGCCGCCGTGCGGCCCTGCTGCGGCAGGCCAGCCAGGGCGGCGCGGCGGCGCTCAACGCTGGCGTCCAGCCGCCCGCGGTCAAGCCGGCCATCGGCCACGGCCGCGGCAATGGCGGTGATCGCCAGGCGGGCATCGGCCGGCATCAGCACCAGATCGGCACCGGCCTGCAATGCCAGAACAGCAGCCTCCCCGGCCCCGTAGCGGCCGGCGATGGCCTCCATCACCAGGGCGTCGGTCACCACCAGGCCCGCGAAGCCCAGCTCCTCCCGCAACAGGCCGCTGAGCACCGCCGCCGAGAGGGTGGCGGGCCGATCCCGATCGATGGCCGGCAGGCTCAGGTGGGCGGTCATCACCGCCGCCACACCGGCGGCGATCGCATCTCGGAACGGCGGCAGTTCCACCGCCTCCAGCCGTGCCCGGCTGTGGGGCAGCACCGGCAGCTCCAGATGGGAATCGCAGTCGGTGTCCCCGTGGCCGGGAAAGTGCTTGGCGCAGCCCAGCACCCCCTCGGCCTGGAGCCCCTGGGTGAAGGCGGCCGCCAGGGCGCCGGCGGTGGCCGGATCCTCGCCCCAGGCGCGCACGTTGATCACTGGATTGGCCGGGTTGTTGTTCACATCACACACCGGCGCCAGCACCCAGTTCAGGCCCAGGGCGCCGGCCTCGCGACCTGTGCAGCGTCCGTAGCGCTCGGCCAGCTCCAGGGCCAGTCCGGGCGCGCGGCCGTGCAGTCGGCCCAGGGCCAGGGGCGGCACCAGCCAGCTGGCCCCGTCGAAGCGCTGACCCACCCCCTCCTCCACGTCGGCGCAGAGCAGCAGGGGCTGCCCGGCCCAGCTCTGCAGCTGGCGAGTGCGCAGGGCGAGTTCAGGGGCACTGCCGCCGAGCAGGATCACCCCGCCCACCCCGGCCTCGAGCAGCGCCCGTAGCTCGCTGTTGGCCAGTTCCCAGCGGGGATAGCGGCGCTGGAGATCGCTGAGGTGGCCGCTGGCCCGCACCACGAGCAGCTCGGCAATCAGGCGCTGCAGTCCGGCGTTCGGCGCTGCCCCATCGCTCATGGGTCGCTGTCGTCGGACTCGGGGATGGACTCGGGGATGGACGCGTTGTCCGCACCGCCGCTGTCCGCGTTGCTGGGATCGGTTGGCTCCCCCTTCAGGCTGCGCTGATGCTCCAGCTGAGAGAGCAGTCCCAGCACCGTGCTGCCCTGCTCGATGCCCCGGTCGAGCACGAACACCACCTCGGGAGTGCGGCGCAGCTTCAGCCGCCGACCCAGCTCCCCCTTCACGAAGGGGGTGGCGGAGCTGAGGCCCGCCATTGCCTGCTCGCGGTCGGCTTCCGATCCGTACACGCTCACGCCAATGCGGCAGTGCTGCAGATCCCCCGCCACCTCCACCGTGGTGACGCTCACCAGGCCCCGGCCCACCCGCTCATCGCGCAGGCCGCCCTGGAGCAGTTCGCTCACCTCGCGGCGGATCAGGGAAGCCACCCGCTCCACCCTTCGGCTCCGTGCCATGGCTATGCCATTGGTTGGGAATTCACCATCGCACGCAGGATCAGCCCCAAACTCAGCAGTCCACTCACCGCTGCAGCGATCAGGGCCACCGCCGTGACGGGATTGCTGGCCCTGGCGGCCAGCGGCTCGAACACCGAGTTGGCCACGCCCAGGGCCAGCGCGACCAGGTAACGCGGATAGCGCGTCACGTTCAGGAAGAACTCCCTCATGCCATCTCCTACCGCTGGCTACTCTGCCGCTTGGCACCGGGCCCTGAAGGATGCAGCTGCACCAGTTCCGCCATTCCGCCTTCTGCGAGAAGGTGCGACTGGTCTTGGCGGCCAAGGGTCTCGACTACGCCGTGGTGGAAGTCACCCCGGCACTGGGTCAGCTGGAACTCTTCCGCCTCTCCGGCCAGCGCCAGGTGCCGGTGCTGGTGGATGGCTCCGAGGTGATCGCCGACTCCACTGCGATTGCGCTGCATCTGGAGCGTCACCACCCCCTGCCGGCCCTCCTGCCGGCTGATCCGGCCGAGCGGGCTCAGGTGCTGCTGCTGGAGGACTGGGCCGATACGGCCCTGGCCTCAGGCTGCCGCCTGGCGCTGCTTCAGGCCGCCGGAGCCGATCCGGTGCTGCGGTCCGCCCTGTTGCCGGATGCCACCCCGGCTCCGCTGCGCCAGCTGGTGTCGGGGCTGCCCAGTGGGCTGATGGGGGGCATGGGCGAGGCCATCGGTGAGGTATTGGGCCAGCAGCAACGTCGCCAGCTGCAGAGCAACCTCGAGCAGCTGGCCCTGCTCACGGGCTCCTGCCACCACCTGGTGGGCGATCAGCTCAGCCTCGCGGATCTGGCGGTGGTGGCCCAGCTCTCGCTGCTGCGCTTCCCGGCCAGCAGCGGCGCGCCGCTGGCGGGTCGGGGCGTGAACGGCATCGCCGACAACCCCATGCTCGAGCCGCTGTTCAGCTGGCGCGATCGGGTTCTGGCTCAGCTCGGACAAGGCTGAGCGTCAGCTGCTCGCCACGCTTGGCCCTGGCGCTCAGCCCCAGCGCCGGGGAGGGGTAGCGCGCCTGCCACTGCTGGGCGGTGATGTGATCGGGGTCCAGCAGCTCGAAGCGGCTGAGGGTTTCCACCCGGCTCACCGCCGGCTCGCCGGCGCCATGCACGACCTGCAGGCTCAGCTCATCGGCTAGAAACAGCTCGACGGCGGGCGTCTCCGTGCGTCGTCCAACCACCGTTGATTCCAGCTCCACCGTGCTGCCGCCCGGCCCAGCCAGGCGCGCCAGCTGGCGGTTGGGATTGCGCGGATCGTCGGATACCGAGCGCAGCTGATCCGCCAGCAGTGCGGCTCCCACCGCGGCGGCGTTGCCGGCCCGATCCCCCACCACCCGGCCGCGGCCATCGCGGAGAAAATCCACCTGGTAACTGCTGCCGTCACTGCTGAGCACCTCCCAGCTGCCGGCGAACCAGTCGGGATAGTGGAGGTCGCGGCGGCCCGGCCGCTCCAGGGGCGCCGGCAGGGTCCACTGCGGCCAGGCCTGACGGCGCGGCTCCAGCAGCGAGGCCGGGGCTGCTGCTGCTGGGGCGGCTGAGGCAAGCAGCAGCACGAGCGCACCGAGGGCCGCCAGGCAGGGGATCAGGCGGGCCAGGATGCCGCCACGCGCTGCGCTTGCCATGTCTGATCCCCTGCTGCGGGAGCTCGATCATTACGTGGTGCTGGAGCCCGCCGCCGCTGAGCGCATCCTCACCGCCGCCGAAACCCTGGGCTGGTTGCAAGAGCAACTGGCCGGCCTGGCGGAGGCGCCCGCCGATCTGCGCGATCTGCCCTCCCGCGCTGAGCAGGCCGAACGGCTGCTGGACACCGCCTGCCAGCTGGAGCTCGAACCGGGCCGCAGCGTGCAGTGGTTCGCGGTGCGTCTGGAGCCACCCGGCCAGGCCTGAGCCAGCCTGCTCAGTTCAGTGATTTCAGTTCGGCGATTTCAGTTCAGCGACGGGGTGATGCGCCCTTCTCCGTCCTGCAACAGCACGCCACCGGTGGGTGCCTGGGGGAGCTCGCGCAGGATCCCCGGCAGGGCCGCCAGCACCTGCTCAGCCACCTGCTGCGGTTGTTCCTCGCCCTGCCGGATGCGCAGGTCGGCCTGGTCGTAGAGCGGCAGCCGCTGGGCCAGCAGCTCCTGCAGGCGGATCCCGGGATCCTCGCTGCGCAGCAGGGGCCTCTGGCCGGGATCCTGGCGCAGGCGCGCCAGCAGCCGTTCTGCCGGGGCGTCCAGCCACACCACCACGCCCTGGCGCAGGTGACCCCAGTTCTGCGGCCGCGTCACCACGCCACCGCCGGTGGCCACCACCAGGGAATGCCAGGCACTGAGCTGGCCCAGTACCGCCGTCTCGAGATCCCGGAAGCCGGGTTCCCCGTCAGTGGCGAAGATCTCCGGGATCGTGCGTCCCGCCACGCCCTCCAGGGCGGTGTCGGCATCGAGGAAGCGGTAGCCCAGCGCTGCAGCCAGGGGACGGCCGACGGCGCTTTTGCCAGCTCCCATCATCCCCACCAGGTAGATGTTGAGACCCCGCAGCCGCCGGGCCAGCTCTGCGTGGGTGGTCCCGGCCATGGCCAGTCGTCGGCGTATGGGAAGGCGTTTCTAGGATGGAGCATCTCAGAACCAAGGCCATGCCGGCGAGCGCCAAGGCCCCAGCCACCGCCAAGGCCCCAGCCACCGCCACGGCAGCATCCCCACCGGCGTCCACGTCTGGATCCTCGGCTCCATCCACGCCCATCCGTCAGGCTCCGGATCCAGCCCTTCCGGGGGGGCGGGTGAGCGCCCCCCTCCCCCACGGCCAGGGGCGGCCCTGCGTGATCACCCGGCGCTCCACCTTCAGCTCCAGCCATCGCTATTGGCTGCCCGAGCTCAGCCCCGAGCAGAACCAGGCCCGCTTCGGCCCCTGCAGCCTCGCCCCCGGGCACGGCCACAACTACGAACTGATCGTGGCCATGGGCGGTGGTCTCGATGCAGACGGCATGGTGCTCAACCTCTCGGATGTGAAGCACGCCATTCGCTCCCAGGTCAGCGCCCAGCTCGACTTCCGCTATCTCAACGACGTCTGGCCGGAGTTCGATCTCTCCCGGCCCGAAGGCCGGCTGCCCACCACCGAGGCCCTCGGCCAGGCCATCTGGACCCGGTTGGCCCCCCTGATCCCCCTGGTGGGTCTGCGGCTCTACGAACAACCCAGTCTCTGGGTGGATCTGCTGCCCTCGCCCGCCACCTCCAGCGCTCCAGCCCCCAGCCCCGCCACCCGTCACCACGTCGCCCCGATGGAAGCCTTCCTCTCGATCCGCACCCACTTCGCCGCGGCCCACCGGCTGGCCCGCCCCGAGCTCAGCCAGGCCGAGAACGAGGTCATCTACGGCAAGTGCGCCCGGCCCCACGGCCACGGCCACAACTATCTCCTCGACATCACCGTGCGCGGGCGCGTCGATCCCCGCACCGGCATGGTCTGTGATCTGGCGGCTCTGCAGAAGCTGGTGGATGACCGGGTGGTGGAGCCCTTCGATCACACGTTCCTGAACAAGGACGTGGCCCATTTCGCCTCCACCGTGCCCACCGCCGAGAACATTGCCCTGCACATCGCCGATCTGCTCAGCGCGCCGATCGCCGAACTGGGCGCCAGCCTGCACAAGGTGCGCCTCCAGGAAAGCCCCAACAACGCCGCCGAGGTGTTCGCCGAAGTTCCCCAGCTGGAGATGCGACCCGCGGCCCTGGAGGCTCTGGCCGCTGTCTGAATCCGGATCCGCTGGCCCCTGGCTGCGGCTGGTGCTGGCCGTCAGCCTCGATGGGCGCCTGGCCCCCCCCGCCGGCGGTGCCGCCCAGCTCGGCGGGGCCGGCGACCGCCGTGCTCTTGAAGAGGCCCTGGCCTGGGCCGATGCGGCCCTGCTGGGCGCCGAGACCCTCCGCCGCCATGGCAGCACCTGCCTGATCCATGCCCCCGACCTGCTGGCCGCACGAGGCGGGCAGGGCCGCAGTGCCCAGCCCACCGCCCTGGTGCTGAGCCGCAGCGGCCACATTCCCCCTGGCCTGCCCTTCTGGCGGCAGCCGCTGCAGCGCTGGTGGCTGCAGCCGGCCGGGAGGCCCTCCGAACACGATCAGCCGGCCCACCCTGAGCCTGGGCCCCGGCCGCGAATGCTCCCTGGCTGTGATCGCGTGCTGGCCTTCAGCTCCTGGGTGCAGCTGCGTAGCGCTCTGGCCGCTGAGGGGCTGCGGCGGCTGGTGCTGCTGGGCGGCGCTGACCTGGCCGGTCAGCTGCTGGCCGCCGAGCAGGTGGACGAACTGCAGCTCACCCTCTGCCCCCTGCTCCTGGGCGGCCCCCACAGCTGGCTGCCCCCGTCCCTCGGCCTCCGGCTGTCGCACTGGCAGCTGCTGGAGCAGCGGCCGCTGGGGGGCGATGAGCTGCTGCTGCGCTACCTGCGGCGGCCCGTGCCGGTGCCCTGAGGGCTGGACACACCGAAGCGATCGGCCAGCTGCCGCAGCGACAGGCCCTCCAGGCTGCCCGCCGGCAGGCCCACCAGCTGGGCGATGCAGCGTTTCACGATGCGCTCACTTTGCGCTCCCAGCTCCTGCCGCAGCAGCTCCGTGAGCACCGTCAGTTCCTTGCCGCTGGCCGCGGTTTCCCGCACCAGGCAGCGGCTGGTGGGGGCGGCGAGCTGGCGGCAGGGCTGCCGCAGCTGGGCGGCCAGCTGGGGCGCGCCGCCCGCCAGGGCATCCACACAGGCCTGGGTGATGCGGGTTTCCAGCTGGGGGCGCATCACCTCCAGCACCGGTTTCATCAGGCTGGCCTGGGCCGGGGTGGCCTGCAGGGCGGCCAGCGCCGCAACGAGCAGCAGATGGGGATGGAGCAGGGGCACGGGCGACATGGCCTGGGCGGGGATGGTTAGTTTTGCCTCCCCCCGCCGCCGCGGCCTTGGCCGAGCTGCAAGTCCGCTGGCACCAGTCCACAGCTGAGGTCCCGCCGGCGGCCTGGGAGCGGCTGCTGCAGCCTGCGCAGCAGGACCCCTTGTCGCCGGATCCCGCCGAGCTGCCCTTCTATCGCTGGTGTTGGCTCAAGGAGCTGGAGGCCAGCGGCAGCATCGTGCCCCGCGAGGGCTGGAAGCCCTGCCATCTGGGCCTCTGGCGAGGCGAGGAGCTGGTGGCCCTCGCTCCCCTCTATCTGAAGGGTCACAGCTACGGGGAGTTCGTGTTCGATCAGAGCTTCGCCCAGCTCGCTGGCCAGCTGGGACTGCGCTACTACCCCAAGCTGGTGGGGATGAGCCCGGTGAGCCCGGTGCAGGGCTACCGCTTCCTGATCGCCGCTGGCGAGGACGCGGCCGAGCTCACCGCGGTGATGCTGGAGCTGATCGATGGCTTCTGCCGCCGCAACCGCATCCTCAGCTGCAACTTTCTCTACGTGGATCAGGCCTGGCGGGCGCTGGCTGAGGCCGCCGGCTGCGCCACCTGGATCAACCAGCAGAGCCAGTGGAGCAACCCCGGCCACGCTGACTTCAGCGACTACCTGGCCAGCTTCAACGCCAACCAGCGGCGCAACATCAAGCGTGAACGCAAGGCCGTGGCTGCGGCGGGCCTGAGCGTCACCCCCCTGGAGGGGGAGGCGATCGCGCCGACCCTGGTGGGCCGCATGCACGACTTCTACGCCCAGCACTGCGCCCGCTGGGGTCCCTGGGGCAGCAAATACCTCAGTGAGAGCTTCTTTCAGGCCCTGGCTCACGAACCCCAGCTGCGCCGGCATCTGGTGCTGTTCAGTGCCCACCGGGGTGATCCCGCCGAGCCGCTGGCGATGTCGCTGTGCGTGCGTGGTGGGGATCACCTCTGGGGCCGCTACTGGGGCAGCGACGTGGAGATCGACTGTCTGCACTTCGAGGTGTGTTATTACGCGCCGATCGAGTGGGCGATCGCCCATGGCATTCGCCACTTCGATCCCGGTGCCGGCGGCAGCCACAAGCGGCGCCGCGGCTTCGTGGCCCAGCCCCGCGCCAGCCTGCACCGTTGGAGTGATCCCCGCTTTGATGCCATCCTGCGCGACTGGCTGCCGGGGGCCAACGCCCAGATGGCGCGTGAGATCGAGGCGATCAACGCCGAGCTGCCGTTCACCGCTGCCTACGATTCCCCCCATGCTTCACACCTGCGAACCGAGCCAGCGGCGTGAGCTCGACGAGAGCCTGTCCCAGCGCTTCATCGACCTCGATCCGTGCGGTTATTTCCTGATCAAGCTCGACCGCCAGGCCGGCGAGCTGATCGCCGAGCACTACGGCAATGCCATCGATGAGCGCGGTCTGGCCACCGACCCGGCCACCGGCGAGGTGATCAGCTGCCGCGGCGCCGGCCCGCGCGCACCCCTGGCGGTCTTCCGGGGCCGCAGTGCCAAGGAACTGGGGATCGCCCTCAGCGAAGGGAAAGGACCCCATCCCCTCAGCCGCCTCGACCATGCCCTCTATCTCGGGCGTGAGCTGCAGAAGGCCGAGGATGCCCTGGAATCCGGCCACGACTACGTGCAGGACTGAGCGGCAGCTTCAGTTGGGCACCAGCACGGGCTCGGCGGGCACCCGGGCCCGCTCGGGCGGATCCGGAGGCAGCAGGGCGAGCTGGTCTTCGATCTCCCGGCGCACGATGCCGCGGTATTCGAGGAAGTGCTCGTTGTGGGCCAGGATCGAGATGAAGCCGGTGAACCGGGCCGGGTTGTGGCGAGCCATGCCGAACAGGGAATTCCAGAAGCGCCAGCGGGTGTCCCGGCGGATGCCCTGACGCCACACCACGATGGCCAGGGCGCGCAGATCCACCCAGGAGATCCCTCTCTCTGCGGAGGCCTGAGGTCCGCTGGGAGGGTTCTCCCTGCGGATCTGCTTGTAGCGCTGGGGCGGCAGCTTGAGGAAATAGCTGTACACCCGATCGATGTAGGCGTTGGCTTCGTAGAGATCGGCAAACGCCTCCATGTATTCCTCGGCGATGTCCCGGATCGGTCGGGTCGGCTCGAAATTGAGCAGGTTGGTCTGGTTCACGCCCTTGGCCGCATCTGAGTCCTGAATCAGCCGTCCCTCCTGCTCCAGCCGCGTCCACATGGCTGTGTTGGGCAGAGCCTGCAGCATCCCCATCATCGCGTGGGGGATGCCGGTGCGATTCACGAACTCCACGATGCGCTGACCGGCGCCCTTCTGCTCGCCGTCGAAGCCGATGATGAAGCCGGCCATCACCCGCAGGCCGGTGGCGGTGATCTTCTCCACCGATTCCTCGAGGGAGCTGCGGGTGTTCTGCAGCTTGCGGGCGGTTGCCAGGCTGGCGGCATCGGGCGTCTCGATGCCCAGAAACACGCTCTCGAAGCGGCACTCCACCATCTGGTCCATCAACTCCTGATCGGCCGCCAGATCCACCGAGGCCTCGGTGGCGAAGCTGAAGGGGTAACCGTGCTCGATCTGCCACTGGCGCAGGGCCGGCAGCAGCAGCTTCACATTGCGCTTGTTGCCGATGAAGTTGTCATCCACCAGAAACACAGAGCGGCGCCAGCCCAGCTCATAGAGGCACTGCAGCTCAGCCACCAGCTGCTGGGGGGTTTTGGTGCGGGGCTTGCGCCCGTAGAGAACGATGATGTCGCAGAACTCGCAGTTGAACGGGCACCCCCGCGAGAACTGCACCGACATCTCCGAATAGGCGTCGAGCTCGAGCAGATCGAAGCGGGGCACTGGGGTGCCCGTCACATCGGGCTTCTCGCCACCGGCCGTGAAGCGGCCACTGGTTTCGCCCCGTGCCAGGGCCTCCACGAACAGGGGCAGGGTGATTTCGCCCTCATCGAGCACCTTGAAATCGGCCCCCTCCAGTTCTGGAGCGTCGGGGGTGGAGCTGGCGAACGGACCGCCCACCGCCACCGGCAGGCCGCGGCTCTTGGCTCGGGCGATCTGCGTGGCCATGTCGGCCTTCTGCACGATCATCCCGGAAATCACCACCAGCTCGGCCCAGTCCCATTCCTCCTGGCGCACCTCCCGAACATTGCGGTCCACCAGCTTCATCTCCCAGCTCTGGGGCAGCAGGGCCGCCACGGTCAGCAGCCCCAACGGGGGCAACAGCACCTTGCGGTTGATCAGCTCCAGGATCTTTTCGTAGCTCCAGAAGGTCTTCGGAAACTCGGGGTAGATGAATAGGGTGCGCATGAAGGGCTCTGGAAGGGGGGGGGGAGGTGCCAGATCGCTCTCGCGGCGCTGGAACCCTCGTCCCGGCAACGCTAATGGGATTGCCCGGATCCATTGGCTGGACCACCTCCAGCACTGGATCTGAGCTCCGCAGCCCCCGGACCCTGGCCGGCTGTGCCGGAGCTCTGCGTCCGGGAGTCTGCTGTAATGGCCTTTCCCTTTCGACGGCAACGGCCATGGGCGCGGCGATCTATCTGGCACTGGTGGGTGGCGGGCTTGTGGCCGCCATCGCCGCCTCCTACGTGCTGCGCGGCATCAAGCTGATCTGAGCGCCGTCAGGGCCTCGTTCACCATCGCCCTGGCGCCCACCACCTCGCCGATCAGGTCATAGGTGTCGGCGGCGGTGATGCGCACCGGCACCATCGTGCCCGGTGCCGCGCACAGGCCCGATGCACCCGGAATCACGCGTACCTCGCCATCCACCTCCGGGGCGAAGCGGGCGCAGCGGCCGAGCATCTCCCCGGTGCTGGGGTTGTCCTGCTCGATCAGCACATCCACGATCTTCCCCACCCAGCTGGCGTTGGCCTGGGCAGCGATCGGTTGCTGCAAGGCCATCAGCCGGTGCTTGCGTTCAGCGGCCACCTCGGCCGGCACCTGGTCTGGCAGCTCCGCGGCCGGGGTGCCCTCTTCTGCCGAAAAGGTGAACACGCCCACGTGGTCGAAGCGCTGCTCGGCCACGAAATCGATCAGGTGCTGGAACTGCGCCTCGGTTTCACCGGGGAAGCCCACGATGAAGGTGGTGCGCAACACGGCCTCGGGCAGTTGCTCGCGGATGCGACGCAGCACGCCGCCGGTCACGTCGGCCTGCCAGGGGCGGTTCATGGCCCGCAGCACCTGCGGATGGCTGTGCTGCAGCGGCAGATCCAGATAGGGCAGCACGTTGGGCACGTCCCGGTAGGCCGCCAGCACCTCGGGGGTGAGGCCGGTGGGGTAGGCGTAGTGGACGCGGATCCAGGGGATCTCCACCTCCCCCAGGGCCCGCAGCAGCTCGGCCAAGCGGGGCCGGCCGTAGAGGTCGAGGCCGTAGTTGGTGGTGATCTGGCTGATCAGCACCAGCTCCTGCACCCCCTGGCTCGCCAGCTGCCGGGCCTCGGCCACGATCGATTCGATCGGGCGTGACCGTTGATCGCCCCGCAGGTGGGGAATGATGCAGAAGGCGCAGCGGTAGTCGCAGCCCTCGGCCACCTTCAGGTAGGCCACCGCCTCGCTGGTGGTGCGGTAGCGGGGCAGGTGCTCATCCCCCACGAAGGTGGGCACCGCACTCACCCGGTTCACCCGCTCTCCGGCCTCCACCCGCTCCAGCACGTTCACGATGTGCTGGTAGTCGCCGGTGCCCACGATCGCCCTGGCTTCCGGCAGGCTGTCCAGCAGGTCCTCCTGGAAGTGCTGGGCCAGACAGCCGGCGATGATCAGCTGCTTGCCCTGCTCCGCCAGCTCCACCAGGGTCCGCACCGACTCCTCGCGGGCGTCCTGGATGAAGCTGCAGGTGTTCACCACCACGACGTCGGCATCGCTCTCATCGGCGCTCACGCCGTACCCGGCCTGGGCCAGCAGGCCGAGCATGTGCTCGGTGTCCACCCGGTTCTTCTCGCAGCCCAGGTGGGCGAAGGCGACGGTCCTGCGGGGGGGGACGCCCGTGTGGGCAGTGCCGGTGGTCGTGGTCATGGGCGGGGCGGGGCCGATCCACCACCCTATGGCCAGGGTCCCTGGGAAAGCTGGCCCGGTTTGGCCGACGGGGCAGGGCCGCGACTGCGAGAGTGGTTACGACGCTTGATAGCCGTGACCTCCAGCCGCCTCAGCGAACGCCTCAGCTCCAACCGCCGCCGTGGTGATTCCGGCAACCGCTGGATCCGTGTGGCGATGGCCGTGCTCGCCACCGTGGGGGTGATCGACACCGGCTCGATCACCCTGGAACGCTGGGGTCTGTTCGGGAATCTGAGCTGTCCTGGAGGCGCCGACGGCTGTGACAGGGTGCTGGCCAGCGCCTGGGGCACGGTGCTGGGCCAGCCCCTGTCGCTGTTCGGCTTCCTGGCCTATGCCGCCGCGACTGTACTGGCCCTGCTGCCCCTGGTGTTTCGGGGGGAGTCCAAAGCCCGCCTGGCCTCGCTGAGCTGGTGGGGGCTGCTGTTGCTCAGCACCGGCATGGCCGTGTTCAGCCTGGTGCTGATGGGCGTGATGGTGTTCAAGATCCAGGCCTTCTGTTTTTTCTGCGTGCTCTCCGCAGTGCTGAGCCTGGCGCTGTTCGTGCTCAGCCTGATCGGCGGCGACTGGCCCGATCGCGGCCAGCTGCTGTTCCGGATCATCGCTCTGGCCCTGGTGGTGGCTCTGGCCGGTCTGGGCTGGGCCGCGGCTGCCGATCCCTCCGGCAGCCCCATCGCCGAGGGCCGTGTGTCGCCTCCGGTCACCACCACCAGCAGCCCCGAAGCCATTGCCCTGGCCGAACACCTCACCGAGAGCGGTGCGGTGATGTATTCGGCCTACTGGTGCCCCCACTGCCTCGACCAGAAGAAACTGTTCGGGCGGGAGGCCACTGAGCTCCTCACCGTGGTCGAATGCGCGGCCGATGGTCGCAACAGCCAGAAGGAGCTCTGCGACAGCAAGAACATCGAGGGCTTCCCCAGCTGGGAGATTCAGGGTCGCCTGGAGGCCGGCGCCAAGCCCCTGGAGCGCCTGGCCGAGCTCAGTGGTTTCCCACCGTCCTGACCGCGGCGGTGCGGATCCCGCTGCGGCGCTGCTGCAGCGAGTGCCGTCGCCAGTGGGGCTGGGGGCTTGGAGCGTCGGTGCGGAAGTGGCCGCCGCGGCTTTCCTGCCGGAACAGGGCAGCCTCGAGCAGCAGTTCGGCCAGGGTGAGGCGCTGATGCCATTCCTGCAGGCCCACCAGTCGCAGGCTCTGGTCTCCGGCCAGCTCCAGCCAGGCCCGGCGGGGGAGGTTCTGTAGCCAACGCCAGCTGGCATCGGCCTCCACTGCCTGCCGTTCGCGCCGCACGAGCGGCAGGGCCTGGCCCAGGGTGTGGCCGCGGCGCTCCACGCCGGCCACCCGCCAGCAGAGATCACGCAGATCGGCGATCCGCCCCTCGAGGCTCTCCAGATCGGGCAGGGTCCAGGGCCACGCCCGGTCCTGTTCCACCAGGTCCGGCCCCTCCAGATCGGGGCGCGCGTCCTCGATGGGGGGCTCCAGCCGGATGTGGCGCAGCTGGCGGGCGAACACCAGGCACTCCATCAGCGAGTTGCTGGCCAGGCGGTTGGCCCCGTGCACCCCCGTGCAGGCCACTTCCCCCACGGCATAGAGACCGGCAATGCTGGTGGCCGCATTGAGATCGGTGGCCACGCCGCCCATCCAGTAGTGGGCGGCCGGAGCCACCGGCAGTGGCTGGCCCAGGGGCTCAAGGCCCAGGGCCCGGCAACGCCCCAGGATCGTGGGAAACTGGCGTTCCAGGCGGGCCTTCCCCACGGGCC
The DNA here is from genome assembly GCF_024346355.1 of Cyanobium sp. ATX 6A2. Taxonomy (GTDB): domain Bacteria; phylum Cyanobacteriota; class Cyanobacteriia; order PCC-6307; family Cyanobiaceae; genus NIES-981. The sequence continues at coordinate 27,298 of NZ_JAGQCU010000024.1, forward strand.
GCAGGTCGAGCCAGAGGTGCTCCACCCCCTGCTCCTGCATCGTCCGTGCCAGGGCCCGGCTCACCTGGTCGCGGGGGGCCAGATCTCCCCCCGCCAGACGCTCCACCGGGCTCCTCCCCTGGTGATCCCGCAGGCGGGCTCCCTCGCCCCGCACCGCCTCGGAGATCAGGAAGTGGGGGGCTCCGGGGAGCATCAGTGCGGTGGGGTGGAACTGCACAAACTCCAGGTCGCGCACCGCCGCGCCGGCCTGCCAGGCCATGGCCACCCCATCGCCGCTGGACTGGGAGGGATTGGTGGTGTGGGCGAACAGGTGGCCGCCGCCGCCGGTGGCCAGCACCACCGACCGGGCCCGCAGCCAGCCGATCCGGCCATCGCAGAGCACCTGCAGGCCCTTGCAGTGCCCTGCTTCGACCCAGAGCCGCAGGACCACGCTGTCATCCAGCTGCCGCAGCCCGGGCCGCTGCCGCACCTCTCGCTCGAGGGCATCCACCAGGGCACCGCCGGTGCGGTCCTGGGCATGCAGCACCCGGCGGTGGCTGTGGGCGGCTTCCAGCGTGGTGCTCAGCCGGCCGCCGTCGCGGTCGAAGGCCATGCCCAGCTCCAGCAGCCGTTGCACACAGGCCGGGGCCTGATGCACGAGCAATCCCACAGCATCGTGGTCGCACAGGCCTGCGCCGGCCCGCAGGGTGTCGTCACGGTGGCTCGCGAAGCTGTCCTCCACCGCTGTCACGGCAGCAATGCCCCCCTGGGCCCAGCGGCTGGCTGACCGTGGTTTGCGCTCCTTGTTCAACAACAGCACGCTGAGCTGCGCGGGCAGCTCCAGGCAGGCCATCAGTCCGGCGGCGCCCCCCCCCACCACCACCACGTCCCACACGCGCTGCAGGTGGCCGTGCCGCTGTTCGGATCGGTGCTGCTCCGCGAGGTGGTCTGCCATGGCTGCAGGTGGCTTCCCGGCAGCAGCCGGCATTAAAAAAGCCGCCGGCTGGCCCGACGGCTGTCAACGGTTGACCGAGTGTAAGGAGAGTCGCGGAGCGAACCTGGATGCTCAGCGGTACTGGCCGTCGTTGATGCGATCGAATCCCTCGTTCAAGGCGATCTCCGCAGGGGTGACCGTGAAATTGTCCTTGTATTTGTTGAAGAGCTCGCGCTGGCGATCAGTGAGGTCGAGACTCAGCACATCGTCCACGATTACGTAGGGCCCCCCCAGCACGATTTTGCCGGCGAGGGTGGGATACATCCCGGGGAACGCCTGAAAGCGCCGGACTGAGCTGTTGTTGAGATCCACCTTGTCGCCACGTTCGGCGATCTTGTCATCGGCGCTGTTGCGCAGCTCGGCGGCCTGGGCGGTGGGTGCCATCGCCAGACCCACCAGGAGACCCACCAGAAGCACTCCACTCATCAGCCAGGCAACCAGCCTTTTCATCGCGAAATACCGTGATCGGGAAGGGAGTTCAGGTGGTCGGAGACCACTCATGGCAACGTTACAGAACGGCTCGATCAGGCTCCCTGTCGTCGTCTCGGCCCTTTGCGTTTCTTCAGATCAGGTCAGGCTGCTCAGACCAGGCCGCTGAGCCGGGGAGCCAGCAGTGACAGCAGCACGAACAGGCCGTCCACAGCAAGCGTGGTGGCCAGGGCTGCCCCGGCCACCTGGCCGGTGTCTCCCTGGTGCCAGCACCAGCGGCTGAGCTGTATCAGGCTGCCGCCCAGGCCTGCAATCACCAGCAGGGAACCTGGCCGCAGGGCCGCCTCAGCGGCGAGCCGCAGCAGCTCGCCGGCCTGCTGCGGCTCGGCAGCCAGGGCCTGGGGCCAGAGGGGCATCAGGCCCGTCAGGAGGATGCCGGCGTCGGTGGCGGCGGTGCCGAGCAGGGATCCCAGATAAAACCCGCAGGCCAGCCGCCAGCGGCTGCTGAGGCCGGCCAGTGCCAGGGGCAGGGCCATCGCCTCCAGAGGCAGGTGATACACCGGGTGCAGCCGTGCCCAGCCCCAGAAGAGGGATCCCGCCAGCCAGCTGCCACAGAAGCCCACCAGCAGCTCCCCCGCCCGCCGCCGCTGGGGATCGTCGCTGTGGGCCAGCAGCAGGGCGATCGTCAGCAGCAGCGCGGTGAACGCCGTGGCACTGAACGGGTCGTGCCGCACCCAGGGTGCCTGGACGAACACCGGCAGGGACACCAGCAGGCCACTGAGGAGCGGCAGGGCGATGGCTCTGGCCCTGGGCGCCAGTCCCGCCTCAGCACCCACTCCAAGGGGCAGAGCCCTGCTCGCTGTGCCGGGGGTGCCCGCGATCACCAGGCCTGTGAAGAAAGATGTGTAACCTTAAGGGTTGCCGGGTGCGGCAGCGCCATAGGGTCGGGGCGCTTCAGGTTTTTCATGGATTCGTTGCTCCACCTCTGGGCGCACGCCATGCCAGTGCTGGCGGTTGCTGGCCCAGCTCAGCCGGGCGTTGGCGCGGAGCTGGGGCTGGCTCAGGCCTGCTTGAGGGCACTGGTGCTGGGGGTGGTGCAGGGTCTCACGGAATTTCTGCCGATCAGCAGCACCGCCCACGTGCAGGCGGTGCCGATGCTGCTGGGCTGGGGTGACCCGGGGGTGTCAGCGATTGCCGTGATCCAGCTGGGCAGCATCGCGGCGATCGTGGCCTACTTCTGGCACGATCTCGCCCAGGTGCTCAGAGGCGTCAGCCGGGCCCTGCGCGAGGGCCGCTGGGGCTCCACGGATGCGCGCATGGGCATCGCCATCGCCCTCGGCAGCATCCCGATCCTGCTGGCGGGGATGGCGATCAAGCTGATGGTGAGCGACTTCGACAACTCGCCCCTGCGCAGCCTGACATCCGTGGCGATTGTCTCGATCGTGATGGCCCTGCTGCTCGGGCTGGCGGAGCTGCTGGGCCGTCGCCGCCGCCAGCTCGACGATGTCCAGCCCCGCGATGGGCTGATCGTCGGCCTGGCCCAGACCCTGGCGCTGATCCCCGGAGTCTCCCGTTCCGGCAGCACCCTCACGGCTGCGCTGTTCGACGGCTGGGAGCGCACGGCAGCGGCGCGCTTCTCCTTTCTGATGGGGATCCCCGCCATCACCCTCGCCGGTGTGGTGGAACTCAGGGAGCTGTTCGCTGGCCCGGTCGACGGCGGTGTGATGGGCGGGGGTGTGCTGCCGGTCCTGGTGGGCATTGCCTCCTCGGCGGTGGTGTCCTGGCTGGCGATCGCCTGGCTGCTGCGCTTTCTGCAGCACCACAGCACCTGGGTGTTCGTGATCTACCGCCTGGCCTTCGGGATCGCCATCCTGCTCTGGCTGCGCGGCACAGTGGGCAGTTAAAGCCAGCCCATCCGCTCGCCTCCCCCCATGTGGAACGAACCCTCCGCCGGGATTGCGGTGGTCGTGGATGCCCAGGCCCGCCAGGCGTTGGCGGGTCAATCCCCAAGCCGCCTGCCCCAGCCGGCCATCGTGGCCACGGTGGAGCCTGGTTCAATCGGCGAGGAGCTCGGTTTTCAGCCCGGCGATCGCCTGCTCAGCATCAACGGTCACCGGCCCCGCGATCTAATTGATCTGCAGCTGCTGGTGGGTGACGAAGAGCTGGTGCTGGTGGCGGAAGACCCTGACGGGAGCCAGCACACGATCGAACTCGAGAAGGATCCCGACCAGACCCTCGGCCTGGGCTTCACCGAAGCCCTCTTTGATGGCCTCAAACAGTGCAACAACGCCTGTCCCTTCTGCTTCATCGACCAGCAGCCCCCGGGAAGGCGCCGCAGCCTCTACCTCAAGGACGACGATTATCGACTGAGTTTTCTCTACGGCTCTTACCTCACCCTCACCAACCTCACGGAGGCCGACTGGCTGCGGATCGAGCAACAGCGGCTCTCGCCGCTGTATGTGTCCGTCCATGCCACCGAACCGGAGCTGCGCAGCCGTCTTTTGATGAACCCGCGGGCGGGGCTGCTCCTGGATCAGCTCGCCTGGTTCTCCGAGCGCGATCTGCAGATCCATGCCCAGGTGGTGGTGTGCCCCGGCCTCAACGACGGCGCGGCCCTGGAGCGCACCCTCACGGATCTGGCGATGTTCGCCCGGGGCGAGTGGCCCGCGGTGCTCTCCGCTGCGGTGGTGCCCGTAGGTCTTACGCGCTTCCGTCCCGCCGGGGATGACCTGGTGCCGGTGGATCGGAGCTGCGCCCGCCGGGTGATCGCCCAGGTGGAACCGCTGCAGGAGCACTTCCACCGGCAGCTCGGCAGCCGCTTCGCCTGGTTGTCCGATGAGTGGTATCTGCTGGCCGGTCTGCCGCTGCCCCCACGGCACCAGTACGAAGACCTGCCCCAACAGGAAAACGGGGTGGGCAGCATCCGCGCCTTCCTGGAGTCCCTCGATCAGGCCACCGCTTCCCTGCCGGCCCGTCTGGATCGCTCCCGACGACTCAGCTGGGTGGTGGGGGCCCTGGTGGCCGAGGCGCTCACGCCCGTGGTGGAGCGTCTCAACCGGGTCGATGGACTGGAGCTGGTTCTCCATGGCCTGCCCAGCCCCTACTGGGGCCAGGAGCAGGTGGTCACCGGACTGCTCACCGGCTCCGACCTGCTCAGCGGCCTGGCCCAGCGGGATCTGGGGGAGCAGCTGCTGCTGCCCTCGGTGATGCTGCGTCAGGGAGAACCGGTGTTTCTCGATGACCTGCGCCTCGAGGACCTGGAAGCCCTGCTGCCGGTGCCGGTGCAGCTGGTGCGGAGCGCAGCTGACCTAGTGGCCGCCTGCACCGGTGAATCCGGCCGGCCTTCTTAAACTCCCGCTGCCCAGTGCCCACCGGCATGACCCACACCGCTCTTCGACTGGTTCTCCTGGGAGCGCTGGGTCTGCCCCTTGCCGGTGGGGTGGCGGTGGCCGATGACCTCTCCCCTTTCCCGGGCGACAGCACTGCCGTGGAGGAAGGGGCCGCCCCGAGTGCTGCCGTGGATTCTGGGGGACCGCCCGTGTACGCCCCTTCGGCCCTGCCCAATGCGATCGACAGCAAGGGTGATCGGCCTCGGGTCAACCCGCGGCTGGTGGCGCCGGCCGCCACGCAGCTGGGCCCGGATCTCGATGACCTGCCGGCGCCCGATTCCCTGGCCCTGCCCACCCGCCCCGAGCAGGTGCAGATCCGTGAGCTGCGTCCCCTCACCCTCCCCCAGGTGGAACGCCTGGTGGAGGTGAACAATCCCAGCCTCAAGGCGATCGCGTCCCAGGTGGATCAGGCCCAGAGCAACCTCAGGGCCCAGATCGCCCAGTGGTATCCCACCATCGATCTGAACGCAGGCACCTTTCCCGGCTTCACCGCCTCGGAAACCCGTACGGAGTTTTTCGACGGGAGCAGCCGCACCAACAGCGAGCAGCGCTGGCGGGCGGCCGCCTCACTCCTGGCCCAGTGGGCGCTGATCGACCCCACCCGCACTCCCAGCATCGCTGCGGCACGCGACCAGTTCGAGAGCGCCAAGTTTCAATACATCATTGCCCTGCGGGATCTGCGGCTTCGGGCCAACCAGGCCTACTTCAGTCTCCAGCAGGCCGATGATCAGGTGCGCATCGGCCAGGAGTCCGTGCGCGCCTCGTTGGTGAGCCTGCGCGACACCCGGGCCCGGTTCCAGGCCGGGGTGGCCACCCGCCTGGACGTGCTGGAAGCCGAAACCCAGCTGGCGCGCGACCAGCAGTTGCTCACGAATGGCCTTGCTGCCCAGGCCATCAATCGTCGCGCCCTGGCTGAGTTGCTGGATCTGCCCCAGGACGTCACCCCCACGGCCGCCGATCCCCCGCGGGTGCTGGGGATGTGGCAGCCCTCCCTGCAGGAGAGCATCGTGGCCGCCTTCGCCTTCCGCGAGGAACTGGATCAGACCCTGCTCGACATCTCCATTGCCAACAGCCAGGCCAACGCGGCCCTGGGCCAGGCCCAGCCCTTCCTGAATCTGTTCGCCAGCTTCGACACAGCCTGGACCGATCTCTCCGGAGCCACTGAAAGTCGGGTCGACGCCACCCGAAACCTCGACGCCTCGGTGGGTCTCAACTTCAATTGGCGGCTGTTTGACGGTGGCGCCGCCGCCGCCCAGGCCCGGGGCAACCGTCAGCGCGCCGAGGAGAGCAGCTTTCGCTTTGCCGAACGGCGCGACAACATTCGCCAGCAGGTGGAGGAGAGCTTCTTCGAGCTGGAGAAGAACAACCGCAACATCGCCACCACGGCCCGAGAGGTCATTCAGTCGCGCGAATCCCTGCGTCTCGCCCGCCTGCGTCTGCAGGCCGGGGTCACCACCCAGCGGGAGGTGGTGGACAACCAGCGCGATCTCACCAATGCTGAGGTGCGTTTCTCCGCTGCCGTCACCGACTACAACATCCGTCTGGCCGAGCTTCGCCGCCGCACCGGACTGGACGTGATCCTCAGCTGTCCGGCACGCAGCCTGCCCGCCGAGAAGCCCCGGCTCGACACCGACATCCCCGTGGAACCGATTCCGCTGCTGCCCGCCTGCCAGGCTTCCGATCCAAGCCTGCTCTGATCTCCACAGCTGATGAGCGTCTCGTCCTCAGGTGTTCCGGGCCCCAGGCTTGGCTTGACCAGCACCCTGAGGTTGGGTCTGTTCCAAGGCTGCCTTGGCTGTCTGGCGGTGATCTTCGCCGGCCTGTTGAACCGGGTGATGATCAGTGAGCTGGGCTTCCCCGGCCTGCTGGTGGGGGTAGCCCTGGCCTGTGAACAATTCGTGGCTCCAGCCCGGGTCCTGTTTGGTCAGCTCTCAGACACCCACCCGGTCGCAGGTCGCCACCGCGTCCCCTACATCTGGCTCGGGGCGGTCCTGTTCTGCACCCTGGCGGTGTTGTCGGTGCCCCTGATCTTCCAGGTGGGCCGCCTGCTGGACACCGGAGGCGGTTCCCTGCTGGCGGCCATCGCCGCCCTCTGTGGGCTGTTTGCGGCCTATGGCCTGGCCATCTCCATGGCCTCCTCGCCCTACCTGGCCCTGCTCATCGACAGCACCAACGAGGAGGAACGACCCCGGGCCGTGGGCATCATCTGGTGCCTGCTCACGGTGGGCATCGTGGTGGGGGCCATCGCCATCGCCCTCGCCCTCGGCAGTCTCGATGGGGTCACCGATCCCGCCATCCTGCAGCCCGCCCTGCTTGGCTTCATGGTGCGCGTGGCCGGAGTGGTTCTGGTGCTCACCGTGATCGCCACCCTTGGCATCGAGCGACCCAGAACTGGCGCCTCCCTGGCCAGCGCGGAGTCGCCGCCCTCCCGCGACGACGCCATCACCCTGCGCCAGAGCTGGGCCCTGGTGACCTCCAGCCGGCAGGTGATGGTGTTCTTCCTCTTCCTGTTGCTGTTCACCCTGGGCCTGTTCCTCCAGGACCCCGTGCTTGAGAGCTACGGCGCTGAGGTGTTCGGCATGTCCATCGCCGCCACCGCCTCCCTGAACGCGCTCTGGGGCATTGGCACCCTGGTGGGGCTGCTGATCGCCGGCCTCTGGATCACCCCCAGGCTCGGCAAGTTCGCCACCGCTCGCCTGGGCTGTCAACTCATTGTCGGCAGCCTTGCCCTGCTGCTGCTCTCGGGGATCACGGCCCAGGTGCCGGTGTTGCAGGGTGTGATGGTGCTGTTTGGCCTGTCGGCGGGAATCGGCACCAACAGCGCTCTGGTGCTGATGCTGGATCTCACCCTGCCTCAGGCCGCCGGCACCTTCGTGGGCGTCTGGGGTCTGGCCCAGGCCCTGTCCAGGGCGCTGGGCAAGGTGTTCGGCGGTGGTCTGCTGGATCTGGGGCGCTTCCTGCACCTGCAGGTCACCGGGAGCACCGATCCCTTCCCCGCCTATGCCCTGGTGCTCGGTGTGGAATTGCTGGTGGCGGCCGCCGCGCTGCTGCTCTTGAACCGGGTCAACCTGCGTCAGTTCCGGGAAGATACGGGCCGCAGTCTGAGCAGGGTGCTTGCCCTCGAGATCGGATGACCGCGGCTCCCGTTTCCCCGTCCCTGCACCCTGGTCTGGCGTCGTTACTGGACCGGGTCGGCGACCGCCAGCGTCACGACTTCGGCCATGTGGTCTCCGATCTCAAACCCGACGGCAGCCTGATCACGGCCTGCGATCGCTGGAGCGATGCGGAGCTCGTGGAGGGCATCTCAGCGCTGTTCCCCGGCGACGGCGTGCTCAGCGAGGAGGGGGAGCGTCGGGTGCCCGATACCCCCGCCTACTGGGTGGTGGACCCCCTTGATGGCACCACCAACTTCGCCGCTGGAATTCCCTACTGGGCCATCTCCCTGGCTCGCTTTGAAGGCGGCAGGCCCGTGCTGGCCGTGCTGGATGTGCCGCCCTTGCGCCAGCGCATTGTGGCCGTGCGCGGTCAGGGCGCCTGGCGCAACGGCAAGCTCCTGCAGCCGCCTTCCGGTCATGCCCCCACCTCTGGTTGTGCTTCCCTCTGCAGCCGCTCCATCGGCGTCCTGCAGAAGCTGCCGGATCGCCGTTTTCCCGGCAAGATCCGTCTGCTCGGTGTGGCCAGCCTCAATCTCGTGAGTGTGGCCATGGGGCAGACCGTGGCGGCCCTGGAGGCCACTCCGAAGATCTGGGACCTGGCCGCGGCCTGGCTGGTGCTCACCGAACTGGAGTGTCCAGTGCGCTGGCTGCGGATCTCCCCAGCACGGCTCAGCCCTGGATCGGATCTCGCGGAGGTCGACTTCCCTGTGCTGGCGGCGGATCGTGCCACGACCCTGGAGCGATTTCTGCCGTGGGGGGAAGCGCTGGTTGCCAGAGGTGGGTAGCAGGTGCTACGGTAAAGAGCTGCGCCCGAGAGGGAGCAGAGCCTGAAGCCCCGTGAAGCGCGAGCGAGCGGTGTTGTAGGTTTTCTGA
>NZ_JAGQCU010000025.1 GCF_024346355.1 Cyanobium sp. ATX 6A2
GTGCTCCGAACAGGGTCACAGACCGGCCCACCCATTGCCACAGCTGAGATCTGAGGGAGGCGAGCCGTCAGCCCCGGCGTAGCCGGGGCTGATCCTCCCGAGTTACACCACTCCATGGGACGCCGCTAGGGTGGAGAAAAAGCTCTCCACCACAGCGTTGTCCCAGCAGCAGCCCTTGGCCGACATGCTGCAGCTGATCTTGTGGCCCTCCAGCAGCTGCAGCGGGAAAGCGTCACATTCCTTTCACTGCAACCGATCACGAGAAACGCCACGGACGTGGCACCGCCTGGGAACTGCGGTCCATAGCCGAAGGCTTCCGCGAAGCGGTAGGAGGCACCGGAGCACATCAAGGCCAACTGGCCGAGCTGCGCCTGGATCGTGGAGATGGTCACCACCACCACGACCCGCCAGGCAAAGCGCACGACGACGCGGCACCGGTTTCTGACCAGCATCCGCACCAGCCCAAACGCCCTGCTGCGCCTGATCCGGCAGCGCTGGAGCATTGAGAACGAGTGGCACTGGGCCCGCGACGCCCAGCTCGGAGAGGACGCCCATCGCTACACGAACCGGATCGGGGCGCCGGTGTTCGCCTTCCTGCGCACCATTGTGATGAACCTGCTGCGGCGCGGCGGCTACCGCTCGATCCGCAAGGGCTTTCGCGAGCTGGCCTACGACATCAAGGGAATACTGGCACCGGGAGGTGTGACAACCGCCGGGAGCGCACCTTGATCACACTTTTAGGCAGCCCTGAGGTCTTGACTCAAGAAGAGACGAGGTCGGCATGTATGGGGGCATCCTTGGCCCCAGCCTGATCTCTCAAAGGACCGACATCCGCTTCTAGACCGATCCCTAGGCATGACGTGGGTGGGGCTGAACCAAGAAGCATGAGAGGTGGTAGTTTTGTCCACGACCACTACAGTACAATTGCATTGAAGCACTCAAGCACAGTGAGCCTCTCCTTTTCCCTATTAAAAGCCCTAAAATGATCAAGGTTGGAATCAACGGGCTCGGCAGGATCGGGCGCGCGATTTTACGCAACAATCTAAGAACATCCGCCTTTGAAGTCGCTGCGATTAATGATATCAATCCTGATCCCGATAATATTGCTTACACACTTAACTATGACAGTATTTACGGTCGCCTTCCGATAGAATTCAAGCACGAGAAGCACACGCTTCTAGCGAGCAACGGAAGCGCCATTACCTTGCACAATGAGCACTCGATCAACGAGGTAGATTGGCAACGTGATAACATAGATTTTGTCATTGACGCGTCGGGTGTGTACCAAAATGTATTGGACTCTCGCAAGTTAATCGATCTAGGAAAGGTCAAAAAAGTATTTGTAACCCACTCTCCAAATAATGTTGATTTTACATTGGTTTTGGGTGCCAATGAACATTTGCTAGATATTTCAAGACATCATGTCATTGCTTCCAGCATCTGCGATGCAACCGCGCTAGCCCCGGTTATCCGAGTCATTATAGAGGACTTTGGATTAGATAGCGGATTGGTGACAACGATTCATCCTTGGCTAAGCTATCAGAACTTAATGGATGGTCCGGCCTCATCTTGGTCGGTTCCAGGAACTATTTATCATCACTACGCACTTGGGCGCTCAGCTATTGGGAATTTGATTCCAAAGCCAACTTCGGCCATTCAGGCTACCTGCCAAGTACTTCAGCATCTGAATCTGTCAGAAGATATGATTGGTTCGTTTTCCTATAGACCGCCTACAGCTATTGTCGGCACAGCTGACCTTAGCCTTTTCCTATCACGCGAGATCAGTCGAGAAGAAATAGTCGAGAGATTCCAACACTATGAAAGCCAGCAGCATTGGAATATCATTCATAATAATTTTTCACCTCTTGTCTCACTTGACTTTCAGGGCTCTGAATACTCAGCAACGATTGACCACCGCTGGACAAATGTAATCAAGAGCAGGCTTCTCAAGCTCGTTTTGTGGTATGACAATGAAGCTGGTTATGCCAGCAAGGTCATTGATCAAGTCAATTTAGTAGCATCGCAAATGAAACTTGCATGAACAAGGCTGGAAGAATCATCACTGTTATTCCCTCTCGCCTGGGCAGCAATCGCATTCCAATGAAAGGTATGCGTCTACTGGCCGGAAAGACCCTTGTCGAACATACGATTGATAAAGTTAAATCCAGCAGGCATCTAGGTCAATCTATCTACATCAATTCAGACAGCCCACTTTGGGGACAACTTGCAGCGCGCAACGGCGTAAGCTTCTACCAAAGGTCTCCAGAATTGGCAACTAGCTCGAGCATGATTGATGATTATTTATATGATTTTATGTGCGCCGTCCCTGCAGACTATCTTGCAGTTGTCACGCCAACTTCCCCACTGCTAAAAGCCGAGGAACTTGATGCCGCATGGGAACAATATGCCTGCGGTGATGCTGATACCTTGATTTCGGCAGAGGAAATTCAGACACACTGCTTTCTAGATCGAAAGGATATAAACTTCTCCAGGGTTGGCAAACTTCCCAGATCTCAAGACCTCACCCCTGTAGTTGCTTTAAACTTCTCCATAGCCATTTATGACTGCAAGAAATTCATGTCAAATTACGAAAGTCTCGGGTGGGCAGTCTTTACCGGTAAACTAGATTTTTATATTCTCAGTGGTTATTCAGCAATTGACATTGACGAGGAGAAAGATTTCTCACTTGCCGAATTAGCGATGAGGCAAATTTCAGACAAGGAGCAGTTCCCCAAAAGGTACAGCGACCTCGTTCAGCACCTCGTGGACAACTCTATTAACACCAAGAATTAAGGCCATTTCCATGTCTGTTATCGCCATCACAGATCATTTTGAAGTACCGAGTGCGGAAGAGAAATTGATTCTAGGCAACCTTGTGGGCACCCAAGTGGGAGCTGATACAGAGGTACTGATGGTTTGGCATGCCATCATTAATCAAGAATATATTTCCAAACTGCCCAATCTCCGTGGAGTACAGAGGTATGGTGTAGGCTATGAGAATCTTGATTTAGATCTATTAAGATCAAGAAGGATACCCTGTTGCAACAATCCCGACTATGGAGTTGATGAGGTTGCAGACACCGCTATCGCCATGATACTAAATATCACACGAGGTGTCAGCCTTTATAACTGTCTTGCAAAACAGCTCAAGACTACCTGGCAGGAAAATGTCTTGCGAGGGCTTCGCCGAACTTCTGAGACATTGGTTGGCGTGATCGGATCAGGGCGAATTGGCAGCAGTGTTCTGCTGAAATGTAGGCAGCTCGGTTTCAATACCTGCTTCTACGACCCATACCTTCCGAGGGGCTATGAAAAGGTTGTGAGAGCAGATCGGCTGAATACCCTCAAGGATCTGCTTGCCTGCTCTGACATCGTAAGTATTCACACTCCTCTCACCCCAGAGACCGCTGGTATGATTAATGAATCTTTCGTCGCCAATATGAAGCGGGGAGCCTCTCTTGTTAACACGGCCCGGGGAAGACTTGTTGCGGACCTTGACATTCTCCTGGAAGCCATTAGCTCTAATCAAATCAATCATGTTGCACTCGATGTCATCCCAGATGAACCACCCACTGACAATCAATTTATTTCCACTTGGCGAGACCTTTCGAATCCATTAAGTTACCGCATCACAATCAATCCGCATACAGCGTACTTTTCTGAAGAATCCTACATTGAGATCAGATCCAAAGCCGCTCAGAACGCCCTGCGCATTTATAATCGTGAGAGTCCCTTCAATCTGCTGTAGTCAGGTCCAGCAGTTATGCGGTGCTGGATCTCTTAATCGCTCAAGCCAACCATAACTTTAAGCCTTGTTGAAAACTTTTCACCCACCTTCCATTTCGAGTTTCCTGCAGAAACGGGTGTGGCGATGTTTCTGCAGGACGTAAAATGATAAGGTGACAGTTGATTGAGATGAGCATCTGCTTGAATATAGATAGGCCTAAGATTAAATTTCAACAGATCTCCGTCCGACATCTGCTCTCATTGGACTCAATGGTCGATCCCAAAGGTCGCTCGCCAGATTTCGCAACCGGGACTGTCCCTTTTGTGGTCAGCATGGAGCCCGTCACAGTCACCGCACACATGCCCGTCCAGTGCCCCCCCCCTCCGAACCCTTCTCAACCACGAACACCGAGGCGGCTGTTCTGATTGACCTGTCAGAGCGCTTCCCCTTCCCCCTCGACCCCTTCCAGCTCGAGGCGATCGATGCCCTCAGCCAGGGTCACTCGGTGGTGGTGAGCGCCCCTACCGGGAGCGGCAAGACCCTGGTGGGCGAGTACGCCATCCACCGGGCCCTGGCCCATGGCCAGAAGGTGTTCTACACCACCCCGCTCAAGGCGCTCTCCAACCAGAAGCTGCGCGATTTCCGCGAGCAGTTCGGGCCGGAGAAGGTGGGCCTGCTCACCGGCGACATGAGCCTCAACCGCGAGGCCCAGGTGGTGGTGATGACCACCGAGATCTTCCGCAACATGCTCTACGCGGAGATCGACCATCCCGACAACGACCCCCTGGAGGGGGTGGAGGCGGTGGTGCTCGACGAGTGCCACTACATGAACGACTCCCAGCGCGGCACCGTCTGGGAGGAGTCGATCATCCACTGCCCGCCCTCGATTCAGCTGGTGGCCCTCTCGGCCACGGTGGCCAACGCCGGCCAGCTCACCGATTGGATTGAGCGCGTGCACGGCCCCACCCGGCTGGTGCACAGCGACCACCGGCCCGTGCCCCTGGCCTTCAGCTTCTGCAGCGCCAAGGGCCTGCACCCCCTGCTCAACGAGGCCGGCACCGACCTGCACCCCAACGCCAAGGTGTGGCGCGCCCCCAAGGGCAACCGGCGCAAGGGCCCGAAAGTGCCGAAGCCGCCCCAGCCTGAGGCGCCGCCGCTGGCGTTTGTGGTGGCCCAGATGGCCGAGCGCGACATGCTCCCCGCCATCTACTTCATCTTCAGCCGCCGCGGCTGCGACAAGGGCGTGCGGGATCTGGGCAAGCAGTGTCTGGTGAGCGCCGAGGAGCAGGCCCGCATCCAGGCCCGGATGGAGGCCTTCGTTGCCGCCAGCCCCGAAGCGGTGCGCGAGGGCCACGCCGAGCCCCTGCTGCGTGGCATCGCCTCCCACCACGCCGGCGTGCTGCCGGCCTGGAAGGAACTGATCGAAGACCTCTTCCAGCAGGGGCTGATCAAGGTGGTGTTTGCCACTGAAACCCTGGCTGCCGGCATCAACATGCCCGCCCGCACCACCGTGATCTCGGCCCTCTCCAAGCGCACCGAGCGCGGCCACCGGCCGCTAATGGGCAGTGAGTTTCTGCAGATGGCCGGCCGCGCTGGGCGCCGCGGCCTCGATGTGCAGGGCTACGTTGTCACGGTGCAGAGCCGCTTCGAGGGGGTGCGCGAGGCGGGCCAGCTGGCGCTGGCGCCGGCCGATCCGCTGGTGAGCCAGTTCACGCCCAGCTACGGCATGGTGCTCAACTTGCTGCAGCGCTACACCCTCGCCAAGGCCAGGGAGCTGGTGGAGCGCAGCTTCGGCCGCTACCTGGCCACCCTCGATCTGGTCGACGATCAGGCCCGCATCGCCGAGCTCCAGCAGCAGCTCCACGTGCTTCAGGCCGGCGCCGACGCCGATGTGCCGTGGGACGACCTGGAGGACTACGAGAAGTGTCGCGGCCGCCTGCGCGAGGAGCGCCGGCTGCTGCGCACCCTGCAGCACCAGGCCGAGGAAACCCTCGCCCACGAACTCACCCTGGCCCTGCAGTTCGCCAGCGAGGGCACCCTGGTGAGCCTCAAGGCCCCGCCGCTGCGCGGCCGCGTCACCCCGGCGGTGGTCGTGGCCAAGGTGCCCGGCCCGGGGCAGTTCCCCCTGCTGCTCTGCCTCAGCGACGACAACCTCTGGATCCTGGTGCCCTGCAGCGCCGTGGTGAGCCTCCATGCCGAGCTCAGCTGCCTGCAGGTGGGCCAGGTGCACCCGCCGGCCCTGCAGCGCATCGGCGAGCACCACCATGGCGATGGGGCCAGCGCCGGCCTGGCCCTGGCGGTGGCCTCCATGGCCCGCCGTCACGACATGGCCACCCCCCAGTACGACCTGGCCGGTGAGGTGCAGGCCCAGGCCCAGCTGGTGCAGCAGCTCGACGAGGAGCTGGAGCTGCACCCGGGCCACCGCCGCTCCGATCGCCGCCAGCTCAGGAAGCAGCGCCACCGCATCGAGGAGCTCTCCGCCGAGCTGGAGGAGCGCCAGCGGCTGCTGCACTTCCGCTCCAACCGCCACTGGGACACCTTCCTGGCCCTGATCGAGGTGCTGCGCCACTTCGGCGGGCTGGCCGGCGCCGAGGGGCTGGAGCCCACCGAGGTGGGTCGCACTGTGGCCGCCCTGCGCGGTGACAACGAGCTCTGGCTGGGGCTGGCGCTGATGAGCGGCCACCTCGACGCCCTCGATCCGGCCGAGCTGGCGGCGGTGCTGGAGGCCATCTCCACCGAGGTGAACCGTCCCGATCTCTGGTGCAGCTGGGCCCCACCGCCGGCGGTGGAGGAGGCCCTGCATGATCTGCGCGGCCTGCGCCGCGAACTCGCGCGCCAGCAGGAGCGCGCCCGGGTGACCTTCCCGATCTGGTGGGAGCCGGAGCTCACCGGCTTGGTGGACGCCTGGGCGCGGGGCTGCAGCTGGAGCGAGGTGATCACCAACACCTCCCTCGATGAGGGCGATGTGGTGCGGGTGCTGCGCCGCACCGTGGACCTCCTGGCCCAGATCCCCTACTGCGAGGCCGTGAGCCAGCAGCTGCGCGACAACGCCCGCCGCGCCCTCAAGGCCATCAACCGTTTTCCGGTGTGTGATCTGGAGGATCTGGCCCCGGCCTCCGCCGATCCCCTGCCGCCGCCGCCCGCCTTCGCCAGCCCCCACAGCGACCTGCCATGAGGCTGGAGCAGCGGCGCCTGTGCCGGGTGGCGCTGGAGCCCCCCGCCAGTCCCGAGCGGCTGGCTCAATTTCTGTCGCGGCCGATCCGGCCCCTGCGTGGCCTGCTGCATGCCGATCGCCTGCAACCCAGTGGCCCCGGCCTCTACACCTACATCTCACGGCCCTACAGCGTGGCCGGCTGGACCCTGCAGCCCCATGTGCGCCTGGAGGCCCGGTGGCAGCACGAGGCGCTGGTGCTGCGCCAGCTGGAGAGCCGCGTGGAGGGGCTGGGCGCGTGGCAGCAGAAGCTGCAATTCGGCCTCGAGGCCCGGCTCAAGCCGGTGGCAGCGGGCGGCGGGCCAGCTGGGGCCGCGGCCGGCGGCGCCTGTCTGCAGGCTGAAGCCCTGGTGTGGGCGGAGCTGCCGGCGGCGGCGGCCGTGGTGGCCGGCCCGGTGCTCAACCTGGGCCTGCAGCAGCTGCTCGATCGCCTCGAGCGCCGCTGCCACCACGGCCTGCGGCGGCGGGCGGAGTGCTGGCTAAGGCGTGCGACCTCACTCGAACTCGACCAGACCCTTGGCAACATAAGTGAGGTTGAATAGACTAAGAAGGTTGGCGGAGAGCGGCCGTAAAGTAAGTTGACATCCCAGCTGCGCCCTTTATTACGGCCAGACTCACCCACAGCAGCCCGTGGTGCATGCGTGGCCAACGACCATGCGCAGATGGGCATCCTCATGGAGCTGGGTGTTGGGAATGCTGTGCCAGACCTCAAGGCTCCAGAGCTCTCTCCCCAGTTGCGGCAGTGCTTCTGGGATGGTGCACAGGCTGGTGTCGCGCGGAGAAGTGCGCCTGGTGAAGCAATACAGGTTCGCAGGCAGGAAGGGCTTGCCCTACCGGATTCCGATCGCAGGCACTTCCACGATCCAGCTGGTGCAGTTCCAGGCCTCTCGGGTGCGCTCTGGCGCTTAATTAGCGCGCAGCGTCCAGGCACAATGGCGCGGCCGTGGCTGATCTCGTGAAAGTTGTCAATCTCAGTGGAGCCCATACTTGCACTGAACTAGCTGCGTATTTGGCGGTACAGAGTGTTCTGGCTGGCTACTCATTCAGAGAAGAGTTCCTCTATGAGAGGTCAGCATGGAGTCGCCACCTGCTCCTGGAAGTGCCTAAATGGCTACTGGAGGGTGTGCACAGGGGTGTGTAGATCAGTACGCCAGGCCAAGGGCAGCCGAGCCGCCTGCAGGGGTGGGCTCGACCAAACCTCTCAGAGCTTTGGCATCACACACCAAATGATCGAGATCGGCTGCAACGACGGGGATCTCAGCAATTGTCGGGTCGCGGATCGCGGGGCAGGGGGCAGCGACCACATCCAGCTGAAGGAGCAAATAGCAGAACGAGAAATCAGACGGCAGGCCCAGCAGCTCGCTTCTGAACACCTCAGTGAAAACACGGTGATGGCGGATGGCAAAGCGCTCTAGATCGCCCAGGCTCTGGCAACCGCTGTAGACGTGGGCCTTCTGCGAAGCAGTAGATGCCCAGGACCGCCACCAACAGCAGAAACCAGGCTGGACAACGCATCCCCCGACACACCCGTGCGTCCGGGATCGCCACGAGGAACCTGCTCGGGTCAAGATCGGTTTCGGCGGAGGAGGCTTCGGGCACAGTGCGTCAGCTAGTCCGCTCACCTCAACCACCATGTTGGCAGTGAAGCGAGGGCAACTGTGACACACTTTCAATCAGGCCTCGGAGCCCACCGGCCTACGCGGTGCATGCGACGTAGTAGTTTCCTGTCAGAAAGACGCAGAGGGCTATCGCCCTAAAGCCACTTCGGCACAGCAAACTTTTTAGTGAAGATGCTCAACGACGGCACCATTAAGCCTGGCAGGAATGAATCAAACCTCCAAGTCAATACAACCTAAACTACCACCAGTGAGCAAAAGCCCAATGACACGTCTTGCATAGACTGCTATGATGTCTCTATACTCCCCCTTTTTAGTATGGTTCTGGCAGGAGAAGCGCCTCCAATCTACCAACCACCAGTGTTGCGCACAGGGGCAAGACGGGATCTGGAAACACGTGCCATCACCTTCACCATCTCGGGGCTCAAGCGGCGGGGAGTACGCTTTCGGCTAGCCATTCAAACGCTGGCACGAACGGGCATTATCGTGATTCGTGGAGCAGCGCCGCCGCAGACTGTGAAGACACTGGCCCAAATGGCAGATGAAACCTGGGACACAATAGCGGCCTTACCCAAAGGCGAAGTCCTTCAGGATGTGATCCTCAATCGTGATCAGGATCGGATGCTTAGGGGATACAAAGCACTTGTTGAGAGTCACAAGCCCGTGATCAATCTTCGGCATGGGGACGATGAAGGGATGATGGATATCTTTCACCCCGAGAATCTTGCCGCGGAACATCATCACCTTGTCCTTGAGTGCCTTCACGAAGACCTGGTAGGAGAATTGGCACGAAAGGCTTTCGGTCGAACCCTTGAAGTGAAGTGCCGAAATCTATACGTGAACAGGGGCGTCAATAAGACACGTCTCTACCACTGCGACGGAGAGAAGGCAAAGGTAAAGTCCTTTGTCTATCTTAATGATGTAAGCTCCTTCGGGATTGGCCCCTATTGCTATATCAAGAAATCACACCGTGATCGCCGCCTGAGAGAGAGAAACCAGGCATTCAATGCTCAGCATAACCTCAATAAGCATGAGTATCGCTTGCTCGGTGGGCGAGCCGCTCTGCCGATCTTCTGTCAAGCTGGAGACATGGTTGTTTCCGCCCAGCACGGTGCTCACCGCGGCCATCCTCAGACCCCGTCAGCACGGCGGGCAGTCCTTTTAAATGTCTACGAACCAACGATTGGGTCAAAGGATTGAGCAATGCCTGCGACACCCGAGCGTATCTGTTACATCCATGCCGGCACCCACAAAACGGCATCAACATACATTCAAAGTCGACTAAGGCAGAATCGCCGACTCCTAAAGAATGAAAGCCTAATCTACGATTTTCCCCGCCGATCAGGACTCAAGCATAAGCCACTAATCAAGGCGATCAATCGAGACAAGTGGAAAAAGTGGCACCATTATCTAGATCGGTTTGAAAGCGGCTCTGGGAACATGCTGATGAGTGCCGAGCAATTTACACGGCCCTTATGCAATCCCCAACAACTGCGCCGAATCACAAAGATCCTGCGTAACCATGGCTTCGGCCTTCATGTCATCGTTTTCATACG
This sequence comes from Cyanobium sp. ATX 6A2, assembly GCF_024346355.1. Classification (GTDB taxonomy): domain Bacteria; phylum Cyanobacteriota; class Cyanobacteriia; order PCC-6307; family Cyanobiaceae; genus NIES-981. Next base: position 10,111 of record NZ_JAGQCU010000025.1, read on the forward strand.
TCCGCAACTTGAATACATGAATTCCAGGTATGTCCATACACTCAGGCGACTCTATCACTGCCTCGATTTTGGTGACTACGTTAATCAGTCCCTTGGGGTAGCTACTGGAGACATTTACGATTATAACAAGTTTTTTCAACCTTTACTGCAAAGCGGAGTTCCCTGTACCTTTATCCCCTTCAGTCGACGCTACGGTGATCCGTTCCTGCAGCTGATCGATGCACTAAAGATCAATCCAGATCTTCAGTACAGTCCGGCAGCACCAGGTAGCGAGAACGTTCAGCCAGGAACCAAAGGTGTCTGGCTGTCCAGACTTGTGGTGGAGAGAATCCAGGCACTGGGTTTCAACGGTCGCACGCTCAAGAACACAAGCCAAATGGTACGCAGTGTGGCCGAGAAGGAGGGATGGCATGAAGATCGTTACTTTGGCTTTTCGCAGCAGCTTGCCGAGAAAACAATCAACCACTACCGAGCCGGCAATGATGCTTTTGCCCTGCGAGCATGGAATTTGCCTTGGGAGGAGGTTTTTAGCACAGAGATTCCACCACAAAGTATTTACACTCCGCTAAACGGCAACGAGTCTGATCGCATGAACCGCCTTGCCGAGCAGATTGTGGCTCGCCTCGCTACAACGAATTCGCAACTCTCTGTCGCCCTTAACGCCACCGCGTGAACACAAGTCTTCAGTTTCTTCTTGCTGCATCATCACGGAAGAAAGTTTATAGATCAATTGCCGATGGCCTACAAGGCCTGCACGAAGAACAGGCTTCCATAGGGAGTGAGTATCTACCTAATTTTATCATTATTGGCGCGGCCAAGTCGGCGACTACAACTCTTGCCACGATTCTACCTCGCCATCCTGACATATTCATCAGTAGGCCTAAAGAGCCAAAATTCTTTGGGCGCAGATATGACAAAGGTTGGAAATGGTACCGCAAGATCTTCAAGCCAGGCCGTGGCTACCAACTCCGAGGGGAAGCCAGCACAATGTACGCCAGCTCCTTAGCAAGCTTCAGGTATTCACCGGCACTGATGCATCGCTACCTCCCAGGTCTCAAGATCGTCTATATTGTTCGCCATCCGTTGGATCGCATGGTATCTCAATGGCGTCACATCAAAGGGAGACGGGAAGATTTTGTGGATTTTAATCGGTTTATGAGCAAGCGTCATGCAGCCAAGCTATTAATCGGCTGCTCAAGTTACTACGCCCGAATCAATGCCTATCGAAATTATTTCTCAGACGATCAGATCTTATGCCTAACCTTTGAAGATCTCATCTCAGAGCCAGCAGGGGAACTTTCGAGACTCCTAAGATTTCTCGGTGCTTCCGTTCAGCCACAGCTGCTGATGAACAGGGGCTCACTTCCCAAAGTCAATGAGGCTGGAGAGAAAGGGCGTGCTTTGGTCAAAGTGCCACACTGGCCCACTAGATTGCGCAGCAAAGTGGTACACCAACTCAAACCAGACACGGAAGCGTTTCTTGACTATATCGGAAAGCCCGCAGACTATTGGACTTGGTAAAGAGTAAGCGGTTGCTTTGGCGAGCAGGGATTTCTGTCACCGCTCAGGTTGGGGGTATCGAAATATGAGCTAGCGAGCTAGGGTTCCCGAACGACCTCTGAGTACACATTCCCATCGTCCATGCCAAACCCAAGTACCGCTGCTGAACATCTTGTGATCGAGGCCAGGCAGGTTTCGAAGCATCTGCCTGCCGGAGTAGCGGAACTCCGCAAAGCTTTTGCAGATCTCAGTCTTGACGTGCATAGAGGCCACAGACTCGCACTGTTCAGTGCCAACGCCTATGAAGCAAGAGCCCTTCTCGACTGCCTCTCAGGGATTGAAAGGCCCGACCAAGGATCGGTTCTCCATCATGGATCTGTGTCATGGCCCGTTGGTAGCAATCAGGCTTTCCACAATAAGCTATCAGGATATATGAATGCTCGCTTTGCAGCAGAGATCTATAGCCCTCCTGGCAAGGTTGAAGATGATTTGCGTCTGATTCAAGAAGTTTCCGGTGCTGATGACAGGCTGTTTCACCAGCCCCTAGGATCCTGGCATAGCTCAATGCAAAAGACTCTCAGGCTCGCTGTATCCTTGGCATTCGATTTCGATGTTCTTGCAGTAGGGAAGATTGGCAACTGGGACCATCGAGAATTACATCCCGAATCAACACGTATCCGCACCCTTTTTGAGGAGCGGATTGATGGGCGTACACTTATTATGGCAGCACCAGGCCAACAGAAGTTGGCACTTGATTATTGTGACATGGGGTTGGCTATCGTTGACGGTCGTCTGGTCTACCAGGGCGATCCAGAGATCTGCCTTGAGCTCATTAAAGAGGAGAAGCAACGCACCAAAGATGAACTTCGCGATGAATACAATGCACGACTCGCTCGGCTGAAGGATAACGATGAAGGCGCGGAGGAATATGATGACTGATGAGGTCGCTCACATAGTCTATTTTGGGAATGGATGCCCGCCCATGTCATCGTCGGAAATATCTTAGGCGGCAACACATTTGAAGCAAGTGGAGCATCCAAGGCTCACTCTTGATTTTTCTAACTCCAACTCTAGACTGTATAGGATCTGCTTGAGGTTCATCCCCCCACCTCAGCAAGCCACAACCTAGGACTCAGGACGTTGTCGGGAAGAGCACCTTGCCACTGCCTGTGAGCACCTCAGGGGGTTGTTCTCATATGATGGGGGGCAGTTAACGGCGTCAAGCCATGGTCCCCAACCCCTTGGGCCGCGCCATCTCCCAGATTTTACTGCAGGGTCGGATCATCTCGGCTGTGGCCCGCAGAGAGATACAGCTGAAGGCGGCAAAAGGCCTCTTCGGGGTAGCGGGCGTTTTCTTCGAGCCCTTAGCTCTTATCGGCACCTTCCTTCTCCTACGCGTTCTTATCCGGGGAGCAGGTGAGGGCGACTACATCAACCCGGTGCTTTGGCTGGCTTCTGGTTTTGTTCCCTTCTTCATGTTTACAGAAGTGGCGATTAAGGCCCTTGGTGGCGTTGAAAAGGGTGGAGATCTTTATTTCTATCGTCGCCTACGTCCGCTCGACTCACTGATGGGTAATGCTCTTCTGAGCAGCCAGATCTTTGCTACCTTGATGCTGTTATTCATTCTGGGCGTGAGTGCTTGGGAATGGCAACTAGCCGTGGCCGTGCCGGGGTTCGCAATTTTTATTTACTTGGGATTTTCTCTACTTGGATTCGGTGTTGGACTTAGCACCCTGATACTTGGCCACAGGTTGCCGATTTTAGCCTGGATTGTAAAGACCTTTCTCAGACGTTTCCTATTGTGGACATCCTGCATCTTCTTTCCTATCCGAGTTATCCCAGACGAATTCCGTCACTGGATTCTCTGGAACCCTCTGGCCCACGGAGTAGAACTGTTTCGCCAGAGCTTGAATCCCTACTACCCAGCCCCGGACGTAAGTGCCCTGTACTTTTGGTCCTGGGTCGTAGGGTCCATAGGATTTGGCTTGCTAATTTATGGCAACAACGAAGAGCTTCTGTACCTTTCAGAGCAGCTTTCTGATGCTGACAAAGTGATTGATGCCGACTGAAAATAACTCAAATACTCCAATCCGAAGCCATCCAGCAAGAGGCAAGGATATTGGACTAGCGGCATCGGACACTCACTGTTAGCCTTTGCGATCAACGTTATGGGAGAGGACACCTGCTTTGGTTCAGCAATCCCGCTACGCCCGTGATCCGCGTCGCTCTGCCCGCCGCGCAAGCCCCAGTGCCTTGACGACCAGGGTGCAACAGTTCAGTGCGATCGCTGTCCACTCTCTGGTTTTGGCCCAGCAGTGGGCTTCCTCGGCGATCTCGGGGCTCAGGAACCCCCCTGAGTCCCCGAGTGAACTGGTACCTGGTGATTTGGTCTCCCCCCAGGGTGACACACCTGCCCGACGCAGCCTAGGTGATCGGCTCAGAGCTCCTCTGGATCCAATTCGGCGAATTCCTCTACCTGCAATTCTGGCCACGCTGGTGGTGATCGGCTCAGGTTTCTACTTTTTCTCGATCGGCCGAAACCGTTATCAGGTCGAGTCCAGCTTCATCGTTCGCCTTCCCCAGGTGCAAAGTGGAACAGGCACCAGTTTGCTTGGTGGCACACTGGCGGGGCCAACAATGCTCGGATCCCTCGAAGACGGCCGTTTCCTTGAGGTCTACCTAACCTCACCTGAGGTGATGAAGCGGGTGTTCCTGGAGCTTAAGCCCGCAGAAACTTGGGCTCGAATCGAGAGCGATCCATTTGCCGGCATTGAGGCCGATGCCAATTTCGACCAGCAGTTGGCGTTCTTTCGACGTCAGGTTTTTGTCAGCCCCCAAGATCTTTCTGGTGTCATCAATCTCACCACAGTAGGGCTGAAACCGGAACCTGCCTTCCGGCTCAACCAGCTGTTGCTCCAGGAAGCGGAGCAATTTTTGAACCGCACCAATCAAGACATCAGCCTGAACCAACAACGCTTTTTCGAGCAGGAGGTTGGGAAGGCCCGGGATCGTCTCAACACAGCATCGGCCTTGTTCAACAGCTTCAAGAATCAATTTGGCGAAGTCAATCTTTCTGAGGCAGCCTCGGCCAGCGGCAGCTTCATTTCCCAATTGGAGAGCAGGCTGGTGGATCTGAAGGTTCAGGAGGCAAGCCTCAAGCGCCAGTTCAAAGATCCCACCACCCCCGAGGTCTCGTTCACCACCGACCAGATCCGTGAATTGGAACGTCAGATCCGGGAGGAGCGGGAACTCCTTGTGACCCCCGAGGGCCGGGATCTCAACCGCCTCGTAGCTGAGGGGTCCAAGCTGGAGACCGACGTGCTGCTGGCCACCGAGGCCCTGAAGAGTGCGATCAACGCGGCTGATGCCAACCGTCAGCAGGTGCAGCAGCAGCTCAAGTTCCTGGTGCGCCTCTCTGAACCTGTGACCCCCGTGGATCCAGCCTCCGACTGGCGATGGAAGGGTTTCCTCGCGGCCCTGGGCGGCTTGGTTGTGGTGTGGGGTCTTGGCTCCTTCAGTCTGGGAATCATGAACCGCCGCTGAACGTTCTGATCTCTCCGCTCCCAGCTCAAGAGAGGGTCCCGTATGATCGATTTTCAATCGTGGGATCTGGTCATGCCTCGTGCCAGTCGCCCTCATCTGCCCTCGATCCGACAGCGCCTCCAGGCACTCCTCAGGCGCCTGGGTGGCTTTGTTCGTCTGGCTAGACCAAGACGAAAGGCAACCAGCCGCAGCCTGCACGACTGGCAGACAATGCGCCGCAACACTGTGGCTGAGGTCAAGGCCCATCTGGCCGAGGGGGAGTCAGTGCAGGCGATCAGGAAGCTCACCCGTGCCCTGTTGGAGGATCCTCAGCACCCGCCTTATCACGAGCTGCTGAACAAAGCCGCCGCCCAGCGCCGGCTGCGCAGGCTCAAGAGCGGCAGCAAAGACACCTGGGCTGAGCTCCCCAGATCCCTGCGCCAGGAGGCCCTGCAACTTGAGGCGTTCTCAGCCTATGTCGATGAAGTCGAGCGGATATTCGACAATGCCGGTATCCCCCAGCTGAGCACTCCAGCTCCCCGCGATCCACGCAAACCCCTCAGCGAGTTACCGCCGGGCCGTGAACAACACCCGGTGGATCAACCTGCTGCTCCATCTCCTGGGCGCAAGAAGCGCCGTCAGGCCCGCAGCACCAGTGTGAGCTGAGCCTCCCCTCCTTGCTGGTCAGCGCACGTCGAGAACCTCAAGCAGGCTCACTGCACGGGCATCGAAGCTGTGACGGTCACGAACCGCCGCTGCCACCGGGGCCAAGCAACGGTGATCGCTGCGCAACTTATCCGCTTTCCTGATGGTGGACGCCGGGTCATCACCGCGGCGATGGCGGATCACTCCGGCTTCCAATTCCTTCGGGCAGCCGGGAGCCGCATCGGTGATCACGGGCACGCCACAGGCCAGCACGTCAAAGACCCTGTTATTGAGGTAGCCATAGTCGGCCATGGCACCGTGGTGATCGTTGAGCACCGCCAAGGCCTGGCCATAGAGCCTGGGCAGTTCGTGGTTGGCGATTGTGCTGGCCGCGGCTTTCAGACCCACCTCATCCCAGCCTTCCCCGATCAACTTCAGAGGCAGACCCGCGCGGGTGAAATCGGCCACCGTGGGTCGTTCCACTCCCCGATAACTACCCACGAAGAGCAGCTCTCCGCCAACCGATTGGGGCCGGCCGCGGCCACCGAAGGCGGTGGCCTGGAGAAGGGTATGAGTCGGGCGACCGCTGATGGCGGCAATGCGTGCCCGATCCTGGAGGCTGGCCACCAGAAGCAGGTCGTAGCGGGCCAGTTCGCCGGGTGTGGGAGCCAGCGGCCAGCTGATCAGCCAGGCCACCTTGTGTGCATAGCTGGAGCAAGCCAACCAGTCGTTCCGCGGAGCGAACTTGCCTCGCAGCACCAGCAGGCCACTGCCCGCCGCGGGCTCCGGCTGCCGGCGATAGGAGTCGCGGAACAGCAGCCGTGAACTGACCCCGAGCCGATGCAACGCCAGCTGCAACTCCCGCGCGAAGTGGTAGTCCCCCCATCTCAGGAGCCCCTGGGGATCGGAAGGGGCGGCAATCAGCAGGTCGAGGTGCCGCACCGGGTGGTCTGGAATCGGCATCTATTGTCAGCACCAGTCCAGCCCCATCCCGCCAACGAGCCGGCAGCGATCCCAGGTGCCCAACCCCCATGCTCAGCAGAAACTGAGGAGGTTGGTCCGCCGGCTTCAGGCCCTGCCTGGGGTGAAGCGCTATCTCTTCTGCAGCGGGTGTGAACGGGCTTCTCTGTGGCGCTGGCCAACGACGCCGTGCCCCCCTGGGGGTCGAACCTCTGCTGAGGAGATGGTGCTGGCCGCTGCCATCCAGCTCCCCCCAGTGGCATCCGCTGACTCCCTGCTTCTGGCAGCACCAGTGGGCTGGACCAACGGCCTTGTGGAGCTCTCAGCCGCTCCGGCCCTGCCCGCTCTGCCGGCGGCCGGAGCGACATGCGTGGGTCTCTGGCAGCTGCCGGAGACCGCTGAGGGGATGGATTCCGAGCTCGGCCTCCTCTGGAGCCGCTACCGCAAGCTGAGCAGCCTCCCACTGAGCCCCAGCGAGGCGGTGAAGGCCCTGCGCCTGGAAAGGCTGCTGCAGGGGCGCTTCGCACCGGGCTGCTTGGAGCCCGCCCGGCTGCGACAACCCTGGCCGCTGGGCAGCTGGCTCGGGGACCTCGCGGAGGATCCAGACACCCTGGCGGCCGAACTGTTGGACCTGCTCCATCTCCTCCCCTCGCCAGAGCAGGAGCCACTAGCCGAGGACCTCACCGAGCGCATCGCAGCGGGATTGCGTACCGAGCAGGGTGATAAGAATGAACGAGGACCTTGGCTGCGGTTGCTGGACGCCCTGGTGGGAGGCCTGAACAGCAGCACCCCCCTGCTGCGGGGCATGGCCTGCGGGCTGAGGAGCCTGGGCCTGCGGCACGCCTCTGAACTGGAGGATCCAGCCGCAAGGGGGATCGCCCTGGTGGGGCTGCTGCAAGGCAAGCCAGCGGCATCCCCCAAGGAACTCGGGAGCCTGGTGGAGGCCATCGATGACCTCGTGCTGGCCTCGGGCATCGCCCGCGACGCCGCGGACCAGGTCGCCCAGCGACGTCTGAACGGTGCGCTGGAGACGATCGTCCGGAAGGGTGGCTCCGAGCTGTTGCTGCTGCGGTCCCTGGTGCTGGCGCTGAACCCGGACACCTGCCATCGCCTGGGCTCCCTGAAGCCCGCGTCGGTGTTGCTGCCGCTGCTTCAGGCCGTGCTGTTGCTCGATTCCACCCAGGCTGCCTGCCTGGAGGACAACGGGCGCAGGGCGCTGGTGAACCTGGTTGAACGGATCTTGCCGCGAGTGTGGTGGCAGCAGACCCTGCTGGTGGAGTTGCTGCAGGGTCTGCGCCGGTGCGAGCTGGAGCTGAGCTGGCTTTGGGAGGTCAGCGTGCTCCTGAAGGGCCTGGAGCGGCTCCACAGCCGCGGCATCGCCCCACTCTCCCGCGATGGGGAGACAGCCACCTGGCTGGAGCCTCAGCACCCCGATCAGCAGTTGTTGCTGCGCACCCAGGTGCTGGTGCTGCTGCGCCTTCTACCCCATCCCTGCGATCAAGCTGGTGGACTGCTGCGACTGGCGGGCTCAGCTGGCAAGCCGCCACTGCTGCGGCTGCTGGACCGGGAGGATGAGGAAGCGCTGGTGATGGCCGCGACGGCTGGGCTGGCCTCTCGCAGTGTGCTGCTGAGCCGGCTGGCCGCCGAACGCAGCGGTGTGCCTGAACTGCTGCCGCCCCTGCTGCCCGTGGGCGACTTGGAGCAGGCCTTCAGCCGCATCCTCGAGCACTGGCACAGCCGCTTCTCGACCCAGGCCGGCAGCGCTCAGGCCCCGATCACCGTGGTGATCTCTGCCCACGCTCCTCAGCTGAACCTGCTGAGCCTGGCCCTTGAGTCGCTGAGCCTGCAGACCCTCTGGCCCCGGGAGGTGTGGGTCGTGGACGACGCTTCGCCGCCGGGAATCGCCGCCGATCTGGCAGACCTGGTGGCAACCTGCCGGCGACGGCTGCGGTTGCCGCTGCGGCTGCTGCGCCGTTCTGCACGGGAAGGCACCTGCCGATGTCGCAACGTGGCCCTGGAGGTGATGTCAGGCCAAGCGCTTGCGCTTCAGAACGTTGAGGCCCTCTCCCATCCCCTGCGGCTGGCGCTCCAGTGGCAGGAGCTGAAGCGGGGTCGCGCAGCGGTGTACGCCCGCCATCTGAGGTTGCACCAGGCCACTGCGGCACCCCTGCCCGATGGGGATGGCGGCGGATTCTTCGGTGACGGCATCACCACCCTGATGGTCAAACGGTCCATCGCCAGGGATCTTGGAGGCTTCCAGGGGGGGCGGAACTGGGGCGATCTGCACCTCTGGAGGCAGCTGGAGCAGTGCGGCGGCAGCTGCGCCACGACGCTCCTGGAACAGCCCCTCGTCCTGATGTCCGCACGGCATTGGCTCTGCAACAGTGTGGCCCCCACGCGCTAGTAAGGATGGAGGTTCAGATCTGGGCCCCAGGGATCGATGGCGAGCCCGTAGCCGCTGGTCTCAGGGGCGCGCGGCTTGAAGTACAGCACCTGCCAGAGCTTGAGCAGGCCAGTGGCGATCAGCCGCTTGTCCTGGTTTACACTGATCCTGTGGGGCTTCTGGATGGAGCGGCCGATGCGGGTTCGGAGGGTGCCAATCCTTACCAGGCGATGCTGTCAGCCGTCTGCCGGCTCGGTGAGCAAACGCTGCCCTGGCGGTTGGTCAACCTCGCCTGCTTCTCTCCCCCCGCTCTGGTGGCCTGGTGCGTGGACCCGTCACAGACTCTGTCCGCCCGCCCCGATGTGCCCGTCCGCTTCGCCTGTCCCGCCCCCCTTGAGGCCCTGCTGGCCCGGCACTGGCTTGAGAGTGCGCCTGGGGTCCTCCACGCCTACCTCCACTTGGAACGCCACCCCCGCTCGGCGGCGCTCGACCATCGCTCCGCTGATGACACCTACCTGACCCGTCTTGAGGAAGCCTCATCTCCGGCGGCACTGGCTCAGGCCCGTTGCCGTGGACAGGCCATGGAGGAGCAGCTCACCCGCTTCGATGCGCAGCTGCAGGATCTGCACCGGGTGGAACTGGAAAACCAGGCACTTCGCGACCAACTGTTGAGCCTGGAACTCGAGCGCGACCGTCGTCTGGACCTGGAGCTGACCGTGCAACTCACCGAGGAGGAACTGAGCCAGCTGAACCGCCGCATCAGCTTGCTGGAGGAGCTGGTGCGTGACGGAGCCGCCGCCTCACGCCAGGTCATGAACTGTCTGGCCCAGGCCTTGGGGGCCTGAAGCGACTTCGGGTCGTCAGTACAGACGGCCCATGAGCTGCATCACTCGGCCGCCCACGGCCAGAGAGCGATGCAGCTCAGCCCGCACATGCGCATTGATCTGCCGCAGCTGAGCGACCTGCTCCCTGAGGGCGTGACCGTCGAGCACGGCCCGCTCCAGCTCATCCTGCATGGCCACACCCCGCAGGTGGTCACGCTCCTGTTCGGGAGTCCTGCCAATTGAGGCCACGGTGCGGGGCTGTGACCAGCTCCTCAGCAAGGCCTCAGCCGTGGGCTGAAGTCTGCTCGCATAGGCTTCATCGGCAGAAGCGCCACCGCGGTCGGAGAGCCTGTCGATCTGAAGATAGCCCCGCTCGAGGTCCGGCTCCCGCTCCAGCAGCGCGCGGGTTGCGACGGCCAGGAGGGGATCCACAGCCGCCAGTTGCAGGGGACGCGGCCAGGGATGTCCCTGGGACCAGAGGGCAATGGCAGCCGCGCTCTGGCCCAGCAGTCGATCCCCGTTGATGGAGGCGATGGCCGGATCGGTGCTCTCAAGTCCGTTGTAGGCATGGCGGAGGTCGTGCAGCGCAGAGATCTCCCCGGCAAGCAGGCGATGGGGGGGCAGGAACACGAGCACATCGTGGGGTTCACTGCAGGGGCAACGGTCTCCCCCGGCATGCCTCAGCAGGGTTTCCAGATCAGTGGGTATCCGGTGCGGCGAGGCCCAGCGAAACATGGCGGTTGCAGGAGAACGAGCGGCAGCTGGGCTGCTGTTCGAGGAGCATGATCAGCCCAGCCATCCTGGTTCAGGCATGAACAGAGCTCCAGGGCTGATGCTGAGCCAGGCGCTGCAGGCTGGGGATCTGGCAGCGTGCCTTGAGGCGATCGAAACGATGCGGCGGCTGGACTACCCCGCGCCCCTTTTGGCAGCCATTCTGCAGCGGTGTCACCCGGGTCTGGACGAGAGCTTCCTCGACCCAGCCCTGGTGCCGGCCCCGCTGCTGCTGGTCCCGGCGCTTCCCGAGGCTCTGGCCCACTCTCCCCTGGACCCCCAGCGGCTGGCGATCTGCCACGGCGATGACCTGGAGACCTTCGTGAGGAGTGGACTCAATCCAGTGCTGCGAGGAGAGCGCCCGCTCTACTCGGGTCTGCCTCCGATCCCCATTGCGGTCTACCGGGAACAACTGAGGCGTACCCCGAAGCGACGTCACTGGCTGCAGCGCCTCAGTGCCCTGGAATGTCTGGCCCTGGAGGCCGATCCAGCCACGCTCGCGGTTGACTCGGCCCTGGCCCACTGGCACCCCAGCACGCTGGACGCCAGCCTGGCATCGGCCTGGGTGTGGCTGCAGATCGCCGCTGATGGTGAGCCGACGGAGGAGGCCGAGGCCACTGCCCATCTCCGCGCACTGCGTCTGGGATTCGATGCTGCCCGGGTGGTGTCCAGCCTGGCGGACTGTGCCGCTCTGGCGGAGGACGCGTCCCGGCTTGTGCTCGGCCGCGGTGGTCGCTACGTGCTCTGGAACCAGAGCACAGAGCCCCCACCCCAGTGGGGCCACTGGATTCGCGGGCTGGCCGACATGGATCCAGCACCACTGATTCAGCTGGTGGGCTCTGGTGATGGGGTCATCAGCCTGAAGGCTGTTCAGAGCTGTTCAGAACCTTCGCTTCTGGCCATCGATGCGGCATGGCTGGCCAGACGCCAGCCCGATCGCATCGATGGCCTGCTGCGCCATTGGCAGAAACGGCCCGTGCGGACACGACGACGCGGGGGCAGCGGGCGACAGGGCACCCGCTGGTGCGGGATTCTTCTGCTCACGGTCACAGCGCACCTGGCCGAACAGGTTGGCGTGGCGGAACTGGAACGCAGGGCCCGCCAGCGCGCCGTGGACGGTGGCTTTGATCGTGGTGAACTGTTCTGGCTGGATCGCCCCCTGGCGGAGCAATGGCTGCAATGGGCCGCTCCAGGCCGGAGCGACACACTCGTGGCCTTCCTGGGGGCCGATGACAGCACGGCACCAGGAGCCTGGCCAACGCTGTCGCGTGTGATCAGCTGGCAGCCGGTTGAGCTGATCTGCAGTGACGAGGAACTGATCTGGTGCCGAGAGCCGCGGCGGGTGGGGCTGCGCCAGCTGGAGGCCAGGCCCACAGCCTTCCGGCTGCTGACGCGGGGCGTCATCCCGGGGCTGGTGGGCGTGCCCGTGTCGGTGCTGGCGGGGCTGGATTGCGCCCCCACCTACAGGAGCCTGCACGCCCTGGTGAGAGATCTGGCCCTGCAATTGATGGGCCGTGGCGCCCGGATCCACCAGCTGCCCGAGGTGCTGCTGCTCCGTGACCCTCTGTCCAACCCGGCCGTGCTCCCCATCAGCGCTCCGTCCCATCGGCAAGGGCTCAGCCACAGCCAGCTCCAGGAGCTCACGGCTCTGGTGCAGCGCCAGGCCCGATCCAGGCTCCTCCCAGAGGGCGTGATCGCCACAGGCCCGCGCCAGGGCACGTTCATGGTGCGGCGACTGCCGCAACCGAAGGATCGGGTGTCGGTGCTGATCCCCTTCCGCGACCAGGCGGCGCTGACCCGCAGCTGTGTGGCATCGCTGCTCAGCAACGCCGGAGGGATGGCTCTCGAGCTGGTGTTGATCGATAACGGCAGCACGGAGGAAGACGCCATCGGCCTGGCAGCAGAACTGCAGCAGCACAGCCCAGTGCCCGTGATCGGGCTGCGGGATGAGCGGCCGTTCAATTTTGCCGCCCTCAACAACCGCGCCCGGCAGAGCTGCACGGGCAATTTTCTGTTGTTTCTCAACAACGACATCGTGTTCCAATCGCCGCGGGTGATCGAGCAGGTACTCGATCCATTTGGCTGCCGGGATGTGGGGGCGGTGGGCGCCCGGATGGTGTACGCAGATGGCCGCATCCAGCATCACGGCCTGATGGCGGTGGCGGGGCAGTTCCACGACATCCAGTCTCCGGGGAAAGGCATGGAGCCGGGAGCGGCAACAGCCATGGTGGCCGCCCTGGAGGTGCAGGAGCAGTGGTCGGCAGCCACGGCAGCCTGCCTGATGGTGCGGGCCGAAGCCTTCGATCAGATCGGCGGGTTTGAGGAGAGCTTCGCTGTGGCCTACAACGATGTTGACCTCTGCTGGCGGCTGGGACAGCAAGGCTTTGCGGTGGTGGTGACACCTGAGCCCAGGATCCTGCACCTGGAATCGCACAGCCGCGGGCGGGATCGCAAGGGCGAGAAGCGCAAGCGTCTGTATCAGGAATCGGCTCGCCTACGGGAGCGCTACCCCCGCCGCTTCGTGCAGGGTGATCCTCTGCATCACCCGAAGCTCAATCCCGATTCACGGCTGTTTGAGCCGGTAGGCTTGGAAGATGGAGGCGGGAAGTTATCGCAGAATCACCTGATATGGGCATGGAGAAGGCCAGAATTCAGAGCGGGACGGGAGAGGTCGTTGATGATCTATGTGCACTGGGATGGGAATGGGGAGGTGCGAGAAGATGTGCTGGAGCAGCTGCGGGAGTACAGACGCCATGTGGATCTGGCCTTCGTGTCAGCCTGTCCGGATCTGGTGCACGATCAGCACAGGCTGCAACAGCTCCGGGATCTGTGCGATGTGGTGTTGATCCGTGAGAACGAAGGTCATGACTTTGGAAGCTGGAAGGCAGGCATCAGCTATTGCTGGCCAGACGTTATGCAGACGCCCGAATTGATTCTCGCGAACGACAGTTGCTATGGCCCCATCTTCAGCCTGGAAGGTCTCTTCAGGCGCCTGAAGCAAAGCAGCGCAGACGTGGTTGGCCTCACGGAGGTCACCACAGTACGGCCACATCTACAGAGTTACTTCATTGCCTATCGCAGTAGGGTGGTGAGAGCACCTGTATTCAGGGAGTTCTGGGAAAGGGTAAGCACATGGAACAGCAAGATCGAGCTGGTGAAACACAATGAAGTTGGCTGGAGTGCCACGCTTGAGAAAGCTGGCTATACGCGGGAGGCATTGTACATGCAAGGCCACGGGAACATTACTCATACCCACTGGAAGGAGCTCATAGAAGAAAAAAGATTTCCGTTCATAAAGAAGGAGTTGCTCGAGCGCAACCCGCGGAGGATGGATATTCACAACTGGCGAGAAATACTAAATAAAGAAAGGCCGGGGCTGACAGAAGTAATCGATGGCCACCTGAGTGGCCCGTGGAGATCATGTTAGAACCGCTAAAGATGAATGCCAGAGTATTTGTAGTTGGCGCGGAATGCCAAGGGAGGCGTGGGATCCAAGGACTCCGATCTCAGATCAACAGGTGGCGGAACCACAAACAGCAGCAGTATTCGCTCAGTGGGAAACCGATGGAGAGGATGCGCCGATCCAGGTCTCCCAAAAGACGCCGATTGCTGGCAATGGGAAATGCCGCATTCTTGGGTCACTGCCAGGCGCGCAGGAGGGAAAGCTGGAGGCTCTGATTGAAACGACCAAGACTTAAGCAGGAATTAGTTGCTCAGAAGACGCGGCTGCGCGGTATGAATGAACCCACCGCAAGGTAGATGTTCTACAGCGCTCACAAATCTGTTCATGTCGTGGATTCAAGTGCTTGCAACATCATACAAGGGAAGGGGGATGCCCAAATGGCCATTCCAAGGCCTGAGAAATAAGAAAGGGTAGATTATACCCGTGAACAAACAGATATCAATTCATAAGCAGAGCGGAAGGTCTCATCCAGAGATTTCAGGGCTCAAGAGCTGCAGAAATCCTGATTATCGAGAGTTTCCCTAAGATCATCGGTGTTCAAACCACGCTTCTACAGGCCACAGCACGCGGGGGCTGTAGCCTTGTTCAGTGCAAGGAGAAAAAGGAGTTGGCACACCTTGCAGCTTCTATCGCTTGCCCCCCACCACACCGCGGCGCCATTCAAACTGAAAACTGCGTCAGCCACACAATAAAGTCCTTGAATTTCAGGGGGGCGCTGAGTGCGGGGCTACAATCACAAGATCCATACAGACAGCATCCCTGCTCGCAAACATTCCGGTGATTGGATATGATACACAAAGCACCAGAAGCTGGCTCAACAAGACGCCGTTTCAATCGAGCACACAACTAAATCACCCCACCCCCAAGAAGTAGCACCACAGAAAAGAATGAATCATCTCATCAAGAGATTCTACGAGGATCTAAGCTCAGGAAACAGAGCTGGCGCAGAAGAAGTAGCTCTTCAGATTAAAGCACTAGAAGTTCCTGAGGTCCTGGTCGAAAGTCTGCATTTCGTTATGGGAACCCTAATTCAGGGCGATCAATGCAGAGATTCCTACCCACCGCCTAACTCCTACTACAACAAGAAGATTGCCCGTGGAGTGAACGAAAAAGCACCTGTCACACGGATCGAGACCTGCCCCCTGGTAAGCATAATTATTGTTAGCTATAATTCATCCCAGAACCTTAGAGAGCTGTTGCCATCGATAAAATCTCAGACATACACTGAATACGAGATTATTCTGGTAGAGAACGGATCCGAAGACAATGAGAGCCTACTTGCAGAAGCTGTTGATAACTACGTTTACATCCAGGTCGGTGACAACGTGGGCTATGCCGAAGGAAATAATATAGGCGCTTCGCGCTCTCGCGGGGAGTACTTATTATTGCTAAATCCCGACACTCGATTAGGGGAAGATGCCATCAAGGAAATGCTCCGTGGAATCTCCCATGAGTCAAGCCATGCCTTGGCAGCATGTCCAAAGATCTACTTTTATCGTGAGTTCATCAGGGTTTGGATCAAGAATTCACCTGGAGATTGCAGGCTTGACTTGGAAGCTGCCGTGAATAAACTGGAATACCGCAAGATATTTATCCGAAATGGCACAAGTTCTCCATGCGGAAGGTATGTTTGGCCAGACGAACAGAATTGCATTTGCATTGATTTTCCCTCACCTGAAGAGCGAGAATCGATCAGCTTGGAAATCCTGCCACTTGAAAGCGACGACAAAGCCACCGGCAATCAAATAACAGGAAAGGCAGAAGTTTATATAGGAGATAACTTGGAAGCCAAGGGCTTAATTGAGATTGGAAGGCAGTTTGAGATTACCAGAACTAGCCAGGTAAAAAGCATGTCAAGGAGGATAATAAATAATGCTGGTAGCGGAATGGACAAGATGGGGATGGCCTTTGATAGGGGTTTTTCTGATGAGGATAGACCTGAGTATTCTACGCTAACTCACGTGGATGCATTTTGTGGCTGCTGTGTGCTCATCCATCGCTTGGCATGGGTAGCACGACAGCTCTTTTGTCCGTATTTCTTTGCTTATTTTGAAGACACTGAATTGAGCTACTGGATGAAACTACATCATTATCAAATACTCTATTGCCCCACAAGTATCGTTTACCATCGACATTCTGAGACAACACAAGAAAGCAGCCCAAACTGGGCGTATCTTGTTGGCAGAAGTAGGACGCTATACCAATGGATGACTGGAAGTATTGTTGATACGAGTTATGCACAGGAGCTGATTAATAAACAGTTATCAGATAAAGCGAGCCCTCATTTGATTGAAAAGATACAGTCTCTATACCCTACAGACGGCCTTGCAGGCTTGAAAAGATCGCAGAAAAGGGAAACGATTACGGTTGCAGTATACAACTCATATTGGACAACAATGGGTGGCGGCGAAAAACATGCACTTGATATCGCGAGTAGGATCTCGGAATGGGAAGGCCATGAAGTCTATCTTCTTTCAGAGCATCCATTTGATATTAAGAAACTGGCTCAGTATTTTGCAATTGACTTGGGCAAGTGCATATCATTACAGCTCAATGAGATTAACTCTCTGACGACAGGATTCTTTGATATATTTATAAACTCTACATACTGTTCGTTACTCCTCCCTCGCGCCTTAAGAAATTATTATATCGTTTCCTTTCCAACTAGGACGATGCCCGAGGAGTTAATCGCTGCCTATACCTTTTTGCATAATTCGAACTTTACTCATGAGTGGGCAACTCGATACTGGGGTACCCACAGCGCAACTGTAGTCTATCCCGTACTTGGCTGCGAAGTAGAGACCACGCAAGCGATGAAGAAACAGAAGGTTATTGCTTCAGTTGGAAGATTTAATTTTCATGGGCACTGTAAGAATCAGCACCTAATAATTAAAGCCTATAATCTGGCCAAACAGAGAGGAGGACTGGGATCCGAGTGGAAACTTATAGTTGCAGGTTCTGTCGATAATTCTATTCTAAGCTCAGTGAATCACTATGAAGAATGCCAGAAGTTGATCGAGGATGAAACAGTAGTTCTCATTCCCAATGCCGATCGAAACACAATTCTTCGGTTATACAGTAATGCATTTGCGTACGTGCACGGGACAGGCCTTGGCATAGATGTTGAGGCTAATCCTGAATTATGCGAGCATTTTGGAATTTCAGTGTTCGATGCCTTAGCAAACAACTGCATCCCGTTTGTGCATAATTCCGGGGGCGCAAAAGACATCCTCTCACAGGCCAGTCGTGGCATGCTTTACAATAACATCGATGAATTAATCATGTGCTTTGCGACACTGGACAGTCTTTACGAACAACAAGCCTTAGAGAGACATGGCTCTTCTTTGACAAAATCAATTGAGATGGCACAGCAGGCAGTAAAGGACAATCGGGCCCTATTCAGAAAGGTGATAAGTCAAACAGATCCTAGTACTCAGTCAATATCAGTTTAACTCTAAATCAATTATGAGTTTCGTAATCGGCTTTCATCGTTCAGGCACCTCACTGCTCACATCAGTCCTACACGATCTTTGTGTCAATACTGTCTCACTTCCGTTTACCATGATGCCTGGCGCATCGGATAATCCCGAAGGCTTTTATGAGAGTATTGAACTTTTTAACTTAAACAATAGTCTCCTTGAGAGTGTAGGTCATAGATGGGATTCGCCTTGGATAGTTACACCCAGAGTTGAGCACGTGATGGGGAGAATTGAGCAAAAAACAATTGACACTTTCTTGGGATCACACCCTATTTCCGGCGACAACACATGGATTGACAAAGATCCGAATTTATGTCTCACAATTGACTTTATTAACAGAATACTAAATGTTACACTCCCCTCGTTAGGAATTATCCGCAATCCACTTGCAGCGGCTCATTCACTTAGGCAGCGAAATGGATTGTCACTAGAACATGCTCTGGGTATGTGGATCATCTATAACTACCATGCCTTCATTGGCAACGCGTCTTTACCAGTAGCAATTTTATCCTTTGAGAATCTGATTAGTGGTTCTTTGGATGCGGCAGAGAAACTGGCTAGATTCACACAAGCATATTGCATCAAAAGCAATCAGAAGACTGAAGATAAGATGAAAGTTGACACAAGGACTCAGGTGGTAATGAAGACTCTTAAGGCAAGAACAAAAACCCATTTAGTGCATCAAGACGGGGCATCCGAAGTTTGGTCTGATAATGAGTTAGCCATGCGTGCCCTGGATCTGTGGAATGCGATCAAAAACACGTCCCAAAGTAGCTATTATCCAACAGCTGAAATTCAAACCAAAGGAGCATTAGCCATGTGTGCTGTAATAAAGTGCAGCAGTCGCATACTTCAAGTTCCATTCTATTCCTTTAACTTGGAACTGGCTAAAAGGCTTGAGGTGAGCCATGGAGAGTCTAGGCGGCTTGAAACGTCTATCAACGAGTCGTCGATTCAATGGGAGGCTGATCGTGACCGGATGACCAGCGAAGTTATAGGGTTAAAGCAGAATATTCAAACTCTGCGTGCTGAGTACTCATATGCACAGGGTCAGCTCACTGAATCAGTAGATATTATTCGAAGGCTACAAGAAGAGCTATTAGAGCACGGAATACAGAAGCAATCCTTGCGTCAACGATTGGCAGACGAAGTAGCGCAGAGGCAAGAGGTTGCCAATTTGCTAACCAAGAAGGGCATTGAGATGCAGTTAATTTCGAATAAGCTGGATTGGAATAGAAAAGCACTGAAGATGATGAGAATAATCCTGGCAAAATCAGAGAAAACAACCAAGGATCTGCAACTTCTGTTCGCGAGAACCTTCCAAGAACGGGCAATGCCTCGAAAGCTACTAATGTCGGACTCAGTGTTTGTGAATGGCAATAAGCCCTCAGCGAGATCATAACAGATGCTTCCACAGTTATTCGCTACTTGGGGTCTCCTGAGAAAGGCAAGCGGCGTCTCAGGTGATAAGTCCTGGGTATCCCCGCCAGCTTGCCGATTGATCCTCAGGCGGCAGCAGGATGCTCACTCAGCACCGCCATATGAGAGTTGCAGGCTGCTCTATGGGCCAGAAGCAGCTGTAGCCAGCAGGCCACAAGGAAAAAAGAAGCTCCAAGAGCTTGTCGAGGTTCATGACGAGCACATTGAACGCAATGGCGGAACCCTGGGTCGTGGCGAGCTTCTCGCGGATCAGATCCAATCCATACCGTCGCTTCCCCAAGCCAATCTCGCCCTCAACGGCATTGCGTTGTCGCTGGTCATCAAGAAACTGCTTCTTCTCCTCCGCCAGCAACTGTGGATCGCTCCTGGGGCGACCGGGCGCGGACCACTCAAGCGAATGCCATGACGCTGGCAGAAGGCTCGGTTGGCTCGCGTTCGATAAATCTGATCAGCACAGATCACCTTTGGATAGTGGCCATATCGGCGTCGATAGGCTCTTGCCTGAGCCTTCAGGTCTTCTCCTTCGTTGTAGGGATCATGACTCAGCCGATCGAGGAAGGTAAAACCGTCACGTACCCATTCAGGGGCGAGACGCTGAGTCACGGCACTTCGGCTCCCATGGTCATCAAGCGAGTCTGCTGATCTGCTCTGCTGATGCCTCAGGTGCGTGAGCGCTGCTCAGTTGTTGGGTAGCAGTGAGGGCATCTCACCTCCAATCCGATGGGCAGCCCAGGCCAGCTCGAGGAAGCTCCACACATCGCGGCCTTGTTGCCGCAGGCTCGTGCACACCGTCAGCAGCCGCGTGCGGCAAAGCCCACCGCTGCGGGACTGGACGCCGTGACTGATCTTGCGTTGAATCACCGCCTGCCGCAGCGCCCTCTCGGCGCAGGGCTGATTCAAAGTGTTTCACAGGCACTCTTGCCGCTCCTGTCAGCATGGGTTGAGGTTGGCGGAATCGCCTCCTCCTTGTGTCCGACAGCGCCTCTGCCGCAACCGATCTCGACCTGATCAGCTATCTGAGGTCGATCCCCGATGCGCGGATGCGGCGCGGGGTGCGGTTTCCGGCTTGGTATCTGCTGCTGGTGGCCGTGCTCGGAATTCTGAGCGGCTGCCAGAGCCTCCGGGATCTGGAGCGTTTTGCCATCCGTCACCACAGCGTTCTGACTGAAGCGCTGGGAGTTGAGCTGCGCCGTCCGCCGTCGGATTCCTCGTTCCGCTACTTCTTCCTGCAGGTGGACGTGACCGCTCTCTGCGCCGCGATCCGTGATTGGACAATTGCCCAGATCCCTGGTGGCGCAACCGATCTCGACCAGCTGATCTGTGACGGCAAGACCTTGAGGGGCTCGATCGAGCCCACGCGTGGTGGAGGCTCCGCCTTCATTGCACAGGTGACGATCTACTCCGCTGCCCTGGGCGTGGCGATCAGCCAGGCCTGCTACGCCACCGGCGAGAACCACGAGCGGGCGGTGCTCAGGCAGCTGCTTGGAGAGCTGGATCTGGAGGGCGTGCTGATCCAGGCGGATGCGCTGCACACGCAAAAGCCTTTTTCGGCAGCTCCAGGAGCAGGGGGCCGACTTCCTCCTGACCGTCAAAGCCAACCAGAAGATCCTCCACCGTCAGATCCGCAGCCAGTTCCAGGGAAAGCGGTACATCCCTTTTGTGGCAACGGATCACGAGATCAGCCACGGCCGGGACATCACCTGGACGCTGCGCGCCAAACCGGCCCCGGAGTACATCGGCCAGGCCTGGATTGGCACCGGCTGGATCGTGGAGGTGGCGGCCACCGGCACCCGCGACGGCAAGCCGTTCCAGGCCACGCACCTGTTTCTCACGAGCCTGCGCACCACCCCAGAAGCCCTACTGCAACTGGTGCGCGACCGCTGGAGCATTGAGGGCTGGCACTGGATCCGTGACACCCAGCTCCATGAAGACGACCACCGCTACCGGGGCAATGGCGCTGGGGCCATGGCCACCCTCCGCACGGCAGCCCTGAACCTGCTGCGGCTGGCCGGCTTTCAGTCGATACGAGCTGGCATGCAGGCCGTGATGCACGACATCACGGCATTGCTTGTCAAGCGACATCCGGAATTGGTCCTCCGGCGACACGAAATCTGGCCCACCCTGTGGGGCTTTAGCCCCGGCTTGTTGACGCCGTAGCCGGCGCCGGTTGGTCTTGCTCATCAGTCGTTGGTGATGTGGATGGGGGTGGATCGGGAGGAACGGGATGCTCATGGGCTTCCTCCCTCCCCGGTGGCTGGGATGGTGCTCACCGCACTGCTGCTCCTGATCTGCCCGGTGTCAACTACATAGGCGGGTGGCGTCAATTACGTTGGCGGGTCAGCCCCCCCCACCCCCCTGCCATGGCAGGGGGGTGGGGGGGGCTGCTGTTGGCGGGTGGTTGGCGGGTAATTGACG
>NZ_JAGQCU010000026.1 GCF_024346355.1 Cyanobium sp. ATX 6A2
CCGCATCCCGGGAGCTCTGCTCCAGAGGTGACAGGTCCGCGGTCATGGCGCTGAGCCTGGTCAGTGGCTCGCGGAGGGGGGCCAGATTTCGTGTCGCATCTGGTCCAGTTTTCGCTGTCGCCTGACAGCTGTAGCGGCAGCCGATCGGCTGGTAGTTGAATTCGCAGTCCTTCCAGCTCTCAGCCAGAGCTACCGGGGTCATGGCGCTGCTGATCAGGGCTACGGCCACAGCGGTGCGGGCCAGGTGTCTCGGCATGGGAGGTGAGGCAGAGGTGTTCAGGGAATCGGCAGCTCCAAGTAGACACCGCCCGCGATGGTGCCGATAGCGGCCCGGATCTCGCCTGTGACCTGGCGGATCCTTGGCCAGCTGGTGGTGGTCAGCACCAGGATCGCGATGCTGCGGCTCCGCAGGTTCTGCTGGTAGCGGAGGTTGGTGTCGGTTGTGATCAGGAGCTCATAGCCCTCCTGTTCCGCCAGGCGAATCAGGTCCCCATTGGTGACGGTGGACCAGCCCAGCTCATAGGCCGTTGCGACGACATGGCCGTTCAGGGAGCGGCGCAAGGGAACCGGTGTTCCTTGGTCAAACAGGATCCGCACTCAGGCAACAGCCGCTGCCGTGCTGCGGGCGGCATGCTCCAGCACCGCGCGGGCTTGCTGCTGCGTCACGCCAGGGAAGAGCTCCACAAATTCAACCAGGGAGATGCCGTCTTCCAGGTTTTCGAACAGGGCTGCCACCGGGACCCTGGTGCCGCGGAAGACCCAGGCACCACTGAGCCGCTGCGGATCACGCTCCACCGCGGAGCAGCCAGTCCACCCGAGTTCGGTTTGCGTGCTCATGGCCCCTTCGTGGCCGGACCGCTTCACGGTAGGCAGCTCGGTGGGTTCAAGCTGCCTGGGCCCCGTCGTTCATGCTGCGGCTTGGTGCTGCACCAGAAACGCCTCGATCCAGTCGTGGTGGCGCTGATTCACGGGGCAGCGATCCTGAACTGGCTGGGGTCCGCGCGGTGCTCAAGCCGCTCAGCCAGCCAGACCTTGATGATCGATTGCCGGGTCACCCCCAGCCGCGAGGCCTCCTGATCGAGTTGCTCCACCATCCAAAGGGGGAAGTCGACATTGACGCGCTTCTGCTCGAGCCGTGGGCGCCGGGCTGCGGCCAGATCCAGGGCCTCAAGCACCGGTTCACCGCTGTCAAAGCGTTGATCGAACTCAGAGCTGTTCATAGAGCTGCACCTCTTCTGGACGGGACCGGCGTACGGAGATCAGACGGATGACCTGCTGCCGGTAGGTGATCACGGCGGACCAGTGCTTGCCCTGGAGACGGGCGATCACCAGAAACCGCTCCTCGTTGCTGGTCCGGGCTGGAATCTCCAGCAGGGATGGATCCCGCCAGAGGCCCTGGGCCGCCACAAAGTCGATGCCGTGCTTGCGCAGGTTGGCCGCGCTCTTGGCGGGCTCGAACGCAAACTCCATTTCGACCCTGAATCTATACCTTTCTAACCACAAGCAGCCACTCTTTCGTGCTTTGGCTGCCCTTGGTGCCGCACCAGGAACGCCTCAATCCAGTCGTGGTGACGGCGCTGGGTGATGCGATCGGCGATGGTGCTGGCTTCCGGGGGGATCTGGAAGCGCTTGCGGAAGGCCTTGCTCAGGCCCTCCAGCAGCGGACGCGGCAGGGAGCGGATGGTGTCGTGCAGCTGCTGGATGGCGGCCGGATCGAGGGGCACCAGGGCCGGGTCGATCGAATCGGACGGCTGGACAGGGCCGCTCTGCGGCCTGCGTCCCTGGATGCTTCGCACCACGGACTGGTGGCGGGCCGGGGCTGGCGCCCGACGGGCCTGATCACCTATTGCTGCCGCGGCTGAACTGGTGACCTCCCGCTGCTGCTTGTCGTAGAGCGCCAGCCCAAAAGGATTCCCGAAGGTCATCAGCGCCCGCTTCATGGCGTCGGTCTCGGCTTCCTTGAGGGCCGATTCATGGGCCTGGCCGAGGTCGGTGTCGATGCCGTGGCCTGCCCCACAGCCCTCCCGGATCAGCGCTGGCTCTCCAGATGGGGGAGTGATGGTGATGCGCACGCGGGCGGTGTAGGTGACGCCCCAGCCGGGGCGGTGGTCGCGGCCGATGCTGCGCTCGCCCTGGTGGATGCAGCACAGCTGCAGGGTCTGGCGCTGCCAGCCGTCAAAGCCAAAGATGCGGTTGGCCTCGGCGATCGCCTGCCAGCCCTCGATGTAGCTGACGGTGGCGCGGCCCTGCTCGCGCTGACGCACCTTGGCGCGATCGAGGGGGGCGGAGAGGGCAGCGATCTGCTCGGCGGAGAAGGCGGTGGCCATGGCGATCACAAGAG
Organism: Cyanobium sp. ATX 6A2; assembly: GCF_024346355.1. Taxonomy (GTDB): domain Bacteria; phylum Cyanobacteriota; class Cyanobacteriia; order PCC-6307; family Cyanobiaceae; genus NIES-981. The sequence continues at coordinate 2,342 of NZ_JAGQCU010000026.1, forward strand.
AAGCGATGGGACTTGGGACTGGCGTGGTGGTTCGTTGTCGGGTGCGGGGATGGGGGCCTCAGCCCCCGTCGCTGGGCTCAGCGGGATCGAGGGGCTCGATCAGCAGCCAGCAGGGCGGCTCGCTGCAGAAGATGTGATCGGGCGAGGGCCGACGACTGTTCTTGCGGAGGATCGGCACCACCCAGCTGTTGAGGGGTTCGGACCAGATGTGGCCTTTGGGCCTTGGGCCCCTGGTGGTGGCAGTGATGCTGGTGGCCATGGCGATGAAGTGGAGAGCGGAGGTGATCGGCAGAAGCGATGGGCCCGCCTCTGGAGCGGACCCGTTGCGAGGGGGCCTGTGGCCCCTAGGTGATGCGCCAGGAGCGACGGCAGAGGAGCTGGGCGCCGGTGATCTGCTGACCGCTCTTGAGGGCGGACTTGATGGCGGCCTTGTCGGGCTGGGCGCTGGTCTTGAACATCAGCCACTGGGGATCGAGGGCCTCTAGATCAGCGATCTCGACGGCCTCAGAGCGACGACTGGTGAGCTTGTGGTTCGGGAACGAGAAGCGGGTAGTGCCGGGCTGCAGGCGGGTGAGCACCAGGACCAGGGATTGCTCCAGGGCATCGGCCCGGCCGGCATCGCTGCGGGCCAGATCAGTGAGGCGTCTGGCCTGCTGCTGGCGGTAGGCGGCCTGACCGCGCAGGTGCTCGATCACCCAGCAGGTGGCATCGGCCTTGGCAGGGAGGGCCTGGCGGTTGCCTTCTTCTGCCAGCAGGGCGGTCTCCAGTTCAGCCAGGGCCCGGTTGCGGGTGTCTTCTTCCTCGGCCTCCAGCTGCTCAGCCAGCTGGGCGATAGCGGCGGTGAGATCCTGGGCCTCGATGCCCAGCTGCCAGAGGGAAGAAGATTTGCCAGGCGCACCTTGCGGTGCGACGCGCTGCAGAGAGCAGACAGGCCCACTGGCGCCAGAGCCATCAGGCCCTGGTCCTGCGGGGGCAGTGCTGGGGACCTCATGGATGGGAGTGAGAACAGGCATGACACAACGAAGGGAACGGGAACAGGAATGGGGAAGGGCAGCGCCAGATGGATGGCGCCAAAGGCATCACGAGACGGCTGCAGCCCCTGCAGGGGCCACCAGCGCATCGGCGCCGGGCTCTGCTGAGGGGCTGACCTGAACCACGGCGATCGGCACCGGCGAGCGGCTGGCCATCCGCCGGGCCTGCTGCACCAGTGAGGCGGTGCCGGGCCCACCGGGGAAGGCCACCACCAGCACCGAGACCGAGCAGCCGGGAGTGGTGTGGGCCTGGGCGCGGGCAACAGCGAGCTCGAGCAGCTGGCGATTGCGGATCGGCCCGGCGGCGCGGCCGTGCCGCTGCCACTGCACCGGCAACACCAACGACGACCAACCCAGCTGACGGCCGGCGCGGGCGATCGCGGCATCGGCCCCACGGGCCCCGCCATGGAGCAGCAGGTGCACAAGCCGGCCGCCACTGCGGGCCAGGAGCTCAGCGGCAACGCGCTGATGGGACCAGGCCAGATCCCGGCCGCCACCGGCTGCGATCACCAGCGAGCGACCAGGGCCCAAGACAGGCCCAGCGGATAGAGAAAGAACCATGGATTCAGCTGCCAACGATGACAACTGATCGGGGCTTCACCGCATGCAAGAACTAGGCGGCAGTGATGGCGAGACCAGGGGATTGAGGTGCCGCTGGCGATGGACTCGTGGCCTTTGGCGCAGCCCTGATTCTACCAGTACAAGTGCACTAAAGAGCGGCAGAAAGCCAGCTAAAACTGGGCTTTACGCCGGCCAGCCGCCTGCGGCGGAGCGAGAGCAGCGCATAACGCAGGGCCATCACCTGTAGGCCTGGAGATGCAACGCACCGCGCAGCCGCGCGAGCAGAGCCGGTGCCCAGCACCGACCGATTGGCGGCATCTGAGCGCCTCGCCACCGCAGCCGCGGGAAGACCCTTCTGCCCGCCACCCCCACACCACAGGGCCGGCGGAGGGCGGCGGCGGCTGGCCGATGCAAGCCACGGCGCAGCCGTGGCACGGTGAGGACGGCCGCTGCCGACCGCAGCCTTGGCGAACAGAACTGTGACAACAGGGTCACAGCATTCGACATAGTTCGACACAACGGAGGCATTTGCCTAGGCAAGTGTCCCCGAAAACCCTTGCCACGCCTGGCCTCTGAGCGGTCTTGAAAACCGGCGACCCGCAAGGGTCCGTGGGTTCGAATCCCACCCCCTCCGTTCCCTGAAACCCCTCTCTCAGAGAGGGTTTTGAGCAGCCCAGCGCCAGTCTCCGGATGGCGGTGGGTCTCCACTTCCGAGCCCTCGAGGCGTTCGGCGGCTGGTAGCCGCAGTGATCACCAGCCGGCCTTGCACGCTCGCCTTGATGGGGCTTTCGGGCACACCAACAGCCAGTGACAGCCGGTACTGACTGACGCCAAGCGGACGCAGGGATAGCTCCAGCAACCCCTCTCCCGGCGGCACCAACCCAGTGGTTGTGAACGATTTCAATCCCCTGTGCGCCGGCTTCCCACCAGAGGAAGCAGAGGCGGAAGGGAGGCAGCAAGGTCACGCCGCCTGAGCTGAACGGCGGTTCAGGGCAAAGGCCACGCCAGCGAAAGCCGCCAGACCCAGAGCGCCGGCGGCGGCCAGAAACACCAGCGTTTGAACGGCCAGCAGGAAGAACCCCAACGCCGACGCCGCCTTGATCTGGATCCTGGCCTTGATCAGCATGGTGAGAAGCAGCAGCACCGCGGCCTGCAGTCCGGCGATCTTCGCGGCCGTGAGAGGACAGAGGGGGCTGGGAAGCAACATGGGAGAAATGCAGTGGATGCATCCTGGCGCTGCTGGCAATCCAGTGCTTTCCGCCAGTGGCGAAGCGGGCGGACCTCTTTGCTGACAGTGGGGGCCTCCGCCCTCCAACCCCCGGCTCAGAACTCCTGCGGGGCCCCCGCTGAACTGGGACACAGGAGGATGGAGCGTCCCGCAGGCTGGCGCTGATGCTGATCCCGAAAATCGGTGCCGCGCTCGTTCTCGCCGCCCTGTTCGGTGCTGCCCCCGCCGCACCGGCGGCTGAACGACTGACCCTGATTCCCGCCGCGTTTCAGGGTCTCTGGATGGAGCAGCTGCGGCAGTGCCAGCCGGGGCCAACCGATGAGTCGTGGCTGCAGATTGAGGCCGGCCGCATCAGCTTCTACGAGAGCAGCGGTCCAGTGCTCGCCGTGGTGGCCCGTGGCGCCAAGGAGATCGCCGTGATCACAGAACTCTCCGGGGAGGGCAGCACCTGGCTCCACCCGCTCCGCCTGACGCTGGACGGCACCGGTCAGCGCTTGACGCTGGAGACGGTGGGTGTGGATGGGGCCATGGGCCGGGTGCGCTGTCCCCTTCCTTAAGGCTGGAGGTGATGGCGTCGATCAGTGCACCGCCCTGCTCGCGCCAGTCCTGCCGCATCTTGAAGCCCAGCGCCACTGAGTGGCTGTCGCGGCGCAGGGCGAACACCTCACCGACAGAGGGAGCGGGAATCGGCGTGGTGAAGAACTCACCCTCCACCCACCGGCCCAGCAGGCGGCGGCGCAGCGGCTGGCCATCGCCAAGCTCCCCCGCCAGGAAGGCCACCTTCACGTACTCGCGCAGCTCGGCGAGCGTCATGCCAGCCTTGGTGTCGGTGACCTCGAGCGGAAACCTCACGGCGATCAGGCTGAAGCGCTCCTCACCCGGCTTCGCCTCGGGCGGATGGGCCACCAGCACGGCATCCAGCCCCACCTCCTGCGGGGCTGAGGGTGGCAGGGGGGAGCGGAAACGTGAGTGGACCGGCAATCAGCTCCGGAGGGACGGCGCTCATGTCGGTGTCGTGGGAACGCTGACGCCTGTGTTCAAGTGTGCTGAGGGCCGCGAACGGGCGACGCTGGCCTTCACGAACGATCACGCAGCCGCGGCGCCGACCTCGTCCTCGTCGGCAGCGCCGATGGGAACGAGCTTGATCTGTTTGCGGCCGAGCTTGATCTCGAACTCATCGCCGGGCTGCAGTCCCAGCTGGGCGGTGTAGGCCTTGCCCACCAACAGGTTGCCGTTGAACTGCACCTTGGTTTCATAGCTGAGCTTGCGCCCGCCCTTGCCACGGCCCTGGCCCGGTTCACCCAGGCTCACGCCCTTGGCTTCCAGCAGGGCTTCATAGAAGGCGGTGAAGTTCAACCGATCGCCGCCGTCCTTCTTGGTGCTCACATAGCCGCACTCGCGCACCAGTTCAGACTTGCTGGCGTCGCTGAGTTCCTTGACCTTGGCAAGCAGTTCGGGACCGGTGAGCATGGCTGTCAATCGCACGATGCATACCCTAGTGCATAGCCGGGATGGGTCCATGGAGGGCGACTGCCCCATGTTCAGCGGCGCCGCATTGCCATGGCCTGCAGGTGAATCACCGGGATCGCCGGAAATCCCAGGGGCGGGTGATGCCGCCGGGCACCTGCCAGACGCCAACACGACGGCGGCTGGCCCGTTCTTCTGCCTCCAGGTACTCGCGGGTGTCGCACTGATCCAGGTAGCGGCGGTAGGCGAAGGCCTGGCCGTCTTCCACCAGTGCCAGGTTGATGTTGGTGCCATTGATCACCTCGGCCACGGTGCGGCCATAGCGGTCGGTGGTTTTCACATCCAGCCGCACCTGGGAGCCGATCGGTACGCGCTTCCGGAGGACCTCCCGAGCCCGCTGGCCGTGGGGCATCTGGGCCATCTCCGGGGCGTCGATGCAGGCCAGCCGCACGGTGATCTTCCGGCCGTCTTGCCGCACGCGGATGGTGTCGCCGTCGCCGATCGAAACCACCTGGGCGGATGGCTCGCCGGCGGAACAGGCGCTGCTCAGCAGGAGCAGGGCCAGCGGCATGCTCAATGCCAGGACATTGAGGGGTGGTGGGGTCAAAGGGGAATGGCGTCGGCTGTGAACAGAAGCGGATTGGCCCGAACCTCCCCATGCTGACGCGAGAGGCTCCTCCCTGAGTGGGCTGGTCCATCGGGCTCACACGTTGACCGCGGGCAGATCCTTGTAGGTGTTGCTGGCCTCCCCGCTGCTGCTGGCGGTGATCGAAACACCGGAGGCGGTGCAGGGTCACGACCCTTGCACGCTCCTCATGACGATCGGCTCCAGGAGCGCCATCGGGACGATCCCGGCAGCCAGGGTGAAGGGAAGCTGACGTGCTTCCGTCTCCGTGGCCGCTGTTGCCCCCGCCACCGATGCAGAGGTGCTCTGCTTCTGGTTCAAGCAGAGTGAACCGCGGCGGTGGTTCGCCAAGGACCCGGCCTTTGATGCGCTGGTGCGGGAGCGCTTCATCGGCCTGGTGCGTACGGCGATCGCCGGTGAGCTCTCCAGCTGGGGCGCCGCGCCCCAGGGCGCTCTGGCGCTGGTGTTGCTGCTGGATCAGTTCCCCCGCCAGATCTGGCGCCAATCGGCCATGGCCTTCGCCGGTGATGGCCAGGCCCTGGCCTTGAGCCTGGCGGCGGTGGATCGGGGCTGGGTGGCAGCGGAGCCGGAGCGTGCGCGCAGGCAGTTCTGGCTGATGCCCCAGATGCACAGCGAGGAGCTGGCGGTGCAGGAGGGCGCCGTGCCGTTGTTCGAGCAGTTCAGTGATGCGCGCACCGCGGAGTTCGCCCGCCGGCACCGGGATGTCATCGAGCGCTTCGGGCGCTTCCCGCACCGCAATGCCGCCCTGGGCCGGGTGTCGAGCGCAACGGAACTGGCCTTCCTGCAGACCCCGGGCTCGCGGTTCTGAGTGGCCGCTCAGCACCACCTGGCGGCCATCGCCGGCTCAGCCCCGCCGTGCCGGAACCAGAGCAGGTCATGCACACGCAGTGGCTGCGGCTGGGCTGCAGCAGGCCCTGCTCGAGGCAGGGCCACGCGTCGGCGGGCTGATCCAGCGACCCGGAGGGCTCCCCGGCAGATCGGCGGAGACGGGCGCCCATGGCCCTCAGCGCATGCGTACGCCTGTACCAGCAGATGCCGCCCGGTGTTCTCTGCAGCCCCCGGCCTGTGCAGGGCGCTACCGCCTCAGCGCAGCGGCACAAAGATCCGGTTGCCGGTTGGCCGGGTCGGTGAACACCGCGTTGCCCTGAACGAGCACCTGCCGCTCCCAGGTGCCGCCGAGGGAATCCCGCAGCGTCGAGACGGGGAAGCCTTCCTCCACCAGCCGGTAGGTCATCGCCTTGCCGTCCTCCCAGACGATGCGCACCGTGCCATCGGCGGCGTGGCTGTCGCGGCAGCGGATCGGCTGGTCGTTGAAGGCGCAGGTCTTCCAGGGCTCCGCCAGTGCCGCCAGGGCCATGGGGCCGCTGAGCAGGGCCAGGGCCAGAGCGGCACGGGCCAGGTGTCTCTGCATGGAAGGCGGGGACGATGCCTGGAGTATGGCCAGCCCCGTGGCGTGGATCCAGCGCATCACGCGCCTCAGACAGCCCAGTCCACCAGCCACAGCCCCTCGATACGGCTGAACTCACTCACGGTGTGACTGACCACAGTGGCACCGATGGGCGTGGCGCGACGCTTCAAGGCGGTGGCTTGCACGGCGTAGTGCTCACAGGTTCCCGGCCCCTGCGGGTAGAGCATCCGCACGTGCCGAGTCAGCGTCTCGAGCTGCTGCTTGTCGTAGAGCGCCAGGCCGAAGGGCGTCGGTTTCGGCCTCCTTGAGGGCCGATTCATGGGCCTGGCCCAGGCCGGCAGTAGTGGAGATGGTGACGCCCCCGCGGGCGCTATGGGTGACGCCCCACCCGTTTTGGGCTCGCGGCTGATGCACTCTCATGCTGGTGGTGAAACAGGCTGCTGTATGGACACCACACCACCCGACTGGATTCCGGACGCTGCGAAACTGATCTACCCCGGCTGGGTGCAACGCAAGGCCGTCACGCTCTGCAAGCGGGATCAAAAGCGTGGGGCTTCCGGCAATGTTCAGGAGTATCGACTGGCCATCCACGCGGCGGTGGTGGCCTCCGAGGGCCGTGATCACTGGACCGGTGAATGGCTGCACTGGCACCTGATCGGCACCTACGACAACCGTGAGGCCGCGGGCGGCAAGGGCGAACACAAGAAGCAGTACGCGATGCTCCCCACCATCGACCACCGCTCCAACATCCCTGCGCCTGACGTCGTGATCTGCGCCTGGCGCACCAACGACGCCAAGCACGACATGAGCCCTGAAGAGCTGCTGGAGTTCTGCCAGGCCGTTCTCCAGCACAGCCCGAACTGGTTGCCATCGCCGCCTCGCGACATCGATGTCTGAAGACTGTCGAACTCAGTTGCAGTGGGAAGGGCGTCCCCTGTCGGGCGCCCTTGGCCCGGTTGCAGGGTCTGGTCTCGCGCTGAGCTGGTCGTGGCCTTGGCTTCATGAATCAATCCGCCAGGCCGCCCCATCAGGTGGGCCAGCCGATCCATCCCAGCGCCGTCAGCAGCAGACTGGTTCAAACTGCCCTGAGCAAGGAGAGGCCATGACCACGACCCTGGACCAACCCGTCACGCTGCAATGTGCCTGTCCGGGCTGCAACTGCACGGTGCAACAGGAAACAGCCTTCCGCAGCGGCGCTTTGCTGTTCTGCAGCGACGCCTGCGCCAAGGGGCACCCCAACGGCGAGCCCTGCCACGCCGGCTGTGGCTGCGAATGCCATGGCTGAACCTGATCCTCTCGCCCCTTGCTGCTGGGATGGATGAGCTGCTGCCCATCGCTGGTGCATGTCGATGCCCAGGGCGCCACGGCGACGCCCACCTCAAAGGCCGACTGGTGAGGCCATCGGAGACGATTCCGCTGAACATCAACGGGCAGCTGGGCCTGTGGTGCTGGCAGACCATCTTCTTCTGAGAGTTCAACGGCCAGGCTGCAGGGCCTGTGGGGGATGACGGACGTCAACGGCTCGATCGTGCTGGCGGCCGATGATCCGGCCGCGCTGGCCTGCTTCTATGGCGCCCTGCTGGAGGTGGAGCGGCAGGAAGGGCTGAGCCGCAGCCACTGGCGGGTGCCCTGGCCCGCCGGCGGGCTGCTGGAGATCTATGCGCCCTCGCGGAGCAGACCCCAGCCCAGGCAGCCGGGCCGACTGGCGCTCTGCCTGCAGCGGCCGTCGGCTGGAGCCGACCCCATGGAGGTGCTGGAGACCTGGACCGAACAGGCCGCCAGGCTGGGTGCAACCCTGCTCCACCCACCTCGCTCGGAATCCTTCGGCGTCGAGGCCTGGCTACTCGATCCTGAGGGAAACCGGTTGCTGTTGCTGGTGCGCTGAGCTGAGGGCTGGCGTTGCAACGCGACCCGCGCGGCAGTGTGGATCCCATGCACAGGCCACCCGGCAACACCCCGCGCGAGTGCACCCAGGCGATGGTGCGCCACATCGGCCGCGAACTGGCCGAGATCCAGCGGGCCGCAGAGGGCTGCCGCGGCGATGGCGAGGCTGAAGCGCAGCTCACCGGCACCTGGATGGCGCATCTGCTGATCAGAGGTGCAGCACTCCTGCACAACCTGCTGATCGATACGGCTCGGCGGCCGCAGCGGATCGAGCCCTAGGAGCAGAAGAATGGGATCTCGGCCCCAATCTGCAGGGTGCTGATTACTGGTGCAGCAGCTGAGTTGGCTCAGCAGTTCAAGCACCGACGGGGCCGATCCCTAACAGCATGGGATTGCCATTGAGCTTGCCTGGCCTGCTGCCAAACCCTGGCTGGCCAGAACTCTCAGATTTTAAGCAAATGAATGCGTGGGGAAATGCTGGCGCCGAGAACCCCGTACATCAGCCGCAACCCCTCTGATCGATCAGCGCAGCAAGCAAACTCCATCCCGTCGACATAAACAAGATGAAGGCCGCCATTCCAGGTGTCGGCGAAGTCGGACGTTCCAAGGCGTGAAGAGAAAGCGGGCATGACTTCTGCGCTGTTTTGAAATGATTGTAACACTCTGTTACAGATGCGGCGGTGCACGCCTCTCTCCGGCGTTTTCCCTGCCGTCTCCTGCCGGCTTGGCCAGGTCTCCGGCGCTCAAGCGGTTCAGGCTGCCGCTCCCAGGGCGACACACCTGAGGCCGGTGATCACCCCCCTTTGGGGCATCGCCGCCGCCGCATCCTCAAGGAGAATGGAATGATCCAAAGCCAGGAGGCCCGCCATGGCGGACTCCAACACGACGCTCAGCGCCAGCCGTAGCTGTCTGGGGCGCACTTGCCTGAAATGGGGCGCTGATGGCCAGCTCACCGCCCTGGATCTCGACCTGGTGCTCGAGCGCCTGGCCCGGGTGGATCAGGATGTCGCCACCCTGCGCCAGGCCACCCTGGATCGCGAACAATGTCACTCGATCAGCTGAAAGCCTTTCTCGGCAGGATGCAGAGCGATGACGCCCTGCGCCGGGCCGTGATGGCGGCAGCCACCGCCGACGATGTGGCCCAGATCGCCGGCGGGCTGGGCTACGAATTCTCCGGTGATGAGTTGTTGCGCCTCTCCGGCCAGAAAGTGGGCCGGGTCACGGTGACCAAGCAGGACATCCCCGGTGAATACAGCTGAGCCGCAACCGCTGGCTGATGCTGAATGCGTGATCAGTCAGAGCCCCCCATCGACTGCCGTCGTGTGCGGCTGAACAGCAGCCCGATGCCTGAAGCGATGACGATCAACGTCAACACTCCAAGCAGCACCGAGTAGTAGGGCTGCAGGTTGATCGGTCCGAAGCGTCCGGTGTGGATCCTCACCAGCCAGAAGGCGTCGATCCCTTGCTCCAGCAACAGGCTGTAGAGGGAGCCTGTGGCCGCCGTGAGCAACAGTGGTGCAGCGGAGATCGGCACCACCCAGCGGTGCAGCTTGCGAAACCGCAACCTGGTGAACAGTGCCATGGCCATCAGTGGTGACGTAGGTACTTGTGCAGTTCAGCTTCACTGCTGCAGGGCATCCACTTGCCACTGTTCAGATGGGTGCCCTGGCAGCCGAGCTCCCGGGCCCGTTGCTCGGCTTGCTGTTGGGTGTCATAGAGGCCCCTGGGGTGAGCCTGGCTCGTGACGGGGACGCCCAGCCAGGCCAGGGAGATGAGGGCAATCAGCGCGCGCATCAGCATGACGAAGAGAGAATGGCGTCGTGATCTGAGATCAATCAGAAGCTGAAAAGGCTGTCGTACTTGTAGTACTCAGGCTTATCGAGGCCTGCATTCCTCAGCATGCGGCGCAGCGCGATGATTTCCACACGCTGGGCCACGATGATCTCCCGGGCCAGTCGCCTGACGGTGGGGTGTGTGGACGTCTCCAGGGCGTCGTGGGCCATCTCCAGGGCGCCTCCGTGGTGGGCGATCATCCCCTCGAGAAACCAGCTGACCCGATTGCTGCGGGTGGGTGTGTCCCCCATCATCTGCATGGCCTGAATCTGGGCGGCGCTCATGCGCTCGAGGCCCGCCATGGTGCTGGGGTCACCGCCAGGCCGCAGGGCCACCGGATACACGGGCGCCTCGGGATACCAGGCCTTGCGCCACTGTCCCATCGCCTTGATTTCCCGAGCCTGTTCGCGCCAGATGCTGTTGGCCAGCGCGCCGACGCCGGGGGAGCCGATATTGAACACGAATTCACTCATGCGCAGTGCACCGGTGTGGTGCTGCACCATCGCGTCCAGCCAGCGCAGGTCGTAGGTGGCGCCAGCCGCACCGACGTCATGGCTGTGGGTGCCATGGCTGGGGCTGTCGTGATCGCTGCTGTCGTGATCGGGGGCGGACTGGTGCTGGTGGTCGTGGTGCTGGTGGTGCTGGTGGGGATCAGCCTGAGCCAGGACGGGGGCTGCCCAGATCCCCGCAAGCAGCAGAGGCGCAATCAACAAGCGCATGGCAGGAGAACAGAACCTGCCTCTACCATGCACTCTCCTGTAGGTGGAGAGTCAAGTGACTGGACTGCCGGGCGTCCTGCCCTCGTCCCCTCTGTGCCAGAAGATCGGCGCCGTGGCGCAGCGCTCCGGAGTGCCCGTGAAAACCATTCGCTTCTACTGCGATCAGGGGCTGCTGCAGCCCAGCGCCCGCAGTGAAGGGGGCTACCGCCTCTTTGATGAAACCGTGGACGGCGAGCTGGCGCTGATCCGCATGCTGCGTGCTCTCGAGATCCCCCTGGCCACGATCGGCGAGGTGCTGCAGGCGCGCCGCTCCGGCATCTGCCACTGCGACGAGCTCAAGACCACGATCGGCAGCAAGGCCGGTGAGATTGAGCAGCGCATCAGCGATCTGCAACATCTGCACGGCGAGCTGACGCGCATGCTGAACACCTGGCAGGCCTGCGGCGGCCGGCGGCCGGCAGCTGAACGCTGAAGATGCTGCCCTCCCCCGGTGTGGATTGCACCGTGATCACGCCACCATGCCGGCGGGCAATAGCCTGGGCTATGGCCAGCCCCAGGCCCGTTCCCCCCCGCTGGCGCGAGCGGCCGGGATCCACGCGCGTGAAGCGATCAAAGATTCGCGCCTGCTCGCCAGCTGCGATGCCTGCCCCGCTGTCGCGGATGCGCAGGGTGATCTCGCCGCCCCGCCGACTCAGCTCCAGCCAGACCCTCCCGCCCGCCGGGCTGTGCTGGATGGCGTTGCTGAGCAGGTTGATCACCAGCCGGCTCAGTTCCGAGGCGATGCCAAGCACCCTTGGGCTGGCGGTGTGAATGGTCTGCTCCAGCGTCACGTGCGCGGCGGCGGCCGCCTCGTTGAAGTCCTCCATCACGTCGGCCGTGATCTCGGCCAGATCACACACCGCTTTGAGGCTCTGGGGGCAGGGGCGCTCCAGGCTGGCCAACAGCAGCAGATCAGCGATCAGCCGTTGCAGCCGCCGTCCCTGGGCCAGCACCCGATCCAGACTGGTCCCCGTGGTGCTGGCGGCGCTGGTGCCTGCCCCATCCACCGCATTGCGCTCCGCCTCCACCACCGCCAGCAGGTTGGCCAGCGGGGTGCGCAGCTCATGGGCCACATCGGCGCTGAACCGCACCTGACGCCGGTAGGCCTCCAGCAGCGGGGCCATCGCCAGCCCCGCCAGCCACCAGCTGGCCAGCGCCATGCCCAGCATGGCCAGGGCAAACACGCCGTGGCCCAGCCACCACAGCCGCTCCGCCCTGGCATCGAGGTCGGCAAGGCTGCTGGAGATCTGCAGGTAGCCCCAGGTGGGTTCGCCGGGCGCGTTGGAATGGTGCAGATGGATCGTGTAGGCGGCCCAGCGAGCGCCGGAACGATCCCTCACCAGTTGCAAACCCGTTTGCACGGCTTCTGCTTCAGCCGCCCGTGGCTGGGGCCCGGGGGAATGGGCGATCAGCGCACCGTGATGATCCAGAACCCTCAGCTGGAAGCGGTCTGAATCGGTGGCGCTGACCGCATGGCGCCGGATCAGCGCATCCGGCGCTGTGCAGGGTTCACCCACCACACAGAGGCCGGGCAGGACGACGCCAAGGGCTGCCGAGGGCTGAGCAGCCGGCGGCAAGGCGGGTTTGAGGCTGTCGTGCAGGGTGCCGGCCAGTGTCTGCAGCTCGCGCTGGATGGCCGTCTCCTGCGCCTGCAGCAGCAGCTGGCCCATGGCAAAGCCCGCTGCGTAGAGAATCGTGCCCATCACCAGCAGCGACAGGGCGGCCAGCCTCAGGCGAGCGCGCCAGAGCAGCCCGGGCTCCAGTGAGCGGGGGTGGGTCATGGCTCTGGACTGGGCTGGGGGTCAAACCGGTAGCCCTTGGCGGGCACCGTGGCGATCGGTGAGGGCAGGCCATGGGCCGACAGCTTGCGCCGCAGCAGCCGCACCTGGGCCGCCACCACATTGCTCACCGGATCCTGATGCAGATCCCAGAGCTGGCTGCGCAGCCGCGGGCCGGGAATGATCTGCCCGGGGCGCTCCAGGAAATAGGCCATCAACTGCTGCTCCTTGGCCGAGAGCTGCACGCTCACCACGCCAGTGCCGGTGCTCACCAGCAGCCGGCTCTCAGCTGGATCGAGCTGATAGGCGCCCGCCACCAGGAGTGGCTCGCGGTAGCCGGGATGACGGCGCTGCAGCGCCCGGATCCGGGCCAGCAACTCCTCCATCGCGAAGGGCTTGCTGAGGTAGTCGTCGGCCCCGGCATCGAGCCCCTGCACCCGATCGGCCGTCTCGGCGCGGGCGGTGAGCAGCAGCAGCGGCAGGGAGAGATCTGCGGCCCGGGCACGGCGACAGATCTCCACGCCGCTCAGGCCCGGCAGCATCCAATCCAGGATCGCCAGGTCGTAGCACGCCAGCTCGCTGCTCAGCACCACCCAGCCCTCGAGGCCATCGCCGCTGCGGTCCACCACATGGCCCTGCTGCTGGAGCACCGCCTGGATGGCGGCGGCCAGATCGTCTTCGTCTTCCACCAGCAGGATCCGCAGCGGCATCGGCTCTGGGGTCTGGCCGGCAGATGGTAGGCAGCGCAGGCACTTTCACCTGGTTTTCACCCTGGTTGCGCCATTCTTCGCCCGTCGTTCGCCCCCCTGGCCGTGATCCACCGGTTCGTCCAGCTCGCCGCCAGCGCCAGCCTCACGGCCGCCGCCCTGGCGGCCGCCCTCCTCGCCATCCCAGCCGCTGCTCCGGCGGCCATGGCCCACGTGGGCCATGGCGATGAGTTTCAGCAGCAGGGCGAGGCTCGCCAGGTGCGGCGCAACGCCGACAGCGATGCCCTGATGGGCGTGGCCACGGCCAGGCCGGAGGCCGGCCCGGATGGCCTCACGGTGCCCGGCACGGCCCTGGTGGATGCCGATGGCCAACCGCTGCTGTTCGTGCAGACCGAAACGACCTACGACCCGGTGTACGTGGAGACCGGTGCCAGCCAGGGAGACCGGGTTGTGGTGACCACAGGCATCGATCCCACCGACGACGTGGTGATCTCAGGTGCGCTCTCGCTCTACGCCGAATCGCTGAAAACGCAGCAGGCCGAGCCCGCGGCAAAGGCAAGCGAAACAGCCGGCAACAGCGAAGCCCAGGCAGCCGCAGACCGGGGCCTGCCAGTGCCGGCCCTGATCGCCGGCGCCGTTGTGGTGCTTGCAGCGGGAGGGATCGCCATCAGCCGCAGCAGCAGGAAGGATGCTTGAGCGCCTGCTCAACGCAACGCTGCGGTTCTCGATCGCCCGCCGCTGGCTGATCGTGGCTGCGGCCATCGCTGTGAGCTTCTGGGGGTTGCTGGTGGTGCGCCAGATGCCGCTGGATGTGTTCCCGCCCTTTGCACCGCCACAGGTGGATGTGCAGATCACTGCCGATGGGCTCTCACCGGAGGAGGTGGAATCGCGCATCACGCTGCCGATTGAATCCGCCGTGAACGGCATTGCCGGTGTGCAAACCGTGCGCTCGTCATCCAAGGCGGGGCTCTCGATGGTTCAGGTGGTGTTCAACCAGGAGGCCGACATCTACCGCGCGCGCCAGTCGGTTGCCGAACGGCTGCAGCAGGTGACAGCCCAGCTGCCTGCCAACGCCAGCGCCCCGGAACTCTCGCCGCTCGTCTCGCCCCTGGGGACGATCCTGCAGGTCGCCTTCACGGTGAGCGGTGATGGCGGCACCTCCCTGATGGACCTGCACCAACTGGTGTTGCAGTCCTATCGCCAGGCGATCCTGGCGGTGCCCGGCGTCGCCCAGGTCACGATCTACGGCGGCGATGAACAGCAATTCCAGGTGCTGCTCGACCCGCACGAGCTGCAGGTTCAAAGCGTCTCCCTCAAGGCGGTGATGGAGGGCGTGTCCATGGCGATGGCCACCACACCGGGAGGCTTCCTGGTGGGCGGCGGCCAGGAGCGCCTGATTCGCCCGATGGGGCAGATCACCCAGGTGAGCGATCTGGCCGCTGCCGCCGTGCACAACGAGCAGGGCCAACCGGTGCTGCTCTCCACCCTGGCGGACGTGAAACGCGGCACAGCGCTCAAGCGTGGCGATGCCAGCTTCAACGGCCGCCAGGCTGTGGTGCTGATGGTGATCAAGCAGCCTGATGTCGACACCCCCACGGTGACGCGGGCCGCGGAGCGGCGCATGGCCGAGCTCAACCGAACCCTGCCAGCGGATGTGCAGATCCAGCGCACCTTCCGCCAGAGCAGCTTCATCGACAGTGCCATCAGCAACGTCAGTTCCTCCCTGCTCCAGGGAGTGGTGATCGTGTCGTTGGTGATCGTGCTGTTCCTGATGAACTGGCGCGCTGCCGTGATCAGCCTGAGTGCCATCCCGCTGGCCTTGCTGATCGGACTGATGCTGATGAACGCCCTCGGCCTGGGCCTCAACACGATGACCCTGGGTGGGCTGGTGGTGGCGATCGGCTCCGTGGTGGACGACTCGATCGTGGATATGGAGAACTGCTACCGAGGCCTGCGCCGCAACCAGGCGAGCAGCACTCCCCAATCCCCCCTGCAGGTGGTGTTCGACACCTCGGTGCAGGTGCGCCAACCCGTGCTCTTCTCCACCGTGATCATCGCCGTGGTGTTTGCGCCGATCTTCTCGCTCAGCGGTGTGGAGGGGCGCATCTTTGCGCCGATGGGCCTGGCCTATCTGTTCTCGATCGGCGCCTCCACCCTGGTGGCGGTAACCCTCTCGCCCGCTCTCTGCGCCATCCTGCTGGCACCGGTGCGGCTGCCGGAGGAGAACACCTGGATCGCCAGGCAGGCCCACAGGATGTATGGCCCGATCCTCGATCTGGCGCTGGCCTCACCCCGGCGGGTGCTGGTCAGCGCCCTGGCGTTGGTGGTGGCCACCACCTTGATCCTGCCCGTGCTGGGGAGGGTGTTCCTGCCGGAATTCCGCGAAAAATCCCTCGTGAATTCCATGGTGCTCTATCCGGGGGTCTCGCTGGAGATGACCAACCGCGCCGGTCTGGCCCTCACCCGCTCACTGCAGAACAACCCGCTGTTCGACTGGGTGCAGGTGCGCAGCGGTCGCGCCCCGGGGGACGCCGATGGTGCAGGTGTGAACCTGGCCCACGTGGATGTGGAGTTGAGCGATCTGGCCATGGGCGATCGCCCTGCCGCCATCGCCGAACTGCGCGAGGCGTTTCTGCGCCTGCCGGGTGTGGCCCCGAACGTGGGCGGATTCATCTCCCACCGCATGGATGAGGTGCTCTCCGGCGTGCGCAGTGCCATCGCCATCAAGATCCATGGCGGCGATCTCGGCGAGTTGCGCCGACTCGGGGAAAGCGTTGTGGCAGCCATTGAGCCGATCGAAGGGGTGGTGGATCTGCAGCTGGAGCCGCAGCTGCCCATCCCCCAGGTGCAGATCCACTACGACAGACCCCTGGCTGCCGCCCTGGGGCTCAGCGTCGACGAACTCTCCCAAGCCGTCGAAATCGCCCTCAACGGCAAGGTCGTGGGTCACGTCGTGGACGGTGCCGTGCGCAGCGATGTGCTGGTGCAGCTCAACGCCGATGCGCGCCAGAACCTCGACGCGATCCGCTCGCTGCCGGTGGCATTCATCAATGGCATGACGGTGCCCCTCGGCAGCGTCGCCTGGGTGGAGGAGGGTTGGGGGTCCAACGTCGTCAACCGAGAGGATGTCTCGCGGCTGATTGTGGTGTCGGCCAACGTCAGCGGCCGGGCCCTCGGCAACGTGGTGAAGGAGATCCAGCGCACGGTGGCCCGTGAGGTGCGCCTGCCCCAGGGCTACACGATTCGCTACGGCGGTCAGTTTGAGTCGGAGCAGCGGGCCACCGCCAGCTTGTTGTTCTACAGCGTGGTGGCCGCCGTGGTGATCAGCGTGCTGATGGTGGCGGCGGTGAAGTCGCTGCCGGCCACTGCCGCGATCATGCTCAACCTGCCGCTGGCCCTGATCGGCGGGGTGGTGGCGGTGCTGCTCAGCGGCGGTGTGTTGTCGGTGGCCTCCCTGATCGGCTTCATCACCCTGTTCGGCATCGCCGTGCGCAACGGCCTGCTGCTGGTGGACAACTACAACCGCCGCCATGCCGGCGGTCAGCCCTTGCGGGAGGTGATCCGTGAAGGAAGCCTGGAGCGGCTCAATGCCATCTTGATGACCGCGCTGTCCTCCGCCCTTGGAGCCCTGCCCCTGGCCCTGGCGTTTGGAGCCGGGAACGAAATCCTGCAGCCGCTGGCGGTGGTGGTGCTGGGGGGACTGATCACCTCCACCGCCCTCACGCTGCTGGTCCTACCAGCGCTCTATGCCCGCTTCGGCAGTTGGTTGCTGCCGCCTCCGGAACGCCCGTCGCCCCTCCTCGCGGTGCCTCAACCTTGAGCTCCAGGATTGCCACCATCACCGCCCGCCTGCGCCACCGGCTCAGCGATTCCCCACTGGCCGCATGGCTCAGGGGCAGGGACGCTGTGCTGATCCCCCTGGCGATCGGCGGATCACTGGTGCTGGGAATCGGCCTGGGGCGCTACAGCGCCACACCTGCTCCATCACCCCCAGAACCCACGGCTGAGAGCGCCCATCGCGACAGTGCCGTCGCGATCAGTGAGGAGCAGTTGAGGCGATCAGGCCTGACTCCGGTTCGCCCGGAGCTGAGCACCGGGACGGAACGCCCGATCTCAGGGGTTGTGGAAGCCGCCGTGGGTGCGCACGCAACTGTTGGGATGCCCGTGGCTGGTCGCATCGTGCGCGTGCTGGTGGCTCCTGGCGTTGAGGTTCGTGCCGGGCAGGCCATTGCCGAAGTGCTGAGCCCGGAGGGCGCCGTGGTGCACGCCGATGCCGAGGCCGCGCAAGCGATCGCCCAATCGCTGGCCTATCAATACCGCCTGGCGATGCCGATGACCCAGCAGGGAGCTCTCTCGGCTCAGGAGCTGGAGAGCCGCCGCATCGCCAGCGTGACGGCTGCCAGTGAAGCCCGGGCGGCCAAAGCCAGGGCGGTGGCGATGGGCTCGCCCGATGCGATGGGGAGCCTGCTGATCACAAGCCCCATCGCCGGACAGATCGCTGCGGTGCAGGCCTCCCCGGGTGCTGTGCTGCAGGCCAGCGACGTGGTGGCGCAGATCAGTGATGCCCGCGGCAGCGAACTGCGCTTCCTGGTGTCGCCGCTGCTGGGCGCCAGCCTGGAAACCGGCCAGCTGCTCAGGGTGAAGGCGGGCCCCCGTGACCTGCGGGCCCGGGTGCTGACAGTGGCGCCCGATGACGCCACGGGCAACCGGGTCACCGTCGTGCGCGCCCAGACGGTGGATAGCCCCATGCCACCCACGGGTACACCGGTGACCGCCTTTGTGCTGGTGCCTGCTTCAGAGCGACGCTTCACCGTGCCGGCGGATGCCCTGCAGATTCTCGATGGGACCCCGGTGGTCTTCCGCTACCAGCGGGGTGTCATCGAATCCGTGCCCGTCGTTGTGGCTCAGCAGTCGGCCGATCGGGTCGTGATCCTGCAGGGGCTGAATGGGGGAGAGCTGCTGCTGGGGGGCAACACGCGGATGATCCGCAACACCCTGGCCAGCCGACGGCGGCCCAGTCAAAGCTGACCGGGAACCCTGGAGTCCAGCAATGGTGTGCAGTCCTCCTGTGGGACTGCCCTGCATCACTGACCCCCACCGTCACCACTGACGCTCAGGCTCAGTAGTAGAACCCAGCGCCTGCTGGATCTCGACGTACCACCCAACAGCGGCTGGCCACCCGCCACAACGCTCCGGGAATGGGAGTGGGGTCGTAGCGCACGAGTTCAGGAAACTGTTGCTTCAGCAAGGCGGCGCCTTGCCAGGCGTTGTAATGCGGAATTCTGGGGTTGATGTGGTGGCAGACATGGGTGGCGCCAATGCCGTGATGAAGCAGATTGAGCAGTGGCCCATAGGGGCGATCGACGGTCTGGAGCGCACCTTTTGCCCAGGTCCATTCCCCGGAGGAGAAGTGAGGGATATCAACATCTGTGTGGTGCAGCCAGGTATAGGCCACAAGCCAGGCATTGATCACCAGATAGGGAAGCCCATACACGCACAAAACTCTGGCCAGCGAAAACTGCAGAGAGGCCAGGGCAAGAGCCAGCAGCATCACCACAAGGCCAAGGTTCGAGAGCCGCATCGAGCCGCGGAAGGAGTCTGGAAAGAGCACCCGCCGTCCCTTGCGAAAGGGCCGCCCTTGCCAGAAATGGGAGGTGGGAGCCCCGTAATCCTCCCCACCCGCTACACCAAAAAGGAGATACAGCGGCCATCCCAGCAGCAAACGGAAAACCAGGGCGAGGATGCCGGACAAACCCCTGCCCAGCCGCCTGTTGCAGGCCTCAACAAGCCGCCCCGAGGGCGAGCTGATGCGCGCCGGCACATGGGTTTCGCCACCTTCGAGATGGTTGGTATTGGCATGGTGCAGCGCATGGCTGCGCTGCCACGTGAAATAGGGCACCAGCAGCAGGCTGTGCAGCACAAATCCCACCCATAGCTCCACGCGACGATTTGGATGGAAGGCGTTGTGGCCACATTCGTGGGCAATCACCCAGCAGCCACCAGCCACGGTTCCTGTGATGAGGGCATACATCAGCCAAACGGGAGCGGCGATGGCCTGAAGGGGGATCTGGGTACCCACTGCATAGGCCAGCAGCGAGAGAACCAGGGACATTGCCAGGCTTCTCCAGGCTTGCGCGGGGTTGATCCTGGTCAAGTCAGAAGGCAGGCAGTTCAGTAGGTCTGCCTTGCTGGGGTAGGTGATGTGCTGAGGGGAATCAATCAGATCCGCCGAACGGGTAAGCCGGGAGGAGGGGCGGATCAAATAAACTGCCGCATAACAGAACGAATAGGGCCGGAAAGCCATGAGGTCTCCAAAATTATATGAAATCCTTGATCCAGACCGCGCAACGGTTTGGCCGCGGTCGGTGATCACGGCTGACCGGTGCGTGCAGTACGAGAGGGGGGGCCTGCGGAACGCCAGAGCTCCGCGCCCAACCCGGATGAAACCGGCGTTGGTGTTGCAGGATGAGCCCCAGGCAGCCGCTGAATCCACCCTGGTGGCCCTGCCGGAGTGCCAAGGGATCCGCTCCACCAGCGACTTTCCCCGCTCCCTCCCCCCCTCGCCCGGATCACGATGATCGATTCCCCCCGGCTGGAGCAGATGGGGAGCTTTCTGCTGCGCGGCCTGCGCATCGGCGCCAGCACGGTGTCGATCGTGGAGCTGCTCCGCCACGACTGGACCGGCGGCATCAGCGCCGCTCTGGCCTGGCTGGTGTTTCTGCAGGTGGAACGGCGGCTGCCTCCGCCAGAGCAGCTGGCTGAGGACGCATCCACCGACAAGCCCTGATTGCCAACGGCATCGCCAAACCCCGTCGAGGGTTGGCCTTCCAGCTGCTCGATCTCCTCCCAGACCCTGATCAGGGCGTTGTTGGGGCTGTCCCCCAGAGGCTTGCGACGCGCCAGTCAGCCTTCAACGAAGCAACGACTCACAAAGGGAGAGGTCATCGCGCGCAACAGGCTGCTGTAGCTGATCGCAAAGCGCTGTTCATCCCCCACCTCCAGGGCGATGGCCGGACCACCCACCACCAGGTGATCGCTGGAGGCCCCTTGAATCGTGATTCCAGCGGCGCTGAGGCCGGCAGGATCCGCATCCTGCTCGCCTAGGGCGAGCAGGGCCCGCATCGCCACGGGCTGATCCGGCTCCGGCAGCGGCGCTGCTGAGCCGGTGCTGAAACTCGTGCGCTGCCGGCTGCCCCAGGGCAGCGTTGGCTTGCGCTTGGCCTCGATCACTTCGGCCACCAGGGTGATGGCATCCGTGTAGAGGCCGGGGATTGCCGTGCGCGTGAGCGGTTCCCGACCCAGAAGCAGGGCCTCCCCCAGGCGCAGATGGTTGATGCGTCCGGGATGTCCGCCGCCGGCCAGCCACGGCAGATTGGCCGAGTTCCCGCCCGAGCACCATTCCAGCCTGATGCCGAACCGGCCCTCCAGCGCTGTGGCCAGGGCGGAGAGCTCGGCCATGTTCGACGCTTCGGGGGCCACCCCGTACTGGCAGCCCAGGTTGGTGCCGATTCCCACCAGCAGCAGGCTCGGCAGGGCCAGGGTGAGCTGCACGATCGCCTCGAGGTCGGCCGCCAGGATTCCTTCGCGCAGATCCCCCAGTTCCACCATCAACAGCACGCCATGTCGCAACCCCTGACGGGCCGCCGCAGCCGCCAGGGCCTTCAGCACCACGGGTTCGCTGTTGCAGCTGATCGCGGCATGGGCCACCACCCGATCCACCTGACTGAGCATCGGCGAGCGAATCAGCAGCATCGGCACCGCAAGGCCGCTGCGGTTCAGGGCTTCGATGGTTTCGATCCGTGATTCACCGATCGACTGAACCCCCGCCGCCACCCAGGTGCGCACGATTTCGGGCAGGCCCAGCGTGGCCTTGCTGACCCCCGTCACAGAGATTCCCTGACGGGCCAGCCGATTCACCAGGGTGCAGGCGTTGTGTCGCAGATGCTCCAGGTGAATCTCGAGCCGCGGTGCCCTCAAGAGGTGCCTTTGTGTTTGGCGCGGAGTTCGGGGAAGGCGCGCAGCACCATGGCCACGAGGGCTGCGGGTGAACGGCTCACCGCATCGGTCACAGGGATGGCGAGTTCGGCTTCGTAGAGCGTGATCGCTGCGCTCAGCTGGGCGTCATCCATGCCCTCATGGTTGAGGGTCATCCCGATCACCCGCGTTGGCGCGAAGGCCTCGATCAGCCGGATTTCACTGGCTGGGGTGGGCATCGGCAGGAAGGGAAAATCACCGAGCGCCCGCCGGGCCGGCGCATGCTGCAGCACCACAGCCTGGGGCTGGCTGCCCCGCAGGATGAAGCAGGAGGAGAGGTACGCGGGATGGCTGAGGGCTCCCTGTCCCTCGATCACGATCACCGCCGGCCGCTCCGTGTTGAAGGCCTCCACCACGGCGGCCTCCACTTCGCCGGAACAGAACTGGGATGGAATCGCATCGAGGGGGATGCCGTAGCGCCCTCCCTGCATCAGGCCGGTCTGTCCCGTGCTCACCAGCACGGCGGCGATGCCGCTGGCATTCAGGGCCTGGACCAGGAGCGTGGCGGTGGTGCGTTTGCCGATGGCGCCGTCGGTGCCGAGCACGGCGATACGGATGCAGCGTGCCGTGGCGATCGAGCCATCGAACAGCCGCAGATCCTGCAGGTCCGCCGGACGGCGGACGTCGCGGATCGACACCTGATGCCGAGCCGCAGCCAGGGCGAATTCGGCCTCGTCACTGAGGAATTCGCGCATGCCGCTCACCAGATTCAGCCCAGCCGCCATCGCCGTGAGCAACGCCCGGCGATCCTCCGGGCTGTAGAGGCCTGTGGCCGGTGCCATCCCGTAGATCAATGTGACAGGGCGGCCCCCTGGCAAGGCCAGCGCCTCATTCAGGTCGGCCACGATCGGGATGCCGTTGCAGATGCCGTCCAGCACCCTGCCGGCATCCATGCCGGCGCAGTGGCTGTCAATCACGGCTTTGATCTCGAAGGCTTCGCTGAAACGCACCAGCCCGTGGGCGGTTTTGCCGTCGAGTCCGGCGAAGTGACCTTCGCAATGGATGAGGGCAGCCGGGCGCTTCACTGGCGACAGCAGCGCAGCCGGAATGGTCAGGTCTTGGACCTGGGTTGAAGATGTCAAATGGAGCCAGGCCTCGTCAGGAACTCAGACCTGTGAAGGTCCGGAGCTGAGGTGTCAGGGCTCAGAGGTGGCCGCTGAGAGGCGTGGATCCGGCCTCCCTAATGGGAGGGTCCAAGTTGTGGCGCATGGCCGGATCGTCGCAGCTCCGCCCCAGGTGCCGCGGGAGAGGCGGGCGAAGGCATGGCAGGGGGATGGAAATCGAGCACGCCACAGCCAACAAGCCCACAGCTGTGTTCACCGCAATCGTGGCGTCGACGCCTCCCGGCAACAATACCCAGGGCGCAACAATGCCCAGGGCGCAACAATGCCTAGGGGATGCTTGTCATCGATGGGCAGGTGATCGACGGGATCAGCGAAAACATCTGCCCCACCTTGATCACGCCTTCATCAGGTGCACCCGGTTGGTGTGGTGGGTTCGCTGCAGTCGATTCACGACATGCAGACCCTCCCACCTGTCAATGCAGCAGGCGAAGGGCCTGTGATCCACGTAGACAACAAGGTGCTGATCGGCGAAACGCTGCACGGGACGCTCCTTAAGAATCTCTTTATATTGTCTGCCCTGCCTGGTGCGGTGGTCAATAGGTAGTCATCACTACCCGCTGAAACCCGGCCGCTCCTGCTGGCCAGAGGAGGTGGTGGAGGTCGTTGCGCAGGCCCTCGTGGCGCAGCCGGCTGGAGATGGCCAGCCCGGGCCAGCAGGCCCTCACATACACGTTCAGGTCGAATCCCTGCGCCCGGACGCCTCCCGAGTGACCCCAGGCCACTGGATCCGGAAACAGCGCTCACAAGCCATCGCTGCCGCCTGGTGATGCTCGTCATACCCGTAAAGATTAATGCTGCAACAGGCGATCTTTGACGTGGAGCAGATTAACATTAAAGCCATAGAGGCAGGGCCCAGCACAGTCGAGCTGAGCAAAAATAACTAGGCCAGGAATAGCTCGGTGAATAGCCAGGTATTGATCGCCATCGTTCTCCCGTCTTTGCCACAGCGCATCCATCCATGTCCTTCCAGAGATGTCTCCCATGACAACCCCGACCCCGACCCGACCACTGCTCGTTCAGGAGCATGTGGTCACCACCTCAGACCAGCGCGAGCATCACTGGGATGCGGTGGATACTTACTTCACCTGTCTCGTGACCTGCGATCTGGAGGATCGTGAGTGCTCCACACACTGCGTGGAGGTGCTGCGCCTGTCCTGTTGAGCACCTGCCCCCGCCGGCGGAAATCGCTGGCCTGGCATGCCTCGGCCGCTACTCCAGCCACTCCGCAGGTCAGCTGCGGATTCGCCAGTGCCCCAGCAATGCCCTCTCGGCTTAACGGCAGGCTGCCTCGGTTGGCCCATCCTGGGGGCCTCGCAGTTGTCAGCGTTCGCAGGGCCTGCTGGGAGAAGGGCGCTGGGTGCAGGTCCTGGCCACACTGATCGTGGCGGGGCTGCTGGCGAGCTGGCTGGATGAGTAGAGCAGAGCAGAGCAGATCGGTGAAGACGTGACGACACCAACCGGCCGGCGCCTCAGACACGGCGACATCGTGGCGGTGATGCGCAGTTCCACCGGTGGAGAGATGGTGGGGCAGATCGACGTGATCCATTGGGACACCGATCCCGTCTGGCTCTCCCTCATTGATGTGGATACGGGCGAGCGTTACTCAGCCCAGCTCCGGCACGTGTTGGGCCGCCTGGAGAACGACGACCCTGCTCCCAGGCCGTCGCCAGAGCCGCCACCGGCGCCACTCAGGCCCGACGACCCACCTGGCATCGGCGTGGTCTATGCAGACTGAGCATCTGGTTCAGATGAACGGGCATTCCGGTGGCAGCGCCAGCACACCGGCGGCCTCCAGCTCCGCCGTGAACCCAAAGTCCGTGCGGTTCTCGATCCGAACCGGGGAGCGGCCAGTCCAGCGCCCCCCGTTCATTCGTGGCGATGGTCTGCACAGCGCAGCGCGGACAGGCATGGGTAGGGGTCCCGGCCTGCCATCCTGTCTGTGTCGCTGCTTCAAAGCCCGCTCAACGCCGCATCCAGCCCCTCAGTCACGGCTGCCAGGAAGGGCAGATCGAGGGTGTCAATGGTGTCGCTCATGCGGTGGTAGTTGGGATTCCGCATGAAGGAGGTGTCGGTGACCATCACCGCGTCGTAGCCCGCATCCCAGAAGGGGCTGTGATCACTGAGCCGCACATCGGGCAGGGCCCGGCCGCCGTTGGGCACCGGCAGAACCTTGGTTGTCACGTGCCTGCCCATGGGCCGCGCCAGCTGGGGCAGGGTGAGGGCGGCCGACGCATTGCCCACCACGGCGATGAAATCGCCCACAGTGCCGTAGATCCGCCGCATCGCCGGCAGCGGGTAGGCCTGGGAGGGGTTGGTGTAGCCGAGCATCTCGAGGCTCACCATCAGCCGCAGCTTCTGGCCCGCCTGCCGGAGCTCTCGGGCCAGGGCCTTGCTGCCCAGCATTCCCCACTCCTCCTGATCAAAGGCCACCAGCCACACCGGCCGCCGGGGCGGGGTGGCGCTCCAGCGCTGGGCGAGCTCCAGCAGGGCGGCGACACCGGTGGCGTTGTCGTCGGCGCCGATGGAGTGCAGGGGCCCGTCGTAGTGGGCGCCCACCAGCAGCGGATCGAGCCTGGGCTGTTGGCCGGGGAGGCGCAGGATCAGGTTGGTGCCGGCCTCACGGCCCTCGTTGAAGTGGTGCTCCTCCACCGGGCCGAGGGCGGCGAGCTGCTCGTGGATGTAGGCGCGCACGCTCATCAGACCCAGCCGGTCCCACTGGGCATGGCGGGGCCTGGCGAGCTCGTGGAGGTGGGCGAGCAGGCGGTGCTGAACAGGCCCTGGGGCAGGACCCTCCAAATCAGCCCTGCTCCTCAACGGCGGCTTCTGCGGCGCGGCTCTCGGCGGCCATCCGGTTCAGCACCTCGCTGTACTTCTCCATGGACAGGTCATCCGGGATGCCATCCGGCAGCGGAGTTGTGGC
This sequence comes from Cyanobium sp. ATX 6A2, assembly GCF_024346355.1. Lineage (GTDB taxonomy): Bacteria > Cyanobacteriota > Cyanobacteriia > PCC-6307 > Cyanobiaceae > NIES-981. Next base: position 27,721 of record NZ_JAGQCU010000026.1, read on the forward strand.
AGCGATGGCATCAGCGGCGGCACTGTCGGTGCGCTGGCGCATGATCAGGTCTTCATGCGCATCGCCCCACGCCTCCCGCCATTCGGCTGATTGGCGCTCAGCCCAGGCCCGCAGGTAGGGATCCTTGACCCTGGCGAATGGTTTGGGCATTGGCTCCTCCAGTACTCCGGTGATAGCGCCATCACCAGCAGGTGTCCCTGTTCCCGAGCACGCCGCAGGCCCGATCGTGACGGCAGGTTGCGGCAGATCACGAGCTGTCTCAGCTCAGACCTGCCGCCGTGCCGAAGCCCGCTGCCGGTCCGATCGTGATCCCATCGCTCCCGGGAGGCTCCACCGATGGATGACACCCCACCGCAGCAGCTCCCGGGAGTGCGCTGACGATCCGGCCCCTGCTCCAACATCCTCACCCGATCACCGGTTTCCCAGGCGTGTCGCGGCTGCTCTGTTCAGACAGCCCGTGCCGTCCACTGCACCGCCCACGACTCAGCCCCAGGTGCCCCGGACCC
>NZ_JAGQCU010000027.1 GCF_024346355.1 Cyanobium sp. ATX 6A2
TGCTCCGAACAGGGTCACAGACCGGCCCACCCATTGCCACAGCTGAGATCTGAGGGAGGCGAGCCGTCAGCCCCGGCGTAGCCGGGGCTGATCCTCCCGAGTTACACCACTCCATGGGACGCCGCTTTCGAGGCCGTGCAGAGTCTGCTGGTGGACATGGATCGGGTGATGGACGGCCGCCTCGACGAGACGGACGGACGCATCGAGGAGGCGCCGGCCGCTGGTGCCAACAGCTACGGCATCCTCGACGAGATCGCCCGGCGGGTGCTGCTCTCCGGCGGTGAGGTCATGGCAGTGAGGCAGGAGGATCTGCCGGACGAATCTCCCGTTGCTGCCATCTTTCGGTACGGTCTTTGAGCGAGAAGCGCTGAGCAGCACCAGCTGCGGCCAAAGGACTCCCGCAGCCGACTCACGACGCTCGCCTGACTCTCCAGTCCTTGCCAGGCATCGATCTCGGCCGCAAGCCGCTCACAGGTCTGCAGGTGCCTGGCGGCGCAGCGACACCGCTTCGAGCGGCCCGTTCAAAGGGCACACACCACCATCGCCGGCAGCTGACGCCCCACTGCAGCGCCCGCAGACCATCGGGCTTGATCTGAAGCCTCCATGGCAACGGCCGTTTGGGCCTCATCGGGGCAACAGACACTCCAGTTCCCGCAGCCGCTGCTCCAGTGCCTCGATTTTCTCCAGGTAGGTGAGGGCCAGGGCCATCCCCGGTGGATTGAGCCCGAAGGCGTCCCGCAGCTTCACCACGCGACGTGCCTGGTGGATCACCCGGGAGTGGAAGCTCCAGCCTGCGTCTCCCTGGTTGGTTTCAAAGACGCCGAACTCCACCAGCTCCACCAGTTCCTCATGGGCCAGTCCCGAGGCCGCCAGCAGTTCCGCCGACTCCACCAGGGTCTCGCCGTCCACAGGGTTGAGGAGATCGTCAGCCATGGATCGTCCCTCCGGTGAACTGCGGGCGGGGCTGGAAGGAGGACGCCGTCGCCAACTCACGATAGAGCTCCTGTTCACGCTCGTTGATCTCCTTGGGAACCACGATCTGCAACACGCCATAGAGATCCCCCGCACCCTCGCCCCGATGGGGCAGGCCCTTGCCGGCCAGCCTCAGTTTCTGGCCCCCCTGCGAACCCGGCCTCACCGTGACCTGAACGCGGCCATCGAGGGTTGGAATCTCGATCTGGGCACCCAGGACCGCCTCCCAGGGGCTCAGCGGCAGCTCCACATAGAGGTCGTGGCCGACCGGCCTGAACAGGGGATGGGGCAGCAGCTGAATGTGGAGGTACACATCCCCATCCGCGCCACCGCCGCTGCCATGGCCGCCGCGCCCGGGGATGCGCAGCCGCTCTCCGTCCACCACCCCTTTGGGCACGCGGATGCGCACGTTGCCGCCCGTTCGCTCCAGGGTCACCTGGGTGCCGTGGCACACCTCGTCGAGGCTGAGCTGGGCGATGGCCTCCACGTCGTGGCCGCGGATGGGGAAGTCCACACCACCCGACTGGCTGCGCCGCTGGGAGGCGCGGAACCCCATCTGCTCAAACAGGTCGGAGAGGTCCACCTCCTGGTGAGGTTGGTCCTGCCAGAAGCGGGAGTCCCACTCCGGGGACGGACGGAACTCCTCGCCGGCACGATGGCGACCCAGGTCGTCGTAGGCCTGGCGCTTTTCCGGATCGGAGAGGGTCTGGTAGGCCTCGCTGATCTCCTTGAAGCGCGCCTCTGCTCCCTCCTCCTTGGAGATGTCGGGGTGGTACAGGCGAGCCAGGCGCCGATAGGCCTTCTTGATCTCCTCCTCGCTCGCGCCCCGCTCAATGCCGAGGCTCTCGTAGTAGTCCTTGAACTTCATCGGGGGCTCACTCCAACAGGCCGCATGCTCATGGCCCCATCCTCCCGTGAGCCAGGTCGGTGGCGGCGCTTGGTTGGCGTTGTCCTCGCTCCATTAGGGAATCTCTGGAGTTTGGTTTGATTTCGCGGCCCCATGTCCCTTTGGTTCTCCGCCCACCCGAGAGCCTGAACCCGCCTCAGATCTTCATCCGCCACTTTGAAGATTGGGGCATGGCAGGTTCCATTGTTTCTGCAGCTTGAGGGCCTGATCGGTGTCCCCCTTGGCTGTCAATTGATTCATTGACAGCTGAATGCGCTCGCAGTTCACCTGTTTCTGAAGCTGTGCCCGCTGCGTTCTGAGGTCCTGCAGTTCCCGTTCCGCCTGCTGCCGCTTCGCCTGTTGCTGGGCATCTTCAGCCCGGTTCCGGTTCGCCGCATCCATGGCAGTGATCTGTGCCTGGAGGGTGGATTCCCGTTGCGAGGCGGAATCCAGTTCGTTCCTCAGCGCCGACTCACTCAGCTGTCGGCCCATCTCCTCGCGGCTAGCCAGATCCTGCTGATTGGTCAGATCCTGACGCTGAGCGAGATCCTGCATCGCCTGGGTCTGGGCCTCGGTCGTCAGTCGCGCCTGATGCTTCTGGTTCACATAGGCAAAAATACCCACAACTACAACGATGGCGGAGATTGATGCCAACCAGTACTTGTTTTGTCGGTTCATGGTTCTTCGTGTGTACTACAAAATAAACTGAAGGTGTCGGCCATTCTCCGGTCTGACGATCAGTGTTGACCAGGAGTTCGGATGCCCATCGCCATCCAGCCACTGGTCCCGAACAACGGCGTGCAACGACTCAAGCCATCATGCGAATGCAAGCCGGGCCAGTGTATTCAACCGGTGATGGCATGCCATCAGCAAGCACAAGTACGATCATCTTCTGAGTGGCTGGCTTCTGCTTTTCGTCCCAGCCTGGAGAGTCACCCCGGACGTGGAATTGAAAACCCTGAGGAGTCGCTCTCGCAATGTAGCTGCCACCACTACCTTTGTGCATGCACTTGGCAGTGGAATACTTGCCTAGGCCGCCTTTGATCAGCCTACATCCGTGCAAGATCTGCTGTTCGCAGCTGAGCCTCGCTGACACATTGGACAGAGATTGGCAAAGCCATGCCAATCAAGGGTGATGGAATAGCCGAAATTTGTGGTCGCATGGTCATTGCACCCAAAAGAAGAGGATTGGAGCGCGAGTGCTGGTACCTATTGCTCAGGCTTACACGCAGACCAAGTGGATGTCTGCCTGCTCCTGTTCAATCGAAGACAAAGTACCAACACAGAGAGTTGATCCAACTGACGATATGACTTGATGACATGAGAAATTCACTCAAGCCTTCCAAGGCTTCACGGCGCACAGATGGCGCTATCCCGCGCAGGAATGTGATGCCTGGCTGGTTCAGCTGAAATCAGCCGCAAGTTGATCTGTGGCATCTGCAAACTAATGGGCGGTGGACCTGCTTGGCTTTGCCTTTGATCTGATGGCCAGTGTCACCAGTCAGGGCTCCATAAGCCGATTCCAGCTTGCCTTCTGCGTCTTTGGCTGCAGCGTCAATGCGATTCGAGGTGGTTTCGAAAGCAATGGTGTTGGGAGTTTAGTAGTTGATCTTGGCATAGGCCAGATGAGGACTCAAGCGACGTCGCTTGAGTCAATCTGTTCCATCCTTAACGGTCATGAAGCATGGGATTCATGGGCGGCATTTCGTTTCAATTCAAGCCTAGGCATGTCGGCATGCACCGAATTCTGGTTGCCCGCTCCCAGCCCTTTCTTGAGGTGAAGGCCGCAGATCCATGAGTTGCCGCAGGGCATCTCAAGATCGTAACGAGTCATGACTTCACCGCAGCGGGTCTTTGCAGGGGAGTTGAGCGCGGGGATTGCAGCAGGAATGGAGCCTTGCCGTTGTTGCTGGACAGGTATCCTGTCCTTAAGGGAAAGCCTGGACAAATTCAGGCGATTCACGGGACAGTGCGTCTGTAATTCAAGGCGAGGATGTCATTCAAGTCCTGGATAGGGGTGATGGGCGGCAAGCAGCTCGGGCTCGCTGATCTCGAGCAGATCACCGCCAAAGAAGAGCACCAAGCGCGCGAAACTTCCGACCACTATGGAGGTTGTGGTGCCTTGGCAGGCCCTGCTGGCCCCACCCAGCGGTGCGGACTCAGATCACGCCTCGCCCTCCAGTTCATCGGCCAGCTGGAGGCGCAGTTCAGCGAGCCGCTGATGGCGGGAATCGGTGTGGCATCGAAGGCCTTGGCACCGAGCTGGTCGAGATGGTCCATCTCGCTGGTTGCCGTTGGCGATGCGGTTATGCCAACACCTCGAGCTGGAGCAGCTGGGCCGCCTGATTGAGCCGACGGTCAAAGCAAGCGAAGGTGAGCGGCTGATCGGTGTTGGCCTGCAGTTCGTGGGCGGCTGCAAGCTGCACGCTGTCGTAACCCCGCAGGGCGAAGGCCTCGGCATAGATCCCGGCCTTCTCGACGAGAGGCTGGGTGACTTCGGCGATCGCAAAGCTTTGCCAGGCCTGCTCCAACGCAACTCTGGCCTTGGCGAGCGCGGGCTGGTTGGCTCCTTTGATACGGCTGCGCTGGGCGAAAGCTGCCATCGACTCGGCCCAGGTGATGCGGCACACAGCGATGCCCTCAAAGACATCGCCTGCTTTGACCATCCTGTCGCTGCCCGCCTCGTCAACAAATAACTTGAGCAGAGCCGAGGTGTCGCAGTAAAGGATCACTGGATCTAGCCTCGATCTTCGATCACGATGTCGCTGATTAGTGGTCCGCCGTCGTTCAGCTTGATGGGCGGAGGGATCACGGGTTTCTGGCCATTCCAGCTCACAACGCCCGCTTCGATGGCTTTCTGAAGCGCGTTCGTTCCGCTTGGATCCGAACGCTTCACGGCTGTGATGCGGGCGATGGGCTTGCGGTGGGAGGTCACTTCCACCACCTCGCCGGCCTGGGCGCGCGCAAGCCACTCGGAGAGATGGGTTTTGAGGTCCCGCACCGACACCTGAGTTGCGACTACTTCTGCCACGTTTTTCCCTCCTGCTGTGACTACTTTAGCCCCCAGCAGGCGAGCGTCCTCCGGCCGAGGGCAGTACCGCGAACTGGGCCCGGGTGACCTCGTGGCTGGTGTCGAGCAGCAGGGTCATGCTCCGATCGCCTGATCCCGCAGACGTTCACGCTCTTGCTTGGCCTCGCCGCTCTGCAGCTCCACGCCCCACTGGCCAGTGAGGAACCGCTGGCCGATCAGGGCGCGGCGCCGCTGCTATGTGGCCTCCTCCATCAGGCGACGGATGGCGGGCCCTTCTTGCGTTCGCCTGTGAGATCGAGGATTTCGGCCATCTCCTTGTCTGAAAGCTCGACGGTGCCTTTCATGGTTTCGGCCGACGTCTCCAGCTGGTGCCTCTCCACCCGCTCCCGACCGCGGGCCACCAGGTCACGCACAAGCTGCGGATCGGCCGCCTGCCTCTTGCCCTCGGCCAAGGCCCGGTAGAGGTCGGCCACGCTCCAGGCAGCCGTGTGTGGGTCTGAGCCCTGGCGGGGGATGAGGTGCAGATGCAGGTGCGGGGCCCCTTCTCCAAAGGCGATGGCATACACCCGATCGCAACCGGTGAGCTGCTGCACCAGCTGGCTGGCGTGCCGAACGGCCTGGCCCCAGCTCAGTGCCTCCCGGTCGCTGAAGGCCAGCGGGCCGGACAGGTGGCGGCGAGCATCCAGCAACAGCCAGCCGGCCAGTGGGGCTGGGTCTGGATGGTGCCGCAGGAGCCAGAGATCCGTACGGGCGATCTCGTAGGCGGCGACGTTGGCGGCATCGTCGTGAAGGCGACAGATGCCGCAGCGGGAACGGGGAGTGGTGGGGGTCATGCCAGATGGGCAATTGCATTGCTCTTCATCGCCGCTGTCCTCTCAAATCAAGGCTCATCACGCCAGTCCGAGGTGCGCAGTATCGGCCTGATCCGTCGCCTCACTGCCACCAGTCCCAATGTCCGCCGCGAGGACGGCACCAAGGGCCCGCACGGCGTTGTTCTCCGAAGAAGTGCCCGAAGCGGCCCCCGCCACCCATGGCTGTGCCGATGGCCGACTTCAGCGCCTCCCGATGCGGCGACAGCTGACTGGGCCAGATCAATGGCAACTACCAGATCCGTTCCCGGTATCCCCCTCTGCCAGGAACGTTGACGCCTCTCCATCCCGTCTGTTTCAACCACCAGGGGGCCTGATGGATCTGATCGATGCGTGCTTACAGCGAGGCCGTCAAGGCTGATGTCCGCCGGCGGATGGGGCATCCAGCTCAGCCCCTCTCCAACTGGAGGAAGGCCAGGTTGTTCTGCAGGTGTGCCCACGGCAGACGCCACACTCACGCTTGTGAGCCATCGGGCCCGAGGCTGGCCGGCAGATGGCCGGTCTTGACCCAGATCGTGCAGCCAGCCTCACTCCAGGGCCGGTGCACACTGCCGGGCGGATTGCGCAGCCAGCTGCCGGTGGGATAGCTGCCCAGCTCGTCCTGAAACACGCCATCCAGCACCAGGATCTCTTCCCCGCCCGGGTGGGCGTGCGGCTGAAACCGCGTGCCTGGAGCCCAGCGCACCAGGGCCACATGTTCGGATCCAAAGGCGTGCAACGGCATCACCTCCAGACCGTCCACCAAACCAGGAACCCAGCTGCTGCGGTGGGTGTCGATCACCAGCAGTTCCTGATCGGCCGGGTGCATCTGTTGCAACTTCACCAGGATCGTGCAGCCCTGCTCGCTGAAGGGTGCGTGGCTGGAGCCGACGGGATTGCGCAGGTAGGTGCCGACGGGATAGTGGCCCTGCTCATCGGAGAACGTGCCCTCCAGAACCAGGATCTCCTCGCCGCCGCCATGGACATGGCGCTCAAAGCGACTGCCGGGGGCATAGCGCACGATTGAGGTGGCACGGGCCACCTCGCCGCCCCGCCGATCCAGCATGCGCCGCTCCACACCCGCCATCGGCGAGGGCATCCAGGCCAGGGTGTTGGTGTCGAGCAGCGCGCGCTGGCTGAGGTCGGCATGGAGATCCATGCACCCGATTCTGATCACCCCAGTGAACGGGAGGTTGGCGGCGCCCACTGGGGCAGCAACTCGCCGCTGGCCACCTCCAGTACCTGGTTGTGGCGGGTCCAGCGGCTCAGCCCGCTTCCGGCGCCCAGCCCCGCTGCTGGGCCATGTCGTCGGTCCAGCCCTGGCAGCGCGCCACCAGGTGCTCACCCTGGGCCAACAGGCCTTGGTGAAGCTGGCAAGTGAGCAGGGGGATGCAGTTGACGCCGCTGTGGTGCCTGAACCAGTGGCAGGTCATGCAGACCTTGCGGCTGCGGCTGGGCACCAGCACCTGCTGATCGAGGAAGGGCCACTCCTCAACGGGCTGATCCAGCGTCCCGGCGCCGTCCCCGGCGGCTCGTCGCAATCGGCTGCCCATCACCCTTCTCCGTGCGTACACCTGTACTAGCAGAGGGCGCTGGGTCTGTCGGTGTCTTGGGCGACGGCCACCGAGAAGCGACCCAGACGGGCCAGAGCCGGTGAAGACATCCATTCCTGGCCCCCTGGACTGGACGAGGCCTTCCAGAATTCCCGGTCACCTTCTGGTGCCGGGTCGCCATCACCCGGCAGGTCAGTGAGCTGGGGGGCACGTTCTCTGGTTCGACAACCGCAACGCCTCCATCGCCCTGACGACGGGCCATCGGGCCATGGCGGCGGAGGTGCTGGTGCGCAGCCGCGAGCGGTTGCTGGCCGGCCTGCAGGCGGCGGCACCGGGATCAGGGGTGCTGTTCCGCTGCGGTCGCGACGGCCCGATCCGTCACCGCGCCAGGGCTGGAGCGGTGGGTTGTGATCATGAATACCTAGCTGCGGGCTGCGACTGATCAGCACCCCTGAAGAGGCCATCGCTCCACGGCCGGGCGGACGTTTTCCACAGGTTGTCCCCAGGCGCCTCAGGCAAGACCCATCACCCCGCCGCGAACCTGGGCCTGTAGCGGGGAAAACCGATAGCGCTTGACAGTCCCGTGAGAACCGTGGCGGTCGCTACCGCCCCAGCGCCGAGGAGCTCCAGATCGGCTGCGCTGCAGTGAATCCCGTCGTGATCTGCCCTGATCTCATGGCCAGACCGCGCGTTGACGGCAGGGCCGGCGTTGTGGGCTGATGGTGGGGCAGGTGAGAGCGACTGAATGACGGCGATTCCGGATGCGATGGCCCCGCACGTGAGTGTGGAAAACCAGTTCCCGGAGGATCTGTATGACGCCATGCGGCATTTCATCGCGGCCCATCCGGAATGGGACCAGTACCGGCTGATGCAGTCGGCGGTGGCGGGATTTCTGTTCCAGCAGGGCAGCAAGGAGCCGGCGGTGGTGCAGCACTACCTCAACGGCCTGTTCCAGCGGCCGGGGGTGACCACCGGCTGAGTGCCGCATGCGCTCAGCCCTGAAGGGGCCCGCCACGATCACCAGGTCCTGGGGTGAGGGAGATCGCCGTACAGGCGTTGCATGGCAGCAGTGCCCCTCACCGCCAAGCGGCAGCTGACCCCCCACTCCAGCGTCCGCAGACCATCGGGTTTGACGCAGGTCCCTGCTACTGGGTGCTCTGGCCCCAGGCCGATCCCGCCCTGCCTCCGGCAAGGGATCTGGGCCGGCTGCTGCTGGCCTGACCCTGCAGCGCAGGGCCTCCCTGCGAATGGCCCTTCCGCCCCCGCCGTCTCGCCCCTGCGGCGCGCAGCCGCGGCGAGCGCCAGCTGCTGCAATCCCAGCTCACGGCTGCGCGGCATCGGCTGGCCCGCTTGCCCGCGCAGCCGTGCGCACTGGCCCCCAGGCGGCGACCGGCTCGCTCTGAGCGGCTGCCGCGCCTCGCTGACGACCTGCAGGATCACCTTCGGGGACTCGCGCAGCACCCAGATCCAGCTCTGGAGATAGGCCGCGTGATTGGTGAGCTCACAGCCGATCTGCAGGCTGGCCCAGCGCCAGAGCGCCAGCCACATCCGGGACCAGGCGGCCCTGCTCTGGGGCATGGGTTCCTACTGCACCCTCAAGAAGTACCTGCGCGTCGCCCGTGCGCGCATGGTCGAGGAGCTGGTCGAGGACCGGCTGGTTCACCAGGCCGAGGCGATCTTCGCGCTGCAGGACGTGGCGCGTCGTGCTGCTGATGCCGAGCAGTTCTCTGCTGCCGTTGGTGCTCACCGGGTGCTGGCCGAGATCACCGGGATGCTCCGCGCTCCTGTCAAGCCGCCGAGCGCCACCTGACGCTCGCCCCTGCCCGGCCGGCGTTGCTCGCCCCGCCTCTGGCGCTTTGTGCTCCAGCTGGCGTGCTCGGCTCTCCGGTCCACGGCGATCCCTGGGGTGACTGCGGCGTTCTCGGCTTCTGCGATCCCTCCCTCGATGCCGGCAGCACCGCGCCGTTGACCCTGCGGCAGTTCATCGCCGAGGCGATGCCCACCTATGGCTTCCACCGCTGGGCGCTGGTGCTGATCGCCCTGCTGCAGCAGATCGCCGATGGCCACCTCTCGCGTCTGATCGTCACCTGCCCGCCGCGGCTTGGGAAAAGCCTCCTGATCTCCAAGCTCTTTCTGGCCTACTGGGTGTACCGCCACCCGCACCTGTTCGCGGCGGTGGCGAGCTACAGCGGTGAGCTGGCCTACGCCCACTCCCGCGAGGCGCGGCACTTCTACCGCGCCAACGGCAATCCGCTGAGCAAGGACTCGGCGGCCGTCGGCAACTGGCTCACCCCCCTGCGCGGCGGCTGCATCGCCGCTGGCGTGGATGGCCCCTTCAACGGCAAGGGCTACAGCCTCGGGATCATCGACGACCCCTACAAGGGTCCCCACGACGCTGGCTCTCCCAGCGTCCGTTCGCGGATTGTCGAGTGGCTCAAGTCCGTCTGGTTCCTCCGGGCTGAGCCCTCCTACGTCGATGCCGGCGAGGGGGCACTGCAGCGCAACCTCTCGGCCCAGGTGATCGTGCTCACCCGCTGGGACGAGGAGGACATGGTCGGCTGGCTGCTGGCTCAGGAGCTGGAGGAGGCGCCGCAGCACTGGCATGTGCTCGACTTGCCGGCCATCGCCGAGCATCCGGCCGACCGGCCCACCTACCCACCCACGGTCACCGTGGAGCCGGACTGGCGCATCCCCGGCGAGCCGCTCTGCCCGGAGCGCTTCCCGCTGCAGGAGCTGCTCAAGATCCGTTCCCGCACCGGTGCCTTCTGGTGGTCGGCGCTCTATCAGCAGCGGCCGGCACCGGCCACTGGCGGCATCTTCCAGCGGGCCTGGTTGCGTGGGCGCTTCCAGCGCAAGGGGAAGCGCCGCTACGCCCCGCTGGTGCTCTCCTGTGACCTCACCTTCAAGGACGAGGAGGTCAGCTGCTACTGCGGCTTTGTGCTGATGGGCCTGCTGGCCCCAGAGCCTGGACAACCGCAGAGGCTGGAGATCGAGGTGCTCTGGGCGGTGCGCAAGCGCCTGGGCCTGCCTGGCACCGTCCACTTCCTGCTCGCGGCCTGCGCCGCGCTGCAGCAGCAGGGCCTGCGGCCCCATGCGGTGCTGGTGGAGGACGCGGCCAATGGCCCGGCCGTGCTGCAGGTTCTGCGCCGCAAGATCCGCGGCCTGCTGCCGATCCCGCCGCGGGGCAGCAAGGAGCTCCGCGCACACGCCACCGCACCGCTGCTCGAGGCGGGGCAGGTTGGCTTCCATCACCGCGCCGAGCCGCTGAGCGAGGAGCTGCCCCGTTTCCCCAAGGGCAGCAAGGACCTGACCGATGCCTTCTGCCACGGCGCCCTGTGGCTGGAGGAGCGCTACTGGAAGGGCCTCGGCGTCAAGGACGCGCCGGTGCCGCTGCTGCTGTCGAGGTGAGCCGATGCAGCAGCTCTTGCTCTTCCACACCCCGGCCCCGCTGGCAGACCCGCCGGAAGCAAAGGCCCCAGAGACGAACTCAACGGGACAGCTCACGGCGGCGCATGTCCCGACGGCCCCGGCCACCCCGACTGGTGCCGGCCGCCGGCGTTGTCGCACGCCCCATCCCCGCGCCGCGGCCCACGCCCTGGCGCTGCAGCACCTGGACCTGGCCGATGCGATCGCCGGCAACTTCGCCCGCCGCACCATCCATCCCTTCGAGGACCTGCGGCAGGTGGCGATCATCGGGCTGCTCAAGGCCGCCGAGCGCTTCAAGCCATCAGGCGGGCGGCCGTTCCGGCCCTACGCCCGCACCTACGCCAACGGCGAGATCATCCACTACCTGCGCGATTCGGGCTTTGCCATCAAGGTGCCGCTCAGCTGGCGGGATCTCCACGCCAGCAGCCGCAAGCTGCTGCGCCAAGGGGTGCCGCCAGGGCAGCTGCCGCAGCGCCTTGGCATCACGCCTGAACGGTGGCAGGAAATTCAGGAGGCCTGCTCGGTCACGCTTGTGGCCCTGCCGCCTGAGACCTGAGGCGGCCATGGCCCTCAGCGCATCTGGTCATGGGTGGGACCGGAGCGGAGCCCGATCGAGACTGGTGGGCGATCACCAGGCCAGAGCACCCTTGCGGCCGGAAGCGGAAGCGCTTCCTAACGTGGTTCCATCCAGGCCTGATCCATGGGTTGCTTCTCCTTCACGGCAGAGATCAAGGAGGACCTCACCCTGCAGCTGCCTGCCGGGTCTCCCACCGGTCGCGTCACCGTGGCAATCACGCCAGCGGCCGAGGCCGCACCAACGGGACGTCGGCTGCTGGCCAAACTGCTCGACCTCCAGGCCGCTATTCCCGCTGCCGAGGGCCTGAGCCGAGAGCAGATCGACTCGGAGCTGGAGCGTGAGCGGGCCTCCTGGCGGTGAGAGATGCGGCTCTGCCTCGATTCCTGCGTGCCTCTATGCCCTTGATGGGGCTGAGGATCTGAGGCGTCGCACTCTCCAGCAGCTCGAGCGTCATGCGGATGCCGACTGGGTGATCAGCGATCTGGTGCGCATGGAGTGCCTGGTGGGCCCACTTCGCAGCGCCGATCAGATCCGCCTACTCGCCTTCCGCAGCTTCTTCTCAGACTGCACGGTCGTACCCCTGCACCCGGAGGTGATGGAGCGTGCCGCTGAACTGAGGGCCGCCATCCGCCTGCAGACGGCGGACGCGATCCATCTGGCAGCCGCTGCGCACTGGGGCTGTGATGCGCTTCTAAGCAACGACCGCGCCTTCCATCTGCCCCAGACACCGATTGCGGTGTTGCGTCTGGATCCAGAGCCGCCCAACAGCTCGCCGACCTGATCCAACGCAGGCCACCTGCGCGATCACGGCTTTGCCATCAAGGTGCCGCCCTCCTGGTGGGATCTACATGCCAGTGGCCGCAAGCTGCTTCGGCAGGGGGTGCCGCTGCGGCACCTGCCCCAGCAGCTGGGGATCAGCGCAGAGCGGTGGCAGGAAATTCAGGAGGCCTGCTCGGTCACGCTTGTGGCGCTGCCGCCTGAAACCTGAGGGTCAGCATGGGGGTTCCAGCCGGTGGCGAGGCTGATGGAGGAGCGGCATGGCCAGCTGGCAACTGGTATTCAGCAGAGATGATTAACCGGGTTAGCGGAGGCGAAAGAAGAGAGACGGCGCAGAGGCAAGCCAGAACACGACAACGACCCAGACTCGCCCCTGAAGAACGTTGTAGGTTGCGAGCAGCTCAGTCCACGTATGGCCACCGACTACGTGGAAGAACAGAAACTCGAAGCCTACGGTCAGTGCCGCCCACACCAGGCCGATGACGATGGCCTGTTGGGTAGAGGACGGTGGATAGAGCCTGAAGCAGATCCACATCACGGACCCGAGCAACAGCACGCTGGTGACGGTGGAGAGTTGATGTGCAGCAAGCTCACTCATGTGCTTGCCATAGGTGAAATTACGAACCGCACCGTTGGCGACTGAGACCATCAACATGACTGCCCAGGTGCCAAGGTAGGTCCAACTATGGGAGATGGGCATGCTGACAAGATCAGGCCTGTACTTTGAAATCGGGAAACAGGATGGCGATACCCATCCACACAAGGCCAAGATTGCGGATTGCTGTGCCGATGGTCTGAAGAATCCCAGGCGCGGGTGTCAGAGCAAGGATCAGATTGACTAGGAGACCGGAGGCGAACAGCACGATGGCGGACCGTGGTAGCCAGCCTGCTCGCAGGGCGGACCATGAAAACACCAGCCCGCCGATCACCATCAAAGCGCCATGAACGGTGTACGCAGGCCCCAGTCGCTGCCAGAGAGCCTCGTAGGTGGACGTGCGTTCAGCCAAGGCGTACAGCGCGGTGTGCGCGAAGAAGGTGAATGCCACGCCATAGAGCAATGCACCGATCAGACCAGCAAGACCTAGCCTCCTCTTGCGCACCACATCGATGCCCAGCAGGAGCCAGGAGAACACCAGGAATGCAATGTAGCTGAGCCAGAGCTGACTCGTTGAAAAGCCTCCTTGAAACCACTCGACTGCATCGGATAGAGTATGAAGAATGGGTGCCGTGCTGACCGCAACGCCGACAACAATCTGAAGGGCTGTGCGGTTGCGGTGAACAGTGTGCTTGGGCAGTGATCTCATAAAAAATGTACCGCGTTAACTACGTTGCCCGGTGTGGCTGCTGCGTAGGAGGAATCGGGATCATGGGTAGCCTGAAACGAGCCACAGCTTCTCTGTTTATTGAGCTAGTAGTAGACTTCTTTCGGCAATGCACTGACTGCAAGCTGCCCGAGTGCGTTTGCAGCAAGAGGGCTGCCTCCAGTGAGCACCTTGTCATCTCGATGTGTCGCACCGGAGATACCAGGGTTGGCGATCTCAAAGCCATTCGCCGAAATTCCAAGTCAGATAACCTGGCATAGAGATAACTTCAAGAGTCTGAGAATCGAGATCATAGGTGGATGCACAGGTCTTGCATCCTGCAGAGCGAGGATGGGCAGCAATAGCGAGGATCTTCCATCGGATAGCCACGTAAGGAGTGGGATAATCTGCACCACTGAGATCAGGCTTTGGCGATGTAGACTGGCTGAGCGGATAAGATGAAGGAAAGAATGCGTTGCCGTCTGCTCGATTCGGCATTGGCATTCCTGTTCTGCGAAGACTGGGTGCTCATCCTTCGCGACTAGGGATGGGAGTATCCATGGACACGATGCGCCGCCAAGGCCTTCGGGTGGCAGAGAGGGGCAAATCGTAGCCTGTTTCCTTCCGGAATCATGGCCATCATCTCGCGTATGCCCAGGGCAATATTGTCCGAGCTGCGGCACTGCTCTCCAATTCGAAATGACGCTCAGGAAGCACTCACTAAGAGCCTGCACTCACAGTCCACCGCGTCACGCACCTGACCCCTTTCTGTGCGCCCCGGCAGGGGGATCGCCAGGACACTACGGATGATCAGCAAGCACTGCAAGAAGCCGGTCTCAATGTGGACCCGCCTATTACTGCCGCGATAACGCCACCAGCCATGGGGAGCGGGACGCGAAGGCCACGCTGGCCCAACCGATGCATGGCAGGAAAACAGTGTCACCCTGGATCCTCAGGTTCACCAGCCGACGGTGCGGCGAAGCAAGACCTGCAGAGCGATCACGGGGCCAGTGTTGCCGGTGCCTGTAGGCGAAACAGACTCCAGCGCAACGGGCGGCACCGAGGGGTGACCCTGTTCGCCTCTCCAGATCTGCCCCCCCACTCCCCCATGAGCACCATGATCCAGAACCGCGACGGCCATCCCAGTGGCCTTGACGTGGTCGTGGTGGGGGCGGGTCTCTCCGGCCTGATCTCTGCCCGGGTGCTGCGCGGCGTGGGTCTGCGAGTGCGGCTGCTGGAGGCACGCGAGCGCTGGGGCGGGCGGATGCATCGACGCACCAGCGCCGCTGGTATCCCGGTGGATCTCGGCGGCCAGTGGGTGGGGGCCAGCCACCACCGGCTGCTGGCGCTGCTGGACGAGTTCGGCCTGCGCCGCTTCCCCACCCCCTATGACGGCGAGGGGTTGTTCCACTGGAACGGGGTGCTCCACCGAGCCGGCGTGGAGCACGACTTCGCCGCCAGCATGCTGTTCTTCCGGCCGGGAGAGCTGGGCCTCCCGGCCGCGGAGCTGGAGGAGGCCCTGACCGTGCAGCGGCGTTTCCAGCAACTGGTGGAGCAGGTGCCGCCGCAGGCGCCCTGGGACACCCCGGGTGCAGACGCTCTCGATCGGATCAGTGTCAGCCATTGGCTGGAGTGTCAGGGTGCCGGGGATCTGGCCCGCTACCCGCTGGCCTGGCTCACGCGCATGGGCGGCTCCGGGGGCTTCGAGCCGCACGAGAGCTCGATCCTGCACCTGGCCTGGACCCAGGCCGTGGCACCGCAGCACCAAGCGCCTGAGGCCTGGCTGGTGGAGGGGGGCATCGCCCAGGTGAGCGAGCGTCTGGCCGCTGAGCTGGCTGACCTGATCGAGCTGCGGATGGCGGCGGTGTCGATCCGCCAGCACGACGGCGGCGTGTCGGTGGGCTGTGCCGACGGCACGGTGATTCAGGCGGGGGCGGTAGTGGTGGCCATCCCGCCGCCGCTGCGGCAGGCAATCCACTACGACCCCGCCCTGCCGCCCCAGTGGAGTGGTCTGCTGCAGCGCTCGCCGATGGGCTCGATGGTGAAGGTGCTGGCGCTCTACCCGCGGCCGTTCTGGCGCGAGCGGGGCCTCAACGGTCTGGGCCTCGGCAACCTGCCCACCCTGGAGCTCACAGTGGACAGCTCCCCGCCAGGCGGGCCGGGCGTGCTGGCCGGCTTTATCGCCGGCGAGCGGGCCGTGCGCTGGCAGCGGCTGCCGGAGCCGCATCGGCGCCAGGCGGTGCTGGCCGACCTGCAGACCTGGTGGGGCGACGCGGCCGCCGAACCGCTCGACCTGGTGCTCCACAACTGGAACGCCGAGAGCTGGACTGGCGGAGCATTCACCAGTTTCCTCACTCCAGGTGCCTGGACCAGCTACGGCCACATCTGGCAGCAGCCCCACCAGCGGGTGGTGTGGGCCGGCACGGAAAGCGCCAGCCGCTGGCCGGGCTATTTCGAAGGAGCGATCGAGGCCGGGCTGGCGGCCGCCGACCAAGTGCGGCGGCTGCTGGGATAGGTGTTCAGCTCAGTCGTGGGCGCTGCACAGGACGCCCCCCGATCCAGCTGGATCCAGTTGAGATAACTGTGACCTGCAACTTGGTCTCTGTATGGTGATCATTCTCAATCTGAAGAGGTTGCGTCATGCCACCCCTATCTGCAATCCCTGTTCCTTGTGCAGTGCGGCACCAATAAGCGCCCTTCTGCCTCAAGGCTGCGGTTTCGAGCACCCGTAAGCCATGGATTTCCTTGCTGGCGCCGCTGCCCCCTTGCCCCCTCGCAGCCACCAGAAGCGCAACCGCTTCCGCCGACCCTCACCGCCATCACCGACCGGCTGCAGCTGGTGCTCGATGCCTGGAATCTGCTGAGGGCCCTGATGGGGCCTGCCGGCGCAAGCCCTACCTGCCGCAGGCGCTCAAGGAGCCCGATCCGGTCGACGCCTCGCGCATCCGGCATGCTCAGCTTCCTGCACTGGCGGGCGCTGCCGGATTCGCTTAAGCGGGTGATCGGCGATGTGGACGGGATGGGCACCGACCTGGCGGTGTTCCTGTTCATCGCCGATCTGCTGGTGCTGCGTGATGGCGGCTGTCTGGTACTGGTGCTGCCACTTGCCAACGCCCACGAAGCAGCCAACGGCTCGGCCGTGATCCAGGGCTCCAAAGGGAGTCTCTGAACTACTGCCCATCACTCACCACTTGCGTTCTTGAGGCAACACTCATCGGCAGAGAGGCTTGACGGTGCAACATTTTGCTGACCATGTGCCCCCTCAGTGAACCAGCTGTTTTCCGATCATTCCCACTGCAAAACCCAGAACTCCGCCTAGCGCGGGGATCCAGTGTTGTCGGATCTTCGATTGTGGCGCAATGTCCTGAAAGATGAGATACATGATACCCCCTCCGGCAAAAGTCATTATGAACGCAGTCAGTTGTACCTGATCCCGAAGAAAGAAATATCCAGTGGCTGCGGCAACTGGGCCAAGCAGGCTGACTGCCAGCAGGGTCATAACAGCGACGCGAGATCGGATGCCGACGCTCGTCATCTCCCGAAAAGCGTTGAACCCCTCAGGCAGGTTTTGGGCGCCGATGAATGCAGCCAGCAACACACCCAATCGATGATCCTGCCCAAAAACTGCACCAAGGGCGAGTGCTTCAGGCAGAAAGTCAATCAGCATGGCCATGAATTGAGCCTTTGTGTCACCTCTTCTGCTCAGACGTGCATCCAGGAAGCAGAAAAACAGCCCGCCTGCGCAGAATGCGGCACCTAGACCTGCCGGGCTCAGCACGATCATTGCCTTAGGGAGCAGTGCAAAAGCAACGGCTACAATGAGGATTCCACCACCGAAGGCGATGATGCCGTGGGTAACCTCACGTTTTCTAACTGTGTTTTTGCCATTCGTGGCCCAAGCAATAACGCCACCAGCGAACGCCGCTAGACCCGCGAACCACGAGGCAAGAATAATGGTCGTAATCTGGCTCATATTCCTATCTGCCGAATACTGTTTCAGTGGACCCCATTGACTGCTGATTGCAGGCTGCCTGCATTATCTGCTCCCGAACACTATCTGCTGGCAGCGCTTCCCCAGATGGGCTTGCTACTTCATGAGGTGTCATGAGGGTCACATAACAACCTGGTGATCTCCCTGGCGCATGCCGCCTCAGGAGGCCATGCCCTCTCCATGTTGCCCTTCATTGGACAGGGATGCATCCGCTCCGCCGCCCATTGGGTTTGGCAGTACCCGGGGCATTTCCCTCCTTGCGGGGTCCCGGAATCATCAGTGGCAATCGCTGGCGTGGGTACAGCCCGGACGGGGTGCTCACGCCAACCACAGCCGCGATGGGTGGACCCATGAGCAAGCGCTTCTTCCAAGACCTCTAGGCCCTGCAGCACCCGCTGCAGCTCTGGAGTGTTTACACCAGCCCCTCCAGCCAAGATCAGCCGTCGGTGCCTGTTTGTTGCATCCGCAGCGGTTCCGTTCTCTACACAGTGATCGGCGCCACGTTCAGCCAGTCGAGCTGCTGTTGCCATCGACCCGCCCATCCATTCCGGCATGCCCGCAGGCACACCTCCCGGTGATGCTGCAGGGGGAGATCCCCTGCGCATCGCCGGCGATCCCCTGCATCTGCCGCTGCTGCAGGCCGCCATGGCCACCGCGCCGTTGCAACTGGCTTTCCTGCCGCCGGATCGGTGGGCGCAGAGGCTGCTTGCCCGCAGCGTCGATGCAGTGCTGGTGAGCGTGTCCGGTGATGCCCGGCGGGATCCAGCCGTGCTGCAGCCACCGCTGTTGCGGTGGGGTGTGGATGCCATCGGCCTGGGCCAGCGTTCGTTGGTGCTGCTGCATCACCCAGCGCATCTGGGGAGGGCCCATCCGATGGCGCGGGACCAAGCGCCCTGCGCACAGCCGCTCTGCGGTCAGCCGCGCTGGGGCGAGCCGCCCGGCGGCCGGCAGCGGATGGGCTACCTGCTGCCGCCCCGTCAGCAGATGCCGCTGCTGCATCGGGCGCTGGAGCGTGAGGGACGCCTGCCGCTGCATGCCGGCGCCGAGCGGGACCACCGCCTCTGGTTGCGGCAGCTGACCTCAGAACCTCTGCTGCTGCCGCCCGATCTCACCCTGTTGACGCTGCCGCACTGGCGGGAGGCCGGGCTGGCGCAGCTGCTGGCGTGGTGGGGCGGCCCCCAGCTC
The DNA here is from genome assembly GCF_024346355.1 of Cyanobium sp. ATX 6A2. Taxonomy (GTDB): domain Bacteria; phylum Cyanobacteriota; class Cyanobacteriia; order PCC-6307; family Cyanobiaceae; genus NIES-981. The sequence continues at coordinate 18,548 of NZ_JAGQCU010000027.1, forward strand.
AGGCGGCCTCAGCAGAGGGAGCGGCCCCGGGTGCGGCGGTGGTCAGGGCTTGGCGGTCTCTGGGGCTGGCGATGACGGCAGTGCTGCAGCCCTGACGCACCGCGCTGGCACAAGAGCAGAGGCCTGCAGCAGCAACCCAATGGCATTACTGTAGTGAAACCCACTACATTGCAGGCCATGTCCCAGGCGGAGCCGGTTCTGGTCAGTGCCTCCGAGGCCAATCGCTCCTTCTCCGCTCTGCTGCGGCAGGTGGCCGAGGGGCAGAGCTTCACGGTGCAGTCCCACGGCCGCCCCGTGGCCACCCTGGCTCCGATCCAGACCGCCAGGCCGTCGTTGGTCAGCGCGCGCCAGGCCTTGCTCGCCCGGCTGGCCGCTCAGCCCGCCAGCGGCGAAGCCCGCACCTGGCGCCGCGATGCGCTCTACGACTGATGCGGGCGGCACTCGACACCAACCTGCTGGTCTATGCGGAGGGGTTTGGCGATGGGGAGCGGGTGAACGCCACCCGGGGGCTGTTGCGGCAGCTGGCGGATGCCGACCTGGTGGTGCCGTTGCAGTGCCTGGGGGAATTGTTCCGGGTACTCACCGGCAAAGCCGGCCGCAGCGCCCCGCAGGCGCAGGAGGCGGTGCTCGGCTGGATGGATGCCTTCCCGGTGCTGGAGAGCAGCGCGGCGGCCTGGCGTGGCGCCATGGACCTGTGCGTGGCCCATTCGTTCTCCAGCTGGGATGCTCTGGTGCTCAACGTCGCCGCTGAAGGCGGTGCCCGGCTGCTGCTCACGGAAGACCTGCACCCCGGTTTCAACTGGCGCGGCGTGCGGGTGGTGAATCCGCTGGCGGCCACAGCTGATGCGCTGCTGGTGCAGCTTCTGGGTTGACCAGCCCCAGAGCCTCCTCGGCGCCGCATCGAGCCTTCGGTGACGGCCGCGGGGAAGGGCTGTTCAAGGGCATCGCCTCCGGGGTGGAGCTGCCAGCTGCAGTGACCTACGAGGAGCAGACGCGCTTGCGGACTGGCCACAGATTCCACGGAATAGTACGTGTATACGTACAGACCCGTGGCCGCGCTTCGGCCTGGCTCCTACGTGTTGGTCCGCCACGGGGAGCAACCCGAGCCCTTTACCGCCTTGCTCCTGTGCGGGTTCACCGGCGCTCGTGGGCGATCGACATCTGGCAGGTGATCGACCTGGACAGTGAGGTGGTGACCTACGCCCACCCATCAGAGATCATCGCCGTGCTGGACGATCGAGGGCTTGAAGGACCCGACCGACGCCCCGAACACCAACCGGCTGAATCGGACCGGGAGGGCGTGGCAAGCGCCGTGGTCTTCGCCGAGTGAAGCTGCTCAGGGAGTCGCCGCGATTCAAAGGGATGGACCTCCATTCAAGAGTCTCAAGCTATTCTTGTATTCAGGCTGCTGTGCTTGCCATGCCAATCACCATGTCGTCTCCGTATGCTGTAATCAGTTCGTACCGATCCAAGCGACTTCTGGGATTGATGCTGGGTCTGCTGATGGGCGTGGCCAGCACAGTTGCTGCTCGGGTTGAAGCCGCCAGTTGCAGGCAAGATTGCCCCCTGTTTGACGGCGCCTCAGGAAGCCAAAGCCATCAGCTGGCCCAGAACGTCTCCGTGGAAACGGGACTGGCCCAGATGAATCATCTGATGAATGCTGGCTATCAGGATTTGCTGCCTTTTCTTCAGATCTTGAGCCAGTTAGAGAAGACGCAAACGGATGAACAGCTCCTCGCGATTGTTCAACGAGTTAAACCCCTAGCCGTGCGAATGAATCAGAATTTCAGCCAAGGTTATCAGGTGGGTCAACGGGCCATAGCGCAGCTACCGGCCGATCGGGTAGAAACCCAATATATGAACACGATCGTTATCCTGAGCGGGGTTGGAGCCGAAACTTTCAGCCCCTGGGTTGATCTGCTGACGGCAATTGAGCAAGCCTATGCCAGCCAAAATTCAGACCAACTCCTACGCGCGCTGCAGCAGCTGCCAGCCTCGGCTCAGAAGATCGAACAGTTCGCAAGCGCAACGCAATCGGTGATCGCCCAGGGCCAGCAACTCAACCAGAAACTTCAAGCCAGTAAAGATACTGGCTCCAGTGGAAACACTCAGTCGATGTCACCCTCTCAAGTCCGCATGATGATGCAGATGCGTCAACGAATGCATGAAACAAACATGAATATCATCCGAAACATCGGCTCAGATGGCGGCTGGCGCTACAATTACAGCACTGGACAAGGTGAATACTACTGAGCCAGGCTGACTCAGTCATTGCTGCAGACGTGACTGTTGATCGCCTTAATACAGCGGCTATTCTCTCATCGTCAGAACACAAAGCCGAATCAGCCTCGGCTGGCCGCTGATCTCGCTTCAGCCCCATGAACACGATGGGTGCCCGCCTTGGGCGGTGACTTCAGAACCCGTGACTTGTCCCCCCTTGTTGGCTTCGTTCTTCGAGAGCTGGCGAGTGGGCTGCTCGCTCTCTATTGCTTGAGGGTCTCCAGGAGTAACGCCAACTTGAATATCTACCCTTGCATTTCAGCGCAGTCGATCTGGCTTTTTCAGGATTCCCGAATGTAGGTGCGCACGCTCATCAGCCCCAGCCGGTCCCACCGGGCGTGGCGGGGTCGGGCGAGTTGCTCGAGGTGGGCCCGGAGGCGGTGGTGGAGGTCGTGGGCCAAGCGATGGAGAGCAGCCCCGGCGAAGCATCTGCTGGGTTCAGAGCCCTTGCAGGGCCTCCCAGAGCACGGGCAGGGTGGCGCGGGCGATCGCAGCCACATGCCGTTGGTCGGTGCCGCAGCAGCCCCCCAGCACCGCCAGGCTTGGCAGGCTCTCACTCAGCTGCCGGAACTCCTCACCCAGCTCCTGTGGATCGCCTGCATCGAGGCTTTCCGCCGCATCAAGCTCGGCGTGGCTCTTGAGGGAAGCATTCACCCGCAGCCCGCGAATCCTCTCTCGCCAGCGGCCGCCCTTCTTCAGGGTCGGGAACAGGTGGCTGGGGTGGGCGCAGTTGACCATGAAATAGGCCGCTGCAGCGTCGGATGCGGCATCGACCTGCTCGATCGCCTCGCCCAGCGGCTGGCCGCTGGGCAGACGGCCGTCGGTTTCCACCGTGAACGAGATCACCACCGGCACACCCTCGCTTGCGCCGGCGCGCACAATGCCGATGGCCTCAGGGGCGGCACTGATCGTGAAGGCCGACACCAGATCGACGCCCGCACCGGAGAGCACCCCGATCTGCCAGCGGTGGAACGCCTCCGCCTCCTCGGCGCTCATCTGCTGATCAGGCACATAGCCGTCGCCGCGGGGACCGATGCAGCCGCTGATCAGGATCGGTCTGGGCGGCGCCGCATCCGGTTCGGCGGCGGCTTCCGCCTCATGGCGCAGGTCGTGGAGCAGCTCGACCGCCTGCCGGTTGGCTTCCGCCAGCTCGCCGCTGTCGTAGCCCAGCTGCGGTCCCCAGGCCGGGTTGGCCCGCCAGGTGGGGCTCTCCAGCACAAACCCCGTGTCGGCCTCGCGCGCCAGGGCGAGATAGGTGCGGAAGTAGTCGGCCAGCACCTGGCGCCCCCGCTCGCGGCGCAGCAGATCGAAGGCCGCAAACCCGGGTAGATCGATCCCCTGGTGGAACACCAGGGTCGTCTCCAGCCCGCCGTCGCAGAGCAGGGGTTCCCTGTTCAGCTGCACCAGCGGACGGCGTTCATCCGACACGATTGAAAGCTGATGAACGGACGATCTATTCTTGTGCTGCATGACACCTGCCGTACATCCGCGAATGGGTGGAGGTGCAGGGGGTTGAGTCCGATGGCGCGGGGGCTCAGATGCCGGTCGGGCTCCCGCCAAGGATCGACAGCTGGACGGTGATCGGAGCCATCGCCGCCCTGCTGCTCATCTCGGTGGTGCAAGCGGCGTGTTCCGGCTGCCGGGCGCTGAGCTCCGAAGCCTGCGGTCTTCAGCTGGCCCGATCTGTTTCGCTTGCACCGAAACAGGCTGCAGTGCCCCAGAGCGCCTCGATCTCCTGGCGCTGCGCCGCGCAGGAGAACCGCTCCCAGAGAATCCCGTTCACGTCCACCGAGCTCTCCATCGCCGCCGCCTCCGCTTCCTCCCAGCCGAGATGGCGCAGCTGGCCCGCCTCGCCTGCTTTCACCACGCGGATGGAGAGATTCAGCCCCTCGGTTCGCCAGAGGGCGTACTCACCAGCAACCACGCACTCCGGCTCCATCCCCAGCCGCGCGCTGTAGTCGGCGATGGAGGCCTCCAGATCAGCCACGCCGAGGGCAAGGTGGAAGCGACGACCCATCGGAGTGCTGTGCCAGCGCTGGATCCTCCCACCAGGCTGCTGTTCCTCCCCGGTGCCTCAGGCAACACCGCCCACTGGCGGCCCGTGGCCGAGCGGCTCCAACACGGCGCTGAGCGGATCCATCTGGGCTGGCCAGGTTTCGGGGAGATCCCTCCGGATCCGTCGGTGAGGGGATTCGACGATCTGCTGGCGCTGGTGCTCACCCGCCTGGACCGCCCCACGGCCCTGATCGCCCAGTCGATGGGCGGGGCGCTGGCCCTGCAGGCCGCCCTCGCCGCACCCGGGTGGATCACCCACCTGGTGCTGGCCGTCACCTCCGGTGGGGTGCCAATGGCCGAGCACGGAGCCGAGGACTGGCGCGGGGCGTTCAGCCTTGCCCATCCGCGGCTGCCGGACTGGTTTGCCACCGCCGCGGTGGACCTGAGCGATCAGCTGCCATCCGTTGCGATTGCCACCCTGCTGCTGTGCGGCGATGCCGATCCGATCAGCTCGGCGCAGCTGGTGGTGCTGCCCGGCGGCACCCATGATCTGGCGGTGGAGCAGGCGGACGTGATCGCGCCGCTGATTGACCGGCATCTCAACCCGCCCCAGTCCCCCACCGCCCCATGAGCAAGACCACCTGCAGCTACTGGAACCCGCTGCACGGCGAGCAGCAGCACCGCTGGCAGTGGCTGGACGGGCTCGAGGGGCAGGTGGAGGCGCTGATCCTCAGCCACGATCCGGCCACCGAGGAGTTCACCCGCCTCACCCGCTTCCACCCCGGCGCCGACACCAGCGCCTTCGGGGCGACGGTGCACGACTACCCCGAGGAGATCCTGATCGTGAGTGGCCGGCTGTGGGATGAGGCCTTCGGGATGTGGCTGGAGAGCGGCCATTACGCCAGCCGCCCGCCCGGCGAGGTGCATGGCCCCTTCCGCAGCGATGAAGGCTGTGTGGTGCTGGATGTGTCCTTCCCGCAGCGGTTGGCGCCGAGCGATTCCTGAGGCCCGTTGCTTCAGGGCCAGGGGATCTCGGCAAGGGCCCCACGGTGGGGCATCGCCACCCAGTGCATGCGCGGGCCGTCGTAGCTGAAGAAGCACTGGCGGTGCTCGGCCCGGCCCAGTTCTCCGTCGCGCTCGTCGTAACCCGTCACCCACTCCAGCAGCGCAGGCAGCTGCTGCTCCTGCGCGGCGGCTGAGGCGTACTTGTGGGGTTCCCAGGGCCGCGAGCGGCAGTTCTCCAGGCAGACATCCACACCGGGATCCAGCCAGATCAGCCGGGGATGGAACGCCAGAGCGATGCGCACCAGGCTGGCGTAGCAGCCCTCCACCACCCAGCGCTCGTGGCTTTGGCAGAAGCGATCCACCTCGACTTGGGCCAACGCAGGATCGCGCGGCACAGCGACCTGGCCCGGCTCCCAGGCGACAGTGTCGAGATCGAGCCGTTCAGCTTTTCCCCTCTCGGCCAGCCAGCTGGCCAGGGTGGTCTTGCCGGAGCCGGCATTGCCGAGAATCGCCACCCGCATCGGCTGCTGAATCAGGGCCGTGGGAGCGATTCTCAGCGATCGAACGCCTTGTTCATGAACAGCCTTGTCGGCAGGTAACGGCTGTTCTCAATTGCCTTGGCGCCCATTGCCGGATCACCGCGCTGGTCCGAGGGTGAAGGCATCGCTCCCGGGAGGCACCAGCCATGGACGACACCCCACCGCAGCAGATCCCAGGAGCGCGCTGACGATCAGGCCCCTGCTCCAACATCCTCACCCGATCTCTGGTCTCCCAGGCGTGTGACGCCGACGCCGTCCACCGCACTGCTTACGGCTCAGCCCTCATGGCTGCGTCCCAGGTGCCCCGGACCCCACGGGAGGCCCCACTGGTCTCCTGGCCCCAGGCGCCAGCGTCAGCAGCTCCGCCCCCACCTCGTTCAACCGCAAGCCCGGTGGCCCCGCCGCCGGGCTTTGTCATGGGTGGAAGGGCAAAACCATGAAAAAGGCGCCCCGTATCGGGCGCCTTTGGGCCGGTTGCCGGGTTTTGGACTCGCACCGCCCGGGTCGGGGCCTCTGGTTCATGAACACACCCGCTGGCTGGCTGGGTCAGTGCGGCAAACCGATCAGCACTTGTGCCAGCTGCGGCTCACTCCTCCTCGTCAGCAGCCCCGATGGGAACGAGCTTGATCTGCTTGCGGCCCAGCTTGATCTCGAACTCATCGCCGGGCTGCAGTCCCAGCTGGGCGGTGTAGGCCTTGCCGACGAGAAGGTTGCCGTTGAACTGCACCTTGGTCTCGTAGCTGAGCTTGCGGCCGCCTTTGCCCCGGCCCTGGCCCGGTTCACCCAGGCTTACGCCCTTGGCTTCCAGCAGGGCTTCATAGAAGGCGGTGAAGTTCAACCGATCGCTGCCGTCCTTCTTGGTGCTCACATAGCCGCACTCGCGCACCAGTTCAGACTTGGTGGCGTCGCCAAATTCCTTGACCTTGGCGAGCAGTTCGGAGCCGGTGAGCATGGGAGTGTGGCGAAGTATTTGTACCCTATCGCATAGCCGCATGGGTGCAATGGAGGTCATCTGCTGAGTGCTCTCTGCGGCAAGCCTGCTTTGTTTGGACATGGGAGCCCAACCTGCTGCAGCTGACGGCCAGCAAGTTCAAGGAGGGCTGGAGAGCATGGTCTTGCCGCCGCAGGCCATTCGATAGGGTGCAGGAAACGACCGCCAGCTGCGGCTCAGAACCACTGGTGCTCATCCACCATGACCAGCGGGCCCATCTCACCCTTGCCGGATAGCGACTCACTGCCCCCATCGATCAGAGCGGTTAGATCAGCGCGGCACCCACCAGGGAATGACTGGGGGGTGAAGCGCTTGCGCCACAGTGGCCATCAGGAGCCCAGCCGCGCCCATCAGCCATGACCCCTTCCCTGCGTCACGGTCTGCGCCTGATGAGCCTCTGGCTGGTGTGGCTGCTGGCCATGTTGTTTCACGTGGACCTGGGCCTGATGCCCCTCTTCCACGGTCAGTCGCCGGAGATCCATAGCCATGTGGAGGCCTCAGCCCTTCCCTGGCTGTTCGGGGCCATGCTCGGTTACTTCCTGTTGCCGCTGATCGCCGTGGTGCTGATCGCCTACGCCTGTACCTCATCGGCACCGCCGCAGCGTTGGCGAGCATGGCGGCGGATCCATTTCTGGTTCAGCGTGGTGTACAGCGTCACCAACCTGCCCCACCTGATCGCCGACATCCTTGTGCCGGATGCTCGGGTCGACCAGATCGTGCTGATGGCGGGGCTGGTGGTGGTCGGCCTGCTGATCAACCTGGAAGGCTGGAGCTGGTGGCGCAACGAACCAGCCGCGAACGGCTGATTCGCTGCTGTTGGCGGCGTCCACGATGGGTGCAATCCGGCGAGGCTGACCGTAAAGGTGATCGTGGATCTGTGTGGGGCCGATCGGCGTGGGCGTCAACCTGGCGCCCTCCATCGCCGCCTGCGAGGGCACCGGCTCGCCGGGCAGCAACTCGCCGCTGGTCACCTTCAGCACCTGGTTGTGGCGGGTCCAGCGGGTCCGGGGAAAGTGCAGCACCTGGCGGCCATCGCTGAGCCAGCCTTCCCTTGGCGAGAGCGGAGGACGCTTGCCGGAGGCCATGGCCAGCTCAGCCCGCTTCCGGCGCCCAGCCCCGCTGGCAGGTGAGGTCCTCGCTCCAGCCGTGGCAGCGCGCCACCAGGTGCTCGCCCTGAACATTCAGGCCCTGGTGCTCCTGCCGCAAACTCAACTCTCCGGGACCAAGGCACCCACCTCACGTCCTGATCGATCGACGCCCATGACACCGGCGAAACCGGGCAGCTGGGCTCAGCGGTTGGCGACGCGCCAGACCTGATTGGCACCTGGATCCAGCTGGGCACATGGCCCATCCCCTGACATCCCGCCTAGGCTCCTACTGGACAACGGTGCGGCACGACACACCGGGTTCCGTGGTGAGGTAACAGGCTGAACCCCTGAGGACCAGCGAATGACTCCGGTTGCGTTTCGGCAGGCCCCTACCCAGAGGGTCTATCGCCTGATTGATAGCTGCTGTGAACCCCACCGCCAGCTCGATACCGACTACCCCAGCCTGGATGAAGCGATCGGTGATGCCGTGGCCTGGATTGAGCAATGGATCGATCGGGATCCCCAGTGCTCCCTGATCGGCGTGGAGTTGCGCACGGCCAACGGTGAGTGGCGCACCTGCCGGCTTCCGAGCGAGCTGTTGTGCCCATTGCTCTGCGTTCTGCCCGGCTGAGCAGTCTGGATACGGCCACACCTAGGCCAACAGAAAACCCCCCAGGGCCTATTAGAAGTTATCCAGAGGCGAGTGGCTGCAGTGCTTCCTGCCACCCAAGTACCCGCAGCAATCCCTTGATGTCGTGGGCCAAGGCGGCAAGCCCCTCGGTGATCGACCAGAACCCA
>NZ_JAGQCU010000028.1 GCF_024346355.1 Cyanobium sp. ATX 6A2
TGTTGGCGCCGGAGCGCTGCTGGAGAGTGGTGGTCATGAGAACGGTTGGTGGTTGTTGAACTCCGGCGCGGCAGCAGCGCAACGCGCAGCATGCAGGGCTGGAGGGGACGTAAGACGGAACCCCGTCAGAGCGGAATGTAACACAACGTTGCGGGGTTTGTGAAGGGGGGTTGCGGGGCGGGGCGCCGGCGAACGGAATCGGCCTCATGCCGGGAGCGCGGTGTGGAATCACCCACTGCCGCGGCAGGCACGCCGATCCATGGGCAGGCTGGATCAGGCGTACGGCGGTGATCGGCCGCCGCTCTCGCCACAACTCACACCAAAGTCCACGCCAAAGCGAAACCGAAGAGACATCAATGGTGCTCCTCTACTGGTCCCTCAATGGCGAGCGCCATTCCGAGCGGGTGCCCCTCGGGCTCGCCCGACACCGCCACGCCCAGCTGCAGACCATTGGTGCGGTGGTGTACTGGAGCGAGCGTCTGGCACCAATGCCCTGAGGTTGCTAGATGTGCAGCTCCTCCCTGGCCTGTTCGGCATGGCGCTGCCCGCACCTTCTCCCCATCCCCGTCCTCGGGCCGCCCTCGCGATCGGCGCCCTGGTCCTCTGTGGCGCCCTCGTGCTGGGCGGTTGTGAGCGCGGCGAGCGGACGGCCGAGATCGACCAGCTGAAACAGCGCCAGGAACAACTGGATCTGAAGATCCAGCAGCTGGAGCAGAAGCTGCACGGCGTCACCCCCCGCGACCCCGAGGAGCGGCCCACGCGCGCCCCGGCGGGTCCGGTGCGCTCGATCACCTACCGCAGCGGCACGGATGACGATCGCCTGCGCATCTACTGGGCCGATGGCAGCAGCAGTGATCTGCCCTGTTCCCAGGAGCAGGCCACCTTGGTGTGCGGCTGAGGGCCGCTTGACATCGGCGGGCCGAGCGGCTGATCTGTTGCCTTGCCCGCTTCAACTCGCAATGCGTTTCGTCAGGCCTCTGGCCATGGGATCAGCGGCTCTGGTCGCCGCCCTGCTGGCCAGCACGGGTATCAGTGGCGCCCCCGCCCGGGCGCAGGTGACCTTCAGCGCCGTGCGTGCTCTCAACCTGGCCCGCAACCAGGCCGTCCAGCAGAACGGCGGGCTGAGCCTCTACCGGCCGGCCCAGTGCATGTTCCAAACCGCCGATGCCGGCAACGAATGTCTCTTGAGCATGGATGAGGACGGCTTCGTGTTCCGCTTCCTGGGCGGGATCCCGGGCTGGGAGCAATTCCAGATGCCCGCCAGCGTGGAAACTGAGGTGCGCATCTCGGCCGACGGCCGCACGGTGGAGGAGGTGCTGTACAACGGTCCGCCGCGCCCTGTTGAGCTGGCTGAGTGAGGGCTGGCTGACTACGTGATGGCCGGGGCCAGTGCCGCCGCCAGAGACTCCAGCGCCGCTGGCCACCGCTCCTGCACAGGCCAGCGCTCGCGCCGCGTGAGGCTGAGGGCAATGCCCTTCTCGCCGTAGGCCGCCTCATTGATGAACACCGGCACCACGGTGCCGCTGGGGGTAGCTGGCAGCACCTCGCCCAGGGTCAGCACACGACCGGAACGCTCGAGGAACAGGGGATCCGCCGGCGCCAGGGGGTGCCAGTCGCGATGCTGCAGCTGTGGGTGGATGCAGGCCAGGGGGCTGCCATCGCCCGCACGGGGCAGATCGAGGCTGCCCAGGTGCCGGTGCACCAGCAGCTGCGCCGGCAACCGCAGCCGGCCGGCGCGGGCCTCCGCCAGAGCTGCCAGGGCCGCCTCCAGCGCCAGCTGGGTCTGACGGCAGATCGGGGCCTGAATCACCCCCTGGGGCACCGGTCCCACCTCGATCACCAGCCCGCAGGGCCATCGCTCCACCAGAAAGCCGCTCTGCTCGGAATCGGCCTCGTGCAGATAGACCGGCAGCCCCAGCCGGGCCTGGATGGCCGCGGCCAGCGCCAGGTCGGTGGGCCGGCGTCCGTAAAGCACCAGCGAATTGCCCATCGCGCTGGTGGTGCTGTGCAGATCGAGGGCCACAGCGCAGGCCTCGGTGCCCTGGGGACCATGTAGGTCCAGCAGCTCGCGAGCCCGCTCCAGCTCTGGCCCGCTGACGCCGGCATCGTCGAGCAGCGCGGGAGCGAAGCAGCGGTTGAGATCCCGCTCCAGGTAACGGCGGTTGCAGGCGTGGGCCCGGGGGTTGCCGAGCACCAGCCGCAGCGCCAGGCCGCCATCGGCCAGCCCCGATGGCTGGCGCTGCCACTGCTCCAGCAACCAGGGAGCATTGCGCTCGTTGCCGTGGGTACCGGCCACCACCAGCACCGCCGCCTGGGGCCTCGTCGCTGTCATCGCTTCATCGGTTCACGGTTTGGTGGGTTCGCGGCTTGGGCAGTTCACCGGCCTCCGTCCGGTTGCGGCAGCGCCGGGATGCAGCCGTGCTGGATTTTCCGGCCCGGGTGTCCGAGATTCGACCCCCCCCCTCCGGATCCCATCGTGCTCCCTCCCCCCTGGCTGGTGCGCGGCGCCCGCAGCCTCTGGCACTGGCAGTGGCTGCAGCTGATGGGCGGCCTGGCACCGGCCGATGCCCAGGGGAACTACCGCCGCCCCCCCGCCGGCTTCGGCGAGGCGATCGCCGTGCCCGGCGATGCCGCCGAACCGGGTGCCCACGTGCTGATCGTGGGTCGCAGCTGCCCCTGGGCCCACCGGGCCTGGCTGGTGTGGGCCCTGCGCGCTCTGGCCGACTCCATCCACCTGGTGGTGGTGGAGCCCGACCCCCAGGCCGGCCGCTGGCGGTTCACAGAACCCTTCGAGGGCTGCGGCACCCTGGCCGAGCTCTACGGCCGCTGCGGCGCCCCGCCCGGCAGCCGCGCCACCGTGCCGCTGCTCTACAGCCGCCGCCGGCAGCAGGTGGTGGTGGGCGAAAGTGCCCGCCTGATCGAGCTGCTCAACCACTGGCCTGCGGCCACCAACCCCGACCGCAAGACCGACCGCGACCTCGATCCACCGGAGCAGCGCCAGGCCACCGCCGCCTGGCGTCAGCGCCTGCAGGAGTCCGTCAACGACGGCGTTTACCGCTGCGGCTTCGCGCGCACCCAGGCGGCCTATGACGCGGCCGAAGCGGCCCTGTTCACCACCCTGGAGGCGGCCGAAGCACAGCTGGCGGCAGGCGGGTCGCTCTGGCTGAGCGGGCCCCGACCCTCGCTCGCCGATGTGCAGCTGTTCCCCACGCTGATCCGGATGGAGCTGGTGTATGCGCCTCTGTTCGGCGTCGGCCGGCGCCCTCTCTGGCAACTGCCGGCCCTGTGGGCCTGGCGCTCCCGCTTTCACCAGCTCCCCGGGGTGGCGGACACCTGCTGGCCGCAGGCCTGGCGCCGCGACTACTTCGGCGCCCTGTTCCCCCTCCACCCCTCCGGCATCGTTCCCGCCGGCCCGCCCCTGGCCACACTGGTGGGGAGCTCTCCCCCCGCGCCAGGCGATGCAGGACCCATTTCAGACATCGCCGGCTGATCCGCTGGCCCCGGCCCCCAGCGCCCCCATGCAAGGCGACCCCGTGCATCAGGGGGTCTACGGCCCCTTCACGATCACGGCAAGCGACCGCCGCGAGGTGCTGGGGTACCGGCTGAGTTTGCTGGTGGCGGCCCTGGCCCAGCTGGCCCTGCTGGCCCAATGGCACTGGCTGGGCACGGAGCGGCTCTGGCCCTGGTTGCTGCCCCTGGCCGGCGGCCTGGGCCTGGCCCTGCGCTGGATTCACATCTACCTGCGCCCCCTGCACCGCGCCCTGCAGGCCTTCTGGCTGCTGGGCTGCACCGGGCTGGTGGCCCTCGCCCTGCAGGCCGGTCCCGGGGCCATGGCCGCCACGCTGGAGGCCGACGGCCGCTGGGTCTGGGCGATCGGTCCGCTGTTCGCCGCCCTGGCGGGCATCGGCTTCAAGGAATTCTTCTGCTTCCAACGCCCCGAGGCCATCGGTGTGACCCTGCTGCTGCCGGCGGCCCTGCTGGGCCACCTCAGCGGCCTGCTGGCGCCTGAGCTGGTGGGCCGGCTGTTCGCCCTGGAGGCGGGGCTGCTGGTGCTGCTCTGCCTGCGCAAGTTCCCCATGCCGGCGGCGGCCGACGTGGGCGACAAGAGCGTGTTTGCTTACCTGGAGACCCAGCGTCAGAGCGCCGCCGCGTGAGCCTGATCAGCCTGGTGGGTGTGAGCAAGGACTTCGGCATCCGAACCCTGTTCGAGAGCCTCGACCTGCATGTGGAGGAGCGCGAACGGCTGGGGCTGATCGGTCCCAACGGCGCCGGCAAGAGCACCCTGCTGCGCATCCTGGCCGGCGAGGAGCCACCCGGGGGCGGCAGCCGGCGCACGGCACCGGGCGCCCGCATCGTGCTGGTGAGCCAGGACCCGCGACTGGACCCGGAGCGCACGGTGCTCGAGCAGGTGTTTGCGGGCAGTGGCGAGAAGCGCGATCTGCTCGGGCGCTACACGGCCGTGAGCGACGCCCTGGCCGTCGCCCACCAGCGCGGCGAGGACGACAGCGCCCTGCTGGCGGAACTGACCGACCTCAGCGCCCGCATGGACCAGAGCCAGGCCTGGGGGCTGGAGCAGCAGATCCGCGAGGTGCTGGATCGCCTCGGGGTTCAGGACGTGCACCGCCGGGTGGGAGACCTCTCCGGCGGCTACCAGCGGCGTCTGGCCCTGGCGGCGGCCCTGGTGGCGGAGCCCGATGTGCTGCTCCTCGATGAGCCCACCAACCACCTCGACGCCGACGGCGTGCAATGGCTGCAGGGCTACCTGGGCCGCTTCCCCGGGGCCCTGGTGCTGGTGACCCACGACCGCTACGTGCTCGACCAGCTCAGCGAGCGGATCGTGGCCGTGGATCGCGGCGAAGCCCGCACCTACGCGGGCAACTACGCCACCTACCTGGCCCGCCAGGCCGAGGAGGAGGCCGCCGCCGCCGCCGGTGAGGCCAGGTTGAAGGGAGTGCTGCGGCGGGAACTGGAGTGGCTGCGGCGGGGGCCCCAGGCCCGCAGCACCAAGCAGAAGGCACGCATCCAGCGGATCGAAGCGCTTCAGGAGCTGCCGCGGCGGCAGCAGCAGGGCCAGCTGAGCCTGGCCAGCACCAGCCGTCGCCTGGGCAAGCGGGCGATCGAGGCGGAAGCCCTCACGCTGTGGCCCAGCCCTGAGGCCCGCAGCGCCGGCGCCGCGCCGCTGATCAGCGACTTCAGCTACGACTTCAGCCCCGAGGACCGGGTGGGGATCATCGGCCCCAACGGCAGCGGCAAGAGCAGCCTGCTCAACCTGATCGCCGCCGCGGCCCAGCCCGGCGGGGCGGCGGCGGCGCCCCGCCACAGCGGCCGACTGGAGCTGGGCAGCACCGTGAAGCTGGCCTACTTCGACCAGCACAGCCATGTGCTCGAGAGCGCCTGCGATGCCGCCGGACGCCAGCGGCGGGTGATCGATCTGGTGCAGGAGGCCGCCAGCACTGTGGAGGTCGAGGGCAGCGTGCTCAGTGCCTCCCAGCTGCTGGAGCGGTTTCTGTTTCCGCCGGCCCAGCAGTTCCAGCCGGTGAGCCGGCTGTCGGGAGGCGAGCGCCGCCGGCTGCACCTCTGCCGGCTGCTGATCGGGGCTCCGAATGTGCTGCTGCTGGATGAGCCCACCAACGACCTCGACGTGCAGACCCTGACCGTGCTGGAAGACTTCCTGGAGGACTTCCGCGGCTGCGTGGTGGTCGTGTCCCACGACCGCTACTTCCTCGATCGCACGGTGGATCGGCTGTTTGTGGTTCAGGGCGGCCGCCTGGAGCGCTTCGAGGGCAACTACAGCGCCTATCTGGAGCAGCGACGGGCCCCGGCCCAGCCCGCCAGCCAGCCCGCAGCCGTGACCGCGCCGGCGGCGGCGCCTGGGCCCTCCGGATCCGGGGCTGACAGCAGGGTCCGGCGGCGCAGCTACAGCGAGAAACGGGAACTGGCCCGGCTGGAGCAGGAGCTGCCGCAGTGGGAGGAGCAGCACCGGCAGCTGGAGGCGCTGCTGAGCGCTGGCGGCAGCGACTACTCCGCCCTGCAGCAGCTCACCGTCGACCTGGCCGCTCTGAGCGAGCGGATCGGGACGGGTGAGGAGCGCTGGCTGGAACTGAGCGAGCTGGCCGAGTGACCAGATCCGGCCGGGTGATCAGCTGAACTGATCGGATCCAGTGATGGTCCTGATCAGCAGGTGCCCAAAAAGGCTCTCCCGGTTCTGATGCCAACCGTATGGTGGGTCTGGACGAGCATCAAACCCACAAGGGTCAAGCCATGAAATCCATCGACGAGCACATTCAGAAAGACAGAAGCGAGATCGAGGCCGCCCGCGCCGCGGGCAATGACGGCAAGGTCCGCCACCTCGAAGAAGAGCTCAAGGGCCTGGAGGCGTTCAAGCAGCACCATCCAGAGGACAAGCACGATCCGAGCCCTCTGGAGGTGTACTGCGACATGAATCCAGAAGCCCCGGAGTGCCGGGTCTACGACGACTGATCGGTCGACTGATCGGTCTGGGCGTCACCATCCCTCAGGCCCAGCTGCTTCCACACCACAGCCAGCAGGCGGTTGAGGTTGGCCGAGGTGGCCGCCGACACCGCCAGCACAGGGCTGCCAAGGTGGCTCTCCAGCGCTGCCTGTTTCTGCTCGAGATCCAGCCGATCCAACAGCTCGATCTTGTTGAGCACCGCAATCCTCGGCCGCTCGATCAGGCCGTGGCCGTAGGCGCTCAGCTCCCGCTCCACCACCTGCACGTCCTCCACCAGGGCGTCTGAGGACGCGTCCACGAGGTGGATCAGCAGCCGCGTGCGTTCGATGTGGCGCAGGAATTCGTGGCCCAGCCCAGCCCCCTGGGCCGCGCCGGCGATCAGGCCCGGAATATCGGCAAACACCGTGCCATCGCCACTGGGGCGCCGCACCACCCCCAGGTTGGGCACCAGGGTGGTGAAGGGGTAGTCGGCAATGCGGGGGCGGGCGGAGCTGAGCACGGAGATCAGGGTGCTCTTGCCCGCATTGGGCAGGCCGATGATGCCCACTTCGGCCAGCAGCTTGAGCTCCAGCTGCAGCAGCCACTCCTCCCCATCGCGGCCCTCGGTGGCCTTCTCCGGCGCCCGGTTGCGGTTGCTGAGGTAGTGGGCATTGCCCAGGCCGCCACGGCCCCCCAGGGCCACCAGCAACGCATCACCCGGCTCGGTGAGATCGCCGAGCACGATGCCGGTACGGGCATCCCGCACCTCGGTGCCGCAGGGCATGCGGATCAGCAGCGGCTGGCCGCTGGCGCCGGTGCGGCGGTTGGGGCCACCACGACGACCATCATCGGCCGCGAACAGCCGCTTGTACTTGAAGTCGAGCAGGGTCTGCAGGTTGGCGTCAGCCACCAGCAGCACGTCGCCGCCGCGGCCGCCATCCCCGCCGGAGGGGCCGCCGGCGGGCACGTATTTCTCCCGGCGAAAGGCCACGATGCCGTCGCCGCCGCGGCCAGCCTTGATGGCGACGCGGGCCTGATCGATGAATTGCATTGGCTCAAACCTAAGATCGCGTCTCAACGGTTGTCTGGGAACGCAAGTTGGCCGAGGTTCGTTTCCAGCAGGTGAGCAAGACCTACCCGCCCCGGCGGGGGGGTGAAGGGGTGCAGGTGCTGCGCAACCTGAACCTGCACATCCCCGACGGTGAATTTCTGGTGCTGGTGGGGCCTTCGGGCTGCGGCAAGAGCACCCTGCTGCGGCTGCTGGCCGGGCTGGAGCAGCCCAGTGGCGGCGAGATCGTGGTGGGGGATCGGCCGGTGAGCGGGCTGCGCCCGGCCCAGCGGGACGTGGCCATGGTGTTTCAGAGCTACGCCCTCTACCCCCACCTCTCGGTGGCGGACAACATCGGCTTCGGGTTGCGGCGCAGCCGGCCGCGCACGGCGCTGCAGCACGTGCAGGACAGCCTGCACCAGGCCAGTCGGCGCCTGCCCGCCCCGCTGCGGGTGCCGTCGGCCCGGGAGGAGCGCATCGAGCGCCGCATCGCCGAGGTGGCCACCACCCTGGAGCTGGAACCGCTGCTGCGGCGGCTGCCCAAGGAACTCTCGGGGGGCCAGAAGCAGCGGGTGGCCCTGGGCCGGGCGATCGCCCGCCAGCCGGCGGTGTTCCTGATGGATGAGCCGCTCAGCAACCTCGACGCCAAGCTGCGGGCCGGCACCCGGACCCAGATCGTGGAGCTGCAGCGACGCCTGGGCACCACCACCCTCTACGTGACCCACGACCAGGTGGAAGCGATGACCATGGGCCATCGCATCGCCGTGCTCAACGCCGGCCGGCTCCAGCAGCTGGGCACGCCGATGCAGCTCTACCGCTGGCCGGCCAACCTGTTCGTAGCCCAGTTCATCGGCAGTCCGCCCATGAATCTGCTCCCCGTGGAGGTGATCGGCCCCACCCAGCTGCAGCTGGGTGGCCGGCGCCTGCCGGTGGAGGGGCCGATGGCCGAGGCCCTCGCCGGCCGCATCGGTCACCAGCTCACCGGCGGGTTGCGGCCCGAGCACCTGCGGCTGGCACCGGCCGCCAACCGCAACCTGCGCGCCACGGTGCGCCATGGCGAGGCCCTGGGCAACGAGCAGCTGCTCACCTGCCAGCTCGAGGATGGCGACCATCTGGTGCAGGTGAGGGTGGCCCCCAACGAGCAGCTGCCGGCCGGCAGCACGATCCATCTGGAGGTGGATCCGGGCGGCTGGCGGCTGTTCGATGCCGGCGGCGAAGCCCTGCCGCTGCCGCGCAGCAGCGCCCCGGAACCCGTACTCCCTGAGCTCTGAACCTCAGTGGATGTACACCACACTGCAGCCGGCCCCGCCGTCGCTGCGCTCCGCGTCGCTCACCCGCTGCACGTAGGGGAGGGTGTCGAGCCAGGCCCGCAGGCCGCGCTTGAGCCGGCCGGTGCCGATGCCGTGAATCACCCACACCGGCCCGCTGGCCGCCCGCAGCTTCTCCTCCACCGCCGCCTCCGCCTCATGCACCCGCAGGCCGCGCACGTCCACGGTGTTGCCCTCGGTGCGCACCTGGGGGCCAGGGCCGGCCAGGGCCCGGCGCCCCTTCACCTGAACCTTCACCTCGGGGGGTGAGGGCTTCTCCCCCTGCAGGCCCTCGATGCCCTCCAGGGGAACGGTGAGCCGCAGCACGCCACAGCGCACCGTGAGCTCCCGGCCGTGATCCACCAGCTCCAGCACCTCAGCGGCCTTGCCCAGGGAGAGCACCCGCACCCGATCGCCCACCGCCGGCATCCAGCCCCCGTGCTGCCGCCGCTCCGGCCGAGGCCGGTGCTCCTGCTCGAGATGCTTGAGCCGCCGCCCGGCCTGCCGGGCCGTCTCCCCCAGCGCCGCCGGATCCAGGCGCTGGCCGCCGTCGCCCTGGCGCAGCCGGCGAATGATCCGGCGCACCTCGTGCTGCCCCTGGCGGATGGAGCGCTCGAGCTGCTGGCGGCGCTGCTCCTGCAGCTCGGCGCCCTGCTGCTGCTGCTGCTGCCAGCGGGAGAGCAGCTCCTCGTGGAGCAGTTCGGTGCGGGCCAGCAAAGCGGCGGCCTCCTCGGCGGCCTCCTGCTGGCGCAGGCGCTGCTGCTCCAGGCCGGCGATCACCTGGTTCACATCGCCCTCTCCTCGGGGCGCGAGCTGGCTGGCCGCCTGCTCCAGCAACGCCCCATCCAGCCCCAGGCGCCGGGCGATGGCCAGGGCGTTGCTGCGGCCGGGAATCCCCCACTGCAGGCGATAGGTGGGGGCCAGGGTCTGCTCATCGAAGGCCACCGAGGCGTTCTCGAAGCGGGGGTCGGCGTATTTCAGCGCCTTCAGTTCACCGAAGTGGGTGGTGGCCACCGTGAGCCGGGCCCGCTCGGCCAGGTGCTGCAGCAGGGCCGTGGCCAGGGCCGCGCCCTCGGCCGGATCGGTGCCGGCCCCCACCTCATCGAGCAGCACCAGGGAGGCACCGCCGGCGGCTCCCGGGGCGGGGGCGTTGAGGGCCTCGAGGATGCGGGCGATGCGGCGGATGTGACCGCTGAAGGTGGAGAGGTTCTGCTGCAGCGACTGCTCGTCGCCGATGTCGGCCAGCACCCGGCCACACCAGGGCAGCCGCGGTGTGCCGCTGCAGGGCAGGAACAGCCCGGCGCGGGCCATCAGCGCCGCCAGCCCCAGGCTCTTGAGGGTCACGGTCTTGCCGCCGGTGTTGGGGCCGGTGATCGCCACCACCCGCAGCTCAGGCGCCACGCTCACGCTCACCGGCACCACCGCCTGCCCCGCCTCCCGCTTCTGCTGCCAGAGCAGCAGGGGGTGGCGCAGATCCTGGAGATCGAAGGGAGCCTCAGCGGCATCGGCCAGCTCCGGCCGCACCGCCCCCAGCCAGGCACCGTAGCGGGCGCGGGCCAGGGCCGCATCGAGGCGCACCAGGGTGCTCTGCAGCACCTCCAGGCCACTGGCCTGCTCCCCCACCGCAGCGCTGAGCTCCCGCAGCACGGCCTGCTCCAGCTCCCGCTCCTGCCCCTCCAGATCGCGGATGCGGTTGCCAAGCGCCAGCACGGCCTGGGGCTCGATGAACACGGTCTGCCCGGAGGCGGAGCTGTCGTGCACCTGGCCCGGCAGCTGTGCCGCCGCCCCGGCCTTCACCGCCAGCACGGGCCGGCCGTTGCGCTCGGCGATCACGTTGTCCTGCAGCAGGGCCGCCGAGCGCCGCAGCAGCTCCTGGAGGCGCTCACGGCGCTCGCCGCGAGCGGCCTGGAGCTGGCGGCGCAGGGCCTCCAGCGGGGCGCTGGAGCGATCGGCCACGCGGCCGCCCTCCTCCAGGCAGAAGCGCAGCCGCTGCTCCAGCTCCGGCAGGGTGCGCAGCTCCGCCACCAGGGCAGTGGTCACCGGCCGCAGGGCCGGCTCGTCGATCTGGCGGCGCAGCCGCCGCGCCGCCGCCAGGGTGGTGGCCAGCTCCAGCAGGGCTTCACCGCAGGCCACCCCGCCCTTGGCGCACAGGGCCACACAGGGGCCGATGTCGGCCACCCCCTGCAGGCTGAGTCCGCCCTCGATCAGTCCATCGAGAGCCAGCAGCTCCGTGGTTTCGGCCAGCAGCGTGCGGCTCTGCGCCGCTGAGGCGGGCAGGGGCAGAGCGCGGCAGTGGCGCTGCCCGGCGGCGGTGCCGGCAAAACCGGCCAGATGGGCCGCCAGCCGTGGCCACTCCAGCAGTTCAAGGGTTTCCTGCTCGATCGCGGCCGGATTCACGGCGCCGGCGGCGGGATCGGCGCCCGGCCCGGCACGTTGCTGGGGATTCCGGCCGCAGGCTCGTAGAGCAGTTCGAGCCAGTTGCCCTCCGGATCCTGGAGATAGCAACTGGCCGTGCCGTCGCGGTGGTCATGCACCAAACCGCAGCGGTGGCCCGCAGCCACCAGAGCGGAGCGGGCCGCATCCACCTCGGCCCGGTCGGGGAAGTGCAGAGCGAAGTGCGGGCCCGCGGCGGTGTAGTCGGCACTGAGCAGGGCGATGCCGGCAGCGTCACCGGGCCATTGCAGATAGGCCCAGTCGGCCGCATCCCAGGTGAGCCGCAGACCCAGGGCCTGATAGAAGGCCTTGGCGCGGGCGATGTCCTGCACCCGCAGGGCGACGTGGCCGAGGCGGTGCGACAGGGGCGGCAGGGAATCGCCGGCCATCAGCCCTCCCGCAGCCAGCGGGCCGCGTCGCAGGCGTGATAGCTGAGGATCAGATCCGCGCCGGCACGCTTGAAGCAGAGCAGGGTTTCCAGCACCACGGCCTTCTCGTCGATCCAGCCCCGTTCGGCGGCGGCCTTCACCATGGCGTATTCACCACTCACGTTGTAAGCGGCAATCGGCTGCTCGCTCTGGTGGCGCAGGCGATAGATGATGTCGAGATAGGCCAGGCCCGGCTTCACCATCAGGATGTCGGCCCCTTCACTCTCATCGAGCTGGGCCTCGAGGATGGACTCTCGGCTGTTGGCCGGATCCATCTGGTAAGTGCTCTTGTCGCCGGGGATGGGTTTGCCGCTGCTGGCGCGGGGCGCCGAATCGAGGGCTTCGCGGAAGGGGCCGTAGTAGGCACTGGAGTATTTGGCGGTGTAGCTGATGATGCCCACGTGCTCGAACCCCTCTTCATCGAGGGCTTCGCGGATGGCGCCGACACGCCCGTCCATCATGTCGCTGGGGCCGATCAGGTCGGCTCCGGCGCGGGCCTGCACCACGGCTTGCCGGCAGAGGATCGCCACCGTCTCGTCGTTGAGCACCACCCCCTCGGCGCTGACGATGCCGTCATGGCCGTCGCAGGAGTAGGGATCGAGAGCCACATCGGTCATGATCGCCATCCCGGGATGGGTGTCCTTGAGGCGGCGGATCGCCCGCGGGATCAGGCCGTGCTCGTTGAAACACTCGGCGCCGTCTTCGCTCTTGAGGCCATCGGCCACCTTGGGGAACAGCACCACACAGCGGATGCCCAGGTCCCAGGCCCGGCCCACTTCCTCCACCAGACCCTCCAGGCTCCAGCGCCGGCAACCGGGCATGGCGGCGATCGGTTCGTTGCTGGCCCCCTCATGCACGAACAGGGGGTAGATGAAGTCGGCGGCGCTGAGCTGATGCTCCCGCACCATCGCCCGCAGGGCCGGGGTGCGGCGCAGCCGGCGGGGGCGGTAGGAGAGCTCCATGCAGGGCTTGAGAGGGGCCTGGATCCTACGGAGACAGCCAGCGTGCCTAGAGCTGAGCCAGCTGCACCCAGCCGGCGCGGGGGTCGGCGCTGCGGGCGTCCCGCAGCTGCTCGAGCAGGGTGCGCTCACGCTCGCTGAGGGGATCGGGGAGTTTGAGCACGGGCGTGAGCAGCAGATCGCCCCGGGTTCCCTTAAGGGGCCAGCCCTTGCCCTTGAGCCGCAGGCTGCGGCCGGGGGTGAGGCCGGGGGGCACCTGCACGGAGGCCTCGCCATCGGGGGTCGCCACCCGCACCTGGCCGCCCAGGGCCAGTTCGTCGAGGCTGAGGGGCAACTCGCCGCGCAGCTGGTCGCCGTCGAGCTTCCACACCGGATGCTCCTGCAGCTCGATGGTGAGGTAGAGGTCGCCGCGGCGGCCGGTGCCGGGCTGCAGGTTGCCCTTGCCCTTCAGCCGTAGACGGCTGCCGGGCTTGACGCCGGCGGGGATGCGCACGGCCACCCGCTCCTCGTTCACCGCCAGGGTGCGCTCACAGCCGCGGAAGGCCTCCCCCAGGCTGAGGCGGATGACGGCCTCGGCATCGAGGTTGGGGCCGGCGGTGCGGCCGCCGCCGGGGAAGCCGCCACCGGGAACGCCACCGCCGAAGCCAGCACCGGGGAAGCCGCTGCCGAAGCCGAAACCACCGCTGCCCCCGGGCTGGGCGCCGCCGAAGCGCCCGAGCAGGTCGTTGATGAACTCGTCGAAGTTGCCGTAGCGGCCGAAGTCCACATCCATGCCGCCCACACCGCTGCCGGCACCGGCCTGGCTCCAGTACTGGCCAAACTGCTCATAGCGGCGGCGCTTGTCGGGATCCGAGAGCACCTCGTAGGCCTCGCTCACCTCCTTGAAACGGGCCTCGGCCGCCTTGTCGCCGGGATTCACATCCGGGTGGTGTTGCCGGGCCAGCTTGCGGAAGGCGCGCTTGATGGTGTCGGCATCGGCGCCCCGGTCCACACCCAGCACCTTGAAGTAGTCGCGGTAGCCGTTGGCGTTCATCGCAGGGGCATCGCTGGCGAAGGTGAGCAGGTGATCCAGTCTCTCAGCTTCCCCCCGGCTCCGCGGCCGGGGCCAGGGCGCCCGCTGGCGGATCCAGGGCCGGCCCCGTAGCGTTGAGGTCCCTGACGATCAGACCATGGCCCGATCCGGCTGGCATCGCCCCCTGGCGCTCGTCCCCCTCAGCCTGGGCCTGATGGCACTTGCGGCCTGCGCCGGAGCAGGGGCGGGCGACCGGGCCCGGGGCGTGAAGAGCACCCCCGAAGCCTCCACCAGCCTCGGCCGCGATGGCTCCACCTCGCCGCGGCTGGGGGAGGCGCTGAGCGAATCCAACGCCGATCAGGAAGCCCTCAGCGCCCATCTGCGCGCCCAGGGCGCGGTGTTCTACGGGGCCTGGTGGTGTCCAGCCTGTTTCCAGCAGAAGAACCTGTTCGGCAAGCAGGCCGGCAACACCCTCCCCTATGTGGAGTGTGACGAGAACGACGCCGGCCGCCAGCGCTGCCAGGCCGCCAGCATCCGCGCCTTCCCCACCTGGGAGCTGGAGGGCAAGCCCCGGCTGGAGGGGGTGCAGAGCCTCGAGGAGCTGAAGGCCTGGAGTGGCTTCAATGCCGGAAGCGACGCAGCCACCAAACCCTGAACGCCCCCCGCCCCACAGGACGGATCTGACGGCAAACCCATCGGAGAGCATCCGCTCGATTGGCGTCAGATTGGAGCGATCTATCTTCGCCACGGTGCCCACCATGCCTGCCGCCCTGATCCGCGGCTCCCTGCTGGGAACCGCCCTGGTTCTTACCGGCCTGATGCCGGCACCCGCCCAGGCCCAGACCCTGCTGGATGTGATGGGCGCCGGCGCCATCCAGAACACCCTGCAAACCTTGCCTGCCGGCGGAGCCAGCGGCGTGATCGAGCGCAGCCGCTCAGCCGTGGATCAGTCGAGCCTGGCCGAGCAGCAGCGCCAGCAACTGCTGCAGCAGCTGAGTGGCGGCGGTGGTGCAGCAGGGGCACCGGCCGGCCTGATGGCACCGCTGATGAACATGTTCATGCCCGGGGCCTTCCCCGGCGCCCCAGGCGGTGGCGCTCAGCGCACCAGCACCGCCCAGGTGAACGGCAGGCTGGTGCCCTACTGCTCCCATGGCGGCCTCTGCCACGGCAACCTGATGCGGGCACTGCGGGGGTATTGAAGATCCCGTGGAGGAGCAGATATTCTGCTATGGGTTAGTTCAACGTGCATAGCAAGGGCCTGCACCGCACAGCCCAGAAAACATCTAGGGCATCACAGCCATGCCAACTCACCCGAAGAGCAGGTGTTGATGAGCCGATGCACCGCAAGCAGACAAGCCCAGCACCAAGAGGGCACCACGTCCAGCGAGCCTTCCGCTTCGCAGCAGTGGGGGACTGCCCTCCCTGAAGCAGCAAGCATTGCTGCCATCCACACAGACCGCATTCAGCCAAGAGAACCCAAATGCTTCCATGCCCAGAGGCATCAGTAAGCGAATCAACTTCAGCAGAAGAAAGAAACCCGCTCAGGAGAAGTCTCTACACTGTCAACAACGCAAATCAGTTTATTTGCCACACCCGTAAAAGTGATTCATCGCCACAGATTCTCATTCATTTACCAGAAGCAGAGGAGGGGCAGGTCGTCTTTCTATACAATCGATGTGGCAAGAAAAACATCTCCGAACGGATTTGCGGGATCAGGATTTATGTGTCAGAAGATGGCCGGAGCTGGCACGAGATCGACATTCAACTTGACGATGAGCAGATTTACAACAGAAAATCCATTCCAATTCTCAGCAAGTACGCCCCGAAGCACATCATGCTTCGCAGAGACGGACAAGGCGATCCGATCCATATCAGCCAAGTTACAATTGGTAATTCACTGAACCAGTGCTACGACCTCATAACACAGCGCAACATCGCCAGTCTGAACAGATTTTCAAGCCAATACCATTTACGCGTCAACGAGCAGGGATGGATTTATGACCGGGTCAGAAAACATGGTCAGCCGCTGCACATCAAACCCATATGGTCCTCAGAATTAGATCTTGGTCGCGGGATTGACAGCCTATGCATTTCGGACTTGAACAGGTTTTCAAACGCGTTGATTCAGATCGCGCATGCCGTTCTGTTCGCCCACGGCATCAAGGCCTGCAACGTCTTCGTGCCAGAGTGCAAACGCATCCGGGACATCTTTCCCAAAGGCGACAGGTTTACATGTCAAGGACTGGGGGTTGGGATTGTCATCGGCAACCCCAATGCACGAGACAACTGCCTGGAAGGCAGATTTTTACATGTCCGCGCGGCACAGAGGGAGTTCTATGCGAATCTGCCATCCACTTACGAGGCCATCCGCTCTTTTTCCCAGGCGACAAAGCTATATGATCCCGCAAAAATTCTTGACGCCGAAGAAATGGTCATTCATATTCGCTCGGGCGACATATTCAGGCCCCAGGGCAAAATTCATCCCGACTACGGCCAGCCCCCTTTGTCTTTTTATCGCAAGGCAGTGGAACATGCAAAGCCAAGAATTGTGCATCTCGTCTATCAAGACATGCACAACCCCGTCATCAAGCCACTGCAACAATGGCTTGGAGAGCAAAGCATCACCTTCACCAAGCCCTTGCAGTCGTCCCTGCGAAAAGATGTAAAGACTGTACTCAGAGCCCAAACATTGGTCGCGGGGCGCGGCACCTTCATCCCCGGAGCCGTTTCGCTTGGAGGCAACCTGAAAACGCTTTATTGCTTTCACGCCTGTCTAGACCTGCTCGGTCGACGAGATGTCACCTATCATGTGATCAAAGATCGCAGCAGCCACTACGTTGACTCGATCCAACAATACAACTGGAGAAATTCACCTGAGCAAAGAGAGCTCATGGTCAGCTATCCAGATGCAGAGCTGGAACTGCAATCCATGGCGCTTCCCTAGAAGCGTGGATCCCCAAGCCGCAAGCAGGCATCAGGGGCCCGGAGGCTGAGTCCTGCTGTGGCGGCAGCGATAGACGTAGGGCTGGTCTGCCGCCAGGCCATGGCGGCCCTGAAACTCGGCGAGCCTCACCATCAGGGAGGAGTAGAGCTGCTGGGCCCCCCGGCAGTTTCCGTTGCGGTCCATCAGCTCCACCTGCTGCAGACCATCCTGCAGCTGCCGGCTGAGCACCTGCATCTGCTCCAGTCCCCCATGGCTTCGCCCCGGATCGTATGACCTGTGGGTGGCGAATGCGGTGACGCGCTTGTAGCCGCTGAGGGCAAGGCTCCTGGTCACCGGCTGGAGCGTCCTGAGCGTGATGAAGGTGTCCACCGGCAGCTGAGTTCCGGCGTGCTGGGGGCTGTTGAGCCAGGCGTGACGCACCACGCGATTGCGGTTGACGCGCGGATCCTTCAGCACTCCCACGCCCGGACCGAAGCGGCGTCCCATGGAGTGGTGTAACTCGGGAGGATCAGCCCCGGCTACGCCGGGGCTGACGGCTCGCCTCCCTCAGATCTCAGCTGTGGCAATGGGTGGGCCGGTCTGTGACCCTGTTCGGAGCA
>NZ_JAGQCU010000029.1 GCF_024346355.1 Cyanobium sp. ATX 6A2
CAAGCGGATGCCCTGCATACCCAGAAGCCGTTTTTCAACTCCTCCAGGAGCAGGGGGCCGACTTCTTGCTGACCGTCAAGGCCAACCAGAAGATCCTCCACCGCCAAATCCGCAGCCAGTTCCAGGGAAAGCGGCACATCCCTTTTGTGGCAACGGATCACGAGATCAGTCACGGCCGCGACATCACCTGGACGCTGCGAGCGAAACAGGCCCCTGAGCACATCAGCGAGGCCTGGATGGGCACCAGCTGGATCGTGGAAGTCACGGCCACCGGCACCCGTGACACCAAGCCCTTTCACGCCACCCATATGTTCCTGACCAGCCTGCGCACCACCCCATAAGCCCTGCTGCAACTGGTGCGGGACCGCTGGAGCATTGAGTGCTGGCACTGGATCCGCGACACCCAGCTGCATGAGGACGCCCACCGCTACCGGGGCAATGGCGCTGGTGCATTGGCCAGCCTGCGAACTGCAGCACTCAACCTGCTGCGGTTGGCTGGTTTTCAGTCGATCCGCGCTGGGATGCAGGCGGTGATGCACGACATCACGGCGCTGCTGGCGATGGCGATGCGTCAGCCAAAGCCCAAGCCGAGCTGATACTTTGAATCAGCCCTGGGGGGTAACGCACCCCTCGGCGCTTACGCCCCTCTGGCAGGGCCTGAAGGAAGGCGATCAGATCGGGATTGGCAGAAAGCGGGGCCAAGGGACGAGAGCAGTCCCAACGAAACCGGCACCAGCATGGCCGGACCAGCCGCCTTGTGCCTGACTTTCAGTTGGTCCTGGTCTTGTGCTGGCAGGCCACCCGGATCCAGCCCTCGATCACTTCCATGCCTCTCTCGACCATCACCTACCTGGCGGCATCGAGCCCCACCTCCCTCTCCTGATCGAAGAAGCCGAACGCTGCACCGTGGCCGGTGATCATCGCGAAACGATCCAGCGCTGGCAGGACTTCGCCGCCCTCCTGGCTGACCAGACACCCGAGTGGATCTACCACCAGCTCAGCGCCGCCTATGCCATCAACAGCTCCGGCTTCGGCGGCAGCGCCGAAGAGAACACTCTCTGGGGCAACTGCTCCAAGCACACGCTGCTGGCATGGTTGCATCGCCACCTTCAGCCCTCCCTCTATCTCGAGATCGGTGTGGATGAGGGCATCAGCCTTGCCTGCGCCACCGGGCCGGCCATCGGCTTAGACCCACGTCCACAGCTCGGGCTGAGTGTGGAGCCGCAGGCCACAGCCCGGATTGTGACCAGTAGCAGCGACGCCTTCTTCACCGGCCAAGCCAGCAGCCTGCTGCGGCCCGCGCCCGAACTGGCCTTCATCGATGGCATGCACCTCCGAGTTCGCCTTGCGCGATCTCATCAACTCCGAACGCTACATGGCCCCCTGGGGCTTGGTGGTGATCGACGACATCTACCCCTGCCATCCCGCGCAGGCCAGCCGCCGCCGCAGGACGGGGGCCTGGACCGGGGATGTGTGGAAGCTGCTGCCGCTGCTGCGCAGCCACCGCCCCGATCTCACGCTGCTCTGTCTCAATGCCCACACCACCGGGCTGCTGCTGATCGCCGGCCTGGATGCCAGCAACACCCTGCTGAGCCGCGTGTATCCCGAGGCGGTGCGCCTTACCGCCCCATCGCCGAGCCACCGACCCAGGTGCTGGAGCGCCACGGGGCCATCCCCTCCAATCACCCCCTGGTGCCCGAGCTACTGCAGCTGCTGCACCAGGCCCGGCGGGGGCGTTGGAACGCCTGCCGGATCCAGGCCAGGCTTCTCACCCTGAACCAGCGGATCGCTGAGGCGGAAGATGACCATCGCGGCCTGGCCCGCCAGCTCAGCCGGCAGCCTTGCCCGCTGCCGGATCCAGCCGTTGCCTGAGCACTTCAAGTTGCTCCGCCGCCAGCTGCAGTTCCTCTTTGATCTGAAGCTAAGGCTGACGCTGCGCATCGCGCTCCATCCGCAACTCCACCAGCTCCCGCTCCAGCCGCGCTACCGCAGCCAGCCCCTGAGCGTCGAACCCGCCACACCCAGCTCCGCCGCCACAGCCGCCGGCCTCTGCCCCTGCTCCAGGCAGAGCCGGATCGCTTGCTCATGCTGACGGTGTGACGGCATCCTTCCTGAGACAGCACACGACAGGTCATAGTCTGCTTAGCGGAATCAAATCGCTCCGGATGGAGGATCAAACCCAGCTGCCCGGCGAAGGGCTGCAGGCTGTTCTTTTGAGCCTGTGCTCCAATCACGGCTGGGCGTCCTCCTTTCTGAGCAACCCAGCGAGTTCCACCGAAGAGCTCGCCCAGCTCTGCATGAAGGAACTGGCCGCTTGCCGTGCTGCGGGCCGCAACGACGTAGCCCTTGTCCTGGCTGACGCTGCGATGGCGGGCGGAGTAGATCACCCCCGTCTGGCGAACCATCGGCAACGTGCCCGGCAGCAGCAGCCTGGTGGCGCTCTGGTGCGGGCCAGCCACAAGTCGTCATCTGCTTTGGCGGTTGCCGATGCTCACCACTGGTGGGGCCGATCGTTCTGGCTCTGGCTGGCCGGGCTCAGCGGCAAGCAGAAATCCAAGCGGCAGAGCCAGGCCATGGCTGGCACTCAGGAGCAGCTCGAGGCCCTCATAGCCGCCTGCGAGGATGCGCGCTGGAGCCCAACCGCCCTCTCAAGCGATGTCGCCTCCCGCGATCTCAGCCTTGCCCTGCTGAGCGAGATGCGTGCCTGCGCCGAGGCGGACAAGCACCGGCTGGTGGTGCGGCTGGCGAAGCGGGCGGCCGGTCTCGGCATCCAGAGTTCGCAGATCAATGAGTTACAGCAGCAGTCCCAGGCAGTGCTGCAAGCCGCCCTCAACACCCGGAGGTCCGTCGCGGTCCAGCTGCGTAAACAGGGTCAGCCCGCCGCCGCCCTCGCCCTGCTCGATGCGGCTCTCGCCAGCGGCAACCAGGATCCCTGGATCCATCACAACCGCGCCCTTGCCCTGGTGGATCTTGGACAGCGGAACGACGCCATCCAGATCTGGGAGCAGCTGCAAGCTCATGAAAACCAGGCAGTCGCCGAAGCAGCCGGGACGATGCTCCAGAGACAGAGCCGGAAGCTCCTGCTAACCCTCCACCGAACCCTGGAGCACCTGGCCGCCAAGCACGCCTGGCCACTCCGCCACCTCGGTGATCCCACCAGCATTGATATCCAGGCCTATGCCGCATGCATCCTCCGGGAAGCTATCGACGCCCGCAATTTCAACCACGCCGAGCTCTCGCTCGCCATGCTCGAAGCCGCCCGCTCCACGGGCTTGCACGATGCCTCCCTGGATGACAACCGTGCCCTTGCCTTGGTGAATCTCAACCGGCTCCCCGATGCCGTAGCCATCTGGCAGCAGCTGACCCAGGTCGACGCCGCCGACATCCGTAAGACCGCCCAGGAGATGGTGGCACGCTACGGACCGCAAGCTCAACGACTGCTGGCCCTCACAAAGGCCGATCAACTTCTGCAGGCCGGCGAACTCGAGCAAGGCATCAGCACCCTCACCGAGGCGCTGCTCCAGGATCCCGAGTGCCTTGAAATCCAGGAACGGCTGCAGTGTCTGGTGGCGCAACGCAGCCAAAACCTGAACGGCCCCGACGATCCCCTCAGCCAGGAGCTGGAAGCACACCGCCGCGAGTTGATGGCGTTCGAGGAGGTGCTGAACACCCTTGAGAAGCGCCTGGAAGGGGATCAGGCACAGGCCTGATCCCCAGGCCCACCTGGTGGGGCCTGGATAAGCGAAGACGGTCTCTGGCTCGAACGGGCCAGCAACCTGAGCGCGCGTCGCTGCTGCTGCTCGAGCTGTTCGATCAGTTCAGCCTGCCTGCAGCTGAGCAGGAAGTAATGCTCCAACTCCTCCTGCACCTGATTCAGCTGTTCCATCTGCTCCTGCCTCTCGCGAGCCCGCTGCTGCAGAGACCACCAGGCGGCAACAAGTTGATCGGCCTCCTGGCCGGCCAGCAACCGCTGGGCATAGGAACTGTCCGCGGGTGTCTGGGCCAGTTCGGCCTGCAGTTCGAGATCCAGATAGCAATCGAGCAGCTCAGGCATCTTGTTGAGAACCGCACAGAGCAGCAACGCCTGCAGGGGATCGCCCGGCGTGGGCGGGGTGACCCGGGCCGGTGGACACGGATGCGCCCCGTTCAGCCAGCCGGAAAGTCCCTCTGGTTCGAGTCCCAGCAGACGCCAGTCGGCGATCAGCCGGTTGCCAGAGACCCGTTCAAGCACAGCCCGGTACCCCTCCAGCAGGGCGTGGCCATGGGTCGGATCGGAGAACAGCGCATGGGGCTGCGGGTAGATCAGCAGACTGCCATCGGGCAGTTGCCCCTGGCGATCAGCGAAGCACTGCAGGCCGGCCTGTGTGAGGCGATCCAGCAGGGCGTCGCTCAGGGGCAATGGGGCGTACCAGTACAACGGGCAACTCAGCGCACAGGCCATGAGCCTACGCAGGGCATTCTCCAGCCAAGCGGCTGGCATCTCACCAATGGCCCCGTAGCCTGGATGCCTGGCAGCTCCTGAGGATGAACGGAACACCACTGCTTCGCGTGCTGGTCGGGGCCAGCCGAGTACCGAGCGACACACCGGCTCCCACGCTGATCGTGGAAGCTGAACCCAGCCGACTTGAAGAGCTGCGTCAGCAGCTCGGCCGAGACAATACCCAGGGCTCCAACCCGGTGCAGTTTCGGGAAGCCGTTCTGGCCGACGACCCTCAGGGAGAAGTCTGCTGGTTTTGTTATAGCGACTCTCGCTTGAATGGCGTCGTGCCGCTCCAGAGGTGGCACCTATTCTACCCCAACCTCCAGCTGGAAAAAGAGGAGATCTGCACCACCAGCACGCTTGCCCAGATCCTGAGCGAATGGCCCGCCGCCACTGATGGCAAGCAGGGGATCAGCCTCACCCTGAGTCAGGGAGATCCCATTCGGGTGCTGGAAGGAGCCAAGGATTGGCTAGACAGAATCCATCGGATCGAGTTGCAGGGGCCCAAAGCTGATGCGCTCTGGCTGAAATCGTGCAATAGCTGGCTGCAAGACCGTGGGTACAGGCCGGACTGTGATTCCGCCGGCAGTTGGGTCATCGATCCCCAGGCGTCCCAGCTGATCAGCCACCAGGCAGAAGTCAACGCCCTCAGACAAGTTCTTGCCGCGGCAGCTGCAGAGCATCACCAGGATCTGGAGAACTGCCAGAGCAGCCAGGCTCGTGTGCTGGAAGCCCTGCATCAGTGCTTTCCTCACGCCCTATACCGTAAAAAACGACCAGATCTTGAGGGATTCAATGACCAAAGGCTAGTGGAGCATTTCATTGATCATGGCATCCACGAAGGGGTGGATCTCGACCTGGGCGAGGCGCTGAGGGAGTCAGAACAGCTGCGAGCTGAACTCGCCGAGGCCAATGCTCAGCTATCGCTGCTGGCTACGAAGCACCATCCATTGGTCAAGGTCCCGAGAGAAAACGGCCCTGTCTACAGAATTCCTGTGATCAGCGAAACCAAAGGAACAGGGATCTCTGCATGGCTGGTGGGAGACTACCTCTACACCACGATTCCACAAAGCCATGAAACAATCGCTCAGCCTCAGGTTCACAAGGGCAGCCAGGTCTACCCTCTGAGACAGACAACCTGGAACAATGAGACGGCACGCAGACTTTGCCCGAGCCAAAAACTTGAACTCTTATCGGATGAGAACCAGAACAAACTCACGATCTCAACTGACGAAGAGGCCCCCCAGGCAGTGGAGAGTGGCATCAGTCAGCTCCTTGAATGGTGTGTCGCCGGTGGAGAGACACTGCACATTGAGCTACCTGAACCAGGCAAGAAGTTCAGCGTAGGAGTAGTGCAAAGCCTTGAGTTTGAAGTTGCCCGCACAGAGTCCTGGGATTTCGAGGCACTGCTTGCCACCCACAGAGCCAGGGGGAGCCTGGAAATCATCATCAAACAGAACGGCAGCACGAAGACCTACAGCATCGACTTTGACAGCAACAGGACTGGAGGTATCAACGCCAAGGGCTACCTCCCAGCGAAGCTAGAGATGCTCCTGGAGGAAGGGCGGTGCGAGCTTTCACTGAACATCAAGCACGAAGATTTCATCAGTGATGGCAATGAGGCGGCCAGTGACGCCTACTATTTTATCGCGAATCCACAGTTCAGGCCAACAGTCTACACCGAGCAGCCTGTTCCTCGGCAGCTACAAAACTTGGGGGCAACCGGCACCGAGGAGACGATCTACTTTGGAAGGGTGAACCTGTTTGCCTGTCCTGAAGACAGCAGTTTAGTGCTCAGCCTGGGAAACGGCACGTTCTACGAACTATTCACCCCAATCAGCAATGGGATCTCGCTCAGGGAAGACAATTCCCACACATTGGTGATGAGAGCAGCCACCCCAGGCAGATTCTCTCTGTTCGTGAACGGGGTGTTTGCCGGCCTGCTCTCCATTCAGAGCAAGGACACGCCAGTGCGGCTCCCTGTGCAATGGCTGCGTGGGGAGCCGGTGATGGTGGAGATTCGCGATTTATCAGGAAGCCAGGTTTTCCTGAAGCACCCAGTGCTGGCACCGCGACACCTGACCTCACCAGAACTGCTGTTACAGGAATCCAAGCCCCCCTTCCCGACAGATCTGACGGTTCGCGCCAATCATCGATACCAAGCGCTGAGGCAGCATTTACAACTACCGATCGAAGGGCTGCGGAGAGAGGTGCTGCTGCGGGCGCTCGAAACTTTGGATCGGAATTATCAGACGCTGAAACTCGCACCCCTGGAATTCCCTTTGGTCGAGCAGCCATGCGTGTCGGTGGTGGTCCCCGCTCACAACAAGGTGGAGGTGACCTACTACTGCCTGTGCGCACTGCTGTTGGCACACAACAGAAACAGTTTTGAGGTGATCCTGGTGGATGACGGTTCCACGGATGAAACAGCCGAGATCGAGGCCTTTGTCAACGGAATCACAGTGATCCACAACGAGGAGCCGCTGAGGTTCATCAAGGCCTGCAACCGGGGGGTGAGAGAGGCCAGAGGCAAGTATGTGGTGCTGCTGAACAATGACACCGAGGTCACGGTTGGCTGGCTGGACGCGCTCGTGGATGCCTTCCACAGGTTTGAGGGTGTGGGGGCTGTAGGGGCCAAGCTGCTGTACCCCGATGGGAGTCTCCAGGATGCGGGTGGCATCATCTGGGGGTCGGGCAACCCAGGGAATTACGGAAATGGGCAGAATCCTTGGGATCCTCGATTCTCCTATACGCGGCAGGTTGACTATCTATCCGGTGCCGCGCTGATGACCACAAAGGGGATCTGGGATGAAGTGGGAGGCCTATCCCACTACCTTGAGCCAATGTATTTCGAGGATACCGACTTTTCGTTCAAGGTTCGCGACGCAGGTTACAAGACCTATTTTGTGCCTTCGTCTGTGGTGTACCACTTTGAAGGCACCACCAGCGGCACTGACACGTCTAAAGGATTCAAGGCTTATCAGGAACTGAACCGGCCGAAGTTCAAGCGCCGCTGGGCCAAGGCGTTTGCGCAGCATGGCAAGGAGGGGATACAACCAGATCTGGAGAAGGATCGTGGCCTTGCCGGAAGAATCCTTTTCATCGACTACGCCACTCCCCGTGAAGACCGGGATGCCGGATCCTATGCCGCCTTGCGCGAGATTGAACTGGTGCAGTCGCTGGGCTACAAGGTCACGTTTCTCCCGCAAAACCTGGAAAATCTCGGTGAATACACCGAGGAGTTGCAACGCAAGGGCGTGGAGGTGATCACAACACCATTTTATCTGTCTCTGGCCGCGTTCATCGCAGAGCGTGGCAAGGAGTTTGATGCGGCATACATCACCCGCTACTACGTTGCTGCCGATACGGTGTCTCTGATCCGCGAACATTCACCGAAGACCCGGCTGATCCTCAACAATGCCGATCTCCACTTTCTGCGTGAGCTGCGGGCAGCCCTGAGCGAAAACGACGAAGCCCGCATGGAGATCATGCGCGACATCCGCGAACAGGAGTTGGCGATGATGCGTAGTGTGGATCTGGTGCTGAGCTACAATGAGGTTGAGCATGTGGTGATCATCTCCCACACCGATGGCGAGGTGAAGGTGATGACCTGCCCCTGGGTGGTAGAGATCCCAGCCGACGTGACTCCCCTGGAGGATCGCACAGGACTGTCATTTCTCGGTAGCTTCCAGCACCACCCGAATAACGAAGGAGTGGCATGGTTCTGCCGGGAGGTGATGCCACAACTGGAGGCGCAGGAATTGAAACTGTCAATCTATGGTTCCGGCATGGGTGATGACATCACAGGGCTCGCAAGCAACTGGATTGATCCGGTGGGCTTCATCGCGGATGTGGCAGATGCCTATCAGCGCCATCGGGTGTTTGTGGCGCCGTTGCTCAGTGGCGCAGGCATGAAGGGCAAGGTGGTCAATGCCCTGGCCTACGGGATCCCCACCGTGTTGTCGCCAACGGCCGCCGAGGGCATTGGCCTGCGGCATGGCCATGACTGCCTGATTGCGAAGAATTCCGAAGAGTGGGTGGAAGCTATCACGCGTCTGTCTCACGATGACGATCTGTGGTCAGCCATCTCGAGCGCCGCTCGCAGCTATGCCGCCAGCCAGTTTTCGTTTTCGGCAGGAAGGGAAAAGATGAAGGCGGCACTGGAGTCTGTTGATCTTTTTAGCCACATCGTTGATTGATCAACAAACCATGCGCACGATCATCCTCCACTACCACCTCTTCAAGAATGCGGGCACCTCGGTGGATGCCATTCTCAAGCAGAATTTCGGTGACCGGTGGGTGACCCGTGAGTTTCCCATGATGGATGGCAACAACTCCGCTCTGGTGGAGCAGTGGATCCGGGAAACGCCAGAAGCCGTTGCCTATTCCTCGCACACGATGATGGGTCCGATTCCTTCAGTGGAAGGGGTGAAGGTGATTTCCTTCCTGCTGCTGCGCGACCCGATTGAGCGGATCAAATCGGCCTATCGGTTTGAGCGGCAGCAGGATGCAGATACCTGGGGGGCGAAGCTGGCCAAAGAGCATGACTTTGAGGGGTATGTGCGAGCAAGGCTGGTGCGACAAAGCGATCGGCAGTGTCGGAACTTTCAGACCTATCGGTTGGCAAGTGCATCGCCGACTCAAGGCGATTCAGAACTGGAGAAAGCCCTGTGCTCAGCCCAAGAGCATTTCCTGATTGGTCGTGTAGAAAGCTTCAATGAAGCCGTAGAAGATCTGCGGTGCGAATTTGCTGATCATGGAATTTCTCTAATACTTCCATCTAAGTCGGCAAGATACAACCAGAATGATGGCGCTGGCAGCATCTCAAACGCAGTGACTCTCCAGCTCTTAATAGAAGCCAATAGAGACGACATTGAGATGTTAAGCAGACTCTCTGCAATAGGCGGCCGCACAGTACCAGAAACCTGACATCATCGGATTGGACAATGGCTACAGGCAGAGATCTTTTTCTAGCTTGTTGGATGTAGGGCTTCCTAGTCTTTCTGGCTGCTCAGCGTGTGTGCATGGTCTAGTTTTGGGACAACACCCTCCTGATCATGCTGCATGGCTAGTGCAGACACATTCGCCATGCAAACGATTTTCTGCCCCCATGGCCCCGCTGCCACTCATAGTATCATATCTCATGCAGTGCTGATACCAACATGCTAACAGATACAACTGTTATATTTAGATATTACGAGGGCGAACTGCCATATATCAAAGCCTTTATTCATCACTACGTCAAGTTGAAAGCTCATCAACTAGTGGCAATTGTTCAATGTGATTCAGATGCCTCAGTCCTAACTGCAATATTCTCATCTTTTCAGTCATGCTCGACAATCTTATATGTATTGCATATCCCGCACGAAAGATCGACTAACGCATGCCTTAAAAGAACCAATTTCAAGGCAATACCTAACATCGGGACATGGGTCCTGAACGTTGATGCGGACGAATTCATTTTTAGCAAGAAAGGCGAGAATGGCGAGAAGCTGTTCTCCAGCCTTATCCCAGGTCGGTTTGACAGGTTTAATATAAAATGGGTGATGGCAGCAAACATGGGATCAACCAACCAGCTAGGAGTCCAGTGGGGAATAGGCAAAGATTATGCCCTTTCAAGAAATATTATTAGCATGCCAAACGTTCACCATTTTGATACGAAGAGATCTTCGTACTTCAGTCCAAGTCTCAGACTTGAAACAAATTCAGACCTTGGCTTGGCCCACCACTGGGGACGGACGTTTGAAGACACCCTGATAAAGATGAGCTACCAGCGGAAGATGCTTAATAACCCCAAGAATTCAGATTTTATTAGTATTGAAGCTTTTCTTCAAGAAAGCGAATTGCCTAGAAGGCTGCGGTTTATGGCTTTCCTGGAGTCCCTGGAAGGTAGCATAGATATATCTCAGACCATGCATCATGATCTGTATGATATTGACGCTCAGCATGCTCTCTTGGATCCCATTGCATCAGCCAAGCAGATCAGTCAGTTGAAAGAGATTTACTTAGAATATATTGTTCTTGCACGAGCCAGACATAACGAAGTCTTTAAGAGCTTCGTAGGTCGTGGCGTCAACGCATCCTGCGAGAAGCTGCCATCGCTTGTCAGGCGACAGCGAAAACTGGACCAGATGCGACACGAAATCTGGCCCCCCTCCGCGAGCCACTGACCAGGCTCAGCGCCATGACCGCGGACCTGTCACCTCTGGAGCAGAGCTCCCGGGATGCGG
>NZ_JAGQCU010000003.1 GCF_024346355.1 Cyanobium sp. ATX 6A2
GTGCTCCGAACAGGGTCACAGACCGGCCCACCCATTGCCACAGCTGAGATCTGAGGGAGGCGAGCCGTCAGCCCCGGCGTAGCCGGGGCTGATCCTCCCGAGTTACACCACTCCATGGGACGCCGCTTGCGCCCCGGACTCACGGGGGAATGGCAGGTGAACGGACGTTCCAGGGTGATCGACTTCGAGGATGTGATTCGGCTCGATCTCCGCTACCAGCAGAACTGGAGCTTTCGCTATGACCTCAAACTGATCTTGCAGACCCTCGCCGTGATCTTCAGCAAGCGCTCAGGCGCCTCCTGAGCATGGAGCGTCGTCTGCCCGAGGGCACTGCCGAGGCCTGCTTTCCCAGTCGGTTGGAGTCGACGGCTCTCCTGCTCGACTGGTTTGAGCGGCAGCAGCCGGCGGGGGTGGATCCGATGCTGTGGATTCAGGCCCAGACAGCCCTGGTGGAGGGATTCACCAACGCCGTCCGCCATGCCCACGCCTCCATGGCCGACCCCCCGGCTGTGGTGGTGGCGCTGGAGGTCACAGCACAGCACCTGCAGCTGCGCCTGCGGGACCATGGCCCTCCGTTCGACATCACCCCGGCCTGGTTGCCCGAGGAGCCTCCAACGGAAGCAACTGGGGATCCTGTGAGGGAGTCCGAGCTGCCGGGGCTGCCCCAGCGGGAAGCCCACTGGGGACTGGTCATGCTGGCCAGGCTGCGTCGCGACTTCGGGTGGTCGATCAGCTATGCCCCTCTCCAGGAGGGGGGCAACGTTCTGATCCTGCGGCGGCCGATGACCTGAGACAGTCGACGCTGAAGCGCTGCGGCTGTCCACAGGCTTCCGGATGCAGCCATGTCCAGCGCGTCCAGAGATGCAGAAACAGAGTGGTGCCCTGGGGCCCCTGATCCCAGCCGATGCCCAAGTGCTTCCCCCAGACCACTGGGAGCGGTGGCGTCCTGCCGCGCTCACGCCAGGCCGCCAGCTCACGGCGGTGCAGGATCGGCCGTCCGTTGTACCGGAACAGCAGCGGCTGCCCCTCGCTGCCGCCGGGCAGTTGGAACCACACCTTCTTGCTGCGCTGCAGGTACCAGAACCGCCAGCACCGGCCCGGCACCGGCCGGCCGTCGGGGCGGCTGTAAACCAGCCCGCGGGTGCTGGTGAGAAGCCCGGTGGCGACGCTGGCATCGAAGCTGCTCCGGTTCACAATGGGATCCCCTGCCCCCGCCACGATGCCCGAGGCCACGATCGAGTCTGTGCTCCACGAAGGCCGGCTCTTTCCGCCACCGGCTGAGCTGGCCACCGGCGCCCGCATCGGCTCGATGGAGGCCTATCGCGATCTCTGCCAGTGGGCCGAGGCCGATCCTGATGGCTTCTGGGGAGAGCTGGCCCGCCGCGAGCTGCACTGGTTCGAGCCCTTCCACACGGTGCTCGACTGGAGCAATCCGCCCTTTGCCAGGTGGTTTGAGGGCGGCACCACCAACCTCAGCTTCAACTGCCTCGACCGCCACCTCGAAGGCCCCCGGGCGGACAAGACGGCCCTGATCTGGGAAGGCGAACCCGGCGACACCCGCACCTTCTCCTACCGCCAGCTGCACGCCGAGGTGTGCAAAGCCGCCAACGCCCTCAAGGAGCTGGGCATCGGCAAGGGCGATCTGGTGGCCCTCTACATGCCGATGGTGCCGGAGGCGGCAATCGCCATGCTGGCCTGCGCCCGCATCGGCGCCCCCCATTCGGTGGTGTTCGGCGGCTACTCGGCCGATGCCCTGCGCGATCGCCTCATCGATGGCGCGGCCAAGGCGGTGATCACTGCCGATGGTGGCTTCCGCAAGGACAAACCCGTGCCGCTCAAGCCGGCGGTGGATGAGGCCTTGGGTGCCAAGGGCGGCGCCCCCAGCGTGGAGCACGTGCTGGTGGTGCAGCGGTTGGCGGGTGCCGGCGGCGCCTGCGCCATGGAGCAGGGCCGGGATCACTGGTGGCATGAGCTGGTGGAGGGCCAGAGCGCCGACTGCCCGGCCGAGCCGATGGCCAGCGAAGACCGCCTGTTCGTGCTCTACACCTCCGGCTCCACCGGCAAGCCCAAGGGGGTGGTGCACACCACCGCCGGCTACAACCTCTGGGCCCACCTCACCTTCCAGTGGATCTTCGACATCCGCGACGACGACATCCACTGGTGCACCGCCGACGTGGGCTGGATCACCGGCCACAGCTACATCGTCTATGGCCCCCTCTCCAACGGCGCCACCACGGTGATGTACGAGGGGGCGCCGCGGGCCTCCAACCCCGGCGCCTTCTGGGAGGTGGTGCAGAAGCACGCCGTGACGATCTTCTACACAGCCCCCACCGCCATCCGGGCTTTCATGAAGAGTGGTGGCGAGGTGCCCGGCCGCTACGACATGAGCAGCCTGCGCATCCTCGGCAGCGTGGGTGAGCCGATCAACCCCGAGGCCTGGATGTGGTATCGGGAGGTGATCGGCGGCAACCGCTGCCCTGTGGTGGACACCTGGTGGCAGACCGAGACCGGCGGCGTGATGATCAGTCCGCTTCCTGGTGCCACCCCCACCAAGCCGGGGTCCTGCACCCTGCCGCTGCCGGGCATCGCCGCCGACATCGTGGATCACGACGGCAACTCCCAGCCGGCCGATGCCGGCGGCTACCTGGCCGTGCGGCGGCCCTGGCCGGGGATGATGCGCACCGTGCACGGCGATCCGGATCGCTTCCGGCGCAGCTACTGGGAGGAGGTGCGGCCCGCCGATGGCTCCCATCTCTATTTCGCCGGCGATGGCGCCCGCCGCGACGTTGATGGCTATTTCTGGGTGATGGGCCGGGTCGATGACGTGATCAGTGTGTCGGGCCATCGCCTCGGCACCATGGAGATCGAGAGCGCCCTGGTGAGCCATCCCGCCGTGGCCGAGGCCGCCGTGGTGGGACGTCCCGACGCGATCAAGGGTGAGGCGGTGGTGGCCTTCGTGACCCTGGAGGCCGGCCGCGAGGGCAGCGATGCGCTGGTGGCCGAGTTGCGCAGCCATGTGGGCAAGGAGATCGGACCGATCGCCAAGCCCGATGCCATCAGCTTCTCCGACGCCCTGCCCAAGACCCGCAGCGGCAAGATCATGCGCCGCATCCTGCGTTCGTTGGCCGCGGGCGAGGAGGTGAGCGGCGACACCAGCACCCTCGAAGACCGCTCGGTCCTCGACAAGCTGCGCGTCTGAGAGGTCGGTATGACACGCCCGAAACCGGCCGAGGATTTCCTGCTGTTCCTGATCGGCAGCTCCCTGTTCGTCTCCGGCATTGTGCTGTTCACCAATCAGGTGATGGTGGGATCGGGGTTCGGCGGCTTGGGTGGTGGCTGGCGTCGGGGCTACGGAGGAGGAGGCTATGGCGGACTCTGGGGTGGCTTTGGCGCTGGCCAGGGCCTGGGGTTGCTGCTGCTGCCCCTCGGCGCAGGAGTTGCCCTGCTGGTGGCCAATCGCCTGCGCAAGCTGGGCTGGTTTCTGCTCTGGGCTTCGGCGGCGGCGATCACCGTGCTGATCCTGCAGAGCCTCTGGTTTGGGTTGCGGCCCACCAGTCTCTGGAGCGTGCTGATGATGGTGGCGATGGTGGCAGGAGGCGCGGGGCTGATGTTCCGTTCCCTGCAGCGCTACGCCGACAGTGATGAGCCCCCTTCAAGCGGCGCTTCCGGCGCCGAGGAGCTCCGGGAGCTGCGCCAGGAACTGGAGCGGCTGCGGGCGCGGCTGGAGCGCGATCCCTAGCGTTGAGCCTCCGCCCAGTCGAGGACCATAGCGCCAAGCCGCTCGATGCGGCGTTGGCGGGAGGGGTCATCGGCCCAGTCCCCCAGCAGCTGGCGCCGCAGCCCGCCGCTGGCGGGGCTGAGGTGGTCGCCTGGCAGCTCCTCAACGCTGCTGGCGTCATCGGGGCGGGCCTGCAGCACCCCCAGCAGGCGGCTGCTCTGGTCGATGCTGTCGCGGTTGAAGCGCACCAGCAGATTGTGGGGCTGGCGGTAGCTGGCGGCCACCTGGCGCAGGGTTTCCTCTGGCGAGG
Organism: Cyanobium sp. ATX 6A2; assembly: GCF_024346355.1. GTDB lineage: Bacteria > Cyanobacteriota > Cyanobacteriia > PCC-6307 > Cyanobiaceae > NIES-981. Next base: position 4,029 of record NZ_JAGQCU010000003.1, read on the forward strand.
GGCTGAACTCGCTGCGGAAGCGGAACTGCTGCCCAAGCTCGGCCAGCAGCGGGATGGAGCGCTCGGCCGAGAAGTTGTTGAAGCTCAGGGACACCAGGCCTCGGCTGCTGCGGCCGCCGTCGGGGGCCAGCAACTGCAGCTTGCAGCCCAGGCTGTGACCAAGCCGCAGCGGCGCCCCAGCCGGCAGAGCATCCACCTCCGCCAAGGCCTGGCGCTGGCCGCGGAAGCGCCGCCAGGCGGCGTTGGCCTGGGCCTGATGGTCGAAGCCCGGCACATAGCTCCAGGCATGCACCCGCCAGCCCCGCTGGGCCAGGGCATCGAGCAAGCGGCGATAACTCAGCTGGGGGTTGCTGGCGAGGTAGCTGCCACCGATGAACTCCACCAGGCCCCGGGGCCGGCCTGTGGGCTCGAGCAGCCAGAGGTCGTCCTGCTGTCGCCAGCGCGCCATGGCAGCGGCCGTCAGGCCTGCAGCTGCCGCAGGGCTTCGAGGGCCTCGCGGCGATGGGCCGGCCCATCCAGCAGGTTGTTGAACACGTGGCGGATCACCCCCTCGCCGTCGATCACGTAGGTGACCCGCCCGGGCAGCAGCCCCAGCACAGCGGGAACGCCGAAGGCCTTGCGCAGGCCGTTGCCCCGGTCCACCAGCAGCGGGTAGGGAAGGTTGTGGCGGGCCGCGAAACGCTGGTGGCTGGCGCTGTCGTCGCCGCTCACACCCCAGACCTCTGCGCCCATGGCCTGGAGGTCGGCGTAGCTGTCGCGGAAGGCGCAGGCCTCCATCGTGCAGCCCGGTGTGTCGTCCTTGGGATAGAAGAACAGCACCAGGGCCTTGCCGTCCAGCTGATCGCCACGGCGCTCGTTGCCGTTCTGATCGCTGAGGGCGATCTGGGGGGCGCGGTCGCCGGCGACGAGCGCTCGGGCCATGGCTGCGGGGGGCATGTGACGAAACCCTACTTGCCTGAGCTGGGACGATGGGAGGCAGCGCCCGTGCCGGTTGTGAGCGATTCCTCCCCCCAGCAGTCCACCCCCTGGCAGCAGACCGACCTGCTGGCGCTGATGGCGCCGCAGCCCAGTGCGGCAGCGCCACGGGCAGCCCCGAGCAGTTCCCCTGCCACCCTGCTGATCCTCGACACCGAAACCACGGGCCTGGATCCCGCCCAGGGCCAGTGCGTCGAGGTGGGCGCCATCCTGTTTGCCGTGCCCCAGCGCGCCGTGCTCAGCCAGGTGTCCTTCCTGCTGCCGGTGAACGCCAATCCCGCTGAAGCCATCAACGGCATCCCCGCTGCCGTGAGTCGCCTGCCCCAGCCCTGGCAGGCGGGCCTGCACTGCTTCAACGCCATGCTCGAGGCAACGGACGCCGTGCTGGCCCACAACGCGACCTTTGATCGCCAGTGGTTCGGCATCGATCCCCTGCCGCCGGTGACCAGGCCCTGGATCTGCTCAATGGAGGACATCCGCTGGCCGGCGGCGTTGAGGCTGAAGTCGACTCCCGGGGTCAAGGACCTCGCCCTGGCCCACGGAATCCCCGTGTGGGCTGCCCACCGCGCTCTCACCGACTGCATCTATCTGGCCCAGGTGCTGGAGCGCTGCCAAGACCTCGAGGCCCTGCTGGCCGCAGCACTGGAGCCGCGCCACACCTACCGCGCGCTGGTGTCCTACGCGGAGCGCCACAAGGCCCGAGAGGCCGGGTTCCGCTGGAATGAACCCGTGGCCGGTGCCTGGAGCCGGCGTCTCAGCGACGACGAGGCCCGTGCCCTGCCCTTTGCGGTGCAACGGGTGCACCCGGATGGGCACAGCGCCACCAGCGCCAGCCCAGCAAGCCGCAGCGAGCCCGGCCCAGCAGTGGCGGCCTGATCGGGTTGGCCTGAACGTGAGCCATCACCAGCACAAAAAAGTCGGCAGGCCTGGGGGGGCCTGCCGACAGGGCACTGAACGATGACGGTTTCTGGAATCGGAGCGGCGGGATTTGAACCCACGACCCCCACTACCCCAAAGTGGTGCGCTACCAAGCTGCGCTACGCCCCGGTTGTGCCGTCAAACGCAAGCTATCACAGCGCTTTGCGACGGCGAAGACGGCGCAGCAGTCGGCGTGAGAGCTGGTCGCGGCACTCCCCTGCGTAGCCCGGCAGCCGCAGGTCGTGGGCCAGCAGGCGCAGCTCCGCCAGCCCCATGCCCGCCAGGCGCAGTTCCGGCAGTTGCTTCCAGGCTCCCTGCGCATCGGGAAGGGGCACCCCCTCGGGATCACCGCCCCAGCGCCCCAGCGCCCCTTCCGCCATCCACTCCGGCACCAGCACCACCAGCACCGCCAGCAGTCCGTAGAGCTCCACCAGGCCGCGGGGCAGCGGATGACGTGGCTCCGACTGATCCCCGCCGCCGGAGCCACTCACACCGCCAGACCCCGGGAGCCGGGGGCCGGCCCCGGGGCCAGGACCGAGGGGCCGTCGCGCCATTGCAGGCTGGGCTCGGACCTGGGCTGCAGTCTCACCGTCCAGAACACCAGGGCGAAGCAGAGGGCGATGGTGGTGAACAGCGCGACCAGCACTACCCGGTCCGGCAGAGGATTCATGGCGATCGTCAGACCCGTTCGGTGCGGGTGCACTCAATACGACTGGGCAGCTGTTCGATGGTGAGCAGGTCCCCCTGCAGGATGAGGGTCATGCGCTGATTGGTGTAGCGGACGCCCGGCAGGGGCGAGTCGTCCCGGAAGGCCGTGGTGCGGGAGCGGCCGCTGATCAACGAGGCCTGGGCGTTGTTCCGCTCCAGCTGCACGCGCCCGAGGCGGGGGCAGAGGAAGCTGTCGCGGCTGTCGTAGTGCTCCCACCAGGGCGAGGCCTGGGCCAGCAGGCTGGCCGTGAGCAGCAGCACGTGGGAAACCGAAACGACCATGGCGGGCATGACGGCAGCGGGCAGTTCAGGTTGGTGAGGAGGAGGCCAGTCGGATCGGGGCGTTGTCGCCGCGCAGAACGCAGTGACTGATCGACCAGTCGTAACAGTCCCACACCCTCGGATCCAGGCGGTAGTGGGCGCCGGGGAAATCCCCCAGAAGCCGGCCGCTGGGCTGGGCGGAGCAGTAGGGCCGGCTGCCGGGTTTGGCCAGGTATTGCTGGTGGTAAGGCTCGGCCAACCAGAAGCGCCGGCCGCTGCCGATCTCGGTGGTGATGGGGCCGTAGCCAGCCTCATTGAGGAGGGTCTGGTAGGCCTGGCGGCTGGCTTCCGCCTGCGCCAGCAGGGTGGGGTCGTCCAAGAAGATGGCCGAGCGGTACTGGGAGCCCCGGTCGCCCCCCTGGCGGTCGCCCTGGGTGGGGTCGTGGCATTCCCAGAACAGCTTGAGCAGGTCGCTGAAGTCGATCAGGGCCTGGTCCCACACCACCCGCACCACCTCGGCATGGCCCGTGCGGCCGGAACAGACCTGCTGGTAGCTGGGCTGGTCGAGCTGGCCGCCGGCGTAGCCCACCGCGGTGGTGAGCACCCCAGGCAGCCGCCAGAAACCCTTTTCAGCGCCCCAGAAACAGCCGCAGCCGAACAGGGCCTCGGCCTGGCCCGCCTCGGGAGCCAGGGTGATGGGAGTGCCGAGCAGCACATGGACCGGATCCTCAGTGCCCGTCCCTGCCTGGCCAGCAGCCCGGCTTCCAAACACACCTCCAAACACGCAGCTCATGCAGCTGGGCGCACGCTAGGCAGCCCGCCGGCCCGGCCGTCAGCCCCCGCTGCGCAACTCTTCGCGCACCTGCTCCCGTGCCCATAGCCGCCGGTAGGTGCCCGGCATGGCCAGGAGCTCGTCGTGGGACCCCTGCTGCACCAGCCGCCCCTCCTCCAGCACCAGCACCCGGTCGCAGGCGGCGGCGGCGGAGAGCTGGTGGCTGATCATCAGCACCGTGCGGCCCTGGTCTCCCTGGCCGCGGATCGTGCGCAGGATCTGGGCGGCGGTGGTGTTGTCCACGCTGGCCAGGGCGTCGTCGAGCACCAGCAGCGGTGCATTCACGAGCATGGCCCGCGCCAGGGCCGTGCGTTGCCGCTGCCCACCGCTGAGGGTGATGCCCCGCTCACCCACCAGGGTCTGGTAGCCATCGGGGAAACCGCGGATGTCGCCCTCCAGCTGGGCCTCGGCGGCCACCGCTTCCACGGTTTCGAGCGGAGCCTCCGGCTCGCCATAGCGAATGTTGTCGGCCAGGGTGGCCGTGAACAGGTAGCCCTCCTGGGGCACGAGGGCCACCTGACGGCGCAGGTCCTCGAGCCGGAGCCGGGTGATGTCCACGCCATCGAGCCAGAGCTGGGCGGGATCGAGCTCCACCATCCGGCCCAGGGCCCGCGCCAGGGTGGTCTTGCCGCAACCCACCGGGCCCACCACCGCCACCAGCTCGCCCGGCTTCACACGGAAGCTCACATCCACCAGGGCGGGTCGCGGTGCGTCCGGGTAGCGCACCGTGAGGCCGCGGGCCTCGATGGCTCCCCGGGGCCGCCGGGCCGGCGGCTGGGGGTTGGTCGGCGACTCGATCAGCGGTTGGCGGCAGAGCAGCTGCTCCACCCGGTCCAGGCTCACCTGACCGGTCTGGAAGGTGTTGAGGGTGAAGCCCAGCAGCGCGGTGGGGAACACCAGCCGCTCCACAAACAGGATCAGGGCCACCAGGTCGCCGATGCTCAGGCGACCGCTCTCGAGCTGGCCGCTACCCAGGGCCAGCAACAGCAGCAGGCTGATCGAGGAGATGCCCTCCAGCAGGGGAAACAGGGTGCTGCGGGTGCGGGCCAGCCCCAGGGCCGCATCCCTGTACACCCGGTTGCGACCGGCGAAGGCCGCCTGCTCGGTGCTCTCCTGGCCGTAGATCTTGATGGCGCTGATGCCGGAGAGGTCTTCCTGGATCAGATCGCTCAACCCCGCCAGTGCCTCCTGCTGGCGGCGCTGCTGGCGCATCATCCGCCCGCCGAACAGGCGCACCGTGATCAACATCAGTGGGTAGAGCCCCACCGCCGCCAGGGTCAGCCAGGGGTCGATGCTGAGCATCGCCGGCAGGGTGAGGGCGTAGGCCAGCACGGTGTTGGTGAGGCTGAGCACGGCGAAGCCCAGCAGCCGGCGTACGTTTTCCACATCACTGGTGGCCCGGCTGATCACCTCGCCGCTGCCGGTGCTCTGCACCCAGCCGGGTTCCTGCAGCAGCACGTGCTCGAAGATCCGCTGCTTGAGATCGGCCTCCACCTTCCGGCCCACGCCGAACACCAGCAGCCGCGAGAGCAGGCGCATGGCGCCCATCACCGTGGCCAGCGTGGCCAGCACGAGCGCCATCAGCAGCACGTCGCGCAGCTCGAAGCCCTCCTCCAGGTCGTCGATCACCCGCCGCACCAGCAGGGGGATGCCCACGCCCAGCAGATTCACCAGCACCAGGGCCGCCGCGCCCTGCAGCACCGTGCGGCGATGGGGGCGCAGATAGCGCAGGATCAGATCGGCACGCAGGGCCGCCACGCCGCCAGTTCAAAGATGGGCCCAACCTAGGGATCGCCGACACCTCGCCATGGCTCCACCGACCGCCACCGGTTCAGCTCCGGGTTCCCCTCGCGATGGCGCCGGCGCCGGCGCCGGGGACGAGCAGAGCCACCCCCTCCATGCTCTCGATCGGCTGGAGGTCGACCGCCTGCTGGCGGCTGAGACCCCCACCGATGAGCATCTGCTGAATGCGGCCCGGCTGCTGATGCGCTACCAGGGCTTTCCCGGTGCCGGCGACATCCAGGACGACCTGGCCAAGGTGCTGAGGCTCTGGGGGCTGAGCCGGCACGACCTGCACGCGCGCACCCGGGCGATCTGGGCTGCCGGCTTCCGTCCCGCGCCCGCCGGCGGCGAGGCCGTGGGCTCGGGTTTCGACACCACCGATCAGGACGGCTGAAGCACAACGGCTGACGCTCAGCTGTCTGTTGTGTCGATCACCCACCGAAGTCGGCCCCGCCAGCGCCATCCCGCCCGTGACGGGGGATAGTGGAAAAGTCCCCATCACCCGGCCCGGTGTGCCCCGCACCCGGGCTTTTTTTTGGCTGACCACTGCTGGTTGCAGGGCTGGCTTGGGCGGGGGGTTTTTGAATGGCCTCATCCCAGTGCCCCCCTCCACCGCCATGGCTTCTGCGTCCGCGGCTCCCGCCCTGCTCGAGCAGCTCCTGCGCGGCGAGTCGCTCAGCCCCGTGCAGGCCACCGCCCTGATGCAGGACTGGCTGGACGAGCGGATTCCTCCGGTGCTCACCGGCGCCCTGCTGGCGGCGCTGCGCTCCAAGGGCGTCAGCGCCGATGAGCTGGCCGCCATGGCCGGCGTGCTGCGCGCCGCCTGTCCCCTGCCCGGCGAGCGCCCGGCCCTGCAGCTGGTGGACACCTGCGGCACCGGCGGCGACGGCGCCGACAGCTTCAACATCTCCACCGCCGTGGCCTTTGTGGCGGCCGCCTGCGGGGTGCATGTGGCCAAACACGGCAACCGCAGCGCCAGTGGCCGGGTGGGGTCTGCCGATGTGCTGGAGGCCCTCGAGATCAACCTCCAGGCGCCCCAGGAGCAGGTGGTCGCCGCCCTGCCGCAGGTGGGCGTCACCTTTCTGTTCGCGCCCGGCTGGCATCCGGCCCTGGTGGGCCTGGCGCCGCTGCGCCGCGCCCTGGGGGTGCGCACCGTGTTCAACCTGCTCGGCCCCCTGGTGAACCCCCTCCAACCCGAGGCCCAGGTGCTGGGCGTGGCACGGGCCGAGCTGCTCGATCCCATGGCCGGTGCCCTGGCCCGCCTGGGCCTGCGCCGGGCGGTGGTGGTGCACGGTGCGGGCGGGCTCGACGAGGCCTCGCTGCAGGGCACCAACCAGCTGCGCCTCGTTCAGGACGGCGAGGTGAGCAGCCAGGAGCTCGATCCAGTGGCCCTGGGGCTCACGCCGGCCCCGATTGCGGCCCTGGCCGGCGGCGATCTGGCCACCAACCGCGCCATCCTCGAAGCCGTGCTCCAGGGCGGCGGCAGTGACGCCCAGCGCGAGGTGGTGGCCCTGAACACGGCCCTGGTGCTCTGGGCCGCCGGCGCCAGCGACAGCATCGCCTCCGGCCACGCCCAGGCCGCCGAAGCGCTGGCGGCCGGCAGCCCCTGGCAGAAATTGCTGCAGTTGCGCACAGCACTGCCCGTGGCGGTTGGGGGATGATCAGGGCGCTGTTGCTCCCGGTGCCGTGACCACCTCTGCCCTGCTGATGCTGGCCGATGGCACCCTGCTGCGCGGGGAAGCCTTCGGCGCTGTGGGCACCGCCATCGGTGAAGTGGTGTTCAACACCGGCATGACCGGGTATCAGGAAGTGATGACCGATCCCAGCTACTCCGGTCAGCTGGTGACATTCACCTACCCCGAACTGGGCAACACCGGCGTCAACACAGCTGATCAGGAAGCCCCCCGGCCCCATGTGCGCGGCGTGATCTCCCGCGAGCTCACGCCGGTGACCAGCAACTGGCGTGCCGAAGGCGATCTCGAGCACTGGCTGGCGGAGAACGGGGTGGTGGGCATCCGTGGTGTCGACACCCGCGCCCTGGTGCGCCACCTGCGCGAGGGTGGCGCGATCAATGGCGCCATCAGCAGTGATGGCTCCACCCCTGTGGAGCTGCTGGAGCAGGTGCGGGCCGCCCCCTCGATGGAGGGGCTCAACCTGGCCGCCCGGGTGAGCACCGCCGAGCCCTACACCTGGACTGAGCCCTGCAGCGCGGCGTTCGATACACGCCTGCAGCAAAGGCCCGAACGTCCCTACCGCGTGGTGGCGATCGACTTCGGCATCAAGCGGGCCATCCTCGATCGCCTCGTGGCCCACGGCTGCAGCGTCACCGTGCTGCCGGCCGATTCCAGCCTCGAGGCCGTGCTCAGCCACAGCCCTGAGGGGGTGTTCCTCTCCAACGGCCCCGGCGATCCGGCCGCGGTGAGCTCGGGTATCGCCCTGGTGAAGGATCTGCTCACCCAGGTTGATCTGCCCCTGTTCGGCATCTGCATGGGCCACCAGATTCTGGGCCTGGCCCTGGGGGGCCGCAGCTTCAAGCTTCCCTACGGTCACCGCGGCCTCAATCACCCCTGCGGCAGTCCCGGCCAGGTGGAGATCACCAGCCAGAACCACGGCTTTGCGCTCGACGCCGACTCCCTGCCCGCCGATCGGGTGCGGATCACCCACCACAACCTCAACGACCACACCGTGGCGGCCCTGCAGTTGCTGCATCAGCCGGTGTTTGGAGTGCAGTACCACCCGGAGGCCAGCCCCGGACCCCACGACGCCGACCATCACTTCGCCCGCTTCGCGGCCCTGATGGCTGATCGGCGCTGATGGGGGAGCGGCGCTGATTGCAGGCCAGGCTCCCATCCCTACACTCCCCCCATCGATCCGTCACGAGGACAAGCGCCATCAACGACCTGCAGCGACTCACGGTGTCCCTGCGTGGGGGATTCGAGCAGCAGGCTCACTGCCAGCTGTTCCGGTTCACCGGCCAGCTGGACGCCTACTCCGACAAACAGTTCGGCGAGTTCATCGCCGCCCACCGCAGCACCGCCCAGCCGCTGCTCGTGGACCTCTCCCACATTGACTTCATCGACTCCTCCGGTCTGGGTGCCCTGGTGCAGCTGGCCAAGCAGTGCACCGCCGATGGCCAGAACTTTGCGGTGGCGGGCAATGCCCGGGTGGTGCAGACAGTGAAACTGGTGCGACTGGAGGAGTTTCTGCATCTGCAGCCCGATCTCAAGAGTGCCCTCGCCCGCCTCACCCCCTGAGCTGGGTCCCCTGCAGCTGGCCTGGCTGGGGGATGCAGTGTGGGAGCTGCATCAGCGCCTGAGCCACTGCGCCGCTCCGGCCCGGCCTCGCGACCTGCACCTCAAGGTGGTGGCGGCCGTTCGCGCGGAGGCCCAGGCCCGGGCCCTGGGCCAGCTGGAGGGACTGCTGCGGGAGGGGGAGCGCGATCTGGTGCGACGCGGCCGCAACCGGGCCGGGCGGGGGCCCCGCAGTGCCGATGCGGCCACCTATGGGCAGGCCACCGGCTTTGAAACCCTGCTTGGCTGGCTGTTCCTGCACGACCAACCGCGGTTGGATGAACTGCTAGATCACTTGCAGAACATCAATCCATAACCTCAGCCCGCCATGAGCCCTCGATTCGAACGCCGTCCCGACAAGCGGACGGGAGCGGCGGGCGGGCGACCAGCGCGTTCAAGCCCGCCATCAAGGTCCTACAGCCGCGACCGGCGCGGCGATGCCGGCGCTCAGACCGATCGCGGCCGCCCGGGGAAGTCCCGCGCCGACTGGAGCGATCGCGGCGCTGAGCGCAGGGGAGAGCGTGGCGATGAGCGCGGCGGTGATCGGGGTGGAGAGCGCGGCGGTGATCGGGCCTGGGCCTCTGCCCGTCGCGTCAGTTCCGCCCCCCCGGAAACACGCCGTTTCGACCGCAGCCGTCGGGATGGGGGCCGCCCTGAGGGGCCCCGTCCCAGCACTGGTCGCCCGGAACGGGGGCGCCCGGGGTGGGGGCGTTCTGAGGGGGGGCGTCCTGAGCGGGGGCGACCGCCACTGCTCAGGCGGCAGCCGTCCGCGGCCCCTGCAGCTGCGGCCCTAGCCGCAACCCTCCCTGAGGCCGAGCGCCTCGGCCAGCCCGCCCCCAGCGACGACCTGGTGTGGGGTCGCCATGCCGCCCTCGCCGTCCTGGAGAGTGGCCGGCCGGTCCATCGCATCTGGTGCACGACGGAGCTGCGCTTCACCCCCAAGTTTCTGCAGCAGCTGCGAGAGGCCAAGGCCTCCGGCGTGCTGGTGGAGGAGGTCACCTGGGCGCGACTGGGCCAGCTCACCGCCGGGGCCGTGCACCAGGGGATCGTGCTGCAGACCGCGGCCGCCGATACCCTCGACCTCGACGGCCTCATCGGGGGCTGTGCAGGCATCGGCGAGTCGCCACTGCTGATGGCCCTCGACGGCATCACCGATCCCCACAACCTGGGGGCGATTGCCCGCAGTGCCGAGGCCCTCGGTGCCCATGGCCTGGTGTTGCCCCAGCGCCGCAGCGCCGGGCTCACCGGCTCGGTGGCGAAGGTCGCCGCCGGAGCTCTTGAGCACCTCCCGGTGGCCCGGGTGGTGAATCTCAACCGCGCCCTGGAGCGTCTCAAGGAGGAGGGCTACCGGGTGGTGGGACTGGCCTCCGAGGGCAGTGTCAGCCTTGAGCAGGCCGATCTCGACGGCCCCCTGGTGATCGTCACCGGCTCGGAGGGAGATGGCCTCTCGATGCTCACCCGTCGCCACTGTGACCAGCTGGTGAGCATCCCCCTGCGCGGCGCCACCCCGAGTCTCAACGCCTCGGTGGCATCGGCTCTGCTGCTTTATGAGGTGGCCCGTCGCGGCTGGATGCGCGGGCTGCGCGGCGGTGATCCGGCGCCACGGCTGCTGCGCCCCCAGCTGCCCGCGCCAGCCCAGCCTGAGCCCTCATCGGCACCCTCATCCGCGTCGCCAGCGTCCGCGTCGCCAGCGTCTGAGTTGGAGGCGGAGCCTGAGCATTCAACGCCGTCGCAATCTGAGCCGATCAGCGAGCCGCCTGCCGAGCCGATCCCAGAGCCTGCCACTGAGCCGATCAGCGAGCCACCCACTGAGCCGATCAGCGAGCCGGCCACGGAACCAGACGCCGTGGGCGAGACCGCGATCGAGGCCCAGGCGGCACTTGAAACCCAGCCCACCGGGGCCACAGACGCCACAGACGTTGACGCGATTGCTGTCGCGGAGGCTCCGCTGGAGGGGCCTGAGCAGACCCCGGGGCTTGCCTCTCCCGCCGAGGACCAGGCGGAGGTTGACAGGTCCTCGTTTGCATCCCAACCAGGCGTCGATTCCCAGTCAAGCCCCGACGCCCCGTTCGCGGCCGATGTCGACCTGGGCTCCCTGCGTCTGTGAGCCATCTGCCGACTGGCGGGCACAATGGTGGGATGCTCCCAGCTCCGGCATGAATCCCCTGCTCTGGCCCGTGCGCAGCAGCGCCAACGCCCTGGGCCTTGCCTGGTGGGCGCGGGTGCGCACCACCGATCCCGACGTCACCTACTGGTTCGGTCCCTACGTGCGCCGCAGCACCCTCGAGCGCGAGCTGCCCGCCTTCCTCGACGACCTGCGCAGTGAGGAGCCGGCCTCGATCGACCACACCCTCCTGCGCAGCCGTCGCGGCGAACCGCTCACCGAAACCGACTGAGCGCCACGGCGCCGCGGTGGTCCCGGCTGCTGGCTGATAGCGTCCCAGCCGAGTGGGAAGCGGTTGGCATGGGCATCGCCGAATGGCGTGGGCAGCTGGAGCGCCGAGAAGTGTCGGCCCTGGAGCTCACCGAGCGCTGCCTGGCGCGCATCGAGGCGGTGGACCACACCGTGCACGCCTTTCTGGAGGTGACCGCCGAGCGGGCCCGGGCCGACGCCGTGCGCACCGACGCCGCCCGGGCCGCCGGTGAGCCCCTGCCCCCCCTGGCAGGCGTGCCGATGGCGATCAAGGACAACCTCTGCACCAGAGGCATTCGCACCACCTGCTCCAGCCGCATGCTGGAGTCATTCGTGCCGCCGTACGAAAGCACCGTCACCGAGCGGTTGTGGCAGGCCGGTGCCGTGCTGCTCGGCAAGACCAATCTCGATGAGTTCGCCATGGGCAGCTCCACCGAGACGTCCGCCTTCGGCCCCAGCCGCAACCCCTGGGATCCCGCCGCCGTGCCCGGCGGCAGCTCCGGTGGCAGCGCCGCCGCCGTGGCCGCCGGCGAATGCCTCGGCTCCCTGGGCTCCGACACCGGCGGCTCCATCCGCCAGCCGGCCAGTTTCTGCGGCGTGGTGGGACTCAAGCCCACCTATGGCCGTGTCAGCCGCTGGGGCCTGGTGGCCTTTGCCAGCTCCCTGGATCAGGTGGGTCCTTTCAGCCTGTCGGTGGCGGATGCCGCCGAGATCCTGCAGGTGATCGCCGGCGCCGACCCGCGCGACTCCACCTGCCTGAAGGCGCCCGTGCCCGACTACCGCGCCGCCCTGCAGCAGCCGGTGGCCGGCCTGCGGGTGGGCATCGTGCGCGAGTGCTTCGAGGCCGAGGGGCTGGCAGCGGAGGTGAAGGCGGCGGTGATGGCCGCCGCCGAGCAGCTGCAGGCCCTGGGCTGCGAGCTGGTGGATGTGAGCTGCCCCCGCTTCAACGACGGCATCGCCACCTACTACGTGATCGCCCCCTCGGAGGCCTCCGCCAACCTGGCCCGCTATGACGGGGTGAAATACGGTTTCCGGGCCGGCCTGGACGAGGGCGGCATCGGTGGCGGCCTGGGTGGCGGCGCCAACCTGGCGGAGATCACGGCCCGCAGCCGCGCCGAGGGCTTCGGTGATGAGGTGCAGCGCCGCATCCTGATCGGCACCTACGCCCTCTCCGCCGGCTACGTGGACGCCTATTACAGGAAGGCCCAGCAGGTGCGCACCCTGATCCGGCGCGACTTCGACCGCGCCTTCCAGTCGGTGGACGTGCTGCTCACCCCCACCTCGCCCACCACGGCGTTCCGCTTCGGCGCCCACAGCAACGATCCGCTGGCCATGTACCTGGCTGATCTGCTCACCATCCCGGCCAACATGGCGGGCCTGCCGGCCATCAGCGTGCCCTGCGGCTTCGACGCCCAGGGCCTGCCGATCGGGCTGCAGCTGATCGCCGGGGTGCTGGAGGAGCCGAAACTGCTGCGGCTGGCCCACCACTACGAAACCTCCGCCCGGGTGATGGACAACCGCCCGGCGGCCGATCTGGTGCCCTCCGCCCCCCTGGTGCCCTGACCGGCATTGACGTGCGCCGTGCACACCAGATCTGGTGTGCACGGTCCTACCCTGGGCGTCGCCGACGCTGAGCGCCGTGGCCTTTGTTCCCCTTCACAACCACAGCGACTACAGCCTGCTCGATGGCGCCAGCCAGCTGCCGGCGATGGTGCAGCGGGCGGTTGAGCTGGGCATGCCGGCCCTGGCCCTCACCGATCACGGCGTGATGTACGGCGCCATCGAGCTGCTGAAGCTCTGCGAGCAGGCGGGCATCAAGCCGATCATCGGCAACGAGATGTATGTGATCAACGGCTCGCTCGATGACCCCAATCCCCCCAAGAAGGAGCGCCGCTATCACCTGGTGGTGCTGGCCAGGAACGCGGTGGGGTACCGCAATCTGGTGAAGCTCACCAGCATCAGCCACCTGCGCGGCATGCGCGGCCGGGGCATCTTCTCCAGGGCCTGCATCGACAAGGCCACCCTCAGGCAGTACAGCGAGGGGCTGATCGTGGCCACCGCCTGTCTGGGGGGTGAGATCCCCCAGGCGATCCTGCGTGGCCGGCCGGACGCGGCCCGCACCGTGGCCCGTTGGTATCAGGAGGTGTTCGGCGACGACTTCTACCTGGAGATCCAGGACCACGGCGGCATCGAAGACCGCATCGTCAACACCGAGATCGCCAAGATCGGTGCCGAGCTCGGCATCGAGCTGATCGCCACCAACGACGCCCATTACCTGAGTGTGGGCGATGTGGAGGCCCACGACGCCCTGCTCTGCGTGCTCACCGGCAAGCTGATCAGCGATGAGAAACGCCTGCGCTACACGGGCACCGAGTACATCAAGAGCGAGGTGGAGATGCTGCAGCTCTTCCGCGATCACCTGAGCGCCGAGCTGATCGAGCGGGCGGTGGCCAACACGGTACGGGTGGCCGAGAAGGTGGAGGCCTACAACATCCTTGGCCACTACCAGATGCCGCGCTTCCCGATTCCGGAGGGACACACCGCCGTGAGTTATCTGCGGGCGGTGAGCGAGCAGGGACTGCGTCGCCGGCTGGATCTGGCAGAGGCTGAGTGCTTTTCGCCCACCTATGGCGAGCGGCTGGCCTACGAGCTCGATGTGATGGAGGAGATGGGCTTTCCCACCTACTTTCTGGTGGTGTGGGATTACATCCGCTTCGCCCGCGACAACGGCATTCCCGTGGGGCCGGGCCGTGGGTCGGCCGCCGGATCGCTGGTGGCCTATGCCCTGGGCATCACCAACATCGATCCGGTCACCAACGGCCTGCTGTTTGAGCGCTTTCTCAATCCAGAGCGCAAGTCGATGCCTGACATCGACACCGACTTCTGCATCCAGCGCCGCGGGGAGGTGATCGACTACGTCACCCGACGCTATGGCGAGGACAAGGTGGCCCAGATCATCACCTTCAACCGCATGACCTCCAAGGCGGTGCTCAAGGATGTGGCCCGGGTGCTGGATATCCCCTATGGCGAGGCCGATCGGCTGGCCAAGCTGATTCCGGTGGTGCGCGGCAAGCCGGCCAAGCTCAAGGAGATGATCGGTGCCGACTCGCCGGCACCGGACTTCCGGGAGAAATACGAGAATGATGCCCGTGTGCGCCACTGGGTGGATCTGGCCATGCGCATTGAGGGCACCAACAAGACCTTCGGGGTACACGCCGCCGGTGTGGTGATCGCCGCCGAACCCCTCGATGAGCTGGTGCCCCTGCAGCGCAACAACGACGGCCAGGTGATCACCCAGTACTTCATGGAAGACGTGGAGTCGATGGGGCTGCTGAAGATGGATTTCCTGGGGCTCAAGAACCTCACCATGATCGACAAGACCGTGGATCTGGTGAAGCAGAGCACAGGCATTGCGGTGGACCCCGACGCACTGCCCCTCGACGATCCCGGTACCTACGGCCTGCTGGCCCGCGGTGATCTGGAGGGCATCTTCCAGCTCGAATCCAGCGGCATGCGCCAGATCGTGCGGGATCTCAAGCCCTCATCCCTGGAGGACATCTCCTCGGTGCTGGCCCTCTATAGGCCGGGTCCCCTGGATGCCGGTCTGATCCCTAAATTCATCAACCGCAAGCATGGCCGCGAGGCCATCGAATTCGCCCACGCCAAGCTCGAACCGATCCTGCGCGAGACCTACGGGATCATGGTGTACCAGGAGCAGATCATGAAGATCGCCCAGGATCTCGCCGGCTATTCCCTCGGCGAAGCCGATCTGCTGCGGCGGGCGATGGGCAAGAAGAAGAAGAGCGAGATGGAGAAGCATCAGAGCATCTTCGTGCAGGGGGCCAGCGCACGCGGGGTGGATTCCAAGCTCGCCGAGGCTCTGTTCGAGCAGATGGTGCTGTTCGCGGAGTACTGCTTCAACAAGAGCCATTCCACCGCCTACGGCGCCGTGACCTATCAGACCGCCTACCTCAAGGCCCACTACCCAGTGGCCTACATGGCGGCCCTGCTCACGGTGAATTCCGGCGATTCAGCCAAGGTGCAGCGCTATATCGCCAACTGCAACGCCATGGGTATCCAGGTGATGCCCCCGGATGTGAATGCCTCCGGCATCGACTTCACCCCCGTGGGCGATCGCATCCTGTTCGGCCTCTCGGCGGTGCGCAATCTCGGAGATGGCGCCATCCGCCAGTTGATCGGCAGCCGCAGCGACGAGGGTCCGTTCCGCTCCCTGGCGGATCTCTGCGATCGCATTCCCGGCCAGCAGCTCAACCGCCGCGCCCTGGAGGCCCTGATCCACTCAGGCGCCCTCGACGCGCTCGAGGCCAGCGCCAACCGTGCCCAGCTGATGGCCGACCTCGATCTGGTGCTCGACTGGGCTGGTTCCCGCGCCCGCGACCGAGCCAGTGGCCAGGGCAACCTGTTCGATCTGCTGGTCGCAGGCGCTGGCGCACCCGCCGCTGCGGGCGCTGGCTCCGGCGTTGACGCGGACCTGAGCACCGCACCGAAGGCGGCGGCGGTGGCCGACTATCCCCCCACCGAGAAGCTGCGGCTGGAGAAGGAGCTGGTGGGGTTCTATCTCTCCGACCATCCCCTCAAGCAGCTGGCGGCACGGGTGAAGCTGCTCTCGCCCCTGGCCCTGGGCAATCTCGATGAGCAGGCGGACAAGGCCAGGGTGAGCGCCGTGGTGATGGTGCCCGAACTGCGCCAGGTCACCACCCGCAAGGGCGACCGCATGGCGGTGCTGCAACTGGAGGACCTCACCGGCAGCTGTGAGGCGGTGGTGTTCCCTCGCACCTATGCCCGCCTGGCGGATCACCTGATGGTGGACGCTCGCCTGCTGGTGTGGGCTTCGGTGGACAGGCGCGATGACCGGGTGCAGCTGATCGTGGACGACTGCCGCAGCATCGACGACCTGCAGCTGCTGATGGTGGAGCTGCCCGCCGATCAGGCTGCGGACATCGCCGTGCAGCATCGCCTGCGGGAGTGCCTGCAGCGCCACAGGCCTCCCCAGGACGAGGGCGGGCTGCGGGTGCCGGTGGTGGCTTTGGTGCGCCAGGGGGATCAGACCCGCTGCGTGCGCCTCGGCTCCCAGTTCTGTGTGGCCGATCCCGCCTCGGCCCTGTCCACCCTGAGTGCTGCGGCGTTCGCGGCCCGGGTCAGTGCTCCGATCAGCCTCAGCGGATCCCCGATCAGCGTGGGTATGGCCTCAGCCGCCTGATGAACCACTCTCGGACCCGGCACCGCCCTGGCGCAGGGCCCTGAGGGAGGCCTTGAGGCGGCCCAGATTGACCCCGATCTGCTCGGCGCCGAACCAGCTGCCAGGCTGCGGTTCCCAGCTGGCGGAGAGCACTCCGTAGCTGAGGCCGAGCAGCCCCAGCAGGAAGAATCCCCCGGAGGCCACCAAGGTGGCACTCGGGGGGATGTCGAGAACGCCGCGGCTCACCAGCAGGTAGCTGGCCACGAACACACCCATACCCATCAGGGTGGGGATGCCGGTGGCGATGCCGATGCGCCGGGCCATGCGGTTGGCCACGGCATCAGGGATAACCTGGGCGCGAGGGGACCGGGTGGGCGATGGGTCGGCCGATGCCGTGACGGTGGAAGAGGTGCCGGCCCCATGCTTGCCGGTGCGGCGGTGCTGCCGCTTCCCGGGACCCTTCCCCGTGGGCTGAATGCCTTTACCTTTGCCGGCCATGGCCTCACCTGCTGGCTGGGGTGCGGGTCACTGGCCGATCAGCCGCGGATGCCGAGCTTGGCGATCAGCTGGCTGTAGCGCTCGGGGCTGATGCCCTTGAGATAGCTGAGCAGTCGCTTGCGCCGGCCGATCATCTTCAGCAGCCCCTGGCGGGAAGAGAAATCGTGCTTGTTCTGCTGCAGATGGGAGGAGAGCTGGCTGATGCGCTCGCTCAGCATCGCCACCTGCACTTCCGCCGACCCGGTATCGGTGCCGTGGGTCTGGTGGGAGTTGATCAGTTCCTGCTTTTTGGTGGTGTTGAGCGGCATGGAGAAGGAGAGGGCGAACGCGGATTGAACTGGATCCCTGTTCAGAAATCCCGCGCGGCAATACTCCACATTACCGTCCTGCCTCCAGCCACCCCCCAGGGCTCAGGCGGCCTGGCGGGACAGCCAGCGCAGGCACTCGCGGATCCAGTCGTCCGCCACCCAGGGGCTTTCGCCGGCGGCGGCCTCCTGGCGGGCCACGGCCCGTAGCGCCCGGTGAATCTCCAGCACCTCGTAACCCAGCGCCGCCAGCGTCAGCTGCACCTCATCGCGGTGGTTGTCGCTGAGCTGCGGGCTCAGGGGCGCCAGGGCGTCGTCGTCGGCCTCGGCGCCGAGGGCGAGGCCGAAGCGCTGCTGCAGGCGGCTGCGCAGTTCCACCGCCAGGCGCTCAGCTGTGCGCCGTCCCACCCCGGGCGCCTGACACAGCAGGCGCAGGTCGGTCTGGACGATCGCCTGAACCAGCTGTTCGCGCTCCAGGCAGCCCAGCAGCCCCAGGGCCATCTGCGGTCCCACACCGCTCACCGCGACCAGTTCGCGGAACAGGTCCCGTTCCCCCCGCTCGCTGAAGCCGTAGAGGGTCCAGCCGTCGTCGCGCACGGCCTGGTGGATGTGCAGGGTCAGCGTGCTGCCCTGGGCCGGCAGCTGCTGCCACTGGCGCGAGCTCACCTGCACCTCGTAGCCCACGCCCTGGCACATCAGCAACAGGCCACAGCGCTTGTCCTGCTGCCAGGGATCGGCAAGTTCGCCTTGCAGCCAGCCGATCATGGGAGCACTTGGAACCTGCCCATGGTGCCTGTCCCGCGGCCCCCTGCCCAGCTCCGCTTGCCGGTTTGTCTGCACCTGCCGCTGCCGCGCCTGCTGCGCTCCCTGGCCGCAGCGCTGGTGGCCCTGCTGCTGCTGCTGCCGCTCTCGGCCTGCGCCGGCAACTCCCAGCCGCCCCGGGGGGTGCTGCTCACTGCCCTGGCCCTGCAGATCCAGATCACCCAGGAGGCCATCGCCCAGGCCCTGGAGTTGGAGCCGAACGTCGAGGCCAGGCCCCAGGTGAGCCGGGTGCGTGTGGCCGAGCAGCAGGCGGTGAGCATCGGCGAGGCCAGGGGTCTGCGGCTGGCGGGTCAGTTTGACTGGCGTCTGAGCGGCGATCCGATCCGGATCGACAGTCCCTTCGAGATCTACCTGCAGCGCGGAGAGCGGGGCGAGAGCTGGCGCCTGGCCCGGCCGAGCGGCAGCCCCGATGGCAGCACCCAGGCCTGGCTCACCTATCCGCTTCCCCTCCAGGATTGAGCTGGGGCAGCAGCCGGCGCCGGCTGCTGAGGCTGATCAGGGTGGCGGCGAGCACCAGGGCGGCGCCGGCCAGCGTCCAGCCATCCACCACTTCCCCGAAGATCAGCCAGCCCCACAGGCCGGCAAAGCCCACCTGGGCGTAGCTGATCGCCGTGGCCTGGGCGGCGGGCAGTCCCACCAGCCCGCGGGTGAGCGTCACCTGTCCCAGCTGGGTGAACAGGCCCACCCCCAGCAGCCACAGCAGCTCGAGCGGGGTGGGCAGCACCGGATTGAGCAGCACCAGGGGCAGGCTCAGGGGCACCGCCACCAGGGGGAAATAGAACACGATCACCAACGGGTGTTCGCTGGCCGCCAGGGTGCGCACGCTCACGTAGGCCACCGCCGTGCACAGGGCGCCGGCGACGGCCACCAGCACGGCCCCGGCCGGCAGGGCCGGCGAACCAGCCAGCGGGCCGCCCGCCAGCAGCCGCGCCGGCTGGGCCACCAGCAGCACACCGGCCCAGCCCAGGGCCACCGCTGCCAGCACCCGGCGGCCGACGCGCTCTCCCAGCAGCAGCCAGGCCAGCAGGGCCGTGAAGGTGGGGTAGAGGTATTGCAGCACGGTGGCCGAGGCCAGGGGCAGGGTGCTCAGGGCCGCATACACGCACAGCAGGGCCACGCTGCCGATGGCACCGCGCCAGATCAGCAGGCCGCGCCGCTGGCCCCAGGGGTTGATCCCGGCGCGGCGCAGCAGCCACCAGCTCAGGGCCAGGCTCACCAGCGCCCGCGCCAGCACCACCTCAGCCGCCGGGATACGGCTGCCCACCTGCTTCACGCAGATGCCCATCAGCGAGAAGCTCAGGGCACTCAGCAGCATCGAGGCCACCGGGCCGCTCAAGCGGGTGGCGGCCGTCGGTGTCACCGTCAACTCAGGGCAGCAGGAGCAGGGGCCGCATGCTGACCGATGCCCCCCGCTCCTGCGTCTGCATCCTGCGGCCAGCTCCTGCAGCGCCCGCTGTCCTCCCCCAGAATCAACACCTCGCCAGCTCCGCGCCCCTGCCCCAGGCCGCGGGGCGTCAGCCCCCACACCGTGAGCCTGCCCCGCCTCCACCCGCGCACGATCGAGGCCGTCAAGGAGCGCGCCGACATCGTGGATGTGGTGGGCGAGCACGTGGTGCTCAAGAAGAAGGGACGGGAGTTCGTGGGGCTGTGCCCGTTTCACGACGACAAATCGCCGTCGATGACCGTGTCGCCGGCCAAGCAGTTCTATTACTGCTTTTCCTGCGGCGCCGGCGGCAACGCCATCAAGTTCCTGATGGAACTGCAGCGCCAGAGCTTCGGCGATGTGGTGCTGGAGCTGGCGCGCAAATACCAGCTGCCGGTGGAAACCGTCGACGGCCCGCAGCAGGAGCGGCTGCGCCAGCAGCTCTCGCGCCGGGAGCAGCTGCACCGGGTGCTGGCCCTGGCCGCGGGCTGGTTTCGCACTCAGCTGCGGGCCCCTGAGGGTGCTGCGGCCCTGGCCTACCTGCGCGAGCAGCGGCGCCTGAGCGAGAGCACCCTGGAGGCCTTCGAGCTCGGCTTTGCCCCCGACCGGTGGGACGGCCTGCTGCAGCACCTGGGACAGGCCCATGGGCTGGCGCCCGACCTGCTGGAGGCGGCAGGGCTGGTGGTGCCCCGCAAGGGCAGCGGTTCACCGGACACTCGCGGCTTCTACGACCGCTTCCGCGGCCGGGTGATGGTGCCGATCAAGGACCGCCAGGGGCGGGTGATCGGTTTCGGTGGCCGCAGCCTCGAGGGCGGTGAGCCGAAGTATCTCAACTCCCCGGAAACCGAGGTGTTCGAGAAGGGCAAGCACCTGTTCGGTCTCGACCGGGCCGCCGACGCCATCCGCCGCGATGACCGGGCCGTGGTGGTGGAGGGCTATTTCGACGTGATCGCCCTGCATGCCGCCGGCATCACCAACGCGGTGGCGGCCCTGGGCACGGCCCTGAGCAGCCAGCAGATCACCCAGCTGTGCCGCTGCAGTGACAGCCGCCGGCTGGTCCTCAACTTCGACAGCGATGGAGCGGGGGTGCGGGCCGCCCAGCGGGCCATCGGCGAGGTGGAGCAGCTGGCCCTGCAGGGCCAGCTGGAGCTGCGGGTGCTGCACCTGCCCGCCGGCAAGGATCCCGATGAGTTCCTGATCGAGCACGGCGCCGGTGACTATCGGGCCCTGCTGGATCAGGCCCCGCTCTGGCTCGACTGGCAGATCGAGCAGGTGCTCGCCGGCTGCGACCTGGGCCGGGCCGACCAGTTCCAGCAGGTGGTGACGGGTCTGGTGGCACTGCTGGGCAAGCTGCCCCAGAGCGCCGTGCGCAGCCACTACCTGCAGCAGGTGGCCGAGCGGCTCAGCGGCGGCCAGGCGCGGCTGGCGCTGCAGCTGGAGGACGACCTGCGCCAGCAGGTGAAGGGCCAGCGCTGGCACGGCCGCTCCCAGCGCTGGGAGCAACCGGGAGAGGCGGGCCTGCGGGAGCGGGCCGAGGCGGAGGTGCTGCGCCTCTACCTGCACTGCCCCGCCGAGCGGGGCGCCATCCGCGCCGAACTGCGGCAGCGCGAGCTGGATGACTTCGCCCTGGTGCACCACCGTCAGCTCTGGGCCGCCATTTGTGCCCTGGAGGAGGACAACCTGGGCGGCGGTCGCCTGGAGGCGATCAACCGCGGCAGCGATCCCGGCCACGAGCTGGCCGATCTCGACCTGCCCCGCCTGCTGGGCCACCAGCTGGTGGTGGAGGAGAGCGTGCTGCTGAGCCGGCTGACGCCGCTGCTGGAGCCCAGTGAGCTGCAGCGTCTGGCCCTGGAGCAGCCCCTGCTGCAACTGCGTGGCGCCACCGCCACCCTGGAGCGCCAACGCAGCCTGCGCCGCTGCCGCCACCTGCTCGACGCCTGGAGCAGCCAGCGCCTGCAGACCCTGGAGCAGTGCATCGCCCGTCTGCTGGAGGAGGAACGCCAGGAGAGTGAGCCCAGCGTCCCCCCGCCCGGGTTGGTGCCTGTGGGCGATTTGGTGCCTGTTGGCGATATGGAGCAGCGCATCCAGGCCCTGTTCGCCGACCTCAACGGCGATGCCCTGCGCTTTCAGGAGCTGTATTACAGCGAGCGGCGCTACCTCGCCCAGCTCGACAGCCACCGCCGTGCCGGCCTGGCGGAGGTGGTGGCGGCTCGGCCCGAGACCGCCAAGCCGATGGCGCCACAGTCTCTGGTTTCCGGCGGCTCCGGCACCCCCGCCTAAGGTTTCTCCACTGGCGTGCGGCGCAGCGGATGGCCTTCTTCGAGGTGCTCTGGCACGGCGAGGCCATCGGTGACGGTGGCGATCTCGAGGAGGCCCTGCAGTGCTACGGGCTGCTTCGCCCCCTGCCGCCGAGCTGGCCCGAGGCCTGCCAGCAGGCCGGCGCCGATCCCTGCATCCGCCGCTACGCCTCCTTTGATGCCTTTCTCGACAACGCCGACGAGCTGGAGACGATTCCGGTGTCTGCGGCGATGATCGAAGCGGCCCTGGCCTCAGCCGGAGCGCACCACGGGCAGGTCGGCCAGGCGGGTGGTGGCGGCCCGTGACAGCTGGCCGCGCCGCATCGCCCAGGGCCTGTGCAGGCCGCAGGCGGCCCACTGCACCGTGCCGCTGCCGTAGCGGCGGTTGAGGCCATCCACCACCGCCGTCAGGGCCCGGCGGCGGCGCTGCTGCTCCGCGCTCTGGGGCACCAGCAGGTGGTGCTGCAGTCGGGTTTCCGGCTGCAGCTGCTGCAGCACCACGCCGGCCTTCTGCAGGGGTTTGTGGGGGTTGAACAGGCGCTCGGCCAGGGGCAGGGCCGCCGCCAGCAGCGCCGCGCTGTCGTGGCTGGCCAGGGGCAGGGTGACGGTGGCGGCGTTGGCGTAGAAGCTGGTGCCGTTGAACGGGCTGCTGCGCACGAACACGGTGAGGGCGCCGGCCCGCTGGCGCTGGCGCCGCAGCTTCTCGGCGGCCCGGCAGGTGTAGGTGGCGATCGCCTCGCGCAGCTGGGGCAGGTTGTCGATCGGCTGGGCGAAGCTGCGGCTCACACAGGTTTCGCGCTTGGCCGCCGGCAGCCGCTCCAGCGGCAGACAGGCGATCCCGCGCAGTTCCTGCTGCAGCCGCACGCCCACCACCCCGCAGCGGCGGCGCAGCTC
The DNA here is from genome assembly GCF_024346355.1 of Cyanobium sp. ATX 6A2. GTDB lineage: Bacteria > Cyanobacteriota > Cyanobacteriia > PCC-6307 > Cyanobiaceae > NIES-981. The sequence continues at coordinate 26,647 of NZ_JAGQCU010000003.1, forward strand.
GCCGGCGGGCAGGTCGCGCAGGGCCCGGGCGTTGACGATGCCGCGCAGCCGGCACCAGCGGGCCAGCCGGCGGCCGATGCCCCACACGTCCTCGATCGCCACCGCCTCCAGCCAGGGGTCGGGATCGGCCACCGCCCCCAGATCGAACACGCCCTCACCCATGCGTTGGCCCGTCTCCTTGTCGGTGGCCTTGGCCAGGCGGTTGGCGGCCTTGGCCTGCACCTTGGTGGCGGCGATGCCCACCGCCACCGGCAGGCCCAGCCGGCGCTGCACATCGCGGCGCAGGCGCCGGCCCCAGCCCGTCAGGTCGCCTCCGGCGGGACGATGCAGCAGCCCGAAGGCCTCATCGATCGAGTAGATCTCGAGCTCCTCCACCCACTCCTCCAGCACGCTCATCAACCGCTGACTCATGTCGGCGTAGAGGGCGTAGTTGGAGCTGCGCACGAGCACGCCCCGCTGCTCCAGCTCCCGCTTCACCTGAAACCAGGGCTGGCCCATGCGGATGCCCAGGGCCCGGGCCTCGGCACTGCGCGAGACGATGCAGCCATCGTTGTTGGAGAGCACCACCAGCGGCCGGCCGATCAGAGCCGGATCCATCACGGCCTCGCAGGAGGCGTAGAAGTTGTTGCCGTCCACCAGCACGGTGGCCTGGCGAGTCATGGTTCAGAGGCTGTGGATGGCGTGGATGGCCACACCCCAGATGCGGCTGTCGTCGCCGTCGCGCAGCTCCAGCGTCGGGTAGTTGGGATGGGCGGCCTCCAGGCGCCAGCGGCCGTGGTCACGGCGCAGGTGCTTGAGGGTGAAGGCCCCCTCGATCACGGCCACCACCACCAGGCCCGCCCGTGGCTCGATCGCCCGGTCCACCACCAGCAGATCGCCGTCGAGGATGCCGGCGTCGCGCATCGAGTCGCCGCTCACGCGCAGAAAGAAGGTGCTGCTGGGGTGGCGGATCAGAGCCTCATTGAGGTCGATGCGGCCCTCCACGTAGTCGTCGGCGGGGCTGGGGAAGCCCGCCGCCACCGTGGCGCCGGCCAGGGGCAGGAACCGCCGGAGCCGCCGCTCCGCTGCCGCCAGGCCACCCAGCAGTTGGAGTTCCGGGCTGGCGGAGCGGCGGGACGGGCCGGCGAACTGCTCAGGGGATCGGTCCGGAATGAATGCGGCCACGACGGCGAGCGTTTCCTGTGAGCAGTGCAAATGTACTACTCGCAGGCAGCGCATACGATGCGTTCTGGCAGGGCTGCTGGAGCGGATGGGGGCAGATACGGCCGCTACGGCCGCAACGGGTCTGGTGCTGGTGCTGTTCCTGGTGCTGCACCTGGCTGGGGTGCTGCTGGCGCCGCTGGCCCCCGCAAGCTTCGAGGCCTATGCGGCGGCTCTGCACGCGGCCCCCTGGCTGCCGGCGGCGGAGCTGGCGCTGGTGGCAGTGGGCCTGAGCCACGCCGGCTTCAGCCTGAGCAAGCTGATCGCCAACCGCCGCGCCGGCAACCGGGCGGTGCTGGTGAGTCGCCGCGGCGATCCCGTGGCGGCGCTGGCAGCCCGCAGTCAGGCGCTGGCGGGCCTGACGCTGCTGGGCTTTCTGGTGGTGCACCTGCTGCAACTGCGCTGGCCCCGCCCCGCCGCCGGTGGCGAGCTGGCGGCCCTGCAGGCGGTGCTGGCGCAGCCGGCCAGCCTGCTGCTCTATCTGGCCGCCGCCCTGGCCCTGGCGCTGCATCTCTTCCACGGCGGCGAGGCCGCTCACCGCAGCCTGGGGCTGCTGAATCCAGGCAACGGCCGCCGCATCCGCGCCGGCGCCCGTCTGCTGGCGGTACTGCTGGGTGGAGGCTTTCTGGCGGTGGCGCTGGCCCTGGCGCTGCCAGTGCTGCCGGCCGCCGGCGAGCTGTCATGAGCGGCCTGCCCGATCCGCGTCTGCCGGCTGGCCCGATCGCCGATGGCTGGCGCCGCACCGGCGAGCAGCTGCCGCTGATCAGCCCGCTGCGCAAGCGCCAGCTGCGGGTGCTGGTGGTGGGCACGGGCCTGGCCGGTGCCTCAGCCGCCGCCACCCTGGCCGAGCAGGGCTACCGGGTCACGGTGCTCACGTATCACGACAGCCCGCGGCGGGCCCACTCGGTGGCGGCCCAGGGGGGCATCAATGCCGCCCGCCCGATGGCCGTGGATGGCGACAGCGTCAATCGTCTGTTCGCCGACACCCTGCGCGGCGGCGACTTCCGCGCCCGCGAGGCCGGCTGCATGCGGCTTGCGGAGCTCAGCAGCGCGATCATCGACCAGGCCGTGGCCCAGGGAGTGCCCTTCGCCCGCGAGTACGGCGGCACCCTGGCCACCCGCAGCTTCGGCGGAGCACTGGTGAGCCGCACCTTCTACGCCCGCGGCCAGACCGGCCAGCAGCTGCTCTACGGCGCCACCGCCGCCCTGCTGCGCCAGGTGGCTGCCGGCCGCATCACCCTGCTGCCGCGCCGCGACGTACTCGAGCTGATCACGGTGGACGGAGTGGCCCGCGGTGTGGTGGCCCGCCATCTGCTCACGGGCGAACTGGAGGTGCACACCGCCCAGGCGGTGCTGCTGGCCACCGGCGGCTACAGCAACGTGTTCTTTCTGTCCACGAACGCGCTCAAGTCCAACGCCACAGCCATCTGGCGGGCCCATCGCCAGGGGGCCCTGTTCGCCAACCCCTGCTTCACCCAGATCCACCCCACCTGCATCCCCAGCGGCGATCCAGGCCAGAGCAAGCTCACGCTGATGAGCGAGAGCCTGCGCAACGACGGCCGCATCTGGCTGCCGGCGATCACGGGCGACGACCGGGCGCCGGCTCAGATTCCCGAGGCCGAGCGCGACTACTTCCTCGAGCGCCTCTATCCCCGCTACGGCAACATGGCGCCCCGCGATCTGGCCTCTCGCCGTGCCCGGGAGCTCTGCAACGCCGGCCATGGCGTGGGCCCGGGCGGCCGTTCGGTGTATCTCGATCTGGGAGATGCCATCGCTGAACAGGGCCGGGGGGTGATCGAGCAGCGCTACGGCAACCTGCTGGAGATGTACGAGCGGATCACGGGGGACGATCCTTACGCCACGCCTCTGCGCATCTACCCGGCGCCCCACTACACGATGGGGGGGGTGTGGGTCGACTATCACCTGATGAGCTCGCTTCCGGGGCTGTTCGTGCTGGGCGAGGCCAACTTCTCCGAGCACGGCGCCAACCGGCTCGGGGCCAGTGCCCTGATGCAGGGGCTGGCTGATGGCACGTTCATTGCTCCGGCCGCGGTCACGGCCTGGCTGGCGGGCCATGCCACCCCCGCCATCGCTGCCGACCACCCGGCCTGCCGCCAGGCCCTCGATCAGGCCCGGGGCCGCATCGCGGCGCTGCTGGCGGTGGACGGCTCCCAGCCGGTGGATGCCTTCCACCGGGAGCTGGGGGCGCTGATGATCGAGCACTGCGGCATCAGCCGTTCGGCCGAGGGGCTGCGGACCGGCCTGGCCGAGGTGGCTGCCCTGGAGCAGCGCTTCCACCATGCCGTGCGGGTGAGCGGGGCCGCTGACGGGCCCAACCCGGAGCTGGAGAAGGCCCTGCGGGTGGCGGATTTCTTCGGCCTGGCCCAGCTGATGCTGCGGGATGCCCTGGCCCGGGAGGAATCCTGCGGTGCCCATTTCCGCGAGGAGCACCAGACTCCGGAGGGGGAAGCCCAGCGCGACGACGGCCGCTTCGCCCATATCGCCGCCTGGGAGCACCGGGGTGAGGGAGCCGAGCCGATCCGCCACGCCGAACCGCTCTCCTTCAGTGCCCTGCAGCCCAGCGCCCGCAGCTACCGATGAGCTTCAGCCCCGCCACCGGCGTCCGCAGCCTCTCCCTCACCCTGCGCGTCTGGCGCCAGGACTCGCCCGAGGCGGCCGGCGGGTTCCGCCGCTACCGGCTGGAGCAGCTCTCGCCCGATCTGTCGCTGCTGGAGGCCCTCGATCAGCTCAACGAGCGCCTGATCGTCACCGGCGAGCGGCCGGTGACCTTTGAGCACGACTGCCGGGAGGGCATCTGTGGCAGCTGCGGCTTTCTGGTGAACGGGCAGGCCCACGGTCCGCTGGCCGCCACCAGCGTCTGCCAGCTGTACCTACGCCAGTTCGCCGATGGCGCCACCCTCACCCTCGAGCCCTGGCGCGCGCGCGCCTTCCCGCTGATTCAGGACCTGGCTGTGGAGCGCTCCAGCCTCGATCGCCTGATCGCGGCGGGGGGCTACTGCTCGGTGAACGCCGGCCAGGCGCCGGATGCCAACGCCCTGCTGGTGGGCCAGGAGCAAGCCGTCAGTGCCTTCCAGACAGCCACCTGCATCGGCTGTGGCGCCTGTGTGGCCAGCTGTCGCAACGCCTCCGCCAGCCTGTTCGTGGCCGCCAAGCTGGCCCACCTCGCTCAGCTGCCCCAGGGCCAACCGGAGCGCCACCGCCGTGCCCGCGCCATGCAGGAGCAGATGGCGGCCGAGGGCTTCGGCAGCTGCAGCAGCAACCTGGAGTGCGAGGCGGTGTGTCCCCAGCAGATCTCCGCCGACTGGATCAGCTGGATGCGGCGTGAGGGGCGCTGAGGCCCCTCACGCCAGCACGTTGGCTTCGATGCCCTGCAGCCAGGCACTGGCCATGGCGTTGTAGCCCTGGGCGGTGGGATGGATGCCGTCCCGTAGATTGACTCCGATGGCACTGAACTGATCGACGACCGCGATCTCAAGATTGGAGTACGCAGTGCTGGAATTCAGAGTTTGCTTGATGAGGGTGTTGTACTGACTAATCTCGGAGCGAGTTATTGAGCTGGCGGGGCGATCTGGGGTAAGCGAGGATTCTAGCTGTGTGGGTATCGTTCCCAGCAAAAGATCTAGGGAAAGCCCATTATTCTTTGCGGCATTATTGATTCGAGTCAGCAAGCTACGGAGACGCTGATAGATAGTATCTCCGAGCTTATCCTGCTGTTCTCCCAAAGCGTCGTTGCCCAGATCGCCAGAGGTCACTGCACCATACTTTGAGCTTACGACCTGATTGCTGAAGTCATTGGTTCCGATGGTCAAGAGGAGTACATTCTTGGTGGTGGAATTGCGGGAGAAATAGGCGGGCGAAATGGCTTCGGTGATGTCGGGTGCGAGAGTGTTCTTGAAGGGCAGCCTTGACCCTGAATTCTGTCTCAATGCAACGTAGGTTTCCCCGGTAATTGGGTCGCGGTCTTCGGATATCAATGCACCTGTGCGTCCCCAATGCTTGAGATCCGACCCAAACTTCCCGACAAAGCTAACAGAATAGGGCTTGCCTGTGAGTCTATCTTTGAGCGGTTGACGATATCCGGCTTGTTCCTCAGAGCCGAATCCAACGGTAATGGAATCCCCCATTGCCATGATATTCAGGCGCTCCACCGTTGATGATGGCGGTGGCGGCGTGGGTGGAGTTGGTTGAGGTGCAGGGCTGGGCTTAGAGGTATCCAGAATCCTGAAAGATGAGCGTGCCAGAATGTCAGTTCGCTTGCGGTCAGAGAACAGTTGCAAGCGCGAATTCTCAGTGCCTTCGAGACGGTTGTCAACGCGGGTCTCAAGACGAATTACGCCTCGACCTCGGCGATTGATTTCCACATTGCCTTTCAGGCCAGCATTGCTGATGTCATCGCCGGTGATCCCATCACCATCGAGTTTCCAGAACAGCTCGTTGCCGCTGAGACGACGTGGTGCATTGATGCGAGCGCGTATAATACTACCCTCTCCAATCTCTGACCTGGAAAACACAAGAGTGTAGCCTGGCTTGCGGGGAGAGGGTTCAGATGATTGATTGGAGTCACGGATGACAAAGCTTCCTTGTGCAACGCGATCATTGCGCCTGCGACTCTGATCAGAAAAAAATTCAATCCCGACTTTCTGGTTTCCTTCCTGACGACCGTCTGCACGAATGAGATGCGTAATAGTAGCCAGGCCTCGGGGACCAATCTGAACGACTCCGTTCAGACGACCATCACTGAAATCAGTTCTTTTGACACCGTTTCCCCGGAGACGCCAATAGAGGAGTTGCCCCTGCAGATCTCGAGGAGCCCTGACTTGGGTTCGGAGGGATCGCCCTTCACGAACAACCGATCGAGAGAAGCGTACCCTGAAACTCATTGCTGTGCTGCACTCCACGCCAACGGTCTTATCTTATCAATGATCTCGAATCTTGACCCGACTGCTGGGCTGCGATGTGCTGGACACCAAAGCCGGCCATGGCCGGAGGCTGTGCCACTGCAGGAAGCAGGCCAGGGGCATCGGGCCGCACCGCCGCTGCCAGCCGATGCCGTGGCCGTAGTGGCGCCAGCAGCTGATGCAGCCACCCCTGCCGTGCAGCTGGATCAGATAGCGGTAGGCCGCCTGGCCAGCGGCGGCGCCAGCCCCTGCCGCCGGCAGCGAGGGCAGGGGGGCGAACACCGCACTGATGTCCTCAAAGCGCAGCGGCGGCGCTCCGCTGGCCCTCAGGGGTGCCGCCAGCAGCGCGGCGATCCGCTCGGGTCCGCCGCCGCCGGGCAGCCACCAATGGCGCTGGCGCCTCAGGCCGCGGTCGAGCAGGGAAATCAGGGCAGGGCCGTGGCACGACACGGGCGGAACAACACTGGCTCTGAACCAGTGCCACCGCCGTGACGGCCGGCGGCCCTCAGGCGCTCAGCGACGGCTGGCAGAACAGCACGATCAGCCAGATGGTGCCGATGATCGGGATCAGGCCGAGGAAGATCCAGGGCCAGGGCTTGCCGATATCACGCAGGCGCCTCACCGCCAGTGGGATCCCGGGCACGATCGTGGCCACGCTGTAGGTGGTGTAGAGAACGTCCGAGATCCGCAGCAGGATCATCAGGACGATCAGATTGGCCAGCACAAACCACCAGTAGTCGCCCCGATTGGAGCGACCTTCGTAATCAAAGGATCGGCTCCAGGCTGAGGTGAAGGCTTCGATGAGGCGCATGGTGACAGACACGTGCCAGCGCTTTTTAGTGGCTGTGCCTGTGAAAGGCCAGCCATTGTCGCCAACCGTTGCCTGAGCTCACCGGTTCATCCCACCGTGGCCATGTGGCGAATCAGATCAATGCACTTGCAGCTGTAGCCCCACTCGTTGTCGTACCAGGCCACCACCTTCACGAACGTGTCGGTGAGGGCGATGCCGGCGCCGGCGTCAAACACCGAGGTGCAGCTTTCGCCCACGAAATCGGTGGATACCACCGCATCCTCCGTGTAGCCGAGGATGCCGGCCATCGCCCCCTCGCTGGCCGCCTTCATCGCCGCCTTGATGCCTTCGTAGCTGGTGGGCTTGGCGAGATTCACGGTGAGGTCCACCACCGACACATTCGGGGTGGGCACGCGGAAGGCCATGCCGGTGAGCTTGCCGTTGAGCTCCGGGATCACCTTGCCCACCGCCTTGGCCGCACCGGTGCTGCTGGGGATGATGTTCTGGCCGGCACCGCGGCCGCCCCGCCAGTCCTTGGCGGAGGGACCATCCACGGTTTTCTGGGTGGCGGTCATGGCGTGCACCGTGGTCATCAGACCGTCGACGATGCCGAAGTTGTCATGCAGCACCTTGGCCACGGGTGCCAGGCAGTTGGTGGTGCAGCTGGCGTTGGACACGATCGCCTGCCCGGCATAGGCAGTGTGGTTGACCCCCATCACGAACATCGGTGTGGCGTCCTTGGAGGGGGCGCTCATCACCACCCGCTTGGCGCCGGCCTTCAGATGCGCGCCGGCGCTCTCATCGGTGAGGAAGAAACCTGTGCACTCGAGCACCACCTCGGCGCCCACCGCCGCCCAGTCGAGCTTGGCCGGGTCGCGCTCGCTGGTGATCCGAATCGGCCGGCCGTCCACCACCAGCTGGCCGTTCTCCACGGCCACATCGCCGGCAAAGCAGCCGTGGGTGGAGTCGTAGCACAGCATGTAGGCGAGGTAATCCGCGTCGATCAGGTCGTTGATCGCCACCACCTCCACCTCCGGCACCGCGCAGGCGCGACGGAAGGCGAGACGTCCGATGCGGCCGAAGCCGTTGATGCCGATGCGGATGGCCATGGTGCCGCTCTGAGATGATGCTGCCCCTGAGGCTACGGATCGGGTTGCTCCCCGTCAGGCCATCAGGCCCTGGCGCTCAGATTTCGTCGTCTTCCAGCAGCAGCTGCTGGAAGGCTGTGTAGAGATCACCGTGCTCCCGGGCCAGCTTCGGGTCCGGGCGTCCGCGCTCGCGGTGGCGCCTGTCCTGCTTGTTGCTGGGCGCCGTGCTGGCCAGCGGATCCGGGTCCGGGCCGGCGACGGCGGGTGGGGCGGGGTCCGGCAGCCGGCGCCTGGTTTCCAGCTCGCGCAGCCGCTCGAGCAGGTGGGGAGGGGCGCTGCCGTCGGCACTGGCCCGCATCAGCTCATGGAAGAGGGCCTCGGGATCGGTTTCCGTTTCCAGCCGGTGCAGGCGGGCGCCACTGCCCTGGGTCGGTGCGGATGACCCGGCAGGTGGGGCGGGCGGCTCAGGAACCGGCAGCCGCTGGGGCAGGGAGCGCCCAAGCTGGCGCAGTCGCTCCAGGCTGCGGGCGTCGAAACTCATCGGGGCGCAGAAGAGATCAGGAGCAATCCAGGCTGGCGCGGGTATCCCGGCCGGTGACGGGGTTGGTGCCGCGGGCCGCGGCGCAGAGCAGATTGCGGGCATCGCCGCGCAGGGGCACATTGGTGAAGTCGGCCCCGTCGATGATCACATTCTCGAAACGGGTGTTGAAGGCGAAGGCGTCCTCCAGCACGGCGTTGCTGAGATCCGTGCCGTTGAACACCGCTGAATCCAGCGTCGCCTCGCGCAGGTTCGTGTCGCTGAGGTCGGCGTCCTGCAGCTTGGCCCCGAACAGACTGGCGCCCTGGAGATCGAACCCCGAGAGGTTGGCATCCCGCAGGTTGGTGAGGTTGAAGGTGGCGCCGCGCAGATCCTGGCCGGAGTAGTCGGCACCGATCAGCACCTGCTTGGCCACATCCACCGCCGCTCCGGCCGGAGCGGCGCCCGGCGGCGCTGCGGCCGCCAGCACCAGGCAGAGGACAAGGGCCCTCAACAGGACCAGGATTCGACGCAAGAGCATCCCTGCACCCAAGATCCCTTGGCCGCAGAGCGATTCACCGGCCAGTTGTGCCATGGCGGCCACACACCTGGGGCAACCCTAGGGACAACCCCGCTTGGCGCCGCCCATGCCCCATCCCCCTCTGGCCGGCGGCTGGGCCGAGCAACGTGCCCTGCGGCTGCTGCTGGAGCGGGGCTGGCACCTGCGCGACCGCAACTGGCGCTGCCGCTGGGGGGAGCTGGATCTGGTGCTGGAGAAACCCCACCGCCTGCTGGTGGTGGAGGTGAAAGGCCGGCGCAGCGGTGTGGACGGCTGGGGGGCGGCGGCGCTGCGTCGTGGCAAGCGTGAGCGGCTCGAGCGCGCCTGGCGCTGCTGGCTGCTGGCCCATCCCGACGCCGCCCTGCAGGCGGTGGAGCTGGTGTATGCCCTGGTGCCCTTGCCGCCCCGGCGCGGCCCGGTGCGCTGGATCCGCGCCGGGCCCTGGGATGGCACGGGCTCACCAGGCACCCTGGAGGGCTGAGACCACCCCGCACGATGAGTTTTTCCGCCCACCGGGCCCGCAAGCGCTTCGGCCAGCACTGGCTGGTGGATCAGCCGGTGCTGGACCGGATCGTGGCGGCCGCCGACCTGCAGAGCGACGAGCGGGTGCTGGAGATCGGCCCGGGCCGCGGGGCCCTCAGCGAGCGCTTGCTGCGTACACCGGCCGCCGCCGTGCAGGCGGTGGAACTGGACCGCGACCTGCTCGCTGGCCTGCGCCAGCGGTTCGGCGCCGATCCCCGCTTCTCCCTGCTGGCCGGCGATGCCCTGGTGCTGGAGCTGCCCGCTGCCGACAAGGTGGTGGCCAATATCCCCTACAACATCACCGGCCCCTTGCTGGAGCGGCTGGTGGGCCGCCTGGACAGGCCGGTGACACCGCCCTACCGGCGCCTGGTGCTCTTGCTGCAGCAGGAGGTGGCGGAGCGCATCCGCGCCGCCCCCGGCAGCAGCGCCTACTCCGCCCTGAGCGTGCGCCTGCAGCTGCTGGCCCGCTGCCACTCGGTGTGTGCGGTGCCGCCCCGCTGCTTCCAGCCGCCGCCGAAGGTGCAGTCGGAGGTGATCTGCATCGATCCGCTGCCGGAGGCCGAGCGTCTGGATCCCCGGCTGGCCCGCCCGCTGGAGCTGTTGTTGCGCCGCTGCTTCGCCGCCCGGCGCAAGATGCTGCGCAACAGCCTGGGCGGGCTGTTGCCGCCGGAGCAGCTCACCGAGCTGGCCGCGACGGCAGGCATCGGCCTGCAGCAGCGGCCTCAGGAGCTTGGCCCGGCGGCCTGGGTGGCCCTGGCGGCGGGCTTGAATCGCAGCCCCGCCGATCCGCAGGCCAGCGATGCTTGAACTCACGGTGGAGGCTCCGGCCAAGATCAACCTGCACCTGGAGGTGCTGGGGCTGCGCGGTGACGGCTTCCACGAGCTGGCGATGGTGATGCAGACCATCGACCTGCGCGATGAGCTGCGCCTGCTACCCAGCGCCGATGGCGCCATCAGCCTGAGCTGCGATCAGCCTGGCCTGCCCACCGACGGCAGCAACCTGATCGTCAAGGCTGCCGAGCTGCTCAAGGTGCGCGCTGCCCTGCCGGAACTCGGCGCTCGCATCACCCTGTTCAAGCGCATCCCCGTTGGTGCTGGCCTGGCGGGGGGCTCCAGCGATGCCGCCGCTGCCCTGGTGGGTCTCAATGCCCTCTGGGGTCTGGGCTTCAGCGCTGCTGAACTGCAGGGCATGGCGGCACGCCTGGGCTCGGATGTGCCCTTCTGCCTGCCCGGAGGCACCCAGCTCTGCTTCGGCCGCGGGGAGCGCCTCGAGGCCCTGGCCCCCGCAGGCGGAACATCCCCGGCGCTGCTGCTGATCAAGCACGCCGGCACCAGTGTCAGCACCCCCTGGGCCTATGGCCGCTGCCGCGAGCAGAGGGGCCGCAGCTACCTCCGCGGCGAGGAGGCCTTCGAACGCCGCCGTGAAGCCCTGCGCCGTGGCCCCCTGGTGCAGGCCCTGCGCCAGGGGGCGGCGCTGCCACCGCTGCGCAACGATCTGCAGGCCGTGGTGGAGCCGGAGCTGCCCAGCGTGCAGGAGGGGCTGGCGCTGTTGCGCCGGCTTCCGGGAAGCCTGGCGGTGGCGATGAGCGGATCGGGCCCCAGCCTGTTTGCCCTGTTCGCCGATCGGGAGCTGGCGCTGGCTGCCCAGGCCGATCTCGGGCCGGAGCTGGAGGCCGCAGGGTTTTCCAGCTGGGCCTGTGGATTCCGCGGCCAGGGCGTCATGCTGGAGCCGTGAGCGATCCCACTCCCCCGGCTGGTTTCAGCCCCAGCCCCGCACCCATGAGCAGCGCTGGCGAGCCGGCCAACCCCGATGGGCCTGATTCCGAGGCCCCCCGGCGCAAGGGTCCCCTGAGCTTCCTCTCCGGGGCCCTCACCGCCGGCCTGCTCAGCTGGCTGTGCCTGGGACTGAGCCGGCGGATGGCCCTGTACTACGCCCTGCATCCCCCCCACTACGCCTCGGCCACCGCCCAGTCGATCGCCACCGCCCTCAAGACCCTGCTGGTGGGCATGGCCTTCCTGGCCACCTTCAGCTTCGGCTTCATCGCCCTGGGGCTCACCCTGGCCTTCCTGCGCAGCCTGCGGCGGCCGGAGCCAGTGAAGCCCGATGGGACCTGAGATAGGTTGGCGCCCTGATCCAGCCTGCTGCCGCGTGGCCGAAACACTCCTGTTCAATGCCCTGCGCGAGGCCATCGATGAGGAGATGGCCCGCGACCCCTATGTCTGTGTGATGGGCGAAGACGTGGGCCACTACGGCGGCTCCTACAAGGTCACCAAGGACCTGTACGACAAGTACGGCGAGCTGCGGGTGCTCGACACGCCCATTGCCGAGAATTCCTTCACCGGCATGGCCGTCGGCGCGGCCATGACCGGCCTGCGGCCGATTGTGGAGGGGATGAACATGGGCTTTCTGCTGCTCGCGTTCAATCAGATCTCCAACAACATGGGCATGCTCCGTTACACCAGCGGTGGCAACTACACGATTCCCGCGGTGGTGCGTGGCCCCGGTGGGGTGGGCCGTCAGCTGGGCGCCGAGCACAGTCAGCGCCTCGAGGCCTACTTCCACGCCGTTCCCGGCATCAAGATCGTGGCGGTGAGCACCCCCACCAACGCCAAGGGACTGATGAAGGCCGCGATTCGGGATAACAACCCGGTGCTGTTCTTCGAGCATGTGCTGCTCTACAACCTCAGCGAAACCCTGCCCGAGGGCGACTACATCTGCGCCCTCGACCAGGCCGAGGTGGTGCGCGAAGGAAAGGACGTGACGATCCTCACCTACTCGCGCATGCGTCACCACTGCCTCAAGGCGGTGGAGCAGCTGGAGGCCGAGGGGGTGGACGTGGAGCTGATCGACCTGATCAGTCTCAAGCCCTTTGACATGGCCACGGTGCGGGCCTCGATCGCCAAGACCCACAAGGTGCTGATCGTGGAGGAGTGCATGAAGACCGGGGGCATCGGTGCTGAGCTCATGGCCCTGGTCACCGAACAGTGCTTTGACGATCTCGACGCCCGGCCCGTGCGGCTGTCGTCGCAGGACATTCCCACCCCCTACAACGGCAACCTGGAGAACCTCACGATCATTCAGCCCCACCAGATCGTGGATGCCGCCAAGGCCCTGAAGGCGGGTGTGATCTGAGATGGCCCGCCAACAAGGCTGGCTTGCCCTGATCCTGGCGCTGGCGATCGCCGCCGCCGCCCTGCTGATCCAGTTCCCCCTGCAGCTGGGTCTCGATCTGCGGGGTGGCAGCCAGCTGTCGCTGCAGGTGCTGCCGGCCGGCAGCATCACCCGCGTGGAGCGCGAACAGCTGGAAGCCGTGAAGGAGGTGCTCGATCGCCGCATCAACGGCCTGGGCGTGGCCGAGTCGACCCTGCAGACGGTGGGCGATGACCAGCTGGTGCTCCAGCTTCCCGGTGAGCAGGATCCAAGCCGCGCCGCCCGGGTGCTGGGCACCACGGCCCTGCTCGAGTTCCGCTCTCAGACACCCGGCACTGAGGAGGAGATGCGCGGCCTGCTCGCCCTCAAGCGCCAGGCCCAGTCGGTGCTCGCCAGTCGCCGGGCCCGGACCGAACAACCCCCTGCTGACACCGATCCCGGGGCCTCTCTGGCGCCCGACGACCTGGCTCAGGCGCTGCAGAGCCTTGGGGTGGAGGTGCCTCCGGGCAGCAGCGAAGTCCGCCAGCTGGAGTTGCTCCTCGACGCGGTCAACACCCGCATCGTTGATCTCTATGACCCTGCGGAACTCACCGGCCGGGAGCTGGTGGGTGCGGGCCGCCAGCAGCAGCAGACCGGCAGCGGCTGGGACGTCACCCTCAACTTCACCCGGGAGGGCGGTGACAGCTTCGCTCGCCTCACCCAGTCGCTGGCGGGCAGCGGACGCCTGCTGGGCATCGTTCTCGATGGCCGCTCCATCAGTGAGGCCAGCGTGGGCCCGGAATTTCAGGCCGCCGGTATCACCGGTGGGGCCGCCAGCATCACCGGCAACTTCACGGCCGAGGAGGCCCGTGAACTGGAGGTGCAGCTGCGCGGGGGTTCGCTGCCCCTGCCGGTGGAGGTGATCGAGGTGCGCAGCGTGGGGCCCAGCCTGGGTGCCGAAAACGTGCGCACCAGCCTGATCGCCGCCTTGGCGGGGCTTGCCCTCGTGGCGGTGTTCATGGTGGTGATCTATCGCCTTGCTGGGGTGGTGGCGGTGATGGCCCTGAGTCTCTATGCCCTGTTCAATCTGGCCGTCTACGCCCTGATCCCCGTCACCCTCACGTTGCCGGGGGTCGCCGGCTTCATCCTTTCCCTGGGCATGGCGGTGGACGCCAATGTGCTGATCTTCGAGCGCCTCAAGGACGAACTGCGCGAGGGCAACACCCTCATTCGCTCCATCGATGCGGGCTTCTCCCAGGCCGTGTCTTCCATCGTCGATGGCCAGGTCACCACCCTGATCAGCTGTTTTGCCCTGTTTGCCCTGGGCACCGGATTCGTCAAGGGCTTCGCCGTCACCCTGGGGATCGGCGTGCTGCTCAGCCTGTTCAGCGCCCTGGTGTGCACCCGGGTGCTGCTGCGCCTGCTGATGAGTTACCCCAGTCTGCGACGTCCGTCCAACTTCATCCCCCGGGCCCAGCTGCCCACCGCCGCGTCCTGAGCCATGTCTCCTCTCGCCAGTCTTCTGCGCCTGCGCGTCAACCAGCGGCGCCGTCAGCTTCTGAGTCTGTCGGCCGTGGCCATCGCCCTCAGCCTGCTGGGCCTGATGCTGTCGTGGTTGTCGCCCTCGATCGGCGCTCCCCTGCGGGCCGGGCTCGATTTCACCGGCGGCACCCAGATTCAGATCGAGCGCAGCTGCCAGGGCGCCTGCAAGCCGCTCACCACCGCGGCCCTGCAGCGGCGTCTGGCTGAGCTGGAGCTGCCCGCAGAGCCTGGGGAGCAGCCTCCGAGGCTGGGCAGCAGTGCCGTGCAGCTGCTCGATGAGGGCCGTCAGGTGGTGCTGCGTCTGCCCACCCTGACCGCTGAGCAATCACAGGCTGTGATCGAGGCCCTGGATCCCGCGCTCGGTGGCACCGAGCCTGGCGGTCTGGGGATCGACACGATCGGTCCCAGCCTCGGTGCTCAGTTGCTGCGGGCCAGTGTGGTGTCGCTGCTGGTGAGCTTCATCGGCATCGCGGCCTACATCAGCCTCCGCTACGACCGGCTCTTTGCCGTGCTCGCCCTCGTGTGCCTGGCCCATGACGTGCTGATCACCTGCGGCGTGTTCGCCTGGCTCGGCCTGCTGGCCGGCGTGGAGGTCAACAGCCTGTTCGCCGTGGCCCTGCTCACCCTGGCGGGCTACTCGGTGAACGACACGGTGGTGGTGTTCGACCGCATCCGCGAGAAGCGCAAGGAGCTGCAGGGATCCTCCCTGGCCGAGCAGGCCGACGCTGCGGTGGCGGCCACCCTCACCCGATCGCTGTTCACGAGCTTCACCACCCTGCTGCCTCTGCTGGGCCTGATCCTGTTGGGGGGCAGCACGTTGTTCTGGTTTGCCGTGGCGCTCAGCATCGGGGTGGTGGTGGGGGCCTGGTCAAGCATCGCCGTGGCACCCACGTTGCTGCCGGTGCTCGCCAAGCGGTGACCAGGCGACTGCCCCTGGTGCCGCTCCTGCTTGCCGTGCTGGCCCTGCTCGACCTGCGCCTGGAGCTGCGCCTGCTGGCCGATCACGTCACAGTCACGGCCCTGGTGTTTCTGGTGCGCAGCCACCCGCTGGCGGTGGCGGTGCTGCTGCTGCAACCCAGTCTCTGGCAGCAGTACCGCCGCTGATCCACGTTCGCTTCAGTCGGCGGGACGCAGCCGCCTCCAGTCGTCGAGGATGTCGCGGATCACGATCTCCCGCAGCACCACCTGCAGGCACACGGCCAGGGGAAGGGCCATCAGCAGTCCGATGGGGCCGAACAGGATCGTGAAGATCACCTGGGCTGAGAGGGTGAGGCCCGGCAGCAGCTGCAGCTGGTGCTGCATCACCGACGGGGTGATCAGGTAGCTCTCCACGTTCTGGATCAGCACATAGAGCAGCAGCACCGCCAGTGACTTCCAGGGGGAGTCGAGCAGGGCCACCGACATGGGAAAGATCGTGCTCAGGGTGGGCCCCACGTTGGGGATCACATTGAGCATGCCGGCCAGCAGGGCATTGGCTGCCACCAGATTCACCCCCAGTAGTGACAGACCGATCGCCGCCAGCACCCCCACGCAGAGCGAACTGATCAACACCCCCACCATCCAGGCGCTGAGGGCCTCGCCACAGTGCACCAGCACGCTGCGAAAGCGGCGCCTGTAGAAGGACGGCACCAGCAGCACCAGGACCTCCCGGTAGGCGGTGGGTTGCACCGCCACCATCAGCGCCACGGCCACCACGAACAACAGCTGAAGCAGACCTGCCCCCAGGCCACCCGCCAGGCCAACGATCTGCATCGCCCCCTGGCCCAGATTGGGGATCGGCAGCTGTCCATCTCTGAACAGCCCCTCACGCAGCAGCTCCATGCCGCCATCGTGGGTGCCGTAGAGCATCTGGCTGGCGCTGCTGATGGCGTCGCGCACCAGGTTGAGCAGGGTGGTGGCGGCCGCCGGCAGTTTGCTGATCAGTTCGGCGAACTGTTCCACGAAGGGGGGGATCACGGCGGTGCCGATCACCACGCCCAGCACCAGCAACAGGCCCAGGCTGAGCAGCAGGGCCAGGCTGCGGTTGCAGCCCACACGTTGCTGGATCCAGGCCACCAGGGTGCAGATCGCCATGGCGATCACCACGGCGGTGAACACCAGGATCAGGCTCTGGCGCAGGTTCCAGAGCAGCACCAGGGCCGCCAGCAGAGCCAGCAGTCCCAGCCACTGTCCAAAGGTCATCGGCCCCGGCGGCCGGCCCAGAGGCCTATTCACCCGTCTGCTGATCCCCACTGCCGGAGAAGCCGAGCTCGTGGCTGTCGGCGTAACGCTGGGCGAAGCGCATGAAGCGCTCGAAGTCGTCCGTGGTCTTCCAGGTGTAGGTGGCCTCCAGGGCGCTGGCGCGGCCGTTGACAAACCGGGCCTTGACCTCCCGGGTCACCAGTTCTCCTTCCTCGTCCACCATGAACATGCCGGTGATGTCGCCGAGGGTTTCCGGTGCCAGTGCGCTGGGCTCCTCGAACACGAACATGGCCTGGCCGGTGACGCCATCACGGGAGCGGGTCATCCGGATGTCAGGTACGACCGGTTCGTCCACACCCCGGAAGAACTGAATCGCTGCGGCCATACCCGAGGATCAAAACGGGATCTTAGGTGCAAGGTCTGGAAATCCCCTGGCCACCTGCCATGCTCACGGCTGACATAGTGGGTCCACGCTGGCCCGATCAGGTTCGGTCTCCATGCTCTCCGGCCCCCAGGTGACCGCCCCCGCAACCCCCGCAGGGCTGCTGGAGCGTTTCCAGTCAGCATCCGAGCGACAGCGGCTCAGCCTGCTTCCCCAGCTCCAGCTCCAGGCTGCTGCTCTGCGGCCCCTGATCCTCGATCACATCGCCGCTCTCGACGCCACCGGCGACGACTGGGCAGCGGGCGCCCTCATCCAGATGCTGGTTGACGGCGAGCCCGGCCAGCGGGAGGCCTTCTTCAGCCGCTATCCCAGCGGCTGGCTGGCCACCACCAGCGCCCTGGGGATCGACTACGCCCCCCTGCAGCGAGCCCTGGCCCAGCAGGAGTTCGAGCAGGCCGATCGGATCACCAGCGCGGTGCTGCGGCAACTGGCGGGGCCGGCAGCCGTGCAGCGCGGGTATGTGTACTACAGCGAAGTGCCGGCCATGGCCTCCGTTGACCTCGACTCCCTGGATCGCCTCTGGATCTGCTATTCCCGAGGTCGCTTCGGCTTCACGGTTCAGGCCCGGCTGCTGGCGGCCGCCGCTGGCCGCTGGGAGCGGCTCTGGCCCCGCCTGGGCTGGAAGGATGGTTCCCAGTGGACCCGCTACCCCGGCGGATTTCAATGGACGATCGAGGCCCCCGAAGGTCACATGCCCCTGGTGAACCAGCTCCGCGGGGTGCGGCTGATGGATGCTCTGCTCCAGCATCCGGCTCTGCTGCAGCGCCGCCAGCGTTGAGCTGGGCGCGTGTTGAGCTGGGCAAGCGTGGCAGATCCCCATCGACCCCAGCTGGTCTGGGGCTTGATTGCAGCGTCTATCAAGGGGGCTGGGCTGGCCGCCATCGGCGCCTTAGGTTCGGATCGGCCCCTGCAGAGCCGGGATGACCCTGCGCTGGTCAGATTTCATCACCCCCTCCACCCTGCAGCTGGCGCCTTTGCTGGAGCTGCTGCTGGAGCCGGTGCCCTGCCGGCAGCTCCAGGCGGAACTGCAACTGGGCCTGCAGGAGGCCCTGGTGAATGCCGTGCGCCACGGCAATGGTGGTGATCCCGGCAAGCTGCTGCGCATCCGCCGCATCGAAACGCCCTGCTGGATGGTGTGGCAGGTGCAGGACGAGGGTTCCGGCGTTCCGCCCCACTCGCGCCAGGCCGCTTTGCTGCCCTGTCCTGAGGCGGTGGGCGGGCGGGGGCTGTTTCTGATCCAGCACTGCTTCGACGACGTGCGCTGGAGCCCGCGGGGCAACCGGCTGCAGCTGGCCGTGCGCAAACCCCGGCGCCTTGCCGCAGTGATCAACGGCCGTGGCTGGGGCAGCCGGGGTCGCTGATCTCCGCCCGCAACCAGAGCAGGGCGTGCTCCACCAGGGCGATGGCCTGGTCGCGGGCGGGGGAGCTGGCGCTGTGCTGGGGGTCGTCGGCGCTCAGCAGTTGCACCAGGGCAGCGGAGAGTTGTTCAGCCCCTCGGCGCGGCCGCTGGGATTTGAGCGCATGCCAGTCGCGTTCGGCAATCGCCAGCTCCTGATGCAGGGCTTCGGCCAGGGGCAGGGCCTGCTCCGGCCAGAGTCGGGCGCCTCTGGCCCGGCGCTGCACCGGCGCCGACGCCACCCCCAAACCCGATTGCTGCTGTTCCACTGGACGCCCGTGCCGGCTGGACCCATCCTGGCGTGAGCGCCCTCCGCGCGGGCGGATCAGGCCCCTTGCCCCTGTGACCCAGCAGCTGTGCCACTCCCATCCCACTCCAGGCGTCCCCGCAGGGGCCGGGGGACCCGGCAACGGCCGATCCAGCTGTTGCACCTGCTCGATGGCCTGTTCACCCAGGCGTCCCTGGCGCGCCACAGCAGTGGAGTGGGGCAGCGGCGCCAGCAGCAGCGGCTGGCCCTCACCCAGCGGCTTCTGGATCCCCTGCCGCCTGAGCTGGTGGCCAGCGGCAGGGATGGGAAGGGGTTCTGGCAGGGCCTGCGCTGGGCGACGCTGGGGCTGGGGCTGGCCTGGTTGCTGCGCCCCTAAACCGCCTGCGGCTGCTCGCTGGGCCGGCGCGCCGACCACACCCGCGTCATGAAGTGGTTTTCGGCCTGCACGGTGGTGAATCCTGCGGTCTGCAGCCGCGCCTCGATGTCATCGCCGATGTAGTCGCGGTAGTAAGGCTCATGAAACACCCGCCGGAAGTTCTCCATCACAGTCGAGAACTGCGGTGAATCGGCCAGCTGAATCGAGTCGGCCAACACCAGCACCCCGCCGGGCTCGAGCAGGCGGAAACACTCCTGGATCACGTTCTGGCGGGCCGCCGCCGGCAGCTCGTGCATCAGAAACACGCAGCTGATGGCCTGCACGCTGCGATCAGCGAAGGGCATGGCCTCGCCGTTGCCCTGCACCAGCTGGGGCAATTCACCTGGCAACTGGCCCAGCCAGCGGTTGGCCTGGCGCAGGTAGGCGGTGGAGAGATCCAGTCCCAGCAGCTGCGCTTCCGGCAGGGCACCGCGCAGTTGGCGCAGGGTGCGGCCCGTGCCGGTGGCCACATCCAGCACCCGGATCTGGCTGGGGCCACGGTGGGCGAAGCCCTCAAGCCCCCGGCGCAGTGGGGCGATCACCCGGCGACGCATGGGCTCGGCCGTGCCGTTGAACAGCAGTTCCACCTGCAGGTCGTAGAGGGCGGCCGAATGTTCGCTGAGGTAGCCGTCCGTCTGGTGGTGGAAATTCTGCAGGTAGTAGTCGGGGTAGGCCGAGTGATCCACGCCCCCGGGCAGGTCGCGCACCCGTCGTTGCTGCCGGCGCTGCCAGGTGAGCGGTAGGTCCAGCCACACCAACGGGTAGCGCCCGGCCCAGTCGAGCCAGGGGGCGTCAAACAGCAGGGATGCTGGGTAGAGACCCTCCTCGGCCTCCTGCCAGTCGCGGGCATGGAGCTGATCCATCGCCGCGCGCAGGCGATTGAGCATCTCGGCCGGCACCGGCACGGTGCGCGGGGCTCCATCGGGCGCCAGCGCCCCCATCAACCGTGTGCTCACCTCCTTATGGGTGATGCCGAACAGCGCCTTGCCCTGCTGGAGGGTCTGGTAGGCCAGCTTGGTGAGCTGATCGGGCATGACACGGTGTTGATGCCGATTCATTCCAGCCGATCAGGCCTGCCTGCCGCGAGCCGATGGCCCCCAGGCATTGAAGACCTGTGAATCAATCGCCACTTATGTAGCCGTTGCTACCGCAGGCAAGGACAATGGGGGTGCGGAAGAGCCGGAGGAGCATTGCCATGACCAGCCACACCACCACAATCGCCCTGCCGCTGGTGGCGCTGCCCCTGCCGGCCAATGCCGCCCGTCAGGACGGCCCAGCCCGCGAATACCTGGCCTGGGCTCGGGCGCACCAGCGTGATCGGCGCCGCCACGCTGCCGAAATGGCCCAGATCACCCGTCACCACGATCCCGGGCCGGAAGCCAGCGCCGTGCACCAGCTGCAGGCCTGGTCCCTGCGGCAGGCCCACAAACAGCATCTGCACGACAGTGCCATCGCCGCGCTGCGCCACCACACGTCACCCGGTTGAACTCAGGCGTCGTAGTACATGGTGAATTCGTGGGGATGGGGGCGCTGGCGCAACTGCTGCACTTCCTCGTACTTCATGGAGATCCAGTTGTTGATGAAGTCGTCGCTGAACACCCCGCCTTCCATCAGATAGTGCTTATCAGCATCGAGGGCCTCGAGGGCGCCATTGAGTGACGCCGGCACCGTGGAGATGCGGGCCAGCTCATCGGCCGAGAGTTCGAACAGATCGACGTCGGTGCCATCGCCGGGGTCGATCTGGTTCTTGATGCCATCGAGTCCAGCCATCAGCATCGCAGCGAAGCCGAGGTAGGGGTTGGAGAGGGCATCGCCTGAGCGGAACTCCAGGCGTTTGGCCTTGGGGCTGGGCCCGGTGAGGGGGATGCGCACGGCAGCCGAGCGGTTTCCCTGGGAGTACACCAGATTCACCGGCGCCTCGAATCCCGGCACCAGCCGCTTGAAGCTGTTGGTGGTGGGGTTGGTGAAGGCCAGAAAGCTGGGGGCATGCTTGAGCAGCCCACCGATGTACCAGCGGGCGGTCTGGGAGAGGTTGGCATAGGTGCCCTCCCCGAAGAACAGGGGTTGGCCGCCCTTCCAGAGGCTCTGGTGAACGTGCATGCCACTGCCGTTGTCGGCAAAGACCGGCTTGGGCATGAACGTGGCCGTTTTGCCGTATTTACGGGCAACATTGCGCACCACGTATTTATAGATCATCACGTTGTCGGCAGCCGTGATGAGCTCGGAGAATTTCATGCCCAGTTCATGCTGGGCGGTGGCCACCTCGTGGTGATGCTTCTCGATCGGCACCCCCAGGGCGGCCATGGTGAGGATCATCTCGGTACGCATGTCCTGGAGGGTGTCGTTCGGACCTACCGGGAAATAACCCTCTTTGAGCTGGATCTTGTAGGCAAGATTGCCTCCTTCTTCAAGTCTGGAGCTGTTCCAGGGGGCCTCGATCGAATCGACGCTGTAGAAGCTGGTGCCACTACCGGAGCTGTATCGAACATCGTCAAACACGAAGAACTCCGGCTCGGGACCGAAGAAGGCCGTGTCGGCGACTCCAGTGCCATCCAGATACTCGAGGGCCTTGCGGGCCAGAGCTCGGGGGCAACGGGCGTAGGGCTGGCCGCTGCGGGGCTCCTGAATCGAGCAGATCAGGCTCAGGGTTTTGTGGCTGTAGAACGGATCGATCCAGGCCGTCTCCGGATCGGGCACCATCGCCATATCGGATTCGTTGATGGCCTTCCAGCCGCGGATCGAGGAGCCGTCAAAGGCCACGCCGGAGCTGAAAGCCTCCTCGTCAACGAGGTCCTTGCTCACGGTGAGGTGCTGCCACTTGCCGTGAAGGTCAACAAACTTCAGGTCGATCAGCTCGATGCCCTCCTCCTGGATCCGGCGGAGGACGTCCTGGGCTGTAGTGGCCATATCAAAGAGCTAGGGGGTGTGGACCGCGGCGGCGGCGGGAAGCGCGGACCGTACGGACCGCCATCGGCCCTTTTTGTAGCGCAGATCACCAATTGCCGGCCCGGCGACGGCGCCCGGTTCCGTAACCGTTTCTGTCAGATCCGCCAGAAGCCCGATCAGCTCAGGGATTTGGGGATTTGCGAGTGCTACCTTCCGGACTGGGACCATGCAATCCAAACCAGCCATGCGGGATGCCATCACCGGTCTGATCGGGCGCTACGACCAGCTGGGGCGTTACTTCGACCGCGATGCCGTCGACAGCATCTCCACCTACCTTTCCCAGTCCACCCTGCGCCTGGCGGCGGTGGAACTGATCAACCGGGAGGCGGCCGCGATCGTGCGCGAGGCCGCCCAACGGCTCTGGCTGGAGGATCCCGAGCTGATCCTGCCCGGCGGTAACGCCTACACCACCAGGCGCCTATCAGCCTGCCTGCGGGACATGGACTACTTCCTGCGCTACGCCAGCTATGCCCTGATCGCCGGTGACCCCACGATCCTCAACGAACGGGTGCTGAACGGCCTGGACGACACCTACAAGAGCCTGGGGGTTCCCACCGGTCCCACCGTGCGCAGCATCGCCCTGATGGCTGATGTGGTCTGCGAGCTGCTTGCCGGCGGCGGCCTCAGTGATGCTGCCGACCTGGCTGCCGTGGTGCGAGCGCCGTTTGATCACCTCTGCCGGGGCCTGGCCTCGTCCAACGTGCGCGCCCGCTGACCAGCCCCCATCCCCTGCTGCAGCTGGCTTTGTTCAGCTGCCTACGCTCGACCGTTCCGCTCCCACCATTCCGGCACCTTGTCCGCGCTGCCTCCCGTCAACACCGCCCATCGGCTTCAGCTTGATCCGATCGCCACCCCCGATCGCCTGCTGCTCGGTCCCGGCCCTTCAAACGCCCACCCGCGGGTGTTGCAGGCCCTCGCCCGCACGCCGATCGGTCACCTCGATCCCCTCTATGTGGAGTTGATGGGAGAGGTGCAGGAGCTGCTCCGCTACGCCTGGCAGACCGACAACCGCCTCACCCTGCCCATGAGCGGCACCGGCAGTGCCGCCATGGAGGCCACCCTGGCGAACACCATCGAGCCCGGCGACAAGGTGCTGGTGGCGGTGAAGGGCTACTTCGGCCTCCGGCTGGTGGACATGGCCGAGCGCTACCGGGCTGAGGTGGTGACCATTGAGCGGCCCTGGGGAGAGGCCTTCAGCCTCGAGGAGATCGCAGCGGCCCTGGAGCGCCACAAGCCGGCGATCCTGGCGATCGTGCATGCCGAAACCTCCACCGGCATCCGCCAACCCATGGAGGGCATCGGTGACCTCTGCCGCAGGCACAACTGTCTGCTGCTGCTCGACACGGTGACCTCGCTTGGGGCCGTGCCGCTCTACCTCGACCACTGGAAGGTGGATCTGGCCTATAGCTGCAGCCAGAAGGGTCTGAGCTGCCCCCCCGGCCTGGGGCCCTTCACCATGGGCCCGCGGGCTGAAGCCAAGATGGCGGCCCGCAGCGGCAAGGTGCCCAACTGGTATCTGGATGTGACCCTGCTCAACCGCTACTGGGGCAGTGATCGGGTGTACCACCACACTGCTCCGGTGAACATGAACTTCGGGATGCGCGAGGCCCTGCGCCTGCTGGCGGAAGAAGGTCTGGAGCAGGCCTGGGAGCGCCATCAGCGCAACGCCGAGCGGCTGTGGGCGGGCCTGGAGGGGCTGGGCCTGGAGCTGCATGCTCCCCGCGAGCTGCGCCTGCCCACGCTCACCACCGTGCGCATTCCCGAGGGGGTGGACGGCAAGGCCTTCAGCCTGCACCTGCTCAACCGCCACGGCATCGAGGTGGGAGGTGGTCTGGGTGCCCTGGCCGGAAAGGTGTGGCGCATCGGCCTGATGGGGTACAACAGCCAGAGCCAGAACGTTGACCGCCTGCTCAACCTCTTTGAAAGTGAACTTCCGGCGTTCCGCTCAGGTGGCGTGCACTCCGCCGCGGTTGCCGTCTGAGCGCTCTGCTGGCCCTTGAGCGAGCCGCCGGTCGACCCGCTCCCGCCACCCCTGCGGTCTTTGCAGTTGCCTGCGCAGTTGAAACCAGAGCGCCAGCTGCTGCTGCGCGGCATCGGCCTCGACGCCTGAGATCACGCGCATGTGGTGATGGGCACTGGGGTGGTTTGCCAGGTTGAGGCAGCCGCCCAAAGCACCGCGCTTCGGGTCCGTGGCGGCGAACACCACCGTGCCCACCCGCGCCTGCACCGCGGCACCGGCACACATCGGGCACGGCTCCAGGGTCACCAGCAGGGTGCAGCTGTTCAGGCGCCAATCGCCCAGAGCGCGGGCGGCCTGGGCGAGGGCCTCGATCTCGGCGTGGCCGAGGGGGTCGCCCTGGCGGTGGCGCCGGTTGCTGCCCCAGCCCACACAGCGGCCCCGGCCATCGAGCACGGCGGCCGCCACAGGGATTTCACCGCTCTCCCCCACCCGCTGGGCCAGGCGCAGCAGACGGGCCATCCAGAACGCATGCAGGCGTTCCTCGGCAGTTGGGGTGGGGCCCGACAGTCGGGATCTCACCATCACGAAGCTCGCGGGTCACAATGGTGCCGTCCGATCATCCGCCGTTGGCTAGCGCGCCACCTGTCCAGCGGGGGATTCCACCGCTGCCCTTCGCCGCACCGGACAGCCACGACGCGGCCCTGCAGCAGCTGCTGGAGCAGGCCAGCGCCCAGCTCTGCGCCTGGCTCGCCAGCGCCTCCCAGCGTCCACCCCTGCCGGGCCTGAGCGTGATGCCCGCTGTGGAGCCGCATCAGCAGCCCCAGGGGTCCGCCCAGCTGCTGAGCGACCTGCAGCTGGTGATGGATGGGGCTTACAACCCCGGCCACCCCGGGGCCCTGGCCCACCTCGACCCGCCGCCGCTGGCGGCCTCGATCGTGGGGGACCTGATCGGCGCCGGTCTCAACAACAACCTGCTGGCCGAGGAGCTCTCCCCGAGCCTTACCCGGCTGGAGCGAAGTCTGATGGCCTGGCTGGCCGAGCGCCTCGGTCTGCCAGCGGGCAGCGGTGGAGTGCCGGCCAGCGGTGGCAGCCTCTCCAACCTGATGGCCCTGGTCACGGCCCGCCACAGCCGCGGTCTGGCCTGCTGTGGCGAGGCCGTGGTGCTGGCCAGTGCCGACGCCCACGTCTCCCTGGCCAAGGCCCTGACGGTGATGGGGCTGCCCCCGCAGGCCCTGCGCCAGGTGCCGGTGGATGACAGCGGCGCCATGGAGCCCGCCCTGCTGGAGCAGCAGCTCGCGCAGCTCCAGCGGCGGGGCATTCCGGTGATCGCCGTAGTGGCCACAGCCGGCACCACCGTGCGCGGTGCTGTTGACCCCATGCCCGAGATCGCCGCCCTCTGCCATCGCCATGGCGTGTGGCTGCATGTGGATGGGGCCATCGGTGCGGTGTTCGCCCTCAGCGACGTGCATCGCAGCCGGGTGCAGGGGCTGGAGCGGGCCGATTCGCTCACCTTGAACCCCCAGAAACTGCTCGGCATCACCAAGACTTCCTCCGTGCTGCTGCTGGCCAGACCGCGGCTGCTGGAGCAGGCCTTCGGCACCGGTCTTCCCTACATGGAGCCCAGCTGGAGCGGCGGCCACGGCGGTGAAAGCGGCCTCCAGGGCTCGCGCCCGGCCGAAGTGCTGAAGCTCTGGCTGGGGCTCCGGCAGCTTGGGCTGGTGGGGATCGAGGCGGTGCTGGATGGGGCGGTGGCCCGCCGCCGCCAGCTGAAGGCCCTGCTGGGGCAGATTTCGCAGCTGCGCCTGGTGGGTGGCCCCCTGCACCTGCTGGCCTTCACGCCATTGCGCGGCGATGCCGCCAGCGCCGAGCGCTGGAGTGTGCGCACCCGCCAGCAGCTTCTCGCGGCCGATCTGATGCTGTCCCGGCCGCTCTATGCCGCTCGCCACCATCTCAAGGCGGTGATGGGCAACCCGCACACCGGCGCCGCCGAGCTGGAGCGGCTGGCCGGTGTGGTGGCAGCCAGCCTCTCCCCCTGCCCGTGAGTGACACGTCCCCATGAGTGAAAGCCCTCCGCCCAACCCACCCGGGCAGAGTCGTGGCCGCTGGGTGGCGATCGTCACCGGTGCCATCTCCGTGCTGGTGGGGCTGCTCTACCTGTTGCTGATCGTGGTGCTGGACAGCCGCGGGCCGCTGCAGCCGCCGCCCCCGGAGGCCCTGGGCCTCAGCGCGGCTCCGGCCGTGGGGGCAGCTGGGGATCCCGCCGTCTCAACGGCTCCACCACCCGGCTGAGGGCGTCCTTCAGGAACCGCTGCAGCATTCCATCGCGGCGGTTGAGGTCGTAGTGGCGCTGCACCACATCCTGAAGGCCGCCGTCGCCCCAGTCCTGGTTGCGCTCGAAGTAGGTGATGAAGCTGGCGCCCGCCACCCGGGTGAGCCAGGCGGCGCTCACCGCCTGCACCGCCCGGCTCACCAGCAGGGCCGGCAGATTCACACTCAGGGCCGCCGAGAGCAGCCCCACGCCCCCTTTCACCAGCCCCAGCGAGGCCAGGGTCCGCCCCACGGACAGGGCCAGATCCTGGGCCGCCTCACGGCTGAGCGAGACACCGAAACTGCGCCCCAGCTCGATCACCATCTGGGCATTCACTGCCGCGGCGCCAAGCAGATCCAGGCCCGGCAGTGGGGTCACAGCCACCACTCCGGCACCGATCCACCCGTAGCGCTCCACGATCGCTTCGGCGTCCCGGCGGCGCTGGCTGGCCAGCAGGGCGCGGCTGGCCTCGCTGAGATGGCGGCACTGCAGCAGCAGGTTGTCGGCGATCAGCTCCTCGCCGTCGGCATGGAGCACGGCGGCGAGGCGGCGCAGCAGCGGCTCCACCTCGGGCTCGGGTTGCAGGGGCCGGCCACCGGGCATCGGCACGCTCTGGGGCGCCGCGCTCGCCGGCACCACATCCGCCGCTGCCACCAGCCCTTCCACCCGGCCGCGGAGCAGGGCCAGCAGCCGCTCCTCCTCCAGTTCACCGCGCAGATCGCACTTGTTGAGCACCAGCAGCAGGCGCTTGCCCATGGCGGCCAGGCTGCGCAGCACCTCCATCTCGCTGGCCCTCAGATCCCCGTCCACCACCAGCAGCAGCAGATCGGCGCGGCTGGCCTGGCGGCGAGCCTGCTGCTCCCGCTCGAGGCCGCTGGCGCCGGCCTCCAGGATCCCGGGGGTATCCACCAGCCACACCGCCCGCTGCAGCCCCCGCAGCCGCAGCCGGTAGCGCTCGGCCTCGCTGGTGGAGCCCATCGGCGCCCCCACCTGGCCCACCAGCTCGCGCAGCAGAGCTCGGATCAGGGACGTCTTGCCCGCTGAGCCGGTGCCGAACAGCACGATCACCAGGTCACCGCGCTCGAGTTCGCTGGCCATGCGCCGCCGTTCCTCCTCAAGGGCCTCGCGGGCGATGCCCTCGTGCACGCGCTCGAGGGTCTGGTCGATGGCCTCGAGATTGCGGGCCGCCGCTTCGCGGCGGCTGCTGGGCACGGCGGCGGCCTGCCCCTTCCCGCCCGTCTGTTGTGCCCGGCGCCGCTCATGGCCTGGCAGAAAGGGCTGCAGCCAGGGCCAGGCCAGCTGCGCCAGCAGGGCCGCCACCGCGAGCACCAACAGCAGGGCCACAGGACCCACCAGGCCGTAGGGCAGCACGGCGCTGAGTTGCCAGATCAGCTGGTTGAAGGCCTGAAGCACCAGCCCCACCACCAGCAAGGCCAGCAGCAGCACGGCGACGGCGATCCAGAGGCGGGTGCGCTGCTTCATGCCGGCATCACCCCCCTAAGAGTCCGGAAGCCGGGCGATCTCGCCCCACAGTCCGGCGGCCAGGGCGCTGGAGCCGTTGGTGGGCTGGTTGTCGTCGTTGCCGAGCCAGATGCCGATCACCCAGTCACGCCGGGGCTCGTAGCCCACGAACAGCAGGTCACGGTTGGCGTTGGTGGTGCCGGTCTTGCCCCCCTCCTGACCACCGAGGGAGGCGGCGGTGCCGGTGCCCGACCTCACCACGGCCCGCAACAGTTCCTGCATCCACCGCGCCGACTCCTCACTCACGGCCCGGCGCCCCGGCCCCGGGCCCGCTCCGGCCCCACGACCGCCCTCGCCCGCCTGCTCGCGGCAGCGGTCCGGCTCCTCCCCGCGGCAGGTTTCTGCGTCCACCACCTGGCGGATGGTGGTGGGGGGCTGCCAGCTGCCCCCGTTGGCGATGGCCGCGTAGGCGGAGGTGAGTTCCAGCAGGGTCACCTCGCTCTGGCCCAGGGCCAGGCCGGGCACCGGATCGAGCGGGCTGGTGATGCCCAGATCGCGGGCCTTCTGCACCACCGCCTCGAGACCCACCCGCTGGGCCAGACGCAGGGCCGCGGTGTTGCTGCTGCGGGCGAAGGCACTCACCAGGGTGAGGTTGCCGGTGCAGTCACTGGCGAAGGTCTGGCCGCGCCAGCGCAGTGGGCCGCAGTCCAGGGGATCACCGGGCCTGGCCCCACGCTCAAGGGCGGCCAGAAAGGGGAAGAGTTTGAAGGTGCTGCCAGGCTGACGCAGCGCCATCGTGGCTCTGTTGAACTGGCTCTGCTGGTAGTCGCGACCTCCGGCCAGGGCCAGGATGCCGCCGCTGGGGGCGTCGAGCACCACCACCGCACCTTCGTTCACCCCCAGGCCGGCACTGCCGTCGAGGCGACGGCGTAACAGCCGCTCCACCTGCTCCTGCAGCTGAAGGTTGAGGTGGGTATCGATGAGGAAATTGCCCTCGGCCGCCACGCTGCGGCCCACCTGGGCCTCGAGGTCGCGGCGCACCTGATCGGTGTAAAAGGGAGCGCCACGGCCCCGCTCGCGGCTGCGACAGGCATCCGGATCAAGCTGCACGGGGCTGCGCCGGGCCCGCCGGCCCTCATCGGCGCTGATACGGGCCGTGTCCACCATCTTGGCCAGCACCTGATTGCGGGAGGTCAGGGCCGCCTGGGGATCGAAGCAGGGGTCATAGCCGTTGGGGGAGGGCAGCAGCCCCACCAGCAGGGCCGCCTCCTCCAGGCTCAGCTCCCCGGCGGGCTTGCCGAAGAAGTGGCGGCTGGCATCCTCGAAACCCCAGCCCACGCCCAGGTAAACCCGGTTGAGGTAGCTCAGCAGCAGGTCGCGCTTGCTGAACCGTGCCTCCAGCTGCAGGGACACCAGCAGCTCCCGCCACTTGCGCCCCAGGGTCTCGCCCTGGCCCACCTGATCGGGGTAGAGGCTGCGGGCAAGCTGCTGGGTCAGGGTGCTGCCACCCTCCAGCACCCGTCCCCCCAACAGGTTGGTGAGCAGGGCCCGGGCCGTGCCCACCGGATCCACGCCCGGATGCCACCAGAAGCGGCTGTCCTCGCTGGCCAGCAAGGCCTCGACCAGCACCGGGGGGTAGTCGCTGAGGGCCTCCAGTTCGCGATGCTGGCCGCCGTCGGCGCTGGCGATCGGCTGGCCGTTGCGGTCGTAGAAACTGAGCGGCCCACGCACCGGCGCCAGGCTGCCGCGGATCGGCACCTGCACCACCGCCAGAGCCAGGGTGGCGATGCCGATGGCCGCCAGTCCCCCGAGGGCGAAGCTGACGCTCCGCACCACCTTCAGCAGGCGCGGGCTGGGTCGCTGCTGGAATTCCAGTTCCGGCAGCCCGGCCTGCTGGCTGGGCCCGAAGCGCACCGTGTCGCCATCGCTGAGCAGCAGCTCGGCCACCCGCCGGCCTCGCCACCAGAGGCCGTTGGTGGAGCCGCTGTCCCGCAGCAGCCAATGGCCACCCACCCGCTCAAGCAGGGCGTGCTGGCGGCTCACGGCCGGATGGACGATCGCCACCTGGCAGTCGCTGTCGCGGCCCACGCGGTACACACCGCTGTGCAGCGCCAGGCGGGTGCTGCCCTGACCCGGCAGATGCACCAGCAGCAGACCCTCGGTCATGGCCTCAGCCCTGGCTGGACGCGGCAGGCGCCAGCAGATCGATCAGGAAACAGAGCACGGCGACATTGATGGCCACATCGGCCAGATTGAACACCGGGAAGCTGATCGGCACGAGGGCCAGGAAGTCCACCACCGCCCCCAGGCGCCAGCGGTCGATGCCATTGCCGATGGCGCCGCCGAGGAGCAGCCCCAGGGCCAGGCACCGAGCCCGACCCAGGGGTGCACGCCCCAGCCGCCAGATCCACACGGCCACCCCCAGCGCCACGGCCAGACTCACCACCGCCAGGGCCTGGGACGCACCGCTGAACAGGCTGAAGGCGGCACCGGTGTTGGTGGTGAAAGTGAACTCCAGCAGACCGGGCAGGAAGGGCCGCACGCCAGCGCCGGCGAGATGCTCTGTGGCCCAGGCCTTGGAGAGCTGGTCGGCCACCACCACCAGCGCCGCCAGGAGAAAGCAGAGCCTGCGGCCCCTTCGCACGCTGGCGCTCATGGCTGCACCAGCAGCAGCCGGCGCAGCACCAGGGCCAGCACGGCAACGGCGCAGCAGAACAGCAGCTGGGAGGGCAGCGGCACCAGGGAATAGGTCACCAGCAACTGGAGCAGATCGCCGCGCCAGCGTCCCGCCAGCGCCCCCAGCAGCAGGTTGAGCACACCGCAGAGATGGATCAGCAGCAGGCCGAAGGCGGCGGTGCCCGTGAGCTTGAGCACGTCGTTCATGCCGTTCTGGCGGGCCAGCTTGCCGGCCAGCCAGCCGGCGGGTACGAAGCCGGCGAGGTAGCCGAAACCAGGATCCAGCAGGTAGCTGGGGCCGCCACCGCCGAAGAACACCGGCAGCTCCAGCAGGCCCAGGGTGAGGTAACCCACCGCCGCCAGCAGGGCGCTGCGGTGGCCGCACACCAGGGCGGTGAGCAGCAGGGCCGGCACCTGCAGGGTGATCGGCAGGGGAGCGATCGCCCAGGCCCCATCCACATCCGGAAGCGGGGTGGCGGCCTGAATCATCCCCCCGATCAGGATCAGCAGCAGGCCGGCGATGGCACCACTCCAGTTGGCCAGGGCCTTCAACAGCACGGATCGCCACTGGCTCCAGTCTGACCGCTGATCCCCCCGGCGCTGCCCGCTGCTGTGCCAGGGTTCAGGAGCAGCGCTCCTGCAACAGTTCTGCAGACTGGATGCCAATGGCCGAGGCCAACCCGCCGCACGACAGCGCGCCTTCAGCGGCGCCCGCGCCCGCATCCCAGCCCGCATCCGCACCCGCGCTCACGGTCGGTCAGGCGGTGAGCCTCAGGGTGCGGCCGAGCTACCTGAAGACCGCCGATCCGATGCCGATGCTGCGTCCTCCCGATCTGATCGGGCTGCAGGAGGTGGGCCAGGTGGTGGAGCTGCGGGCGCTTGGGGTGGTGGCGGTGCGCTTCCGCCGCGGCACCTTCCTGCTCGACGCCGCCGCTCTGGCTCCGGCCTGAGGCCGGGGCCGCTCAGCTGGCCGAGCCGTCAGCGGCTTGCCAGGCCCGCTCAGCGGCCACGAGGGCCTCGGCCGGACCGCAGAGGCTCAGCGCCGGCTGGCTCAGCCAACGCTGGGCGGCGTCCTGCAGCGCGTCGGGGCCGATCTGCTCGGCCCGCTCCAGGCAGTCCTGCACGTGGCTCTCAGCCAGACCATGGCCGAGCACCAGGGCCTGGCGATCGGCCACCTGGCCGCAGGTCTGGCGTCCCATGGCGTCCTGGCCGCGAAACTTGGCCCGCGCGAGCTGGAGGTCGGCATCGCTGAGCGGCTCGCTGGCCAGCCGCTGCCACTCCTCCAGCAGAGCGGCGCAGGCCTCCCGCGCCCGGGCGGCCGAAGTGGAGAGGTGAAACACGAAGGGGCTGGCCGCGCAGCGGGCGGGCATGTGCACGCCCACGTCGTAGGCCAGGCCGCGCTGTTCCCGCATCACCTGGAACAGGCGACTGGACATGCCCACCCCCAGGTGGGTCTGCAGCAGCCTCAGCGCCAGGGCGTCGCCATGGCCCAGGGGCACTGTGGCCGCCCCCAGCATGATCACCAGCTGCTCGGTGTCCTGCTCCTGCAGTGTCAGAGGCGAGCACCGCGCCGCCGCGCTCCAGGGCTGGGGCCGGGGCGCCTGGGTGGACCAGGGTCGTCGTCGCAGGGCGGCATTCAGTGGCTCCTCGAAGTGATCGTCGAGATCGCCGCAGAGCACCAGCAGAGCCCCGGATGCGGACAGCCCCCCCACCAGTTTCTCAAGGTCTCTGCTGCCGATCTGCGCCAGGTCCTCCTCCAGGCCGAGCGGGTCGTGGCCGTACGGGCCGTTGCCATAGAGCAGGGCGCGCAGGCCGTCGTGGGCCAGCTGGAACGGGTCCTCCCGCTGTCGCTGCAGGTGCTGCAGGTTGAGCTGACGCTCCAGCCCAAC
Source organism: Cyanobium sp. ATX 6A2 (assembly GCF_024346355.1). Lineage (GTDB taxonomy): Bacteria > Cyanobacteriota > Cyanobacteriia > PCC-6307 > Cyanobiaceae > NIES-981. The sequence goes on from NZ_JAGQCU010000003.1 coordinate 58,856, forward strand.
CTGCTCGGGGAGCAGGCAGGGTTCGGTGACCATCGCCAGCAGCAGGGGCAGCAGCTCGGGCGCGTCGTCGCTGGCGCACTTGAGGCTGATCACCAGGGCGTCTTCACTGGCCTCGGCGCGCAGTGCAGCCCCGCAGCCCTCCACCAGGTCGGCCAGCGCTTCGGCGTCGAGTCGGCCGGCGCCACGGGTCATGCTGCCGGCCAGGAGCTGCATCGCTCCCCGCTGCCCGGCGGGGTCAAGGCTGCTGCCGCCGCGAATCCACAGCCGCCCCGCCACCAACCCAGCTGCGGGGCGGCGCTGCAACACCAGCGGCAGCCCGCCTAGCAGTGTGCGGGTGGTCCAGGCGCCGGGCTGGGTGGCGGTGAGCGTCATGCCGGCACCGCCTCGAGCAGACAGGCCCGTTGCGGTGCCAACAGGGGCAGGGCCTCGTTGACCAGGCTCTGGGGATCCCAGCGTTCCAGTTCCAGCAGCGGCGCCTCCAGCGCCGCCGGATGGCTCCAGAGGTGCGTGCTGCTCAGCACGCTGGCAACGCCGGCGGCCGATTCCAGGCCAAAGCGGTAGCCATTGGCCACCAGCCGCTTCCCACGCTCCCATTCGGGCGCCGGGATCGCCCCGTCGCCCAACTCCTCCAGCACCGTCTCGATCTCCCGGCGGATGGCCGGAAGATCCTCAGGCTCTGCGATCGCCTCCAGCAGGGCGAAACTGCCGCCCTCGAGCACGTGCAGATCCAGATCAATGCTCTCCACCAGCCTCAGCTGCTCCCGCAGCCGCTCCACCAGTCGGCTGCGGCGCCCCTCCGCCAGCAGGCTGGTGAGCAGGTCGGCACCCATCACCCCGCGCAGGTCTGACGCCGGTGGTAGCGACCAGAGCATCAGCAGGCGGGCCGACTCCAGCCTCGCCAGCTCCAGACGGTGCTCCCCCGGCTGCACGACCAGGGCGGGCAGCGGCGGTTCGCCAGGGGTCGCGCGCAGCCGCGCCAGGGCGCTGGCGGCGAGGCGCTCCTGCAGAGCGATCGTGTGGGCAGCCTGGGGATCGAGGCAGCCGCTGAGGGTGAGCAGGCAGCGCTCGGCGGTGTAGAGCCGCCGGTGGAAGCCGGCCATCAGCTCCGGGCTCTGGGCCAGCAACTGGGAGCGGTGCCCGAGGATCGGGCGGCCATAGGGATGGCTGGGACAGCCGGCGCTGAGCAGGCGTTGCAGGGCCACTTCTTCTGGCTGGTCCTCACTCTGGGCAAGCTCCTCGAGCACCACCTGGCGCTCCAGGTCGAAGGCCTCGGCCTCGAGCCGGGGCTCGAGCACCAGATCAAGAAGCAGATCCAGAGCTTCGGCAGCGTCCTGGGGAGGGATCAGCACGTGGTAGTGCACATCGTCAAAGCCGGTGGCGGCATTGCTGTTGCCGCCCAGGGCTTCGATGCGCCTGTCGAACTCCCCCGGCTCCAGGGTGGCGCTGCCCTTGAACACCATGTGCTCGAGGAAGTGGGCCAGGCCGCACTCCCCGGAGCCCTCGAACACACTGCCCGCCCGGCACCAGAACTCCAGGCACACCAGCGGCGCTTCCGGGAGGTCGAGACTCACAACCCGGGCGCCGTTGGCCAGCTGTTGGATCCGTGGGGATTGGAGGCCAGGCAGTGCCAGGGGCAACGGGGAGAACGTGGCAGGATCCGCATTCTGCTGGCTGGTGCCGCCCCTGTGACCCCCTCCGCTCCCCTGGGATCTGCCGCACCGGGATCGGTGCCGCCGGGATTGCCGCTGCATCCGCTGGTCGACCGTCTCGCCGAGACCATCCGCGGCTGCTGGTCCGACCTGCCCGAGCTCGCACCCCTGGGGGTGGATCCGGAGCTGGAGGCAATCAGCGGCAGCCTCGATGGGGAGGCTCTATTCATCCGCAACGAACTGCACCGCTGCCGCGGGCTGCGCAAGCTGCATCTGGAAACGGCCCGGCTGGGGCTCGGACTGCAGATCCTCCACTGCGTGTGGTTTCCCGATCCCCGCTTCGATCTGCCCGTGTTCGGGGCCGACATCGTCGCCAGCCCCGCCGGCGTGTCAGCCGCGATCATGGACCTCTCGCCGGTGCGGCAGGGCCTGCCGGAGGGCATTGCTGCGGCCCTCTCGGCCCGGGCACCCCGCCACTACAGCCAGCCCCGGGAGCTGCCGCCCTGGGGCTCGATCTTCTCCGCCCATGTGCGCTTCGTGCGGCCTGCCGACGGCGGGGAGGAGCAGATGTTCGTGGAGGAGGTGGCTGAGGCGCTGGCGATCCTGGCCCAGGCCTGCCGCCACACCCCGGCTCAGGCCGCCTCCGACCCGGCTACGGTTGAGAGATGGCGGGGTCAGCTGAGCTATTGCAAGCAGCAGAAACAAAACGACAAGACCCGTCGCGTCCTGGAGAAGGCGTTCAACCCGGCCTGGGCGGAGCGCTACATCGAGGAGTTGCTCTTCGACGATCCAGCCAGGCCCTGATCCACTGGCGTCGCCCCGCCCTGCTGGCGGCCTGCGCTCTGGCAGCTGCCGCACTGCTGGCCTTCGGCACCACCCGCCTGCAGCAACGACAGGCCGAGCGCCGCTCCGCTGAGGTGGCCGCCAGCGCGGCGGCCGACCAGCCCGTCGCTCTGGAAGCGGTGTCGGCCCTGGGTCGGCTCGACCCCAGTGGTGAGATCCACCAGCTGGCGGCGCCGATCAGCGGCATCGGCGGCAGCCCCCGCATCACCCGCCTGTTGGTGGCGGAGGGTTCCCGGGTTGAAGCCGGCCAGCTGCTGGCCGAATTCGACACCGCCGCCAGTCTCAAGGCCCAGGCACGGGTGATTGACTCCCGGATCGCCAACCTGCGCTCCCGGCTGGCGGTGCAGGGCCGTGACATCGAGCGCTACCGCGAGCTCAGCCGCCAGGGGGCCATCGCCAGCACTGACCTCGATGGCCGCGAAAACGAACTCCTGGCCCTCAGCGGTCAGCTGCAGGAGGCCGTGGCCGAGCGGGAGCGCATCGCTGCCGACCTGGTGCTCACCGAACTCAGAGCTCCGATTGCCGGCACGGTGCTCCGTCTCCATGCCCGGGTGGGGGAGAGACCCGGCGAGGGGGGCGTTCTCGAGCTGGGGGCGAGCGAGCGCATGGAAGCGTTGATTGAGGTCTACGAAAGCGATATCAACCGGGTGCGGCTCAACCAGTCCGTGCTTCTCACCAGCGAGGCCGGTGGCTTCAGCGGCAGCCTGCGCGGCCAGGTGCTGCGCATCAGCCCCCAGGTCCGGCAGCGGGAGGTGCTCTCCAGCGATCCCACCCAGGACGCCGACACCCGCATCGTGGAGGTGCGGGTTGGGCTGGATCCTGAGGATTCCCAACGGGTGCGTGACCTGACCGGACTGCGGGTGATCGCCCAGCTGGAGGACTGATGGCCTGGAGGATCTGGCAGGGCCGGCGCATTCCGCTGGCCTGGTTGATGCTCACCCGTCAGCCGGTGCGGCTGGCGGTGGCCCTGGCCGGCATCGCCTTCGCCGGCATCCTGATGTTCATGCAGCTCGGCTTCCGCGACGGGCTGTTCGACGCCAGTGTCACCATCCATCGCCAGTTCGATGCCGATCTGGTGCTGATGAGTCCTCGGACCATGAGCTCGATCGGCATGGCCTCCTTCCCCCGTCGGCGCCTGGTTCAGACGATGGCCGATCCGGCCGTGCGCGGCATCACCCCGGTGAACTGGAGCCTGCTGCTCTGGCGCAATCCGGACACCCGCATCAACCGCTCGATCCTCACCCTCGGCTTCGAGCCCGGAGATCCCCTCTTCCTCGACCCGGCCCTGGCCCGTCAGGCCGAGGCGCTCACCCAGCGAGGTCGGGTGTTGTTCGATGAGCGCTCCCGCCCCGAGTTCGGATCGATTGCCGACCAGTTCCGTACCGGCGAGGTGGTGGAGACGGAGGTGGCCGGCAAGCGGGTGCGGGTGGCCGGCCTGCTCAACCTGGGGCCCTCCTTCGGCGCCGACGGCAACATGATCACCAGCCGGGAAACCTTCCTGGATCTGGCGCCCACAAGCCCCCCCGGAAGCATCGAGCTGGGCCTCATCCGCCTGGTGCCAGCAGCCGACTCCGAGATCGTGGCCCAGCGGCTGCAACGCCTGCTCCCCCCCGATGTCACCGTGTTCACCAAAGCGGGATTCGAGGAGTTCGAGAAGACCTACTGGCGCACCAGCACGGCGATCGGGTTCATCTTCACGCTCGGTGCGGCCATGGGCTTCATCGTCGGTTGCGTGATCGTTTACCAGATTCTCAGCTCCGATGTCTCCGATCACCTGCCCGAATACGCCACCTTGATGGCGATGGGCTACCCCCTGCCATCGCTGCTGCGGGTGGTGGGCCGTGAGGGACTGCTGCTGGCGGTGCTCGGCTACCTGCCCGCCTATGCCGCCGGACTCGGTCTCTACGCCCTGGTGCGCAGCGGCACCAACCTGCCCGTGTACATGAACACCGATCGCGCCCTGGTGGTGCTGGTGATGATCCTGGTGATGTGTCTGGCCTCATCGGCGCTGGCGATGCGCCGTCTGGCCGATGCCGATCCAGCCGAGATTTTCTGATGGAGATCTGCTGATGGGGATCGTGGTGCAGGGCCTCTGCCACAGCTATGGCAAGGGGGCCATGACCCGCCAGGTGCTGCAGGATGTGAACCTGCAGATCGATCGCGGTGAGGTGGTGCTGCTCACCGGTCCGTCCGGGTGTGGCAAAACCACCCTGCTGACCCTGGTGGGGGCCCTGCGGCAGGTGCAGCACGGATCTGTGCGGGTGTTGGGGCAGGAACTGGCCGGCGCCGGGCGCGCCAGCCGGCAGAGGCTGCGCCGACGCATCGGCATGATCTTTCAGGGGCACAACCTGCTGCGCTGCCTCAGCGCCGAACAGAACGTCCAGATGGGTGCCGACCTCCTGCCCGGACTGGGTTACCGGGCCCGGCGCGATCTCGCCCGCGAGTGGCTGCGGGCCGTGGGCCTGGGGGATCACCTGGCCAAGCTGCCCCACGATCTCTCCGGCGGCCAGAAACAGCGGGTGGCGATTGCCCGCGCCCTGGCTGCAGAACCCCAGCTGCTGCTGGCCGATGAGCCCACCGCCGCCCTCGATTCACGCAGTGGGCGGGATGTGGTGGAGCTGCTGCGGGGGCTGGCCCGTGAGCAGGGCTGCGCGGTGCTGATGGTCACCCACGACCCCCGCATCCTCGATGTGGGCGATCGTCTGGTGCGGATGGAGGACGGTCGTCTGGTCCGGTCTGTGGCTGAGGCAGTTGGTTAAGGTGATGGTTGACAAACTCTGAGGACAAGCCCATATGGCGAAACGTCGCAATCTGAAGAAGGAAAAGCAGGACCGCAACCGCGCCTACGCCAGAAAATTCAAGAAGCGCAAGCTGCGCAACGACGGCCGTGGTGAAGGGGTCGGCAACGGTGTGACCGGTACGGCCAACAACGGTGGCGCCGCGGACTGAATCCTCACCGGATGCGGCCATGGGCCCCGGGGATCCTTCGGGATTCCCGGCCCCACTTCACCCCTGCCCTGCTCAGCAAGCATGTTTCTGAGCGTCGTCATCCCCACCTACAACCGCCTGCCGATCCTGCGGAAGTGCCTGGCCGCCCTGGAGGCCCAGCAACTGGCGGAGCCGGTGAGCCGTTTCGAGGTGGTGCTCATTGACGACGGTTCCAGTGATGACACCGTGGCCTGGATCGAGAGCCACCGCAACGAGCTGCCACACCTGCGACTGCTCCAGCAGGAGCACGGCGGCCCCGCTGAGGGTCGCAACCGCGGCGTGGCTGCCGCCCGAGGCGAGGTGGTGGTGTTCATCGACAGCGACCTGGTGGTGCGGCCCGATTTTCTGGTGCATCACGCCCGCGCCCTGAGCGCCGACTGGGAGCGCCACAACAACCGCCTGAGCTTCACCTACGGGGCCGTTGTCAACACCGCCAATTTCGACCACCCCAGCAGCGAGCGCCACAAGCTGCGCGATCTCTCCTGGGCGTACTTCGCCACCGGCAATGTGGCCATCGAGCGCGAGCTGCTGGAGCGCGCCGGGCTGTTTGACACCGCCTTCCGCCTCTACGGCTGGGAGGATCTGGAGCTGGGTGAGCGTCTGCGCCGGCTGGGTGTGCGCCTGGTGCGCTGCCCCGAAGCCGTGGGCTACCACTGGCATCCCGCCCTCGATCTGGGCCAGATCCCGCGGCTGATTCAGGTGGAGCGTGAACGCGCGCGCATGGGCCTGGTGTTTTTCCGCAAACATCCCACCCGCAGGGTCCGCTTCATCGTGCAGTACACCTGGTTGCATCGGCTGCTCTGGGAGCTGGCCACCGTGTTTGGACTGCTCAATGAGCGCACCCTCGCGCCCCTGCTGCGCTGGCTGATCCGCAGTGGCAAGCCCGGACTGGCCATGGAGTTGCTGCGCCTGCCGCTCAACCGGATCGGCGTCAGCACCCTGTTCCAGCAAGCCCGCCGCCAGCGCCCGGGGAGCGCCGGGCCGGAGTCAGGCGGCTAAGGGGGGCGAGGGGTTGATTTGATAGGGTTCTGCTGTCCTTTCAAACCGCACACCTGCGTGTTTCGGGTGATCGGCGCGACGGCTCTCGGGCTTGGCAGCGGGGCAATCTCCCGGCTGCGCCTCTCTGAGTTCGGCGTTCGATCCCTGGCAGGTGGTGGCCAACCCGAAACTTTTTCACCATGGCTGTTGTCACTCTCTCCGAGATGATGGAGGCGGGCGCCCACTTCGGGCACCAGACCCGCCGTTGGAACCCGAAGATGTCGCGCTATATCTATTGCGCGCGCAACGGAGTTCACATCATTGATCTCGTGCAGACTGCCGTCTGCATGAACAACGCCTACAAATGGGTTCGCAGCGCTGCCCGCAGCGGCAAGCGCTTCCTGTTCGTGGGCACCAAAAAGCAGGCCTCCGAAGTGATCGCCCTCGAGGCCACCCGCTGCGGCGCCGCCTATGTCAACCAGCGCTGGTTGGGCGGCATGCTCACCAACTGGACCACGATGCGAGCTCGCATCGAACGTCTCAAGGACCTCGAGCGCATGGAGAGTTCCGGCGCCATCGCCATGCGGCCCAAGAAGGAAGCGGCCGTGCTGCGGCGCGAACTGGAGCGTCTGCAGAAATATCTGGGCGGCCTCAAGAACATGCGCCGACTGCCGGATGTGGTGGTGCTGGTGGATCAGCGCCGTGAATCCAACGCCGTGCTCGAGGCCCGCAAGCTCGATATCCCGCTGGTGTCGATGCTTGACACCAATTGCGATCCGGATCTCTGCGACGTGCCGATCCCCTGCAACGACGACGCGGTGCGGTCGGTACAGCTAGTGCTCGGTCGCCTGGCCGATGCCATCAATGAAGGCCGTCACGGCTCATCCGAGGAGCCTGAGCAGGCCTGAGTTCAGCCGGAAACTCCGATCCCTTTTCCCACACCCAGATTTCCTCACGCCATGGCTGAGATTTCAGCGAAGCTCGTCAAAACCCTGCGCGACAAGACCGGCGCCGGGATGATGGACTGTAAAAAGGCCCTCTCCGAAACCAACGGCGACACCGACAAAGCGATCGAATGGCTGCGCCAGAAAGGCATCGCCAGTGCCGAGAAGAAAGCGGGCCGCACCGCCGCTGAGGGAGCGATCGGCTCCTACATCCACACCGGTGCCCGGGTGGGTGTGCTGGTGGAGGTGAACTGCGAAACCGATTTCGTGGCCCGCGGGGACATCTTCCAGGAGCTGATCCGCAACGTGGCCATGCAGATCGCCGCCTGCCCCTCCGTCGACTACGTGAAGGTGGAGGACATTCCCGCTGAGGTGGCCGACCGCGAAAAGCAGATTGAGATGGGCCGCGATGATCTCGCTGGCAAGAAGGAGGAGATGAAGGAGCGCATTGTCAGCGGCCGTATTGGCAAGCGCCTCAAGGAAATGACCCTGATGGACCAGCCCTACATCAAGGACACCGCCATGACCGTGTCCGAACTGGTCAAGCAGGTGGCCGGCAAGGTGGGCGAGAACATTCAGGTGCGGCGCTTCGTGCGTTTCAACCTGGGTGAGGGCATCGAGGTGGAATCCGCCGATTTCGCCGCCGAAGTGGCGGCCATGGGCGGCGCCCTCTGAGCAGCAGACCCATCACTGCGGAACTCCCCCAGGGCGAGGGTCAAGCCCCGCTGGACAGCCTCGCCGAGGTGCGGCGTCAGCTCGACCTTGGCTGCGCCCAGCTGGGGGAGGCCAATCCCGGCCTCTACCGCGACCTGGCGCTCTATCTGCAGGTGCTGCGGGAGGTGCTCGCTGAAGCGGTGGAGCGGGCCTGCTTCCACCTCGCCACCCGCTTTCACCCCCAGCGCTACTGCGAGCTGCCGGACGATCACCGCAATCGCCTGCACGAGGGCAACACGGCCCTCGTGCGGCAGACCACCAGCCTGCTGACCGTGGAACAGCTCAGCGGCCTGGCCGGCGAGCTGGCGGCCGGGCGCCAGCGACGCCACCGCGACCTGTTGCACCAGCTGAGCCGACCGGCTACCGACGACCTGGGCATGGCGAGCGCTGAGCCCGAGGGTTCGGTGCAGCTCAATTTTGAGCCTCCGGTGGATTTCGGCTGGTCGGCTCTCGCCTCCCTGGGGGCGGGATCTCCCGTTCCGGATCGCGAACCGGCGCCAGAGCTCGACCCCCTGGACGATTCAGCTGAGCTGCTGGGCGTTGAGGGCATCCCCGCAGCCCTGGCCCAGGATGCCGCGGCGCCATGGGATTCGCCCCTGCTGCCGCAGGAGCCCCAGACGCTGCTCGCCTGGCTGGATGGCTACGAGCGCGCGCTGGTGCGGAGGCTGCGCAACCTCTCCCATGGTCTCAACGTGGAGCTGCTGCGTTCAGGCCTGAGCCGCAGCCTGTTGCCGTTGAGCCTCCTGGAGGCCGCCCTGCTCGGTCAGCTTGAGCCCCTGGCGGCTCCGGCCAACCTGCTGCGGGTGCAGCTGCCGGTGAGCCATCCCAGCGGCGGTCAGCTGGAGAGCGTGGCCATGCTGGTGCGGCCCGCTGATCTGGAGCTCGAGCACCCTCGCCTGCGCAGTTGTCGCGCCCGCCTGCAGTGCCACCGCCAGGAGATACGCAGAATGGCCGATCAGCATCGCCGTCTGCAGCGACGGCTCCAGGCGCTCGAGGCGGAACGGCTGTGGCACCAGGACCACCCCAGGTATCGGCAGCCCTAGATCCGGCGGCGACCGACGCCTGGTTCCGCGCCCTGCAGCAGGCTCTGCAGCTGGAGGCCGAACGGGGTTTCACGGATCTGATGGGCCGCCGTGAGCGTTTCAGCGCTTTCCTGGCCCGCAGCCTGAGCCAACCGCCGTCGGGGTTCAGGGCCGATACCGTCGCCGTAGCGCTGGCGGCCGATTTCAGCAGCTATGGCCAGCTGAGCACCAGCCAGCGGCAGGTGCTGGTACGCCGCTGTCGCCAGCACCTGCACGGCTGGCGACAGCGCACGCGCCCACCCAGCGCTCCAGCGGCGCCGCAGCTGCGCCTGGCAGCCACAACGGACACCGGTGCGCAGGACAGCGCGCCAACCACCCTGAATCCGGACACCCCGCTGGCGGAGATTCGGGGCGTGGGACCACGCAGCGCCACACGCCTGGCCCAGCTGGGGCTGTTCGTGGTGCGTGACCTGGTGCATTACTACCCGCGCGACTATCTCGACTACGCCAACCTGGTGCGCATCAACGCTCTGGTGCCCGGCAGCACCGCCACGATCGTGGCCACGGTGCGCAGCTGCCGCAGTTTCGTCAGTCCCCGCAATCCCCAGCTGGCGATCCTGGAGCTGCAACTGGCCGATCCCACCGGTCGACTGCGCGTCAGCCGCTTCTTCGCCGGCCGCCGCTTCACCAGCCCCGCCTGGCTCAAGCTGCAGGAGCGGCAGTTTCCCAGCGGAGCCACACTGGCCGTGAGCGGGCTGGTGAAGGCGGGGCCCTATGGCCCCCAGTTTCAGGACCCCCTGATGGAGGTGCTGCGCAGCCCCCAGGCCCCCGTGCGCTCCCCCCAGATCGGTCGACTGATCCCCGTGTATGGCCTCACGGAGGGCCTCGGCGCCGACCGCATGCGCCAGGCGATCACGGCCGTGCTGCCGGTGCTGCGGCGCTGGCCGGAACCCCTGCCCAAGGGGCTGCTGGCCGAGGAGGGACTGATCGAGCGGGCCCTGGCCCTGCAGCAGATCCACGGCCCGGCCGACCGGGAGCAGCTGCAGGCCAGCCGCCGCCGCCTGGTGTTCGATGAGTTTCTGCTGATGCAGCTGGGCCTGCTGCAGCGCCGGCGGCAGCTCACCAGCAGGCCGGCACCGGCCCTCACCCCCGCGCCGCCGAGCCCCAGCGGGGCGGGTGGGGATCTGCTGCAGAGCTTCCTCAACCTGCTGCCCTTCACCTTCACCACCGCGCAGGCCCGGGTGCTGGACGAGATCCGTGCCGACCTGGCCCGCGAGCAGCCCATGGCCCGCCTGCTGCAGGGCGATGTGGGCAGTGGCAAGACCGTGGTGGCGATCGCCGCCCTGCTCACCGCCATCGAAGCCGGCTGTCAGGGGGCGCTGATGGCCCCCACCGAGGTGCTGGCCGAGCAACATCACGCCCGCCTGGACGCCTGGCTGCCCCAGCTGCACGTGCGCTGCGCCCTGCTCACCGGCTCCACACCAGCGCGCCGGCGGCGCCAGCTGCTCGAGGATCTGGTCAACGGCCAGCTGCAGCTGCTCGTGGGCACCCATGCGCTACTGGAGGATCCGGTGCAGTTCGCCCGCCTGGGCCTGGTGGTGGTGGACGAACAGCACCGCTTCGGTGTGCGCCAGCGCGACCGGCTGCTCCACAAGGGGCTGCAGCCCCACCTGCTGACCATGACGGCCACCCCGATTCCCCGCACCCTGGCGCTCTCCTTGCACGGCGACCTGGAGGTGAGCCAGATCGATGAGCTCCCCCCCGGGCGCACGCCCATCCGCACGCAACTGCTGCGGGCCTCCGAGCGGGCGCAGGCCTACGACCTGATCCGCAGCGAAGTGGTGAGGGGCCAAAGGGCCTATGTGGTCCTGCCCCTGGTGGAAGAGTCGGAGAAGAGCGATCTGCGCTCGGCTGTGGAGGTGCACCGCCAGCTCGCCGGCGAGGTGTTTCCAGAGCTGCAGGTGGGGCTCCTGCACGGCCGCCTGGCCAGCGCTGACAAGCAGGCGGCCATTGCTGCCTTCGCCCGCGGCGACACCCACGTACTCGTGAGCACCACCGTGGTGGAGGTGGGGGTGGACGTGCCCGAGGCCAGTGTGATGGTGATCGAACATGCCGAACGCTTCGGGCTGGCCCAGCTGCATCAGCTGCGGGGCCGGGTGGGGCGCGGCGCGGCTGCCTCCCACTGTCTGCTGATCCACGACGGCCGCAACGCCGGAGCCCGCCAGCGTCTGGAGGTGCTGGTGCGCTCCAGCGATGGCTTCGAGATCGCCGAGATGGACCTGCGCCTGCGCGGCCCGGGCCAGGTGCTCGGCACCCGTCAGAGCGGTCTCCCCGATCTGGCCCTGGCCAGCCTGGCCGACGACGGTGAGGTGCTGGAACGGGCGCGCGCCGTGGCCAGGCGGATCCTGGAGCAGGATCCGGATCTCGCCGAACTTCCCCACCTGGCCAGGCTGTTGGACGGCCAGCGCCGCAGACTCAGCGAGCCAGCTCCGCTGAATTGATCACAGAGCCGTGAGCACCCGCCCCTGGACTGCGATTCCGATCCACGACGCCGGCCAGCCCCTGGAGCCCCTGCCTGGCGCCCTGGTGCGGCTGGAACCCCACCCCTACGTGGCCCTGAGGGCTCCTTACGGCGAGAGCGGTTCCCCGTTTCGGCTGCGGCCGGAGGTGAACCGGAGACTGCTCCAGGCCCAGCAGCTGTTGCGCCAATCGCAGCCACACTGGGCTCTGGCGATCTTCGATGGCTGGCGGCCCCTGGCGGTGCAGGCCTTCATGGTGGATCACAGCATCATCAGCAGTTGCCGCGAGCGGGGGATCGATCCGGGGCAGGCGAGCCCTGAGCGGGAGGCCGTGGTGGCTGAGGTGGGTCGCTTCTGGGCACCGCCGAATGCCGATCCCGCAGCACCGCCGCCCCACAGCACCGGTGCGGCGGTGGATCTCACCCTCGCCGACAACGAGGGTGAGCCTCTGGAGATGGGCTCGGCCATCGATGCCATCGGGGTGGTGTCGGAGCCCGACCATTTCCTGCGGGCCAGCCAGCAGTGCGGTGATCGCCAACTGCAGGCCCGCTACCTGCTCTGGCACCAACGGCGCAGCCTGCTGCGCGACGTGATGGATCAGGCCGGCTTCGTCCAGCACCCGAACGAGTGGTGGCATTTCAGCTGGGGCGATCAGCTCTGGGCCTGGCGCCGGGGCGAACCGGCGGCTCGCTTCGGGCGGGTGCGCTGATGGTGGAGCGGATCGACCCCAGACCCCGGTTCAGCTGGCGGCCACCGCCAGGAGCCGCTGCACATCCTCGCGGCCGCTCTTGACCACGAAGTCGCCGAAACCTCGGCGCAGTCCGCCCTGGCGCCAGGCCAGCAGCAACGGTTCGAGGGTGGCTTCGAGGGCGTCGAGGGGCATCTTCTCCAGGTAGGGCTCAGCCAGCCGGCTGAGCTGGGCACTGCCCCCCAGCCAGAGCTGGTATTGATCCACACCGCTGCCCACCAGGCCGAGCTCGGCCATGTAGGGACGGGAGCAGCCGTTGGGACAGCCGGTCATGCGCACCAGAATCGGTTTGTCGATCTGCAGCCGGTCAAGCAGGGTTTCGAGCCGATCGAGCACCGCCGGGAAGATGCGCTCCGATTCGGTGACCGCCAGCCCGCACAGGGGCAGGGCCGGGCAGGCGATGCCGTGGCGGGAGAGCAGGGAGGTTTCATCGGGCTTCTCCCAGCCCAGGGTGGCCAGTTCTGCCTTGAGGCTGGAGCGCTGGGCGGTGCCGATATTGCAGAGCAGCACATCCTGATTCGGGGTGACGCGCACCTCGAGCTTGTAGGTGTCCACCAGGCGTCGCAGACCGGCCTTGCGTTCACCGCTGAGGCGCCCGCAGAGGAGGGGCAGGCCCACAAACCACAGTCCGGGGCTCTGGCGGTGCCAGCCCAGGTAGTCCTCGAGCTTGGCCCGTGGCTCATCGCGCAGGGAACGGATCGGGTGCTGGAAGTAGCTGGAGCGCAGCTGCTCGCGGAACCAGTCGACACCGTTGTCGTGGATGAGGTATTTCATGCGCGCATGGCGCCGCTGCTCGCGATCACCGTGGTCGCGCTGCACGGCCACAACCGCCTGCACCAGATCGAGCACGTGCTCAAAGGCCACGTAACCCAAGGGATCGGCCGTACGGGCGAAGGTTTCCTCTTTGTTGTGGGTGCGGCCCATGCCGCCGCCTACATACACGTTGCAGCCCTGGGGGCGACCCTGGGGGTCGCAGAACAGCACCAGGCCGATGTCCTGGGTGAGCAGATCCACCGAGTTGTCACCCGGCACGGTCACGGCCACCTTGAACTTCCGCGGCATGTAGGTGCTGCCGTAGAGGGGCTCTGCGGCATCGCCGCTGAACACCTCACCCTCGCTCTGGCGCTCCTTGACGCGGCGGGCGCTGGCGCTGGGTTTGATCCGGTAGCTCAGGTCGCCATCCACCCAGAGGTCGAGGTAGGAGCCCTCTGCCGCCTGGGGGGCGAGCAGATCGGCAATATCATCAGCGAGGTCGCGGGCGGCGGGGTAGGCGCCCTTGGCGTAGGGCGCCGCAGGGGCCATCACGTTGCGGTTGATGTCCCCGCAGGCGGCCAGGGTGGAGCCCAGGTGCCGCACGATGGTGCCGATCACCTCCTTGAGATTCTCCTTGCGCACCCCGTGCATCTGGAAGGCCTGACGGGTGGTGGCCCGCAGGGTGCCGTTCCCGAGCTGATCGGAGAGTGAATCGAGAGCCAGGTAGAGGTCGGCGGGGATGCGGCCGCCGGGACTGCGCAGACGCAGCATCATCTGCCAATCCTTCTCGCGGCCCTTCTGGCGGTTGTCGCGATTGTCCTGCTGGTAGGAGCCGTGGAACTTGAGGATCTGAATGGCCGGCTCGGTGAAATTGGGCCTGTCATTGCCCAGTTCCGTGCCCAACGGCTCGTGCAGATGGCCGCTGTTGCTCTTGAGCTGCTCGAACTTGGTGGGCTCGCTGCTGCGCCGATCGTTCTGGCTGGAGCCAGCAGGCAGTGCGGTTCCGGCAGGCACTTGGGCGGACACGGTCACGCGGGCGATCCTCAACTCGCCGACCGTAGCGAACGGCAGTGGTTGCAGGCCGGTGAACCGGCTCCAGCTCAATCCATAGAGTTGGCGGCTGTCGTGGCCCCGTTCCGTGTCGTCGTTACTGCTGGAGATCGGAACCGAGGAGCTGCCCGCCGATTTCGTCCGACTTGCCCTGCCGCAGCTGCAGTCGCGGGTGGCGGCAGATCTGGCGGCGCAGCGTCTCGAGCCGGCGTTGCTGGAGGTCACCGGAACGCCACGTCGCCTGGTGGTGCTCGCCCAGGGGCTTGCGGCGGCCCAGCAGGATCGCGAGGAGGAACGCAAGGGCCCCCCGGCGGCCCAGGCCTTCCGGGATGGCCAGCCCACTGCGGCTGCCATCGGTTTCGCCCGGCGCTGCGGTGTGGGGCCTGAGGCCCTGAAGGTGCGGGACACAGCGAAGGGTCCGTTCGTGTTCGCCCATGCAGTGGAGCGGGGTGAGCCCACCGCCGCGGTGCTGGTGCGTCTCATCCCCGACTGGATCCAGGCCCTGCAGGGCCGGCGCTTCATGCGCTGGGGCGCGGGCGAGCGGCGCTTCTCCAGGCCCATCCGCTGGCTGGTGGCCATGCTCGATGCCGATGTCCTGCCGGTGCAGCTCGAGGGCTGCGATCCAGCGGTGATGGCCGGGGCCACAAGCCGGGGCCACCGCCTCGCGGGGGAGGCCGTGACCATCCGCTCGGCCGGCAGCTACCGCCAGAATCTGGCTGACGCGGGGGTGGAGGTGGAGCGCCGGGTGCGGGCCCAGGCCATCCGGGCGGCGGTGGATGCCGCCGCCGAGCAGCACCGGGCCAGGCCCGACCTGCCGGTTGAGCTGTTCGACGAACTGGTGGACCTGGTGGAGGCACCCCTGCCGATCGAGGGGCGGATCGATGACCGCTACCTCGATCTGCCGCCCGAAGTGCTGGGCACCGTGATGCGGGCCCACCAGCGCTACGTGCCGCTCTACGAGCGGCGGGAGAGCAGCGATCCCCTTGCCCTGCACGCCCGCGGTGTTCTGCAACCGCGTTTCCTCTGCATCGCCAGCGGTCGCCCTGAGGCCAGTGCCACCATCCAGCGCGGCAATGAACGGGTGCTCAAGGCCCGGCTGGCGGACGCTGAGTTCTTTCTCAATGCCGATCGTGCCGTCCCCAGCATCGACCGCCGCGACCAGTTGGCCCGGGTCACCTTTGCTGAGGGACTGGGCTCGCTGCGCGATCGTGTGGAACGGCTGGAATGGTGCACCGATGTGCTGCTGGAGCAGCTGGAGCTGCCTGCTGGCACCGCCGCCAACGCCCGCCGTGCCGCGCACCTCTGCAAGCACGATCTGGTGAGTCAGATGGTGGGGGAGTTCCCCGAGCTGCAGGGGGTGATGGGCGGGAAATATCTGTTGGCTGAAGGGGAAGCCCCCGAGGTGGCCCTGGCCGTGCTCGAGCACTACCGCCCCCGGGGCGCCGGCGACGCCCTTCCTCACTCTGACGCTGGAGCGGTGGTGGCCCTGGCCGAACGGCTGGAGCTGCTGCTGAGCATCTATGCCAAGGGGGAGCGGCCCAGCGGCTCCTCCGACCCCTACGCCCTGCGTCGTGCCGGCAATGGCCTGCTCCAGATCCTCTGGGACCGGGGATGGAACCTGGACCTGCTGGCGCTGCTGCGGCGGGGCACGGAGCACTGGGCCGAGCGGCTGCCTCAGTTCGCCATCGATGCCAGTGGCCTCCGCGCTGAGCTGGCCGAGTTGCTGCGCCAACGGATGGTGAGCCTGCTGGAAGAGCAGGGGGTGGCGCCCGATCTGGTGCAAGCCGTGGCTGGAGAGGGGATTGCACCGGAGCGGCTGCTGCGCCAGCCGGCCGATGCCAGGGTGCGTGCCGATCTTCTGGTGGAGCTGCGCTCCACTGGGCGTCTGGAGGGCGTACGCGCCGTGGTCACCCGTGCCGCCCGGCTGGCGGAGAACGCCGATCTGCCTCTGGATCAGCGCCAGGTCACGGGCAGCGTGAATGAACAGCTGTTCGAGAAGAGCAGCGAGTCCGCCATGCTGGCGGTGCTGCGAGAGCTCGAACCTCTGGCCCGTGATGGTGCCGCCCAGTGCTATGGCGAACTGGCCTCAGCCCTGGCCAGCAGCGCCGGCACCCTGGCCGATTTCTTTGACGGTGATCAGAGCGTGATGGTGATGGTCGATGACCCCGCGCTGCGCCGCAACAGACTCTCGCTGCTGGCCCTGCTCCGCAATCAGGCGGCCGTGCTGGCCGATTTCAGCTGCATCAGCGGCTGAAATCGGCCAGCGGGAGGGGCTCAGACCACCCCGGCGGGTTCCCGTTCGCCACTGTCCAAGGCGGCTGCCTCCACTCCGGCTGCCTTCGGGTCGGTGGAAGCCGGATTGGCTGTGGGCTGCTCGTCGTGTGCCTGCGCCAGCAGCGCCGCCTGCTTTTTCTCCTTGGACGCGTTGATGCCGCCCTTGATGCTGCTCACCGCGAGCAGGGCATTGACCTCGGCGTCGTCGCGCACGGTGCTGGGCACCGGCTTGTAACCTTGGGGAGCCAGGGCGTTCCCGCGCAGCACGGCCCCCAGGGTGAGCAGCGTGAGCTTGAGCTGCTGCCAGGGATTCATGGTCACAACGCGCTTGTAGAGGTAACTGTCGAAGGTGAGACGCTGCACATCCTTGTCGTCGCACATCTCCACGAACGCTTCGCGGGCTGCATCGTTGCGGTAGAAAATATTCTGGAGGATCTCCAGCACCTTGTAGGTGGCGCCGTACTGACGGTCCCACTTCTTGAGGTATGCCTTGAGGTCGGCTTCGCTGGGAATGCGTTGCCCCCCCGCACTGGCTGCCACGATCTGTTCGGCGCACATCCGGCCGCTCTTGGCGGCGAAATAGATGCCTTCGCCCGAGCTCTTGGTGACATAGCCGGCTGCATCGCCCACCAGGGCCATACGTCCCACCACCCGCCGTGGCCGCGGATGCTCAGGGATCGGGTGGGCCTCCACCTTGATCACCTCTCCCTTCACCAGCCGCTTCTTGGCCCGCTCGCGGATGCCCACCTGAAGGCTCTTGATGAGGGCCTGGTTCTGCTGCATCGTGCCGGTTCCCACGGCCACGTGGTCGTATTTAGGAAACACCCAGGCATAGAAATCGGGCGAGACATCGGTGCCGACGTACATCTCCGCCAGATCCTCGTAGTAGCTCATCTCTTCGGGCGGCAGTTTGATGCGCTCCTGAAAGGCGATGGCGACGTTGTAATCGCCGGCATCCATGGCCTTGGCGACACGGCTGTTGGCGCCGTCAGCTCCCACAATCAGGTCAACGTCCAGGGTCTTGGTGTCCCCGGTGGCCTCACCGCCGCTGTAGTCGGAGTAGGTGAGGGTGTAGGGACCCTGACGGTTGGTGCCGGTGTCGATCTTGGTGACCAGGCCGTTCACCAGGTGGGCACCAAGGTCGGCGGCGCGATTGCGAAGGTAGGAATCCAGCACCTCGCGGCGGCACATGCCGATGTATTCATCCTCATTCTCGAGATGAATATCCACCTCGCGGTTGGAGGGGGAGATCATCCGCATGTTGCGCACCTTGCGATCGATGATCGAATCAGGCAGGTCAAATTCGCTCACCATGCACAGCGGGATGGCGCCACCGCAGGGCTTGGCATTATCGAGCTTGCGCTCGAAGATCCAGGTTTCGATGCCGGCCTTGGCCAGAATCTCAGCGGTGCAGGAACCACTGGGCCCGCCGCCCACAACTGCCACTCGCAACATCGAATGCTCGCCCGGAAGGGAGTTGAGAAGTGGCCGGAAGCTAACACCGTTATCCGCGAGCCAGGGGCCAGAACCGGGCTCCCCACCTAGGATCTTCACGGTGTGTTGTCTGCGAGCCACGCACTCCGGTCCCTCCCCGCCGCCGTCAGCCATCGCTTCGCCTCAGCCTGCTTCCCCGCTCCCCGGCGCCCGGCGCCTGCAGTCCGGCGGCGGCATCCGTGGCTCGGGTGGGACAGCTGACGACATCCCCGTGGCGCAGCGCAGCCAGCCGGCGCGCCCTCCCCGTTCCTCCCTCCTCAATCGTCTGGGGCTCCTTGGTCTGGGCGTATCGGTGTTGAGCGTCGCCCTCGCACTCGCGTTTCCCGAGCCCCTGCGGCTCTGGCTGAGCCCCCCCCCGGTGCAGGGTCTGGATGCTCGCACCAGCGCCGACGGCCGACTGTTGGGTCACTTTCCCTATGGGGAAGCGTCCCCCGACGACCTTGTGGATGTGGCCCCCGGCCAGGCCCTGCACCGCGATGCCGCCGAAGCGCTGCTGGCGATGCAGCGTGCCGCCGCCGCCGATGGGGTTGAGCTGGTGGTGCTCAGTGCCTTCAGGCCGGCGGAGCTTCAGGAGGAGCTGTTCTTTGCCATCAAGTCGGAGCGCAATCAAAGCGCCCTGGAGCGGGCCCAGGTCAGCGCCCCTCCCGGCTTCTCCGAGCACAGCACCGGCTATGCGGTGGATCTGGGCGATGCCTACGCGCCCCAGAGTCAGCTGTCGGTGAATTTTGAGGGAACCCAGGCCTTCGCCTGGCTGCAGGCCAACGCCGCCCGCTATCACTTCACCCTCTCCTTTCCCCCCGGCAACGCCCAGGGGGTGAGCTACGAGCCCTGGCACTGGCGCTTCGAGGGCACGGCAGCGGCCCTGCAGCTGTTCGAGCCGGCCCACCGCCTTACCCGCAGCTGAAACACTGGTCTTGCGGTGAGGTGACTGTTCATGGTTCAGCGTTGGCTGCGTGGCTCCAGCCAGCGCCCCGTGCCTGCAGGCCCTATTCCCCGGCGACCGGCGCCGCAACAGCTGTTGCTCCTTGCCAGCACCACCGCCGCCGCGGGTTGGCTCGCGGAAGCGCTGCAGAGCCACCCCCACTGGAGCGGAGCGTTGCACCGACTGGGGCACGGAGATGACCCACTGGACATCGACCCGGCGCCAACGGGGTGTCGCGCTGTTCTGGTGGTGCGGCATCCGGCCCTGGAGGCGATCCCGCTGCAGTGCTGGCGGCGAACCGGTGAGCTGTTGCCCTATGGAACGGACGAGGGTGAATTCGGCTTCGGCCCCGGAGGGGGCGACTGAACCCGACGACCGTCCTGCCTTGCATGCATCATCGGTTAGTGTGCAGGGGACATAACAGTCCAGAAAGCAGGAATTCTTAAAGTATGAGCGGCGCACACCCCGGCACGCCGATTCGCAATGTTGCGATCATTGCCCACGTTGACCACGGCAAAACCACCCTGGTTGATGCGCTGCTGGCCCAGTCGGGCATCTTTCGCGACAACGAAGCGGTGCCCACCTGCGTGATGGACTCCAACGATCTAGAGCGGGAGCGGGGCATCACCATCCTCTCCAAGAACACCGCGGTGGATTACGAGGGGATCCGCATCAACATCGTGGACACGCCCGGTCACTCCGACTTCGGCGGCGAGGTGGAACGGGTGCTGGGCATGGTGGATGGCTGTCTGTTGATCGTTGATGCCAACGAGGGGCCCATGCCCCAGACCCGATTCGTGCTCAAGAAGGCCCTTGAAAAGGGCCTGCGACCGATCGTATTCGTGAACAAGATCGATCGGGCCCGAGTGGACCCGGAAGTGGCCGTCGACAAGGTGCTGGATCTGTTCCTCGAGCTCGGAGCCGACGACGACCAGTGTGATTTCCCCTACCTGTTCGGCAGCGGCATGGCCGGCTACGCCAAGCCCGACATGAAGACGGACAGCGACACCATGCGGCCGCTGTTCGAGGCCATCCTGCGCCATGTCCCACCGCCGGTGGGAGATCCCACCAAGCCCCTGCAGCTCCAGGTCACCACGCTCGACTACAGCGATTTTCTTGGCCGGATCATGATCGGCCGCATTCACAACGGCAGCATCAAAGCCGGTCAGCCCGTGTCGCTGCTGCGTGACGACGGCAGCGTCAAGCGCGGTCGCATCAGCAAGCTGCTCGGCTTCCAGGGCCTGCAGCGGGTGGAGATCGAGCAGGCCAGTGCCGGCGATCTGGTGGCCGTGGCTGGATTCGATGAGGTGAACATCGGCGAAACCATCGCCTGTCCCGACGAACCCAAGGCCCTGCCGCTGATCAAGGTGGATGAACCCACCCTGCAGATGACCTTCGTGGTCAACGACTCTCCGTTCGCGGGAAAGGAAGGCAAGTTCGTCACCAGCCGTCAGGTGCGTGACCGCCTGCAGAAAGAGCTCCTCACCAATGTGGCGCTGCGCGTGGAAGACACCGACTCACCGGACCGCTGGTCCGTGAGCGGACGGGGTGAACTGCACCTCGGCATCCTCATCGAAACCATGCGCCGGGAGGGCTATGAGTTCCAGGTGAGCCAGCCACAGGTGATCTTCCGCACCATCGACGGCACACCCCATGAGCCCTTTGAGACCCTGGTGCTGGATGTACCCGAGGCAGCTGTGGGGGCATGCATCGAAAAGCTCGGCGTGCGCAAGGCCGAGATGCAGAACATGGAAACCACCAGCGACGGCCGGACCCAGTTGGAATTCCTGGTTCCCGCACGGGGACTGATCGGTTTCCGGGGGGAGTTCATCCGGGCCACCCGCGGTGAGGGCATCATGAGCCACTCCTTCCTCGATTATCGGCCGATGCAGGGCGAGTTCGACACCCGTCGCAACGGTGTGCTGATTGCCTTCGAAGAAGGAACGGCCACCTTCTATGCCCTCAAGAACGCCGAGGATCGCGGACAGTTCTTCATCACCCCCGGCACCAAGGTGTACAAGGGCATGATCGTGGGTGAGAACACCAGAGCCCAGGACATTGATATCAACGTCTGCAAGGCCAAGCAGGTCACCAATATCCGCTCCGCCGGCGCTGAGGTGCTCGACACCCTGCAGGCCCCGCTGCAGATGAGCCTGGAGCGCGCTCTGGAGTACATCGGATCGGACGAGATGCTGGAAGTCACGCCGGAGTCGATCCGCCTGCGCAAGCTGCCGGTGAAGAAGGCCGCTCGGCGTTGACAGTGGATCCGGAGGAGGCCCAACTCCTCGCCGATCCGCGGCTGAAGGAAGCGATCCGGCTGTTCAATGCGGCCGACTGGTACGCCTGCCATGACAGCTTCGAGGCGCTCTGGCACGAAACGGCCGGACCCATGCGGCCTGTGTTACAGGGACTTCTGCAGATCGCCGTGGGTCAGCTGCACCATGCCAACGGCAACCAGCGTGGAGCCACCGTGCTCACCGGCGAAGGTCTGGGGAGATTGCGGACGGCGGGAGCCCAGGCCCTGGGACTGAACCTGGACGTCCTCAGGGCCAGCGGTCGTTCCTGGTTGGAGGCCCTGCAGGCCGGCGAGGCTGCCCCCGAGCTGCCAGCTCCGGCCCTGGTTCCTGCCCCGGCGGAGGTCGATGGGGCCCCTCGGTAGATTCCCTGGATCGGCACCACCGCCCGTTCGGCTGCCCTTCCACGTACCTGTGCACGCTGTCTCCCTGCTGAGCGCACGCTCCCTGGTGGGTCTTGGCCTCACCGGCCTGGTTCTGTGCATGGCGCTGCCCCGTGCCGGACGTGCCCAGCCCAGCGACGCGGCGGTCACCCCCGGCACGGGGATCGTCTCGATCGAGTCCGACCTGCAACGGGCCGACAACCTCACCGGCGTGATCACGGCATCGGGCAATGTGCGCATCGTCTATCCCGATCGCCGGGTGGTGGCCACGGCCCGGCAGGCCCAATACTTCAGCCGCGAGGGACGAGTGGTGCTGAGCGGTGATGTGGACGTGATTCAGCTGGAGGGCCCCTCAATCCAGGCCGAGCGCATCACCTACCTGGTGGATCAGGAACGGGTGATCGCCGAACCCGCCAGCGGAGAACAGGTGCTCAGCCGCTTCCCCGTGGCGCCGCCGGCGCCATGACCCTGACCCTCGACGACGTGCTCCTGGCCATCGCTGGCCGGGTGCTCGTCAACCATGTGTCGATCACACTGGAACCTGGCGAGGTGGTGGGACTGCTGGGACCGAACGGGGCCGGCAAAACCACCACCTTTGGCCTGGTCACAGGTCTGCTGCGTCCTGATGGCGGCCGGGTGCTCCTGGATGGCGATGACATCTCCAGGCTGCCGATGCCCAGCCGGGCTCGCCTCGGCATCGGCTACCTCCCCCAGGAAGCCAGCGTCTTCCGCCAGCTGAGTGTGCGCGACAACCTGCGTCTCACCCTGGAGCAGAGCGGCACTCCGAGGCCTTTGCGACGCCAGCGTCTGGATACCTTGATCGCTGAGTTCCATCTCGGCGCCTTCGAACAGCGCCGCGGCTTTCAGCTCTCCGGTGGCGAGCGCCGGCGCTGTGAGGTTGCCCGGGCGCTGGCGGTGGGGGAAGCGGGTCCCCGCTTCCTGCTCCTCGATGAACCCTTTGCCGGGGTCGACCCGATCGCGGTGGCCGATCTGCAGCAGCTGATCGGCGGTCTGCGCCGCCGCGGTATGGGCGTGCTGATCACCGACCACAACGTGCGCGAGACCCTGGCGATCACCGATCGGGCCTACATCCTCTCGGAAGGAGCGATTCTGGCCTCGGGAACATCGGAGGATGTGGGCCACGATCCACTGGTGAGAAGCCACTACCTCGGCGAGGGATTCCGGTTGTGACCGTGTGGCATCGGGCACTGCAGGGCCTCACCAGCCCCTGGCGACGGTTGCCGCTGATCGATCGCTGGCTTCTGGGTGAGCTGATCGGACCGCTGCTGTTCGGCATCGGTGCCTTCACGGCCGTCTCGCTCTCTGTCGGGACGGTGTTCGATCTTGTGCGCCGCATCGCTGAATCGGGCCTGTCGGTGGGCATCGCGCTGCAGGTGCTGGCCCTGGAGCTGCCCTCCTTCCTGGTGCTCTCCTTTCCGATGGCCACGCTGATGGCCTGCCTGCTCACCTACAGCAAGCTCTCGGGCAACAGCGAGCTCACGGCCCTGCGCAGCGTGGGTGTGACCACCTGGCGCATGGTGCTACCGGCTCTGGCCCTGGCCCTGGCGATGACGCTGCTCACGTTCGGCTTCAACGAAGCCGTGGTGCCCCACACCCTGCTGCAGGCCGAGGCCACCCGGGACCGGGCCGTGGGCCGGGCGGTGGTGGGGGAGGACCGGCAACGGGTGAGTTATTCGCAGTTCGGCACGGTGACCCAGCCTGACGGCAGCCGGGAGCGCACGCTCACCCACTTCTTTTACGCCCAGCGTCTCAACCAGGGGGTGATGGAGCAGGTAACCGTGCTCGATCTCTCCCAGCCCGGACAGCGGCTGATGCTCACCGCTGAGGAAGGCCGCTGGAACGAACCGGAGGCGATGTGGGAGTTCCTGAACGGCAAGCTCTACGTGGTGAGTGCACAGGGGGGCGAAAGCATCACCTCGGCGCGCTTTGATCGCTACCTCTACCCGCTCGGCAACCAGCCCCTGCGGGTGGCCCAGCTGCCCACCGACGCCGAGATGCTCACGATCGGTCAGGCCCGCACGGCCGAGCGCCTGCTGCGGGAATCGGGCGATCCCCAGGCCGCCCGCAAGCTGCGCGTGCGCATCCAGGAGAAGTTCTCCTTCCCGGCGGTCTGCCTGGTGTTCGGGCTGCTGGGCAGCAGCCTGGGGGTGCGACCCAATGGTCGCCGCAGCCGCAGCCAGGGCTTCGGCATCAGTGTGTTGCTGATCTTCGGCTACTACGTGGTGGCCTTCAGCTTCAGCGCCATGGGCGTCAACGGCGCTCTGACACCCCAGCTCGCAGCCTGGCTGCCGGTGGCCATCTTCCTGGTCATCGGCGCCGGGCTGCTGCGCCAGGCCAGCCGCTAGGCGTCAGACTGGGTGTAGGTATCCCTTCCACCTTGCTCGATCTGTTGCGTGACCCGGTGACGGCCCTTGGCCTCACCGCCTTCTTCCTGCTGCTGTCTGTGCTGCCCCTGGCCTTCTGGTCCCTGAGCGGGGAACGCAGCAGTGCTCCCGTGCGCGTGCTGGTTGCGGCCGCCAATCTCTGCCTCACGGCCCAGCTGGTGCTGCGCTGGCTGGATTCCGGCCACTTTCCCATCAGCAACCTCTACGAATCGCTCTGCTTCCTGGCCTGGGGCTGCACCCTGGTGCAACTGCTGGTGGAACGCAGCTGGCCTTCGCCCCTGGTGCCGGCGGCCGCCACCCCGGTGGCCCTGGGCTGTGTGGCCTTCGCCAGCTTTGCCCTGCCCGATCGTCTTCAGGAAGCCTCTCCCCTGGTGCCGGCCCTGCGCTCCAGCTGGCTGATGATGCATGTGAGTGTGATCATGCTCAGCTATGCCGCCCTGCTGGTGGGATCCCTGCTCTCGGTGGCGGTGCTGTTCACCAGCCGCGGTCACGATCTTGAGCTGCGCAGCAGCTCGATCGGCAGTGGCGGTTTCCGCCAGGCCCGCCTGGCCAGTGACGGTCCCGGGGCCATGGCCGCCCCGCTGCAGCTGAGCAGCGTGTCGATGTCGGTGGCCGAGCAGCTCGATTCACTCAGCTATCGCACCATCACCGTGGGCTTCCTGCTGCTCTCGGTGGGGCTGGTGAGCGGTGCGGTGTGGGCCAATGAAGCCTGGGGCAGCTGGTGGAGCTGGGATCCAAAGGAAACGTGGGCCCTGATCTGCTGGCTGGTGTACGCCGCCTACCTGCACACCCGCCTGATCCGCGGCTGGCAGGGCCGGAGGCCGGCCCTGGTGGCCAGCGCCGGCCTGGTGGTGATTGCCGTCTGTTATATCGGCGTCAACCTGCTCGGCATCGGCCTGCATAGCTACGGCTGGTTCTTTGACAGCTGAACGCAACCAGTGGGCCGATCAGGCGGCCACCGGTTCGGGCCTGCGGCTGCGGCGGATCCCCTCGATCGCTTCGGCGTAGTCGCTGGCGCCGAACACGCCGGAGCCACTGACGATGGCGTTGGCACCAGCCTCGATCACCTTCCAGGCATTGGCAGGCTTGATGCCGCCATCCACCTCGATCCAGGGATCCACGCCCTTCGCGTCGCACATCCGGCGCAGGGCGCGGATCTTGTCCACCTGGTTGTCGATGAAGCTCTGGCCACCGAAGCCGGGGTTCACGCTCATCACCAGCACCAGATCGCAGAGCTCGAGGCAGTATTCGAGGGTGTCGATGGGGGTGCTGGGGTTCAGAACCGCGCCCGCCATCTTGCCGAGGTCGCGGATCTGGGCCAGGTTGCGGTGCAGATGCGGGCAGGCCTCCACCTGCACGGAAATGATGTCGGCGCCGGCCTTGGCGAAGTCGGCCACGTAGTTCTCCGGCTCCACGATCATCAGGTGCACATCGAGGGGCTTGCTGGTGACGGGACGCAGCGCCTGCACGATCAGGGGGCCGATGGTGATGTTGGGCACAAAGCGCCCATCCATCACATCGACATGGATCCAGTCGGCTCCGGCCTGATCCACAGCGCGCACGTCATCACCCAGCCGGGAGAAATCGGCCGACAGGATCGACGGGGAGACCACCAGTGACTTCGCGCTCATGGGGATGCCGGCAAGGAAAGATCCATTGTAGGAACGGGCCAGGCTTGGCACTCGGGCAGAGGATCAGGCCTGGGGCTGCGGATCATGACTGGGGCCGCTGATACAGTGACGCGGCTTCAGGCCCGGGAGGCAGCGCAGGGGCGGAGTTCCGGGTTCAGGGCTGACGGGGACTCCCGATCAGCGATCCGAGCACCGCTTCTGAGGTCCGGCTCCCGCGTCAGCCCCTTCCTCCCTGCCGGATCACCGTGGATCGCACCCTCATTCAGGAAATACTCGAGGTCGTTGAACAGGCGGCCATCGCCTCGGCCCGCCTCACCGGCATGGGGCTCAAGAACGAAGCCGATGCCGCGGCGGTGGAAGCCATGCGCGAGCGCATGGGCCAGATTCAGATGCAGGGCCGCATCGTCATCGGTGAGGGCGAGCGCGATGAGGCGCCCATGCTCTACATCGGCGAGGAGGTGGGCAGCGGCACGGGCCCCGGGGTTGATTTCGCCGTGGATCCCTGTGAGGGCACCAACCTCTGCGCCAACAGCCAGCGCGGCTCGATGGCGGTGCTGGCGGCCTCCGATCGCGGCGGCCTGTTCAATGCCCCCGACTTCTACATGAACAAGCTGGCCGCGCCTCCGGCCGCCAAGGGCAAGGTGGACATCCGCAAGTCGGCCACCGAGAACATCGAGATCCTCAGCCAGTGTCTGGGCCTCCCCACCACCGATCTGGTGATCGTGGTGATGGACCGTGCCCGCCACAAGAGCCTGATCGCCGAGATCCGCACCACAGGCGCCCGTGTGCAGCCGATCTCCGACGGCGATGTGCAGGCGGCCATCGCCTGCGGGTTCGCCGGCACCGGCACCCACTGCCTGATGGGCATCGGCGCTGCTCCGGAGGGGGTGATCTCCGCCGCCGCCCTGCGGGCCCTGGGTGGCCACTTCCAGGGACAGCTGGTGTACGACCCGGCCGTGGCCCAGACCCAGGAGTGGGAGGGCCTCACCCGCGAGGGCAACCTGGCCCGTCTGGCCGAGATGGGGATCAGTGATCCCGACAAGGTGTATGAAGCCCAGGAGCTGGCCTGCGGCGAGAATGTGGTGTTCGCCGCGTCCGGCATCACCGATGGCCTCCTGTTCGACGGGGTGAAATTCGAGACGGACTGCACCCGCACCAGCTCCCTGGTGATCAGCACCCTCGACAACACCGCCCGGTTCACGACCACGGTGCATATCAAGGAGGGAGCCCAGAGCATCGCCCTGCGCTGAGGCCCTCCCCCCGGCTGATCAGCCCCATTCCCCCCTCTCCATGCACATCGCGGTCGTCGGACTGAGCCATCGCACCGCCCCGGTGGAGATCCGGGAACGGCTCAGCATCCCGGAGCAGACGATGGAGGACTCCCTCCAGCAGCTGCGCAGCGACGATCAGGTGCTGGAGGCCTCCATCCTCAGCACCTGCAACCGGCTCGAGATCTACACCCTGCTGCGCAACCCGGAGCAAGGAATCTCAGCGGTGGGCCAGTTCCTCAGCCAGGTGTCAGGCCTGGCGATCGAGGAGCTCAGCCCGCACCTGTTCACCTACCACCACGAGGATGCGGTGGCCCACCTGATGCGGGTGGCCGCCGGGCTCGACTCCCTGGTGCTGGGGGAGGGCCAGATCCTCTCCCAGGTGAAGCGCATGGTGCGCCTGGGTCAGGAGCATCGCTCCCTCGGCCCGATCCTCAACCGCCTGCTCAACCAGGCCGTGAGCACCGGCAAACGGGTGCGCACCGAGACCAAGCTCGGCACTGGCGCCGTGTCGATCAGCTCGGCCGCCGTGGAGCTCGCCCAGCTGAAGGTGGGCCAGGCCCGCGGGCGCGACGAGATGGTGTCGCTGGATCAGGAACAGGTGGCCGTGGTGGGCGCGGGCCGCATGGCCCGCCTCTTGCTCCAGCACCTCCAGGCCAAGGGATGCCGCGGGGTGGTGCTGCTCAACCGCACCGTCAACCGGGCAGAGTTGCTGGCGGCCGACTTCCCCGATCTGCCGGTGCAGTGCCGGCCGCTGGACGATCTCGACCACTGCCTGAGCACCTGCTCGCTGGTGTTCACCAGCACCGCGGCCGAGGAACCGATCATCTCCACTGAGCGCCTCTGCGGACTCAACCGGCGCAGCTCGCTGATGCTCATCGACATCGGCGTGCCCCGCAATATCGCCGCCGACACCGTGTCCCTGGCGGGGGTGCAGGCGTTTGACGTGGACGATCTCCAGGAGGTGGTGAGCCGCAACCAGGAGGCCCGGCGCGAGATGGCCGCAGAGGCCCAGGTGATGCTTGAGGACGAGGCGCGACTGTTTCTGGAGTGGTGGGATGGTCTGGAGGCCGTGCCGGTGGTGAACCGGCTGCGCCGTCAGCTTGAGGACATCCGCGAACAGGAACTGCAGAAGGCACTCAGCCGCATGGGCCCCGACCTTTCGGCCCGTGAACGCAAGGTGGTGGAGGCCCTCAGCAAGGGAATCGTCAACAAGATCCTGCACACCCCGGTCACCAACATCCGCGCCCCCCAGCCACGCCAGCAGCGCCACAGCGCCATGCGGGTGCTGGAGGAGCTGTTCGAGCTCCACGAGCCTCCCCAGAGCGACTGACGGTGGCCTGGGGAGGCCTTCCGGCGCCCGCTCCCTGCAACAGTTCTACCGCGTCCCCTCTCTCACCCCTGGCCTAATGCCCAGCCGCTCACCTACGGTCGCCACAGTCCATCCCTGGGGACGGCGGGCATGAAACGGGTACTGGCGATCATCCTGGGCGGGGGAGCGGGTACCCGCCTCTACCCGCTCACCAAGATGCGGGCAAAACCAGCCGTTCCGCTGGCGGGGAAATATCGATTGATCGATATCCCGATCAGCAACTGCATCAATAGTGAGATCAACAAGATCTACGTGTTGACACAGTTCAACAGTGCCTCCCTCAACCGGCATCTGACCATGACCTACAACCTCTCGGCCGGTTTTGGCCAGGGTTTCGTTGAGGTGCTGGCCGCCCAGCAAACTCCCGACAGCCCCAGCTGGTTTGAAGGCACGGCCGATGCCGTGCGCAAGTACCAGTGGCTGTTCCAGGAATGGGATGTCGACCACGTGCTGATCCTCTCCGGTGATCAGCTCTACAGGATGGACTACAGCCGCTTTGTGCGGCACCACATCGACAGCGGCGCTGACCTTTCGGTGGGGGCGCTGCCCGTGGATCCGGAGCAGGCCCAGGGCTTCGGACTGATGCGCACCGATTCCGAGGGCCGCATTCAGGAATTCCGGGAAAAACCCAAGGGTGAGGAGCTGGAGGCGATGCGTGTCGACACCCAGAGCCTGGGCCTGTCGGCAGAGGAAGCGGCCAGGCGCCCGCACCTCGCCTCGATGGGGATCTACGTGTTCAGCCGCGACATCCTCTTCGATCTGCTCAACTCCCACCCAGCCGCCAAGGACTTCGGCAAGGAGATCATCCCGATCTCCCTCCAACGCGGGGACAATCTGCAGACGTATCTCTTCGATGACTACTGGGAGGACATCGGCACGATCGGCGCTTTCTACGAAGCCAATCTCGCCCTCACCCAGCAGCCTAATCCGCCGTTTTCCTTCTACGACGAGAAGTTCCCCATCTACACGCGTCCCCGCTACCTGCCGCCGAGCAAGCTGCAGGACGCCCAGGTGACCGAATCGATCATCGGTGAAGGGTCCCTGCTGAAGGCCTGCAGCATTCACCGGTGTGTGCTTGGCGTGCGTTCCCGGGTCGAAGACCAGGTGGTGCTCCAGGACACCCTGGTGATGGGCGCCGATTATTTTGAATCCTCCGAGGAGCGCGATGCCCTGCGGGAGCGTGGTGCCACACCGATCGGGATCGGACAGGGCACCACGATCAAGGGAGCGATTGTGGACAAGAATGTGCGCATCGGCGAAAATGTCACAATCACCAACAAAGATCGCATCGATGAGGCCGATCGGCCGGAGCTCAACTTCTACATCCGCAACGGCATCGTGGTGGTGGTGAAGAACGGCACCATTGCCGATGGCACCGTGATCTGACTCCCGCCGCTGGATCATCGTTGCCCAGTTGCAGTTTTGCTGCTCGCTTCTCGCCTCTGGCCGCCGAGAGGCAGCCCGGTGCCTCAGGATCTGGAACCCATGACACAGCATCCTGATGTTGTGACGGTTCTGGACGCTGCGCCCCTTGCCTGTTCACACTGAGCGAAAGCTACCTGCAACTTTCATGGGAACGGCACATTTCGGCCTCATCGGGCTGGGTGTGATGGGCGAGAACCTGGTGCTCAACGCAGAGCGCAACGGGTTTTCAAGCGTCGTCTACAACCGCACCGTCGCCAAGACGGACGCCTTCCTCGCCGGCCGGGGCGCGGGCAAGGACATCAGCGGTGCCAGCACCCTCGAGGAGTTCGTGGCGGCCCTGGAGCGGCCCCGCCGGATCCTGATGATGGTGAAGGCGGGTCAGCCCGTGGACGACATGATCGCCACGATCTCACCGCTCCTGGAAGAGGGCGATCTGCTCATCGATGGCGGCAATTCGCTGTTCGCCGACACCGAACGGCGGGTGAAGGAGCTGGAGAGCCTGAGCTTCGGTTACATCGGCATGGGGGTGTCGGGCGGTGCCAAGGGCGCCCTGGAGGGGCCGAGCATGATGCCCGGCGGCACCCGCGCTGCCTACGACGCCATCGAGCCCCTGGTGCGCAAGATGGCAGCCCAGGTGGACGACGGTCCCTGCGTGACCTACATCGGTCCTGGCGGTGCCGGTCACTTCGTCAAGACCGTGCACAACGGCATCGAGTACGGCATTGAGCAGATCCTGGCCGAGGCCTACGACCTGATGAAGCGGGTCGCCGGACTGGACGGCGACCAGATGGCGGCTGTGCTCGGCCAGTGGAACCAGAGCGAGGAACTGGCCTCCTACCTGGTGGAGATCACGGAGGTGTGTCTGCGCACCAAGGACCCCGAGACCGGCGCGGATCTGGTGGAACTGATCGTGGATGCCGCCGGCCAGAAGGGCACCGGCCTGTGGACCGTGGTCAGCGCCCTGGAGATGGGTGTGCCGGTGCCCACCATCTACGCGGCCCTCAATGCCCGGGTGATGAGCTCGCTGCGCGAGGAGCGCCTGGCGGCCGAGGCCGTGATCCCCGGGCCGGCACGCCACAGCTTCGATCTGGGCAGTCCCGACGACGCCATGGCGCCCCTGCGCGATGCCTGCACCGCCGCCTGCGTGGTGAGCTACGGCCAGGGGATGGCGCTGCTGCAGGAAGCCTCGCGGCTGTACGACTATCAGCTCGACTTCGCCGCCATCGGCCAGATCTGGAAGGGGGGCTGCATCATCCGGGCCCGCCTGCTGCAGCGCATTCAGAACGCCTACAACGCCAACCAGGAGCTGCCCAACCTGATGCTGGATCCCTGGTTCGCGGCCCAGATCAACCGCTGTCTGCCCGGCCTGCGACAGGTGGTGGCCGGAGCCGCCCAGGCCGGCATCCCCGTGCCCTGTCTGTCGAGCACGCTCGACTACATCGACAGCTACCGCAGCGGCCGCCTGCCCCAGAACCTGGTGCAGGCCATGCGCGACTGCTTCGGCTCCCACACCTACGAGCGGCTGGATCGGCCCGGCTCGTTCCACACTGAGTGGTTGAGCTGAGCGCCTCGATGAGCACCCTGCACCCCCCTTCCTCCCCCGCTGCCAACTACCGCCTGGAGGTGGTGGCGTCAGCCGAGGCCCTGGCGCGTCGCTGCTCGGAGACGATCGCCTCGGCGATCGACCTGGCCCTGGCGGAACGGGACCGCTGCCAGATCGCCCTGGCCGGGGGGCGCACACCAGCTGCCACCTACCGCCTTCTGGGCCAGCAGCATCTGCCCTGGGAGCGGGTGGATGTGCTGCTTGGCGACGAGCGCTGGGTGAGTGCCGATGACGAGGCCAGCAATGCCCGCCTGCTGCGCACCACCTTGATGGCCCCAGGGCCCGGGCACGACGCACGCCTGCATCCGGTGCCCACCCAGCTGGCCAGCCCCGAGCAGGGCGCCGAGGCCTACGGCGCCACCCTGGTCCAGCTCTGCGCAGGCACTCCTCCGGTGCTGGATCTGGTGCTGCTGGGTCTGGGAGACGACGGTCACACCGCCTCACTGTTCCCCGGCACCAGCGCCACCCGTGTGCGCGACCGGCCCGTGGCCGTGAGCGAGGGCAAGGGCATGCCGCGGATCACTCTCACCGCGCCGGTGCTCTGCGCCGCTCGCCAGGTGGTGTTTCTGGTCAGCGGCAGCGACAAGGCCCTGGCTCTCAACCGTCTGCTCGATCCAGCCGAGCCCTCCGAGCGCACCCCGGCCCGGCTGGTGCGGCCGGCAGCGCCGGTGCTGGTGTTCGCCGACAATGCAGCGGCGTCGCGCTGAATCCCGTGCTCGAGATCACCGCCGGAGCTGGGTTCAGCGGCTGGCACGCCCTCAACGACACAATCATGGGCGGCCGCAGCCAGGGGGAGTGCCGGGTTGGACCCGGTGGCCTGGTGTTCGAAGGCGAGGTGATCGCCGAGGGCGGCGGCTTCATCAGCTGCCGATCGCCGGTGTTCTCCCCGCCCCTCGATCTCTCCGCCCACGAGGGGCTGGAGCTCGAGCTGAGCGGTGAGGGTCGCCGCTTCAAGCTGGCGGTGGCCTGCGCCGACGGTGTGGCCGGTCTCACCGAGCTGATCCCGGGCGGGTTGCGCTGGGTGTGTGAATTCCCCACCGAGCCCGAGGGCATCACCAGGCTGCGTCTGCCCTTCGCACAGCTGAGCCCCTCCGTGCGAGCCCAACCCCTGGGCCTGCCGCTGCGCTTCCAGGCAGGGCGGGTGAACCGGCTGCAGGTGCTGCACTCGCGCTTCGGCGACGACGGCTCCGCCAACAGCGGCTTCCGCCCCGGCCCCATCCACTTCAGCCTGCACGCCATCCGTGCCTACCCCTGAGCTGCCGCCGCCGGCGGAGCTGTGTGCGCTGGTGGCCGCCGCCGCCGATCTCTGCCGCCGGCCACTGCGCCATGGCGTGCGCTGCCAGGAGAGCACCGCCGCCGGGGCCCCCGCAGAGCGCGCCGCCGAGGCCCTTCAGGAATGCTGCCTGCTGCTTGAGGCACGCGATGCCGCCGGCGAGCGCCTGCCAGCGGACGACCTGGAGTTGGATCTCTACCCCAGCGGTGTTGACCTGCATCTCACCCTCGCCTGGTGCGCTGATCAGGATCGCCCCCTGCTCTGGCATGGAAGCCACCCGGTGTGGTTGCGCGGCGACAGCGGCGCGCGCTGCGAGCGGCCAGCCGCAGGCGCCCCCCTCGAGGCCTTGGCCCGCCGCCTGCGGGCGCTGCTGGTGGGCGGTTGATCCGGGGGGCGGGGGGTATGGGGCTCAGCGGTTGGCGCTGAGTTCGCTCTGATCGGTTACCGCCCCCAGGCTGCTGGAGCTCACCAGACGCGCGTATTTGCCCAGCACACCGGTGCGGTAGCGGGGCTCGGGCTTCACCCAGGCGGCCCGGCGCCGGGCCAGCTCCTCCTGGTTCACATGGAGCTGGATCAGCAGCTGGTTGGCATCCACGCTGATGCTGTCGCCCTCGTGCACCAGGCCGATGGTGCCGCCCACGGCGGCCTCGGG
Source organism: Cyanobium sp. ATX 6A2 (assembly GCF_024346355.1). Taxonomy (GTDB): domain Bacteria; phylum Cyanobacteriota; class Cyanobacteriia; order PCC-6307; family Cyanobiaceae; genus NIES-981. Next base: position 92,060 of record NZ_JAGQCU010000003.1, read on the forward strand.
GGCCACGTGGCCGATCACCAGGCCGAAGGAGCCCCCGGAGAAGCGCCCATCGGTGATCAGGGCCACCGAATCGATCAAGCCCTGGCCCACGATCGCGGCGGTGGGGCTGAGCATCTCCCTCATCCCAGGCCCCCCCACCGGTCCCTCGTTGCGCACCACCACCACATCGCCGGGGTGGATCTGCTTGTCGAGGATGGCGGCGAGGCAGGTCTCCTCGCTCTCGAACACCCGGGCCGGCCCCGTGATCACCGGGTTCTTCACCCCGCTGATCTTGGCCACTGCACCCTCTTCGGCCAGGTTGCCCTTGAGGATGGCCAGGTGACCCTTGGGGTAGAGCGGATTGCTCAGCGGCCGGATCACGTCCTGGTCCGCGGGCGGCTCGGAGGGCACGGCGGCCAGCACGTCGCGAAGGGTCTTGCCCTCGATCGTTTGGCAGTCGCCGTGCAGCAGGCCGGCATCGAGCAACAGCTTCATCACCTGGGGGGTGCCGCCGGCGTTGTGCAGATCCACGGTCACGTAGCGGCCGCTGGGCTTGAGATCGCAGATCACCGGCACGCGCTGGCGAATCGTTTCAAAATCCTCGATGGCCAGCGGCACGCCGGCGGTGCGGGCCACAGCCAGCAGATGCAGCACCGAGTTGGTGGATCCCCCCACCGCCATGATCACGCTGATGGCGTTTTCAAAAGCTTCGCGGGTGAGCAGATCCCGCGGACGGATGTCGGCCTCGATGGCCTGCATCAGCACTTCGGCGCTGCGGGCGGCGCTGTCAGCTTTCTCGGGGTCTTCGGCTGCCATCGTGGAGCTGTAGGGCAGGCTCAGGCCCATCACCTCAAAGGCGGCACTCATGGTGTTGGCAGTGAACATTCCACCGCAGCTGCCGGCACCGGGACAGGCGTTCTTCTCGATGGCGTTGAGTTCGTCCTGGTCGATCTGGCCGCCACTGAACTGCCCCACCGCTTCAAAAGCACTGACAACGGTGAGATCACAGGCGCCCAGTTTTCCGGGCTTGATCGTGCCGCCATACACAAAAATGGCGGGAATGTTCATGCGCGCCATGGCCAGCATGGCCCCGGGCATGTTCTTGTCACAGCCCCCGATCGCCAGCAGAGCGTCCATGCTCTGGGCGTTGCAGGCGGTTTCGATCGAGTCGGCGATCACCTCTCGGCTCACCAGGGAATACTTCATCCCCTCGGTGCCCATGGAGATGCCATCACTCACCGTGATGGTGCCGAACATCTGGGGCATGCCACCGGCATGATGGGCGGCCTGTTCGGCCCGCCGGGCCAGGTCGTTCAGGCCCAGGTTGCAGGGTGTGATGGTGCTGTAGCCGTTGGCGATGCCGACGATCGGCTTGCTGAAGTCGTCATCACCAAAGCCCACCGCCCGCAGCATGGCCCGGTTGGGGGAGCGCTGAATCCCCTGGGTGACGGCGGCGGAGCGGAGCATGGGGAGCGGGCAGCGAGGCAGATCAGCAACCTACCCAGCGGCGGTGTCAGCCCTGGGGCTGCAACTGCTCAAGCTGGCGGCGCACCGCCTCGATCGCCTGGTTGAGTTCGTGCACCTTGTCGTGCAGCGCTTTGTCATGGGCCGTTGCCTCCCCCACCGACTGGGAGGAAGCGGGGGAGCGCAGCAGCGGCTCGTCGTGGGGATCGGCGCCGCCCTGCAGGCGCGAGAGCGCCAGGTTGCGCTGTTGCCGGGCGGCCAGTCGCCGCCGTTCGGCCACAGACAACAACCACCAGGCCAGGCCAGCGGCGCCGAGCACAGCACCGGCCACGGCACTGGCCAGGAGTGCGGAACTCTGATCGCAGGGGACAGCGCTGCCGGCATCCGGTCGGGCCCGATCCGCGGCGACGCGATCCTGAGGGGGGCGGTCAGCCATGGGACTGGATGGGGACGGGGAGGGTTGGACAGAAGCGCTGAGAGGCGCTGGGCGGCAGCGGGCCAGGTGGAGAGCCTAGGCAGTCGTCGCGGCCATGTCCGCCAGGCACGCACCGAACAGCCGTTCGCTCACCTGGCCGATGCCGGGACTGATGCAGCCGTCTGCGCTGAGCTCAGGATCGATGCAGGCGGTGTAGAGGGTGAGGTCCGCGAACGTCTCGCCCAGCCGCTTGAGTCCTGGACTGGCAGCCAGGGCGGTGATCACGCGCAACCTGGGGCCGCTCACACCACGCTCGCGCAAGGCCGCCAGCAGGGCATCCAGCTCGCCATCAATGCCCACCTCGGCGGCGAACACCAGCACACCACAGCGCGCATCAATGCTGGCCAGGGGCAGGGGCTGGCCGCAGTGCAGATGCTGCACCCGGGCTGCAGGCAGCACCGCCTTGGCGCCATCCCACAGACCCAGTCCCTCGGGGCAGAGGGGAATAGCCAGGATCGGCACCGAGACGTCCACCACCTGGCCTTCGCAGCAGGCCAGGTCGGTCTCGACGCTGATGGGGCGATGGGGCAGCCAGTCCCGCAGGGCCTCGTAGGTGAGCCAGCGCCCCAGTTCAGCAGTGGCGGTGCCGTAGAGCGGGGCGGGGGTGCGGCGGTCACGCAGCACCGAGAGCCAGTGCCCGATCAGGGGGTGGGGGGGGACCACCACCCGCAGGGTCATCGCCATGGTTGCCATAACTTGAACCTGCACCGTAGGAGCGCACCCATGTCCAGCCCCCCGCCCTTGAGCGGCGTCCTGCCGCGGCTGGCGCCGTCGGTACTCCTGAGCCTGGCGCTGACACTGGTGCTTTGCTCCGCCGGCCTGCTGCTGGCAGCGACACCGGCCGCAGCGATCACGGCACCGGAGCTGCGGGGCCAGCGGGCCCAGCAGGATCTCCAGCCCGACATGCACGGTCGCCAGCTGCTGCAGGCGGAATTTCTCAAGGCCGCGCTGGAGGGCTACGACTTCAGCGAGGCTGACCTGCGGGGTGCGGTGTTCAACAACAGCAACCTGCAGGGGGCCGATCTGAGTGGCACCAATCTCGAGGATGTGGTGGCCTACGCCACACGCTTCAACGACAGCGACCTGCGCGGTGCGGTGTTGCGGAACGCGATGTTGATGCAGAGCCGGTTCGGCGGTGCCCGTATCGACGGAGCCGACTTCACAGACGCGGTGCTGGATTTGCCCGAGCAGAAGCAGCTCTGCAAGCGGGCTAGTGGCACCAACCCGCTCACCGGCGTGAGCACCCGCGACAGCCTGGATTGCCGATGAACGCGTCCACCATGGGCCCATCCAGTCTCAAGACCGAGACGGCCATCAGCCCGGCGGGTTCAGCGTCAGCCGGACGACTGCCTGTGACGGTGGTGACCGGTTTCCTGGGGGCCGGCAAGACCACCCTGCTTCGCCGCTTGCTGCTGGGCAGTGGCCAGCGGCTGGCGGTGCTCGTGAATGAGTTCGGCGAGGTGGGCATCGATGGCGACCTGCTGCGCAGCTGCGGCTTCTGCCCGGAGGAGGAGCTCGACGGTCGCCTGGTGGAGCTCACCAATGGCTGCCTCTGCTGCACGGTGCAGGACGATTTCCTACCCACCATGACCACCCTGCTGGAGCGGGCGGATCAGCTCGACGGGATCGTGGTGGAAACGAGCGGACTGGCCCTGCCCGAGCCCCTGGTGGCTGCCTTCCAGTGGCCTGAGATCCGCTCGCGCACGCGGGTGAACGGCGTGGTCACCGTGGTCGATGGCGAAGCCCTCGCTGCTGGTGCGGTGGTGGCCGACCCCGCCGTGCTCGAGGCCCAGCGCCGGGCCGATCCCAGCCTCGATCACGCCACCGCCATCGACGAGCTGTTCGCCCAGCAACTCGCGTGCGCCGATCTGGTGCTGATCAGCCGGGCCGACTGCGTGGATCCCGCCCAGCTGGAGCGGGTGCGCGAGCGGCTGCAAAGCCAGATCCGCCCCGGCACGCCTGTGCTGCCGATGGCGCGGGGCGCCGTGGCACCGGAACTGGTGCTGGGACTCGACCATGACCCACACAGCCACAGCCACGATCACGATCACAAGCACGAGCACGAGCACGAGCACCATCACCACGTGGCGATCGAGGCGAAGGCCCTGCGGCTCGCCGGAAGGTTTGAGCGCGCAGCCGTGGAGCGGGCCCTGCGCCAGTTGATCCAGAGCCACGGCGTGGTGCGTCTCAAGGGTCGACTGCGCCTGAGCGGCAAGGCCAGGGTGCTGGAACTCCAAGCTGTGGGCCCGCGGCTTGAGAGCTGGTTCAGCGACCCGGCAGGCCGTCAGCCCGATGCGGCACCTGGCCTGGAGGTGGTGGTGCTGGGGTTTCAACTGCCAGCTGATGACCTGCAGACGACCCTGGCCGCCCTGCTCGGCTGATGGGGGAGGGGCAGCGACCCTTCCATCAGACCCTTCAGTCGAGGGGGATCTCCCCCTTGGCGCAGATGCCGTCCCAGCACAGAGCGGTGTCGGCGCTCCAGTGGGGTTGCACGGGGACCCAGCCGCGACCTCCCCGCAGCATGCGCACCAGGCCCCGGCCGTCGTGCTCAAACCACACCTGCTCCCGGCCCACCACCAGGCTCCAGCGCTGACCGATGCTCTCGATCCGCATCAGGCAGTCCCGCCAGGGGCCCCCGTCGAGACGGCACTGCAAGGCCACCGGGGGCAGCTGCCCATCGGCCCGACTGGCTGCTGGCTCAATCCCTCCGAGCAGCACGGCCGCCAGCACTGCCACCAGCACCCCCATCCCGGGTCTTCCCAACCAGAGCCGGCAGGCCGAGGGGCTGGAGGCAGCTGACACCGGCACCACCGCATCTGCTTTCAACCTGCGCCGCAGGGGCAGGCGGAAGGCCGTTGGACTGCCAAGATTTAACAAAATCCGGCTCTTCCGTGCCCACCTATCTCGCTCGTGTTCAGGTCTCCCTGAGACCATCGGTGCTCGACCCCGCCGGGGAGGCCACACGCGCAGCGGCGGCCCGGCTGGGGGTTGAGGGTGTGCGCAAGCTGCGCATCGGCAAGGCCATCGAGCTGGAGCTGGAGGCCCCCGATCGGGCCACCGCCCAGAGCCAGCTGGAGCTGCTCAGTGATCGCCTGCTGGCCAATCCCGTGATCGAGAACTGGAGCCTGGAGATCCGCGAGCCTGCAGGGGGGAAACGGGCATGAACGTGGGGGTGGTGGTGTTCCCCGGTTCCAATTGCGACCGGGATGTGCGGTGGGCTCTGGAGGGCTGCCTGGGGCTGCCGACAACCTTTCTCTGGCACGCCCAGAGCGACCTCGATGGCCTTGACGCCGTGGTCATTCCCGGCGGCTTCAGCTACGGCGACTACCTGCGCTGCGGGGCCATCGCCCGCTTCGCCCCGGTGCTGGAGGCGGTGCAGCGGTTCGCCACGAACGGCGGGCCAGTGCTGGGAATCTGCAACGGGTTTCAGGTGCTCACCGAGATGGGACTGCTGCCTGGAGCCCTGACACGCAACGCCGGCCTGCACTTCATCTGCGAGCCCACTGAACTGCAGGTCAACCCTGGCCACTGCCGCTGGCTGCAGGGCTACGGCGCCGGCGCCTCCATTCGTCTGCCGATCGCCCACGGGGAGGGGCGCTATCAGTGCGATAGCGAGGAGCTGCGCCGGCTGGAGGCCAATGGCCAGGTGGTGCTGCGCTACGCCGCCAACCCCAACGGATCGATGGGGGATGTGGCGGGCCTCACCAACGCCGCCGGAAACGTGCTGGGGCTGATGCCCCACCCCGAGCGCGCCTGTGATTCCGTCACCGGTGGGCTGGATGGGCTGCCGCTGCTGGCCAGCCTGCGCCAGAGCCCATGAAAAAAGGCCCCGGCAGGGGCCTGATCAGCGGCAGGGAGGCTCAACCTCCCGCTGGGAGGCGGCTGCCTCAGTTGACGGCGGCGAAGAAATCCTTCGACTTCACCGGGTCAGGGTTCATGGTCTTGTCACCGGGTTGCCAGTTGGCGGGACACACCTCGTCGGGGTGACTCTGCACATACTGGAAGGCCTGCAGCACCCGCAGGGTCTCGTCGACGCTGCGGCCCACGGGCAGGTTGTTGATCGTGCTGTGCGCGATCACGCCCTCGGGATCGATGATGAACAGACCGCGCAGGGCCACGCCGGCCTCCTCATCGAGCACGTTGTAGGCGCGGGCGATCTCCTTCTTGAGGTCGGCCACAAGGGGATAGTTGCACTCTCCCAGGCCACCGCTGGTGCGCTCGGTCTGCACCCAGGCCAGGTGTGAGAACTGGCTGTCCACCGACACGCCCAGCACCTCGGTGTTGCGGCTGGTGAAATCGGCGTAGCGGTCGGAGAAGGCGGTGATCTCCGTGGGGCAGACGAAGGTGAAGTCGAGGGGGTAAAAGAACAGCACCACGTACTTGCCGCGGTACTGACTCAGAGAGACATCCTTGAATTCCTGGTCCACCACCGCAGTGGCGGTGAAGTCCGGGGCCTGGAGACCGACAAGTCGGGACATGCTCGCTGAAAAGGGTGAAAGGGCTGACGGACTGGAGAACGGGCTCAGGGCTGGTGGTTCAGCGCCGAAGCCGAAACTGCTGAGCGCCGAGACTGGCCAGATGGAGAACCGGACTGCGACGGGCAACAGCTGCGAAAAACAGCTGGACGCGACTGGCAGGCGCTTCTAGTAGGCGAACTCGTACCGACTTCCAGTTGTCTTTGACAAGTTATCACAACCGCCCTTCGGCTGGGCCATAGGCTGACCTCAGAGCGGCATTCGTCCATGACCTGGGATCCAGCGGTCTTGCGCAAGCACAACACCACCAGTCACTTTCGCCTGCTCAGCCAGCTGCGCGGCGAACTGAGGGACAACCCCCTGGTGAGACCCAAGGAGGGCGAGCGCATCGGCGAGGTGAACCGCAGCAAATCCCTGGTGCGGGCGGTGGAGAACAAGATTGCCAGCATGGCCCGCAGCCGCCGCTCCGGTGGCCCCGAGCCGCGTCGCTGAACGCCATCCCCCTCACACCATGGTCCTGGTTCAGCGCGAGGCTCCCTACCCCCACTGGGAGTTCAGTGACCCCGGCAGTGGCGACCTGCTGCGGGTGGTGCCCGAACGCGGCGGCCTGATCAGCGGTTGGCGCAGCGGCGGGCGCGAGCGGCTTTACCTGGACCTGGAGCGCTTCAGCGACCCGGCCCTGTCGGTGCGTGGTGGGGTGCCGGTGCTGTTTCCGATCTGCGGCGGCCTGCCGGGCGGGGTGCTGTCCCTGAGCCAGGGTCGCTTCTCCATGCCCCAGCACGGCTTCGCCCGCGACCTGCCCTGGCTGATGCGCCCCCTCGAGGACGGCCGTGGCGTGGCCCTGGAGCTGGAGCACTGCGGCGCCACCCTGGCGCACTACCCATTCCGCTTTCAGCTGCAGCTCGAGGTGCGGCTGGCGCCCCGCGTTCTCGAGATCAGCGCCGAGGTGCGCAACCAGGGCGAGCAGACCATGCCGTTCAGCTTCGGGCTGCACCCCTATTTCGCCATCGCCGATCTGGCCACGGCGCGGTTCGAAGGGCTTCCGGCCCGCTGCCTGGATCAGCGCACTGGCCAGGAGTGCAACACCGACCAGCAGCTCGATCTGCTGGCCGAGGGCATCGACCTGCTGGCTGGCCCTGCCCAGGCGGTGCGTCTGCTCGACCCCAGCGCCGGCACAGCGCTGGAGCTGGAGACCACCGCCCCCCTTGATCTGGTGGTGATCTGGAGCGACCCGCCCCGACCGATGGCCTGCCTGGAGCCCTGGAGCGCTCCCCGCGGTGCCCTGGCCACTGGTAAGCGCCGGCTGGAGCTGGGGCCTGGGGCATCGATGCGCCTGAGCAGCCGTTACCGGGTTCTGGCCTGAGGCCTGGCGGCGCACGCGTGTGGCTCTGGAGGAGCCCATGGCCTTGCAAATGAGCCTTGCTAATGAGAATCGCTTGCAAAAGGGGCCCTGGTCGATCTAGGTTGCGATCAGTTCTCAACAAGCACCGCTGCGCTCGTGATGGGGTTCCGCTTTCTGCCCGACGATCCCGTGGCTGCCGTCCGCGTCCCCGCTGGTCAGTCCGTACTGATCGACTCCAACCTGCACTCGGCCTGCAGTTCCATCGAAGTTCTGGAAGGGGTGGCCCGCGTCTACTGCCCCTGCGAGGAAACCGAGGGCATGACCATCGCCTTCCTGCAGCCCGGAGATCACCTGCGCACCGATCGGCTGTGCAGCGAGGGCGTGTGCGTGGAGGCCCTCACACCCCTGTGCTTCCGCAGTCAGGGGGCGATCGCCGACCTCCAGGGCTTCGATGCTGTCAACGAGTGGACCCTGCAGCTGCTGCGCATCCGTCACCTGGGGTCGGCCGAACAGCGCCTCCATGCCCTGTTGGCTCTGTTGGTGAACAGGTTGGGCCGGCGCTGCGGCGAGTGGTGCGACCTGCCCTTCCGGCTCACCCATGAGCGCATCGGCGAGCTGATTGGCACCACCCGCGTCACCACCACCCGGCTGATCTCCCGATTCCGCAGCGCCCAGCTGCTCGAAGTGCCCAGTGGGACTTCAGGGTTGCGACTGGCACCGTCCCTGATCGAAACAGCTCCTCTGGCGGCCTGATGGATCTGGCCATGCCCACCGTCACCTCTGCCCACAGCCTGCTCGGCAGCCTCTGCCGGGAAGCAGATACGTCCCGCCAGCGCTGCCGCCAGCTTCTCCACTGTCTGCAGCGTTGCCAGGATGACCGTCTGGGCACCCGCCTGCGCCTGGAACTCGACCACCTGCACCAGCGCCGCCGCGACCTGCTCAGCGCCGCCCGCAGCTGGCAACGTCGCGGAGTCCGGGATCAGCTGGCCCTGGCCTTTCTGATCGAACTCTGCAGTCGTCCCCTCACCTGAACTCAGGACAGGCTGATCGGGCTGTGGGCACCGGCGCTCAGTTCGCCATCAATCACCAGCAGGGCTGCGGGCTGGTTCTGCGCAAACCGCACCCGACCCAGCAGATGGGCCGCTTCATGCTCTGCCGCCACCTGCTGCTGCACCGCCGGGTCGAGGAACACCGTGGTGCGCACATCACCGCAGCGCTCGGCCAGGGCATAGAGCTGCTGCAGGGAGCTGGTGACATCGGCCTCCATCGCGAACACGGCCGTGAAGATCTCCTCGGCGCCGCTCCAGCTCTGGCGGGGAGCGGCGAGAGGCTCCAGCACCACGCCCTGGCCACGAGCAATCAGGTAGTCGGCCACGCAGGCGGCATGGCTCTGCTCAGCGAGCGACTCCTGTTTGAGGTAGCCGGCAAAGCCACGCAACTCCCGCTCCGCAAACCAGATCGCCAGGGCGAAGTAGGCGGCGCTGGCCTGCCGCTCCAGGGTGAGGTGCTGATGCAGCCCCTCGATCAGGGTCTCCTCCATGGGCTGGGCCACCGCCCGGCCGGCCGGGCCGGTGGAGATGCGGCTGCCAGTGCTGGAGGTGGTTGTCATGGCAGCTCGCGCAGGGGTCGGAGCCCGAAACCGGGCACGTCACAAAAGATACCCGGACTGGTGATCTGCGCCGGGAACGACTCGTCACAGAAAAGCGAAGCCCATCTGTAGTCCACGGGCCGGCAGGTTCCTGCCCACCCAGTCTGAACCGAGCCCAGCTGGACCCCCATGCTCACCGACTCGTGGCTCACAGCGCCGACAGCGGTGGAACCGCAGCCGCGCCGGTGGGATTCACCGGGCTATGGCCGCCAGGTGCTCGTGTTCACACCGCGCAGCTTCTGTGACGCCCGCAGGGTGATCGAGGCTGTACGGGCTCACCACACCGTGCTGGTGAACTCAGCCTGGCTGGAGGACAGCCCTGGCCAGCGGCTGATCGATTTCGTGTGCGGGGGCATTGCCGCGATCTGCGGCCAGGTGCACCGCATCGCCGAGGATGTGTTCCTGTTCGCGCCAGGCGACGTGCTGGTGCACGGGGACCGCGAGGCGGCAGCGCGCCCAGCCACTGACGCTATGCCCATAGAGGCTTATCCGAAGTGACTATGGGTTAGTGTGGTGTGCATGCCGGAGGGCCGGCAGCCGTTCCTCTTGTTCCAACAGCGATCCATGGCCGTTCTCGAGCGCGTTCCCAACGTCACGTTCAAAACCCGCGTGCGGGACGAATCCGTGCCCGGGCCCAACCCCTACCGCTGGCAGGACCTCAGCAGCGACGACATCTTCAAAGGCAGGAAGGTGGTGCTGTTCGCCCTGCCCGGTGCCTTCACCCCCACCTGCTCCTCCAGTCACCTGCCGCGCTACGAGGAGCTCTACGACGAGTTCCGCGCCCACGGCGTGGATCAGATCATCTGCCTGTCGGTGAACGATGCCTTCGTGATGTTCCAGTGGGGCAAGCAGGTGGGCGCCAAGAGCGTATTCCTGTTGCCCGATGGCAATGCTGAATTCACCCGCAAGATGGGCATGCTCGTCGATAAGTCGAACCTGGGTTTCGGCCTGCGCTCCTGGCGCTACTCGATGCTGGTGAACGACGGACACATCGAGAAGGTGTTCCTGGAGCCCGAATTCGGCGACAACTGCCCGATTGATCCGTTCGAAACGTCGGATGCGGACACCATGCTGGCCTACATCAAGGGCAGCGAATCTGCCGGCGTCAAAGCTCCGAGGCGGGAGTTCGAGGGCTGAGCCCGGCGGCCTCGGCATAGCGCCGGTTCACTTCACTCCAGTTCACCAGCGACCACCAGGAGCGGATGTAATCAGGCCGGCGGTTCTGGTAGCTGAGGTAATAGGCGTGCTCCCATACGTCCAGGCCCAGCAGCGGCGTGCCCCGCTCGATCCCGCTGAGGTTCATCAGCGGGTTGTCCTGGTTGGCCGTGGTGGTGATCGCCAGATCACCGTTCGGCTTCAGGATCAGCCAGGCCCAGCCCGAGCCGAAGCGGGCGGCGGCGGCCGCCTCGAATTGCTCTCTGAGGACGTCCGCGGAGCCGAATCTGCCGTTGATGGCCTCCAGGAGCGCTTCCGAGGGCTCCCCGCCCTCGCCCGCGGGGGCCATGGCCGTCCAGAACTGGCTGTGGTTCCAGTGGCCGCCGGCGTTGTTGCGCATGGCCTCCGGGAGCCGCCGCGCCCGCCCCTGCAGCTCCTCGAGCGACAGGCCCGCCAGCTCCGGGCGCTCGGCGAGGGCGGCGTTGAGCTTGGCCACATAGCCGCCGTGGTGCCGGTCGTGGTGGATCTCCATCGTGCGCGCGTCGATGGCGGGCTCGAGGGCATCGGCGGGGTAGGGCAAGGGTGGGAGGCTGAAATCCGCCCGCGCTGGCGGAGCACCGCTGAGCAGCAGCCCCAGGCAGCACACGGCCACCAGCAGGCGGCGCAGGAGGGGGGTCAGCAGCGGCATGGAGGGCCTGTCGGGATGCGGCGGCGGTTCTACGCAACAGCTTGAACGCAACAGCCGTGGGCGTCAGCCCTGGGCGATCAGCTCCACCAGGGCTGCCGTGGGGGCCGGCCCGAGCACCACGATGGCCGTCGCTCCGCTGGCCAGGGGGATCTCCAGCCGCACCGGCCCACCGTCCCGGGGCGCTCTGGCGAGTCCATCGAGGGCGAACTGGGCACTGCCCGCCGGAATCGTCCCGGAATCGGGTGGTACCAGTTCTTGGCTGCGGTTGGGAAGGCTCCAGCGGCCGGCGAAGGCATCACGGAGCTCCAGTGCGGCGCTGTGACTCGGTGCCTGGCCTGGCTGTGGGGCAGGCGCCAGGGCCGTGAGCCGCAGCCGCGCGCCGTCGGGGTAGGCGGGATCGGGCTGATGGAACAGGCTCACGGCCCAGCGCTGCCCCTGGCCATCGCTGAGGGTCCATCGGGCTGGAGGCTCCGCGGCCCCGAGCGCGGCAGGCCAAAACACCACGGCCATCAGCAGCACCGCCACCACCACCAGAGCCCGCCCGCCGCGCCGCCGCCGGGGGGTTCCGCCTCGGGCGACGGCCTGCTGGGGATCGGCCATGGGTGTGCTGCCGGACTGATCGCGCTCCCTGAGCATGCAGCACCCAGCTGCGCTCAGCCACACAACGCCACAAACGATTGCGCTCTATGCGGCTATGGTCATAAAAGTTACGCACCGCTGCCATGGTCTCCGCCCCGGACACCGCCATCTCCCTGGTCGCCGCCGCCGGCGGTGGCCCCCTGCTGTTCCGGCAGCTCTTTGACGCCGACACCGGCACCTTCACTTACCTGCTGGCCGAAGCGCCCAGCCGTCAGGGCGTGATCATCGACACCGTGTTTGAGCAACACGGGCGCGATCTCTCCCTGATCCGCGAGCTGGGCATCACCTTGGTGGCCTCCATCGACACCCACGTGCATGCCGACCACGTCACCGGCAGCTGGCTGATGCATGCCGCCACGGGCTGTGCGATCGGCGTGGCTGCGCTCGGCCGGGCCGAGAACGTGACCCTGCCGCTGCAACACGGCGACCGGGTTCCGTTCGGCAGCCGCCATCTGCAGGTGCGCAGCACCCCGGGGCACACCGATGGCTGCCTCAGCTACGTGCTCGATGACCAGTCGATGGCCTTCACGGGCGATGCCCTGCTGGTGCGGGGCTGCGGGCGCTGTGATTTCCAGCAGGGCGATGCCCACACCCTGTGGAGCTCGATCACCGGCCAGATCTTCTCCCTGCCCAATTCCTGCCTGCTGTACCCCGGCCACGACTACACCGGCCGCACGGTCACCTCGGTGGTGGAGGAGAAGGCCTTCAACGCCCGTCTCGGCGCCGGTGCCAGCGAACGCGACTTCGTGGGCCACATGGAGAACATGAAGCTCCCCCACCCCCATCGCATCGCCGAGGCCCTGCCGGGCAACCTGCGTTCCGGCAAACCCACCACACCGCTGACAACCCCGGTGTGGGCGCCGGTGGTCCGCAGCTATGCCGGCCTGCCGGAACTCACCCCGGCCTGGGTGGCGGCCCACCGTCAGGACGTGACGATCCTGGACGTGCGCTCCAGCGAGGAACTGGAGGGCCCGGATGGTCACGTGGCCGGCAGCGTGGCCATCCCGCTACCCGATCTGGCCGATCGCCAGGCCGAGATACCCGGCGATCGCCCGGTGGTGGTGGTGTGCCACTCGGGCAGCCGTTCGGCCCTCGCCACCCAGCAGCTGCTCAAGGCGGGGCACTCCGAGGTGGCCAACCTGCGCGGTGGCCTGCGCCGCTGGGCCGACGAGGGCTATCCCCTGGAGGGTCCCGAGCTGACCTGACCCCAGCCCCGGCTGAGGCCGGGGCTCCCGTTTCCACGTTCTGTCCATCCACATCGTTGCCCGATCGCCAAGCGATCGCCATCCCCATGACCACCACCCGATCCATGCAGCACGCCAGCAGCGTGTCGGCCCACACCCTCGCCGAGCAGCTCGCCAACCGTGAGGTGACGGTGATCGACGTGCGCGAACCGGTGGAGTACGCCTCCGGTCACATCGACGGCAGCCTCAACATCCCCCTGACCCGACTCCCCCAGGCCGTTCTGCCCCAGGGGCCCCTGGTGCTCGTGTGTCAGAGCGGCAACCGCAGCAGCCGTGCCGTGCGGATGCTGCAGGCCCAGGGCCACGCCCAGCCGGTGACCGACCTGGAGGGCGGCGTGCCGTCGTGGGAGCAGGCCGGCCTGGCACTGCGCCGGCTCAAGGGAGCGCCGCTGCCACTGATGCGCCAGGTGCAGATCGCCGCCGGCTCGCTGGTGCTGCTCGGGCTGCTCCTCCATGCCACGGTGGCGCCGGTCTGGATCCTGCTCAGCTGGATCGTGGGAGCGGGCCTGGTGTTCGCGGGGATCAGCGGCTTCTGTGGCATGGCCCGTCTGCTGGCGGCCATGCCCTGGAACCGGATCTCCCTGTGATCGACGCCAGCTCGGCCCTGCTGCTGGGCGGCGGGACGCTGATCGGCTTTCTGTTGGCCGTGCTCGGTGCTGGCGGGTCGATCCTGCTGTTGCCACTGCTGGTGAGCGGGGCCGGGCTGCCCACCCGTGAGGCCGTGCCCCTGTCGTTGATCGTGGTGGGGCTGCTCGCCCTGGCCAACACCCCCCCCTATCTGCGGCGGGGCTGGGTCGCACCCCGCCCCGCCCTGCTGCTGGGGGTACCGGCCCTCGCTGGCAGCTGGGTCGGCGGATCGCTGGTGAAGGCGGGCGTGATCCCCGAGCCCCTGCAGCTGGCCCTGTTCACGGCGGCGGCGTTGCTGGCCGCCTGGCTGCTCACCCGTCGTGCCGCCCTGGTGGAGGGTGCCCTCAAGCCCGAGCCCAAGGGGCGGGTTGGGCCCCTGGCCCTGCAGGGGGTGCTGGTGGGACTGCTCACCGGCATCGCCGGCGTGGGCGGTGGCTTCGCCATCGTGCCTGCTCTGGTGCTGCTGGCGGGTCTGCCGATGGCCGTGGCCAGCGGCACCAGCCTGCTGCTGATTGCCAGCAATGCTCTGGTGGCCCTGCTGGCCCTCGGCCACTGGCCCAGGGAGGTGCTGCCGCTGCTGATCCCCCTGCTGCTCGGCGGGGCCGTGGGGGGGGGGGCCGGCCAGTGGCTGGCCCCCCACCTGCCGGAGCTGCGGCTGCGTCAGGGATTCTCAGCCCTGCTGCTGGGTTCTGCGCTGCTCACCGGCGTGGAGGCATGGCGCCGTCAGATCCCGGCAGCCGAGGCCACCCGCCCTGCTCCTGTCTCCATTCCCTCCCCTGTCACGTCCCCTTCGCCATGACCAGCACCCGACAGTTCCGCTTCCGGCTGCAGAGCCAGCACCCGGCCCCCGAGCGCACCAGCACCGATCTGGCTGTGCAGTGGTTGAACGCTGAGGACAACTGGGAGCCTCAGAACCTCAGCCTCACCATGCCAGGGTTCCGGATCTACCTGATCTCCCTGCTGCTCTGTCAGCACTACTACCTGGTGGCCAATGCCCGTGAGCGCCAGCTTCCCCTGGCACGGGTGGAGGCGGAGTTTTCCGTCACGGCCACTCAGGACTGGATCCTGAAGAGCGTGATCGGCACGTTCCATGTGCAGTTGGATGCGGGGGATGGAAGAGGCCTGCCGGCACAGGGATCAGAGGCCGACATCGCTGGAATCCAGGAGCGGATGAAGGCCTGCCCGGTATCGCGCAACCTTCAGGAAGGGGTGGAGAAGATCACCACGATTCAGATCAGATGACAGCACAGATGATTGCTGTGATCCGATGATGAAGCACACCGAAATGGCTCGGGGGAGACTTGAACTCCCGACCTTGGGGTTATGAATCCCACGCTCTAACCAGCTGAGCTACCGAGCCGCGGTGTGTGGAGTGTATCAGGCGCGGGGTGGCAGGAAGGTGAGCGGATTCACAGCACTGCCGCCAGCTGGATGGATTTCGAAGTGCAGGTGAGGACCAGTGCTGTTGCCGGTGCTGCCCATCAGGGCGATCACCGTGCCCTGGCGCACCTCCTGCCCGGCGCTCACCATCAGACGGCTGTTGTGGGCATAGAGGGAACGGCTGCCATCGGGATGCTGCAGGGTCACCAGATAGCCGAAGCCACCCGAGTTCCAGCCGGAAAACACCACGCGCCCAGTGCGGGCAGCCTTGATCGGGGTACCGACGTTGTTGGCCATGTCGATGCCGCGGTGCATGCGGCCCCAGCGCCAGCCGTAGCCAGAGGTGAACACCCCGCTGGTGGGCCAGATCCAGGTGTGGGCACCGTGATCATGAAAGGGCTGCTGGGGTTGGCCGAGGTTCGGTTGGTCGGGCCAGCTCAGGCCGCCGCTGGTGCTGGGCCTCAGGCCGAGCACGGCACGCTGACGCACCGGGGCCGACTGGACCAGCTTGATCTCAGTTCCGGCCACCAGCCTGGCGGTGTCCAGGCCGGGATTGAAGCGCACCAACTCCTGCATGGTGATCCCGTAGCGCTGCGCGATCTGCAGCAGGGAGTCACCCAGGCGGACAACCCCTTTGGTCTGCACCGGCGGTGGAGCGCTGGGCAGCGGCGGCGTGCGGCGCACATCGGTGTTGTCGAGGGAGGCGATGCGCTGAGCCGCCTGGCTCTGCTGGTTGGGCAGCACCACCCACTCACCGCTCTGGAAGCGGTGGCTGGTGCCCACGTCATTGAGATTGGCCAGGGACTGGCTCTGCAGCCCCATCTGCCGCGACAGGTCGGCCACACTCACCGGCTGACGAACGCGCACCCAGAGGCGATCGGTGGACGGCAGGCCCGCCAACAGCTCCCCGTCCGACATGGGACTGCTGGACAGGGGACTGCGGGTCAGGGGGGGTTCCACCTGTGCTGCCGCCTCAGGGGTTGCAAGCGGCGCGGTGGAGAGGTTGCTGACGACGGGGGCTGCCAAGCCGGATGGAACGGAAAGCAGCCGCTGGTCGAGCGGCAACTCTTCGGGGTTCCGCTGGGAAACAGCGACACCGATGGCGGGGATAGCAACAACTCCAGGCAGGAGAAGTAGCAAACCGGTATGAAGTGCGTGTTTTGGCTTCATTCAATCTGTCCCCAAACGACAAAGCCCAGTGGAGAAGCCTGCATCCCTGGACCGCGCAGACAGTAGCGGATGGATTGGGGAGCAGCAAGTTCAGGGCAGACTGCAGCTGCCACGGCACTTGTGCTGGGGGGGGGGGGGGCTCAGGACTGCGCCAGCTCCCCCAACTGGCGCAGGGCCTCAAACAGCACCACCGCAGTGGCCGTGGCCAGGTTGAGGCTGCGCACACCGCCGCCCGAATGATGCCGGGAGCGGGCCATGGGAATCGTCAGGCAACTGTCGGCCTCCGCCAGCAGCGCCGGCGGCAGGCCCTCGGTTTCGCGGCCGAACAGCAGCCAGTCATCGGCAGCGAAGGCGAAGCTGGCATAGCTGCTGCGCCCGTGGGCGCTGAGAGCCACCAGGCGACCGCCCCGCCGCTGCCGTTCGTCTTGAAACTGCTGCCAGTTGGGGTGACGGTGCAGGGGCACCCAGGGCCAGTAGTCGAGACCGGCGCGTCGCAGGGTGCGGTCGCTGATCTCAAAGCCCAGCGGCTCCACTAGGTGCAGCTCCTGGCCCGTGGCGGCACAGGTGCGCGCCACGTTGCCGGTGTTGGGCGGAATCTGGGGCTGGTAAAGCACCACCTGGGGCATGGACGTGGCGACGGGAGGTCAGCTGCGGGGCACCGGCTGGCTGAGGGCCAGCAGATCGATGGCACGGCCTGCCACCACCAGCCAGAGATGGCGGCAATGGCCACTGAGCAGCTCCTCCAGGGCGCCGAGGCGATCCCGGAAGCGGCCGCCGATGGCGGTGGGCGGAACCACTCCCCAGCCTGTCTGCTCGCTCACCAGCAGCACCGGTGCGCAGCGGGCCGCGAGGCTGGCCAGCAGGGCGTCGACCTCCGTGCTCCAGGGCAGGTCATCGAGCTCCAGCCCCCAGCTCACCCAGGTGCCGAGGGAATCCACCAGGGCCAGATCAGCGGGCGGCAGGGCCAACAGGGCCGCCGCCAGCCCCGCACCCACCTCTTGGCAGTGCCAGCTGGCAGGTCGGCGGCGGCGGTGCCGGGCCAGGCGCACCTGCCACTGGGGGTCGTCGGGCAGCTCGGGGCCGGTGGCCAGGTAGTGCACCGTTCGGTCACTGCCGCTGGCCCGGTGTTCGGCCCAACGGCTCTTGCCGCTGCGGGCCGGACCGGTGATCAGCTCCAGGTGCCAGGCCTCATTCATGGGCAGGGCCTCACTGATGGGCAGGGCCTCAGCCACCGCCGTTCATGGTGCGCAACGTGGCCACCGAGGAGGGCGAGACTCGGTTGAGATAGCGGAAGATCCAATATTTGAAGACCGTTGCCAGCACAACTGGGAAGGTGGCAATAAAGAGCATAATGAAGTTTTCGCGGGCCGGCAATCCCAGGTGATGCGCCACGCCATTGAGCAGCACTGTCCAGCCTTCCGGGCTATGGAAACCCACGAATACATCGGTGAACAGAATGATGGCAAAGGCCTTGGCACTGTCGCTGAGGCCATAGACGAGCTCATCGAGAAATGCTCGCAGTACCTTGATTTCACGGCGACCAAGCAGGCACATCAACACAAAGCCAAGCAGGCCTCCCACATCGGCCAGCACGTTCTTCACCGCTTCGGAACTGCGCTGGTCGGCCTCCTCCTTCAGCAGCTGGGCCCGTTCGGCCAGCAAGCCCTGCATCTGCTGCGCTTCAGGCACCGGCTTGCCACGCAGCAGGGCATCGAATTCCACTTCTTCCTTGAACACCCGCAGTTTCTCCACGGCCTCCTCCTCCAGTGCTGGTTTGGGATAGGTGAGAAAGGGGGTGTCGGGGGCGAATCGGTCTACCAGCGGCGACACCACCAGGGCGCGGCTGAGCTGTTGCACCAGCAGCGGCACCAGCACCAGCAACAGCAGGATGCGCAGCGACACCAGCGTGGCGTCCCGCCGCCGCCGGAAGCCTTCCAGCAGGTTCACCTCGGCAGCGGGATCGAGCTGACGGCGGAAGCGATCCAGCACGCCGATCAGGCTGCGCGGCAGCAGCTCCGGTGATCGGGAGAGGGCCGTGGGGGAGCGCTGGCGGGCGGGGTCGTAGCGCTCCAGCACCGCTTCCACGACCAGCAGCTGGCGCTGGGCATCGGGGCCGAGGACCTGGCGGTGATCCTCCAGGGCAGCGAGGGAGGCGCGGCACACCTCCAGAGCCGCCTGAAAACGGCGGTGCAGCTGCACCTGGGCGGCGCGCGGCAGGGGCAGCTGCTGATCGAGCTGCACCGATCGGGCGTTGAAGTGGTCGCGCTCGATCGCCTCGATCGTGCGGGCGGCCTGTATGGCCCGCTGCAGATCACGACTGATCTGACTGTTCTGGGCCCTGCTGAAGGTGCCCAGCCAATCGTTCAGACCCATGGATGGGATAACAGGATTGGCATCAACGGGAGAACACCCACCAGGTGAGCATGGGCACAATCGTGCCCACCACCAACAGCACCACCACCCAGGTGAAGGCACTGCTGGCCTCTGTCTCCTCCCGGCTGGGAATGTTGCTCTGGACCGCGACCACAGTGGCCATCACCGGCTCACCAGGATCCTCACCACCCTGCAACACGGTGAGCACCCGGCTGATGCCATCGAGGCTGGCCTGTCGGTAACGCGCCCCGTCGCGAATCGGCACCGCCATGGTGCTGCGGCCCGTGCTGCGCAGCAGGGCGGGGCTGAGCTGGGTACTCAGATCCTCGGAACTCACCACAGCGGCACTATTGGTCTGGCTGTCGAGCAGGAACAACAGCTGGCCAGCGGCGGCGGCCGGATCGCGCCAGCGCGCCAGCAGCTGGCGGCCCAGCTCCGGCAGGGCCAGGCCGTAGTCGAGCTGATTCACCGTCACCAGCCGGGCATCCACGCGCTCGGCCTGGAAACTCTCCAGCTCGCGTGCCACTTCGGAGCTGGCGGCGCGGCTGAGCACGCCGGCCGTATCGGTCACGCGGTCCTCCGGGGCGGTGGAGGGAAAGTCGACCACCGACAGCGCCATGGCGGAGCCGCACGGGGCGAGGAGCAACAGCAAAGCCGCCAGGGCGGCCAGCAGCGAAGAGCGGAACAACGGCCTGGGGCGCAGCTGGCCCTAGTTTGCCGCCTGCAGTCCGCTCTGTCCCGTCGCCGCCATGGCCCTGCCGCCGCCAGCCAGGCTGAGCCTCGGAGTGGGGGTGGCCGGTTTGATGCTGGTGGTGACCAACCAGCTCACCGCTGGTGCCCAGGATCCCGCCCTCACCCGCGCCGGTGTGCTGGCGGCCCTGCTGGCGGTGGGCCTGATGCTGGTGGCGGTGCTCTGGACCCGGGCCGTGCCGGAGGCGGCCGGCCGGGCCAGCCTGCAGGGCCGAGAGGGGCTGGAACTGGTCGCCGATCTGCGGGAGCCGCTGCGGCAGGAACTGGGCTGGGGCAGCCAGATGCTGCTCACCGCCAGTCCGGCGGCGGTGGTGCTGGTGTGGTGGCGGGGCCGGGTGCTGCTGCGCCGCGGCCTGCTGGCGGAGGCGACGTTCAGCCCCGGGCCGATCTGCCGCCGCGCCCTGGAGCGCCAGCAGGCGATTTCGCTGGTGAACCTGGAGATCTACCCCGGCCGGGATGAATTCGAGGCCCTGCTGCCGGGACTGCCGGCGGTGCTGGTGCAGCCCCTGGCGGACCAGGGCGTGGTGCTGCTGGGCGGGTGGTCGGCCCGCTGCTTCAGTCGCAGCGATCTCACCTGGACGGAGGGCTGGGCCCGGCGGCTCACAGCTGAAATGCTGGCGGACGCTGCTGGCGGTGATCCCGATCCGGCCTGAGGGGGCCGGCGTCGCTTCCCTCGGCGGTGCCGGGCAGCCTCAGCTCGCTGCGCACGCGGCCGCCGCCGGGGCTGCTGAACTCCGCGAAGCCGTCGTCGCCGATGCGGCCAACCAGTCGCTCGGCCGTGGTTTCCAGTCCGTTGGCCTCCCGGCGCAGCACCACCGAGCCGCTGGCCTCCACCGTGCCAGCGCCCCAGTTCCAGCGGCAGCGGGCCGCCTGCAGCTGCTCGCCCGGCTGCTGCAGCCTGCAGCCGTTCTGCACCTGCAGGATCTCGCTGAGGGCATCAAGACGGAAGCCGCCACCGCTGAAGCGGATCGGGCCGTAGTGGCCCTGGAAGGGCGCGCTGCTGGTGGCCTGGCGACGGCCGAGATCAAGGCGGGTCGCCCGGGCGTCGATCACAGCCTGGCGCTGGGGATCGTCCAACCGCACCGGGGCCTGCAGGTCGATGGTCTGCTCGTTGGTGTTGCCGCTGAAACCGGGGGAGGTGAGCCGCTGCACCAGGCCGTCCCCCAGCTGGCGCTGGCCCAGGATCGGGCCCCGGCCCTGCAGCAGGCCGCTGCCCGGCGACCAGTCGAGCTCCTCGAGGCTCAGGCGCAGCGGTTGCTCACCGCCCTGGCGCAGCAGGGGGCTCCGGCGCAGTTCCAGCCGGTCTTTGTCGATCAGAAAGCGGGCCAGCCCGGCGCTGAGCTCCAGGTCGGCGCTGGTGGCCTTGGGATCGCGATCGATCTCCATGCGCTCCTGGGCCGGATACCAGCGCAGTCGCAGGCCCGTGAGCACCAGCGGAAGCTCCTTATCGAGGCGTTCCAGCTGGATCGGACCCTCCAGCTGCACCAGTTCACCGTCGTTGAGAACCACCCCGTTGGCGGCTGAAAAGCGATAGAGCGGCTTGCCCTGTTCATAGAGCACGCCGGTGAGGTCGCGCGACTGGGCCAGCTTGCGGCTGAGGTCGTAGCGGGTTTCCGGGCTGCTCAGCTCCCAGAGTGGGCGGCCCTGCTGATCCTGGCGGCGCAGATTGAGGGCCCGGAACACGAACGGCTGAGCCGGCTCCTCGCTCTGTGGTGGGGCTGCACAGCCCAGCAGGGTGAACGCCAGCAGCACGCTGGCGGGGCTTCCGGCCCGCGGGCGGCTCACAGCGGGGCGTCGAGTTCGAGGCGCTGCATCACCGGCTCCGGATCGGGCAGGGGCGCGCCACTGGCGAGCACACCCCAACGCAGGGCGACCACCCAGTCACTGGGTTGCTGCTCGCCATGGCCGCTGGAGTTGAAGGGCTCCTGGCCCAGCTGAGCCAGCATGCGCGCGGACAGCTCCGGCAGCAGGGGCGCCAGCAGCACCGCCAGCCAGCGGCTGGCTTCGAGCACGGCATAGAGATCGGCGGCGACCGCAGCTTCCTGTGCGGGCTGCTTCATCGCCTTCCAGGGGGCCTGGTCGTTGAGGTAGCCGTTGGCGGTGTTGGCCAGCTGCAGGATCGCCTCGGCGGCGGCACGGAAGTCGAGCCCCTCCAGGCCTCCATTCACCGCCTCAGCCGCCTGGTTGGCCGCCTGCGCCAGCGGGTGGCGATCGTCGCCTCCGGCACCGGCGGGCGGCACGGCGGCGGCGAACCACTTACGCGCCATGGAGCTGGTGCGGTTGAGCAGGTTGCCGATCGTGTTGGCCAGATCACTGTTCACCAGGTCGGTGAAGCGCTGCTGCTGGAAATCGCCGTCATCGCCGAAGGGGATGTCGCGCAGCAGGTACCAGCGCACGGCATCGCGGCCGCAGCGCTCCAGCAGCAGCTCCGGATCGAGCACGTTGCCCAGGGATTTCCCCATCTTCTGGCCCTCACGGGTGAGGAAGCCATGGCCGAACACCCGTTCGGGGAGCGGCAGGCCGGCGGAGAGCAGCATCGCCGGCCAGTAGACGGCATGGAAGCGGAGGATGTCCTTGCCGATCACGTGCAACTGGGCGGGCCAGCCGCGCTGCAGGATCGTGTCCAGCAGCACCGGTTCGTCCGGCTCGAGCAGGGCGGTGAGGTAGCCGAGCAAGGCGTCGAACCACACATAGAAGGTGTGGCCGGCATGGCCCGGCACGGGAATGCCCCAGGGCAGATCCACCCTGGAGATGGAGAAGTCGCGCAGGCCCTGGGCCACGAAGTTCTCCACCTCCCGGCGGCGACTGGCCGGGGTGATGAAGCCCGGCCGGCGGATCAGCTCCTCGATCGCTTGCTGGTAACGGGACAGACGGAAGAACAGGTTCAGCTCGTCGCGCCACTCCAGGGGCCGGCGGTGAATCGGACACTCCGGATCCTCGGACTCGTGGGGGTCGTCCTTGAATTCCTCACAGGCCACGCAATACCAGCCCTGCTGGCGGCCCTCCAGCACATCACCGGAGGCCTCCACCCGTGCAAAGAACTGCTCCACCAGCAGGCGGTGGCGGGGATCGCTGGTGCGGATGAAGCGGTCGTGGCTGATCTGCCAGCGGCTCCAGAGAGCGCGATAGCCCTCGCTCACCGCGTCGCAGTGGGCCTGGGGGCTGAAACCGGCGGCCTCGGCGGTGCGCTGAATCTTCTGACCGTGCTCATCGCAGCCGGTGATGAAGGTCACCCGCTCCCCCCGCAGGCGCCGGTGGCGGGCGATCGCATCGCAGGCCAGGGTGGTGTAGGTGCTGCCCAGGTGCGCCCGGTCGTTGGCGTAGTAGAGGGGGGTGGTGAGGGTGTAGGACATGCGGCGGTCGATGGCCAGCAGGCGCGCCCGGCCGCCATCACGGCGCCCTGGGGTGTAACGAGTTCCGGCCCTGCCGCTCGCAAGCCGATCCCGGGAATCCGGCGCCTGAGCTGGATCCTACCCATCACCTGCCTCCACCCCGCCGATGTGCCATGTCTGACCAACAGCTGCCCGTGGTGGTGTGGGGAGGTGGCACGGGAGGGGCGGCAGCGGCGATCCAGGCCGGTCGCGCCGGCGCTCGCACCCTGCTGCTCACCCCGGGCCCCTGGCTGGGAGGCATGGTGAGTGCCGCCGGTGTCTGCTGTCCCGACGGCAACGAACTCAGCCCCTGGCAGACCGGCCTCTGGGGAGCACTGCTGCGCCAGTTGGCGGCGGAAGAGCCCGAAGGGCTCGACCACAACTGGGTGAGCTGCTTCGGCTACCGGCCGGCCAGGGCCGAGGCCATCCTGCGCCGCTGGCTGCAGGCCGCGGGGGTGGAGTGGTGGCCCCACTGTCGGCTGCGGGCGGTGTGCCGGCGCGGCGATCGCATCGCCCTGCTGGAGCTGGAACGGTGGGGCAAGGCGATCACCGTGGCGCCCCAGCTGGCCATCGACGGCAGCGACCGGGGCGAGCTGATGGCCCTGGCCGGCAGCGCCCACCGCTTCGGTTGGGAGAGCCGTGAGCTCTGGCAGGAGCCCAGCGCGCCGCCGGCCTCACGCCTGGCCGCCGAGCCGTTCTTCACCCAGCAGCCGGTGCAGTCACCCACCTGGGTGGCGATGGGCCGGCTGCGGCACGACCGCCGTTGCCCCGATCCGGCCCCACATCCGGCGGCGCCCTTCGCGGCGGCCACGGAGGCCTTCGGCCTGGAGCGCACGATCACCTACGGCCGCCTGCCGGGGGATCTGGTGATGCTCAACTGGCCCCTGCACGGCAACGACTGGCACAGCGGCCTGGAGCGGGCCTTCAGCAGCGCTGGCTGCACCGCTGCCGCCGCCGCTGACGCCGAAGCCCAGCTGTTCGCCGCCATGCAGGAGCACAGCCTGGCCTTCGCGGCGGCCCTGGAGCAGGCCAGCGCCGGCTGGCTGGAGCCGGCGCCGGTCTTCCCCCAGGCCGCTGGGGCAGCTGCCCTGGAGGGCCCCTCACCCCTGGCGTTGATGCCCTACTGGCGCGAGGGGCGCCGGCTCGAGGGGCTGGTGACCGTGACCGAGCAGCACCTGCTCCCCGCCGGGTCCGGGGCCTGCATCGCGCCCCTCGGCGGCGATGGGGGGGCGCTGGACGCCATCGCCGTGGGCAACTACGCCAACGACCACCACTACCCCGGAGCCGACTGGCCCCTGGCCCCCAAGAGCTGCCGCTGGGGCGGGCGCTGGAGCGGCACGCCCTTCACGATTCCCTATGGCGCCCTGGTGAGCCGCGACACCAGCAACCTGCTGGCGGCCGACAAGTGCTTCAGCGTAAGCCACATGGCCAACGGCGCCACCCGGCTGCAGCCGCTGATCCTCAACATCGGCCAGGCGGCCGGGCTGGCGGCGGCCCTCTGCCTTCAGCGCGGTTGCTCGCCGGCCGAGCTGCCGGTGCGGGACCTGCAGCAGGCCCTGATCGCCGATGCTTTGGCACCGGCCGCTCCCCTGCCCCTCTGGGACACCCCCTGGCACCACCCCGCCTGGCGGCGGCGCCAGCAGGCGGTGCTCGACGATCCCGGCCTGCTGGATGTCAGGGGGGAGTTGGCCGGAAGTCAGAAGCGCCCCGGGGCTCTGGAGGCCGACCTGGACCCGACCCAGGCCCCGGCCACAGTCCACGAGCAGCTCTGGAGCGGTGCCCTGGTGGGCGACGGCCAGGGTGGGTTCCGCCTCGAAACCGGGGCCGACTCCCCTGCCGGAGCATCCCGGAGCTGGCCCCTGATCACCCTGGAGCCGGCCGTGCATCACTGGCTCGGGCAGGAAGCGGACGCTGCTGCAGAAGGCCCTGTGCGGCTGTTGGCTGTGGCCAACCCCTGGGGGCCCTGGTTGCGGGTGACGCGGCTTCAGGCGCCGGCCACGAGCCGCAGCTGATCGCGTAGCGGATCCACCTGCTGCACCCGCAGCAGCAGGGGCGTGGCCGGCTCGGCTCCCTCCGGGGCAAGGGCGGGCAGATCCATCGCCAGATCCTCCACATGCACCAAGGCGAGCCGGTCCTGGGCCCGCAACCAGCGCAGGAAGCAGCAGGCCCACTGCTGGCCGCGGTGGGCCTCGAACCACACCTGCTGCCAATGGCGCTGATCCTCGCGGCTGATCTGCACCGCCTGGCGGGCGGGGCCGTCCAGCTCGTCCAGCAGGGCAAGCATGGCCGCCGCGTCGAGCGGCTCCTCCCCCCGCTCCAGGGCCAGGAGCTGGCGCTGCACCAGCAGATCGCCGTAGCGGCGGATCGGGGAGGTGGCCTGCACGTAGGCCGGTAGTCCCAGGCTGAAGTGGGGAGCGGGGGCGCAGCCGGTGTGCCCGCGGCTGAGGCAGGCCTTGATCGCCGCGTGGCGCACCGGCCCCGGGGGCAGGGCCTCCAGCACGTGGGCCGGAGGCAGCTCCGCGGTGGGCTGGCTGCGGTACGGCAGGGCCAGCCCGTGCCGGCGGCCGTGCTCGGCCACCACCGCACCGGCCAGGATCATCGCCTCGGCAACGAGTTGTCGGGCGGGGCCCGGCTCGCTGATCTCCAGTTCCGGAGCGCCGTCCTGTTCGCGGATGCGGCCCTCCGGCTGGTCCAGCAGCAGGGCCCCCCGGGCCTGGCGCCAGGCCCGGCGGCGCTGCAGCAGCGCCTGCAGCTCGGCCAGCTGCCGCTCCTGGGGCGGGGCCAGCTCGATCAGGTCGTCGGCGTCGCTGTAGGAGAGCCGGTAGCTGGGTGCAACCCAGCTGCGGCAGAGGCCGCTGGCGGCCACGGCACCGTCGTCGTCGAGGTCCACCCAGAGGCTCCAGGCGGCACAGCGCTGGCCGGCCCGCAGGCTGAAGGGTCCGTTGCTGAGCTGGGGAGGGAACATCGGCAGGGTGCCCCGGGCCAGATAGAGACTCGTTCCCCGCCTCCGTGCCTCCAGATCCAACGGCGAGCCGGGTGCCACCAGCCGGCCGGGATCGGCCACGTGAACCCACAGCAGCGGGCGACCCGCCGCGCCCGGTTCCAGTGCCAGCCCGTCATCGAGATCCAGGGTGTCCTCGTCGTCGATGGTCACGACGTGCTGGCCACTGAGATCCACCCGCTCGGCATCCCCCGGCAGATCCTGGCCGGCGAGCGCCAGGAGGCGCTCGGCCTCCGCCTCCTGAGCGGGCGAGAACCCGAGCTGCCAGGGGGTCTGGCTCAGGGATGGCAGGTGGTGGCGCTGCCACTGGCCGAGGTCCACCAGCAGGTGACGGATGCCGCCGCTGTCGGCATGGCAGTGGGCGGCCTGCAGCGCCTTGCGCAGTTCGACGGGCAGGGGGGTGGCCGTGTCTTCGCCGGCCCAGCGCCGCAGCAGCTCAAGGTCCCGGCGTTGGTCTGTGGTCAGGGCCTCGGCGACGATCGGCTGCCGCGCCTGCAAGGCCCGATGCCAGAGCTGCTGCTGGTGGCGCTGCAGGGCCTGCTGGCGGCGCTGGCGGCGCAACTGGCGCAGTTCGGAAGCGGTGCGGGGAGTGATGCCTGAGGGGCGCAGGCGGAACAGGAACTGGGGCCCCTGCAGCCAGAGCCAGCCGGCGGCAAGCTGCAGGGGGTCCTGGCCACCCAGCACCAGATCGCACCAGGACGCCAGGCCGAGTTCGTCCCCACACGCCTCCACCAGCAGCCACCAGGCGGAGCCCAGGTCGCGAGGGCCAGGCACCACTCCGGTCAGATCCTCCTGACTGAACGTCCAGGGGGCGAGTCCCAGCCGTGGCGGGGGCGATGCGGCTGGAGGCAGAGCGCAGATGGGCTGAACGTCCCGCCGCGGCAGGATCAGCGGCTTGGCCGACCAGCCCACCGCCAGCTGCAGCTTGGTGCCCTGGGCACTGAGCACCACAGCCAGGGTGGGGCTGCGCTCACCGCTGCGGTCGAGCAGAACCCCGGCCAGGTCACCCGGGTGGAGAGGGTCGGAAGCCAGACGCTGCTCAGCCTTCGGGGTTGACGAAGGAGAGCAGGGCCACGATGCGGGCGCGCTTCACCGCGTACGTCAGGTCACGCTGCTGCTTGGCCGTGAGCCCGGTGAGCCGGCGGGGCAGGATCTTGCCGCGCTCGGTGATGAACTTCTTGAGCAGATCGACGTCTTTGTAGTCGATCGGGTCGCCCGGCTTGATGGGCGAGAGGCGCTTCTTGAAAAAGTTTCCGGCCATGGGAGTGGAATGGAGAAGGGAGAACGTCCGCAGTGCAGATGGGTCGGTACCGGATCACTCCGGCGACGGGCCGATTCAGAGGCCGCCGATCACTTGATTTCCTTGTGAACGGTCGACTTGTTGCAGTGCGGGCAGAACTTCTTCAGCTCCAGCCGTTCGGTGGTGTTGCGGCGGTTCTTCTCGGAGGTGTAGCGGGACACTCCCGGAGACCGCTTGGCGGGGTTGGACCGGCATTCCGTGCACTCGAGAGTGATCACGATCCGGACGCCCTTGTTCTTAGCCATGAAGGACGTTGCGCCGCGTCAGCGAAGCATGTGGACAAGGGGACACCCTACCTCGTGAGGTGACGGGCTCAGGGAGGCTGTCTGAGGCCCCTGCCTAGGATTCGGGGCTCTGCCAACCAGGAAGCGATTCATGCGGGTTTCCCACCAGTGGCTGCGGGAACTGGTGAGCGGTCCGGGCGGGCTGGCCGAGCTGGATCTGGCGATCGACACCCTGGCGGAGCGATTGTCGATCGCCGGCTTTGAGGTGGAGGCGGTGGAGGACCTGGCCGCCCGAGCGGAGGGCGTGGTGGTGGGCCGGGTGATCAGCCGCGAGCCCCATCCCGATGCCACCAAGCTGAGCGTGTGCAGCGTGGACGTGGGAGGGGAACAGCCGCTGCAGATCGTGTGCGGCGCCGCCAACGTGCGCGCCGGCATTCACGTCCCGGTGGCGCTGGTGGGGTCCACCCTGCCGGCGGTGAATCTCACCATCAAGCCGGCGGAGCTGCGCGGGGTGGCCAGCAGCGGCATGATCTGCTCCCTGGCGGAACTGGGCTTCAGTGACGGCTCCGGCGGCATCGCCGTGCTCGACGAACTGCTCGATGTGCTGCCGGCGCTGGGAACAGCCGTGGGCCCAAGCCTGGGCCTCGACGATCAGGTGCTGGAGCTGGCGATCACGGCCAACCGGCCCGATGGCCTCTCGATGCGGGGCATCGCCCGGGAAGTGGCGGCCCTGTGCGGCGGGCAGACCCGTTTCAGCGGCAGTGAGCCGGCCTGTGCCAGTGAGCCGCTGCGAGTCGACCGGGCCGCCCAGATGGCCATGGAGGAGGGAGGTCTGTTCAGCCTCACGGCCCTCAGCGGCATCCACGTGGCCCCTTCGCCGCTGTGGCTCCAGCGCCGGCTGGAGAAAGCCGGCATCCGCCCGATCAACAACGTGGTGGACATCACCAATCTGGTGATGCTGGAAACGGGCCAGCCCCTACACGCCTTCGACCGCGATGCTGTGGCGGCACTCCGTGGCGGTGAAGCCGATCCGCAGCACATCGGCCTGCGCCAGGCCCGGCCCGGAGAGAGTTTCACCAGCCTCGATGGCGAGCAGCGACGGTTGAGCGAGGCCGCCCTGGTGGTGACCTACGCCGACCAGCCCATCGCCCTGGCAGGGGTGATCGGTGGTGCCGGCGAGGCCGTGCACGAGGGCACGGGCACCATCTGGCTGGAGGCGGCCGTGTTCCCGGCCCGTCGGGTGCGCCAGTCGGCCCGCAGCGTGGGGCTGCGCACCGAAGCCAGCAGCCGCTTCGAGAAGGGCCTGCCCCCTGAGGCCACCCTGAGCGCGGCCGACCGGGCCTGCGCCTTGCTGGTGGAGCTGGCCGGCGCCACGGTGCAGGGCCGCTGGCTGCACCGCCGGCTGCAGCAGCCCCAGGTGCCCCTGCTGCTGCGCCGCGACGCCCTGCACAACCTGCTGGGCCCGGTGCTGGTGGACGGCGCACCGACAGACCTGGACGACGGGCGCATCAGCGGCACCCTGGAGGCGATCGGCTGCGAGCCGGAAGCCTGCGACCAGGGCTGGCTGGTGCGGGTGCCGCCCTCCCGGGCCCTTGATCTGTGCCGGGAGGTGGATCTGATCGAGGAGGTGGCCCGGCTTGTGGGCTACGACCAGTTCGCCTGCCACCTGCCCGATCCCATCGAGCCCGGTGGTCTCGATCCCGCCCAGCAGGCCGAGCGGCGCCTGCGCCGGGCCCTCTGCGCCGCCGGGCTGCAGGAGACGTGCAGCTTCTCGCTGGTGGCGGCGGGCGAGGGGCGTATCCCCCTGGCCAATCCCCTGCTGGCCGACTACGGCCATCTGCGCGATCAGTTGCAGGGGGAGCTGCTGGAGGCGGCCCGGCGCAACCTGCAGAGTGGCCGGGTGGGGTTCTGGGCGTTCGAAATCGGCCAGGTGTTTCAGCAGGGCGGCAGCAAGACACGCACGCTGCTGACGGGGGTGATCTGCGGCGAGCGTCGATCTGAGCTCTGGCGCACCAGTGGCAAGCCGGCCCCGCCCGACTATTTCCAGGCGCGCGGTGTGCTGCAGCAGGCCCTGGACACCCTCAGGCTGCCACTGGAAGACAGCCTGCTGAGCAGCCATTCCCTGCTTCACCCCGGCCGGGCGGCAGAGCTGGTGGTGGAGGGCCGGCCGGCCGGCTGGTTCGGTCAGCTCCATCCCGGCCAGGCCGAGATCCACGACCTGCCCGAGGCCACCTACGTGTTCGAGCTTGACCTGGACGCCCTGCTCAACGCCGCCACCCGCCGCAACCGCTGGCAGGCCGCCTTCAGCCCCTTCGCCACCGTACCGGCGGCCGAACGCGACCTGGCCGTCGTGGTACCCGCCAGCACCCGTTCAGCCCAGTTGCTGCAGGTGATCCGCAAGGCCGGCCGGCCCCTGCTGGAGCAGGCCGAACTGATCGATCGCTACGAGGGCGACCAGCTCGCCAGCGGCCAGTGCAGCCAGGCCTTCCGGCTGCGCTACCGGGATCCCCAGCGCACCCTCACCGAAGCGGAGGTGGAGAGCGCCCACGGCCTCATTCAGGCGGCTTTGGAGAGGCAGCTGGGAGCCCAGTTGCGCTGAGGCGCAGCACGGCCAGGGCCTCCACGTGGCTGGTCTGGGGAAAGAAGTCGATCGGCTGCACGCTCTCCAGGCGGTAGGGGCCCTGGGGAGCCACCAGGGCACCCAGATCCCGGGCCAGGGTGGCGGGATCGCAGCTCAGGTAGAGCAGGGCCGGCGGCGGTGCCGCCAGGATCGTGGCCAGCACCGCGGGCTCGAGGCCCTTGCGGGGTGGATCCAGGAACAGGGCCTGGCAGTCGTGGATGAGCTCAGCCAGCAGGGCATCCACGGCACCTTCGCGAAAGCGGCAGCGTTCGGCCAGACCGTTGAGCACCGCGTTGCGGCGTGCCAGGTCGACAGCAGCCCCACTGCGCTCGATACCCAGCACGGTCCAGCCTGCGGCAGCCATGGGCAGCCCGTAGGTGCCGATGCCGCAATAGGCATCGATCAGGGTGGCGGGGGGCTCAGCGGCGAGGGCAGAGCACAGCAGCGGCACCACGGCCTCCGCCTGGGCGGTGTTCACCTGGAAGAAACAGTCGGCGCCCACCTGCAGCTCCAGGCCCGCAAAGCGTTCCTGCAGCCAGTCACGCCCGGCAACCACGACGGTGGTGGGACCCAGGAGCGTGTTGCTGGGCTGATTCTGAATGTTGAGGCACACGCCCACCACCTGGGGCCAGCGCTGCAGCCAGCGGCCGGCCAGCTCCTCGATGCCGGGCAGCTGGCGGTGGCTGCTCACCAGGGTGATCAGCAGCTCGCCGCTGTGGAATCCCAACCGCAGAGCCAGGTGGCGCAGGCCGCCGCCGGAGCGCAGGTGGCGGTCCACCGGCCAGTCGCTGGCCTCCAGATCGGCCTTGAGGGGCTCGATCAAGGCATCGAGGCGGGGATCGAGCACCGGACAGTGGTTGAGATTCACGATCTGGTGGCTGCCCGGGCGGTAGTAGCCGGCCTTGATCGTCCCGTCCGCCCGCCGCTCGAGGGGCAGCACAGCCCGGTTGCGGTAGCCGAGGCCATCGCCGGCCCCCAGGGTGGGGGCCACCAGCGCTGCGCAGTCGTGACCCAGGCGGGCGATGCGCTGCAGGGCGTCGATCAGCTTCTGGCGCTTCCAGCGCTGCTGGGCCGGTTGCTCGAGGTGCTGGACGCTGCAGCCGCCACAGCGTTCGGCGAGAATGCAGGGCGGTCGGCGCCGCTCGGGCGCGGGCTCCAGCACGGCCAGCAGGTCGGCAGACCAGTGGCTGCGAGAGCGGTGGCCCAGCCGCAGCCTCAGCGTTTCACCGGGCAGCCCCCCGGGAACGAACAGCACCTGGCTGTCATGGCGCACCACGGCCTGGCCGTCGTGAGAGAGGCCGGAGACGATCCCCTGCAGCTGCTGGCCCTCCGCCAGGGGCTGCAGCTGCTGGGATTGCCCGGGGTTGTGTGTGTCCATCCGATCCGCCGTGCCGCCGGGGCGAACCTACGGCGTGCAAAGGGCCGTTACACCTTCCCCGTCCCATACCGGAGACCCGATTGGGCTGGATAGAGTGAGCAGGCGTGTGGTCGCTGCGATGAGCGTCGTTCGGGATCTACTCCTCCAGGCGGATGATCAATTGCGCTACCCGAGCACGGGTGAGCTCCGCTCGATGGTGGAGTTCCTCAGCGGCGGCGAACGGCGGCTGGCAGTGGTGCGGGTGCTCACCGAGAACGAGAAGAAGATCGTTGATGAGGCTGCCAAGCAACTGTTCACCCGCCAGCCCGACTACGTGGCCCCGGGCGGCAACGCCTACGGCCAGAAGCAGCGCGCTCAGTGCCTGCGTGACTACAGCTGGTATCTGCGCCTGGTCACCTATGGGGTCCTGGCTGCCAGCACCGAGCTGATCCAGAAAATCGGTCTGGAAGGCGCCCGCGAGATGTACAACAGTCTGGGCGTGCCGATGCCTGGGATGGTGGAGGCGATGCGCACGATGAGGGATGCCGCCCTTGCTCTGCTCAGCAGCGAAGACGGTGCCCTGGCCGGTCCCTACTTCGACTACCTGATCCAGGGCATGCAGACCTCCACCTGAGCCCGTCCATCACAACGGGCGACGACGCTCCCACACCCCAGACCCAGTCGAGATCCTCTCGACTGGGTCTTTCTTTTAGACCAGGCTCGAGACGCATCCGCGACACAGGAGACGCTGAGCATGTTGGGTCTGAGTGCGGGCTCGCATGGCCGCTGGAGGCCGGAGTTGGAACGCGGGCAGGCCTGACTCGAGCCTGCTCAGGTCGCGCAGATAGGTCCTATCACTGGACTTGCCAAGAGATGCATACGCGACTTCTGCGACAGACCTCCTGGGGCTCAACGGCGAAGGGGATGGGGGCACCTACAGCCCACGACCAGCACAACTGGCTCGTCACGCTAGTCTCGACGGAGACACGCAGCAGGACTGGAGCAGAGTCTCCAATGATACGGCTGATCCTATGGGCCAGGCCCGGTGGCGCGACCGTAAGACGACCGCCGCCGGGAGGCGTGCCGCTTGCACATCTCACGCCGGAACGACGTGCGTACCTGTGTTTGAAACAGGTACGCAGGACCCAGCAACGCAGTGCCGGCAGTGCTTCTTGCGGCCTGTCCAGGGGCTTGGACAGGGTCTACCTGCGTATCTGGACAGGCACCGACCCTGGGCCATCCACCGTCAACCCTGCCCAGCGGCGACAGGGCGGAGAACAGGCCCCAAGGTGGCGGGTGTGTGGGACCCGTGGCCAACAATCAAAATCACCACAAATCCACGTTTCGCGGCGCGCCAGTGTGGGTGTTGACTATCCCGTCTGAGACGCGCTCTGGGTCTTGATGCGCTGCTTAGGTGCGACAGCCGGGAACTGCTCAGGGATTTCGGTAGAGCTCCTTCAGCATCTGGTAGGCCTCGTTCAGGCGGCGCATCGTCTCCTCTGAGCCCCCGGAGTCGGGATGGTGGGCCAGTGCCATCTCCCGGTAGGCCTCGCGAATCGCGCCGAGGGTGAGCCGATGCCCTGGGGCCGTGGGCAGCTGCAACTGCTTGAGGGCACCCTGGAGCGTCATCGTGTGCTCCAGGGTCTGGAAGGAGGTGCCCCGGCGGCGGCGGCGGAATCGGTGCACAAAGCGGCGGATCAGCGTGGGCAGACGCAGATCCAGCGTGGAAGCGCTGAAGGGATCCTCCAGGATCCCGGCCACCACCATCACCCGCTCGAAGCTGGCGGGGCCCGGCGGCCAGGCCGGGGAGAGGCCGCTCATCACCAGGCCGATCAGCGTCCAGCTGAACGGCCTGCCCTCGCTCTGGTCGCACTGGGGCCAAATGTCCTGGGCCAGCCACACCATCGCCGCCTCCAGCACCGCCGGGTGGGCCGGCTTGCCGTAGAGCTCCTGCCAGTGGGTTGCGGCCCGCTCCAGGGCGCGATCAATCACCTCGGATCCCAGTTGGGGCAGCGGTTCGGACGACTCCGCCGGGCCTTCCGCCGGGGGCTGCAGGCTGCGTCGCACCTGCTCGGAGCGGCGGCGCACGAATCCGGGCAGATCAATCCCCCGGCCACCACCTGAGCGTGTGTCCCGCTGGGAGTGCTCCGCTTCGCCCCAGCTGGCGGGGGCAACACGATCGGCCCTGGCGGGGCCGGCGTCGAACTCCAGATCCAGCGCCAGCTCACCACTGCCCTCGCGGGCCACGAGCACCAGGCTGCCCCGTTCATCGAACAGTCCCGGCTGCTCCACAGCGGCCTCAGTGCTCCTTCCCGAGTCGGGGGTGTCGCCGTCAGCCGGGGACTCCTCAGCGCCGGTGGCTGCAGCAGCGCCAATACCGTCGTCCCCGGCCGGCACAGCCGCTGCCGCCATCTCGTCAAGGCCGCCATCGTCGG
Source organism: Cyanobium sp. ATX 6A2 (assembly GCF_024346355.1). Taxonomy (GTDB): domain Bacteria; phylum Cyanobacteriota; class Cyanobacteriia; order PCC-6307; family Cyanobiaceae; genus NIES-981. The sequence continues at coordinate 125,777 of NZ_JAGQCU010000003.1, forward strand.
GTTCGAGGATGTTGCGCAGCAGTCGCTCCACGATCGCGCCGCGGCTGCGCAGGCCGTATTCCCCCTTCAGGGCATCGAGGCGGGCCACCAGCTCGGCACTGAGCTTGAGCTGGATACTGCGCTGGGGCGGATCGCCCCGCAAGTCGTCATCACGCACGGGCCTGGAGTCGCGACGGGTCAGTTCCTCAACAGACCGCGCATCACCTCCTGCTGGGCCTCCACCGCCTCCTGGTAGCGCTCAAGCAACCCGGGATTGACGCCCTGCATGCGCACCGGGGCGGCCTGGGGGAGGTTGGCGGGCGGACGCTGGAGCTGGCCCTGGTGGGGAATGGGGGCCTGCTGCCGGGGAGCCGCAGGCAGAACAGGGGGCGCTGGACGGCGCTCGGGCTGGGGTTGGGGACGGGGAGCCAGCGCAGCCGGAGCCGCCGCGGGCGTGATCACGGACTGCTCAGCGGCCTGGCGGGCCTGCACCATGGCCAGCTGGCTGGAGGGCACCACACTGAGTAGGTGGCCCGGGGTGGCATCGGCCGGGTAGACCATGCTGATGCGCACCGGATTGCTCACATTCGGCTGCAGGTTGAGGGTGGTGAGGGCGTGACTGTCACCTGACTGCATGCCCAGGTGCATCTCCTCGAGCCCATCGCGGGTGCGGACCTGGAGTGACCCCCGGAAGGCCGTGAAACGGGAGGTGCCCGCACGACTGGTGGGATGGCTCATCACCAGTTCGTAGGGGCCGTTGCCGTAGAGATCCAGGTCGATGTCGAACCGCACCCCGTAGGTACCCACGTTATCGAGGGAGGAATCAATCATCCGCACCGCCAGGGGGTTGACCTGGATGTCACGGGTACCGAAGTGGGTGCGGTTGGTGCTGGTGAAGGGCACGTGCAGGGGGCCCTGGCTGCGCAGGTCGTGGCGCAAACTGGCCTGGTAGGTATCGCCGATGGCCACCCCACCGACGCGGGAGAACACCCGCCCGCTCTGGATGTCGCTCAGCATGTTCAGGTAGACCCGGCCGGGCGCCAGCTGTCGGCGGTCCAGCACCGCCACCAGCTCGGCATCGCTGCGGGGGTTTGAGGCCGCCACCACGGCCATCTGGAAGGGACCATCGCTGCTGCCGCGCAGCAGGGCATTGGCGATGCCGAGTGCCGGAAGCTGGGTGCGCAGCAGCACGATGCGGCTGCGGGGGGGAACCCGCACAGCCTGGATCAGATCACGATCCAGGCTGCCGCGCAACATCTGCACCGCAGTGGCATCGCCGGGGCCGGTGTTCCAGGGCCGGGGTCCCAGGGGCCTGACTCCCATCTTGTGGGTGCCGAGGTAGGGGGCCTGGAAACTGTTGCGAACGGCACCCCGTTCGAACCGCACCGTCACCGGGCGGGTGCCGGGATTGATCAGGATCAGTCCCAGGGTGAGTTCGGTGCGACGGTCCTGCGGCCGGATCTGGGCGCGGTAGTCGGGAAAATACTTGTGGTGCAGATGGACCCCGAAGTCTCCGTTGAAGGTGTATTCGGCGTTCTGCATGGCCCGGCCGGTCTCCGCGGCGTAGGAGACCCCCGACTCGGTGGTGATCAGGATCCCCGGCCCGGCCACCTCCTCCGGCTGGTTGGAGTGGAGCACCGGCACCGAGTTGAAGGTGCCAGCCAGGGGGCGAGCCCGCTGGCCGGCCATCAGGGCCACGTAGGCCTGGGCGGGACTCGCCGGTGCCAGCACGGCCACCGCGAGGAGTGTGGACGCCAAGGGGCGCAGGGGGAATGGTGCGATGGAAATCAAGCGCGGCAGTGATCGGGGAGCAGTGGCAGATGGGGGGAGGGTGAATCCGTTCGGGGCCAGGAACCGGGGGCCTCAGGGCCCTACCCTCCAGTTCCGGACCCCCCGCCCGACCCACGGCACCGGCTAGAACCATGGGACCTGAGCAAGTGTGCCATGTTTCCCCCACTGGGTTGCTGCCGCGATGAAGGACCGGCGGGCAGTGGTCTGCGTCGCCACCAGGAGCGCAAGCTGAGGATGCTGCGCTTCTGGCGGGATGGGGCCGAGCGTCAGCTGGCCGCCTTGGAGGCCGCAATCAGCACCCTGGAGCGCCAGATGCAGCGAGACGAGGGCCAGCAGCCCCAGGGCTGAGCAGCCGGCGCAGTTGCTCCAACCCCCTGCGCAGCCGCCGCTGCACGGTCATCGGACTCACCTGCAACAGCTCAGCGGTGCGGCGATAGCTCCAACCGGCCAGTACCACCCGCTCCACCACCGTGCGCAGCGGCTCCTCCAGCTGCCTGAGCAGGGCCGTGGCTTCCGGCCCCGTGGACTCCATCTCCTCCGCTGCTGCCGTGCAGCCTTCAATCCCCTGCCAGTCTTCTGGGAGGGCCTCGTCGAGGCTGAGGGGACGCTGCAGCGGCAGGGAGCCCTCCAGGATCTGCCACTGGCTCAGGTTCAGGCCCATCGCCTGCCGCAGCTGCTCGGCGCTGGGTTCCCCGGCAGCACGGCAGGGCCACTCGCGGCGCAGGCGGCTCAGTTGCTGACGACGCTCCTCCACTCGCCGGGGCAAGCGCACCGGAGCGGCCAGATCCCGCAGGTAGTGGAGGATGGCACCGCGAACATGGGGTCTGGCAAAGGCACTGAAGGGTGTGCTGCTGGCCGGGCGATAGAGCTCCGCAGCCCTCAGCAGGCCCAGCAGGCCCACCTGGATGAGGTCGTCGAGCGGTTCGGCGCAGCGCTGCTGATAGTGGAGAGCGATCGGCCGCACCAGATCGCGATACTGCTCGATGCGGCGGTTGCGCCGCTGGATGCATCGGGGCAGTGCCGGGGTGGTGGAGAGGGTGGACATAACAGCAGATGGAAAGACGTGGTGACGGTCCCGGTTGGGGTCGTCTCTTTCCACAGAGCTGCAGATGACGGGCAATCCGCAACCGTGAAATCACGGAATCTGAGCTGAGCCTCGGTCTCTCAGACGGGCCGGGGGGGACACCTGGCGCAGCAGTTCCCAGGGTCCGTGCTGCAACAGCCAGGGCAGGTTGGAGCCCTCGCTGAGCAGCAGATAGCCGGCGAAGCCGAGGGCATTGAGGCTGAACCCGGCGCAGTGCTCCCGCGTGCGGCGCACCGAGAGGAACCAGTGGTCGTCGAACAGCAGGTTGTAGGGATGGCGGGGCTGGGGATCGTGGTGCAGATCACCCAGCTCCAACGCCACGGCATGGGCCCGGTAGAGCCGCAGCAGCTCCTCCGCCCTGACCTCCTCGCTGGCGGATCGGTGGCCCTGTTCACGGGCGCTGAGGGCGTAGCGCCAGGGCCAGGGGCCAGTGCCGATGGCTGCCGCTGAGCCGTTGATCTGCTTGAGAAACAGGGGGGCCAGGGGACAGCTGGGCTCCCCGCCATGGCGTGGCAGCAGCTGCAGATGGCGATGGGGCTGGCTGGCGCCGGCGGCTGCGCAGCTGTTGAAGAACCACAGTCCGCCGGTATCCGTCGCCACATGCGCCACCGCCGCCCAGTCAAGGGGCCGCAGCCAGCCCGACTGAGGCTGCCACTGCTGGGTAATCACCAACACATGGCCAGGCTGAACCGGGTACTTGTTGAGCAGCACCACATGCTGATCCGCCAGGCGGCGCACCTCCAGCTCCGGCTCCCAGGGCAGGAAGGGATTGGGTTTGGGCCCGCCGCCGCGCAGATGCTTGGGGGCACGGCTGAGCAGACGCCGCAGGCTGAAGGGCTCCAGCTCGGCATAGGTCAGGGTTTCGGTGCGCAGGGGCACCAAAGCCCCATCGCCCCGGGCCTGCCGGGACCGCTCCAGAGCCTCCTGCCAGATCCGCTCAGCTCGCGCCACCACCGGCCTGGAGGCGGGCCAGGGAGGCGCCCTGGTAATAGTGCCCGAGGATCTGGTTGTAAGTGTGGCCCTTAAGGGCCAGATCCTGGGCGCCGTGCTGGCTCATGCTGGCCCCATAACGACCGTGGGCCTCCTGGGTGAGCTGGTAGGTGGCGGCGTAGAGGCTCTCCACGATCGCCCCCTGGTAGCTGAGGATCAGCCCGGCGGTGCTGTCGGCCGCCTGGCGGGTGCGGTCGTTGACGCTGCTCTGGCCCCGGTAGGCCTGCCAGCGGGTGGTGTCGCCCAGGTGCCAGTGGGGGTCGGCGGGGCGAGCCATGTGGGCCAGGGCATAGGAGCGGGCGGCCACAGCCTGGGCGCGCAGGGCCTCCATCGACCAGCTGCTCGGCATCTCGGCACCCACCACCGAGCTGATGTAGCGCTCCAGGCCCAGGTGGTTCACAACCCGCAGGCGCCCACCTTGCTGCAGCAGTCGCAGGCGGCCGGCGTAGGGCTGGCCGTTCACCAGCAGTGCCGGCCCACTGGTCTGCAGCCAGGCCTCAGGCCCGGCGACCCAGAGGCCACCGAGCTGCACGGTGTCGCCGGCAGCACCCTGCTGAAGCACGGCGCCATCCCGGCTGAGCAGCTGCCAGGGTCCCTGGGCCGAGAGGCTGGGGGAGGCTCCCGCCCCCAGCAGGGCCACCCGGATCTCCAGGTCCACCGCGGCGGCGGCGGCCGGCTCCACGAGGCTGGGTACACCGGAGCCGGAGGCCGCTGTCGCCTCCACCGCCGTGGCCTCGACGCCGGCCCGCTGGGCCTCCAGGTCGCGCAGCTGCTGGGCGGCGCTGAAGGTGTCGATCTGGCTGGTCGGCGCCGGCATCTCCAGCAGGGTGTCGAGCAGGTCTCCCTGGCTCACGGCGTGGGGCCTGGGGGCCAGGCTCTGGGCCACATAGCCCACGCTCACGGCGAACAGCGCCAGGGGCGTCAGCACCAGCATCTGCAGCGCGAAGGGCGACCGCAGCCTCAGGGCAGCAGGGAGCGCCAGCCGGCCACGGAAGCCGGCGGCTCCAGACCGCAGGCGGCCGAAGACGGCTCGCCCCCGGGCCAGGGATCCAGTCGCAAGCTTCCATCCCACAGCAGGTGACCCGCTCCGCACAGGCGGATCATGCCTGAAGATGCCGCTTCGCACACCATCCCCCCTGGCCGGTGGGAACACTGCCAGCCCACCACCTCGTTCAGGCCCAGCCGCTGCAACCACCAGGGAGCCACCAGGGCGTGGGCCGATCCGGTCACGGGATCCTCCGGGATGCCCAGGCCCGGGGCCAGAAAACGCAGCTGGTAATGGCAGGGCCTGCCCAGCACCGTGTGGGTTGCGCCCTCCGGCAGGGCCTGCATGAGCACCAGTCCCGGCCGCACCTCCTCGGGCAGCTCTGCGGCCGGCAGCTGGGCGCCCGCCAGCGGCGCCGTGGAGGGCAGCAGCAGCACTCGGTAGTTGAGTGAGGAGTGCCAGCAGGCCTCAAGGGCGGCCACGCCCAGGTGGCGATGGAGGTAAGCCCGCAATTCAGGCTCGGCGGCTACGGGCTGCAGCACGCCGGCGGGCAGCTCGATGTGGGCGGCGCCCTGGCGCCCAGCCTCGAGTTCCACCACCAGGGGCCCACTGCGGCTGTGCAGGGCCAGGCTCGTCCCCGGTCGCAGCATCCGCCAGTGCCCCAGGGCCAGGGTGGCGGCGAGGGTGGCGTGGCCGCAGAGGTTCACTTCGCAGCTGGGGGTGAACCAGCGCAGCAACCAGTGCTCGCCATCACGCAGCAGAAATGCCGTTTCCGACTGCTTGAGGCTGGCGGCCAGGGCCTGCAGCACGGCGGCGTCCAGGGGCTGGCGCAGCAGCACCACGGCGGCCCCGTTGCCGCTGCAGGGACGCTCCGCAAAAGCCTCCACCAGCACGGCGGGCACAGTCATGGCTGGCTGAGCAGGGCCTCGGCTCGCAGCTGCCGCTCCATCAGCGCCCGGGCGGCCTCCTGCGGTGTGCTGCGGCCGTCGATCACGGCCACCACCTGCTCGCAGATCGGCAGGCTCCAACCGCGGGGGCCGGCCAGGGTCAGCGCGGCCCGGGCGGTGCGGGGGCCCTCCACAGTGGCGCCGATGCGCACGCCGGCGGCCTCCAGCCCCAAGCCTTCGGCCAGCAGCAGGCCGCAGCGATAGTTGCGGCTCAGGGTGCTGGTGGCGGTGGCCAGCAGATCGCCGAGGCCGGCCAGGCCGTAGAGGCTGGCGGGCGAGCCCCCCAGCCCCTCCAGCACCACCCCCATCTCCGCCAGGCCACGGGTGAGCAGGGAGGCGCGGGCGTTGGCGCCCAGCTGCAGGCCATCGCAGAGACCGGCCGCCAGGGCCATCACATTCTTGAGCGCGCCGGCCACCTCGGTGCCCAAGGGGTCGTCGTTGATGTAGAGGCGCAGATTGCCGCCGCTCAGGCGGCCCTGCAGATGGGACGCCACCGCCAGCTGGGTGCAGGCAAGCACGCTGGCGGCCGGCAGGCCCTGGGCCAGTTCGGCGGCCAGGTTGGGACCGCTCAGCACCAGCAGGGGAGCCTGCAGACCGTGCTCGAGCCAGATGCGGCTGGCGGTGGTGAGGCATTCCAGGTCGATGCCCTTGCTGCAGCTCAGCAACGGCAGGGTGGCAGGCCAACGGGGAGCGAGGGCTGCGGCCAGGGGGGCGACACCGGCCATCGACACGGCCACCACCCCCAGATCAGCGCCCTGCAGCAGGTCTGCCGGATCACCGCCATCGCGCCGCGACCAGGAGCGCAGCCCATGGCCCTGGTCCTGCCAGAGCTGCGCCAGGGTGCCGCCCCAGGCCCCACGGCCCAGCACGGAGATGCGCAGGGGAGTGCGCGCGGGCATCGGGGGACATGGCAGCGGAGGGGGATTGCCATCATGCGTCCTGAGCCCTGTTCACCCTCAACCCGAACGCCGCTGTGAGCACACCGCCTGACTGGCATCTGCCCCGCTGGCGGGGCCGGGCCCTGGTGGTGGGCTGCGGCGGAATCGGCCGGGCCCTGCTGGCGGCCCTGGCCCGCCGCGCTCCCCAGCTGGAGCTGGTGGGCGCCAGCCGCCAGCCGCTGCCCCTAAGCGGGCCAGAGCTGGGGGCTGTGCCCGTGCTGCCGCTCGATCTGGAGCGGGACGCCAGCCTGGCCGCACTGGCAGTGCAGTTGGCCGGTGGTGCGCCGTTGCGCCTGGTGATTCACACCGCCGGCGTGCTGCAGGACGGGGAGCTGAAACCGGAGAAGCGCCTGGCCCAGGTGCGGCGCTGCCATCTGGAGCGCAGCTTCGCGGTGAATGCCTTCGCGCCGCTGCTGCTGGCCCAGGCGATCGAACCGCTGCTGCCGCGGGACCAGCCGTTTCACTTCGCCAGCCTCTCGGCCCGGGTGGGGAGTATCGGCGACAACCGGCTGGGCGGCTGGTACGCCTACAGGGCCGCCAAGGCTGCCCAGAACCAGCTGCTGCACACCCTGGCGCTGGAGTGGGGCAGGCGCCTGCCGCTGGGCTGCGTGAGCCTGCTCCATCCCGGCACCACCGCCACTGCCCTGTCCGCTCCGTTCCGGGCCAACGTGCCCGAGCGCCAGCTGTTCAGCACCGAGCGGGCCGCGGGCCATCTGCTGGATGTGCTCGGGCAGCGCCGGGCCGAGGACAGCGGTGGGTTCTGGGCCTGGGACGGCCAGCCGATCCCCTGGTGACCGCCAGCCGTGAACGCCGGAGATGGAAACAGGAGCTCAGGCGGCGTGCTGTCGCAGCAGCTCCAGGGGAATCACCTCCAGGGTGCTCTGCTCGGTGGCGACCAGGCGCACGGGTGGGGCCATGCCGTCCTGGTGGGCCTCCAGCCAGCGGGGGGCGCAGACGCACCAGTGATCGCCTGGTTTCAGGCCGGGGAAGCCGTACTGGGGAGCCGGTGTGGAGAGGTCGTTGCCCTGGGCCCGGCTGTAGCTGAGAAAGGCCTCGTTGAGCACACAACACACGGTGTGGCGGCCCATGTCGGCGCCGTTGGTGCGGCAGCTGCCATCGCGGAACCAGCCCGTCATCGGCTCGCAGCTGCACAGCTCCAGGGGCTCACCGAGCACATTGAGAGCCTGGGTGAGGGTGGACTCGACCATGGGTCACGGCAACGGGAAGGATCAGTCTGGTGAGGGCGTCGCGGAATCGGGACCGGGCACCAACCTGGCCCAGAAGGTTGACGGACTGCGGGGGTGAGGCGTTAAAGGTCGATGACGCGTTTCACACCGTCTTTCAGCGCGCCCGTTTCATGAGCTGGGAATTCACCGAAGATGCGGCCTTTCTGGCCCTGTGCGACGCCTACAAGGAAAGCGGTGAACCCTCTGCCGTGGAATTTCTGGCCCACGGCGAAGGCGCCTTTCACTTTCAGGAACTCACCCAGAACGCGGCCGGAGAAGGCCTCGATCTGAGCGATTCCACCAACCTGGAGGAGTTCCAGCAGGAGGTGATCGACGCCCTCGAGGAGATGTGCAGCTGAGGGGCGGGCCGGGGCCTCAGCCGTAGAAGAAGCCAATCTCCCTGTCCTTCAGCCCCTCCCAGCCCGCAGCCTTGAGGCGGGCATCGAGGCTGGCCTGATCGAAGTGCTTGGAGCCGGTCTTCACCACCCGGTTGCGCATCGATTTCTTCACACCACTGCGGGCCCGGCGGCTTTCCAGCTCCATCACCTCGCTGTAGAGGGCAAGCATCTCTGGGGGGATCGGGGTGCCATCGAGATCGATGCCCGCCTGGATGGCGGCATCCACACCGTCGGGTCCGGCAATGGCCATGGTGAGATCGGGGGGTAAGGGGTCAGGCTGAGAAGTAGCGCGCCCTGCTGTGCAGGGCCACCAGAGCGGTGGTGCTCTGCTCGGGATGGAGTTGATCGCTCTCATCCATCGACAGGCCGATGCGCTCGGCCCCGAGCCAGAGCAGCTGCTGGCGGGAGTCGGCCACATTGGGGCAGGCGGGGTAGCCGAAGGAGTAGCGACTGCCGCGGTAGCGCTGGGCGAGCACGTCGCGCAGGGGCATGTCCTGGGGATCGCCATGGCCGAGTTCGCGGCGGATACGGGCATGCACCCACTCCGCCAGGGCCTCGGCCATCTGCACGGCCAGGCCGTGGAAATAGAGATAGTCGCTGTAACGATCAGCGGCGAAGAGCTCCTGGGCAAAGGCCGTGGCCCGCTCGCCCATGGTCACCGCCTGCATCGGCAACCCATCGGCGGCCTGTGGTTCACCAGCGGACCCGACGCTGAGATCGCGGGAGAAATCGGCGATGCAGTAGCGGTTACCGGCGCGCTGGCGCGGCAGATTGAAGCGCCCCAGCTCCCGGCCGGCGCCGCAGGGGTCGGATCCATCGGGCAGGCCGGCGGGGTCGAACACCACCACCGCGTTGCCGCGACGGCCGCAGGGGAAGTAGCCATAGGCCACCCGGGGCCTGAGCAGCTGCTCGGAGCCGCAACGCTCGATCCACTGCTGCAGCACCGGTTCGGCCTTGCTCGCCAGCATCGCCTCGTAGTCGTGGCGCGACTGCTGCTGGCTCTTGCGCAGCTGCCACTGGCCGGCGAACAGGGCGTTGCGATCGAGGTAGGCGAACACCTCCGCCAGCGGGATCTCACTCTCGTCGAGCACCCTGCTGCCCCAGAACGGGGGCGTGAGGGCCGCCTCCTCGGCCACGCTCTCGGAGCGCTGGTCGTTGGGGCTGGCGGCAACGGCGGCGCCATCGCCAGTGCCAATGTCGGCAGCAGCGGGGAGCGGGCCGGCATCGGCGTCCTCTGCGGGGGCCGCGTCCGTGGCCGGGGAGCTGCTGTCCACGGCGTCAGCGAGGCCCAGCCCTTCTGGGGGCCCCTGCAGGAAACCGTTTCGGTCATCCCAGGCCTCGGCGGCCTTGGCTTCCATCAGGGCGTCCATGAAGCGCAGGTCGGCAAAGGCGTCGCGGCCATAGATCACCTGGCCGCGGTAGGCCGCACGGCAGTCGCCGTGCACAAAGCGGGGCGTGAGGGCGGCACCACCGAGGATCACCGGCACAGCGATGCCGGCCTGGTTGAACGCCTCCAGGTTGTCCTTCATGAAGGCGGTGGACTTCACCAGAAGCCCGCTCATGGCGACGCAATCGGCCTGATGCTGCTGTTGGGCCTCGATGATCGCCTCGCAGCTCTGTTTGATGCCGAGATTGATGACCTCATAGCCATTATTGGTGAGGATGATGTCAACTAGATTCTTGCCAATATCATGAACATCGCCCTTCACCGTGGCGATCAGGAACTTGCCCTTGCTGCTGCTTTTCCCCTCCACCTTCTCCATGTGGGGTTCAAGATAGGCCACAGCGCTCTTCATGGTTTCAGCGCTCTGCAGTACGAAGGGCAGCTGCATCTGCCCGGAGCCAAATAGTTCACCCACAACCTTCATGCCATCAAGCAAGAAGGAATTGATGATCTGCAGTGGCGGATAGCTGTGCATCGCCTCATCGAGGGCCGGCTCGAGACCGATACGCTCGCCATCGATGATGTGCTGCGTGAGCCGTTTCTCCACCGGCAGATCGGCCAGGGACGGACCGGAGGCCCGCGCCTCCCTGGCACTCACCCCCTCGAACAGCGTGGTGAGCTCGGTGAGGGGGTCGTAGCTGCAGATGGCACCGGGCGCATCACTCTCGAAGCGCCTCCGATCGTTAATCAGATCACGGCACACCTGCAGCTGCTGCTCGCTGATCTTGGCCAGGGGCAGGATCTTGGCGGGGCTCACGATCGCCGCATCCATGCCTGCCTCGCAGCAGGCATGCAGAAACACCGAATTCAGCACGATGCGCGCCGCCGGCGACAGTCCAAAGCTGACATTGCTGACCCCCAGAACCACATGCACACCCGGCAGGCGTTCACGGATCCGGCGGATCGCCTCCACCGTGGCCTGGGCATTCCTGCGGTCTTCCTCGATTCCGGTGGAGATCGGCAGGGCCAGGGGGTCGTAGAAGAGTTCCCGGGCCGGGATGCCGAACTCCAAAGCGTCGCGGTAGGCCCGTTGGGCAATGGCGAACTTCTTCTCGGCCGTGCGCGCCATGCCCTCCTCATCGATGGTGCCGATCACCACAGCGGCGCCATAGGCGCGGGCCAGCTCCAGCACCTTGAAGAAGCGCTCAGGGCCATCTTCATAGTTGGTGGAGTTGAGGATGCACTTGCCACCGGCCACCTTCAGGCCGGCCTCCATCTTCTGCCACTCGGTGGAATCGAGCATCAGCGGCAGATTCACATTCGTCACCAGCCGGCTCACCAGCTCGTGCATGTCGCGCTCGCCGTCGCGGCCCACGTAGTCGACATTGACATCAAGCACATGGGCGTTTTCCTTCACCTGGCCGCGGGCCACCGCCACGAGGCCGTCCCAGTCCTCCTCGGCCAGCAGCTCCCTCACCTTCCTGGAGCCGCTGGCGTTGAGGCGCTCGCCGATGATCAGAAAGGAGTTGTCCTGGTGGTAGGGCGTGGTGCCATAGAGCGAGGCGGCGGCAGGCTCGTAGTGCAGCGCAGGGCGCGGTTCGCCAGCGCTCAGCTCCCTGCCATCGGGATCACAGCTGCCGCCTCGCACCGGGCGCTCCGCCGGTCTGAGGTCGGCAGCCAGCTCGGCCAGGGCGCGGATGTGGGCGGGAGTGGTGCCGCAGCAGCCTCCGATCACCTGCACCCCGAGATCCTCCACGAAGTGCATCAGCTGCATCTTCATCTCGATCGGGGTGAGCCGGTAGTGGGCCACCCCGCCCACGTTCTCCGGCAGCCCGGCGTTGGGGATACAGCTCACCACAAAGGGGCTGTGCTCACTCAGGTAGCGGATGTGCTCCTTCATCTGCTCCGGACCGGTGGCGCAGTTGAGGCCCAGCACATCGATCGGAAAGGGCTCGAGGATCGCCACCACCGCGGCGATGTCGGACCCCACCAGCATCGTGCCGGTGGTCTCCATGGTCACGCTCACCATCAGCGGTCGACGCAGACCGGTTTTGGCGAAGGCCGCCTCGATGCCATGCAGGGCGGCCTTGATCTGCAGCACGTCCTGGCAGGTTTCCACGATGAACAGATCCACATCGCCGGCCAGCAACCCCTCCGCCTGCTCGGCAAAGGAGGCCTTCATCGTGTCGAAGTCGACATGGCCGAGCGTGGGCAGCTTGGTGGTGGGGCCCATGGAGCCGGCCACGAAGCGCGGTTTCTCGGGTGTGGAGAAGGCAGCGGCCATCTCCCGCGCCAGCTCGGCCGCCCGACGGTTGAGGGCAAAGGCCTGATCGGCGATGTCGTATTCGGCCAGCACCAGGGAGGTGGCGCCGAAGGTGTCGGTTTCGATCACATCGGCGCCGGCCTCCAGGAACTGGCGGTGCACCTCCAGCACGGCCTCGGGTTTGCTGAACACCAGCACCTCATTGCAGCCCTCCAGGGCCGGTCCGCCGAAATCGGCGGCCGTGAGATCCATCTGCTGCAGGGAGGTGCCGGTGGCACCGTCGAACACGATCACCGGCCGCTGGGGAGCATGCAAACGCTCCAGAAACCCCCCATGGCCGGCGGCTGGGGATCCAGGGGGAGCGGAAGCCGTGCTGCTGGCCATCAGCCGTCGAGACGCACGCGGGTGACCCAATGGTCATAGTCCGGATCGCGCCCTTCTGTGATCGCCGTCAGGCGCTCCCGCAGGCGGGCCATCACCGGCCGGTCGCCACCCAGGTCGGTGGCCTCCACCCGGCGCACCGGCGTGACCTTGGCGGCGGTGCCGCTGAGGAACACCTCATCGGCGATGAACAGTTCACTCTTGTCCACCGCTCGCTCCAGCACCGTGATGCCCATGGCCCGGGCCAGCTCGATCACACTGGCTCTGGTGATGCCCTCAAGGATGTCCTGATCCACCCCCGGTGTGATCAGCACCCCGTCGCGCACGATGAACAGATTCATGCCGCTGGCCTCGCTCACCTTGCCGCGACTGTTCATCAGGATCGCCTCGTCGAAGCCGCTCTTCACCGCTTCGGTCTTGGCCAGGGAACTGGTGATGTAGGCGCCGCTGATCTTGCCGCGCAGGGGCAGGGAGCGGTCTTCCTGGCGGACCCAGGAGCTGATCCGGCAGCTCACACCGTCGGGGGAGAGATAGTCGCCCAGCTCGATCCCATAGATCAGGAAGTCAGTTTCGATGTTGTGCAGCCGAGGCGCGATCCCCAGATCGGAGGTGTAAACAAAAGGCCGCAGGTACACCGGGCAGGTGGGCCGGTTGGCCCGCAGAACCGCAGCGATGGCCTGGTGGATCGTGGCCTCGCTCAGCTCCGTGAGCAGCAGCCTGGCGCTCTGGCTCAGGCGGCGGGCGTGACGCTCGGCCCGGAACAGCAGGATCTCGCCAGGGTCGGCGGGATTGGGCAGGGCACGCATGCCCCCGAAGGCGCCGGTGCCGTAGTGCAGGGCGTGGGTGGCCACCGACAGGGTGGCTTCAGCGAACGGCACACAGCGGCCACGGAACCAGGCTTGGGGCAGGAACTGGTGCATGGGTGAGCGCTGCGACCAGGATGGCAAGGGACTCGATCTTCTCACCGCACCCAGCAGGATGGGGCCATGCACAGGCTGGCGGCGATCCCGGGCGACACAGCGGCGGCAGACAGCTGCGCCTTCGTCGAGCAGCCGCCCGCACCGGTGCTGCTGCTCACCAGCGCCGACACCGACCTGCTGACGCTGGAAGCGCTGCTGGAGGCCGAACCGGCGCTGCTCGGGGGAGAGCTGCGTGGGCTCAACCTGGCGGCCCTGGCCCACCCGGCCGTGATCGACCACTACCTCAGCAGCACCGTGGCGGCTGCCCAGCTGGTGGTGGTGCGGCTGCTGGGGGGCCGGGGCCACTGGAGTTACGGACTGGAGCGGCTGCGGCTCTGGGCGGCCGAGAGGACGGACCGCCAGCTGCTGGTGCTGGCCGGCACCGCCGAGGAGGAGGAGAGCCTGGCCGCGCTGGGCAATGGCGAGCCGGAGCTGGCGATCGCCCTGGCCCGCTGCCTGCGGGTGGGCGGACCGGAGAACGGACGGCTGCTGCTGCAGTGCCTGGCCGCCCTGCTGCGGGGGGAGACTCCGCAACCGCCGCAGCCCCTGCCCCTGGCCGATCCCTGCCCCCATGACTGGCGCCAGGAGAGCGGCCCGCGAGTGGGTGTGGTGGCCTACCGGGCCCTGTTGCAGGCGGGAAACGTGGGCTGGCTGGAGGCCACCCTGGAGGCCCTGCGCGCCCGAGGCCTGTGTCCGCGGACGCTGTGGGTGAGCGGCCTGCGCGATGGTGCCGTGCAGCACGGGGTGGCCGACCTGCTGGAGCGCGAGCGGGTGGAGGCGGTGGTGTGCAGCACCGCCTTCGCCTCGGTGCAGTTCGAGGAGGCAGGCCTGGGGGCGCCGCTGTGGGAGCGGCTGGCCGTGCCGGTGCTGCAGCTGCTCTGCAGCAGCCAGCCGCGCCAGCGCTGGCAGACCAGCAGCATCGGCCTGTCGCCCACCGACCTCACCCTGCAGGTGGCCCTGCCGGAACTGGACGGGCGGATCACCACCCGCATCGGAGCCTTCAAGGAGTGCCGGGGGGCCAGCGCCAGGCTGGCGTCGGGGCTGCAGCGGCTGGAGCCAGACCTGGAGCGCCTGGCCTGGATCAGCGCGCTCACAGCCAACTGGATCGCCCTGGCCCGCACGCCGGCCGAGCAGCGCCGGATCGGCCTGGTGCTGGCCAACTACCCCACCCGCAACAGCCGACTGGCCAACGGCGTGGGCCTCGACACCCCGGCCTCGGCCGCCGCCATGCTGCGCTGGCTGCGGGAGGCGGGCTATGGCCTGGACCACGGGGCCGGGGGGGCTGGCGTGGACCTGCCGGGGGACGGTGAGGCCCTGATTCAGGCCCTGCTGGCGGGCCGCAGCAACGATCCGGAGAGCACCCACCGGCCGGCACTCGACCATCTGTCCCTGGAGGACTACCAGCGCTGGTACCTGCAGCTGCCGCTGGCGGGCCGGCAGCGGCTGGAGGCGGTGTGGGGTGCGCCGGAGGCCGATGCCGGCCTCGAGAGCTGGAACCTCGGCGGGCGGAGTGAACCCGGCTTCCCGATCCCCGGTCTGCGCTTCGGCAACGTGGCGCTGCTGATTCAGCCAGCCCGGGGCTACGACCGCGATCCCAGCCTCAGTTACCACGCGCCGGATCTGCCCCCCACCCATGCCTATCTGGCCGTCTACCTCTGGCTGCGGCAGCAGTTCGGGGCCCAGGTGGTGGTGCATGTGGGCAAGCACGGCAACCTGGAGTGGCTGCCGGGGAAGGGGCTCGGCCTCTCCGACCACTGCTATCCGGAGTGGGCCCTGGGCCCGCTGCCCCACCTCTACCCGTTCATCGTCAACGACCCCGGAGAGGGCTCCCAGGCCAAACGCCGCAGCCAGGCGGTGATCCTCGATCACCTCACCCCGCCCCTGGGCCGCGCCGGCCTGCACGGGGAGCTCCAGCAGCTCGAATCCCTGCTGGATGAATACTGGGAAGCCACCCAGCTGGGCGGCGGCGAGCGGGCCGCCGTGCTGCGCCGCACCCTGGACCGGCGGCTGGCCGAGCTGGAGCTGCCACTCACCGCCAGCGGCGCAGAGGCCACCGGCGACGTCGATGGCTTGACGGCAGCGGATGGAGCCGCCCGCCTGGAGGCCCGCCTCGATGCCGCCGACGGCTACCTCTGCGAGCTCAAGGAGGCCCAGATCCGGCTGGGGCTGCACACCTACGGCCACCTGCCGGAGCCCCAGCAGCTGGCCGAACTGCTGCTCTGCCTGGCGCGAGCGCCCCAGGCCGGTCTGGCCGGCCTCACCCAGGCTCTCGCCCGTGACCGGGGCCTGACACTGGACCCCTGGGCCGACCCGGAGGAGGCGCCGCTGGCCGAAAGCGACCGGCGGCAGCTGGCGCCGGCGCGCAAGGTGGGCGATGGCGTGGCGCTGCTGGAGGAGCAGGCCCTGGTCCACTGCCGGGCGCTGCTGGAGCAGCCCGCGTCGGTGGCTGAAGCGGGTCCTTGCACCGGGCCGGTGCTGGACCATGCCCGGCGGGTGCTGGTGCCCCGCCTGCTGGCCTGCGCCGAGGCGGAGAAGGAGGCCTTCCTGGCCGGGCTGGCGGGGCGCCGCATCGCCGCCGGGCCCTCAGGGGCGCCCACCCGCGGGCGACCCGATCTGCTGCCCACCGGGCGCAATTTCTATTCGGTGGATCTGCGCGGCCTGCCCAGCGAGGCGGCCTGGGACCTGGGCCGGCGCAGCGCCGAGCTGCTGCTGGAGCTGCACCTGCAGGAGCAGGGGGAACACCTGCGCACCCTGGCCCTCTCGGTGTGGGGCACGAGCACGATGCGCAACGGCGGCGAGGACATCGGCCAGGCCCTGGCGCTGTTGGGGGTGCGGCCGGTGTGGGATGGCCCCACCCGGCGCCTGGTGGACCTGGAGGTGATTCCCCTCAGCCTGCTGGGGCGGCCGCGGGTGGATGTGACCCTGCGCATCTCCGGCCTGTTCCGCGACGCCTTCCCCCAGCTGGTGGGCTGGATGGACCGGGCCACGGCGCTGGTGGCGGCCCTGGATGAGGCGGAGCCCGACAACCCCCTGGCGGCGGCGGCCCGGCGGGAGGGCCACTGCGCCCGTGTGTACGGCTCAGCTCCAGGCGCCTACGGCGCCGGCCTGCAGGGACTGATCGACAGCGGCCAGTGGGAGCGGCGCGCCGACCTGGGGGAGGCGTTTCTGAACTGGAGCAGTTGGCGCTATGGCGAAAGCCGGCCGCAGGGCCAGGCCGGTGGAGCTGGCGGGAGTGCTGCCGGAGCCGGAGCGATCGAGGCCAGCGCCGACCGCAGCGGCCTGGAGCAGCGCCTGGCGGCGGTGCAGGTGGTGCTGCACAACCAGGACAACCGCGAGCACGACCTGCTCGACTCCGACGACTACTACCAGTTCCAGGGCGGCCTCAGCGCCGCTGCCGAAACCCTCCAGGGAAAGGCACCGGCGCTGTGGTTCGGCGACCACTCCCGCCATGCCCGCCCGCGGCTGCACCGGGTGGAAAAGGAGTTCGACAAGGTGCTGCGCTCACGCCTGCTCAATCCCCGCTGGATCGAGGCCATGCAGCGCCACGGCTACAAGGGTGGCTTCGAAATGGCCGCCAGCCTCGACTACCTCTTTGCCTACGACGCCAGCACCGGACGGGTGCCCGACTGGGGCTATGGCGCTGTCTGCGAGCGCTGGCTGGGGGATGGTGCGGTGCGGGCCTTTCTGGAGCGCAGCAACCCCTGGGCCCTGCGGGACATGGCCGAACGACTCCTGGAGGCCCACCACCGGGTGCTGTGGACGGGTGCGCAGTCAGGACAGCTGGAGTGGTTGCGCCAGCTGGTGCTACACAGCGAGGGTCTGATCGAAAGCCGCTGACCGCGGCCCTCTGCAGGTCAGGCCTCAGCTGGTTACGTCCTTCACCATCTGGCGGAAGGGATCGATGGTGCCGGGCTTGGCGCTGTCCAGGGAGGAGGGCTGGCTCTGGGGCTGGGCAGCCGGGGTGGCTGGCGCTGGCTTGGCGGCGGCGGGCTGGTTCACCGGGTTCACGGCGGTGCCCTTCTGGCGCTGCATCAGCTCGGCCTGGGACATCTGCTGGGCGAAGGTCTTCTTCACGGGCTTGGGGACGCCGTCATTGAGGCCTCTTGCCTTGGCAGCGCTCTGGGCGTCGCCCAGGCCCTCGGAGGCCTTCTCGATCCGGGCCTGCATCGAGTCCACCTCAGCCACCATCTCCTTCTGGCCGGGGCTGCTGGCACTGCCGGGGAAGGTGCGTCGGATGGTGTTGGAGCGACGCATGAAATTGACGTTGCCCATGCTGGAGGACTCGTCGGGGTCGAGGTACACCGCCTCGGCGGCTTTTTTGGGCTTGGGCTTGGATGCGGGGGTTCCGGACTGGGCGCTGCCGCTGCCGGAACCAAAGGAGAGCAGACGATCGAACAGACCCATCGGTGTGGCGGGGGAACATGTCAGCAAACCCTAGCGGCCGTGCAGCTCCAGCCCATGGGTATCCGTACCGCAACTGCTCAGCAGTCCCCGCCGCTCCAGGTCCCGGGCGATCGCCTCGCACACCACCGGCGTGGGCTGCCAGCTGGGTTGCATGCCGTAGTCGTACCAGGCCTCAGCACCATCGAAGCCGAGCTCGGCCGCCGCGGCGATCAAGCGCTGGAAGGGCAGCCGGTAGCGGGCCGGGTGGGCAAGCACAGCCAGACCATTGGCGGCCCGGATCGCCTCCAGCACCGCCTCGGCACGCAGCGCCGGTCCCACCACGCTGCAGCCCTGCAGGTAGGGATGCAGGGGATCGTGCTCGGCCTCGAAGCCCAGGGCCAGCACATGCACCAGGCAGCCCTCCAGCAGGCAGCTGATCTCCACGCCCCGCCAGAGCACGGGCACGGCCTGGCCCCGGGCGGCCGCCGCCGCGAAGCAGTCGGCCACCGCGCCGTGGGCACCGAGGGCGTGGTGGTCGGTGACCGCCAGATGCTCGAGACCCAGGGCCATGGCCTGGGCCGCCAGCTGGGCGGGCTGCAGGCTGCCGTCACTGCAGGTGGTGTGGCAGTGGAGATTCACCCGGCCGGGGCAGCATTGCGGGGTGATCGACGCCAGCACCGGCGCCAGGGGATGGCGCCGGTGCTGCGGGCTGACCCACTGGTGCAGGGACGCGGCCTCAACCACCGGCCGCCTCCGCCGTGAGCCGCTCGGCCCGCAGCCGCCGCCAGCGCGCATAGAACTGAATCGAGGCCGCCATGAACACCACCAGAGCCACGATCACCCAGGTGGCGGCCCCGGTGGGGAACTGGTTCTTGAACACCACCAGCATCACCACCAGCACCAGCAGCAGGGTGGGCAATTCGTTGAGGGCGCGCAGCTGCCGGCCGCTCCAGCTGCAGGCGCCCCGCTGCAGCTGCCCCATCAGGCGGTAGCAGAACCAGTGATAGAGCAGCAGGGCCGCCACCAGGGCGAGCTTGGCGTGCATCCAGCCCTGTTTCAGCCAGGCGGGGTTCACGCTCAGCAGGCCGGCGGCGCAGACCACCGCCACCACCATCCCAGGGGTGGTGATGATGTTGGCCAGCCGGCGCTCCATCAGGGCGTACTGGTCTTCGAAAGCCTGGCGCAGGGGGGGCTCCAGCTCGGCCGCCTCGCGGTGGTAGATGAACAGCCGCACCAGATAAAAGAGCCCCGCGAACCACACCACCACCCCCACGATGTGCAGGGTCTTGAACCAGAGGTAGGCCTCCGGGGGCCAGGTGAGAGCAAACACAGTGAACAATTGGCTGGGGGATCAGGGGCCGATGAATCTGTCGAGGATCGTGAGCTCATCACCGCCGCCAGGACCGCCACCCTCGCGGGTCACCACCAGCTTGGTGCTTCCGCCCCAACGAAAGATCAGGGTGGGGCCGTGGTGGTGCAGGGCCAACGGCTGGGTGACGCCAGGAGCGAGGCTGTGCAAGAGCCCGGAGCCGATGCGGGAGAGAGCAGTTCCGCCTGCGACCCCATCTGCACGTTGGAGGCCTGGCCTGGGCAGGGGCGGACAGGGCGAACAGGCGGGGCATGACAAAGGGGGAGGGAGTGGGCCCGATCGATCAAGTCCTGGCGATTCTGCCGTGGGTCCAAGGTCCGCGAAAAGCCACCGGTCGGCAAAGCCTGGGGGCAGGGCGCCTGTTCAGGGGTGGATTGGGCAGCCGCAACAGCTGGACAAAACAGGTTGTGCCGCCCTCGTCGTCGGCTCCGCCTGGCAGGAGTGTGGCAGCGCAGTGAGCATCAGGCCGCCAGCCACGGCACCCACTGCGGCAGCACAGTGGCGCTGCCATACCAGCGCTCGGCGAACCAGCCGCCGTGACCCACGCCCTCCAGCAGCCGCTGCTCGGAGCCGGCGAGCAATGCGGAGCTGATGGGCACGAGGCCGTCGCCCCGACTGCCGGGGTCGTTGTTGATGGCGCCGAAGGAGCGGGCCATGAGCCGGCGGGCGCGGGGGCGTAGCTGCTCCGGCGCGATGGCGCCGGCCACCGACAAGTAGCGCACACTGCCGGCGAAGAAGGCCCCCGGGTAGCGCTGATCCACCAGGCGGCGCAGGGCCGTGCCGCGGATGGCGCTGTGGGGGCTCCCCAGGCTGAGCAGGGTGTCCACCCGATGACGGAGGCCATAGACGCGGCCCGCGAAGGGCTCATCGCCGAGCAGCAGGCGCAGCATCACCCCACCGGAGCTGTGGCCCACGAGATTCACCTTGCCGCTGGGGGAGCCTGCAGCCAGGCCCTCCAGCAGCGCCTGGCTGCGATCCAGCAGGCGCCGCCAGCCGAGGCTCCAACTGGTGAGCAGCCAGTCGCCACGGCTCGCGGGCACCACCTGCACCGGCTGGTGGCTGTGGGCAGCGATGGCGGCAGCCATCGGGGCGTAGGCCTCAGGGGTGATCAGAAAGCCCCCCAGGATCAACGTGGGCGAGGGGCCGCTCACTCGCGATACACCGCAAAGGCCGCCAACACGCCGCCGAGAAAGCCGCTGAGGTGGCCGATCCAGCTCACCCCCGCCGGCGAAAACAGCGGGATGAGGCTGGGCAGCACCGCGCCGTAGCTGACCAGACAGACCAGCGACAGCAGCAGGGAGAAGGGCCGCTTCTCCAGCCAGCCGATCAAGAGCAGGTAGCCCAGCAGTCCGTAGACCACCCCGGAGAGCCCGTGGCTGCCGACAGGCCAGAACAACCACACCGGGATGGCGCAGACGTAGACCCCGATCCACACGGCCAGGTAGTCGCACCGGCCGCGCAGCAGCACCAGCCAGGAGAGCGGCAGGAACAGCATCGAGTTGGCCAGCAGATGGCCGAAGCCGCTGTGGCTGAAGGGAGCCGTGAGCACCCCCAGAAACGAGCCTCTGGGAAGCATCGGCAGGTTCCAACGGCCGCCGAACACCAGCTGATCCAGCAACTCCTGACCCCAGGCGATCGCCAGGATCAAGATCGGCACCATCGCCTTGACGCCCAGCCGGGCCAGGCTGCGATCGAGCCGCTGGGGCAGGGATGGTTGGGGCAGGGGGTCGCTCAAGCCGCTGAACCTGCGCTGGGTTGACCCTATCGCCGTTCCGGGGCCGAGGCAGGCGGTTTACTGCACCGGCGCGTGCAGCACCTCCATCACCTCCAGCACGGGGGCGGTGGCGTCATCGTCAAGCTGAAGCGTGGCGGCCAGGGTGCTGAGGATGTTGCACTCATCGGGCTGGAGCACGCCATCGGAGCGCATGATCTCGGCGGCGACGGCATAGGCGGAGCGGCGCAGATCAGGACTGAGAGACTGAGCTGACTCCAGCATCAGATGCTGGGCGCCACGCAGGCGCAGACGCTCAAGCAGGCTGTTGATCAGCAGCGCCACTTGTGCGTCGCCCAGCTCGCGGTAGGGCGTGCGGTAATCGATGGCGTGGCGCAGGGCCCTGGTGCCGGGGGCGGTCAGAGTGCCGTCCCAGGACACGGCCGCCAGGGCCACGGCCAGAAAGGCATCCGCAACGGGCATCGGGTCGCCCGGCAGAGACTCCGGGGCCAGGTCGGCGGACTGGGCTGGCCGGGGCGGGGAAATCGTCATGCTGTCGCTGCCGGTGATGAAAGCCGGTGATGAAACTTGAGCAGTTCCACTCCAGACAGCGAGCCACCTGCACGTCAGTGCCGAATCACACCGAAACCGGCAGTTGAGTGGATCTACTCAACTGCGCGATGACGTGAGCAGATTGATGTCATAGAGCACGGCCTCCAGGGCATCGGCAGCCATCACGGCAGCGTGGTGCTGGGGGTGGCCGGCATCGATGCAGCTGACCAGCGGAGCCAGCACCGTGGAGGGCCGCGGGTGACAGAACTGCACCACACTCAGGCGCTCAGCGCTCCACCCCGGTGGGGCCACCACCCGGTGCCAACCGGTGGGGATGCGGCCGTTGCTCAGCCACTCCAGCATCAGGCCGCTGTTGAGGATCACCTGGCCCTCGGGGGCCACCGCCTCCACCCAGCGCTCGCCCACGCGCACCTGCAGGCCGGGGGCAGTGGCCCGCGGCAACGCGGTGATCAGGTTGATGTCGCCGTGGGCCGCAGCCCAGACATGGCCGGGCTCGGGCGCCTGATCCATGGGCGGATAGCGCACGGCCCGGGTGAGGGTGGGGCCCTCCGCCACCACGGCATCGAAGAACTGGGGATGGGCCCCCAGGCCAGTGGCGATCACCCGCAGGAAGCGGCGCTGCAGCTCGGCGATGGCGCGATGGAAGCGACCCAGCACCGCCGTGATGCCCGGCACCAGGGGCTCCGGCAGCACCTGCTCCGGATAGAGGAGGGGGAAGCGGCGGCGCAGGGGGTGCTGGGGCGGCAGCGGCTGCGCCCAGTTGAGCATCTCCTTCCAGTCGGCCCGCTGCTCGCCGGCGGCGGTCTCCACCAGCACGCCCGTGTAGCCGGTCTGACCGCAGGATCCAGGGGCCGAGAAGGTCGCCTTGAGCAGCGCCGGCTGGACGAAGAAGCGCTCCAGCAGGCCGTAGGCCTCATCGAGCAGATCGGCCGGAAGATCGCTTCTGGTGACCACAAAGCCAGTGGCCAGGCTGCGCATCACCCCGTCCACCACCGCCTGCCGCTGGCGGTCGGTTCCCTGCTCGAAGGCGAGCAGGTCAACGTCCAGAATCGCCGGCTCCATGGGGATCGTCGCCACTTCGGCCCAGGATGCCGCCCCCGCTTCCAGCCTGCTCCCGCCGCTGGCGCAGCTGGCGGCGCAGCCAGAACCGCCAGCCTTCCGGCAGGCCGTGGTGTTCGGCTCCCCGCAGGATGCGGCCGGCATAGCCGGGGCTGGGCCGCAGGCCGGCGGCCACCACCCCCGGCTGGGGCACATAGGTGAGCACAGGCAGCCGCTCCACGCCGCACACCACCTCAACGCTGTGGTGCCGGTACTGGCCGATCGCCACACCCTCGATCAGGTCAAGCACGGCCCGGTCGCGGTGACTGAGGTGGTGCACCAGCCCCCAGCAGCTGGCACCGGGGTGGGGACAGATGCCGGCATAGCCCTCGAGGGGATCGTGCAGGGCACGCTTGTTGATCCCCCAGCGCCAGTGCTCCAGGCGGGCCACCAGGCCGGAGCCGTCCCAGCCGGCGCAGCGCTGCCGCAGCTGGCTGGGGTCGAGATTGGAGCCGTAGCTGAACACCGGTGTGGCCCCCCAGTCGTTGAAGGGCACCCGCCGGCAGCCACGCACCTGATCGGCCCGCCCCAGGTAGATCCAGGCGAGCCGGCCATCGGCGCTCCGCAGTCGGCGGCGGTCGTAGAGGTGGGGGTAGTCCTCGAGCACATCCAGCCGGGCCAGGCCCGCCGCATCCACCCGGTAGAGCTCGGCGTGAATGCGGGCCCGGGGATCCGGGCTGGGCACGGCCATCGGGTAGTCGCCCAGGTTGTAGAGCTCGAGCCCTGGCACCCGGGTACGTCCCAGGAACGGCGCCCCCGCCAGCCAGTGGTGGTTGCATTCCCCCCGCTTGAGGGTGCCGTAGACGGCCACGCGCAGCCCGTCGGCCATGGCCTCACACCGCGCTGGCGCCGCCGGACTGGGGCGCGGCGACCGGCACTGGCTGCAGGTGCAGGCGCCCCTGCAGCGGCTCCAGCCACACCAGCACCGCCAGCCAGTGGATCAGCACCGGAGGCCAGAGGGAACCGGTGACCACAAAAACCAATGCGCAGGCCAGCCCCAGCAGGGTGCACTGCACCAGAAAGCGGGGATCGTGGAACAGCGGCCGTGCCTGCTGATACCAGAGCCGCGCCGCCAGGGGGTGATAAAGCACGAACAGGCCCACGCTGAGGGCGATCCAGGCCAGCAGAGCGCCGCCGTGCACGCCCTCGAGGGGATGGGGCAGCAGGGCGACGCGGAAGATCAGCTCCTCCACCAGGGCCGGCAGCAGCAGCAGGCCGGCGGCCCTGGGCAGCAGTTGCTGCAGGGGAGGCCAGGTTGCGGGACCGGAAAGAAAGCCGCTGCGCAAGCCATGGCCGAGCGCCAAGGCGCTGTAGACCCCCAGCACCAGCAGGCTGAAGCCCTGGGCGCTGGGCAGCAGGGGCGGGAACAGGCTGTCCAGCAGGCGTTGCAGCAGGGTGCCCAGCACCGGCAGCTGGCCCAGCACCGTGGTGGGGGCCAGGGGCTCCAGGCGGGGATCGGCACCGGGGATCTGGTTGCTGCGCAGCACCCACAGGGGCAGGCCGGCCGTCAGAAACTCGCGGGCCATGGCGTCGTGGGCACGGCGGGGCAGCATCGAGCGCCAGCTGAGCAGCACATCAACAAGGCGCTGACTGGCCTCGAAGGGGCTGCGAGCGCCCTCGCCGGGGTCGCCGGCACTGAGCCGGCCGGTGCCGGCGCTGAAGGTCACCTCGGCATTCCCACGCCAGTCGCCGCGCACCCGGCCGAAGGGGGTGAGCAGCCGATCCAGCGCATCGGCCAGCTGCAGCCGGCGTTCCCTCCCGGCCGCGGGCAGGTCGTCCAGGTCGCTGTCCTGCCGCAGCTGCTGAAGCGCGATCCAGAGCGCCTGCATGGAGTCCTGCACGCAGGACGTCGACGGGGTCCCCAGCGCCAGGCCGTCCCCATCGCCGCTGCGGTAGCGGGCGGCCAGGATCTCCGCCTGCAGGGCAATGGCATCGAGGGCCGGGCCATCCACCCGCACCAGCACATCGGAGATCGGTCGGGTGCCGATCCAGCCGCGTTGGAGGCTGCCGGCGTAGGCACTGGCGTGCAGGGAGCCAGAGACAATGCCGTTGGGGTTGTTCGTGTAGATCTGGAAGTAGCGCAGATCAAGGCGCGGCTCAGCACTGATCGGATCGCGCACCACCTCGGCCTCGCCGAAGGAGAAATGACCGGGCACGGTCCAGGGGACCGGGCTGGCTTCACCATCGGCACCACCGATGCCGCCGAACAGGTGGATCAGCAGGGCCCGGTCACCCACCGCCCAGTCGGCGGCCCCGCGCTCATCGAGCCTGCGGCGGTCGGGAACCAGCAGCGTGGTGTGCAGGCTGCCGCGCTGCAGCTGTCCTGGACCCCAGTTGCGGCGGCTGATGTGCTCCAGGCCCGCCGCCGTGCCGCTGATCCGGCGCTGGGGCGTGAGGCTCAGCAGGGCGCGGGGCTCGATGGACTGCACCGTGAACACCCCATCGGCCGCCGGAGCGCCATGGATCAGCCAGCCGCCCGGATTGAGCGCCGAAGCCGCCAGGCCGCGGGGATCGAACAGACGGCGGCCGAAGCGATCGGGCGGCAGCAGGGGGATGCGGACGCGCTCTTCAGGGCCGTCGAATGCGCCGCTGGCGGCATTGAAGTGGCGCACACGCACCAGGTCGGGATCGGCACCGGAACCCGCCGTGAGATCTGAGGCGGCCTCTGGAGCGGCATCTGGGGGAGCGCCTGGGGGAGAGGCATGGCCCAGAACAGTCACCAGCGCTGTCCAGCGGCCGCTGGTCTGCACCGGCGGGCGGGCGATGCGCAGCTCGCCGTCCCCCACGCTGACGCCGTCGAGACGCACGATCACGTCGTCCCGCGGCCGGGCGCCGGCCAGCGACTGCAGCGGCCCCACCTTCCGGCGGCCGTCGAGGCGGGTGGGCACCACATTGGCGGCGGCGGCGGCCTGGCGGGCCGGCTCACCCAGGCTGATGTCGGTGGTCACCAGGCGCACCAGCCGCTGCAACTCGGGCTGATCCGCCCAGCGCAGGCGCAGGCGCTCCCCGAGCAGCTCCTGGCGCTCGGCCGGCGCCTGCTCCAGCTCGATCCACACCCAGTCGCCATCGGCAGCGGCCTCCTCGGCTGAGGGCAGGATCAGCCGGCCGATCCACTCGGCGCTGGGGCGATAGAGACCGGGGTCGGGGCGCTTGTCGAGGGGGTACGACGCGGGACGGGTCCAGGGGGAGCGGCTGGCGAGCTCCTCGCTGCTCTCGGGCAGGGGCTCGCGGGGGGTACCGGCGGCGGCGTGGCCGGGCCGGGGGGCCAGGGCGGGCAGCAGCACCGCCGCCACCAGCAGGGCTGCCAGCAGGGCGGGGAACAGGGCCGACAGGCGCCGGGCCAGGGGAGCCGAGAGCCTGCGGGGGAAGGGGAGCACGGAGCCGAGCGGGGCTGCTGGGCGGACCCTAGGCGCCGTCCCCGGTGGGGCCCACCCGCAGGCGCGAGCCGCGCTCACCGGCCACCACCTCGATGCCGCTGCGGATGCGCTCGCGCAGGGCCGAGACATGGCTGATCAGGCCGATCATCCGTCCCCCCTCCCGCAGGCGGTCGAGCTCGTCCATCGCCAGCTGCAGGTTGTCGGGATCGAGGCTGCCGAAACCCTCATCGATGAACAGGGCATCGAGCCCCACCCCGCCGCTGTGGGCCTGCACCGTGTCGGCCACCCCCAGGGCCAGGGCCAGGGAGGCCTGGAAGGTCTCACCGCCCGAGAGGCTGGCCACCTCCCGCTCCTCGCCGGTGAAGGCATCGAGCACCCGCAGCCCCAGGCCCGCCTTGCTGCCCTTGCGCTGGCCGCTGTCGTCGCTGAGCAGCAGCTGGTAGCGGCCGCTGGTCATCTGCTCGAGGCGCTGGTTGGCATGGGTGCAGATCTCCTCCAGGTAGGCCGAGAGCACCCAGCGCTGCAGGGAGATGTGGGGGGCGCTGCGGCCCCGGCAGCGGTCGGCCACGGCCGCCAGGCGGTCGGCGCGGGCCTGGGCGGCCGCCAGCGCCTCAGCGCCGGCCCGGTGGCGCTGGGCCAGATCGGCCAGGGCCGCAGCGGCGGCAGCGGCCTGGGCGCGGCGCTCCACGGCGGCAGTGCGCTGGGCGTCGGCCTGCTCCAGGGCGGCGGCGGCGGCGGCCGTGTCGGGGCGCTCGATGGGCAGGTCCTGCAGCTCCGCGGCGGCCAGCACCCCCTGCCAGCGCTGCCGCTCCTGATCGTGACCCTGAAGCGTCTGCTCCCAGCGCTGGCGCTGGGCGGGGTCCACCAGGGCGGCCTCCAGGGCCTCGCTGCTCTCGAACCCGGTTGCGGCAAGGTCGCCCGTGAGGCGCCGCAGCGCCTCAGCGCTGCGGCTGCGGGCGGCGGTGAGGGGTTCGAGCTGGCCAGCGAGCCCCTCCAGCAGGGGCTGCAGGGCATCCACGGTCGCCAGGGCGGCGGGCGGATCGAGGCCATCCGGCAGCCGGGCGGCCAGCCGCGCCTCGAGGCTGGCGCGGCGCTGCTGCTCCGCGCGCACCCGTTCGCCGGCCGCTGCCTGCTCCTGGCACACCTCCTGGAGGCGGGTTTCAAAGCTGGCCAGCTGCCGCTGCGCCGCCTCCAGGGCCGCCTCGCGGGCGGGCAGCGCCCGTGCCAGCAGGCGCGCCTGCTCGGAGGCCGCCCTGGCGGCGGCCAGGGCGCTGGTGGCAGCCAGGGCATCGGCGTCAGCCACCTGGGCCTCAAGGGCGGCGCGCTGCCCCTGAACCCGGGCGAATGCCGCCTGCTCCCGGGCCTGCTGCTGCTCCGCCTGCGCAACGCGGGCGCGGGCGGCATCGATCGTCGCTGTCGCCACCGGGGCGGCACCGCCAGTGGCCGGTCGGGGATGGTCGAGGGAGCCGCACACGGGGCAGGGATCCCCGGCCTGCAAGCCACCCGCCAGCTGGGCGGCCATACCGGCGATCTGCTGTTCGCGGAGCTGCAGCTCCCGCTGCCGGCAGCTGAGCAGCTCCCGTTCGGCGTTCTGGTGGTGCTCCTGGGCCTGTTGCTCGTGGCGCACGGCCGCCTGCAGGGCCGCAAAGGCCTCCACCAGCGTCTGCGCCCGGACCTGGCGCTGCTCCAGGCCCTCCAGGCCGTCGCGGGCGCTGCGGGCCTGAAGCAGTTGCTGCTCCAGCTGCGGCAGTTGGCTGCGGCAATCGGCCACATGCTGCTGGCCGCGCAGCACGCGGTCGCTGCGGTCGGCCAATTCCGCCTCAGCCGCAGCCAGGGACTGGCTGGCCTGATGCACATCCGCCTGCAGGGCCAGCAGCACGTCAAGGGCGCCGCGATGGGCGGCCAGGGCGGTGAGGGCGGCGGTGAGGGCGCTGGGGGGGGGCAGTTGCAGGAGTTCGAGGGCCACCAGCACATCGGGCAGGCCCGCCCCCTGATCCCGGCAGCGGCGCGCGCGCTGGAGCAGATCGGAGCCGCGCTGCTCCAGCTGCTGCTGCTGGCTGCGGGCCTGCCGCCAGCCCAGCAGGCTGGCCCGCAGCGCCTCGGCCTGCTGGGCGCGGTCGAATTGCCGCCGGCTGGCGGCAATGGCGTCCGCCTGCAGATCGAGATCCTGCAGACGCCGCCGGGCCTCGGCGCGGCGATCCCAGCGTTCGGCAGCGGCCAGCAGCTCCAGCTGCTGGCGTCGCGCCTGCTCCCAGGCGGCATCTAGCCGCTGCCGCAGGCCCTCGGCCTGCTGGCGCTGGAGATCCACGGCGGCGAGCAGGGTCTCAATCTTGCCCTGATCGGCCGGCACTGCGGTGGGCTCATCGATGGCCCCAGCCTCGGGCTCAGCGGCTGGAACCCAGGGTTCAGCCAGGCGCCAGGCCTCCTGCCGCCAGGCCTCCAGCTGGCGGAGGCCATTGAGCACCTCGCCCACGGCTGCGCGCGCCTGCTCCTCCAGCCAGGCCGCGGCCCGCTCGTACAGCCCGGTGTCGAACAGGGTCTGAAGGAGGGCCTCGCGATCCTCCGGCCGGGCGCGCAGCACCTCCGCGAAGCGCCCCTGGGGCAGCAGGATCACCTGGCGAAACTGGTCGGCGTCGAGCCCCACCAGATCCACCACCTCGCGCAGCACCTCCGCCACCCCACCGGCCACCGCCTCCTCACCATCGCTCCCGAGGCGGAACAGCGCGGCGCGGGCGGCGCGGGTGGTGGTGCCGCTGCCGCGCACCTTGGCCACCTCGCAGGCCGGCTGGCGTTCCACCCGCCAGCGGCCAGCGGGGGTGGAGAACTCCAGCAGCACCCGCGGCACCGCTGTGGGCGGGGCGTGCTGGGAGCGCAGGCCGCGCACACTGCGCTCGCCCGACACCACGCCGTAGAGCGCAAAGCAGAGGGCATCCAGCAGGTAGGTCTTGCCGGCGCCGGTGGTGCCATGGATCAGGAACAGGCCCTCGCGGGCGAGGGGATCGAAGTCGATCAGCACCGGCGCGGCATAGGGCCCGAAGGCCTCCAGCTCCAGGCGGTGGGGTCTCACGGGCGGCGGGCGGCCGCCTGGGCCAGGGCCTGACGCAGCAAACGCTCCTCCTCGCCGTCCGCAGGCCGGCCCTGCTGGTCGGCGAAGAAGGCCAGGGTGCGCTGCAGCGGATCGGCGGCCTGAAGGATGCGCTGCCTGCGTTCGCTGGCGCCGGCCCGGGGCTGCTCGGGTGGCTGGTGGCGCAGCTCCACGGCGTGGGGGAAGCGCTGCCGCAGGCGCGCCATGGCCTGGCGGGGCAGCTGTTCGTCGCTGAGCAGGGCCCGCACCCAGGCGCCGCGGGCCTCCTCCAGCCGGGGATCGCTGAGCAGCTGCTCCAGCGGCCCCGTGAGGGTGCGCAGGGGGCGGCCCACCCCCAGCGGCACCACCTCCAGCGTGGGACTGCCCTGGGGATCGAGCTCCACCACCCGCACGCTCTTCACCTGATCCTGCTCGGAGAAGGAGTAGGGGAGGGGTGTGCCGCTGTAGGCGAGCCGCGGGCCATCGAGCTGCTGGGCGCCGTGCAGATGGCCCAGGGCCACGTAGTTGAAGCCGGCGAAGGTGGGCACCGCCACGGCCTCCGCGTTGCCCACGGAGAGGTCGCGTTCCGATTCGCTGCTGCGGCCACCGGCCACGAAGGCGTGGGCCACCAGCACCGAGCGCACCCCTGGGCGACGGGCCAGATCGGCGCGGACCGGCAGCAGGGCCAGCTCCATCGCCAGCTGGTGGTCGACTCGGGCGGGGCGCTGGGGCTCCAGCTGCCCAGCAGCCGTGGCGGCGGCGAGCAGCTGCAGGGCAGGCCCCTCCAGCAGGGGCTCGAGATAGGGCAGGGGGTACACCGCCACCGGCGCTCCGCCGCCACGGGGGGTCACCAGCACCGGCTCGGCGGCCCGCTGCCAACGGCCGCGGATGGTCACCCCCTGGGCGGCCAGCAGCTCGTCGTACACCGACACGCGCACGTGGGAATCGTGGTTGCCGGCGATCGCCACCACCGCCGCGCCCCCGGCGCGCAAGCGCGCCAGGGTGTCTGTGAACAGGCGCACCGCGTCGGCCGGGGGGATGGCACGGTCGTAGAGATCGCCGGCGATCACCACCAGATCCACCGCCGCCTCGCCGGCCAGCTCCACCAGCCGGTCCATGGCCCGGGCCTGCTCATCGAGCAACGAGAGGCCGTGGAACTGGCGGCCGAGGTGCCAGTCGGAGGTGTGCAGCAGGCGCAAGGGTTCAGGCGCGGCTGCGGCGCACGGCCACCCCGGCCTCGATGGCGGTGACCAGGGCCAGCACGAGGAAGCCCGCCAGCCCCACCAGCTGGTTGCGGGCCACCACATCGGCCATCAGCTCCGGGTCGATGTCGGCGGCCTGCGCCGCCCCGAGGGCGAACCAGCCCGCCGCCGCGGCGGAGGTGATCCAGTAGGCCCGCCAGCGACGTTGATAGATGTAGCCCGTGCCGAGCCCGGGCACCACGTTGAGCAGCACCGCCACCCAGGTGCTGGAGGCCGAGAGCAGCTGCTGGCGGCTGGGAAACTGGGGGGTGGGGTCCATCGGCTCAGCGGGCATGGGCACAGAAGGCAGGGGCGCGGTGTCCCATGCCTAGCGCAACCGGCGCTCAGGCCAGCAAAGCCTCCCACTGGCGCAGGAGTCCGCCGGGCAGCGGGCGCGGCTGATAATCGCGCGGGTCGCTGGGGCCGTGGCGAATCACGGCGTTCACCAGCACCGCGGCGCTGCTGCTGCGGTTGATGGCGCCGTGGGGCACACCGGGGGGGATGCGCACCCAGGTGGGTTCATCTTCGCGCAGGGTGATGCGCCGCAGCTGACGGTTCTCGAGCACCACCAGCTCCAGCGAGCCGCGCAGCACGCGCAGCTGATCGGTCTGGCGGCGGTGGCAGAAGAGGGTGCAGCTGGTGTCGGTGCTGATCTCGGCGATCAGGGTTTCATCACTGCTGAGGGGATCGGAGAACAGAGTGGCGCCGGCGCGGTTGTGCGCCACCGAGGCCACCTCGATGCGTCGTGACAGGGCCATGACGACTGGTGTGTAGTTCTTGAAGAATCACAACGGGTTTGCGGTGTTGGCGTGCCGTCGGACACCAATCGCTGCAGCGGTGTGCAAGGCCTCACAAAAGCGCCCCGCCTCCACGGCCCCGACCGCCCAGCCCCCAGCACCGCCCAGCCATGGCCGCCCCGATTCCCCTGAAGCCCATTCCCCTGGAGCAGCTGCCGAGCCTGCCTCCCCTGCGCCTGGCCGTGGTGGGGCACGTGGAGGTGGTGAGCTTTGTGATGGTGGAGCGGTTGCCGCAGGCCGGC
This sequence comes from Cyanobium sp. ATX 6A2, assembly GCF_024346355.1. GTDB lineage: Bacteria > Cyanobacteriota > Cyanobacteriia > PCC-6307 > Cyanobiaceae > NIES-981. The sequence goes on from NZ_JAGQCU010000003.1 coordinate 156,957, forward strand.
CTGGTGCAGACGGCCTGCCAGTGCCTGGAGCTGCCGGGCGGCGCCGGTGCCGTGGCGGCGGTGCAGCTGGCACGGCTCACCGGTGCGCCGGTGCGTTTCTTCACGGCCCTGGGCCGTGACGCGCTGGGCGAGGCGGCGGCCCTGACCCTGAGCGAACTGGGCCTCGACCTGCAGGTGGCCTGGCGTGATGCCCCCACCCGCCGTGGCATCAGCCTCTGCGATCGCTCCGGTGAGCGCAGCATCGTGGTGATCGGAGAGCGGCTGGGGCCGCAGGCCGACGATCCCCTGCCCTGGCACGAGCTGGCCCACTGCGATGGCCTCTTCGCCAGCGCCGCCGATGCCGGGGCCCTGCACCTGGCCCGGGCCGCCCGCGTGCTTACGGCCACACCACGGCTGCGGCTGCAGGTGCTGCAGGAGGCGGGGGTGGCAGTCGATGCCCTGATCGGCAGCGCGCTGGATCCGGCCGAGCAGGTGCCTGCCGGCGCCCTGCAGCCCCCACCGACCCTGCGCATCGCCACCGCCGGGGCCGCGGGAGGCCAGGCGGAGCCGCTGGGTCCGTTCGCCGCGCCGCCGCGGCAGCAACCGGTGGTGGACAGCTACGGCGCCGGCGACAGCTTCGCGGCAGGCGTGACTGCAGGCCTGGCTGCCGGCTGGAGCCCGGAGCAGGCGATCAGCCTGGGCTGTCACTGCGGCAGCGCCTGCCTTGATGGCCTGGGGCCCTATGCCAGCCAGCTGTGCTGGCAGGGCGGAGCCTGGCGTCAGGCCGGTATCGGCACGACGTCCCCATCCAGGCGGGCGAAGTAGAGCTGCACCGAGAGCTGCGGCTCCCGGGCCAGGATCTGGTCCCGTGCGCGCCGCAGGGTGCGGGCATGGAACTCCTGCTCGGCCTGCAGGTCGAAGAAGGGTTCCGGGTGGATGGCGGCGTAGGCGCCGCAGTCCTGGTGATCCACCAGGATCACCTCAGGGATGTGATGGAGAGAGCGCGAGAGCTGCAGCTGATCCCAGAAGGCGCGGGCGTCGGCGCGGTGGGGGAAGCCTGTGAGGGCCAGGGAAGCCCCCGCCAGGGCCACCCAGTCGACGGCGCCGCTGAGCTGCTGCCGGGCCAGGAAGGCGTGCTCCTGCTCCACGAAGCGGAAGTCGATGCAGCTGAGCACCAGGGCTCTGGCCTGCTCAACAGGGGGCGCCGGATCCTCGGCCCCCGCCCGCCGGGGCAGCAGCAGGCCGGCGCCACCGGCCAGGGCGACGCCGGCGAGCCGGCCAAGCAGCTGCCGCCGGGAGAGCGCATCGCTGCCGCCGCGCCTGGGACGGCAGCAGGGGCAGCGGCAAGGGATGGGTTGCACCGGCTGGTGCGGGGACGTTCCGGCCTCCATGGCGGCCAGGCTATGGAGCAGCAGGGTTGAAGCGGGCTATGGGCAAACGACGGCGACCGCTGATCGGGGTGATGGGGGCCGGCGAGGGGGCCAGCCCCAGGGATCTGTCGCTGGCGGAGGAGCTGGGCCGGGCCATCGCCCGGCAGGGCTGGGGCCTGCTCAGCGGCGGGCGGCCCTGCGGGGTGATGGCGGCGGCCAGCCGCGGCGCCATGGCCGTGGACGGCCACCTGGTGGTGGGCCTGCTGCCGGATGACGGCGCCGGCGGCCGACGGGAGGAGACCGCGGCGGAGCTCGACGTGGCCCTGTTCACCGGCATGGGCCAGGCCCGCAACGTGATCAACGTGCTCAGCAGCGACGTGGTGGTGGTGTGCGGCGCGGGCGGTGCCGGCACCGCGTCGGAGGCGGCCCACGCGCTCAAGGCCGGTCGGCCGCTGCTGCTGCTGGCGACCGCGCAGCCCTGGATCGAGCTGTTCTCCTACCTCGATGCGGGCGTGTTGGTGTGCGCCACGGTGGAGGAGGCCATCGCCGCCATCGCCAACCGGCTGACCGGCGCGGCGGAGCCAGAGGCCGCCGCGGCATCCGGCGCTGCCAGCTCAGTGGGCCGAGAGGGCGGGCGCCTGCCCGTGGCCCTGGTGCAGCTGCAGGCCGGCGAGGACGCCGCCGCCAACCGCCGCCACGCCGAAGCCTGGCTGGAGCGGGCCCTGCAGCCCCGCCCGGGCCTCCCGGCGCCGCGGCTGCTGATGCTGCCGGAGATCTGGAACGCCCCCTACGCGGCAGAGCGGTTCACGGACTTCGCCGAGCCCATTCCCGAACCCGGCAGCTCCCTGCTCGATGGGCCCTCAGCATCGCTTTCGATGGTGGCGCGGCTGGCGCGGCGCCACGGCGTGGCGGTGATCGCCGGTTCGATCCCCGAGCGCGGCGCCGATGGACGGCTCTACAACACCGGCACCGTGATCGACGCGCAGGGGCGGCTGCTGGCGAAGCACCGCAAGCTGCACCTCTTCGATGTGGACGTACCAGGCGGCATCCGCTTCCGCGAATCCGACAGCCTCAGCCCCGGCCAGCGGCTCACGGTGCTGCCGGGGGAGGGCGACCCGCTGGCCACGGGTCTCGCCGAACCGCCGAGCCTGGGCCTGCTGATCTGCTACGACATCCGCTTCCCGGAGCTGGCCCTGCTGATGCGACAACGCCACGGCTGCGCGCTGCTGGCCTGTCCCGCGGCCTTCAACACCACCACCGGCCCGCGCCACTGGCACCTGCTGATGCGTGCCCGTGCGGTGGATAGCCAGTGCTTCCTGCTGGCCTGCTCCAGCGCCCGCCCGCTCGGTGGCGAGGGCTATCCGAGCTACGGCCATTCGCTGGTGGTGGACCCCTGGGGCACGGTGATCGCCGAAGCCGGCATCGGCGAGCAGGTGCTGCATGCCGAGCTGGATCTTGAGCAGGTGGCCCTGGCCCGCCAGGCGATCCCCACCGGCTCCCAGCGCCGCCGCGATCTCTACCGCCTGGAGCCCGCGTGATGGCCGGCACAGCCCTGACCGGTACGGTCCTGGTCTGGTCCCTGCTGCTGCTGAGCGCCGCGGCGGCCCTGGGGCTGTCGATCCTGCTGGGGGGCCTGGCCTGGGTGTTTGCGCGGGCGCCAAGGCTGGCGGCGCTGCCCGAGCCGGATGAGCAGGCCCAGCCACCGGAGGGCTCACTCACGGTCGTGGTGCCCGCCTACAACGAGGCCGCCAACATCGGCCCCTGCCTCAGCAGCCTGCTGGCGAGCGCGGCGCCCTGCTCCCACTGGCGGGTGCTGCTGGTGGACGACGGCTCCAGTGACGACACGGTGACGATCGGGCGCCAGGCGTCGGCACAAGCGCTGAACGAGGCGGACGCTTCGGCGGAGCGCTTCGCGGTGCTGGATGCCGGCCCGCGGCCGGCGGGGGAGCGCTGGGTGGGCAAGACCTGGCCCTGCACGCGGGTGATGGAGGAGGTGGACAGTGACTGGGTGCTGTTCGTGGATGCCGATGTGCGCCTGCAGCCCACGGCCCTGCGCCGCGCCCTCGGCCAGGCGGTGGCCGAGCAGGCCGATCTGCTCAGCCTGGCGCCAAGGCTGAGCTGCGGCTGCCTGGCCGAGTGGATGGTGCAGCCGATCATGGTGAGCCTTCTGGGGCTGGGCTTTCCAATCGAGGCGGCCAACGATCCGGCCAGTGCGGTGGCCTTCGCGGCCGGGCCGTTCATGCTGTTCAGGCGTTCGGCCTACGAGGCCATCGGCGGCCACCGCGCCCTGGCGGGGGAGGTGGTGGAGGATCTGGCCCTGGCGCGGCGGATCAAGGACACGGGCCACCGCCTGCGCTACCTGCTGGGCCTGGATGCGGCCGAGCTGCGCATGTACGCCAACTTCCCCGCCCTGTGGGAGGGCTGGACCAAGAACTGGCTGCTGGGCCTGGGCGGCAATGTGCCCGCTGCCCTGGGCGCCGCCGCCGTGGTGCCGCTGATGTTCAGCGGCCCCTGGCTGCTGGCTCCGGCAGCGGCGATCGCGGCGCTGGCGCTGCCCGCTGAGCGGATGCTGCTGCTGGCGGCCCTGGCGCTGACGGTGCTGTGCATCGGCCTGCAACTGGCCCTGCGGCTGTGGATGCGATGGCAGTTCGCCCTGCCCCTGCGTCACTGGTGGCTGATGGGAGCCGGCGGCCTGGTGGTGGCGGGCATCGGCCCCACCTCGGTGTGGCGCACGCTCACCGGCCGGGGGTGGACCTGGAAGGGCCGGCCCCTGGGCTGAGGCCTGGGGGGCCCAGGTCTGTCAGGTGAGCCGGTGCCAACAGCGACAGGCAGCCTCCGCTGGTCCTCCATAGGGTCTGGGAGACCCCAGGCCGGTGAAGGCCCATGGAACGGTTCTTCCTGGAGCTCGAACCGCCCGCCGAAGCGATGCGGCAGTGGCCCCATGTGGTGATCGTGGGTGGTGGTTTCGCAGGCCTCAAGGCCTGCCATGCCTTTGCCCGCCAGTCGGTGCGGGTGACCCTGATCGACAAGCGCAACTTCAACCTGTTCCAGCCGCTGCTGTATCAGGTGGCCTCGGGGCTGGTGTCGGAGGCCGACGTGGCCTCCCCCCTGCGCCAGATGGTGGGCCATGCCCCCAACGTGCAGATATTGCTGGGAGAGGTGACGGACATCGACCCCGAGGCCCGGGAGGTGGTGTTCAACAACCAGCGCTACGGCTATGACCAGCTGATCCTGGCCAGCGGTTCAGGCAGCACCTACTTCGGGCGGGAGGAGTGGCGGCCGTTGGCGCCGCCGATGAAGATCCTCGAGCACGCCGATGAGATCCGCCGGCGGCTGCTGATGGCCCTGGAGGAGGCCGAGCAGACCCCCGATCCCCAGCGCCGCCGCTTCCTGCAGACCGTGGTGGTGGTGGGTGCCGGGCCGGCCGGCTGCGAGCTGGCGGGGTCGCTGATCGAGCTGATGCACCGGGCGGTGCAGCACGAGTTCAAGCAGCTGAGCCAGCACGACTGCTCGGTGATCCTGGTGGATGTGGTGGATCGGGTGCTGCCCACCATGGCCGAACCGCTGGGGGCCGCCGCCGCGCGCTACCTGGAGGCCGCCGGCGTGGAGCTGCGCCTGGGGGCGAAGGTGGAGGCGATCGCCCCAGGCCGGGTGCGGCTGGGCGGAGCAACCGGCGAGCAGGAGCTGGAGGCCGCCACGATCTGCTGGACCGCGGGGGTGCGCGCCTCCCGCCTCGGCCGGCTGCTGGCCGAGCGCAGCGGCTGTCCGGTGGACCGCGGCGGCCGGCTGGTGGTGGAGCCGGATTTCTCGATTCCCGGCCATCCGGAAATCCGCGCCGTGGGCGATCTCTGCGCCTACGCCCATACGCCCGATGCGCGGCCCCTGCCTGGCATGGCCGGCCCCGCGGTGCAGATGGGCGGCTGGGTGGCGCGCGACATCCTCGCCCGCCTGCAGGGCAACACGAGCACGCCCTTCCGCTGGCTGGATCTGGGCAGCATGGCGGTGATCGGCCCCTGGTATGCCGTGGCCGATCTGCGTGGCTGGCATGTGACGGGGTTGCCGGGCTGGATCTTCTGGGCCCTGGCCCACCTGGCCTTCATTCCCGACACCGAGAACCGCATCGCCCTGTTCAGCAAGTGGATGTGGCAGATCGCCACGCGCCAGCGCACCGCCCTGCTGATCACCGGCCGCCCCGACCAGCACATCGGCGTGGATGTGGGGTTGTATCGAGCGCCTCGGGATGAGGAATGGCCGGGTGGGGATGGCCAGGACGATGCATCCCAGATTCAGGCAGTGGCCTGAACCGCAACGGCGGTGCGACTGACCGCCCCTCGCCCTAGAGATCGTGGTGTGACGCGCGGTGTGCAGCGGCCGTGGACCGGATGGCCGCCAGCTCCTCAGGCGGAATTTTCTCCAGTTGCTTCATCACCAGGGCCATGCGCGGATTGCGCCCCAGCTGCTCACGGTGCCGGGCCAGGAAGTCCCAGTAGAGGGCGTTGAAGGGGCAGGCGTCAGGGCCGCTGCGCTGTTTCACGTTGTAGCGGCAGCCCTTGCAGTAGCTGCTCATGCGGTTGATGTAGTTGCCGCTGGCGGCGTAGGGCTTGCTGGCCAGCAGGCCACCATCGGCGAAGAGGCCCATGCCGATCACGTTGGTCTGCATCACCCAGTCGTAGCCATCGATGAACAGGCGCGAAAACCAGGCGGTGAAGGCCTGGGGATCCAGGCCGGCGATCAGGCCGTAGTTGGCCAGCACCATCAGCCGCTGGATGTGGTGGGAATAGCCGCTGGCCTCCAGCTCCCCCAGCACTGTGTCCATGCAGGCCATGCCGCTGCCCCCCAGCCGCTCCAGCCAGTCCGGCAGCGGCTGAGCGGCGCCGAAGTGGTTGCGGGCCGGGTAGTCGGGCCCGAACCACCAGTAGAGGCCGTGGGTGTACTCCCGCCAGCCGAGGATCTGGCGGATCACCCCCTCCAGCCCCGCCAGCGGACTGCCGCGCTCCCGCCCCGCCGCCTCGAGCCGCCGGATCACCTCCAGCGGGTGCAGCAGCCCCAGGTTCAGGTAGGGCGAGAGCAGCGCATGCCAGAGGGTGGGCTCGCCGCCCACCATGGCGTCCTGATAGGGCCCGAAGCCATCCAGGCGGGTGGCGATGAAATGCTCCAGCACCGCCAGGGCCTGAGCGCGGGTCACGCCCCAGCGGAAGCGGCGGCCATCGCCGGGCAGCCGCGGGCCGCCACCAGCCTCCAGCTGCGCCGCCAAGTCCTCCACCTTGGCGATCACGTCCGCGGTGATGGCGTCGGGCTCGAACCACAGCGGCTCAGGCCCCTTGAGCCCCTTGGGCGGTGGCTTGCGGTTGGCCTGGTCGTAGTTCCACTTCCCGCCCAGGGGCTGGCCATCGGGGTCCATCAGCACCCCGAAGCGCCGGCGGCCCTCCCGGTAGAACAGCTCCATACGCAGCTGTTTGTAGGGGCGCGCCCAAGCGGCGAAGTCGTCCCGGCTCCAGAGAAAGGCATTGGAGGGGTGCCACACCAACCGCGGGGCCCCGGCGCCCATCGCCTCCACCGCCGCCACGATCGCCGCGCGGAAGGGCCGCTCCGCCGGCTCCATCAGGCGCAGTTCCGTGATGCCGTGCTCGGCGGTCCAGGCCGCCAGCCCGGCGCGAAAGCTCTCCGCCTGCCGGTGGTCCACCGTCCAGCCGGCCGCCGCAAGCTCGGCGGCGAAGTGGCGCATGGCGCTCCACACGAGCACCAGCTTCTGGCGGTGGCAGCGCCGCCGGCGCAGCACCGAAGCGCTCTCCAGCAGCAGCACCCGGGCCGAGCCGGGCGGCTGTGCAGCGAGTGCCGCCTGGCTGGCCGAGAGCTGGTCGCCCAGCACCCAGAGGCCCTTCACCACCTCAGCACCGCTCAGCGCTGGAAGCGGGGGTCGTTCTCCAGCCAGCGCTCGAACGCCGCCAGCCCCTCGATCAGTGCCCACACGCTGAGCCCAAAGGCCAGCACCCCACCGGCGGCCATCAACACCGCCAGCAGCACCGGGATCGCCGCCAGGGCCACCAGGGGCACCACCACCATCGCGCCCACGGCCGCCAGCCCCAGGATCGGCGCCACCAGCGCCGACGGTGGCCCATTGCGCAACGCCCCGTTGCGCAACCGCTCGATCGAGGCCATGGCGAGATCACCCAACACGATTTTCATTGTGGGACTGGACCGCCGCCGGTGCTGCCGGCAGGAGGGGCGGAAAACCGGTGGTGGTGGTGGCCGGGTTCAGGGCGCCGGCCGGCAACCTTCCCCCTGCAGCGCCACCAGCTGGGCCACCCGGCTGGCCTGCAGGGGGTTGAGGTTGTCGTCGCTCACCAGCAGCAGGCTGGGACGGCCGTCGGCCAGTGGCGGGCCGGGCGTCAGGCCCTCCCAGTTGTCGGGAGTGAGGCCGGCGGCGATCAGGTCCCACGCCGCCACTGGCTCCGCCGGCGGGTCGTCGGCGGAGCTCGCCAGGGGATAGACGGCCAGGCGGATGTGCCAGCGCAGCGGAGGCTCAAAGCGGCGCAGCAGGGCCAGCACCCGCCCGGAATCGAGCGCCAGCAGCTCGGTGAGCCCCCAGCCCGCTTCCTCCGGCAGCAGCAGCGATCCCTGGGGCTGGGCCTGGGGCGTGTCGCGGCGCGGATCCTGGCCAGGCTCCCAGCTCCAGCGCAGCAGCCGCACCTCACGGGGCGGATCCTGCAGCAGCGGTTTCTCAGCGGCCATCAACAGCGCCGGGGGGCCATCCCCCTGCGACAGCAGCGCCAGCGACTCCGGCCCGGCGTTGCTGGCCAGTCCTCGGCCCTGGCCCGGTTGCCAGTCGGCTGGCAGCTCCAGCGCCTGCTGCAGCAGGCCGCTGCGTTCATCGAAGCGCAGCAGCTGGGCCGGAAACTCAGGCAGGCGCCGCCCTTCGCTGGCCACCCACAGCTCCCCGGCCAGCCGCACCATCCCCTCGCCATCGATCACCGGCGGCAGTGGCTGCTCCAGACCACTGCGCAGCTCCAGCGTGCGCTCCAGCCGCAGGGGCGCCGCTCCCGTGAGGGCGGCGTTCAGGCCGCTCCAGATCGCCACCGATCCCAGGGGCAGATCGCTCAGCAACCAGAGCCGGTCGGTCCCGGGGGCGTGATGGGCGGCGGAAAAGCCACCGATCCGCTGGCCGTCCGGCGTCCGGCGGGGCAGCTCCAACTCCCGCACCACCTCCCAGCCGGCTGCAGGGGGGCAGGGCAACGGCAGGGATCCGGCAACGGCGCCCGCAGAACCGTGAACGGCTGCCGCCAGGGCGAGGGCCACGGCGAGGGCTGAGCGCATGGAACGGTCTGCCGATGAGCACGGGACGGTCCGTTCATCCCCCACCTGCATAGCGTGAGAAGAAGGGAGAAAGTGCCATGGACCAGATCACCCAGGAAGGGCTCCAGGTGGCCCAGGAGCTCGGCCAGCGCCACGGGTTCAGTGCCGGCGCCGTGGCCCACATGATGCAGGCGATGCTGCGCAGCCGCGGCGGCATGGCCCAGTTCAACCATCCCGAGTTCGGGGGCTCCGGCCAGTGGATGCCCGGCGGGATGCTGATGATCAGCGACATGTTCAACAACGCCCTCAAGGCCCGGGTCGACGGGCTCTGCCGTGACGTTTCGGCGGCCCTCGCCGGCCAGCCGATGGCGGCCCCAGGCGCCAGCCACAGCTTCCAGCAGCAGAGCGGCGGCGGTTTCCAGCAGCAGAGCGGCGGCGCTTCACCCTCCGGCTATCCGCCGATGCCGGCCATGGCGGCCATGGCGGCGCCGTCGTCGGCACCCTTGTTCGTGCCCGACCCCCGTGACACCTGGTGGCCGGCGGAGCTGGGGGCCCCCACCGCCACCGGCGAGCAGAACAACGTGCGCTATGCCCTCTTCCCCGATGCCGGCAGGCTGGCGGTGGACATCAACGGCCAGGTGAGCGTCTACGACACCGGCGGCCACCAGATCGCCGGCTTCTCCCAGCAACAGGGCGGCGGCGGCGTGGTGTTCTCCACCCCGTCAGGCCATGTGAGCCTGAGCAGCTTCTCGCCCAGCGGCGGCTTCGGCCAGCAACAGCAGAGCGGTGCCGGCGCTCAGCAGCAGAGCAGTGGCGGTGGCTCCCAGCAGCAGAGCAGCGCTGGCGGCCTGCACCAGCAGAGCAGCAGCAGTTTCGCCTCCCAGCAGGCCGCGGCGATGGCGCCCATGACCATGGCCCCGATGTCGATGGCGCCCATGGCCGGGATGCAGCCCATGGCGGCCATGCCGGCCATGCAGCAGCAGAGCTGGTGGCCGGCTGAGCTCGGTGAGCCCGCGTCCTGCGGCGCCCAGAACGATCTGCGCTACGCCACCTTCCCCGCCAGGGGCCGGCTGGCCGTGGAGCACAGCGGCCACTGCCGCGTGTTCGACGTGGGAAGCGAGACGATCAGCGGCCTGTCCCTGAACAGCGCCTCCGGCGAGCTGATGCTCTCCACCCCGAAGGGTGAGCGGCCGCTCGCCCAGTTCCCGGAGGTGGGTGTGGCAGCACAGCCCGCACCTGAACCACCCCCCGCGTCCGAGCCGACAGCCGCTTCTGCCACTCCTGCCGCCGCCCCTGCCGCCAGCGGTTCGGACGATCCCTATGCCGCCCTGGAGCGCCTTGGCGAACTCAAGGCCAAGGGAATCCTCACCGAGGAGGAATTCAGCCGCAAGAAGGCCGAACTGCTGGCACGGCTCTGACAGCTGGCCCCATGGATCACGCCAACCGACAGGCCCGCCGCGCCACGGCCGCGGCGTAGCCCCGGTCCACGGCCCCGTCCTGGGGGCTGATCTGCCCGTTGCGGCAGTCCACCACCAGGCGTTCGCGATGGCCCTGCTGATCGCTCAGCCGCAGCCGCAGTTGCCAGTGGTGCTTGGCGCTGCGGGTGATCTCATCGCCGCACACCGGACCCACACACAGGCCCGGCGCAGCCAGGGCAGGTGGGGAGGTGGCCGCCCCGCGCAGGGGGAGCGGTGTCAGCAGCAGGCCCAGCAGCAGGCCGAGCAGCAGCAGTGCGCGCAGCAGGGCCCTCAACTGGCCAGCTCGCTGAGCACGGGATCGGATTCGGGCGCATCGCCCCCCGAGCGATCGCTTTCAGACCGATCGCTCTGGGGATGGAAGTACTCCCACACCTGGCGGGCCAGGGCTGGGCCCATGCCGGGAGCGGCGGCGATCTGCTCCACCCCGGCGAGCTGGATGGCATCAATGGAGCGGAAGTGGGCCAGCAGGTCGCGCACCCGTTTGGGGCCGAGGCCGGGGATGTCGGACAGGCGGGAGCGCTTCATGCGCTCACCCCGCTGCTGGCGGTGGAAGCTCACGGCGAAACGGTGGGCCTCATCCCGCAGCCGACGGAGCAGCTGCACCCCCAGCTGCTCGGGCTCGCTCTCCAGGGGCTGGCCGGCACCGGGCACAAACACCTCCTCGCGCTGCTTGGCCAGGGAGCACACCACCAGGTCCTCCGCCAGATCCAGCTCCCTCAGGGCCTCCATCACCGCTGAGAGCTGCCCCTTGCCGCCGTCGATCATCACCACATCGGGCCAGTCGCCCATGCCATCGGTGTGCAGGCTGGTGGCGGCGTTGCGGCGCAGCTCAGCCAGGTCGGCCCCCTCCGCCTTGGCCTGGGCCCAGCGGCGGAAGCGGCGGCGCATAATCTCGGCCATGGCCATGAAGTCGTCGGAGTGGCCGGCGTGGATCGAGCTGCTGCGGATCCGGTATTTGCGGTAGTGCTGCTTGGCGGGCAGGCCATCGATGAACACCACCTGGGAGGCCACCGCGTCGCTGCCCTGGATGTGGCTGATGTCGTAGCCCTCGATCCGCCGCGGCGGAATCGTGAGGTCGAGCAGCTGGGCCAGGTCCTCGGTGGCCAGCAGGTTCTGTTCGCTGGCCCGCTGGGCGCGCTGCAGCTCGTAGCTGGCGTTGCGCACCACCAGCTCGATCAGCTCAGCCTTCTGCTGCCGCTGGGGCACCGCCAGCTTCACCCTGCGCCCGCGCTGCTCACTCAGCCAGTCCTCGATCAGCTGCTGCTGCGGCAGGGGGTGCTGCAGCAGCAGCTGGGGCGGGATCTCCACTCCCTCAACCTGGCTGTAGTGCTCCTCGATCACGCGCTGCAGGATCAGGCCCGGTGACTCCAGGCCATGCACAGCATCGGCCAGATAGCCCAGCCGCCCCACCAGCTTGCCGGCGCGCATCTGGAACAGTTGCACCGCCGCCACCCGATCGTCGGCGGCCAGGGCGATCACATCGCGGCTCACCGAGCTGTCGCCCACGCTCATCTTCTGGTCGGCGGTGAGCGTGTCGAGCCCCTGGATCTGGTCGCGCACCCGGGCGGCGCTCTCGAAATCCAGCCGCTCGGCATAGCGCTCCATCTGCTCACGCAGCAAGAGCAGCAGCTCTTCGTTGCGACCCTGGAAGACCATCGCCACCTGGCGCAGGGTGTGGTGGTAGTCGTCGGAACTGATCTTCTGCCGGCACACGCCCGGGCAGCGGCCGATGTCAAAGTTCAGGCAGGTGCGGTCGCGGTAGAGCGGCTGGGGGCGCTGGCGCAGGGGAAACACCCGCTTCACCAGGGCCAGGGTGCGGCGCAGCAGGCCCACATCCACGTAGGGGCCGTAGAAGCGATCCAGGGGGGAACGGAACCGACGGCGGCGGGTGATGAAGATGCGCGGATAGGGCTCGCTCCAGGTGATGCACAGGTAGGGGTATTTCTTGTCGTCCTTGAGCAGCACGTTGAAGTGTGGCTGGTTCTGCTTGATCAGGTTCGACTCCAGCGCCAGCGCCTCGGCTTCGCTGTCGGTGACGATGAATTCGATCTCGCACACCTGCCGCACCATCAGGCGGATGCGGGGGCTGTGGCCGTGGGCGTTACCGCTCTGGAAGTAGCTGCGCACGCGGTTGCGCAGCACCTTGGCCTTGCCGATGTAGAGGATGCGGTCCTCGCCGTCCCGCATCAGGTAACATCCCGGCTCCCCGGGCAGCTCCGCCAGCCGGCCCCGCAGACGTTCGGGCTCCTGGATCAGCGGGGGCCGGGGCACCGGCTTCAACCGCCGTACTGCCAGCCGGTGCTCGACAGCTCCAGAGCCTCCCCATCGCGGTTGAGCACGGCGCTCTTCACTTCGCCCACGAACACGGTGTGATCACCGTGGGCCACGTGGCCCACCAGCTCGCACTCCACGGCTCCGAGGGCGGCATCGAGCACCGGCAGACCGAGCTCACCCAGGCTGAAGGGGGCGGCGTCGAAACGGCCGCCGATGGCCTTCTGGGGCTTGAAGAACACGGCCGCCAGGTCCTTCTGGTCGGCGGCGAGCACATTCAGGGAGAACTTGCCGGTGCGCTGGATGATGCCGTTGCTGGTGCTGTCGGCCCGCACCGCCATCACCACCAGGGGCGGCTCGAAGGAGCCCTGAGTCACCCAGCTGGCCGTGAAGCCGTTCACCTCCTCGCCCTCGGCCACACCGCAGATGAACACCCCATGGGGGATCTTGCGCAGCAGCGTCTTCTTGGCGTCAGCGTTGAGGGCCATCGGGCGGGAGAGAAGGGCCCCAGGACTCTAGAAACCACCGGAAGACCCATAGGCTGCCCCCATGCGAGCCCTCTATCCCGGCAGCTTCGACCCCCTCACCCTCGGCCACCTCGACCTGATCGAGCGGGCCAGCAGCCTGTTCGAGGGGGTGGTGGTGGCTGTGCTGCGCAATCCGCTGAAAACGCCGGCCTTCAGCCTCGAGCAGCGGCTGCACCAGATCCGCCAGGCCACCGGCCACCTCCAGGGCGTGGAGGTGGGCAGCTTCGAGGGGCTCACCGTGAGCTTCGCCCAGCAGCAGCGCACCGAAGTGATCCTGCGCGGTCTGCGGGCTATGAGCGACTTCGAATACGAGCTGCAGATCGCCCACACCAACAAGAGCCTGGCCCCGGATGTGGAAACCTTGTTCCTGGCCACGGCCGTCCACCACAGCTTTCTCAGCAGTTCGGTGGTGAGGGAGGTGGCCCGCTTCGGTGGCGATGTCAGTCATCTGGTGCCCACCGGAGTGGCAGACGACCTCACCAGGCTCTTTAATCGGATGAATTCGAGCCAGAACCGCAATGGCTGAGGCCAGCATCACCGTTCTCGACCAGCTCGATCAGCTCGAGGAAGTCGTGCTGGAGGGCACCCGCGTTCCCTTCAGCGGCGGCCGGCTCGTGAACGAGCAGGACGCCATCGAGATGATGGATGCGGTGCGGGAGGCGCTGCCAAGCCAGATCAACCAGGCCGCCGATCTGCTCCGTCAGCGCGAGGAGTTCATTGCCCAGGCCCGCCGCCAGGCCGAGGAGATCGTGGCCAATGCCCAGCGGGAACGGGAGCAGCTGATCAGCAACTCCTCGGTGCGCCAGGATGCCGAGCGGCAGGTGGCCGAACTGCGGGAGCAGACCCGCCAGCAGTGCGAACAGCTGCTGCTCCAGGGCCGGCAGCAAGCCGCCCAGGCCGAGCAGGAGCACCAGACCCGCCTGGCCCAGATGGAGCAGCAGTTCGCCGCCCGGCGCCAGCAGCTCGAGCAGGAGATTGGCGAGCGCAACCGCCAGCTGGTGGAGCAGCACGAGCGCAGCCGCCAGCAGGCCATGACCGAACTGGAGCAGATCCGCCAGGAGGGACTGCGCCTGCAGCGCGACAGCCAGGCCGAGGCCGAGCGCCTGCACAACGACGCCCTGCAGTTCCGTCAGCAGACGCAGCAGCAGTGCGACCAGCTTGTGGCCCGCACCCGTCACGAGGCCGTGGAGATCAGCGAGGGCGCCAACCGCTACGCCGAGCAGGTGCTGGGTGAACTGGAGGGCCGCATCAAGGAGCTGGCCCAGGTGGTGATCGCCGGCCGCCGTGAGCTGGTGCGCTTCCAGGTGCCTGAAGTGGTGAGCGGCAACAGCTCCTCCCTGTCCGGCGACGCCAGCGGCGGCGATACCCTGATTCGGGCCGCCAATGGCAAGGGCAGCAAGGGCCCAGCCGCGCGCACCCCCGGCAGCCGCCGCCGCCGGATGGCGAACAGCCTGCGCCAGTTGGCGGGCTGACGCGGTATCAGCCTCCGCACAGGAGGCCTCTGCTCTAATCGGCTCAGTTCAGAGAGGGCAGAGGCTTGTACCGCTCTGCACCTGACGCAGCACCTGACCGATGACCGTATTCGGTTGGGCGCTGCCATTGCTGATGGCGGCCACGTAGCGGGCCCCATCTGACGTGAGCAGCACACCGCTGATCGCGCGCACACCACGCAGCGTGCCCGTCTTGGCGTAAAAGCGCCCCTGCAGCGCCGGATCGGTGAAGAGATTGCGCAGGGTGCCGCGCTGGCCGGACACCGCCATCGAGGCCAGATAGTTACGGGCGTAGGGGTGCTGATCCATGCGCAGCAGCAGGGCCGCGATGAAGTGGCTGGTGAGCCGGTTGGAGCGGTCCAGACCACTGCCATCAATGATGCGGATGCCCTGCAGCGGGAGGCCCTGGCTCATCAGCCAGGTGGTGGTGCGCTGCTGGGCCTGAGCCAGATCCCAGCTGCCGGCGGTCTGGCGCATCAGCACCTCGGCGGTGAAGTTGTGGCTCTCGCTGTTGGCCAGGCTGAGCAGGTTGTGCATCGGTGCCGAGGGCTGCTCGTAGAGCAGCACCGCGCCATCAGGCAGGGGTGAACGCGACGACACCAGCTGCAGTTGGGCCTGGCCACCCTGCTGGGTGATGGAGCGCTGCAGGAGCGTCTGCAAGCGGGCGGGCGGGTTCTGCACCGCATCCTGGATGGCGTTGCTGGTCACCGCCAGACGCGTGATCGGAGCGCCGTAGGCGTAGGCGCGGTCGGCAGGATTCCAGCCGCTGGGCCACCACACCTGGCTGGGTTCCTCGGCCAGCTCCAGCCGCACCACGCCGGTGGCGGTGCCGCTGGAGCCACCATTGCGCAGGGCCAGCTGGGCGAAGCGCTGCAGGTGCGGCAGGGCCAGATCCGGATCGCCTTCCCCGGTGAGCCGGAAGCGGCCATCGGGCAGTTGCCAGAGGCGGGTGGAGAGGCGGTGGTCGGGACCGAGCTGGTCGAGGGCGAAGGCGGTGGTGATCAGTTTCTGGTTGGAGGCCGGCACCCGGGGGGTGCGGCCGTTCACCTCCGCCAGCAGGCGACCGCTGGGGTCAGCCACGCTGATGCTCCAGGCGCCGGCCTCACCGCCCAGGGTGGCCTGGATGCGCTGCTGCAGTGCCGGGCAGCTCACCTGGCTCTGCAGCTGCGGCAGCCCCGAGGGCGGTGGGGGTGCCGGCAGTCGAGCCAGGGCCGGCGGGGTGACAGGGCCAGGAGCGGGAACGGCCGGGCGGGTCTGGGCCAGGGCTGCGGCCGGCTGCAGGGCCAGCAGCAGCGCCAGCCCACTGAAACCGGAGCTGGCGAAGCGCAGCCGGCGGGGGCCGGAGATGGCGAAAGGGAACGTCATCTCAGGCCCCATTGTTGAGTTGGATGCCGGTCACCGTGCCGGTGACGCGGAAGGTGTCGCCCTCGATCTCCACCGGGGCGCCCACCTTGATGCTCTGGTTGCCGAACACCACGCCCCCCTCACCGCGGCGCCCCTGGCCCTGGAGCACGAAGCGCGCATCAAGGTTGGGGAAGGCGCCGCTCGGGGCCGTGGCGGTGACCACACTGCCATCGGGTTGCAGGGCCACCAGCTGGCGCTCAAGCGGGATGATCTCTTCCACGCTGACGCTGCCGTGGGGCTGGTTGCGGATCACGATCGCCACCCGGCCCTCGCGACGGGAGGCCTCGATCAAGCCCTCCGGATCGGCCACCGGGATGCCGCGCACGTCCACCAGCACCGTCACGGGCACCAGGCCACCGGTGGCCTGGGCCACGGTGCTGGAGAGCTTGGGACTCCACACCACCCCGACAGCCGCCACCAGCACCGCGCCGATGGCCGCCACGTCCACCAGGCCGAAGCGCAGAGGAGACGGCTGGGAAGACTCCGAAGGCATGGGCGCGCACCGGCGGAGCCGGACAGAACGGTGGTGGCCGAAGTGTACGGAGGGCAGCCCGTTCCGACGAGGCCCAACCCTCAGCTGCGCAGTCCCTCGATGAACGTCTCCAGGGAGCGCAGGTTGGCCCCCACCCCCAGGCCGCCCTCACCGGCGAGGGCCTCAGCCTGGGCCTCGCCATCGGGCTTCTGCTCGAAGCGGGCCGCCAGCCGGAACCCGTCGGCGTCCTGGCGGTAGAGCTCCCACGCTCCGGGGTAGGCCCGGCACAGGGCGCTGCCCGCCAGAGGCTGCAGCCAGTAGGCCGCCTGCCACTCGGCCACGAATCCCCGCCGCCGTTCCCGGGCGACGCTGCCGATGCCCACAGCGGCATCCTCGAGGCGGCCGTTGAGCATCACCACCGGTCCGCGGTGGACGGCGCAGAGCTGCTCGAACTCCTCGTAGTCGGGCAGGGCCGGTGCCACGGCCAGCAGGAGATCGCTGGCGCCTTCTTGCTCGGTTTCGCCTTCCGTCCCGGTTTCGCCTTCGGTCCCGGTGGTGCCGTCTGCGGTGTCCGCACTGCGGCGCTTCTGGCCGCGGAAGTCGGTGATCACCGCCGCCAGATCGGGAGCATCGCGCTTGGCCAGGGCGCAGGCGCCGGCATCGGGAAACACCAGCCGGGTGGACTGGCCGGCCTCCAGCAGCGACTGGCAGAAACGCAGCGCCACCGGCAGCAGCCGCAGCCCCTCGAAGCGCCAATCGACGCTCCAGCGGCCACGCTCGCTGCTGGGCAGGGCCTCCAGCAGTGCCGCCAGGGCCTGGCTCTCGGCCTGGCGCAGATCCGCAGGAAGCATGGCTGGGCTTCGGGGCAGCCCGACCCTACGGGGCGGCGACCAGGCGCTGGCGGGCCCGCTCCAAGGCCGCCGGCAGCCCCTCCAGATCCGCCGCTGCCAGCCAGGGGCCAAACCCCAGCCGCAGCCCGCTGGCCGCCTCCACCTCCCCAAACCCCAGGGCCCGCAGCACCGGGCTGGCGGCCGAGCCGCTGCTGCTGCAGGCTGAGCCGCTGCTGGCGGCATAGCCCTCCCGCCACAGGGCCCGCACCAGCGGGCGGCCTTGCAGAGGCACCCCGTCAGGGGTGGACACCAGCAGGCTGAGGTGGTGGGGCAGGCGAGCCGAGGGGGTGAGGCGGGGGTCGGGACCGCTCAACCGCAGACCGCTCAGCGGCAGCAGTCGCTCCAGGGCGGCGTCCCTCAGGGCTGCCAGCGGATCGCTTCCACCATGGCGCTGCAGCCGCTCGCCGGCCAGCTCCAGGGCCCGGGCAAGCCCGGCCGCCAAAGCCACAGGTTCGGTGCCGCTGCGCCGGCCACCCTCCTGGCCGCCGCCGGCGATCTGGGGCACCAGCGCCACCCCGGAGCGCACCAGAAGGGCGCCGACGCCTCGCGGCCCCTGCAGCTTGTGGGCCGCCAGGCTGAGCAGATCCACGGACAGGGCCTGGAAATTGAGGGGCCGGTGGCCCACCACCTGCACCGCATCCACGTGCAGCAGCACGCCGGCGCAACGGCAGCGGGCGGCGATGGCCTCCAGGGGCTGCAGGCTGCCCACCTCGCTCTGTCCCCAGATCAGCGACACCAGCCGGGTGGGGGGCTCCAGCCAGCGCTCCAGGGCCTGGAGATCCAGCAGGCCCTCCCGGTTCACCGGCAGCCGCTGCAGCTGCCAGCCCTGGCGCTGCAGCGCGGCGGCGGCCGCCTCGGTGGCGGGGTGTTCCACCGCTGAGATCAGCAGCCGGCCGGGCGGCAGGGCGGCGCCTGCCCCCAGCAGGGCGAGATGGATGGCCTCGCTGCCACCGGAGGTGAACACCAGCTCCTCGGGCCAGCAGCCGAGCAGGGCGGCGCAGCGCCAGCGGGCGCGCTCCAGGGCCTCCGCCGCCGCCAGGCCGTAGCCATGCAGGCTGGAGGGATTGGCCCAGGCCTCCGCCTGCACCGCCGCCATGGCCACCAGCACCTCCTCAGCCGGGGGCGAGCTGGCGCAGGCGTCCAGGTACACTCCCGCGGCGGCTGGGGTCGGGACGGCCGTCATTCCAGCGGCCGGCCCATCTCCCGCTCGAAGCGGGCCTTGGTGCGCGCCTCCAGGGACCTGGTGGCGAGCGCCACCAGGTCGTCGAGGGAGCTGCTGCTGAGCAGGGCCTCCACCCGCGAGCGCGCCTCCGCCGAGGGGCAGGCTTCGGGGCGGATGCAGCCATTGACGCAGGCGGTGGCGCAGTCGATCGGCGGCACCTCGGCTGCAGGGACTGCGGCGGTGGCAGTGGCAGTCGCAGTGGCAGTGGGAAGCTCCGCAGAGCTCGTGCTGACGCACGCGGCGGCCGCACGGTCATCTCCAAAAGGGTCATCACCCCACAGGGCCGGAGTCACCACGGCGTCGAACACCGCCTCGGCCGGACCGGTCATGAACAGATGGTCGCTGGCCTGGTCCCAGTCGATCCACAGGGGACCTCCGGGCAGGTCGAGCCGGGCGCTTCGCTCCACCAGGCCGAGGCGGTGGCACACCACCAGGGTGGCGCAGGCACCAGTGCCGCAGGCCAGGGTGGGGCCGGCACCCCGTTCCCACACCCGCATCACCAGATGATCGGGGGCCAGGGCCTGCACGAAGTGCACGTTGGTGCGGGCCGGGAAGGCGGGATGCACCTCCAGGGCCGCCCCCAGCCGTTCCAGATCCACCGCCGCCACCTGGTCCACGGGGATGACCACGTGGGGATTGCCCATCCCGGCCGCGCCCACCGCCAGCATCTGGCCATCCACCTCCAGCTGGCCCTGGGGAATGCCGGCCTCTCCCCTCGCCAGGGTGGTGGGCACGGCCTCAGGGGCCAGGAACGGCGCTCCCATGTCCACCCGCACCGTGCCGTCCTCCTGCAGCTCAGGCACGATCCGGCCCGCCAGGGTCTCCACCTGCCACCGGCGCCCGGCCGCATCGCCGTCGCTGTCGGCCAGGAAGCGGGCCAGGCAGCGGATGCCGTTGCCGCACATCTCCGGCTCGCTGCCATCGGCATTGAAGATGCGCATGCGCAGCTCTCCGTCGGCCTGGGGGGGCAGCGCCAGGATCAGGCCATCGGCCCCCACCCCGAAGCGGCGATCACAGATGCGGCGGATGCGCTCGGGGGTCAGGCCCAGGCTGTCGTCGGCGCCGGCCGATCCGCGGCCGTCGACCATCAGGAAATCATTTCCCAGACCCTGGTATTTGCTGAACTGGAGCACGATTGAGTCACGGCAACCGGGCTGAAATCCTATGCAGAGCTTTTTCGAAGCACGCACGCCCAACCGCGGCGCCAGCCTCGACACCGACCAACCCAGCACCCGGCACATCCAGACCCTGATCCGCCGCAAGGCCGCCGTGCTGCTGGAGATGGATGCCGGCCGGCAGCTGGAGGGGGTGATCCGCTGGCAGGATCTGCACTTCCTGGCCCTCGATCCCGGTGGTGACCAACAGCTCACCCTGGTGAACCGCCAGGCCGTGGTTCTGCTGCGGGAACAGGCCTGAAGCGGCCTGTGGCACCATCGCTGATCTCAGCACCGGGCCTGTCGTGAGCGAGAGCAGCCGCTACCAACCCCAGGCCATCGAGCGGCAGTGGCAGGAGCGCTGGAACGACGCCCGGCTGCACCACACTCCCGATCCCGGCGAGGCCTCCTACATGGCCCTCTCGATGTTCCCCTATCCCTCGGGGAACCTGCACATGGGCCATGTGCGCAACTATGTGATCACCGACGTGATCGCCCGGGTGGCGCGCATGCGCGGCCACCAGGTGCTTCACCCGATGGGCTGGGACGCCTTCGGGCTGCCGGCGGAGAACGCGGCGATCGAGCGTGGTGTGGACCCCGGCGACTGGACGGATCAGAACATCGCCTCCATGCGCAGCCAGCTGCAGCGCCTGGGGCTCTCGATCGACTGGGACCGGGAGATCACCACCTGCCACACCGACTACTACCGCTGGACCCAGTGGTTGTTTCTGCAGTTCCTGGAAGCCGGTCTGGCCTACCAGAAGGAGGCCACCGTGAACTGGGACCCGATCGACCAGACGGTGCTGGCCAATGAACAGGTGGATAGCGAGGGGCGCTCCTGGCGCTCAGGCGCCGTGGTGGAGAAGCGCCAGCTGCGCCAGTGGTTCCTGAAGATCACGGCCTACGCCGACCAGCTGCTCGATGACCTCGACGGCCTGACGGGCTGGCCGGAGCGGGTGCGCACCATGCAGGCCAACTGGATCGGCCGCAGCCGCGGCGCCGAGATCAGCTTTGCGCTGGTGGATGCCGCCGGCCACGACAGCGGCGAGCAGATCAGCGTGTTCACCACCCGGCCAGACACCCTGCACGGGGTGAGCTACGTGGTGCTGGCCCCCGAGCATCAGCTGGTGGAGCGGCTCACCACGCCGGATCAGGCCCTGGCGGTGGCGGCATTCCGGGATCTGGTGAGCGGCCAGAGTGAGCAGGAACGCACCGCCGAGGACAAGCCCAAGCGCGGCATTCCCATCGGTGCCCAGGTGCGCAATCCCGCCAATGGCCAGCTGGTGCCGGTGTGGATCGCCGACTACGTGCTGGCCGAGTACGGCACCGGCGCGGTAATGGGGGTTCCCGCCCACGACCAGCGCGACTTCCTGTTCGCCCGCCAGTACGAGCTGCCGGTGCAGCAGGTGGTGATCCCCGCAGGCAGCGACGAGCACGCCTTCGAGGGCGGGGCCTGGTGCGCTGACGGCATCCTCATCCACTCCGGCCGCTTCGATGGGCTGTCCAGCGCCTCGGCCAGGGACGCGATCGTGGTGGCGGCCGAACAGGAGGGCTGGGGGCGGGGCCGCACCACCTACCGACTTCGCGACTGGCTGATCTCCCGCCAGCGCTACTGGGGCTGCCCGATCCCGGTGATCCACTGCGAAAGCTGCGGCGTGGTGCCGGTGCCGGCCGACCAGCTGCCGGTGGAGCTGCCACGGAACGTGCCCCTCGAGGGCCGGGGCGGCTCCCCCCTGGCCCAGCTCGAAAGCTGGGTCACCGTGCCCTGTCCCTGCTGCGGCAAGCCCGCCCGGCGCGAGACCGACACCATGGACACGTTCATGTGCTCCAGCTGGTATTACCTGCGCTACAGCGACGCCCACAACGACACCCTGCCCTTCAGCCGTGCGGCGGTGGATCGCTGGCTGCCGGTGGATCAGTACGTGGGTGGAATCGAGCACGCGATCCTGCACCTGCTCTACGCCCGTTTCTTCACCAAGGTGCTGCGCGACCGCGGGCTGCTCGGTTTCTCCGAACCCTTCTCCCGCCTGCTCACCCAGGGGATGGTGCAGGGGATCACCTACCGCAACCCCCACACCGGCCGCCACATCGCCCCCGCCGATGTGGCCGACCCCAGTGATCCCCGCGACCCCGAGAGCGGTGAGCGGCTCGACACCTTCTACGAAAAGATGTCGAAGTCGAAGCACAACGGCGTGGATCCGGCCGTGGTGATCGACCGCTATGGCGCCGACACGGCGCGCATGTTCATCCTGTTCAAGGCGCCACCGGAAAAAGACCTGGAGTGGGACGACGCCGATGTGGAAGGCCAGTACCGCTTTCTGCAGCGGCTCTGGCGCCTGGTGGACGGCGCCCTTCAGCGGGGGCTGAGCCTCGCTGCCCAATCCGGTGGGGTGGCCTCTGATCGCCTGACTCCGACCTCCGCGGCAGACCGTGATCTGCGCCGGGCGGTGCACAGCGCGATCGTGGCGGTGAGCGACGACCTGCAGGGCGAGTTTCAGTTCAACACCGCGGTGGCAGAGCTGATGAAACTCAGCAATGCCATGGGCGAGCACCTGGCCAGTGCCTCCGATGCGCTGGCCCTCGAGGCTCTGCGCAGCCTGCTGCTGCTGCTCGCCCCCTTCGCCCCCCACATGGCCGAGGAACTCTGGAGCCGCCTGGACGCCGCCGGCAGCATTCATCGGCAGCACTGGCCGCAGGCCGACCCCGCCGCCCTGGTGCGCGACACCATCCCCCTGGTGATTCAGGTGAAGGGCAAGGTGCGCGGCAACCTGGAGGTGCCGGCCGATGCCGACCGGGCCACCCTCGAGCAGCTAGCCCTGAACAGCGACATCGCCGCCAAATGGCTGGAGGGCCGCCCCCCCAGCCGGGTGATCGTGGTGCCGGGCAAGCTGGTCAACCTCGTGCCCTGACTCCAGCGGCACGCCGCCGCCTGCCATGGTCTCGCTTTCCCAGGTCTCTCCACACCAGGACGCCCAGCCACCCGATCCGCCGGTGCGCTTCACCGCCCTGCGCGGGCCGGCGCTGCTGGCCCAGCCGGCACTCAACAAGGACACCGCCTTCAGCCCCGACGAGCGCCACGCTCTGGAACTCGACGGCCTGCTGCCCGCCGCGGTGGAGACCATCGAACAGCAGGTGCGGCGGGTGTGGGACGGCTTCCAGCGTCTTGGCGATCCCCTGGCCCGCTTCCTCTACGTGAGCGGCCTGCGGCAGCGCAATCTCACCCTGTTTCACCACTTCCTGCAGCAGCACATCGACGCCGTGCTGCCGGTGGTGTACACCCCCACCGTGGGGGCGGTGATCGAGGCCTTCAGCCACACCGATCTGCCCGGCGCTCAGGGCCTCTACCTCACCCCTGAGCTGCTGCCGCAGCTTCCCGGGCTGTTGCGCCGCGCAGCCCCCGACGGGGTGGATCTGCTGCTGGTGACCGACTCGGAGGGGATCCTGGGCATCGGCGACCAGGGCATCGGCGGCATCCACATCTGCCAGGGCAAGCTGGCCGTGTACACCCTCTGCGCCGGCCTCAATCCCGAGCGGGTGCTGGCCGTGACCCTCGATGTGGGCACCGATCGCCCCAGCCTGCTCAGCGATCCCCTCTACCCCGGCCTGCGCCAGCGGCGGCTGCGGGGCCAGGCCTACGACGCGGTGCTGGACAGCTTCGTGGCCGCCGTGGACGCCGTGTTCCCGGGGGCATTCCTGCACTGGGAGGATTTCGGCAGCCCCCAGGCCCGGCAGGTGCTGGACCGTTACCGCCAGCGCCTGCCCAGCTTCAACGACGACATCCAGGGCACCAGCGTGGTGGCCGCAGCGGCTGTGCTCGCCGCCTGCCGGGGGCAGGGGGTACGGCTGGAGGACCAGCGCCTCGTGATCTTCGGGGCGGGCACCGCCGGCTGCGGGATTGCCAAGCGGTTGCTGCGGCTGCTGCAGGCCCGGGGGCTGAGCCTCGAGGAGGCCCGCTCCCGGATCTGGGCCATCGACCGCCAGGGGCTGCTGCTGGAGAACCAGGAGGCCATCCCTCCGGTGGCCCGCCCCTACGCCCGGCCCGCCGGCGACGCTGCCGGCTTCGACACCGACGCCGAGGGCCGCATCGACCTGCTGGAGGTGGTGCGGCGGGTGCGACCCACCGTGCTGATCGGCACCTCGGCGGTGGCCGGGGCCTTCAACCAAGAGGTGGTGGAAACCATGACGGCGGGGCTGGGGGAGGAGCGCACCAGTGGCGGCCGACGGCCGGTGATCCTGCCCCTCTCCAACCCCACGGTCCTGGCCGAGGCCACTCCGGCGGATCTGATCGCCTGGAGCGGCGGCCAGGCCCTGGTGGCCAGCGGCAGTCCTTTTGCGCCGGTGCGGCATCAGGGGCGGGAGCGGCCGATCGGGCAGTGCAACAACTGCTTTGTGTTCCCGGGGCTGGGTTTTGCCTGCGTGGCCATAGGCGCCACCACGGTGAGTGAGGCGATGATCGATGCCGCCCTGGCGGCCCTGGTGGAGCAGATCCCCGCCAGCCGGGATCCCGAGCGGCCCTTGATGCCGCCCATGGCCCACAGTCAGGCGGTGGGGGCAGCGGTGGCCGAAGCGGTGGCCCTGGCGGCGGTGCAGGAGGGCGTGGCCCGGTTGGCCACCACAGCCGAAGAGGCCCGGGCCTGTCTGCAGCGGGCCCGCTGGCACCCCAGCTACCGGTCCATCCATCCCATCATGGGTGCAGCAACGGCAACACCATGAAGGCCAGCTGGAACAACGGCGTGATCGCCAGCAGCGACGACATCGTGACCGTGGAGGGCAACGCCTACTTCCCGGCCGAGTCGCTCAGTGCCGATTGCTTCCGCCCCTCCGACCACCGCAGCGTCTGCGGCTGGAAGGGGGAAGCCCACTACTACGACGTCGTGGTGGACGGCCGGGTGAACGCCAATGCCGCCTGGTTCTACCCCGATCCCAAGCCAGCGGCGGCCGAGATCAAAGGCCGCGTGGCCTTCTGGAAGGGCGTCACCGTCAACTGAGCCGGATGGCCCGGCGCATGGCGAGGCCAACGGCGAGGCGGATGTCCCGCCTTGGCATGGCGGTAGAGGGGCACCAGAGTTCCTCAATCTGACCCCGCGCCAATGCCACGCCTGCTCCTGGAGCTGCGCCGGCGGCTGGCCCAGCGCCTGCGTGGCTGGGCGACCGCCGTGGCGCCTCCCTCCAGTCCACGAACCCCACCGCCGCCTCGCCAGGATCCTGGCGAGGCCGCCTCTGCCCCCCCGATGCTTGCGCCCCTGGCCGCCTGCCCTGCCACCCGGGAGCCGCTGTCGGTGGAACAGGCGGTACTGGAGCGCAGCCTCAGCGTGCTGCGCCGCGAGGCGGGCGACGCCCTGGCCGCCCTCGGATCGGCCCACGCCCTGGTGAGCTCGGCCCGCTTCAGCCAGTTGCAGGAGGTGCGCCAGCGGGTGGCCGACGGCCAGTTGCCCCAGGAAGCACTGCAGGCCATGGCGGCCGACTACCAGGGCTGGCAGAGCGACCAGGTACGCCTCTTCGATGCCCTGGCGCTGGTGCTGCGCATGCGCATTCCCAAGGGCATGGCCCTCGAGCAGGTGGGGGAGGACCTGGAGGAACAGGCCCGCCACCACCTCACCAGCCTGGCGGTGGAATACCAGCGAGGCCTGCTGGCCCAGCAGTTCCGACCCTCCCAGAGGTCCGGCGGCGATCGCCCTGACGGCGCCGACTGAGGCCGCCCTCAGGCCGCCCCGGCTGTCGCCGGGTCGGGGCTGGGCGAACCCAGCGGCTCGGCAGCAACCCAGGGAATCAGCAGAGCGAGCAGCGCCGCCATGAAGCACCACACCGATGTGAAGGCTTGGGTGGCGACGATCCAGCTCAGCACCACCGTCACGAGCAGGGCCAGGGCATACCAGGCAAGCCGGCGCCAGCCGCACAGCAGCAGCGGCGCCAGCACCACCAGGGCGTAGCTGCTCACCCCCAGCTCATGGGACAGCAGACCATCACCCAGCAGACGGGCCTGGTAGTTGATCGAGCCACCGGCGATGGCCGGCAGCACCCGGCTGGAATCCAGCAGCAGGGGGAGCCAGAGCCAGAGTCCCATCAGTACCCCGAGGGCGCAGCAGAAGCGCAGCAGCGGCAGCAGCTGGGGGCGCCGGGTCTGGGCCGCCCGCAGTGCGCACCAGGGCATCCAGGCGGGCCAGAAGCCATGGGCGAAGAACAGAAAGCCCACAGCGGCAGGATGGGCGAAGGCCTGTGGTGGCGGGGCATCCAGTCCAAGCCACACCAGCCCCTCCAGGGCCTGCTGCAGCGCAAACAGCCAGGGGCACAGGGCCAGGGGCAGCAGGTCGGGCCTTTGCCGGGCCTGGCACACCCTCAGCGCCCAGGCGCCGGCAGGAACCAGGGATCCCGCCGCGATGAAACTGGCCTCACTGGAAAAACACATGGCATGACCATCGCGGCAGGATCTCCATCACCAGGCTGGCAGAGCCCCGCGGCGGGCCCGGCGCGTAGCTTGGCCCTCTGAACGTCATCGCCTCAGCCCATGCGTGCCGTGCCGCTGCACCTCGATGCCGGGAGCGACGTGCTGCGCAGCCTGGCGGAGCTGGCCGCAGCCCAGCAGGCCGCGGGCTTCGTGCTCAGTGTGGTGGGCAACCTCTCCCAGGCCGCTTTCCAGTGTCCGGGGCAGAGCGCTCCCACCCTGGTGCGGGGGGAGCTGGAAATCATCACCCTGCAGGGCACGATCGCGCCGGCGGGCGTGCATCTGCACCTCAGCCTCTCCGATGGCAACTGTGAGGTGTGGGGAGGCCATCTGGAGCCGGGCACCCTGGTGCTCAAGGGCGCCGACGTGCTGGTGGGACTGCTCGAGGGAGCCGACCCGGCGGGCCAGGCGCCCACCCCCACCAGCCAGCGGCAGCAGGAGCCACGTGTGCAGATCGTGGTGGCCCGCGGCTGTCCCTACAGCGCCCGGGCCCTGCGCATGCTGCGCACCCTGGCCATTCCCCACAGCGTTGAGCACACCGACCGGGGGCCGGTGCCCCAGGTGTTCATCGACGGGATGAAGATCGGCGGCTATGACGCCCTGGCTGATCTGCACGGACGGGGGGAGCTCGAACCCCTCCGCCAGCGCTGAGCAGCGCCCATGGAGCTGCAGCTCACCACCCTGCCCGGCTGCGCCCTGGCGATCGGGGCCTATCCACGCTTTGCCTACGACCCCCAGGGTGGAGGGGGCATCGGCTGGCTGGGCGAGGCCGACGACCGCGGCCGGCCCCTGGAGTTCAGCCCCGGCGAGCTGCGCATCCCCCCCCTGAGCTGGCGCAGCACCCGCGTGCTCGGCCTGCCCCTGCCCCCCGGACTGACGATCGCCATCGAACCACGGCAGCTCAGCGGGCACCTGGAACCCCGCAGCGGTGAGCTGCGGTTGCGCTTCAGAGCCCGCTTCCACTGCAGCGCCCTGGGGGTCTACCGACCGGCGGCGCTGGCGATCGAAACGGAACTGAGCACCGGCTCGGTGAACAGCCGGCGCCACAGCTGCCGAGGCGCGGCGCTGGACAGCGACGGCAGGGGGGTGCTGGTGGGTGTGGCCCAGGTGCCCCCCAGCGGCGATGCCTGGCTGGACCGCTTCCTGGGGCTGCCGGATGAGGCCCTGGCGCTGCTGCGCTGCCGCCTCATCCCGGTGGAATCCCAGCTCAGGCGCGGCTGAAGCGCAGGCTGGTCGGCTGGCCCCAGTGACCCTGCACCTGCAGGGCGGGATCGTTGACCGCTTGGTGGCGCAGGATCCAGAACAGGGATTCGGGGCTGTCGGTGCCCAGCTGCTGCTGCAGCTCCCCCAGGCTGCGGGCCTCACCATCGGCCAGCAGGCCGTCGAGGCGCTGCTGCAGGTCGAGCACCGCGGAGGCGGCCCGTTTGCCCGCCTCCACGCCGGGCTGGTCGTAGGCATTGATGTTCACCAGTTCGGCGTAGAGGCCCACCGCCCGCTCGAACAGGGCCACCAGGGCGCCGAGGGCGGTGGCATCAAAGCGCCGCAGGGTGATCGAGAGGCTCTGGCGGCCGCCCTCGAGCAGGGCCGAGCGGGTGCCCTGGAGAAAGCCCTCGAGCACATCGCCGGGCTGTTCGCCGTTGATCGCCGGCAGACCGCCGCTGTCCTCCAGCACCTCGATGAAGGTCACGAAGAAGTTGTCGATGCCGTCGCGCAGCTGCTGCACGTAGGCGTGCTGATCGGTGGAGCCCTTGTTGCCGTACACCGCCAGGCCCTGGTGCACCTCCTGGCCCTGGCGATCAACACGCTTACCCAGACTCTCCATCACCAGCTGCTGCAGGTAGCGGCTGAACACCGCCAGCCGGTCGCGGTAGGGCAGTACCACCATGTCGCGCAGGCCGCGGCCCTCTCCGGCCGCAAACCAGGCGGCCGCCAGCAGGGCGGCGGGGTTGTCCTCCAGCTGCGGCCGACGGGTGAGGCAGTCCATGGCGGCGGCACCGGCCAGAAAGGCATGGATGTCCACACCGAGAAGGGCGGCGGGCAGCAGACCCACGGCACTGGTGATGCTGGTGCGGCCGCCCACCCAGTCGAACATGTCGAAGCGCTCCAGCCAGCCCTGCTGGCTGGCCAGCTGATCCAGGCGGCTGCCCGCCATGGTGATGGCCACGGCCTGCTGGCTCCAGTGGCCGCCGAGGGCCTCCAGGCACCTGCGCACCTGCTCCATGCCGATGCGGGGCTCGGGGGTGCCGCCGGACTTGCTCACCACCACCACCAGCGCCGTGCGCAGACGCTCACCGAGCGCCGCCAGGGTGTGGCTGATGCCCTCGGGATCCACATTGTCGATGAAGTGGAACGGCAGCCCCCTGCCCACCGTGCCCAGGGCCTCCACGATCAGCAGTGGCCCCAGCCCGGAGCCACCGATGCCGATCCATACCACATCGGTGAAGCGGTGGGCAGCGAGCTGCTCCCGCCCGAAGGCCGCGATCCGCTCCACCTCGGCGGCCACGTGCTTCGCCGTGGCGGCATCCGGGGCCAGCTCCGGCGCGCGCAGCCAGTAATGCCCCACCATGCGCTGCTCATCGGCATTGGCGATCGCCCCGGCCTCCAGGGCGGCCATGGCGTCGAAGGCCTGGGCAAAGCGCGGACGCAGGGATTCAAGGTGGGCCGGAGCGATCGCCATCCGGCTCACATCCAGCCAGACGCCGAGGCCGTCGTCGAACCAGAGCAGATCGCAGAAGCGTTGCCACTGGAGGCCGGGATCGGTGGGGTGGAACGCAGCGGTCATGGCCTCGGCTGCTCCGGGGAGGGGAACGTCCCCGCAACCTAATCGTGGCTGAAACCCCGGGATTCAGGGCAAAACCGAGGGCTGAAGCCGGCGCCGCAACCGCTCCACAGCCGCAGACCGGCGCCGAAACAGTCCGTAAGATTCTCCATCTGCCCTTCCGCAGACCCCCTTGCAGCGGTGCGTCACCTGATCCAGCCCCCCCCCTCCCCCCGTGGCCATGCCAGCGGCCGTGCCGCAGCTGTCGCTCGCAGCGCCAGCCGGGCCCTGGGGGTGGGTGCGACCCTGATGGTCACGGTGAGCCTGCCCATGGCCGGGAAGGGGCCCCCGGTGTGGATGGAATCCCCTCTGGCATTGGCAGCCGATGGGGACGACCTCACTGACGATCTGATGAGCGGCGACCCGCTGCGCTTCAGCCCCGAGGAACTGCAGGAACTGCATCGCCGCTTCGGGGTCCACGGCCCCCAGCCGCGCCTGGCCCAGTTGTTCAGCAGTGGCATCAATCAGCTGCAGCCGTTGCGCACCCGCACCCTCGGCCAGATCGAAACCCTGCGGCCGGTGATCCTGAGCGAATGCGCCCGGGAGCAGATCAACCCGATGCTCGTCACGGCGATCCTGTTCGACGAGTTGCGCCACGCCAAGCCTGGAGAGGACCACCCCATCGCCGCCCATTCAGGGCTGTTCACCACCCATGGGCCCGCCCAGATCGGCGTGGGCGAACTGGTGCACCAGGGTCTGCTCAGCGAAGACCCCAGCGCCGAAGAGATCACGGTCGCCCGCAATCAGCTGCTCGACCCCGATCAGAATGTGGCGCTGCTGGTGGGCAAGTTTGCCCGGTTGAAGCGGGCCCTCGACCTCCCCAGCGACCGCATGCTCGAGGCCAGCGGCAGTGCCAGGGATGCCAAGGGTCTGGCCACCCTCGCCTACCTGCACAACGGCAAGCTCGACTATCCGCGGGGGATCCTGGCCCTGATGCAGGACCCCGAACTCCACGCCCTGATCTACGGCCGCCAGAACCGCCCGGTGTCTCCACTCATCTGATCCCAGGTCTGATCCCGCTCCCAGGACAGCAGATCAATCAGCAGAGCAGACCCAGGGCTTCGAGGCGCACCCGCAGGGCCTCCCAGTCGAAGCTGCGCGGATCCGCCCGTTCGCCCCACAGATCCACGGCCCGGTGGGTGGTGATCTGATCGGGAGGGATGGGGAAGCGCTCCATCCACACCGCCAGCAGGGCCGCCAGTCCGTCGTACTGGGCGGCGCTGTAGCCACTGTGGACAGGCCCGGTGTGCTCGCCGTCGAAGGGGGTTTCCAGGCTCACATGCAGGGCGAAGTTGTTCACCGAGCCCCGAACCGTGGGATTGGTGATCGCCCACTCGCCGCGGAAGGCGGAATTGCCGGCGCCATAGGCCCGCTGGGAGGGATCGAGCAGTTTCACCACTCGGCCGTCGAGGCCGATCACGGCGTGGTAGCTCACCTGGTCCTCATCCCGTGGGTGGGGAGTGCGGAAGGTGTTGATGGCTGAATCCATGCTGTACACCGTCTCGTGCAGCACCACCAGCCGGGGGGTGGGATCGAGCGGATTGCCGTAGGCGTCCCGGCTGTGGCGCTGGCCGTAGTTGCTGGGATCGATGCGGATCCGCTCTGGAGCCGTGCGCAAGCGGCTGGCCAGGGCGAGCAGCTGCTTGCGGCGCTGGGGATCCACCGGCCGGCAGCCGGCGCGCAGGGGCGAGCTCCAGCTGGGGTGGGGGGGTGGCGGCGGTGCCGGATCCGCTGCCCCCTGCGGCTGGCTGGACGGTTGACGCACCTCGTCGAGCAGATCGAGCAGGGAGCGGCGGCCACCGGCACCGGCGAGCTGGACGGATCCATCGCGGGCCAGCCAGCCCAGACCGCCGAGGCCGATGACACCAACAGCCACCGCCGCCAGGACCAGGGGCTGATGGCGGCGGTTCACGGCAGCTCCAGAGCCAGCCAGCGGCGCCGGCGCTCGGCGGCCTCGGCCGAGGCATCGGGCCGGGGCTCCAGCCGCCAGGCCTTCGCCCGGGCCGGTGCCGGCGTCAGCACTGTCGAGAGCAGGCGACCATCGCGGGCCACAAGCACCTCCAGCGGGGCGCCGGGCCAAACCTTCAGAACGGTGGACACGTCCTCCATCCGCTGCACCCGCTGGCCGGCCAGGGCGATCAGTTCGTCTCCGACCATCAATCCTGCCTGCTCGGCAGGAGAGTCCCGCAGGACCCGCCTGGTCGTCAAGCCCTGGGTGGCGATCTCCAGATGCCAGCCCAGCCAGGGCTCCTCGCTGGTTTCCGCGCTCAGTGCCAGGCCCACATCGTCCAGGTAGTCGTCCAGGGGGGGATCCTCGAGGGCATCCAGCCAGCGCGGCAGCAGGGTGGCCAGGTCGGGAGCGAGGGCAGCCAGGGCGTTGAGCAGATCCTCCTGCCGGTAGCCCCGGCCCTGGCAGCCATGGCTGCGCCAGAGCCCGCGCAGCACCGCCGGCAGGCCGCTGCGGTGGCGCCGCAGGTGCAGATCCAGCACCAGCGCCACCACCGCTCCCTTGAGGTAGTAGCTCACCTGGTTGTCAACGGCATAGGCGTCGGCCTTGTAGAGCTTCACCCAGGCCTCCTGGCTGCTCAGGCGCAGGCTCTGCACGGCACGGCCCGGGGTGAGGCGGTAGCGGCTGAGGTCGGCGGCCAGGTCGCCCAGCACCTCCCCTTCGCTGCAGAGGCCGGCCGCATGGGGCAGCAGCTGGTCCACGTAGCTGGTGATCCCCTCGGCGAACCAGAGGCTCGGCACCACCACGGCCCGGTCGTAGTCGTAGGGACAGAGCTCGGCGGGCCGAAGCCGGCGCACATTCCACTGGTGCAGATATTCGTGGGCCACCAGCTGCAGCAGCTTGCGGCGGCCATCTGGGTCCGCCAGGCGGCGGCGGCCGTACTGCAGCACTGTGCTGAGGTCGTGCTCAAGGCCGCCGTAGCCGTTGTCGGTGAGGTGGAGCACGAACAGGTAGTGCTCCGCCGCCGGCCGCTCCACCCCCATCAGGCGGCAGCAGGCCAGGCACACCCGCTCCACATCGGCCAGCCAGTGAGGGTCAGCGGCCGGCAGATCGGCACCCTCCAAGGTGGTGCCCCAGCTCACCCAGCGATGCGGCGCACCAGCCACGCTGAAGCTGTGGCAGGGATGGGGGCCGGCCTCGATCGGCGTGTCCACCAGCTGATCGAAATCCCGGGCCAGCCAGTCACCGTTGGCGTCGGCTGGCAGGGGCACGAATGCCTGCCAGCCAGCAGGCAGCTGCAGGCGCAGGCGATGGGGCAGCCAGCGCTGGCCGCCCACCTGCAGCACCACCGCGGCCAGAGCCAGGAAGCCGTGCTCGGCGGTGAGGTGGCAGGTGCGCACCGTGAGCTCCGTGGCCAGGATCCTGTAGCGCAGGCGCAGCGGGGCCAGCCGGGGCACACGCACCGACCAGGCGGCGACGCCGGTGCGGCGGATGGGCAGCGCCGCATCACCCTGAAACACCTCCAGGGCTTCGAGCTGGCGCACGTAGTCGCGGATCAGGTAGGAGCCCGGAGTCCAGGCCGGCAGGGCGAAGGCCAGCTCCAGCTGCTCGGGTTGCAGCTCCAGGGTCACCACCACCAGGTGAGCGGTGGTGGCCCGAAGATCGAGCGACACCAGGGGCCCGGGGCCGCTGCACTCCGGGTCCACGGAAGCAGGGCTGATGGCGCCGGGATCGGCCGGAGTGGACGCGGCAGGGCCGGAAATCACCGCGTTGTGCCGCTCATGACCTCACGCTCACCTGGGCGCTGGCCAGCTGGCTGGCTGCATCGGCCAGGGCCTTCTCGGCGGCATAACGGCGGGTGATGGCCGAGAGCAGGCCCTGCAGGCGCGTGCTGCGGCTGATGCGCTGAAGGTCGCCCACCAGAGCGAGGGAGCCATCGGCCTGGCGAGCCCAGCCCAGCCGCTGGCCACCCTCGAGCTGCACCTGCAGCTCCACGGCCTGGCAATCATCGGCGAAGCCATCCAGCTGGCCACCCCAGTGGGGCTGCAGCCCGATCGCCACAAGGCTGGCGACGAGACGATCGGCGTCGCGCAGCACCGTGGGCAGGATGGAGAGATGGGACATGAAATCGGATGCCCGCTTGCCAAGACCCTAGCCAGGAGCTGGACGGGATCCAGTGGCCGTTGCCACCGGCAGCGGCCGAAACGGCCATCACCACGGCCCCCCGCCGGCTGCGGCTGGGGGTGATGGCATCGGGGGAGGGCAGCAACTTCGAGGCCCTCACGCTGGCCTGCCGGGCCGATCAGCTCCCGGCCGATGTGCTGCTGCTGGTGGTGAACAACCCCGGCTGTCGGGCGTTGGAGCGGGCGCGGCGGCTGGCGGTGCCCTGCCGGCTGATCGACCACCGCCGCCAACCCAGCCGGGAGGCCCTCGATGACGCCCTGATCGAGGCCTTTGGCGAGGCGGCGGTGGATCTGGTGGTGATGGCCGGCTGGATGCGCATCGTCAGCCCCCGGCTGGTGGCCGCCTATCCCCACCGACTGGTGAACATCCACCCCTCCCTGCTGCCCAGCTTCCGGGGCCTGGACGCGGTGGGGCAGGCCCTGGAGGCCGGGGTGACGCTGACCGGCTGCAGCGCCCACCTGGTGAACGAGCAGGTGGATGCCGGACGAATCCTGGTGCAGGCGGCGGTGCCGGTGCGGGCCGACGACGACCACGCCAGCCTCGCCGCCCGCATCCAGCGGCAGGAGCACCGGATCCTGCCGCTGGCCGTGCGGCTGGCGGCGCAGCGGCTGGGGCTGCTGAGCAGTCCGGCTGATCAGGGCCCGGGCACTCAGGGGTAGAAGGGCAGCAGCGGCAGGCCAAGGCATTCCGGCAGACCCGCCATCAGATTGAGGCACTGCACCCCCTGGCCGGCCTGGCCCTTGACCAGGTTGTCGATGGCGCCCATCACGATCAGCTGGCCGGTGCGGCTGTCGGCCTGCAGGGAGAGCAGCGCCCGGCTGGTCTGGCGCACCCACTTCGTGGAGGGGTAGGTGCCCACCGGTAGCACGGTGACCGCCGGGGCATCGCGGTAGGCGGAGCGCAGCACGGTGCTGCAGTCGTCGGCGGTGAGGCCGGGGTCGCGCAGGCGGCAGTACACCGTGGCCAGCAGACCGCGCACCATCGGCATCAGGTGGGGGGTGAACTGCAGCTGGATCTCCCGTCCGGCCACCTGGCCTGCGATCTGCTCGATCTCGCTGGTGTGGCGATGCCCCACCACGCCGTAGGGGGCCACCGCCTCGGCCGCCTCGGCCAGCAGCAGGTGCTCCTTGGCGGCCCGGCCGCCGCCGCTGGTGCCGGTCTTGGCATCGATCACGATCCCCCCGGTCTCGATCAGGCCTTGCTTGAGCAGGGGCAGCAGTCCCAGCAGGGAGGCGGTGGGAAAGCAGCCCGGGGCGGCCACCAGGCGGGCCGTGCGGATGCGCTCGCCATGCCACTCGGGCAGGCCGTAGACGGCCTCGGCGCAGAGGTCGGCGTCCCGGCGCTGCAGCTGGCGGGCCTCCGTTGCGTACACCTCCTGCCAGCGGGCCAGGGAGCGGTAGCGGTAGTCGGCGGAGAGATCCACCACCCGCACACCGCGCTCCAGCAATGGCGGCGCCAGCTGGGCCGCCAGGCCGTTGGGCAAGCTGAGCACGGCGAAATCGGCCGCCGCCGCGATCGCATCGGGATCGGGGCTCTGCACCAGCGGATCACCCGGGAGCGGCAGAAAGGGCGTGATCTCGCTCCAGCGCCGGCCGCTGCTGCGCTCCCCGCCCAGGAAGGTGACGCTCAGCTGCGGATGATCCTGCAGCAGGCGCAGGGTCTGCAGCCCGCCATAGCCGCTGGCACCGATCACGGCCACCCGCTGACCTGCGGGTGGGGGGCTGGCTGGAGGCGAGCTGGCCATGAAGGGGAACCCTTCTCGCGAAGACGAACAGGGCTTTATAAATGAAGATTGCGCCCTCGTCGCCCACCAGGGGCGCCCGCCATGAGTTCTGCGACCAGCAGCACCCCCGCCATCCGCTTCGACGCCATCGCCGATGCCCTGGCGGCGATCCGCAACGGCGACGCGATCGTGGTGGTGGATGACGAAAACCGCGAGAACGAGGGCGATCTGATCTGCGCCGCCCAGTTCGCCACCCCCGAGCAGATCAACTTCATGGCCACCGAGGCCCGCGGCCTGATCTGCCTGGCGATGGAGCCGGAACGGCTGGACGCGCTGGATCTGCCGCTGATGGTGAACCACAACACCGACGCCAACCAGACCGCCTTCACCGTGAGCGTGGATGCGGGGCCTGAGAACGGCGTGAGCACGGGCATCTCAGCGGAGGACAGGGCCCGCACCATCCAGGTGGCGATCCATCCCCAGACCCGGCCGGCCGATCTGCGCCGGCCCGGCCACGTGTTTCCGCTGCGCGCCCGCCAGGGCGGTGTGCTCAAGCGCGCCGGCCACACCGAAGCGGCGGTGGATCTGGCCCGGCTGGCCGGCCTCTATCCGGCCGGGGTGATCTGCGAGATCCAGAACCAGGACGGCTCGATGGCCCGCCTGCCCCAGCTGGCCGAGTACGCCCGCCGCCACGGGCTGCGGCTGATCTCCATCGCCGACCTGATCAGCTACCGGCTGGACACGGAGCGTTTCGTGCGGCGCCTGGCGGAGGCCCGGATGCCCAGCGCCTTCGGCATGTTCCGGGCGATCGGGTTCCGCAACGACCTCGATGGCAGCGAGCATGTGGCGATCGTCAAGGGCCGGCCCGAGCAGGCCACCGGCCCAGTGCTGGTGCGGGTGCACAGCGAGTGCCTCACCGGCGATGCCTTCGGCTCCCTGCGCTGCGACTGCCGGCCCCAGCTGGAGGCGGCCCTGCGCATGATCGAGGACGCCGGCGAGGGGGTGGTGGTGTATCTGCGCCAGGAGGGCCGCGGCATCGGCCTGATCAACAAGCTCAGGGCCTATTCCCTGCAGGACAGCGGCCTGGACACGGTGGAGGCCAACGAACGGCTGGGTTTCCCCGCCGATCTGCGCAACTACGGCGTGGGCGCCCAGATCCTCAGCGACCTCGGCGTGCAGCGGTTGAAGCTGATCACCAACAATCCCCGCAAGATCGCCGGGCTGGGGGGCTACGGCCTGCAGGTGGTGGACCGGGTGCCCCTGGTCATCGATCCCGGTCTCCACAACGCCGCCTACCTGGCCGTCAAGCGCAGCAAGCTGGGTCACCTGATAGGGGAGGGCCCCACCTGCCCGGTGGCGGGCCCCACCGCCGTGGTGGCCTGGCAGGGACACCCCGAGGCCGGCTCGGCGGCCGAGCTGGTGGAGCAGCTGCAGAGCTGGGCCCTGGAGCAGGGGCTCCTGGCGGAGCCGGAAGACGATCCCAGACTGCTGGCCCTGCTCAATCAGCCCCAGCTGGCGCTGTTGCTGAGCACCGGCGAGCGTGCCTCCCTGGAACCCCAGCTGCTGCGCCGGGCCCTCGAGCTGCTGGCCTCAAGCCCGGGCTGTTGCCGGGTGGGGCTGTTGCTGAGCCCGGAACCCCAGCGGATCAACCATCCCAGCTCCTCCCTGGAGGCCCAGCAGCGCCCGCTGGCAGAGCTGCTGCAGCCCAGTGGCCAGGGACCCCGGCTCGATGCCGGGGTGATGGTGGTGTGGCGCTGAGGCTCAGTCCTGGATCGTCAGCTTGTTGATCCGGCTGCCGTTCTTGAGGCCCAGCACCACGTCCATGTTGCCGGTGAGGCCGAACACGGTGTGCACGCCATCGAGGTGGGGCTGGGCGCCGTGGCAGATGTAGAACTGCGATCCGCCGGTGTTGCGGCCGGCGTGGGCCATGGCCAGGGTGCCGGCCTGGTGCTTCTGGCCGTTGATCTCGCAGTCGATCATGTAGCCGGGTCCACCGGTGCCGGCCATGCCGGGAGCTCCCTCACGGCTGTTGGGGCAGCCGCCCTGGGCCATGAAACCGGGGATGACGCGATGGAAGGCCAGGCCGTCATAGAAGCCGTCCTTGGCCAGCTTCACGAAATTGGCCACGGTGTTGGGCGCGTCGGTATCGAACAGCTCCAGTTCAATGCTGCCGGCGTCGGTCTCCATCACGGCACGGGTCATGGCAAGTCAGGGGGAAAGGGCGACTGTATGGGGCCGTGCTGAAAATGGAGTCCCCAGCGGCAGGTCCCTCCCCTTCCTCCTCGCCTCAATCCTCGCCCCACCCCAACGGCCCCTCCACGCCCCCTCCACACCCGATGAGCACTGACCAGTCCAGCGCCGCTCCCGGCATCAACCTTGAGCAGGCCCGCCTGGGCGTGCTCGGCGGCAGCGGCCTGTACGCCATGGAGGGGCTCGAGGACGTGCGCGAACTGGTGGTGGAAACGCCCTTCGGCGAGCCCTCCGATGCCCTGCGCCTGGGGCGCATCGGGGGCCTGGAGGTGGTGTTCCTGGCCCGCCATGGGCGGCATCACAGCTACACGCCCAGTGAGGTGCCCTATCGGGCCAACCTCTGGGCCCTGCGCAGCCTGGGGGTGCGCTGGATCCTGTCGGTGTCGGCGGTGGGCTCGCTGCAGGAGCAGTTCCGTCCCCTGGACATGATGGTGCCGGATCAGTTCATCGATCGCACCCACCAGCGGCCGCTCACCTTCTTCGGGGAAGGCGTGGTGGCCCATGTCGCCGCCGCCGACCCCTTCTGCCCCACCCTCAGCCGCCTGCTGGCCGATGTGGGTGAAAGCCTGATGCCCACGGGCCGTCAGCTGCACCGGGGGGGCACCTACCTGTGCATGGAGGGACCCGCCTTCTCCACCCGGGCGGAATCCGAGCTCTACCGCAGCTGGGGCTGCGGGGTGATCGGCATGACCAACCACACCGAAGCCCGGCTGGCCCGGGAGGCTGAGATGGCCTACGCCACCCTGGCCATGGTCACCGACTACGACTGCTGGCACCAGGAGCACGCCTCGGTGAGCGTGGAGCTGGTGCTCGACAACCTGCGCGCCAACGCCACCCTGGCCCAGGAGATCGTGCGCGTGGCCGCCGAGCGCATCGGCGCCCAGCGGCCGGGGAGCGGCACCCACCGGGCTTTGCGCCACGCCCTGATGACCCCGAAGGAGCAGGTGCCACCCGACACACGCCGTCGCGTCGATCTGTTCACGGCCCCCTACTGGGGAGCGCTCACAGAGGAGGGCTGAGGCTCGCCCCGCAGGCCGCCAGGGCCCGGCGCAGATCCTTGCCCTGCTGCTCCAGTGGCGCTGCGGCGGCAGCCGGCTCCAGGCCGGTGGCGGCCATCAGCAGGGCCAGCTTCACCGAACCGCCGGCCCTCTCCAGCAGCACGGCGCCCTCAGCGCGCTCCAGTCCGGCCAGGTCACGCAGGATGCGCAGGGCCCGGTCTTCGAGCTTGCTGTTGGTCACAGCCACATCCACCATGCGGTTGCCATACACCTTGCCCAGGCGCACCATCACGCCGGTGGAGAGGATGTTGAGGGCCATCTTGGTGGCGGTGCCCGCCTTCAGCCGGGTGGAGCCGGTGAGCAGCTCGGGACCGGTGAGCAAACGAATGTCGATGTCGCAGGGCATCGGCACCTGATCGGTGGGCACGCAGGCCAGGGCGATCGCCAGGGCTCCGAGCTGGCGGGCGTGGCCCAGGCCGCCGAGAACATAGGGGGTGGTGCCCCCGGCGGCGATCCCCACCAGGCAGTCAGCGGCGCTGAAACCCCGCTCCTGCAGGTCGCTGCGGCCCGCCTCCTGCAGATCCTCCAGACCTTCGGAGCTGCGCAGCAGCGCCGGAGCTCCGCCGGCCAGCACCCCCTGCACCAGCTCCGGCGGCGTGCAGAAGGTGGGCGGGCACTCGGCGGCATCGAGCACCCCCAGCCGCCCGGAGGTGCCGGCTCCCAGATAGAACAGGCGACCGCCGCCGGCCAGGCGTGCGGCGATGGCATCCACCGCCGCCGCCAGGGCGGGTGCGGCGGCGGCCACCGCCCGCTGGGGCTCCAGATCGTTGCGGCAGAACAGGTCCACCAACTGGTCGGTGGGCAGCTGGTCGAGGTTGGCGCTGAGCGGGTTGGCCTGCTCGGTGAGCAGGTGGCCGCGGTCGACGGCCCCAGATCCAGGGCTCGAGGCTGATCCCACAGTCACAGCAGGCCCTCGAGCTGGCGGCGGAAGGCTTCCAGCTCAGGGTCAGCGGCGCTGGCCTCCTGCCACTGGGACACATCCACGTTGCGCTCGGGGGGAGCGATCAGCAACCGATCCTCCGCGTTCTTGGGCACGAAACCGGTGGGCACGAAGCGTGCCTCGTAGCCGGCCTGGTTGCAGAACTCCTCCATCTCCCGGCGATCGAGACACTCGACAGTGGGAACGGGAAAGTCCTGGGCTTCCAGCAGGCCGGCATAGCGCTCGGCGTCATCGCTGTCCTCGAACAACAGCACCACGGTGCGGCCGTTGATCTCGAGGGAATGGATGCCCTCCTGCTCGGAGCCGGCATCGAAGAGGAGCACATGCACTGACATGGGCGCAGACAGCGGTGCGGGCGACACCTCAGTGTGTCATTCGTCCTCGGCCAGCTCCAGCAGCCGGCGATAGAGGGCCAGCTCGGCATCTCCCGGCTGCTCCGGCACCATGATCCGCACCTCCACCAGCTGGTCACCCCGCAGCTCACCCCACTCCAGGCCACGGCCGCGCAGGCGTAGCAGCCGACCACTGGAGGAGCAGGGAGGCACGGTGAGTTGCACCGGCCCACGCAGGGTGGGCACCACCACGCGGCAGCCCAGCACGGCCTCGGCCGGGCTGAGGGGCAGCTGAAAGAGCACCCGCAGGCCGTCCACCCGCAGGCCCTCGGGGGTGCGGACCCGCAGCTGCAGGAAGTGGTCGCCGCCCCCTGGGGTCACACCCGCCAGTCGCAGCCGCCAGCCATCCCCGGCCAGCGGCGGGGTCCACACCTCCACAGCGGTGCCATCGGCGAGTTCGAGCTCCACCCGTTCCCCCTCAAGGGCCTGCTCCGGGCTGAGCTCCACGATGGTTTCGCTGTCCACCGCCGCCGCCACCGGAGGCGGTGAGGGAGCCGCCGCGGTCACCGTGCCGCCGGCCATGGATTCAGAAGCCCGGGATTCAGAAGCCCAGGATTCAGAAGCCCGGGACTCAGCCGCAGCGGGCTGGCGGCCGCCATCGTCAACCCGGTCGGCCGGGCGCTCCCGCCGCCGGCCTCCGAGCAGCACCTCCAGATAGTCCTCGAAGCTGGGAAAGCCTGTGGTGAAAGGATCCTCGGGGCCAGCGTGGCCGCCCGTGCCGGCGTCCGGTTCCCCCTGCTCCCAGGCCCGCCGCCGGCGCGGATCGGAGAGCACCGCGTAAGCCTCGTTGACCTGCTTGAAGCGGTCCTCGGCAACGGGATCATTGCCGTTGAGATCGGGATGCCAGCGACGGGCCTGCTGGCGGAAGGCGCGTTTGAGGGCATCGGCGTCGGCGCCGGGATCCAGCCCCAGCACCGCCCAGGGGTCCATGGCGGGCTCGCCGGCAGCGACAGTGCGGGAGGTCACGGCAGCCTGCTGTCGTCCCAGGGATCGTCGTCGGGCACCCGGGAGCGGACCCGCCCGGGAGATTGATCCCGCGCAGGCGGCATCCGCGGCGGATAGGCCTCGTCAGCGCCGCGGGGAGCCGGGGCGGGAGCCCTGTCCTCGTCGGGTGCGTAGCGATCGCGCGGGTAGCCCTCAGGGTCGTAGCGCTCACGGTCGTAGCGCTCTGGTTCGTCGCGGTCGCGGTCGTCACGGGCATAGCGGTCGCGGTCGTCGCGGTCCCGTTCGTAACGGTCGGGCTGGTAGCGATCCGTCCCGTAGCGGTCCTCCGTCCCGTAGCGGCCGGCGGAGCGGGGCGCACCACTGGACCAGGGGTCGCGGCCGGGGCGGTTCCAGTCGTCCCAGTCGTCGTCGTCGGAGAACAGCTCGTCCTTAAGGCTGCCGAGGGTGTTTTTGAGACCCTGCAAGGGGCCCTGCTCGGTACGCCGCTCGCTGAGCAGGCGACGGTTGAGGCCGAACAGGGCCTCCTGCAGCTGGCTCGCGGCCATGTCCAGCTCCACCGGATCGCTCTCGCCGCGCTCGTCGAGGGCCAGCAGGTCCTGCACCTCGCGCACGGCCATCTCCACCGCCCGCTGCTGCCGTTCGGCGCCGTAGGGGCCGAGCTCCAGGGCCGCATCCCGCAGCCGGCGCTCCGCCTGGGCCACCAGGGTGAGCGACTTGTTGCGCCGGTCGATGGCCGCGCGCTTGCGCCGGTCCTCGGAGGCCTTCTGCTCGGCCTCCTCGATCAGCCGCCCGATCTCCTCCTCGCTGAGGTTGGAGCCGCCCTGGATGCTCACGCTCTGCTGGCGGCCGGTGGTGCGGTCCATGGCCGACACCTGCAGCAGCCCATTGGCGTCGATGTCGAAGGACACCTGCACCTGGGGCACGCCGCGGGGGGCGGGGGGGATGCCGGAGAGACGGAAGCGGCCCAGGCTCTTGTTGTCG
The DNA here is from genome assembly GCF_024346355.1 of Cyanobium sp. ATX 6A2. GTDB lineage: Bacteria > Cyanobacteriota > Cyanobacteriia > PCC-6307 > Cyanobiaceae > NIES-981. Next base: position 198,188 of record NZ_JAGQCU010000003.1, read on the forward strand.
GGGCCCATCTGCCGCTCCCCCTGCAGCACGTGGATCTCCACCGAGTTCTGATTGGCCTCGGAGGTGCTGAACACATCGCTCTTGCGCACCGGTATCGGTGTATTGCGCGGAATCAGCACCTTCATCACCCCGCCGATGGTCTCCAGACCGAGGGAGAGGGGGGTGACGTCATTGAGCATCAGATCGCGCAGCTCGCCAGTGAGGATGCCGGCCTGCACCGCCGCACCGATCGCCACCACCTCATCGGGGTTCACCGACTGGCAGGGGTCGCGCGGCACCAGGGTGCGCACCATCTCCTGCACCATCGGCATGCGCGTGGCACCGCCCACCAGCACCACGTCGTCGATGTCGTCGGCCGCGAGGCCAGCATCCCGCAGGGCGCGCTGCACGGGCCGCAGCAGGCGGTCGAGCAGATCGGGGCAGAGGCCCTCGAACACCACACGCTCCAGGGTGGTTTCGATATGCAGGGGACCCTCGGCCCCGGTGCTGATGAACGGCAGCGAAATCGGCGTGCTCTGCACACCGCTGAGTTCCATCTTCGCCTTCTCGGCCGCTTCGGTGAGGCGCTGCAGGGCCTGCCGGTCGCGGCGCAGATCGATCTGATGCTCGCGCTGAAAGGCGTCGGCGAGCCAGTCGACGATGCGCCGGTCCCAGTCGTTGCCACCCAGCTGGGTGTCGCCGCTGGTGGCCTTGACGTCAAACACCCCCTGGGCGATGCGCAGCACCGAGACGTCGAAGGTGCCGCCGCCGAGATCGAACACCAGCACCCGCTTGGCGGCACTGCGGTCGAAGCCGTAGGCCAGGGCCGCCGCTGTGGGCTCGTTGAGGATGCGCTCCACGTTGATGCCCGCCAGCCGGCCTGCGTCGCGGGTGGCCTGGCGCTGGGCGTCGTTGAAATAGGCGGGCACCGTGATCACGGCCGCCTCCACCGGCTCGCCGAGATAGGTGGCAGCGTCGTCGCAGAGCTTGCGCAGAATGCTGGCCACCAGCTCCTCAGGGGCGTATTCCCGCTCGGTGGCGGGGCACACCACGCGCACGTTGCCGGCCTCATTGGCGCGCACCGTGTAGGCCACGGTGAGGCTGCCCTCGTCCAGCTCCTCCCACTGCCGGCCCACGAAGCGCTTGAGGTTGGCAAAGGTGTTGCGGGGGTTGAGCACCAGCTGGCGCCGGGCCAGCTGGCCCACCAGCAGCTCCTGATCGCGGCTGAAACCCACGGCCGACGGCGTGGTGCGGCTGCCCTCGGCACTGGCGATCACCACCGGCCGGCCGCCTTCGAGCACGGCCACCACCGAATTGGTGGTTCCCAGGTCGATGCCGACGATGCGCCCCATACAGAGAGAGGAATCTTGACCCGCCTGGCGCTCCCAAGGTACCGGCAGGCCAGACGTTAATCACTGCTTAAACCGTCCTGGCGGGAACGCCCGTACATTTCGGGCGGTCGCCTCTGCCTTCGGTGGGGCGAGCGCACCAAGGGCCTGCCGCAGGGCGGCCAAGCCACGCCGCAGCTCAGCGTTTCACTGCATGCCCACGGATTCCGCAACCACTGCCCACGCCGCCGACGCCTACCTGCTGCGTCGACGACCTCCAAGCGAGAAGCTGCTCGACACCGGCTTTCGCCAGCTGTCGCTGGTGATGGCATCAACGGTGGCCGTCGTGCTCATCTCCATCTTCCTGGTGGTGTTCACAGGGGCCCGCGAAGCGATCGGCGAATTCGGCCTCGCCTTTCTCACCACCTCCGGCTGGGACCCGGTGAACCAGCAGTACGGCGCCTTCGTGGCCATCTACGGCACGTTGGTCACCTCCATCCTGTCGTTGACCATTGCCGTCCCCCTGGGTGTGGGCACGGCGATCCTGATCACCGAAGACGTGCTCCCCAAGACGATCCGCGATGCCGTCGGCCTGATGGTGGAGTTGCTGGCGGCGATCCCCTCGGTGGTTCTCGGCCTCTGGGCGATCTTCGTGATGGAACCGGCAATCCGGCCAGCCCTCAACCTGCTGCATGCCTGGTTGGGTTGGAGCCCCTTTTTCAACACCACAGCCCAGGGGCCAGGCATGGCTCCTGCCATTCTTATTCTTGTGGTGATGGTGCTGCCGATCATCACAGCCATCTCGAGGGACGCCCTCAATCAGGTGCCCGTCGAGTTGCGCCAGGGCGCCTATGGAGTGGGCACCACCCGCTGGGGCGCCATCTTCAGCGTGATCCTGCCAGCCGCCGTGTCCGCCATCACCGGTGGGGTGATGCTCTCTCTCGGCCGGGCAATGGGGGAAACCATGGCCGTGACGATGATCATCGGCAACTCCATCAACTTCAACATCTCCCTTCTGGCACCGGGAAACACGATCGCCTCGATGCTGGCGAACCAGTTCGGCGAAGCGGACGGCATCCAGGTGTCTGCCCTGATGTATGCAGCCGTGATCCTGATGATCCTCACCTTCACGGTGAATGTGTTGGCGCAATGGATCGTGCGTCGCCTCAGCCTCCGCTACTGAACACCACGACGATGGCCACCACCAGCATCCGTTCCAGCAAAAACAACCAGCCCAACGCTCTATTTGATCGGCGGCCACTCAACTTCGATCCCACCCTCAAGCGCAATCGCATCAACCGGGTGCTCACCAGCATCGCCGGTGTGTTTGGTGCCCTTGCCGTACTGCCCCTGTTCCTGGTGCTGCTGTACGTGCTGTTCCAGGGTGGCAGATTGCTGAGCCCAACCCTGTTCACCCAGTTGCCGCCTCCACCCGGCCTGGATGGGGGAGGGATCGGCAACGCCGTGATCGGCACGATCCTGGTCACCCTGATCGCGTCTGTGATTGCCATTCCCATCGGCGTTGGCGGTGGCATCTACCTGAACGAATATTCAACGCGTGGCTGGTTCTCTCAATTCATCAGCTTCGGCAACGACATCCTGGCCGGCGTTCCATCCATCATCACCGGTGTATTCGTTTACGGCATCGTCGTGTCGACGCGCCTGTTCTTCAACCAGAGTTTCAGCGCCGTTGCCGGTGGCCTTGCGCTGGCCGTGTTGATGCTGCCCACAGTGATCAAAACCACGGACGAGGGCCTCAAGCTGGTGCCCCAGGAGCTGCGCTGGGGGTCCTACGGGATCGGCGCCTCCAAATTCGTCACCGTCATGCGGGTCACCCTTCCGGCGGCCTTCACCCCCATCGCCACCGGAGTGGTGCTGGCGATTGCCCGGGCCGCTGGCGAAACGGCTCCCCTGATCTTCACGGCCCTGTTCTCCCCATTCTGGCCCGAGGGGATCTTCAATCCGATCGCCACCATGTCGGTGTTGATCTTCAACTTCTCGATCATGCCCTACGAGGCCCAGAACGAATTGGCTTGGGCCGCCTCGTTCGTTCTCGTGATCATGATTCTCGCCGCCAACCTTATAGCACGCTGGATCAGCAGCCTATCCCGCAACTAGAGCATCTCTCTTCTCTTTCCCCCTCACCTCTAGCCCACGCAACTAGTCACCCCTTTTGATCATGCCTTCCGCCAGCATTTCCCAGATTCCTGCCACCGATGTCTGCATGTCGCTGCAGGACGTAACCATTTCCTATGGGAGCTTTGAAGCCGTGAAGAACGTCTTCATGGACATCCCCAATGGCCAGGTCACGGCCTTGATCGGTCCCTCGGGCTGTGGCAAGTCCACCGTGCTGCGCGCCCTGAATCGGATGAACGACCTGATTCCCGGCTGCGGCCTGCGCGGAAGGGTGGTGTTCGATGGGGTGGATCTCTATGCACCCAACGTCGATCCGGTGGAGGTGCGCCGCCGCATCGGCATGGTGTTCCAGAAGCCCAACCCCTTCCCCAAGAGCATCTACGAGAACATCGCCTTCGGCGCCCGGATCAACGGGTACAGCGGCGACATGGACGAGCTGGTGGAGCGCTCCCTGCGCAAGGCTGCCGTGTGGGATGAGTGCAAGGACAAGTTGAAGGAGAGCGGTCTCGCCCTCTCCGGCGGCCAGCAGCAGCGCCTCTGCATCGCCCGTGCCATCGCCACCGAACCGGAGGTGATCCTGATGGACGAGCCCTGCTCCGCCCTCGACCCGATCTCCACCCTGAAGATCGAGGAAACCATGCACGAGCTCAAGCGCAGCTACACGATTGTGATCGTGACCCACAACATGCAACAGGCTGTGCGGGTGGCGGACATGACCGCTTTCTTCAACGCCGAAGCCGTGGAAGGCGGCAGCGGCAAGGTGGGCTACCTGGTGGAGTTCGCCGAAACAGAGCGCATCTTCAACGCCCCCAAACAGCAGACCACCCAGGACTATGTGACCGGCCGCTTCGGCTGATTCAACGCACCATCAATCAACCGCACTCAATAGAAAAGCCGGCCCTTGGGCCGGCTTTGGTGTGATCAGCGGAGAGGGAGGGATTCGAACCCTCGATAGAGTTGCCCCTATACAGCATTTCCAGTGCTGCGCCTTCGACCACTCGGCCACCTCTCCAGCGGCTAAATGGGGCAACGAGATGGCAATGTAGCAGTCAACGACCCGCAGCCCCATGCTCACGTTTCCGATCACCGTCCACTGGCGCCAGGCCGGTCGCGTGATCTGTCACGAGGTGCCCGAAGGCCACTACATCCTGCGCAGCTTCGAACAACAGGGCGACCCGCTGCCCTTCAGCTGCCGCAACGGCTGCTGCACCACCTGCGCGGTGCGGGTGCTGAACGGCACGATCGATCAGCGTGAGGCGCTCGGGCTCTCCAAGGAGCTGCGCAGCCGGGGCTACGGCCTGCTCTGCGTGGCCCGGGCCATCGGCCCGCTGGAGGTGGAAACCCAGGATGAGGATGAGGTCTACGAGCTGCAGTTCGGGCGCTACTTCGGCCGGGGTCCCATCCGCCCCGGACTGCCGCTCGAGGAGGACTGACCGGCCGCCACGGCTCCCTACCGCGACGAGGCGCCAACGCAACGCCACCACGACGCCCCCAGCTGTCACGCCATGACCGACAACACCGCCTCTGGGCGTGAAGCCCAGCTGGGCCCCCAAGGCCACTCCGATCGGGCACTGCACCAGTCGGGACTGGCCACCGGAGCCGTGGAGCGCCTCGCGGATGTGGCCCGCCGGGCTGCCGAGGCCGGCGGGGTGCAGCTCCGCGCCCACTTCGGGCGCCTTGAGCAGATCCGCGAGAAGGGCCGCTGCGGTGATCTGGTCACCGAGGCCGACCTGGCTGCCGAAGCCGCCGTGCTGGCTCTGCTGGAGGCGGAGACACCCGAGATCGGCGTGCTCTCGGAAGAGAGCGGCCGGCGCCAGCGCGGCGGTGAGCTGGAGTGGTGTGTCGACCCCCTCGACGGCACCACCAACTACGCCCACGGCTATCCCTTCTTTGGCACCTCGGTGGGGCTGTGCTGGCGCGGCGTGCCCCTGCTGGGCGCCCTGGCCATCCCCAGCTTCGAGGAACTGCACTGGGCGGCGCCGGGGCTGGGGGCCTGGTGCAACGGCCGCCGCATCCAGGTGAGCGGCTGTGAGCGGCTGGCCGACGCGCTGCTGGTCACCGGCTTCGCCTACGACCGCCACAGCCGCCTCGACAACAACTACGCCGAGTTCGCCTACTTCACCCACCGCACCCACGGGGTGCGGCGCGGCGGGGCAGCGGCGGTGGACCTGGCCTTCGTGGCCTCCGGCCGACTGGACGGCTACTGGGAGCGGGGGCTCGCCCCCTGGGACCTGGCCGCCGGGGTGGTGCTGGTGGAGCAGGCGGGCGGCGTGGTGTCCGCCTACGACGGCGGCCCCCTGGAGCTGGGCAGCGGGAGGGTGGTGGCCGCCGGCCGGCGCCTGCACCCGGCGCTGGTGGCCGGCCTGCAGACCTGCCAGCCCCTCAGCGGCGCCAGCTTCGGGGCGCCGGAGCTCGACGCCACCGCCGCTCCATAGGATCCCCCCCTCGCCCCCCCTCGGCCCGTCCCATGGCCCTGCAACCCGCCGCCGGCGCCCGGGATCTCAATCCCCGCGAGGTGGAACAGAACCGGGCCATCTGCGCCACCCTCGCCGGCGTCTACCGGCTGTGGGGGTACCAGGCGGTGGCGCCGCCGAGTTTCGAGCGCCTCGACACCCTCCAGGCCGGTGGCGCCATCGACGGCCGCGAGCTGGTGCGGCTGGCCGCCGATGAGCCCCTCGGCCTGCGCCCCGAACTCACCGCCTCAATCGCCCGTGCCGCCTGCACGCGCATGGCCGAACGGCCCCGGCCCCTGCGCCTGTGGGCCGAAGGCACCACCTTCCGCAGCAGCACGGGAGACAGCGGCAACCAGCGCATCCACGAGCAGTGGCAGAGCGGGGTGGAGCTGCTGGGCGAGCGCTCGGCGGCGGCCGATGTGGAACTGATGCGGCTGCTGCTCGCGGCCGCCGCCCGCCTGGGCCTGGGATTCCAGCACCGCCCCCGGTTGCTGGTGGGGCACCAGGGCCTGCTCACGGCCCTGCTGGCCGAGGTGCCCGAGCAGCAGCGCGGTGCCGTGCGGGCCGCCCTCACCGGCTTCGATGCCCTGGCCCTGGCCCAGCTCCCTCTCAGCGATCTCCTGCGCCAGCGGCTGAGTGCGGTGATGCGCCTGCGCGGCGAGCCGCCCGAGGTGCTCTATGCCCTCGAACAGTGGCTCGGGCCCGTCCCCCTGCTCAGTGAGCTGGCCGCAACCCTGGCAGCGGTGGCTCCGGCGGCGTCCCGGCAGCAGGTGGCCCTGCGCCTTGATCCCAGCTTCCAGCCGCACTTCGCCCTCTACGACGGCCTGGTGCTGAAGCTGGTGTGCCAGGGGGCCAACGGGCCCGTGGAGATCGCCAGCGGCGGCCGCTACGACGCCCTGGTGGGGCGCTTCGGCGCCGATCCGGGCCAGGCCGCCGGGGTGGGGTTCGGCTTCGATGTGGAGGCGGTGCGCGAGCTGGCTGGACTGCCGGCGGACGCCGCCTCCGCCACGCAGCCGGTGCTGGTGGGCTACAGCGGCGAGCAGGCCCTGGCGGCGGCCCTCGATGCCCTGGAGACCTTCCATCGTCAGGGCCAGTGCGCCGAACTTCTGGGCCATCCGGTACCCAGCCAGGCCGAGGCCGATCGGTTGGCCGGCGAGCGCGGCTGCTGCCGGGCCACCTGGATCGCTGCCTAGGATCCGCCCAGCCCCTGTCAGACCATGGCCCACACGATCGTCAGCAACATCTGCGAAGGGGTGGCCGACTGCGTGGATGCCTGTCCGGTGGCCTGCATCCACCCCGGACAGGGGGCCAACAGCAAGGGCACGGCCTTCTACTGGATCGATTTCGACACCTGCATCGACTGCGGCATCTGCCTGCAGGTGTGTCCGGTGCAGGGGGCCATCCTTCCCGAGGAGAAGCCCGACCTGCAGCGGGCGGGCTGAGCGCCCCGCCCTGAACCCGGCCGCGGTTCGGTCACCCCTCCCCGCAGCCTGTTGAGCGCGCCCCGCCGGCGCTCCTACGGTGCCGGCACTGATTTCACGTTGCCATGCCGGTGCTGGAAGAGAAGGGCCAGATTCAGATCCATACCGAGAACATCTTCCCGATCATCAAGAAGGCCGTGTACAGCGGCCACGAGGTGTTTCTGCGGGAACTGGTGAGCAATGGCGTCGATGCCATCAGCAAGCGGCGCATGGCCGCCATGGCAGGCGACTGCAGCGAGGGATCCGAGGGCAGCATCCAGATCCGGATCGACCGGGAGCAGAAGACACTCACCATTTCCGACAACGGCATCGGCATGAGTGCCGACGAGGTGAAGCGCTACATCAACCAGGTGGCCTTCTCCAGCGCCGAAGACTTTCTCGAGAAATACAAGAGTGACGGCGACGCCATCATCGGCCACTTCGGCCTGGGCTTCTATTCCAGTTTCATGGTTGCCGCTCAGGTGGAGCTGGTGACGCTCAGTGCCCGTGAGGGCAGTGAAGCGGTGCGCTGGACCTGCGACGGCTCCCCCAGCTTCAGTCTGGAGAGCGCCGAGCGCAGCGAACCCGGCACTGATGTGATCCTGCACCTGATGGAGGAGGAGCTCGAATACATCGAGCCGGCACGGATCCGCACCCTGATCAGCACCTACTGCGACTTTCTGCCGGTGGCGGTGCAGCTGGAGGGAGAAACCGTCAACAAGCGCGAGGCGCCCTGGCGCAAGAGCCCCCGCGAACTGAGCGACACGGACTACATTGAGCTTTACCGCTATTTCTACCCCTTCCAGGGCGATCCCCTGCTCTGGGTGCACCTGAGCACCGATTACCCCTATACACTGCAGGGCATCCTGTTCTTCCCCAAATCCAGCGGCCGGGCCGACTGGGAGAAGGGTGAGATCAAGCTCTACTGCAACCAGGTGTTCGTGAGCGACTCCATCAAGGAGGTGGTGCCGCGCTATCTGCTGCCACTGCGAGGTGTGATCGACTCACCCGATATTCCCCTCAATGTGAGCCGCTCGGCCCTGCAGACCGACCGCAAGGTGCGCTCGATCGGCGGCTTCGTGGCCAAGAAGGTGGCCGACCGGCTCAAGCAACTGCACCGCGACGAGCCCAGACGGTATGCCGAGATCTGGGACTCCGTGGCTCCCTTCATCAAGATCGGCGCCATGGAGGATGAGAAGTTCGCCGATCAGGTGGCGGAGCTCGTGCTGTTCGGCAGCACCGCCCCCCCGGCCACCGAAAGCGGCACGGCGGACGATGGCGAGGGCGCCCCTGCCGAGGGCGACGGGCAAGCCGAAACCGGCAGCCTTGATCCCATCCCCGCCGGCGACGGCCGCGCTTACACCACCCTGGCCGGCTACCGCAGCCGCCTCAGCACCGACAACGCCAAGCGCATCCTCTATTGCACCGACGAGGCGGGCCAGGCCGGGGCCTTGGCGTTGTGGAAGAGCCAGGGGGCCGAGGTGCTGCTCGCCGACACCTTCATCGACACCCAGTTCATCCCCTGGCTGGAGTACCGCCACGAGGATCTCACCTTCCAGCGGGTGGACGCCGAACTCGACGACACCCTCAAGGAGCAGGAGAGCGAACTGGCCGATGCCGAAGGCAAGGACAGCTCCGAGAAACTCCGGGATCTGTTCAAGACCGCGCTCGCCAACGACAAGGTGACCATCCAGGTGCAGGCCCTCAAGGGCGAGGAGGCACCGGCTGCCCTGATCCTGTTGCCTGAACAGATGCGGCGCATCAACGACATGGGTGCCCTGATGGAGCAGCGCCTGCCCGGCCTGCCGGAGCACCACGTGCTGCTGGTGAACCGCCGCCACCCGCTGGTGGCCGGGCTGCTCACGTTGTCTGCCGGCGCCGTGATCACCACGCCCGGGGCGGGCAGCGCCTCGCCCAGCCAGCAACTGGCCGACGACCTGGCCTGCCATGTCTACGATCTGGCCCGACTGGCCGTGGGCGGGCTGGAGCCCAACCAGCTGTCGGGCTTTCAGCAGCGCAGCGCCGAGCTCATGGGCCGGCTGATGCAGCGGGGGCTGTGAGGGCCTGGCCCAACTGCACGCAGGCTGGTTGCTAGTGTCGCCACCTGCGCCGGTGTTCGCACCGTCGCCATGTCGTCATTGTCAGGTTGAAGGTCATGTCACGGGTCTGCCAGCTCACCGGCAAACGCGCCAACAACGGCATGGCCGTCTCGCACTCCCACGTGCGCACCAAAAAGCTCCAGCAGGTGAACCTGCAGGACAGGCGGCTGTGGTGGGCCGAGGGCAACCGCTTCGTGAAGCTGCGGGTGTCCACCAAGGCCCTCAAGACCATTCAGAAGAAGGGTCTTGGCGCCTACGCCCGTGAACTAGGCGTGAACCTGGCCCGTCTCTGAGCTGACACAGCTGGAGTCCACTCCGGCCCCGAGATCATTCCCCCCGATGCGTCGTCGTCAGCTGCTGCGCACCAGCCTGCTGGGGGCGGCACTCACCGCCACCGGGCTTGTCGTTCGTCCCGCCCGCGCCCACGCCATGGGCGGCAGCCTGCCGGCGCTGGACGCGCCGGCGCCGGATTTCAACCTGCCTGGGGTGGCCCCGGGCCCTGGCAGCGGCCAGGGCGCTGCGCAGGCCACCCAGTTGGCTCTCGCTGATTTCGCCGGACTCTGGCTGGTGCTCTATTTCTACCCCCGCGATTTCACGGGCGGCTGCACCCTCGAGGCCCGCGGTTTCCAGAAGGATCTCAAGGCCTTCCAGCGGGCCGGCGCCGCCGTGGTGGGCGTGAGCGCCGACGACCCCGACTCCCACGCCTCCTTCTGCAGCGAGGAGGGACTGGCCTTCCCGCTGCTCAGCGATCCTGGTGGCACGGTGAGCCAGCGCTACGGCTCCTGGATCGCCCCCTTCTCCCAGCGCCACACCTTCCTGATCGATCCCAAAGGGGTGATCCGCTCCCGCTGGGTGGCGGTGAGGCCCAGCGGACACAGCCGCGAGGTGCTCGAGGAACTGCGGAGGCTGCAGGCCTGACTCACCTCAGAGACCCGGGTCAGAGAGGCCGGCCCATTGTTCAACCGCGGGAACTGAACGTGGCGACCAGCAGCTGGCGGTGCACCTCCGTGGCCTGGCGCAGCTGCCGCACCCGTTCGCGGGGCGGCGGCTGGTCGAGGCAGGCGCGCCACTGGCGCAACAATCCGGCCTGCTCGGGGGCACCATCCAGCTCCGCCAGGGGACAGCCGAGGGCGCGGGCGGCGGCGGCCACCTTGGGGTCGTAGCTGAGGGCGGCGACGGGCGCCCCGCTCACCGCCGCCAGGATCAGACCGTGCAGCCGCATCGCCAGCACCAGGCCGCTGCCGGCAGCCACCGCCAGCGCATCCTCAACCCCTTCGGGGGCCAGCTCGCGGCTGCGGGCCACCAGGCCCGCGCCGAGCAGGCCCTCGGCACGCAGCTGCTCCAGCAGACCCCGGTCCTGGTGGCGGTGGAACGGCAGCCAGAGCAGCTCCCGCTCCGGAGCCAGCTGCTCGAGGGCCTGCAGCCAGGGGCGCCAGCGCGAGCCCTGGAGCTGGGTTGTGGGCCTGAAACAGAGCACGAGCGGTCCGCCGTGTCCGCTCCAGGCCGGCGCCTCCAGGCTCCAAACCGGATCGCTGCCCACACCGGCCTGCCCTGCAATGTCGTGGGAGCTGGCGGAGCTGGCAGCGGCGGCACAGGCCAGCTGGCGGCGGTCGGGCCGCCAGCCGAGTTCGCGGGCCAGGGCGGCGGATTGGGCATCCCGCCAGGAGCAGCCGTTCACCAGCCGCAGCAGGGCCCGCACCAGCAGCCGGCTGCGGCGGCGGCGCAGCGGGCCGAGCCCCTGGGCCCAGAGCAGCACGCTGCGTCCCCGCAGACGGGCAGCGGCCACCAGGGCCGCGTAGTAGAGCAGGCTGGCGAAGCTGGTGGCATCCTGCAGCAGGCTGCCGCCGCCGAACACCAGGGCGTCGCCGTGGTTCAGGGCCACCAGCACCGCCCCCAGCCGGCGGCGATCCACCGTGGCCACCCCATAGCGCTGCCGCACCTCGGCCTGGTCGCGGGCTGTGACCGTGGCCCGGCAGTGGCCCGGCAACTGAGCCAGCAGCACCTCCAGCAGGGCGTCGTCACCGAGGTTGTGTTCGCCGTAGTAGCCCACCAGCAGGGGCCGGCTGCGGGCGTACCCGGGCACCATGGCGCTCAATCGGAGGCCTGGTCTGCGGCCAGCACCGAGCACAGCCGCTCCAGCCGGCGGGCGTTGACGCCCAGATCGGAATCCCCCAGCCGCGACACCGAGCGGGCCTGCAGCAGGCCGTGGTCGGGATCGGCCAGCAGCTCCAGATCATCCACGAAGCCGAAGATGCGGCTGGTGGCGGTGGCATGCAGGTAGGGGCCGCGGCGCTCCTGAACGCTGATCGCCGGGGTGTCCGCAAGCACAACCGCCAGCTGATCCAGGGCCGCAGCGGGATCGTCCAGGGGCCAGTCGGCCCGGGCGCAGTGGTCGGGCGCGGGGCAATCCCACAGGCGGCCGCCCTGAACCCCGAGCTCCTCGGGCACCGGACCCTCCAGATGCAGCAGGAACGCCTGGGCCGGCAGCGGCGCAGCCAACGACAGCAGCAACAGGCCGAGGGGGAGCAGCAGCGCCAGGCCACGGAAGGGGGCCGCTGCCGCTGAGCTGGTTCCGGGCATGGAGGCGGCGGTGCGTGGTGAGGGCATGAGAGCACGCCATCGGGAGGGATGGGCCCTGCAGGCAGGGTTGAGGGCGGTGTGATCGTTCATTGCCACGGTTGAGACATGCGGGCGGGAGCGGGCGCCGGCGAACGGCGTGGCCGCTGGGGGCTGGATTCCGCCAGCCAGGCCAGCCCGGCCGACAGGGCCAGCAGAGCGGCCAGCCACGGCCAGGGGCTGCGGCGGCCGGAGCGGCTCTGAAAGCCGGTGGGACCGGAGGCACGGGCGCGACGGGCGGCGCCTGGACCCAGGGGCTTGCCGCAGCGCCCACACACGAGCCGGCCAGCGAGGCTGCGATCGGCCTTCACCGACCCACTGCCGCAGTGGGGACAGGCCATGGCAGGCGGCTGGCAGCTGCGCCCATTCCAGCGTGCCAGCTCCCTCGCGGGGGGCTGGGCTCAACTGGAGGCGGAGGTGTAGAAGCGCAGGGCGAAAGTCCAGAAGGCCCGGCTGATCGCCAGGGCCCCGCCGGCCACCAGCAGGCTGGTGAGGGCGCCGGCCAGGGTGAGCCGGCCCAGCAGCGCCTCGGCCGGCACGGTGGTGAGGAAGGCCACCGGCAACACCAGGGTGAACAGGGTGCGCAGACCGGAGGGATAGGCGCTCACCGGGTAGCGGCCGGCGGTGAGCGCCGCCCGCAGCACCTCGGTGGCGTTCCAGGTCTTCACGAACCAGATCGAGGTGGCCGCCAGCACGAACCAGAGGGCATAGAGGGTCACGGCGGCCGCCAGCAGCAGCAGCGCCGCCAGCAGAACGGCACTGAGGGGCAACGTGCCGAGTTCCCGCCGACCGGCCCAGAGCATCAGGGCCACCCCCACCACCAGCTCCGGCAGGCCGGCGGGGCTGAGGGTGCGCAGCGACAGCCAGAACTGGCTGTCGATCGGCTTGAGCAGCACGAAATCGAGGGTGCCCTCCTGCACGTGGTTGACGATGCGGCTGAGGTTGGGCCGCAGCAGGGTGCTGGTGAGACCATCCAGACAGGTGTAGGCGCCCAGCACCACCAGCACGCTGTTCCAGCTCCAGCCGCCCAGCGCCACCCCCTGGCGGTAGAAGAGCCAGAGCACCAGCAGGCTGCCGGCCAGGTTGCCCGCCATCGCCAGCAGCTCGATCAGGGCGTTGAGCTGGTATTCCAGCTGGGTGGCCAGGGCCGTGCCCCAGAAGCGCCGCAGGGTGCGCCCGTAGCGCAGGGCCAGAGCCAGCGACAGCCGCATCATGCTCCCATGGCCGAATAACGCCGCACCCCGGCCCGCCAGAGCAGCACCAACAGGGGCAGCAGCAGGGCGATCCACAGGGCCATGGCCGCGAAGCCGGCCGCCAGGCCGAAGGGCTGCCCCTCACCCATGGGGTTGCCGGCCAGCACCTGGGCGGGAAAGCCGATCAGATAGGGGAAGGGGGTGTGCAGGGCCAGCCGGCGCAGCTCCGGCGGGAAGGCCTGCAGGGGCGCCACCAGGCCGGAGAGGAACACGGTGGGCACATACAGCAGCCGCTCCAGGGCACTGGCCCGCTCGCTCCAGAAGCAGAGGGTGGCGATCAGGCTCTGCAGCAGGAAGTTGATCGCGAAGGCCAGACCCACCGCCAGCACCCCCAGCAGCACCCGTGCCGGCCCCGGCCAGGCGAAGGACTGGGGCTGGAGCAGAAAGAACAGCGAGGCGATCAGCAGCACGAAGGGCAGGCGCGTGGCCTGCTCGGCCTGGTGGGCGGCCACGTAGCGCCACAGCGGGTGCAGCGGCTGCAGCAGGTAGGGAGACAGGCGGCCCTGCAGAGCGTCCTCCTCGAACTGCCACACCACCCACACCACGCTGAACTGGCGCACCACGAACACGCAGAGGAAGTAGCGGCCCAGCTCGGCGGGGCTGAGGCCCAGATCCAGGCCGCCGCCGGCGCCGCTGCCGGCGGCCGCACTCCAGAGTCCGAGCATGATGAATGGCAGCACCCCCGAGAGGGCCCAGAGAGCGATCTCGGCCCGGTATTCGGCCATGTAGGCGAACTGCACCAGCCACAGCGTGCGCGCCAGCCTCCATCTCATGGCTCCAGCGATCCCTGGCGGAACAGGCGGCCGATCAGCTCCTCGATCGGCGGATCGCTCACCTCCAGGTCGAGCACCGGCAGCTGCCCCAGCAGCCGGCTCACCATGGCGGTGAGATGCTCGCGGGGGATCAGCAGCCGCACCTCGCAGCCCTCCAGGCTCTCGATCTCCCCGTAGGCCTCCAGCTGGTGAACCGGCAAGGGTGTGGCCAGCTCCAGGCGCACCTGGCGCCAGGGGGCGAGCCGCTCACTCAGCTCGGCCAGAGCGCCGTCGTGGAACAGCCGGCCCTGATGGATCAGCAGCACCCGTGGGCAGAGGGCCGTGATGTCGGCCATGTAGTGGCTGCTGAGCAGCACGGTGGCACCGGTGCGGCGGTTGTAGTCGGCCAGGAACTGGCGCACCCGCGCCTGGGCGTTCACATCCAGCCCCAGGGTGGGCTCGTCAAGGAACAGCACCTGAGGACGGTGCAGGAGCGCCGCCATCAGTTCCGCCTTCATCCGCTGCCCCAGGGAGAGCTTGCGCACCGGCCGGGTGAGCTCCTCGCCCAGTTCCAGCATCTCGGCCAGCTCCCCCACCCGCCGGCGGGCCTCCAGGTCGTCGATGCCGTACACGGCGGCATTGACGCGCAGGGAATCCAGCGGCGGCAGATCCCAGATCAACTGCTGCTTCTGCCCCATCACCAGGGTGATGGACTCAAGAAAGGCGCGCTGGCGCCGGAAGGGCCGATGGCCCGCCACCTCCACCTCGCCGGCGCTGGGATGGATCAGGCCACTGAGCAGCTTGAGGGTGGTGGTCTTGCCGGCGCCGTTGGGGCCGAGGAAGCCCACCACCTCGCCCGCCTCGATGCTGAAGCTCACATCGCGCACGGCCTCCACGGAGCGCCAGCGGCGGCGCACCAGGTGGCGGAGCGTGCCCATCAGGCCAGGCTGCTTGTCGGCCACGCGGAAGGTCTTGCGCAGACCCCGAGCCATCACCATCGCCATCCCCGCACCCTATCCATAGAGTTGGCCCTCCGGATGCGGCCCCGATGCACGCCCTCTCGCTGCCCACCTGGTGGATCCACATCACCTCGGTGCTGGAGTGGGTGGTGGCCATGGCCGCCGTGCAGCGCCTGGCCGGAGCGCGCGCTGAAGGGGCCTGGCGCTGGCTGGCGCTGGCGATGCTGCCGGCCCTGGTGAGCGCCACCTGCGCCTGCACCTGGCACCTGTTCGACAACCCCGCGGAGCTGCGGGGCCTGGTGGTGGTTCAGGCCGCCCTCACCACCGCCGGCAACGGGGCCCTGGCCCTGGCCGCCTGGCACATCCTGCGCCGCCAGCGCAGCGCCGCCGCGGCGGTGGAGGTGACCAGTGGCTGAGGGGGACCTCGGCCTCGGCCTGCTGGCCTGGCTGGGGGGCATCGACCCGGCTCCCTTTTTTGTGCTCTCCCTGCTGCCCTATCTGGCCTTTCTGTGGCTGGCTGGGCGGATCGAGGGCTTTCCCGTGCTCGCCCGGCGCGGGTTCCAGCTCACCCTGCTGTTCGTGGCCGTCACCATCGTCGCCTCGATCGTGGCCCTGCAGACAACCGGACGGCAGCTCGCCGACGTGGACGTGTTGCACGGTGGCGCCGAAGCCTTT
Organism: Cyanobium sp. ATX 6A2; assembly: GCF_024346355.1. Lineage (GTDB taxonomy): Bacteria > Cyanobacteriota > Cyanobacteriia > PCC-6307 > Cyanobiaceae > NIES-981. Next base: position 213,898 of record NZ_JAGQCU010000003.1, read on the forward strand.
CTCACCCTGGCCAACCTGCTGGTGGCCATCGGCTTCAGCCGCGCCCTGCTCGAGCAGCGCGGCCGGTGAAGCGGTGGGCGGTGAAGCAGTGGGCGGTGAACAACTCTTACGGCGCTGCGTCGGTGAACCAGCGCTGCCGGGAAGATGGAGCCCCGGCTTGTGCTTCATGCTCGCCCCACTCCTGGTTCAGCCCCTCGCCATGGCCCCCGCCACCCTCACCTGGTCGCCGAAAGTGGCCCTGGTGATGATCGTGTGCAACGTGATCGCCATCGCCATCGGCAAGGCCACGATCAAGCAGCCCAATGTGGGTCTGCAGCTGCCCAATGCCGCTCTGTTCGGTGGCCTCAGCCACGGGGCCATGCTCGGCACCCTGAGCCTCGGCCACATCCTCGGCATCGGCGCGATCCTCGGCCTGGCCTCCCGCGGGGTGGTCTGAGCTCAGCGGCCAAGTCCGCCGGATGACCCCATCCGGCGGTTTTTGATCGCCATCCACACGACGACCGTCAGACGACGGCCGGCTGGGCGCTGCCTGGTATGCGCAGCACCTGACCGAAGTGGTCGCTGATGCGCTCGGCCATCTGGGCCGGGGTGAGCCCCAGGGCCTGCTTGCTCTGGTCGGGGCTGGCGTGGTCCACCAGCAAATCGGGGATGCCGATCCGCAGCACCGGCACCGTCACGCCGTGGTCGTTGAGGCTCTCCACCACAGCGGCACCGAAACCACCCGGGAGAGCGCCCTCCTCCATGGTCACGATCCGGCCGATGCGGCGGGCCATGGGCAGGATCAGGGCCTCATCGAGGGGGCGCAGGAAGCGGGCGTTGATCACCGCGGCCCGCACGCCCTGTTCCTGCAGCAGCCCGGCGGTGGCCAGGGCCGGATGGACCATGGCGCCGTAGGCCACGATCAGCAGGTCGTCGCCGTTGGTGAGCAGTTCGCCGCGGCCGATCTGCAACGGTTCAAAGCCCTCCTCGGCCAGGGGCATGCCCTCGCCCTCACCCCGTGGAATGCGCAGGGCACAGGGCCCGTGGTGCTGAATGGCCGTCACCAGCATGCGTTGCAGTTCGGACTCATCCTTGGGGGCCATCACCGTGAAGTTGGGCACGGCCCGCAGGTAGCTGATGTCGTACTGGCCCTGATGGGTAGGGCCATCGGCGCCGACGATGCCGGCCCGGTCGAGCACGAAGGTGACCGGCAGCTTCTGGATGCCCACATCGTGGATGAGCTGGTCGTAGGCGCGCTGCAGGAAGGTGCTGTAGATGGCCACCACCGGCTTCAGACCCTCACAGGCCATGCCGGCGGCCATGGTCACGGCGTGCTGCTCGGCAATGCCCACATCGAAATACTGATCCGGCAGCGCCTTCTCCAGCAGATCGAGGCCGGTGCCGGTGGCCATCGCCGCGGTGATGCCCACCACGGTGGGGTCCTGCTCGCACAGCTTCACCAGCGTCTGGCCGAACACCTTGCTGTAGCTGGGCGGCTTGGGCTTGCTGGAGGGATGGGCCTTGCCGGTGGTGAGGTCGAAGGCACCCTGGGCGTGGTAGCCCACCTGATCGGCTTCGGCGTAGGGATAGCCCTTGCCCTTGGTGGTGGCCACATGCACCAACACCGGGCCGTCGTGGGCGTGGGCCTGCTCGAACACCTTCACCATGCCGGCGATGTCGTGGCCATCGATCGGGCCCATGTAGGTGAAGCCGAGTTCCTCGAACACGGCGCCAAGCTTGGGCACCGCCAGGCGCTTCATGCTCTCCTTGAGGTTCTTGAGCTCGGGGGGCAGTTCGCCGTGCATGAACGGCAGATGCTTGATCGCCTCCTCGGCGTTGTCCTGCAGGAACTGCAGGGGCGGGCTGTGCCGCATGCGGTTGAGGTGGGTGGAGAGCGCCCCCACCGGCGGACTGATCGACATGTCGTTGTCGTTCAGCACCACCAGCAGGCGGGTGTGGGGCAGGTGACCGGCGTGGTTGATGGCCTCCAGGGCCATGCCGCCGGTGAGGGCACCGTCGCCGATCACCGCCACGCACTTGAAGTCCTCAGCACGGCGATCGCGGGCCAGGGCCATGCCCAGGGCCGCCGAGATGGAGGTGCTGGCGTGGCCGGCGCCGAAGTGGTCGAAGCGGCTCTCGCCGCGCTTGAGATAACCCGCCACACCGCCCTGCTGGCGCAGGCTGTCAAAGTTGTGGTAGCGGCCGGTGATCAGCTTGTGGGGGTAGGCCTGGTGGCCCACGTCCCACACCACCTTGTCGTGGTCGAGATCGAGGGTCTGGTAGAGAGCCAGGGTGAGCTCCACCACCCCCAGGCCAGGCCCGAGGTGACCGCCGCTGGTGCTCACCACCTCCAGATGGCGCTCGCGGATCTGGCGGGCGATCGCTTCGAGTTCGGTGACGCTGAGGCCGTGCAGCTGGTTGGGGTGGCTCAGCTCGCTGAGATGCATTCCGACCCTTGTAGTGAGGTGCAATCTAGGGGGGGCTTCCGGAGGGCCGGTGCCGATTGCAACACTGGGCGCCATGGGTGAGCTTCCAGCCAACGACGGTTACCTGCAGCGGATCCTGCGGGCCCGGGTCTACGACGTGGCGATCGAGTCGCCCCTCGATGAGGCGCCCAACCTCTCCGCCCGGCTGCACAACCGGGTGCTGCTCAAACGTGAGGACCTGCAGCCGGTGTTCAGCTTCAAGCTGCGCGGCGCCTACAACAAGATGGCCGGCCTCAGCCCGGCGGAACTGGAGCGGGGCGTGATCGCCGCCAGCGCCGGCAACCATGCCCAGGGCGTGGCGCTCAGCGCCCAGCGGCTGGGCTGCCGGGCCGTGATCGTGATGCCCGTGACCACGCCGGAGATGAAGGTGAGGGCGGTGGCGGCCCGCGGAGCGGAGGTGGTGCTGCACGGCGACAACTACGACGCCGCCTGCGCCGAAGCCACCCGCCTGGCCGCCGAGCGCGGGCTGAGCTTCATCCATCCGTTCGACGATCCCGAGGTGATCGCCGGCCAGGGCACCATCGCTCTGGAGATCCTGCGCCAGTGCTCCACTCCACCCGATGCCATCTACGTGGCCGTGGGCGGCGGCGGCCTGATCGCCGGCATCGCCACCTACGTGAAGGCGCTCTGGCCGCAGGTGGAGATCATTGGCGTGGAGCCGGTGGATGCCGACGCCATGGCCCGCTCCCTGGCCTGCGGCGAGCGGGTGCGGTTGGAGCAGGTGGGCCTGTTCGCCGACGGGGTGGCCGTGCGCCAGGTGGGCGTGCACACCTTCGCCCTGGCCCAGCGCCATGTGGACCGGATGGTCACCGTGACCACCGATGAGATCTGCGCCGCCATCAAGGACGTGTTCGAGGACACCCGCTCGATCCTCGAGCCCGCCGGCGCCCTGGCGGTGGCGGGCATGAAGATCGATGTGGCCAACCGCGAGCTGCGCAACCGCTGCCTGGTGGCGGTGGCCTGCGGCGCCAACATGAATTTCGCCCGGCTGCGCTTCGTGGCCGAGCGGGCCGAGCTGGGGGAGGAACGCGAAGCGATGCTGGCGGTGGAGATCCCCGAGCAGCCCGGCAGCCTGCGCCGGTTCTGCGCGGCCCTGGGCGAGCGCAGCCTCACCGAGTTCAGCTACCGCCTCGCCGATCCACGGCTGGCCCACATTTTCGTGGGCGTTCAGATCCGCGACCGCAACGACACCGAAGGCCTGATGGCCCGACTGAAGAGCGCCGGCTTCCCCTGCCTGGATCTGAGCGCCAACGAGCTCGCCAAGCTGCATCTGCGCCACATGGTGGGCGGCCGGCTGCCGGCCAGTGCCGCTCCGGCCCTCAAACAGGGAGAGGAACTGCTGTATCGCTTCGAGTTTCCGGAGAAGCCGGGCGCCCTGATGGCCTTTGTGAACGCCCTTCAGGCCAGCTGGAACATCAGCATCTTCCATTACCGGAACCATGGCGCCGATGTGGGCCGGATCGTGGTGGGAGTGCAGGTGCCGCCGGCGGAGCGGCAGCAGTGGCAGGCGTTTCTGGACGGACTGGACTACCGGCACTGGGAAGAGAGCGCCAATCCGGCCTACCGGCTGTTCCTGGGTTGAAGCCCGGGCCCGGGGCTGCTTATCTGATCCTGAGCTCCGGCTCGGCCTGATGCGCAGTCCCTTGAGCAGCCCCCCAAGCGACACCAACCCTGCAGACGGCCTCTCACTGCCGGCCCGGCTTGAGGCGATCCTCTATCTCAAGGGCAGGCCCCTGAGCCTGGCCGAGCTGGCCGAGCTGGCCGGGGTGGACCGGGACGTGGCGGAGCTGGGGCTGATCACGCTGATGGCCGACTACGCCCATCGCGACACCGCCCTGGAGGTGCGCCAGGAGGGCCGCCGCTACAGCCTGCAGCTGCGCGACGGACTGGCGGGGCTGGTTCAGAACCTGCTGCCGGTGGACCTCTCCACCGCAACCCTGCGCACCTTGGCCACCATCGCCCTGCGCAAGCGCATCCTCCAGTCGGAGCTGGTGGAGTTGCGCGGCTCCGGTGCCTACGAGCACATCAAGGAGCTGCTGGCCCAGAACTTCATCGAGCGCCGGCGCCAGAGTGCGGGCCGCTCCTACTGGCTGAATCTGAGCGAGAAGTTCCACCGCACCTTCGCCGTCCGGGCCGAGGAGATGCAGACGCAGCCATCGCGGGCTGCATAGAGTTCAATCCGTTCCATCCCATTCTCCCCGCGTCCCACCAAGCCATGGAAGTCCTCGCCCAGCTGCTGCTGGTGGTCAGCAACACCCTGCAGATCTATTCCCTGATCCTGCTGGTGCGCGTGCTGCTCACCTGGTTCCCGAACCTCGACTGGAGCAATCCGGTGCTCAGCACGGTGAGCTCGATCACCGACCCCTACCTGGGGGTGTTCCGCGGGTTGATCCCGCCGATCGGAGGCCTCGACCTCTCGGCAATCCTGGCCTTCCTGGCGCTCAGCTTCGGCCAGCAGATCCTCGGCAGTCTGAGCATGAGCGTGCTGGCGGGGGCCTACTGAACGCCGGCGCCGGGCCCAGGGCCTGTTCAGTCGGCCAGGGCCTGTTCGAGCGGCAGCAACTCATCGCCTTCGCCGGCCCGGGTGCGCACCGGCGCCGAGAAGCCCCGGGCCCGCACGCTCCGGAACGTGAGCGGATCGGGCGTGCCCGACGGCACCGCCAGGCGCAGGGCAAAGCTGGAGCGGCCGGGAGGTACATCGCCGATTGACCCCACCCGGGTGCGGTTCTGCAGCACCGGCTCTCCACTGGCGTCGAGGATGCGGGCGTACACATCGGTGTCGAACACCGGCCGCCGCCCGGAGTTCTCCACCATCCCCCGCAGGGCGTAGCAGCGGGCCCCGCCGGAGCGGGAGCGATCGGGCTGGGCCGCCACATCCGAGGCCGGACACGGCTCAAGGGTCAGCTCCGAAACGGCGAGATCAGCCGCCCAGGCGGGGCCGGGTGCCAGCAGCAGCAGGCCCACGAGCAGCCCCAGAAGCCAGCCAGCCCGGAACGCTCGCCTCACCGCTGATCTCCCTCACCGGCAATCACGTTACGGGCGGCACGGCTGGCCAGCTTGTCGAGATTGGCCTGGGCCACCCGCTCAAGCTCGAGCCCCAGCTCGGTGGCCAGCTGGGCCACATACCAGAGCACGTCTCCCAGCTCCAGCTCCAGGGCCCGGATCACCTCGGGTGAGAACTCACCGCCGCGGTCGCGGATCACCTTCTTCACCTTGTCGGCCACCTCGCCGGCCTCCCCGCAGAGCCCCAGGGTGGGATAGATCGGGTTGGCGCCAGCGCCCGGGTAGCGGGCGGTGTGCCGCGACTGGCGCTGGTAAGTGTGCAGATCCACGCAGTGCCGGCGAAATGGGGGGACGATGGTAGTTTCACCCGGGCTTATGGCGCACCGATGCATCACAGCGATCTCATGCGTCGAACCAAGATCGTGGCCACCATCGGGCCCGCCACCGAATCACCCGAACGCCTGCGGGAGCTGATCGCGGCCGGTGCCAGCACCTTCCGGCTCAACTTCTCCCACGGCGATCACAGCGAACACGCCGCCCGCATCGCCACGATCCGCCAGGTGTCCACCGAACTGGGGGTGCATGTGGGCATCCTTCAGGACCTGCAGGGCCCGAAGATCCGCCTGGGGCGCTTCGCCGACGGCCCGATCAGCCTGCACACCGGCGACAGCTTCGATCTCACCTCCAGGCCGGTGAGCTGCAACGAAACGATCGCAACCGTCACCTACGAGGGCCTGGCGGAGGAAGTGCCGCAGGGCAGCCGCATCCTGCTGGATGACGGCCGGGTGGAGATGGTGGTGGAGGGGGTGGACCAGGCCCAGCAGACCCTGCACTGCCGGGTGAGCGTGGGCGGGGTGCTCTCTAACAACAAGGGGGTGAACTTCCCCGACGTGCAGCTCTCGATCCGGGCCCTCACCGAAAAGGACCGCATCGACCTGGCCTTCGGCCTCGACCAGGGCGTGGACTGGGTGGCGCTGAGCTTCGTGCGCAATCCCTCGGATATGCGCGAGATCAAGGAGCTGATCGCCAGGCACGGCTACAGCACGCCGGTGGTGGCCAAGATCGAGAAATTCGAGGCCATCGACCAGATCGACGACATCCTGCTGCTCTGCGACGGGGTGATGGTGGCCCGCGGCGACCTGGGCGTGGAGATGCCGGCGGAGGAAGTGCCGCTGCTGCAGAAGGAGCTGATCCGCAAGGCCAACAGCCTCGGCATTCCGGTGATCACCGCCACCCAGATGCTCGATTCGATGGTGAGCTGCCCCCGGCCCACCCGTGCCGAGGTGAGCGATGTGGCCAACGCCATCCTCGACGGCACCGACGCGGTGATGCTCTCCAACGAGAGCGCGGTGGGCGACTTTCCCGTGGAGGCCGTGGCCACCATGGCCACCATCGCCCGCCGCATCGAGCGCGATTACCCCCAGCGGGTGATCGACAGCCGCATGGCCAGCACGATCCCCAACGCCATCTGCCAGGCGGTGAGCACGATCGCCCGCAACCTCAACGCCGCAGCGATCCTTCCCCTCACCGAAAGCGGCGCCACGGCCCGCAACGTGAGCAAGTTCCGCCCCAGCACCCCGATCCTGGCGATCACCGGCGAGGAGCGGGTGGCCCGGCAGCTGCAGCTGAGCTGGGGTGTGAGCCCGCTGCTGGTGAAGGACCAGAACTCCTCCACCGGCACCTTCAGCATCGCCATGGGCCTGGCCCGGCAGTTGGGGTTCCTGCAGGACGGCGACCTGGTGGTGCAGACCGCCGGCACCCTCACCGGCGTCAGCGGTGCCACCGACTTCATCAAGGTGGGGATGGTATCGGCGGTGCTCTCCCGCGGGGAGCCGATCGGCAGCGGCTCCGTGAGCGGGCGGGTGCGGGTGGTGCAGAACCCTGAGGCCGCTGCCGCCATCCAGACCGGCGAGATCCTGGTGGTGCGTGAAACCACCTCGGCCTACGTGGAGGCGATCCGCAAGGCCAAGGCGGTGATCACCGAGGTGGGCGGCAGCAACAGCCATGCGGCCCTGATGGCCCAGAGTGCCGGCATCCCGGCGATTGTGGGGGTGGTGAACGCCCTTGCCGACCTGGAGCAGGGTGAGATCGTGACCCTCGATCTGCAACGCGGCGAGGTGCACCGGGTGGCCCGCAGTCACAGTCAGGATGTCTTCGGCGCCATCCTCTAGACAGCTCCTCAACTTCCATGGCCTCCAGGTTGCCGCTGGGCGAAACCGTGGGCATGGCCCTGACCACGCTGCGCGCCAATCGCCTGCGCAGCCTGCTCACCATGCTCGGCATCGTGATCGGCAATGCCTCGGTGATCACCCTGGTGGGCGTGGGCCGCGGCGCCCAGAACCTGGCCGCTGGCCAGCTCGACAACCTGGGGGCCAACGTGCTGTTCGTGGTGCCGGGCAGCAACGACACCCGGCGCCAGGGCATCGACTTCCCCAAGACCCTGGTGCTCGAGGACGCCATGGCGATCGCCGAGCAGGTGCCCAGCGTCAGCCGGGTGGCACCCCAGATCACCCTCAGTGAGGTGGTGCAGTCGGGCGGGCTGAGCAGCAGCACCTCGATCAACGGGATCACGCCCGAATTCCTGCCGATCCGCCAGTTTGAGGTGGGACAGGGGCGCTTCTTCACGGCCAGCGACATCAGTGGTGTGCGCAGCGTGACCGTGATCGGCCCGGATCTGGCCACCAGGATGTTTCCCTCCGGCGCCGCCGTGGGTCAGGTGCTGCGGATCCGCAACCAGGCCTTCGAGGTGATCGGCGTGCTGCAGCCCAAGGGCGCCGTGTTCGGCCAGAACCAGGACGAGAACGCCTACGTGCCCCTGAGCACGATGGTGAACAAACTCTCAGGCCGGGACCCCACCTACGGCGTCAGCCTCAACTTCATCAGTGTGGAGGCCCGCGATTCCGACAGCATCAACGCCGCCGCCTTTCAGATCACCAATCTGCTGCGCCAGCGGCACAACATCCTGCGTGAAGACGACTTCGCCGTGCGCTCCCAGCAGGATGCCCTCACGATCGTGGGCACCATCACCGGTGGCCTCACCCTGATGCTCGGGGCGATCGGCGGTGTGTCACTGCTGGTGGGCGGCATCGGCATCATGAACATCATGCTGGTGTCGGTGAGCGAGCGCACCGCCGAGATCGGCCTGCGCAAGGCCCTCGGCGCCCGCAGCGGCGATGTGCTGCGGCAGTTTCTGGTGGAGTCGCTGGTGCTGGCGAGCCTGGGCGGGGTGATCGGCACGGCGGTGGGCATCGGCACCGTGACCCTGGCGGCGGCGCTGACGCCGCTGCCGGCCACGATCGGCACCGGCATGGTGCTGCTCACCGTGGGGCTGTCGGGCTCGATCGGGCTGTTCTTCGGGGTGGTGCCGGCCCGGCGGGCCGCCCAGCTGGATCCGATCGTGGCGCTGCGCAGTCTCTAGGCAGCAGCCGCTGGAGCGCTAGCCCGCAGGGCTGGGGGCGGCGGCGTGTCGCCGCACACCAACATTGCGTGCATAAAACAAAAGAAACCTTTAAAACCTGCCTTCAAGCGCTGAAACAGTGGCTAAGGGCACCGTTCCACCTTTGGGGGGATGGCTTAGTGGAGCGGTCTGACAGCTGGGGGAATGCTTGGACCTGCTCACCTGCGGTTACCGCAACAGCACCGATCGCATGGTGATCGTGCGCTGCATCGGGCCTGAGGCCTTTTTTCTGGAGCGGGTGGTGTTCCCATTTGAGCTCCTGAGCTTCCAGTGCCCCGATGAAACCGAACTGGAGATCTGGACCCACGGCCTTGGCGGCCCCGATCTGCTGGAGAGGATCCCCGTGGGGCAGCTCACCCTCGAGCCCACCGACCCGCCGGGCCCGGGGCCCGGCAGCCACCAGGACGATCTGCTGGAGAGCTGGGCAACCGCTGGCTAACGGAGCGCCGTTACAGTCGGTAAGAAAGTGTCTCAGCTATGAACCAGCGCTGGCGTCTGATTGCTCTGTGGTTGCTGCCCGTGGCGGTGGTGGCCTTCCTCGGTTGGCAGGTGTTCAGCAGTGGCAACCTTGGAGCAACCGGACCCACCACGGCCCCAAGCAACACAGCCGTGGCACGGATGAGCTACGGCCGCTTCCTCGACTACGTGAACGCCGGTCGCGTGACCGCAGTGGACATCTACGACGGTGGCCGCAGTGCCGTGATCGAGGCCGTGGACCCCGACCTCGACAACCGGGTGCAGCGCCTGCGGGTGGACCTGCCTGGTGTGGCCCCCGAACTGGTGAACCAGCTCAAGGAGCAGGGCATCAGCTTCGACATCCACCCGCCCCGGCAGTCGCCACCGGCCCTGGGGATCCTCGGCAATCTGCTGTTCCCGCTGCTGCTGATCGGCTCGCTGATCTTCCTGGCCCGCCGCTCCAACGGCATGCCCGGCGGTCCTGGTCAGGCCATGCAGTTCGGCAAGACCAAGGCCCGCTTCGCCATGGAGGCGGACACGGGCGTGAAGTTTGACGACGTGGCCGGGGTGGAGGAGGCCAAGCAAGACCTCCAGGAAGTGGTGACCTTCCTGAAAACCCCTGAGCGCTTCACCTCAGTGGGCGCCCGCATTCCCAGGGGGGCCCTGCTCGTGGGCCCCCCCGGCACCGGCAAGACGCTGCTGGCCAAGGCCATCGCCGGCGAGGCCGGTGTGCCCTTCTTCTCCCTCTCCGGTTCGGAATTCGTGGAGATGTTCGTGGGCGTGGGCGCCAGCCGCGTGCGCGACCTGTTCAAGCGGGCCAAGGAAAACAGCCCCTGCCTGATCTTCATCGATGAGATCGACGCGGTGGGTCGCCAGCGTGGCGCCGGTCTGGGGGGCGGCAACGACGAGCGGGAGCAGACCCTCAACCAGCTGCTCACCGAGATGGATGGCTTTGAGGGCAACAGCGGCATCATCATCATCGCCGCCACCAACCGGGCCGATGTGCTCGATTCCGCCCTGCTGCGCCCGGGTCGCTTCGATCGCCAGGTGCAGGTGGATGTGCCTGACATCAAGGGCCGGCTGGAGATCCTCAAGGTGCACAGCCGCAACAAGAAGCTGGCTGAAGACGTGAGCCTGGAGATCATTGCCCGGCGCACTCCCGGCTTCTCCGGCGCCGATCTGGCCAATCTGCTCAATGAGGCCGCCATCCTCACGGCACGGCGCCGCAAGGAGGCCACTTCACTGGCCGAGATCGACGATGCCGTGGACCGGGTGATCGCAGGCATGGAGGGCAAGCCGCTCACCGATGGCCGCAGCAAGCGTCTGATCGCCTACCACGAAGTGGGCCATGCCCTGGTGGGCACCCTGGTGCAGGCCCATGATCCGGTGCAGAAGGTCACCCTGATTCCCCGCGGACAGGCCCAGGGTCTCACCTGGTTCTCCCCTGACGAGGAGCAGATGCTGGTGAGCAAGGGCCAGTTGCGCGCCCGGATCATGGGCGCCCTGGGCGGCCGGGCCGCCGAAGATGTGGTGTTCGGCCGCGAGGAGGTGACCACCGGGGCCGGCGGTGACATTCAGCAGGTGGCCTCCATCGCCCGCCAGATGGTCACCCGCTTCGGCATGAGCGACCTGGGCCAGTTCTCCCTGGAGGCCGGCAGCCAGGAGGTGTTTCTGGGCCGCGACCTGATGACCCGCAGTGATGGCTCCGATCGCATGGCCAGCCGGGTGGATGAGTCGGTACGCCAGATGGTGCTCAACTGCTACGCCGATACGGTGAAGCTGGTGGCCGAGCAGCGCGAGTGCATGGATCGGGTGGTGGAGCTGCTGATCGAGAAAGAAACGCTCGACGGCGATGAATTCCGCGCCATCGTGTCCGAGTTCACCACCATCCCGGAGAAAGACCGGTTCTCCCCTTTGCTCAGCGGCAGCGCTGAGCTGGATGGTGCCAAGCAACCGCAGCCGGTGCAGTCCTGACCAGGTGAGCTCCAGGAGTTGAGAGCCAGTTGGCAAGCAAAAGCCCGCCGAATGGCGGGCTTTTTTGTGGAACGGCGTTTTGAAGGCCGTGGAAACCGGGTGGACAGAAGTCGTCAGACGGGGCGAACGGCGCGCTTTTCGATCACCTTGTCGATCAGGCCGTAGGCCACACATTCGGCCGGTGACATGAAGAAGTCACGGTCGGTATCTTCCTCAATACGGCTGAGGGGCTGGCCGGTGCGATCGGCCAGTTCCTGGTTGAGCTTCTTCTTGAGATAGAGGATCTCATCGGCCTGGATGCGGATGTCGCTGGCCTGGCCCCTGGCGCCGCCGAGCGGCTGGTGGATCATGATCCGCGAGTGGGTGAGGCTGCTGCGCTTGCCCTTGGTGCCCGCACAGAGCAGGAAGGCCCCCATCGAGGCGGCCAGACCCACACAGACGGTGTGCACATCGGGCTTGATGTGCTGCATGGTGTCAAAGATGCCGAGGCCGTCATAGACAGACCCCCCCGGCGAATTGACGTAGAGATAGATGTCCTTGTCGGGATCTTCGGCTTCGAGGAACAGCAGCTGGGCCACGATCCGGTTGGCGGATTCGGCCGTCACCTGCTCACCCAGGAACACGATGCGCTCCCGCAGCAGGCGCGAGTAGATGTCGAATGCCCGCTCACCCCGGCCCGACTCCTCAATCACAATCGGAATCGTCGTCACAGGCATCTGGAGATCGCAGCGTCGATCCTACTGAGCCCGGGCGGCTAGGGTCGCTTCACCAACAGCCGAGCAGCGTGAGCGCAGCCCTCACCGTCTCTGACAGCAAGCGCGCCTTCCACCGCGCCTTCCCCCACGTGATCGCGCCGATCTACAGGCGGATGGTGGATGAACTGCTGGTGGAGCTGCATCTGCTCAGCCGCCAGCGGGGATTCCAGAGCGATGCCCTGTTTGCCTGCGGCCTGAACCAGGTGTTCGACAGCTTCTCCCGCGGCTACCGCCCCGCGGAACACCGCGATCCCCTGCTCGACGCCCTCTGCAGCGCCTCCGGTTTCGACGCCGCTGAGCTCCGTGAGCAGCGCGACACCGCCATGGCGGCCATGGGTCACCACAGCGTGGAGGAGGTGAGCGAGTGGATCGCCGCCCAGGGCCAGGGTGCCCCGGAGCCCGTGGCCACAGCCCTGGCCAATGTGCGCCGTCCAGACTTCCACTACTCCCGGCTGGTGGCCGTGGGCCTGCTCAGCCTGCTGGAGAAGGCCCAGGGGGCCGACAGCAGGGATCCGGCCGCGCTGCGCCAGTCGGCCCACGAACTGGGCGAGGCCATGGGCCTGCTGCGCGAGCGCGTGGACAAGGACCTCAACCTCTACGTGAGCAATCTGGAGAAACTGGCCCAGGCCGTGGAGATGATGGAGGAAACCGTGGCAGCCGAGCGTCGCAAGCGCGAACGCCAGCAGGCCGAGGTCACGGCTCCTGATCCGGCAACTCCGGAAACGGCTCCTCAGACGGAGCCGGAACCACCGGCTGGATCGGCAGCAGCTCCCCCAGCTGCAGACGCCCCAGCAGCCGACTGATGGTGCCGCCGGCCGGGTCCGCCTCGGCCACCAGCAGCAGCTGACCGGCCTGGAGCAGCGGCAGGGGGAACTGGCCGGGCAACAGATTGAGGGCGGCGAGATCGCGGGGCCTGGCCTGCAGGCTCAGGAGCGGCTGCTCGGCCGTTGGCCTCAGGATGATGTCCTCCGCTTCGGGGGGTGCATCCGCTTCGGGGCCTGCATCCGGTTCCGGGCCAAGGAACAGCAGCAGCTGCAGGGGTTGGCCGGGGGCGCTGTACCAGCGCCAGCCGCCCACCTCCCGGGCCTGCTCATCGCGCCAGGTGATCGACACCAGCTCCCCGGAGCCGGCCATCACGGAGTCGTCCATCAGGCCCCGGGCGCGCAGACGCTCGCTCAGGGCATCGAGGATCGCGATCCAGGCAGCCGGGTCGGCCTTCACCGGCAGGACCAGCTCCAGGCCGGCCTGGAAGGGGCCGGCGAGCAGGGGCCGCAGGCGCAGCTCGAAGGGCGTGCCCTGCAGCAGCGCCAGCTCGGCATCGCCGAGGCCATACACCGAGCTGGTCGCCTCGCGCACCTCCTCACGGCTGAGCAGGCCCGCCAGCAACGGATCGAGGGAGCGACCACTCAGGCGCAACAGCAGCCCCTCGCCGATGGGTTCCGGCAGCTCGACGGCGGCGGCGGGCGGCAGTGCGTCGGCGGGTGGTGCGTCGGCTGGCGGTGCGCCGGCTGGCTGTGAATCGGCAGGTGAGGAATCAGGGGGCGGCTCGGCCGCTGAAACGGCGCTGCGTGCAGAGCGGGCGGACCCGGCCTCGCCGCTCACCAGCAGCGCCCCAGGCACCAGCTCCAGGGCCAGACAGCCCTCCTGCAGGGCCTGCAGCAGGGGAGCGATGGGGCCGGCCATCGCCTCCAACCCCTGGCTGCTCCAGTAGGCGCCGGGCTCCCGCTCGAGCATCTCCAGGCAGCGCTGCTGCAGGCCCTGCTGGCGGCGGCTGGACTGCACCAGCTGGTCCTGCAGGAAGCGCTGGGCCAGGGGCCCGGAGGACACCACCAGCAGACCGTCGATCTGCAGGCTGTGGGGAGGGGCGGGCTGGGCGCCGACGCGGATCTGGCGCGGCAGGGGCATCACCAGGTAGGCACCGCCCGCCTGGTCATGGCTCCAGAACTGCCACCAGAGCTGGCGCTGCTGCCGCCACAGCTGCTGGGCGGTGGTGGCATCGAGGCGCTGTTGCCAGAGGGGAGGCGGCTGCCGCTCCGGGGCGGCGGGGAAGCTCTGCAGCAGGCCGGCGTGGGGCAGCAGCAGCCCGAGGCCCTCGGCCCGGGGGCGCGGCATGCGCAGCAGCACCGCCGTCGGGGCGGCCAGCAGCAGCACCGTGACCAACACCGTGACCCGCAGGGATGGCAGGCGCAGGCGGGCGAGGGGCCACGTCATGGCAGGCAGCCGCAGAGGGTGGTGCGCTGACGCGCCGGACCGTCCAGGCTGGCGGCCATGGGCGTGCAGGTGGAGGCCAGGCCGCTGGCGTGGATCTGCAGCACCGAGCCCAGCCCCGCGGCCCGCAGGCACTCCAACACCGCCTCAAGGACGATGCCGTCCTGCTCGGCGAAGAACACCAGCCCCTGGGGGGAGAAGGCGTGCAGATGGATGCCGGGGGCGGCCTGGCGCCAGGCCCAGGGGGCCAGGGTGGGCGCCACGGTTGAGGCGATCACGGGCGACGGCCGAAGGCCGCGGGAGAGCGGGGGGGCGTTGAGCCGGCGCTTGAAGACGTGCCCGCTGACTTGCGGGAGCCCCTGGTGGACTTGCCCGCGGCGCTCTCGTCGGCTCGGCGGCGGCGGCGGTCACGCCACTCCACCACAGAGAGGTAGATCACACCGGCGCTCACAAACACGAGCAGGGCCGAGGCGATCCAGGCGAGCAGCTGGGAGCTGGTAATGGCCAACCCGGTGGCGGGGAGTTCGGTCAAGGAGAGAACGGCCCCGGATGGGTCAGAAGTTGACGGTGCCGTCGCCGTGGCGACCCCACACCACCATGGCGATCGAGAAGCTGAACAGAGCGGCGAGGGAGGCCCAGCCCAGGGAGATCAGCATGTGCGGTGGTCGTGGCGATGGGGGCAGTGTACCTAGGGTCGGGGAGCGACGGACGCTGCATTTCCATGCCCGCCACCCTCCCTTCAGCCAGCGCCTCAGCCAGCCCCACCGCCGTGCGGGAGCGGCAACGCACCCGCCAGAGCTATCCCCATTTCAGGGTGGTGGTGCTCAACGACGACGTGAACACCTTCCAGCACGTGGTGGCGTGCCTGGTGCGGTTCATTCCGGGGATGCAGCCCGAGCGCGCCTGGGAGCTGGCCCACCGCATCGACGGCGAGGGGTCGGCGGTGGTGTGGTGCGGGCCGCAGGAGCAGGCGGAGCTCTACCACCAGCAGCTGGGGGCCGAAGGGCTCACCATGGCCCCCCTGGAGCCCGACTGATGGGACGGGTGGTGGTGACCCACAGCACCTATCTGGAGGGACTGATTCCGCTGCTGAAACGCCTGGCGGCCCAACCCGGCGTCAGCACCGTGACCCCAGCGGTGATCAGTCGGGTGCGTGGTCGGGTCCCGGGGCTGAAGCTGCGGGTGTCGACCCCGATCACCGGCGGCCACAAGCTGGTGGCCCGCCGGGGCGGCAGCGCCCAGGAGGTGTTCGTGGTTACGGAGTGGAGTCGGGATCGGCTGGAGCAGGAGCTGGAACATCTGCTGGCCCGGTGAGCGACACACGGGCCCAGGCGCCGCCCTCACGGAACCAGGGCTGCTCGCAAAGGTTCAGCTGCTGGGGTTCCAGCAGCCAGTGCCTGCTGATGTAGCTGGCGTAGTCCTCGAGGTTGGTCTGGGGAGCCTGCCAGTGCACCACCGCGAGTTCGTTGATGCGGGTGATGGGCTGGTGGGGCTGCTCGTTCTCCTCGCTGGGCAGGCAGGTGGTTTCGCGCAGCACGAAGGTGCGGAAGCGCTCCACGAAGGGTGAGCTGTCGAGATCCTGGGGATGGCCCTCGAGTGGAACTTTCAGAAAGTAGAGCTGGCGGGCACGCGGAAACAGCGCCGATGGAGCCCGCTCGAGGAGATGGTTGAGTGCCAGCCGCAGCGGGGAGGGCAGTTGCTGCTCGAGGTCAGCGGGAACCGGCTGATCCGCAAGGACCACGGCCCGGCTGGAGCCGATGACTGGGATGGGGGGTTCCAGCAAGGGCCTGCGCTGTGGTGTGACTGAAAAGGGGTGGACCGCTGTGCCGTTTTGCCCCAGTGTTCGACCTGGTGGAACCAGAAGGGGGTCAGGGACGGGGCGCCGTTTCCGACAGCGAGGCCGGTATACGTTGCTTGCCGCTGAAGACCCCCACGTCGAAGAAGGAGTCAGATCAGAAAACTGTAGAAGGCAGTCACCAACACAGCAGTCCGTATGAATCCTAGAGGGAAGGGAGGGGCCACAGGGCCCTCACCGCCTGAAGCCGAGCTCTGGCCTGCTGCTCCAGCGCCGCCGGGCCGGGGCCCTCGAGCAGCAGGGTGATGTGGCCGAGCTTGCGGCCCGGCCGGGCGCCTCGCTTGCCATACCAGTGCAGGGCGGCCCCGGGCAGCGCGGCGAGGGCCTCGCGCTCGGCCCGGTAGGCGTCGTCGCTGTGGGCGTCAGCTTGGCGGTGCTCGAAGCCCAGCAGGTTCACCATCAGGGCGCCGGGCACCTTGAACTCCACCGGGCCCATGGGCAGGCCGGCCACGATCCGCGCCTGCTGGGCGAACTGGCTGGTGTGGGCCGCTTCGATCGTGACGTGGCCGGAATTGTGGGTGCGCGGGGCGATTTCGTTCACCTGCAGGCCGCAGGGGCCAGAGAAGAACTCGATCGAGAGCACGCCCACGTAGTCGAGGGCGGTGAGCAGGGAGGTGGCGATGTTGCGGGCATAGGCCTGCACGGCATGGGACACCGGAGCCGGGGCCAGCACCCAGTCGCACACCCGCTGGTGCTGGTGGGTGCGCACCAGGGGATAACAGAGCACCCGGCCGTCGCGGTCGCGGCACACCAGCTGGGAGAGCTCCTGGTCGAACTCCACCACGGTTTCCACGATCCACTGCTCGGGATCCACCCGCTCCAGCAGGGCGTCGAGGTCCCCGCGGTCGCGCAACAGGGCCGTGCCTTTGCCGTCGTAGCCGCCGGACACGGCCTTGGCCATCAGCGGGAACTGCCAGCCGGGCCGCAGCCCAGGGAGAGTGTTGGTGGCAGCCGGGGGGGCCGCCGCACTGGCGGCTGGGCTGCCTTGGGCGTGGGCCAGATCGCCCACACGGCGGTGGTGATCGTCACCCTCCCCGGGCAGCAGCAGCTCGCTCAGGGGAAGCCAGGGGGGGGAGGGCAGATTGAGGCGTCGCAGCAGCTCCCGCTGGCTGCGCTTGCACACCAGCGGCTCGAGCGCCGTGAGGCTGGGCACGAAGCTCACCCCGTCGACCGCCAGCGACGCCAGGCCCGCCAGGTCGACCCATTCGTTTTCGAAGGTGATGGCGCTGCAGCGCTGGGCCAGCCGCCGGGTGCCCTCCACATCGCGCACCGCGGCGCGGATCACGTCGGTGGCCAGGCGGGTGGCGGGGTCGTCGGGGTCGGGGGTCTGCACCAGCAGGGGCAGCGCCAGCTCCCGGGCCGCCGCCGCCAGCATCCAGGCCAGCTGGCCGCCACCCACCACCCCGATCGGGGGGCGGCGCTCAGCGGCGCTGACATGGGGGGTGGCAGGCCGGGGCTGAACCATCCAACGAGGCTAAAGGCAGGCCGTCGCCGGGCCAGCGATGGGAGGGCTCAGGTGAGCCCACGATCACCGGCGAAGGCGTAGCGCACCAGGCTGAGCAGCAGCACGGCCATGAACAGGGCCAGGCCCACGGTGCAGGCGTAGCTGATCTCCAGTTCGGTGAAGGCCTGGTCGTACACGTAGTACACGATCGTGCGGGTGGCGTCGGCCGGGCCGCCCTGGGTCATCAGGAAGACTTCCTCGAACACCTTGGTGGCGGCAATGGCGGAGATCACCGCCACCAGGGTGAGGTAGGGCCGCAACAGGGGCAGGGTGATGTCGAGGTGCTTGCGCCAGCCCTCGCTGCCATCGAGGGCGGCGGCTTCGTAGAGCTCCGGGGCGATGCCCTGCAGCCCGGCCAGGAAGATCACCATGTAGTAGCCCAGGCCCTTCCACAGGGTCACGAGCATCACCGAAGGGAGGGCCAGCAGCGGCGAGGTGAGGAAGCCGATGGGGCTGAAGCGGTCCCCCAGCAGGGCCACAAGCCAGCCGTTGATCAGGCCGTTCTCGGCATAGATCCAGCGGAAGGCGATGGCCGCCACCACGATCGACACCAGCACCGGGGTGTAGAAGGCGCCGCGGAACCAGTGGATCCCCGGCAGGGAACGGTTCACCAGCACCGCCAGGGCCAGGGCGCCGAGCACGATCGGCGGCACCACCCCCACCAAATAGAGAAAGGTGGTGGCGCTCACCCGGGCGAACATCGGATCGGCGAGCAGGCGCCGGTAGTTGGCCAGGCCCACGAACTGCAGCGGCTCGCTCACATCCAGCCCGGCCTGGCTGAAGCTCATCACCAGGGCCATGGCCGCCGGAATCAGCACCGACAGGCCGATCAGCAGCACGGCCGGCGCCAGGAAGCCCCAGGCCGTGGCGGTGCGTGGCGAAGAAGTGGACATCACGGGGTGCCTGACGGGTGCATTGTGGGAGATCCCCGCCGGCCCGCCGCCTCGTGAGCGATCCACTGGAGGTGCTGCAGCGGGTGTGGGGCTACCCGGCCTTCCGCGGCCCCCAGGAGGCGATCGTGCGCCACGTGATCGGCGGCGGCTCGGGGCTGGTGCTGATGCCCACCGGCGGCGGCAAATCCCTCTGCTATCAGGTGCCGGCCCTCTGCCGGCCGGGGCTGGCGGTGGTGA
Organism: Cyanobium sp. ATX 6A2; assembly: GCF_024346355.1. Lineage (GTDB taxonomy): Bacteria > Cyanobacteriota > Cyanobacteriia > PCC-6307 > Cyanobiaceae > NIES-981. The sequence goes on from NZ_JAGQCU010000003.1 coordinate 232,705, forward strand.
TCTCGCCGCTGATCGCCCTGATGGACGACCAGGTGGAGGCCCTGCTGCAGGTGGGGGTGCGGGCCGCCGCGCTGCACTCGGGCCTGGAGGCCGGGCGCGCCGCGGAGCTCTGGCGCCAGCTGGGCCGCGGTGCGCTCGACCTGCTCTACGTATCGCCGGAGCGGCTGCTGGGGGGGGATCTGCTGGAGCGGCTGGGGGAGCGGACCCTGGCCCTGTTCGCGATCGATGAGGCCCACTGCGTGTCCCAGTGGGGGCATGACTTCCGCCCCGAATACATCCAGCTGGGCGCGCTGGCAGAGCGCTTTCCGGCGGTGCCGCGCCTGGCCCTCACCGCCACCGCCGACCCGCGCACCCGCGCCGAGATCGTCGAACGGCTGCGCCTGCAGCAGGGGCAGGTGTTCCTGGCCAGCTTCGATCGGCCCAACATCCGCTACCTGCTGCGGGCCAAGGCGCAGTCGGGCCGGCAGCTGCTGGAGTTTCTGGGCGAGCACCGCGGTGAGGCGGGCATCGTGTACGCCCGCTCCCGCAGTCGGGTGGACAGGCTGGCGGCCGAGCTGCGGGCGGCCGGCTACGACGCCGTGGCGTATCACGCCGGCCTGAGCGGCGAGCAGCGCAGTGCAGCCCTGCAGCGCTTCCGCAGCGGCAGCGCCGTGGTGGTGGTGGCCACGATCGCCTTCGGTATGGGCATCGACAAACCCGACGTGCGCTTCGTGGCCCACGTGGATCTGCCCAAGAGCCTGGAGGCCTACTACCAGGAAACGGGCCGGGCCGGTCGCGACGGCCTGCCGGCGGTGGCCTGGATGGTGCACGGGCCGGGGGATGTGCCCCAGCTGCGCCGCTTCATCGATGAGTCGGGTGCCGGTGCGGAACAGAAGCGCATCGAACACGGGAAGCTCGAGGCCCTGATCGCCTTCAGCGAGGCGGTGGGTTGCCGCCGCCAGGTGCTGCTGCGGCATTTCGGCGAAGCGCTGGCCGAACCCTGCGGCAACTGCGACGGCTGCCTGGAACCCAAGGCCTTGGTGGATGTGAGCGTGGCGGCCCAGAAGCTGCTGTCGGCGGTGTTTCGCACCGGCCAGCGTTTCGGTGCCTCCCACGTGGTGGACGTGCTGCTGGGGGGCAGCGGCGAGAAGATCCGCCAACTGGGCCACGACCAGCTCAGCGTGCACGGCATCGGTCGCGACCTGGACCGCAGCCAGTGGCGCACGCTGGTGCGTCAGCTCACCGGCCTGGGGTATCTGCAGCCGGTGCCGGATGGCCGGGGCGGGCTGCAGTTCGGGCCCGACGCACTGGTACGGCCCCTGCTGCGGGGGGAGAGCCGCCTCGAGCTACCCCAGCCGCCGCCCCAGAAGGAGCGACGCCGCGCTGGAAGGGGTGGAGCCACCGGCGCCGCGGGCCGGCGGGAGGGCGGCGGCGAAGTGGGGAGTGTGGACGAGGGTGTGGTGGCGGCCCTGAAGAGCTGGCGGCGGGAGCAGGCCCAGCAGCAGGGGGTGCCGCCCTATGTGGTGTTCCACGACCGCACCTTGCTGGAGCTCGCCGAGCGCCGGCCGGCGGATCTGGACGAGCTGGCCACGGTGAGCGGCATCGGCAGCGCCAAGCTGGAGCGCTACGGCAAAGCCCTTCTGGAGGTGCTGGCGGCTGAGCAGGGCGGGCCATAGAGGCAGGCCGCAAGCACGGCGTTCACCACTTCTTGTAAGGGAGGAACTTGCCGCACATCGTCACCTTGACGCGATCTCCAGCCGGATCAGTCACCTTGTCGACCTCAAGCGTGAAGTCGATGGCGCTCATGATGCCGTCCCCAAACTTCTCCTGAATCACGTCCTTCAGAGGCAGGCCATAAACCTGCATGATCTCGTAAAAGCGGTAGACCAGCGGATCGGTGGGAACGATCGGATCCAGACAGCCCTTCACCGGCGGGGTCAGCAGATCGGGTTTGAGGGAGGGGTCAAGGCCAAGGGCACTGATCAACGTCTCCGCTTCCTCGGACGAGGCCGTGGACTGGCCGTAGAAGAGGCTGGCAACCCAAACCTCATCACGGCCCAGCAGGGTTTCCAGGTCAGTGAAGCTGAGTCCCTTGGCGCGCTTGGCAGCCAGCAGGGTCTGGGAGAGAGCCGAAAGAGCCATGGCGAAACATTGAGAGGAACAGAGAGAAATGAAATCGAACGGAAGGGCCTGAGCAGGGCGTGGATGGCGCCGTCTGTGGGTGGGTGGTGTGCTGGTTCAGGTGCGCTCTTCCACAGCCCGGGTTTCCTTGAGCAGGTGCTCCTCGAGCCGCAGCTTGATGGCGAGAAACTCGGGATGCTGATCAATCACACTGCGCTGTCGGGGTCGCAGCGACGGCAGGTTGATCACGTCGGCGATGGTGGCAGCGGGCCCACGCGACATCAGCACAATCTGGTCGGAGAGCAGAAGCGCCTCCTCAATGCTGTGGGTGATGAGCACCACGGTGACACGATGATCCTCCCAGATCCGCAGCACCTCCTCCTGGAGATAGCTGCGGGTGAGTGCATCGAGGGCACCGAAGGGCTCATCCATCAGCAAAATGCTGGGACTGATGGACAGGGCCCGGGCGATAGCCACACGCTGCTTCATGCCGCCGGAGAGCTGTTTCGGGAAGCGATGCATGGCCCGCTCCAGACCAACCAACGCGAGGTACTCACGGGCCCGCTCCTTGGCTTGGCCGCCGCTGAGGCCCGAACAGGCCGTTTGCACAGCGTATTCGACATTGCCCAAGGCGGTGAGCCAGGGCATCAGGGCGTAATTCTGAAAGATGATGCCCCGATCGGGGCCGGGCCCGCGTACGCGCTGACCATCCACAAGGATTTGGCCAACGCTGGGGCGGTCGAGACCGGCAAGGAGGTTGAGAAGTGTAGATTTGCCACAACCGGAAGGACCGATAATGGACACGAAAGTATTTTTTTCAATGCTCAGACTGACGTCCTGCAGAGCCACATAGCCAGTGGGGCGGCGATGGGTGAGGAAGTCGAACAGCCCAGGTTCTGGGCTGAACACTTTGCTCACACCTTCCACCGAAACCTGGGCATCAGGCCAACGTTGACCAAGCGGGTGGGTTGGGGTGGTGGGCACGGCCAAGGAGGTCATTGCGGCGATTGGGAATAAATGCAGAGAAGCTGAAAAAGGGATCGGATCATGGGCTCAGTCCTGGTAATCAAAGCGCCTCTGCAACAGGCCGAAGATCTGATCAAGAACCAAACCGGCAAAGCCAATCACAATGATGGCAACGAAGATATTAGGGAGAGACAAATTGTTCCACTCATTCCAGATGAAATACCCGATTCCGCTGCCAAGCAACATCTCAGCCGCCACGATCACCAACCATGCTGTGCCCATGGAAATACGCATGCCAGCCAGAATGTTAGGCATTACAGCCGGCAGCACCACCTTCACTACAGTACGAAACTGACTGGCACCGAGGGAACGCGAAACCTTCAGGAAGTCTTGGTTGATTGAAGTAACACCAAAGGCAGTGTTGATAAGCGTGGGCCAGATGCTGGAAATGAAGATCACGAAGATTCCAGTGATTTCAGAATCCCGAAAGACGAACAGACCAATCGGCAACCAGGCGAGGGGAGAAACCGGCTTCAATAACTGCACGAACGGGTTCACCGAAGATTGTGCAATCTGGGAGATGCCCACAAATAGCCCTAGCGGCACGGCGACGAGAACCGCCAGGCAATAACCAATCAGCACCCGCCGGAGGCTGATCAGTAGATTGGTGCCAATACCGAGGTCGTTAGGACCGTTATAAAAAAACGGATCCGATAACCACCAAGCAAGTTCCTTGAGGGTTTTAAAAGATCCAGGAAAGTTTTGACCGAGAAGACCTTGAGTGGCAAGGATCTGCCACACAAGCAAAGCAACCAGCACGCTGAGGCAGGAAACCGTGATAGCCAGTGGCCTGGAGATACGACTCTCAAACATGAAACATAAGATCAGAGAAAGAGGAATGCTGTAGCCATTCAGGCCAGCAAGAAATGGTCAGAAACCGCCCCGTTTCTTCTGCTCTTCGATGTATTGCATGGGCTGCTGAGGATCAAAGGTATCGAACGCAAGCTTCTCCACTCGAAACTGCTCGCTGGGAGGGTTAAGCCCCATCGAACGCTTCAGTTCCTGCGCCTCGCTGGTGAGGAAAATGGAAGCGCTGTTGCTGTCGAAGTCGCCTGCCTTGATCATGCTGGCAGCCTTGCCGAGGTCCCAGCGCACCAACTGGGACTGGATCCAGTTGGCGAAACTTTGCCAAGGATAGGGGTCGAAGTCGATGCGGTCTGGAACGTTGAACGTCTCACCAAGGCCGTTCTCGAACTTGCCGGTGAGTACGGCCTCCACAACTTCGGTGGGCTGATTCAGGAATGCCCGCCCAGAGATAGCCTTGGCAATCTCGACTCTATTTTCCTGTTTATGAGCATAGTTAGCGGCATCAATGATCGACTTGTTGAGGGCCTGGAAGGTGAGCGGATGCTCCTGAATCCAAGACTCACCGGTGGCAAAGGCACAGCAGGGATGGCCATCCCAGAGATCCTTGGTGAGCAGGTGTATGAAGCCTGCATCCTCATAGACGGCACGTTGGTTGAAAGGATCAGGCATCAGCATTGCATCAAGGTCCCCAGTGACCAACTGGGCGATGCTGTCCGGCGGGGGAACCGGGCGGATCTGGACATCGGTGTCGGGATTGATGCCGCCCTCGGCAAGATAGTAACGGAGTAACAGGTTGTGCATGGAGAAGGGAAAAGGAACTCCAATCACAAAACCTTTGAAGTCTTTGGCTTCCTTCACCTTACCGGCATGACGCTTGGCTACCGTGATTGCCTGACCGTTAATATTCTCAATACTGGCAAGTCTCACGCTGAAGGGAGCAGTGCCCAACCCAAGGGTCATGGCAATCGGCATCGGCGCCAGCATGTGATAGGCATCAAGCTCACCGGCGATCGCAGAGTCCCGAACAGCCCCCCAACTGGGCATTTTCACCACTTCCACGTTCATGCCATAGCGCTCATAGAAGCCCATTGGCTGGGCCATGATGATTGGCGTTGCGCAGGTGATGGGGATGAAGCCCACCTTCAGATCTTTCTTTTCTAACGATCCTGGATCCACGACGCCGCCGCCGTCCTCTTCACGCTTGACACCGCAGTTGGTGAGCGTCACCAGTGCAGCGCCAGCCGCCAACCCCTTCAGAAAGGTGCGGCGACCGAGAGGGCTGGACGAGGAGACATTGCTGAAGAAGCGACCGGCTTCCGGTCCAAAGGCGGCTGCAAATGCCTGGTCGAGCCCACCTGCCTCCTCAGCCAAGGCCCTTAGCAAGGTCTCGACCGCAGGTTTGCCACGGGAGGCATTTCGGAAGAATAGGGCCTGGCGCAGTTCAGCCGCAGAGATAGCTTCAGCGATAGGATAGGCAGCTGGGTTGATCAAACCCATACGCTGAAGATCATCCATCAGATCTTCAGGTTCTTTGGGCATGTCCTCCAGGAAAGATTCATGACTGGAAGCAGTCGACTGACACGCCTGGCAAAGGCATTCAGCCAGATGCTGACTTACGCGAGATGAGAGATCAGGAGCTGAGCGATGTGAAGACAGGGGGTGCTCAGATCTCAGCACGGGCGCAACAGTCACAGCAATGACGTCGATGTAAAGGGACCGTAAGGTTGTTGGACCTTTGCCCATGTAGCGGTTGCTACGCGGTAGTCATCAGAAACCGCCCGTGTCACACCTACGGCAAAGCCCTTCTGGAGGTGCTGCGGCGCTGATGTGGCACGGCCTGAGCTGGAAACAGCTCGCCCTGAATCACCGCGCCCCAGCGGGCAGTGGGCGCCGCGGTGACAGGGCCCGCCGATGCCTGCTTGAGCGGCCCCGTGGGCACGGCAGGCCAGAGCAGGTCGGAGGCCCGGAACAGAGCGTAGGGAGAGGCAACAGCCATGACGCCATCACACAGAGTACACCTGTACTAGCGGCAATCCCCTGGGCTGTCAACCGTGCCGGCCTGGGGCCTTCAGCCCTGGTGGAGCAGGGCGCCAAGGCCCAGCTGCTGCAGGATCCCCTGGCCGGAGAGGACCTCCACCACCAGGCCGATTCCGAAGCCGAGCATGGCGAGGCGACCATTGAGGAGCTCAGCGCGGCCATGGAAGCCCCAGCCGCTGTGACTGCCGGGGGCTGCGATGACCATCCGCGGCTCGATCGGACGCGGATCGAGAAGCTCGGTGCCGTCTGATTCCCACCTGCCGTTTTCCGACTCGGCAGAACGCCTGGGCTGACTGCGTTGGGGGATTTTGGTTGGTGCTGTCATGGGATTGATCCTGTTGATAGAACTTGTAGGGATGATGCAACCAGAGCACCAGGAATGACGGTGCATGCAGCCTGCATTTTCGCTGCATTCTGGTATGGCAGTGATCTTTGAATGTGCTGAAAAGATTGCCTTCCCTCGAATTAACCTTATGCGCAAACAGCCTTGCCAACTGATTTCAGCGCGATTGGTGAGCTCACGGGCGGATTACCAATGGCACTGCCTCAGCCAGGCAGGGAGCTTTCACGCCCATCAGAGTGGAACCCGAACCCACTATCTGCGGGTATTGTGATCAACACAGGGACTGTTCGACAGCGTGCCGATCCACCTGTTCGGCGAAACTTTGCGGGTGACCTGCTTCGATGCCAGCGTTCCACACAGCAGTGGCAGCGATGGAGCTGCTGCAGCCTCAGCCGGCCCGATCGCGGTGGCGTCAGTGCTACGACTTGAGGAAGCGGCCAGAAAGACGCACCGCCAGCACCACCGCGGCGATGCCATAGGACGCGAAGGTGACCACCTGCCCAGTGGCTCCGGCGACGTAGGCGCCGCGCTCGAGCAACACGACATCGGCCAGGGAGGCCGCCATGCCCCAGAGCAGCACCCACACGCTCACGTAGGCCACACCTTTGAGGGTTGGGTTCATGGGCCAGCTGCGATGGGCTGACCCTAGACAGCCCCCTGGCTGCTCATGACTCCAGCCGCCGGAACCCGTAGCCCTCGTAAATGAAGCCGCTCACCCGGCCGCCGAGCGGCGTCCCATGGAGTGGTGTAACTCGGGAGGATCAGCCCCGGCTACGCCGGGGCTGACGGCTCGCCTCCCTCAGATCTCAGCTGTGGCAATGGGTGGGCCGGTCTGTGACCCTGTTCGGAGCAC